>CAVQID010000053.1:0-7035 GCA_963712485.1 uncultured beta proteobacterium
TGAGGGCCTCACTGGAGCATGCCCATGATCGATCGTCGTCACTTCATCCTGGCCGCGCTGGCGCTTGCCGCATCACCAGGGCTTGCACACCACGGCTGGTCCAGCTTCGACCAGGACAAGCCGCTTTCGCCGGCACCGTGAAGTCCGTAAGCTGGCGAAATCCACACGCCGAGTTCGTGCTGACGGTCCCCGCCGGGCTGATGGTCCCGGCCGATCTCGCTCGCCGCACGGTTCCGGCGCGGGTCGCTTCGGTGGATGGCGCAGCGCTCTTCAAGAAGGCCGGGTCCCGGCGCAGTCCGCCGGTGACTGGGAGATCGAACTGGCGCCGCTGTCGCGCATGAACGCGTGGGGCGTAGCCGAACTGAAGCCTGGTGAGCGCGTCGAACTTCTGGCTACGCACTTGCAAGCGGCGACAAGCGCGTGTTTCGCGTCGAGTACCTGATGGTGCAGGGCAAGGTCTACGGACTGCGGTCGAGCCCGCAATGAGACCGTAGGCAGCGAAGGCGAACGAAAAGGCCGACGCGAATGGGTGGAGGCCATGCAGAGCAGTCCTCGGCAGAGCCGCGCCGTTCCGACCTCGCGGTCGCCCGATGCCGACGTGCCAGCATCGCTACGCCAGTGTGCTGTGCGGGAGTCGGAGCACCTTCAGCGCACTCGGCTCGCATTTCGAGCAATTTGGTGGAACACCTCGCCCGTGACAGCTAGCGCCTTGATTTACGATGAGGCGATGTAACGCGTTCGTGCGCTCTTGAGCAGTCGTTCGGATCAGCCCTGACTGAGCAATATTAGGTGGACAAAGGTACTGCAGAAGTGGGCCGTGGCGCTGATTGCCACAGCGCCGCAAGCTTCTCGGAAATTCATTTCTTCGTGACGTCAGTTCCCGTCCCACTCCTGCACGCTATAGCTGTACAGGCAGCTCTGGATCCGAGAGCCAGCAGCCTGGAGGAAAGACGGGGGAAGATCACATGTCAGGACAAGGGCCCCCCAACTTTCGGTTGTCACGCTTGAAATGTCGCTGTCCGCCGACACAACGTTGGGGAAAAGGGTGTTGACAAGAATCGTTGTCAGAGGGACTGCGCGATGCTCCATTGCGCTTGGGAGGCAGCTTCGCGTCTCATGCTTCGAAGCGTGCATTGGCGGCGGTGGCGCTGTGGCGAACGAAACGCGGAAACCTGCTCTGACTGAAGTCGCGCACCAAAGGGCAGTGGACGACAACGTTTTGATCCGGACTCGTGTTGCATATGCCGCCAAACGCGTCGTAGTCGATGAGCTCACTGCGATGGCCTGCCTGACAGGCCGTCCCGGCATACGTCTTCCAATCGGTACCAGCGAGCGCCATGTCCGTGAGTGCGAGCAAGGCCGCCAGCAGGGCTGCACGGCTCAGGTATCGATTCGCGTTCCGGCGAGCGCGCCGGTCGTGCCGTTGGGTCTTCGCAGGTAGCTTGCGCATATCACATTCTCCCCGCCGCGATTTCCGCGGCATCCACTGCACTGCCCAGCATCAGAAGTGCGTTATGAAGGCGGCAAGCCGCTGGAGTGCAGCCTGAATCTGGAAGTGGCGGACATGGTTCCTCGCCAGCCTCAGTTGGGCAAGCGGTGTAGCAGATCGACGGACGGTGGCGTTGCCCCCGCCCGTTTCCTTCGATCTCGCACGCTATAAGACTCCGCGCACGGCCCTAGTCGCAATAGGAAGCGCCGCAAGTTTCTTGTCGAATATTCACATGTCAGTGTGAGTCGACGATGCACTGTGCGCCGATCGGCTGCCGGACCGTTTCCACCGGGCTGGACAGTCATACGTCCGGTCACACCCGGAAGGCGGCATGGAATGATTGAACGCGCGCGGGCATCGGCCCGCAGACAGGTCGGCAAGGCGAAAGCCTAGCCGGGTGGTCGCGCGGCGACTGCAGCCAGCCGCAGCAGTTCGTTGATTGCAGCCGTCTCGCCGGATGTGGTGTCGATCGTCGCCAAGTGCGCTCCGCCCCGCGCGTTAGGGGACGTCGCCGGAACGCGGCCGAAGCAACCGTCCAGCGTCACTTCGAGAAAGTCGCGACGCGTGCTGGCGTCGACGAGCAGTGCGACGCGGTGCGCGGGCACGAGATCGACCAGCGCCTGGAGCTCGAACACGCATCCCTGGTTGTCCGGGCCGAAGTCGCGCAAGTCCATCGCGACGAGATCGCTTCGCGACATCAGGCCGAGCACGGTGGCGCGCCAGGTGTCGTTGCCGCAGAAGAACTCGGCTACGCGCCAGCGCGCGTCGAAGTCGCAGCGATCGTCGACCGCCGCGAGCCGCGCGTGCACGTCGGCCGGTTCGAGGATGAAACGCTCGCGCAAGCGGCCTGCGAGGAAGTCGAGGAACTCGTCGGGATCGATCGTGCTGCTCGCGAGGTCGGGCGCGCCGATCATCGCGATCGGGCCGGCGTAGCGCCAGCGCGATCCGAGCAGGTCGAACAGGCGCTCGGCATCGCCCCGCCGGCTCGTCACGCGGCCGCGCCGGTCGCGCCGGTTGAACACCCGCAGCAGCAGCAGTCGCAGCGGCTTGCGCTGACGCGCCGCGCGCGCGGCCTGCGCCATGCCTGCCAAGGTGATCGCCTTGTGGAGCAGCGAAGGTACCCAGACCGAGCCAGCCCCACGGACCGATCGAGAAGTTGAGATCGAACGCGAGGAGCATCGCCTGGAAGCCCCAGAGCGTGTCGATCATCAGGCTCTGGTCGGTGAGCCACTTCGCCGCGTAGGCCGCGCGCAGGCGGCGGCCGATCCACCACGCGAGCGGCGCCGCGGCGAGTGCGCCTGCGAGCATGGTTACGGGGGCGAAGGCTTCCGCCGGCAGGCCAACGCGAGCGAACATCGACGCGACCGCCACCATGCCAACCGGAGTGCTGGACGTCACGAGCGCGACGATGGCGCCCGCCATCGTCACCAGCATCATCGCAAGCAAGGCCGGTCCGATGCTGCGCACGGCGCGGTTCAGGAAGAGCAGCAGGAACGGCGAGTACGACAGGCTGAGGGCCCAGAAGATCAGCCCCTGCGCAATCGGCGGCACCGTGACGCCGAGAACTGACATCGCAGGGGTGTCGCTGAGCGCGACGGCGCCGCAGATCGCGAGCAGTCCGCCGAAATACACGGCCCATGCGACTCGCCGCGCGCGCCGATCGCCGTCCAGCACGAAGCCGACCGCCAGCACCGTCGGCCACGCCCAAGTCCAAGTCATCAGCGCCATGCGCAACCAGTTCGGCGCCGTGTCGTCCGCGCGCAGTTGCAACACGGTGGCAAGCGCGCCGAACGCGAAGCCGGCCACGACCTGGACAAGCAGCGCACGTCGCTGCGACTGCGCCGCCTGCACCAGCGAGACCGCCGGAATGCCCGGAGATAACACTGCGGTGTCAACGGTCGTCGGCGGAACCTCATCAGCCGCGGGCGTCGGCGCAGCCCCCGCGCGGCTCGAGGCCATCATCAGCTGCGCGACGCGTCGGCGGTACAGGCGCAGCGCGACCCAGCCGCCGACGAGCGTCAGCGCGCCCGCCAGAGCGGCCGCTGAAACCATCATTCCGGGCCAGTGCGACGCCTCGATCATCGGGGTGTACGGCGTGCGCTGCTCCAGGCGCCGATACAGCGAGGTCGCGGCGTCGAGGTACGCCTTCGCGGACTCCGCGTACGCGGCGCCCGGGCCCGCGGCATCGCGCAGGAGCGCGAGCCGGCTCAGCGTGTCGACCAGCGCGAGTTGCGTCGCGATCGAATCCGGCCCGAGCTCGACCAGCCGTCGCTGTTGCGAGGCAACGCCGAGCAGTACCTCGAAGGCGGCGGCTTTCCGGCCCGCGTCCTCGAGCGCCAGCGCCAGGCTACCGCCGGCGAGCGCAGCGTCGCGAAGCGCCTGCTCGGCAGCCGGCTGCGCGAGATCGTCTCCGGCGGCTCGCAGGTCGCGCCACCGACAGGTCCAGCGCCGCTCGAGCCGCCTGCTCGGATTCGCCGAAGCGGCTTTGGTCGCGACGCAGCCAGGCGAGCTGCTGCAGGGCCAATATCCGGACCCGTGCAGCATCACTTCCTGGGCCTGCCTTCCGCTGCGCAAGGGCCAGCTGCAGCGCGGCCTCGCCGTCGACTCCTTCGATCCACGCCAGCACCAGTGGGTGCCAGGGATCCGATGGTTCGAGGCTGACAAGGCGCTGGAAGTCGCCGCGCGCGAGCGCCCCGAGCGGCTGCAGCGTGCGGCCGACCAGTCCGACGTAGGTGCTGCCGCAGCGGCCGCCCGGCAGCAAGCGGTCGTGCAGGGCGGCGGGCAGTTCGCCGAGGCTTGCGGCGAGGCGCAGGCCGGTTGCGCCGCCGGGCACTGTCTCTGCCAGGCGCGCGTCGGCCTCTCTTGCGTAGCCGTCGCGTTCAAGCTTGGCGAGCAGCCGACGCACTCGTTCGGCATCGGCTGGCGATGAGTTCGCGGACGCGAGCAGCGCCTCGATCGCTTCAGCTTGCTGCTGCAGGATGTATTCGCGCAGCGGCGCGGCTTCGGTGCGGCGAAGCGTGCACAGGAACGGGACACGAGACGCCGGAGGTTCGATCCGTTGGGCCAGCGTTGCTCTCGCTGCGTCCGCAAGGCTGCGCAGCGACGCCGCATCATCCGCGGCTGCCGGCGCCGCCCACAGCAACCAGCACGCGATCGCGACTTGCGTCAGTCCGGTCGGTCGTGAGTCTCGCAACGCTCATGCGGCGCATCGCATCTCGCTTCTGCGGCGGGCAGGCCGGCGGGCCCGACGTGGATTGTCCGGCGCGCAGTGTCCCGATGCAACCCGCGTCTGCGCGGGCGACGCGCGCACAAGGTCAGGAAGTGATTATCCGAAGACTGCTCGCAAACGACGCCACGGCCTTTCAGGAACTCTGTCTTCGAGCGCTGCTGGATAAGCCGGCGTCATTCACCTC
Organism: uncultured beta proteobacterium; assembly: GCA_963712485.1. GTDB lineage: Bacteria > Pseudomonadota > Gammaproteobacteria > Burkholderiales > Burkholderiaceae_F > JALORV01. The sequence goes on from CAVQID010000053.1 coordinate 4,903, forward strand.
AAGTCAATGGGGAAGAGGTCGATCTGCGCCTCAAGGAAATCGCAACCCGACTCGCTCCGCCGGCCGACCGGGCCGTCTTCGGCGCTCGACAGCGACAGACTCGTTGGGATAGCGGGCATTGGCCGGGAAGATGGAGACGCGCGCTTGTCGACGGAGTAGCAGCTCAGCGCTAAACATCGGACGCGGATTCTGGGTGTTCGAAATGCGTCGGCTTTGCCGCGGTTTTCTCCCCTATGCGAACGAAAGCGCAATTCAGACTCCGCTCGCGCTCACTCCAGCGCCGGGTACGGCCCCGAGCAATTGCACCTTCGAAACAACTTATAGGGGAAATCGGATGAGGTTTGGGAAACAGAGTGGCTTGGCTTTGGGTCTGGGCGTAGCAGCCGCTGTGGGGCTCGTCGCCTGCGGCGGTAGCGACAGTGTCGACGCACCCACCGGAGCTGCGCCCGCAACGCCGCCAACGGCCATCACGATCGCCGGTACGGCAGTCAAAGGCGCGGCGCTCAGCGGCGCGACGGTCAGCATCAAGTGTGCGACCGGAACCGCCTCGGCCACTTCCAGCGCCGACGGGCGCTACAGCATCAGCATGACCGGCGCGACCCTGCCCTGCGTTCTCAAAGTGACTGGTACGGAAGGCAGCATCTTCCATTCGCTGGTTGCAGGCACGTCGAGCACTGGAACCTATGTCGCCAACATCAGCCCGTTGACTGAACTGCTCGTGAGCAATGTTGCAGGCACAGCACCCTCGACGTACTTCACGACGTTCGGATCCAGTAGCACGGTGGCTCCAACCACGGTAGAGCAGGCCATGACCTATGTTCAGACCGCACTGACGGGCATTGCCGACCTCAGCGGCGTTAATCCGCTGACCGATACATTGGTTGTCGGCAATGCGCTGGATCAGAAGATCGACACGCTGATGGCGACCCTTGCGGCGGCCGGCGTGACGCTGGATCAGGTCACCACGGCGATTGTCGAGAATCCAACGGCGCCCACCGTGGTTGCCGCACCGCTCGCACCGCCCGCGTCCGCGTGCGCGTGGCTCAGGAGCGGCAAGTACCGCATGATCAGCCCTGCCGAAACGGATCCCCTCTGGCGCTTCCACGTGGTGCAGGTCGATGCAGCCTCACTGAAGGTGACCGAACAGGACGGCGTAGTCCGTACGGTGACGTCGGACGGCGCCTGCCAGTTCACACTCGACGACGCCGAGTCGGTGAACAAGATCGTCGTTGCGTCTGGCGGTCTGCTCATCGTGCACTCGGAATCCAAGGCGGATCCGACGGATCGCTCGATCTCTATCGGACTGCCCGAGCAAGTGTTGCCCATCTCGGACTTCGCCGGCACCTGGCACATGGCCGGATGGGATCCGGCGAGTGGGAGCGGCACGCCGGGATACGTGGCCCAGACCGAAGAAGTGACGATTGACAGCACCGGACAGGTCACCGCTCTTTCGTCCTGCCTCGGATTGGCGGCGTGCGTCCCGGAAGTCGGCCCATTGCCGAAGCTGGTTGCGAATGCCACCAAGGGCGGCTTCGATCTCATCGAAAGCGGAGCCAGCTCTGGACGGGCAGCGCTGTTCAAGACGTTGGCCGGTCAGTCGGTATTCGTGCTTCTCGCCGATGACGGTCAAGTGATCGTCGGCACGCGCAAGGCGCCGCTCGCATCCCTGCCGGCCGTCGGTACGCAATCGGCGTTCCGCCAATTCACCGTAAACAGCAGCGGTGCCGTCACGCCGTTGTCTGAGGACTCGATCACCGTGCTCGCGGTCGATGACGCCGCCAAGACCGTCACGCGCAAGCTGACGTCGACCAATCGGGTGGACATGCAAGCCTACGACAAGCCGCGAAACGGACTGCGTTATCGGGCGGCGGACAGCTGCACCGTGGACAATGCGCCGGTCACCTGCGCCGAATACGTGCAGTTGCCTCTTCCCGGCATCGGAGCTGTACTGACGCTAAGCGTCGGAACAAGCCCAATGAGCGCGTTTTGGCAAGTTAGCGTCAACAAGCCGAACTAGGTCGGTTTCTGCAATCGAACGGGGCTGCCATGGCAGCCCCGTTTCCTTTGATGCCGGCGCGGCAACATCTGATCAGGACGGGCGTCCTGAAAGGTCGAGTCTTCAACTCGACCCCT
>CAVQID010000054.1:0-10240 GCA_963712485.1 uncultured beta proteobacterium
GCCGGTACGTCAGCTAGGTGCTGTCACTGCGGCGCCGATCCCACGTATCAACGCGGTCAACGTATTTCCCTGGAACGGGGGTTCCGGCAATGGATTCGCTCGCGGGCTCATGGCCCCAATGGGTGGTGATCGGCGAAGTCGCCGCCGCAATGGCGCTCGGTGGCGTGATCGGATTCGAGCGCGAAGTCGCCGACCGTCCTGCAGGCCTGCGCACGCACATGCTGATCGCGGGCGCGTGCGCACTGATCGTCGGCCTCGGCGGCGCAATGCTCGGAAGCTTCAGCGTCCAGTACCCGCAGCATGTCTCAGCCGATCCGTTCCGGTTGGTCGGCGGCGTCATCGCCGCACTGGGTTTCATCGGTGCGGGGACGATCTTCCGGCGCGACGGCAAGCGGGTCGAAGGGCTGACCACCGCCGCGGCCATGCTCTTCTCCGGCGGAGTGGGTGTCTGTGCGGCGCTTCAGCAGTGGTGGATCGCCATCGGCGCCACTGTCCTCGCACTGGTGGCACTGAGAGGAGCGTTGCTGCTCGAGAGGCAGTTACTGAAGCCCGTGAAGGACTCCTCTCCGTCGCGGGCCTGAGTTCGACCCATCAAAGGTGCCCTCAACCCGACCGCTCCGGCGACTGCATGGCATGTGTCGAGAATATCAATCAATGCGATAAACCCTCTTCGCAGTATTCCGATTCGTCGCAAGGCAGTGCCTGAGCGGCACTCGACCAGAGACTAGTCGCTCGAGGCACAATAATTGCCATTGACTTCCCATACTTGCCAAGAGGGGAAGTCTCATGGAACAGATCGAGCAGGAGCCTGCATTGGCCAGCGCCCAGTTCATGGCGACCGTGCGGGAGGGCGCCGCGTGCGATCAATGCGGCAACGTGTACGACAAGGCATTTCAGCTGATGGCGCTCGGGAAAATCTACACGTTCGACTGCTTCGAGTGCGCCATAGCGCGTATCGCGCCCCGCTGTGACCACTGCGAGGTGCGCATCATTGGCCACGGACTGGAAAGCGGCGGCCGCATGTTCTGTTGCGACCACTGTGCAGAGATGCAAGGCGTGACCTCGCTGCGCGATCGAAGCTGAGTCGCCGCAGTCAGGTTTGGCTGCGCGGCTGCACTAGTTTCATCGCAGAGAGGGCATGCGCGTTTCCGGGTGCGGCGTCACATCGGTCGCACACCGCGAGCGAATCGCCTTCTTGGCTCTATTTGGTGCGGGACGGCTTCGACGGGGGTGCTTTGCGCGGTACCTTTGCGCCTTCCCGCTTCGCTTCCGACAGCCCAATCGCTATCGCCTGTTTTCGGCTGGTGACCTTCTTTCCTGATCCACCACTGCGCAAAGTCCCTTGCTTGCGCTCGTGCAAAGCCTTCGCGACTTTTTCGTGAGCTTTCGGTCCGTACGTGGCCATTGCGATATCTCCACGAAAAGCGTGCCCGTCGCGGCAAGGAGCGTGCCCGGTAACGACTTCGTTCACTGCAGCAGACGATCTCGAATTCGCTAGCGCGGCAAGCTGCCCGCCAACTTGCGGATTGCGGGTCGACTCGATGTCTCCTAGTGAGACACCAAATCTTCCTAGTCGTCTCAGTGACGTGAGTGTTGTCCAATTCGGAAGGGCGCCCGCTAGTTTCAAGCGACGTCGGAGAACCACGGAAATGGAGTGCGTCCACGCCTAAGGACGCAAGAAGAAGGCCGTAGTCGACTTCCAAGCCTGGATTCGCAATTCCGCTTTACATCAGGGCACTAATGTCAAATGAGGTGAGGGCAGAGGTGTCCGCTTAGCGAGAGGGACTTACGCACCTGTCGACCCTGAGCTGCCTTCAGCTATTGCCGAAAGCTGCCACGAAAGCCCGCCCGTGAGCGGACGTTGGCCCAGTAGAGTTCACACTGAGATCGGACATTGGCTCAGCAGGCCAACATCTATGAGACGCTGCCTGACCAAAGTGGTGCCGCCTCACATCGCGAGCACCAGCCGCGGATATCGCGCACGTTCGTTCTTCGGCTTCTTCATGAACTCTGCGGCACGCCCGCAAAGGAAGCGTGCCCCTCTAATCGCTACTGCTTGCGCGGATCGTCTGCCGGGTTCACGTAGGTGACGCCCCAGGGGCCTATTCCGTGCACTTGAACGATCGTCTCTTCCCTCGTCCATGCATAGTGAGTGGTCTTCGGCTGCATGATGGCAATCCCGCCGGCAGTCAGAGCCTTCGTCTTCGCTCGGTCCAGCTTATCCCCGGTTCCCATATTGAACGTACCGGAAAGCACCGTGACGTGCTCGATCGCCGGGTGCCAGTGCGCCGGTATCTGGTAGTTCGCAGGTAGCCTCAGGCGAAAGGTGATCGGGCCTGCCTGAGTGAGTGGCCCTTCGATCACAGCGAGCTTCGCTCCGGCCGGCAGCGAGGGAACGTCGACCCACTTCAACTCATCCGGCGTTACCATCATGTGGTCATTCGCCATCGAGGTGTGCGGGCTCGACTGGGCGAACGCCAACGGGGCTGAGAGCGTGCTGAAGGCAAGGGTTGCTGACAATGCGAGAAGCACTTTCTTCATCATCATCTCCTTATTTGTGGACTACGACTTCAAGGTACTCGGCGGGCACCACAAGTGAGGCCGCGCCCGCAGTGTTCATTTCTTGCAGCAGCGCGGTGATGTCGTCCTCGAGCGCATGCTGTTCCTGCGCGTCAAGAGCCGCAAAGGCTTTGAGCGTGGGGCCGTAGAAGTCTCGGAACACCTGCACCCAATGCGCTGCAGAGCGATAGCGGAAATTGAAGAGGCGACGTTCACAGCGAGTCTCCGCGCCGTCGAACAATTCTGCGAGATGCGCTTCGGTGCCCCACAATGCCGGCGACTTCAGTCCCGCTGGAGGCGGAACATGGGCACCGATCACCTTGAACAGGCGGCCGATGAATCCTTGCGGTGTCCAATTCGCCAAACCTACACGACCGCCCGGGCGCAGCACACGCAGTATCTCGTGCGCTGCGTGCCTCTGATCAGGCGCGAACATCACGCCGAAGGTGGACAGCACGACGTCGAAGCTGCCATCATCGAACGGCAGTGCCTCGGCATCAGCCACTTGAAACCGGACGGACAAACCTTCCGCACGCGCGCGCTCGCGCCCTTTGTCCAGCAACGCCGGCACGTAGTCGGTCGAGGTCACATCGGCGAAGCGACGTGCCGCCGCGAGCGTCGCGTTGCCATTGCCGGCAGCGACATCGAGCACACGCTCGCCGGCGCGCACATCGGCGGCTTCGGCCAGCGACTCGCCGACGATCTGCAACGTGGTACCGATGACGGCGAAGTCGCCGCTGGCCCATGTGGCCTGCTGGCGCTGCTTGATTGCGGTGAAATCGGGAACGGCGGGCGCGGCGGTGCGGGTGTCCAGTACAACAGTCATAGGGCTATCCTTATTTGGGTGGATGACAAGATTGCAGGATGCGAAGCTAGTGGATCGCATTGCGCAAGTCCTGATCAAACTCTCAAATCGGAATCAAAAGAACGGAACCCGCCACAGCCCCGGCGCTCGTTCGCCGACTAACCCGATTCGGCTATGAATGAACTCAGCTCCTCTGAGCAGACCGCGGGTGACCAACTGCATTTCGGGAGCTTCGTCCTCGATTTGGCGGCCGGCGAACTACTTAGCGCTGACCGGCAACCCGCCGGTCTGCGAAAACAGGCGCTCGAGGTGCTGCTCGTGTTGGGCCGCCGCGCCGGCCAGGTGATCAGCAAAGACGAACTCATGGATCAGGTGTGGCCCGATGTCGTGGTCGGCGAAGGATCACTGACACAGGCGATCGCCGACGTCCGGCGCGCGCTGGGAGACACCGAACATCGGCTGGTGCGCAACGTCGCGCGGCGCGGCTACATGCTCGTGCCGGATGCGGCGCTCGACGACGCCCCGGAGCTGTCGATCGCCGTGATGCCTTTCGACGTCGAGGGTGACGCCGAGTCAAGCGACTGGCTCGCCGACGCGCTACATGGTGACCTCGTCAGCGAGTTGTCGCACGTGCATGACGTGGTCGTCATGGCGCGCGATACCGCTGCCACCTACAAAGGCAAGCCGATCGACCCGCGCCGAGTCGCGCGCGAGCTACGCGTGCGCTACATCGTGCGTGGCAGTCTGCGCTACGAAGGCACAGTAGTCCGACTCGACCTGGCTCTCGTGCACGGCGGCAACGGCGTCCAGCTCTGGGCCGAATCCTTCGTCATCGAGCGCGCGCGTTTGCCGCAGGCGCTGGCTGAGCTGGCAGTACAAATCGTGCTGGTGTTGCGGCCGGAGCTCTATCGCTCAGCGGTAGCGCGTCGCGCCGAATTGTCCGCCTTGGAAGTCACGGCCGACGATCTGGCGATGCGCGCCTTCACCCGCTGGTATCGCGGACTGCACAGCGAGAACATCGTGGAAGCGCTGAAGCTGCTCGAACGCGCGGTAGCGCTCGACCCCGATTCGGTGCGCGGCTGGGGAGGACTCAGCTTCATGAACCTGCATGGTGTGCTCAACAGCTGGCTGCCCGATCGCGGCGCGGCGCTGCGCCGCATTGACGAAGCTGCGGCGCAACTCGAACGGCTGGATGCCGAAGGCAACTACACCTACCAGGTGCGGACAATCCAGAGCTTTCTGAGGCAGGACTGGCCCGCGATGCTTCGGGTGACGACGGCCTGGATCGCACGCTCCAAGTTTCCCCACGCGTTCGGTGCACGTGCTTATGCATTGCTGCTGAGCGGAAACGCCAACGAAGCCATCGCCGACTTGCACCACGCGCTACGCCTCAGCCCGCGCGATCCGATCCGCGCCGAGTGGCAATACCGGCTAGCAATGGCGCACTTCACTGCTGCTGCTTACGACCTGGCCTGCGACTGGGGTCAGACCGCGGCGGACACCAACCCGAACCTGTTTTGGCCCCCCATCCATGCAGCGGCGATGCAGCGCCTCGGGCAGACAGCCGCAGCACAACTGTCCTTCGGCGAGCACATGGCGCGGCATCCGAGCTTCGAGGCGGGCCACATCATCCTGCGTTTGCCGGGCGAGCATCCACAATTGGCTGAGGCACGAGAGCGGCTTACTGCAGCCTTGAAGTCGGTGGGCATGCGCTAGTGCCTCTAAGACGCTTCAAAGCTTCTAGCGTGCCGCAACTGCACCCCAGTTCTTCCATGCGCACGAGCGGCGAGGCGCTCCAACTTCGATTCGGAGTAGTGGTCCCAGCATAGAAGCAAAGCTTGGAGAGCATGACGGAAGGCACCAAAGGCGCCAGCTACGCATGTCTGCTTGCGGGCGATTCCGCCCTAGATCGGACCCGGCGGCTCCTGGCCGTCAGCGCCTTAATTGAGCCGACCCGCGAAGCGGCCTCGGCTTGAATGAATTACTCGGCACGCGTCGGATACCAGCGGATGTGCTATTTCGGTTGTGACTGAAGCTCAAGTATGTTGCCCTCCGGGTCCGTGACGTAGACCCACGTTAGCTTCTTGCCTAATGCGTTGGTCAGCGTCACTACCTCGCCAACTGAGCGGCCTCCTGCTCTCAGTACGGCCTCGCGCGCCGCTACTACGTCATCCACCACGAACGCAATGTGGCCAAACCCAGGACGATTCACCGCTGCCGCAGGCGCTTCCTTGAGGATGTTGTAGTTAAAGATTTCGAGCGTCGGCCCGTCTGGGCCGTGCCCTGGGAGGCGGAGATGTTCACCGCGCAACTCGGCGCCCGGAATGCCTGTGCCACGTTCAAGGTCAGGGCCTTTGAAGTCGCGTACCGGGGGGACGGGCGTGCAGCCGAATAATTCCTGATAGAAACGGGAGAGAGCTCTCCAATCACTTGCGATCAGGTTGGTGTGACCGTATCTTGCCCCAGCGATCATTTTTAGTTCCCCCGTCTCCTTTCGGGCGATCTTGCAGGAATGTTCGCGCGGCGGCTACTGGCCGTGCCGCGCCCTCAGTCCGCCGTCATGTACTTGGAGAAGTTCGCGACATAGTCATCGAAGTTCTCTTCGAGCATCAACCGGTACTAGTCGACGAAGTATTCGATTTCTTCCTCGCGAGCGGCAGCCATCTCGTCCTTTGTCGAAAAGCGACAGGCGCTGACCCAAGCGTTGAAGCGAGCCGCTGCGTACATCATTGAGGCGCTCGCCTTGCCACGCCCGACGTCAGCTATCTGCTCGTTGGAGAGGTGTATGTGCGCGTCAGCGCGCTCGTAGAACTTGTCGTCAATGTCCTTCGGCACGCAACCCACCCTAGCGAAGTTCGGACAGACTACATGTCTGCTGTGAGGCGATTCTCACCTCGACCAGTCAGGTCTGCAATTGGCCAGCACCGTGAGTGCAAGGCCGCGCCGTCGTGGCGAGCGCGGTTTCGCGTGGCGCGTTCACGGCAGCGGCGCGCCGCTGATCGAGCACAATGCCGCGTCCGAACCACGTGATCCGGGAGCTGCCACATGATCTTCGATGCCATCCGCGAGAGCCACGACCTACAACGCGACCTGTGCCGCAAACTCACGGCATCGCGCCACGATATGGCTGCGCGTCAGCTGCTCTTCCTCCAGTTGAAGGTTGAGTTGATGGCACACGCGGCTGCCGAGGAACGCCACCTGTATGTACCGCTGCTGATGGAGGACGGCGGCCTCGACGCGTCGCGCCATGCGCTGCACGAGCACCACGAGGTTGACGAGTTGCTGGACAAGTTGTCGGTGCGCAACAAGAAGCAGGCCGGCTGGATCGCAACCGCGAAGACGCTGAGCTTCAAGGTGCGCCACCACCTGAAGGAGGAGGAGTCGAAGTTCTTCCAGGTCGCCGGGCGCCTGCTGTCCACGACCAAGAAGCAGCAGCTTGCCCGCAAGTACACGCGCGAGATCGTGCGCATGCGCAGGCACTACGCTGCCGAGTACGAAACAGTGGCTGTCGCGGCGGGGAGCGGCCGCGTCAAGCCTGCGAAGCGAGCGGCCGACAAGCTCGCGACGCGTGGCAACGCGCGCACAGGCGCCCAACTACGAGGAAAGAGCGAACCGCGCCGCACGCGCTGATCCGGCGCGATGTTCGCAATCGGGCGGTACACCCAACTGATGGAACGTCTGCAACTGGCCGTTAGCGCGCCAGCCAGCCGATGGAATGTAAATGCAGGTTCTGCACATACAGGCGATCTGCTGTTTCAGTGACGCCTGTGGTTTCCGGATAACTGCCCGACGGGTCTTGTAAATCGGTCACCACCCTGCCGTCCTCTGTAAACGCAAAGACGTGTCCGTACTTCTTCGGCAAAGGCCAAAGCATTCGGGGTAGGCGCAGCGTCACTTCGCGCAGGAACGGCTTGTCGGCCATTGCATCGACCTTGGGACTGCGCGGCCCCGTGAACCCCAACCAGATCCGGCCGTCCAGACCTCGCATCAAGTTATCGGGGTAACCAGGCAAGTTGTCCAGCAGTACCGTTGCTTGGGGCGAGGGCTGTCCCACATCGAGACCGGCGGCCGCAGTGTCGATCTTCCACACGCGCGATCGACCGGTCTCAGCGACGAACAGCGTGCGCTCATCGCGGCTCAACGCCACTCCATTCGGGAAGCTGAGGCCCTTGGCAACGACGCGGGTGGTTCTGCTGGTCGGGTCGTATTCCAGGACGCGCCCGGTCGCCGCTTGTTCCAGAATGTCCAGCACCGCTGCATCGAAGGTGCCGCCCCACTGTGCCGGCGAAAAGCGTCCCGAGGCATCGGTGAAATACACCTTGCCCGTGCTCGCGACTACGACAGCATCGGCATACCGGATGGCGTCACCGGCCACCCGATTGGTAAGGACCGTGATCCTGCCGTCCGGGCTAATGGCGAGCAAACCCTTGATCGCATCGGCGGCAATCAGGTTGCCCGCGCGATCGAAGTCGAACCCAAGCACTCGTCCCCCGGTATCCGCGAATACCTCCTGCGCCGTACCGTCGGGATTCATCCTGAGCACCCGGCCGCTGGCGACGGCGGCGTAGAGCTTGCCGTCGCGCGCCAGAACGATGTGCTCAGGTCCCGCTTCAATGCCAAGCGGGATGATGTTCAGGCGGGCGAGGCCTTCGTTGGCTTTGTGCGGACCCGTGTAGCCGGGAGCAGCAGGAGCTTTCCACGAGACCGCTCGAATCGGTACGGGCCAGAACGACACGTAGGCGACCAGTCCGAGAACAGCAAACGCGAGCAACCAAAGGACCCGTTTCATGGTGCTCTCCGTTCAATGTTCAGCGGCGATCGGGAATGATGTCTGGTTGGGAGACAAGTCGCCATCCAAGGCCAAAGGCCAAAGCCGCGATTCGCGCCAACAGTTTCCCGTGGTCGATCGTCTTGTCGAAGTACTCGTCGGCCCCGGCGGCCAGGCTCGCCTCACGCACCGTTCGGTTCAGGGCGTTCGACATAGCAAGTAGCAGTCGCCCAGGAACCGGACCCATTAAGCGTATGGCCCGGATCACATCAATCCCGCTGCCTGATTGAAGTGGATTGTCGATCAGAACGACATCCGGTCCGCTGACTGCAATGCGGTCGATCGCATCGTCGGCGGAAGTAGACCACCAGGACGTTGCCAATCTCTTCGCATACAGTGGTGAGCAACTCCACGATATCGACATTGTCTTCCACCAGAAAGACGCGCAGAGGCTCCTTACTTTCGCTACGCCGGCAACCTGTCGCAGGATACGGCTGGATGATCTGCTCTCGCGCCATACTTTTCAATGGCAAGGCGCACTCTTGCGGCTAAGGGCTGACGCAGATATTCATTGATGACCAGGTTCGACACACGAAATGGGCGCTGTTCCACAGTGAGCCGCTTCGGTCAGGTGGCCTGAGCTCTGACCGGCTGCTCGCGTGCATCGACTCCGGTGTCGGGACCTGGGGTCGGATTATGCTGGCCGCGCTCAGGTTGATCGCCCGGCGCAAGCGAAGGCTTATCGCCCGCCTGGATTCGCTCCAGTGTGCGCGTTGGTATGTCCCGGTAGTTCATCGGCTTTCTCATGTCACCCCCTGCGGTTGATCGGGACGCGAAATTCAGGCTTTGTCACCCTCGCAAGGGCGATCCTGCGCGTCCGAGACAGCTGTTGAGCAAGCGCCGTGCCCGAACGTCGTGCAGCGCTTCGAAAAAAAAGAGTCAATTAGGCCCACGGCGCCATGCCGGCAGATTCAGCGCGGTTGCACGGGGACAGAACTCGACGTGCGGCCTTTCGAATCCACCTCCAGCGGCCGAAACGCTTTGCCCAGCTGTTACCCCTCGTGCCGACCCGGCAGGAAACAGGCGAGCAGGCAGGATTTACCTGCCTGACCGCGCAATGCAGGCGTGCCTAGGCAATAGCGCCCATTTCGTCCATCAGTTCGGCCTTGCGCGCATCGATGGCCTCACCGAGCGCAACCAGATCCATGTCAGATTTCCTGCACTTCGGAAACATCTCGCCTTCCTCTTCCTTGACGTGGTGATCGATGTACTCGCCCAGCACGATCACCTTTGCGTCGTACAGCGCGTCGCCCGGACTCATCGCCTCGATCTGCGCAATCAGATCCTTTGCCGAGGCGTGTTCCACTTCGGCTTCGTCAAGCAGATCAGAATCGTCGATCGCCGCGCGCGCCGCCGGATAGAAGATCTCTTCTTCTGCCGTTGCGTGCACCGTCAACAGCAGGCAGATCTGCTGGGCCACGGCCTGGCGCTCTTCGCCAATCTCCTCATTTTCAACAAGTGCTTTGTATTCCTCGAAAAGCGCCTTGACCTCTTTGTGGTCGGCCTTCAGTAGCTCTACCGCATCGCGCTCGGATGATTTGGTTGAGGCAGGCTTCTTTGCAACAGCTTTCTTGGTAGACATCGGTGTGTGCTCCTTGGTCGTATGGAAATTTGTCGAACCTGGTCGTCAATCACTCCAGGAAGTGGAGACGAGCCCCTGTCGAAACGGGGCTCGTTTGCGTCGCCTCTCGGTACTTGGTGCCTAAACTTGTTTCCTTGGAGCTTCGGCTAGCGCGCGGCGGTACATCGGCAATCGGCGTGCCTACTCGTTCGGGACGATGCGCCGGTGGACCTCAAGAATGGCTACCCTGAGCTCCTGCCTGTACGGACGCGGCTGACCCGTCAAACCGGACATGCCGCCAGACGGCCACTGAACTTCCGCCCGCGAAGCACCGATACGAAGAGGTTGACCAAGGGAGTCGAGTACCGCCTGACCCTGAGCTGACATCGCGCGTGCCGCGATGCGGACGTCAATTCACTGCCGCACAGCGGTCATGCGACGATGCGAGTCTGCTTTCGGGAACTCCGATCTGCAGAACACGCCCCAT
>CAVQID010000055.1:0-9417 GCA_963712485.1 uncultured beta proteobacterium
GGCCACGAGCTGCCCCTGACCCGGGCCACCCAGTTCGCCTACTAGCCGACATCCCGACACCCCGTCAAAATGCCTCGAAGCGGACATAGGCGAACCGGCTCTCGTGGGAATTCAGGACGCAACGTCGATCTATGAGGTGAGGATCGCCGCCCCGGCCGATCTGGCGGGGCTGCGATTCATCGACCCGCTTCTGCGCGCGGATCCCGACCGGGCCGAGTCGGTGCAGCAAGCGGTCGAGCAAGGCCGGTGCCTCGCAGCGTTCGATGGCGACGACGTCGCTGGCTACGCCGTCCTCAACGATCACTTCCTCGGGCAAGCGTTCGTGGAGCTGCTCATCGTCGGGCCGGCGTATCACCGACAAGGCATCGGGACGCTGCTGCTGCGGGAGGCCGAACGAGCCTGCGGTCGGCAGAAGCTCTTCACATCCTGCAACCGCTCCAACCTGCCGGCGCAGTGCCTGTTCGAGAAGTGCGGCTTCCAGCGCAGCGGGCAGATCTACAACCTGGACGAAGGCGACCCCGAGCTCGTGTACTTCAAGGCACTGACCCCATGAGGGAACGCCAGGAACTCAGTATTCGCGACTACTACGAGCGCACCCCCGAAGAAGTGCGCCATGAACGCGGCAGCTTCGTGCTGGAGAAAGCACGCACGCAAGAGCTGATCCAACGCTTCATCCCACCGGCGCCGGCCACCGTGCTCGATGTCGGCGGCGCGGCGGGCGTGTATGCGTTCTGGCTGGCCGATCTGGGCTATGACGTCCACCTCGTTGACCTGACACCGCGCCTGGTAGCCGAAGCGGAGCGACTCAATGACGGTCGTCAGCCACCACTCAAGTCCTGCGGAGTGGGCGACGCCCGGTCGCTGCAGTTCGCCGATCAATCGGTCGACGTCGTTCTGCTCCTGGGGCCGCTCTACCACCTGGTCGAGGCCAGCGATCGGCACAAGGCCCTGCGCGAGGCATGGCGGGTGCTCAAGCCCGGCGGCGTCCTGTTTGGCGCTGCGATTTCACGGTGGGCATCGCTTCTGGTGGCCATGACGCTTGACCTGCTTCGGGACGAGGCCTTTGCGCCGATCGTCGAGCGTGACGTGCGAGAAGGCCAGCATCGCAATCCGACGGACCAGGTCATCTACTTCACGACCTCCTACTTTCACCGTCCGGAAGAACTCAGGGCCGAAGTCGTCGCGGCCGGATTTGCGCTCGAAGGCGTATTGGGGATCGAAGGGCCGGGCGGCTTCCTTTCCGACATCAGCGCTCGCGTTGCCGACCCGCAACGGCTGCAGGACCTCATGCAGGTCGCGCGGACGGTCGAACGCGAGGAAGCGCTGATCGGGGCGAGCGATCATTACCTGGCCGTGGCTCTCAAAGCGGGTTAATCATGCTTCTATGCCTAGTCGGCCCGAACCGGCCATGGCAGGTCTGCATGGAGTTGTGCCGAAAGCGATCACGCGATCCGGAATCTGACGCAAAGAGCGTCGACTGAACGCCGACAATCAACCTTGAAGACCAACGCCGCACCCCTGCTTAACGACATCCGAAGGTGGGCTGAGCTGCGCGACGACGTCCTCGGCCTGGCGGTCGTTGGCTCGCACGCCCGTGGCGATGCGAGGCCGGACTCGGACGTCGACTTGGTCCTCGTTTGCAGAGAACCGAGCCGACTCTTCGTCGACACCACCTGGGTTTCCACCTTTGGGGAAGCGCATGAGGTTTGTCGCGAGGATTGGGGCCTCGTTCAGTCGGTGCGAGTGTTCTTTCGGGGCGGTCCAGAAGTTGAGTTCGGTGTCACCGGAGTCGCATGGGCGGCAACTCCGCCGGATTGCGGCACGGCGGCTTTCGTCAAAGGAGGCTGTTCGATACTTCTTGACCGGGATGGCAGCCTCGGTCGACTGAAGGCGTGCGTCGAAGGGTCTGGATAGCCGTCACGAGCAACAAGTTCGATACTGGGTGATGTGATCGCTCCACTGTTCATCATTGTCAGCGGGCTTCCGGCCAGCGGAAAGTCCACAGTGGCGGCCAGCCTCGCCGAAGACTTGTGGCTTCCTTTCATTGACAAGGACGCTTACTTGGAATCGTTGTTTGGGGACGCCGCCGCAGAGAGTCCTCAGCTCCGCGAGGTGCTAAGCCGACGTGCCGACGCGATGTTGACGGATGCGGCGCAGCGATCCAACGGCGGGGTGTTGTCTTCTTGGTGGAAGCATCCGAAGTCAAAAACAGACTCAGGAACACCCGTAGCGTGGCTGATGTCGCTCCCGGGCATGCTCATTGAAGTGCATTGCGTCTGTCCACCGGAAGTAGCGACAGTTCGATTCCTGGCGCGGAAGCGTCATCCTGGCCATTGCGATCAACGGCACTCGGAGGCGATGTGACCTGCCTCGGCTTTTTCGAGCCATTCATTCCTGGAGGACGGCTCGGTTGGGTGAAGGGTGATGCTGCTGCTTGAAGGCGTGCGGGGTCAAGTAGTTCAGGCTGCTGTGCGGCCGCACGGCGTTGTAGTGACGGCGCCAGTTCTCGATCACGACGCGCGCCTCGGTGCGTGAGCGGAACCACTCCAGGCTCAGGCATTCGTCGCGGAGTTTGCCGTTGAAGCTCTCGTCGGCGCCGTTTTGCCACGGCTTGCCCGGATCGATCAGGGCCGTTTCGATGTTCTCCTGCTGCATCCACTCGAGCAGCGCCCGCGAGACGAACTCCGGGCCGTTGTCCGAGCGCAGATAGCGCGGCGCGCCGTGGGTGCTGATCAGCTGCGCCAGCACCTCGATGACCCGGTGCGAGCGGATCGAGCCGGCCACGTCGATGGCCAGGCACTCGCGGGTGTACTCGTCGACGATCGTCAGGCACTTGATCTGCTGGCCATTGGCGCAGGCGTCGAACACGAAGTCGTAGGCCCAGACGAAGTTGGCGCTGGCCGCCGGCAACGGCCGGGGCCGGCCGGTGGCGATGCGTCGCCGCGGCCGCCGGCGCGGCAGCTGCAGCCCGGCCTGCCGCCACAGCCGGTGGGCGCGGTGCCAGCCCAGGGCTGTGGCCCTGGCGCTGCAGGAAGATGCGGATGCGCCGGTAGCCGTAGCGCGGATACTGCGCCGACAACGCGCGCATGGCGTCGATCACCGGCGCGTCCTTGGCCGGCAGCCGCAGCTCGTAGCTCAGGCCGGAGCGGGCCATCTCGAGCAGCCCGCAGGCGCGGCGCTTCGACAGACCGCGTTCGCAGGCGAACGCGATCTGCTCACGCCGCGCCTGCGGGCTCACCACTTTCGGCGGTTGATGTCCTTCAGGACTTCGATGTCCAGGTCGCGCTCGGCCAGCAGCTTCTTCAGCCGGGCGTTCTCGGTCTCGAGCGTCTTCAGGCGCTTGACGTCGGCCGGCGCCAGGCCGCCGAAGTGCTTACGCCAGTGTAGATGGTCTGCTCGCTGACCTTGTTCTTCCTGGCCACCTCGGCCACGGAGCTGCGATCCGCTTCCCGCAGGATCGCCACCATCTGCTCTTCGGTAAATCGACTCTTCTTCATCGGCTCCTCGCTGACGAAGAGCCATCTTTCCAGAAATCATTGGTCCGAAGAAACCGGGCAGGTCAGTGCCGTATTACTTTGTGTTCGAGTAGCGACCTTTGCCGAAGAGCGCATTGGCAGAGCAAGGCAAACAATCGACAGAAATTCTATTGTCGCCACGTCGCTTCGACGAATGGCACGACAAATGCGTAGCGCCCTTTGTTACCCGCACCCGCCAGACTCAGCTGCACAACCTGAAACTTCTCGTGCTGACTCCTAGGTGGTGTGAGTCCGTAGTCTTGATACGGTTGTCGACCGGGAAGACCTAAAGACTTGTATAGCGGCTCTTCGAAGGTTGCAACCCCGGCACAATCTCCCTGCTTCCAGGATACCGTTTGGGCGCGCTTGCCATCTGCTTCAGAGAGTTTAGGCACCCAGTATTCTGGAGACTCGCTCTGTTTCTCGAAGCGCGCTCGAACCATTTTCCAAGGAATCGCCAACTTCGTTCCACAGCCTGGCGGAACAGATTGCGCAACCCGACTGAGGTCAATGACGAGTTGATACCCATCAAACCCACGTTGAAGCCGCGCAGCTGTGGCACCTTGACTAGGCAGCGCTTCCAAACCAACCGACGTGCTCCCCTAGATTAGTCCGGTAGCCGATTAGAGTCCGCTTCATGCGAGGAGGAGCGGACGGTGAAGAAGAAGCGATTCGACGGAAGAGCAGATCATCTGCGTGCTGAAGGAAGGCGCGGCCGGAGCGAAGGTCAGCGAGCTTTGCAGGAAGCACGGCATATCGGATGCGACGTTTTACAACTGGAAAGCCAAGTACGCTGGCATGAGCGTGGCGGAGCTGCGGCGGCTGAAGGAACTGGAAGCCGAGAACAGCAAGCTCAAGCGGCTGCTGGCGGAGGCCGAGCTGGACAAGGCGGCGCTGAAGGATTTGCTGAGCCGAAAGTGGTAAGCCCACAGGCCAGGCGCGACGCGGTCGCCAAGCGATGCAGGCGCATCGGCTGGGCGTGACCCGGGCCTGTGGGCTGGTTGGTATCTCGCGCTCCTTGTACCGGTACCAGCCCCAGCAGGGTGACAAGGCTGCGGCGAGCGCCCGGCTGGTCGAGCTGGCGGCCGACAAGCGACGCTACGGCTACCGACGGTTGCACGTGCTGCTGCGCCGCGAGGGTGTGGCCGATCAACCGCAAGCGTACCTACCGGCTGTACCGCGATGCCGGACTCACGGTGCGGCAACGCAAGCGCAAACGCATCGGGCCAGTCGAACGACGGCCACTGCCCAAGCCGATCCAGCCCAACGTGAGCTGGTCGATGGACTTCGTGGCCGACGGTCTGGCCAATGGCCGTCGGCTGCGGTGCCTGACGATCGTCGATGACTACACCCGCGAGAGCCTGGCCATCGAGGTCGACACCTCGCTGCCGGGGCTGCGCGGCGAGACGTATTGCAACGGCTGGCCGAAACGCGCGGCCTGCCGGAGTCGATCACGGTCGACCATGGTCCCGAGTTCGAGAGCCAGGTGCTGGATGCATGGGCGTATCCAAGCGGCGTCCGGCTCGCCTTCATCAGGCCGGGCAAGCCCAACGAGAACGCCTACGTAGAAAGCTTCAATGGGCGGCTGCGCGACGAGTGCCTGAACGAGCACTGGTTCCTGACGCTGACGCACGCGCAGGCCGCAATCGAATCCTGGCGGCTTGAGTACAACACCGAACGGCCGCACAGCGCGCTCGGTTACCTCACGCCGCAGCAGTTTGCGCAAGCGCATGCTGCCCGCGCTCGCGCGGGCAGCATGCAACCCAAGTCGAAACACAGGTATCTTTAACCGCGGACTCCAAATCGATGCCGGACTAAACAGGAGCACGTCGCAACCTCGACGTGAATTTGAGTCGTTCCATTTGTCTCCCTGAGACTTCACCGTCGAGACATTCGCGAGTTTTCCAGAGCTTAGGATGTATTCGCTTATCGTCTCTGCAGCAACGGCAGGGCCTACGCCGAGAAATCCGAAGAGAGCTAGAAAGGAAGATAGTTTGAACATCGAAGCCCCACACTCGTTGGCCTTCACACCATGGCTGACGCGCCCACTCGTCACACACGCACGTTGACGACTTTCCCCACGTGCACCGAAGTCGGTGGCGACGTGCCTTAACTCAATGTCGTCTGGCGCTTCTCACTCGGGACTACTTTCCAACCTTCTTCAAGACCAGTTCCTGCTTCTCAAATATTCCTTCACTTAGCGCCAGCTTTCCACCCTTTAGGGCGCCCATCGAAGGTGGACCGGGCATCCCCGCAAAAACCAAATCGACTTTGATTCTGCCGTCGGTTAGCAAGATCCACTTGCCTGAGAGGTCACCACCCATACCGTGTTTGTCAGAAAGCGTAAGCGTCTTGTCCTCGAAAAACTCTACTTTTGTCTTCTGATCATCCGATTCCCACTTGCCGAGTACGTCATCTTGTTTGGATGAGCAAGCGCCAAGCTGCAGTGCTGCCCCGACGATGATGACGACAAGGCTCATTAAACGCATAGCGGATGACTGCAGTTTCATTTCTTGACTCCGTTGATGTTGATACGACGAAACGTTGCACGGCAACGAAACGTCGACGACCCACTGCAAATCAGCATTTCGACTTCTAGCAACCGCCATCTTTTTCGGCCTCTCGGATACTTGGTCGACCGACACAAACATCCTGCACGACCTTAGAGAAAGTAGTAATCCACGCGTCCGTACGCCCGATCTGCCGGATCGGCCGACCTTATTACGTAGATCTTCATGACATCGGATCGTGTTTCCACCTTCGTTCGATCGCGCGGCAAGCCACTCAGCTTCTGCTGAGGATCGCCAGCGCGAATACCGATATGAGTGCTTGTGTCCGGAGAGCTAGTACAGATGCCATGAACGCGACTGTCTTTTGTCCCTGATATAAACCATGAGATTCCCCTATCCCCTCTTTGGTTACCAGAGCGTCAAATTCGGCATCCTCCTGCAATTGCGTCGTCCCGACTATGCAGCGACAAAGGACTCGCCGCTCTAGCCTCTTTGGCGGTCATTCCCAAGCGTATAGGGCCTAAGCCCTTGATCGTGAGGTCGCCCTTCGGTACCAGGGCTTGGGCGATTGCAGCGCCCATGCCAATCAGAGGGCCGGCCAAAACTGCGCAAGCACAAAAGATAAAACGGATGACACGAAATGCGATGCTGTTACTCATTGGTCTTTCCATTCAATCTGAGACGCTTCGAAGTGCCGTTGCGGCCGAGTAGCGAGCTCGTATGTTGTGTGCCGATAGCCGCCTGGGGTTGTTTATCGCTCTGCATCATCTCTTCTACTCTGTTTCTAGTGCCACGCGACAGCATTTGAGCGATGCCGTGTGGCTCTGACGGCAATCCGTTCGTGTTCAGTGCGACTCGTTTCGATTCGCATCAGACAGTCAAGAGTGGCGTCGCCGCGTTTACTGGCCATCCTCGACCAGGAGTCGCCAAGGGCAACATCGAATGACGAAGCGGCCGAAACATATGTGAGGAACAGCGTTCACCGCGGGCCTTTCAATGGCAGCGGCGAACTCGTCCTGTGCCACGTGATTGACGCTACGACAGCATGCGGCTCGGCCGACCCCACGGTCCTGCGCCGAGCGCGATCCGGCAAGCTGGGCTGAGGACGAGCCGGCGCGCGCAGGCGCCGGCCCGAGCCATCACTGACGGTGAGTACCACGCCGTCGTTTATGACGTGGCCGTCCATCCCGAATATCAGGGGCGAGGCATCGGCAAAGAACTGATGTCGAGAATGCTGTCCAGCCTAAGGGTCTGGCGCCTCATGCTCGGTGGCTGATCAGCAGGTTCAGGGTTTCTACAGACAGTTCGGATTCGGACCGTACGGCGACGTTATGGCCAAGTGCGATAGCAGTGGCTCTTCGACGAGCCGGGATAGGCGGAGTCGGCCAGAAGCGGCCTCGGCCGAAGGCGAGGGGTCTATCTCCCAAGCGGACATTTCCTGCTAAGAGCTCCGGACACTAGCTGCCGGATTTCGTAGCTGGTTATACCTGTATAGAAATTCAGTATCCGCCGCGGCAATTGGCTCTGGACAACGGTTTCCAGCGGGGCGCAAGATTTAGTTAACGTGACCGGGTGACCCGGTTATTCGTCAAAACACTCAGATAAATCACGTTAGGTGAATCATGCTGTTCGCTGCACTGCCCGAGTCGAGCCATGAGCTGGTCACGCTGCGCCCGATCGTCGAGGCAGATCTGCCTGTCTGGTACGCCTATCTATCTACGCCCGCCGTCTTCGAACACACGAGCTGGAACCTGTCGTCGTCCACGGAGCTTTCGCCGTATGTCTGGGCGCCTGAGGCCTTCACGGAGTCCTCGTTGCTGCGCCTGGCGATCGCGCTTCGCTCCACCGACGAGCTGGTCGGTACTGCAGGCTTTCACACGGTGTCGCCGCAGAACCGCTCGGCCGAGCTTGCGTTCGATCTCGCGCCGAGCGTCTGGGGTAAGGGCATTGCCACCTCCATCTGCCAGAAGCTGGTCGCGTGGGCACATGCCAGCGCTGGCTTACTCCGCGTTCAGGCGACGGTTCTGGAATCCAATGCTCGCTCGGCGTCGGTTCTCGAGCGCTGTGGTTTCATCCGAGAAGGGCTACTTCGAAGCTATCGCCTGGTGCGCGGTCGTCCGGGCAACTTCTACATGTATTCGCATGTCCAGCCTCTGCACACAGTCACCTAACCACTCCATCGAGCGGACGTCCTCCAGCAAGCTTCGCTTGCTTCCGGCCGCCGCTCATGTCGAACGTTAGGCCGCACAAACACGCACCGCACCGCTCTCCGCACGTCTGGTCGCGAGGCCTACAACGCATGCTCTCGGAGGCAGCCATGAGACCTTCACCAAAGTTTGTGAATCCTCCGGAGGGGCCACTACCGCCCGGGACGACCGTCCGCCTCTCAAGTCGGGAGACCGAAGGCTCATACTGCGTCTGCGAAATGACCACGATGCCGGGCGACGGCGTGCCTCCACACGTCCATGACCGGGACGAAGAGTTCTACTACGTGCTTGAGGGGGCTTACGAGTTCCAGGCAGGCGACCAGCGGTACGTCGCCGAGGCCGGATCGATCGTCGTGATTCCATGCGACGTTCCGCACTCCTTCCGCAACAGCAGCGGTACGGTCGCCCGCGCACTGATGATCTTCCGCCCGGGCGGATTCGACGAGTTGCTCGGAGAGATCCGTGAATGCGCGGCAAGCGGGGCGCTCGATGAGCATCGCCGTAAGGCAATACATGCAAAGTGGGGAGTAACGTTCCTCACTGCTAAGTAGTCGGGGCGGTGCGGCCTAACCCCTCGTTCGAGCCGAGGCCCAACGGCAGGCCAGCAAGGCCCGGCCTGAGGTACGCGGTACATTTTCTCAGTCCGGGCCTTGCCGTCCTGCCGTCGTGCCCGGCTCAACTCGAACGTTAGGTCTCATGCGTTCGCGAGGCATTGTCTTAGCTCTCATTTGCCTTACTGGTCTCGCGTTGATAATTGGCAATGCAGACCATGTCGCGCTCTGGGTGCTTCGCGGATCCTCAACAATTTCCGAAACTCGCTCTCCAGACCGCTCGTACGTTGCTCGTGTATTTGCTTACGACTGTGGAGCTACCACTCAAGAGTCGATTCACGTTTCCGTCCATCCACGCTGGTTAAGTTTCCTGCGTGGCCCCGGCAACGCAGCAGTTACAGACATAGATCGATCGTTCGGAGCGCCTGGCGGAGGGGCACCCGTGCAGATCCAATGGGTTGCGGATGACGCCTTGATCGTTCGGTATATCGAGTTTCGGAACATTGAAATCCAGAGTCCAAGGCACGGCGTTACGGTCGAAGCAAGACCTTTCCTCAAGTAGCGGGGTCAACGAGTGCATCGACCTAACTCATCGTTGTAGAGCCGACGCCCGGCGGGCGCGGCTGAACTCGGA
>CAVQID010000056.1:0-88310 GCA_963712485.1 uncultured beta proteobacterium
CATACCTTCGTCGAGGCGCTGATCCTGGTGACGCTGGTGGTCTTCATCTTCCTGCAGAACATCCGCGCAACGATCATCCCGTTGATCACGATCCCGGTGTCGCTGATCGGCACCTTCATCTTCTTCCCGATGCTCGGGTTTTCGGTCAACACGCTGTCGATGTTCGGCCTCGTGCTCGCCATCGGCATCGTGGTGGACGACGCCATCGTCGTCGTCGAGGCAGTGATCCACCACCTCGAGCACGGGCTTGAACCCGAAGGAAGCGACGATCAAGGCAATGGAAGAGGTGACGGCACCGGTGATCGGCATCGCGCTGATTCTTTCGGCGGTGTTCGTCCCCGTCGCGATGCTCGGCGGACTGGTCGGCAGCATGTACAAGCAGTTCGCGCTGACCATCGCCATCTCGGTGCTGCTGTCGGCCTTCAACGCGCTGTCGCTGACACCGGCGCTGTGCGCGATGATGCTGAAGCAGCCGAAGCCGATGCGCGGTCCGCTCGGAACGTTCTTCAAGGGCTTCAACAAGGCCTTCGACGTCACCACCAAGGGTTACGTGAACGTGTCGCGCGTGCTCGTGCGGCGTTCGCTGCTGACGATCGGCATCGTTGTCGCGGTGGCGATCGGGGCGAGTCTTTTCGCACGCGTGCTGCCGGCCGGCTTCATCCCGGACGAGGACCAGGGCATCTTTGGCGTCAACGTCCAGCTTCCAGCCGGTGCGTCGCTGGAGCGCACCAGCCTCGTGCTGAAGAAGGTCGAGGACATCCTGGCCAAGACCGACGGACTCGACTCCTATCAGACGGTCGGAGGCTACGGGGCCGTGACCAGCACCTATCAGCCGAACTACGGCACGATCTTCGTGCGCATGAAGCCGTGGGACGAGCGCAAGACCAAGGCGCTGCACGTCAACGGCATCATGGGTGGGTTGCGGCCGCAGTTCGCGGCGATTCCCGAGGCAGTCATCTTCGCCTTCAACATCCCGACCCTGTCCGGATTCGGAGCCGCATCGGGCTTCAACTACTTCCTGCAGGACCGCAGCGGTTCGCTGACGATCGAGCAGTTGGGCGAGCAGTCGCAGAAGTTCATCACTGCAGCGAGGCAGCGGCCCGAGCTCGGCACGGTGTTCACCTCCTTCGACCCGAATTACCCGCAGGTCAGGGTCGATCTCGACCGCGAGAAAGCCCGCACGCTGGGCGTTCCGGTCAACGAGGTGTTTCTGGCCCTGTCGACCACATTGGGCGGCTCCTACGTCAATGACTTCAACCGCTTCGGGCGGCTGTATCGCGTCTATGTGCAGTCCGACGCGGCACAGCGTCTGAAGGCGGAGGATATCGGCAAGATCTACGTCCGCTCGAAGACGACCAACGAGATGGTGCCGCTATCGACCCTAGTCACCATCCGCGACGTCACCGGAGCCGAACTGACGACCCGCTTCAATCTGCTGCGCTCGGTCGAGATCCAGGGCTCCGCCGCGCCCGGCTACACCTCCGGACAGGCGCTCGCGGCGCTCGAACAGGTCTTCGCCGAGACGATGCCGTCGGAGATGGGCTTCGCCTTCTCGTCGATGTCGTACCAGGAGAAGATCGCTCCGCCTGCCGGGCCGACGTTCATCATGGCCATCGTCTGCGTGTTCCTGCTGTTGGCAGCTCTGTACGAGAGCTGGCGACTGCCGTGGGCGGTGCTGCTCGGGTCGCCGCTGGTGGCCCTCGGCGCCTTCTTCGGCGTCTGGCTGATGGGCTTCGACAACAACGTGTACGTGCAGATCGGCCTCGTGATGCTGATCGGACTGGCGGCAAAGAACGCGATCCTGATCGTCGAGTTCGCCAAGGCGAAGCACGAAAGCGGCGCCTCGCTCGAGGAGGCGGCGATGGAATCGGCGCGCCTGCGTTTCCGGCCGATCCTGATGACCGCGTTCGCCTTCATCCTCGGCGTCGTGCCGCTGATGCTGGCGAGCGGGGCCGGCGCCGGCGCGCAGAACGTGATGGGCACCGGTGTCTTCTGGGGCATGCTGGTCGCGACCGCGCTGGGCGTCTTCATCATTCCGGGCAACTACACGTTCGTCGAAGGTCTGGGACGCCGGCGGAAAGACGAAGTCGACGGCACCTTCGGTCGCTCCGAAAGAACAGGGAGCCGAGTAATGAGCCACAGACACGCTCTCCTCGCCTGCGCCGCCGCGATCATCGCCACCGGCTGCATGGTCGGTCCGGATTACAAACGGCCGGACGTCTCCCTGCCTGCGGACTATCGCGGTACCGACGCGGTGCCGACGGCCGCCAGCGCGCCGACGTACGGCGATCTCGCGTGGTGGACCGTCTTTCCGGACCCGGATCTGCAGGAGCTGATCCGCACTGCGTTGAAGCAGAACTTCGACGTCCGCGTGGCCGCAACGCGCATCCTGCAGGCGCAGAGCCAGGTCACGATCGCCCGTTCGCCGATCTTCCCGACGGTGGACGGCAGCGCGATAGGTCCGTACAACTCCTTCACCGGTTCCGAACGCCCGTCGCCCGACAGCACGTTCCAGCCGCAGGCCGGATTCGACGTGGCCTGGGAACTGGACCTCTGGGGTCGGTACCGTCGGGGCACCGAGGCCGCGCAGGCCCAGTTGCTCGCCAGCGAAGACTTCCGGTACGGCGTCATCACGACATTGGTGGCAGAGGTCGGACGTGCCTATCTGACCCTGCGCGCCCTCGATCTCAACCTCGAGATCTCCAATCGCACCGTGGCCTCCAGAAAGCAGTCGCTGGAACTGGTGAACGCCCGGCTTGAAGGCGGCGTGGCCGGGATCCTCGACGTGCGGCAGGCGGAGACGCTGCTGTACAGCGCGACGAAAACGATCCCCGAGATCCAGCGCCAGATCGAGCAGCAGGAGAATTTCATCAACATTCTGCTCGGCCAGAATCCGGGGCCGATCAAGCGCGGACGTCCGCTCGAACAACAGATCGCGGCCCCGGCGCTGCCGCCGGGCCTGCCGACGGAACTGCTGACGCGACGGCCGGACATCCGCGCCGCCGAGCAGGACCTCGTCGCCGCCAACGCACAGATCGGCGTCGCCAAGTCCCTGCTCTACCCGCAAGTCACGATTTCGGGCTTTGCCGGAGCGGGCAGCTCGACGATCAGCGGCGCGAACTTCGGACCGTACGGAGTGTTCAGCGCCCTGCCCGCGATCACGCTGCCGATCTTCAACGCCGGGCGTCTGCGGGCCAACGTCGACTTCAACGAAGCTCTGGCTCAGGAAGCGGCCCTGCGTTACCAGCAGACACTGCAGCAGGCGCTGCGCGAGGTGTCGGACGCGCTGATCGACGTACGCAAGCGGCAGGAGTTTCGCGGGCAGCAGGAATTGCTGGTCAACGCGCTGGTGGATGCCAGCGAGGTCGCGAACCTGCGATACGAGGGTGGAGTGGCCAGTTACCTGGAAGTTCTGGATACCGAGCGCCAGCTGTTCGACGCAGAGCGCGATCTCGTCCTGGCTCGACGCGACGAGTCCGTCAGCGTGGTCCAGCTCTACAGGGCACTCGGCGGCGGTTGGCAGGAAGAACCTGCCAAGGTCGCTGCGTCGGTGGACCGTCCATCCGCAGCCGGGACCGCAAGCACCCAATGACATCCAGCCGCGCCGGCACCAGACGACGGACTGTGCTCGGCCTGGCGTTTGCGTGGCTGGCTTTCGTCGCAAGTCCGGTAGCGGCGGAGTTCGGAACCAAAGGTGGCGCGCAGCCCGCGAATATCGAGGAGTTCGCCGCGTTGCTTCGGCAGGATCCATACGACCTCGAGCTGCTGATCAGCTACGGCACGTCGAACGGGGGCTCCGCCGGGCACCTGGCCCTGGCGATCCGCGGTCCCGATACTGAGGTCGAAACCGTTTACTCGGCCAACTTCTACGCCGACCGGTCGCGCAAGCATGCCAAGGGCCATTACACGGATGACCTGATGGTCGCGATACCGAAATCGGAATACCTGTTCAAGACGACCTCGTCGCTGGGCGACAACGCGTCATTCGGCCTGGATTTCGGCGAGATCTACAAGCGATCGGTCATCGGCATCCGCGTCTACGACGTGCCGGTTCAGGAGAAGCAGGCGCTCGCCAGTTTCATGAAGCGCCTCAACGACGACTATCACAAGCAGGCGCAAAACACCGCGTACCACGACCGCGAGGTCAAATACGACTATCTGCGCCTGAATTGCGCCAAGACGATCGGCTCGGCGTTCCGGTACGGCGCTGGTTATGAAACGCTCGAGGTCACGAGCGCGCGCTTCCTTTCCGGGCGTCGCATCGTCGCCGCAGCCCACGCCAATATCCCGACAGAGATGGCAATGAAGCTCCTGGAACAGTGGAACGCGCGCGGATACCGGCTGGATGCGGTGCTGTACAAGAAGTACCCCGGCTCGACCTACATCGATCCGCACGATGACCCCAAAGTCGCCTTCAGGGATCTGCCCAATCGGTTTCCTTCCGTGTTGTCGCGGGATTTCCGCAGCGAGCAGGGCGAGTACGAAGACTCGGACAACCTCTTCGTGATGTACGTCCTGTACAACCTCGCGAAGTACAGTGTTCAGGTGAATGAGCAGACCAAGCTGCTCGAAGTCGCGCGGAGCAAGGCCCCCCTGCCCTACGTGGAGGCAGTCCGGCTGGCGGCTGACGCCGCCCGCTCGGACAGCGAGGACTACGGACGCCGCGTCGCCTTCCGGCCCAAGGGAACACGGATCGGTGAGCAATGACGCAAACCGCCGTCGGCCTTCAGGCCACATCAAGGTCAGAGCATCACAGTACCGATCGACAGAAGGAACTGACAGGGAGATAGCATGGCAAAGAAGAACGCGAACCGGAAGGTTCCGGCTCGTCCGACCGGGGCTGGCAAGATCCCGCCGAAGGGAAAGGCCAGCAACGACGCTGGGGATACGTCAGCTGCCGCCGCGGGCAACGACCGGTTATCCAGCAAGGACTACGAGCGCGAACTGAAGAAGCTGCATGTCGAACTCGTGAAGATGCAGGAATGGGTCAAGGAAAAGGGACTCAAGGTCTGCATCGTGTTCGAGGGCCGCGACGGCGCCGGCAAGGGCGGCACGATCAAGGCGATCACCGAGCGTGTCAGCCCACGCGTGTTCCGGGTCATCGCCCTGCCCGCTCCGACCGAGCGCGAAAAGTCGCAGATGTACGGGCAGCGCTTCATCCCGCACCTGCCGGCCGCCGGCGAAGTCGTAATCTGGGACCGCAGCTGGTACAACCGCGCCGGCGTCGAGCGTGTGATGGGTTTCTGCAGCGAGGAACAGGCGCAGGGCTTCCTGCAGACCATTCCGCTCTTCGAGCAACTGATGATCAAGTCCGGAATCATCCTGCTCAAGTACTGGCTGGAAGTGAGTCCCGAGGAACAGACAAGGCGCCTCTCTTCGCGCATCGACGACGGTCGCAAGATCTGGAAGCTCTCGCCGATGGACATCAAGTCCTACGACCGCTGGGACGATTACACGCGCGCCCGCGACGAGATGTTCAAGGCAACCGACACCGGAACGGCGCCCTGGTACGTCGCCCGCTCGGAGGACAAGAAGCGCGTGCGGCTCAACGTCATCAGCCACATCCTCAAGCAGGTGCCGTACAAGGACCTCAAGCAGGAGAAGGTCAAGCTGCCGAAGCGCAAGATCGGCAAGTACAAGGCGATCGACTACCCGTTCAAGTTCGTGCCGGAAAAGTACTGACACCGGAACGGCGCGCGGAACGTCGCGAGCTCGGAGACGAGTTTTGCGGTCGATGTGGGACTCGAACCGGATGCCCTCGGCAACGCGCAGCGCCCCGCCAGGCCCATCGACGAGACGACATGAACCCACTGCGAGGCGGCGTCGGTTGAAGCTTGCGTGGCACGACGCGGAACCTGCGGTGCGTCAGTCACGCCGACCCACCCATGAAGAGGAATCACATTGAGCGCTGAATACCTCCCCGTGCAAACAAAGCGGGAACCACTTCTGAGTCCCGTCGACCGGGTCTCCGAGATGCTGTTCGGGCTCTTCATGGCCCTTACCTTCGTCGGCGCCATTTCGGTGACCGAGGCGGGGCGCGACGACATTCGCGCCGTGCTGGCAGCGGCGCTCGGCTGCAATCTCGCGTGGGGACTCGTCGACGCCGTCATGTACCTGGTTCGAACGGTGGCTGACCGTGGCCGGCTGATCACGCTGATCCGCTCGGTGCGGTCGGCGGCGGATGGCGAAGCGGGGCGCAAAATCATCCAGGGCTCACTGTCGAAGGTCGCAGCGGGTCTCGTCTCAGAGACCGAAATCGAAGCGATACGCGGGCGGATCATTGGCCTGCCATCCCTGCCGGAACGACCCAGGCTGAGGTCGGATGACCTCCTTGCGGCTCTCGGTGTATTTCTGTGGGTGGTCGTTTCGACGTTCCCGGTGGTCCTGCCCTTCGTGCTGATCGACGACGTCGCCAGCGCGAAGAACCTGTCGCGCGGAATTGCGCTCGTGATGCTGTTCTTCGGTGGGCTCGTACTGGGCCGATACGCCGGCTATGGCAGTTGGAAAGTGGGACTCATGATGACCGCACTGGGCGCAGCGGTCGTTGCCGCCGTGATGGCATTAGGCGGATGAGAAACATATCGTTCGTCCTGCTTGCATGGACGGCCGCCGTCAGCGTGCCGGCGTTCGCAGACGAAGGCGAAGCAGCGGGTCGACGCGCCGCGTCGCCGGAACGTCCCGCGTGGGAATTCGGGCTTACCGCCTACCCGACGTTCGTGCGCAATGGCGAGAACTACACATCGGCGATCGCAGTCGCCGACCGCGGCGCCCTGCACCTCGAGGCCAGGTACAACTACGAATCGATCGGCGCGCGCTCGGCGTTCGTCGGCTGGACGTTTTCCGGCGGCGAGGACTTCACCTGGGAGCTGACTCCGCTGCTGGGCGGCGTCTGGGGAGATACCCGCGGGTTCGTGCCCGGCCTGGAAGCGAGCCTCGGCTGGAAGTCGCTCGACTTCTACCTCGAGGGTGAATATGTGCGCAGCAGCGTCGACGTGCGGGAAAGTTATCTCTATGCGTGGAGCGAGCTCGGCTACCGGCCGTTCGAGTGGCTGCGCTTCGGACTCGCGGGCCAGCGCACCAATGCCTACGACAGCGGCCGTGACATCCAGCGCGGCCCGTTCGTGCAGTTCACGTGGCGTCGCATGACCATCGGCGGGTACTGGTTCAACCCCGGATCGGACGAACAGATCGTCGTCAGCATGATCGGCATCTCGTTCTGAGCGGGGCCGTGCATGCCATCTGCATTCACCGATTGAGAATTTCGAGTGGCGCATACCCCTCCGGCAGCCTCCGCCACGGTCGGTAACAGTCCGGGTCTGCGATTCGACGTCGTCGCCGGCCTGACGGCCGCGGCCGTTGTACTGCCGAAGGCGATGGCCTATGCAACCGTCGCGGGGTTGCCGGTTGCCGTCGGCCTGTACACGGCATTCATCCCGATGGTGATCTACGCGTTGCTCGGCACTTCGCGCGTGCTCAGTGTCAGTTCGACGACCACGCTGGCGATCCTGGCCGGGACGCAGCTGGGGCTGTCGGTGCCGGACGGTGATGCCGGCCGGCTTATCACCGCGACCGCGACACTGACCGCGCTGGTCGGCGCAATGCTGCTGGCGGCGCGGCTGCTGCGGCTGGGCTTCGTCGCGAACTTCATTTCCACGCCGGTGCTGACCGGATTCAAGGCCGGCATCGGCCTGGTGATCGTGCTCGACCAGGTGCCGAAGCTGCTCGGGGTCCACATCACCAAGCAGGGATTCTTCCTCGATGTCGTCAGCGTCGCGCAGCACTTGCCGCAGACGTCAATGATCACGCTTGCCATGGCCCTCGCAACGTTCGCGGTGCTGATCGGGATGGAACGCCTATGGCCGCACTCGCCCGCGCCGCTGGTCGCCGTCGCCGGCGGGATCGCAGCCGCCTGGCTGCTCGGGCTGGAGGCACAGGGAGTGTCTCTGGTCGGGCTGATCCCGCAAGGACTGCCGTCGATTACGTTGCCGGATGCCGCGCTCGTCGCGGACATGGCCCCCGCCGCACTCGGCATCGCGCTGATGAGCTTCACCGAGACGATCGCGGCGGGCCGTGCATTCGCGCGCCCTGCCGACCCGCCGATCAATGCCAACCGCGAACTGATCGCGACCGGCGTCGCGAATGTCGGTGGCGCACTGCTCGGCGCAATGCCGGCGGGCGGCGGCACGTCGCAGACGGCCGTCGTGCGCTCGGCCGGCGGGCAATCGCAGAAGGTCTCGCTCGTCACCGGTGGCGCGGCACTGGCGACGATGCTGCTGCTCGCGCCAATCCTTGGCCTGCTGCCGAATGCCACGCTGGCAGCGATCGTCATCGTGTACTCGGTCGGGCTGATTCAGCCGGACGAGTTCCGTGCGATACGCAGCGTGCGCACGATGGAGTTCCGCTGGGCACTGATTGCGTGCATTGGCGTGCTGCTCTTCGGCACGCTCAAGGGAATCGTCGTCGCGATCATCGTGTCGATGGTCGGCCTGGCGAGCCAGACGGCGCACCCGCGCGTCTCGGTCATCGTTCGCAAGCGCGGGGCCGACGTGCTGCGCCCGCTGTCGCCCGAGCACCCGGACGACGAGACCTTCGAGGGCCTGCTGATCGTGCGGCCCGAGGGACGGCTCTTCTTCGTCAACGCGCAATACGTGTCGGACCAGATCCGCGCGCTGATCGAGCAGCACCAGCCGCGCGTGGTGGCACTCGACTTGAGCCGTGTCCCTGATGTCGAGTACTCGGCGCTGCAGACCCTCCTGGAGGGCGAGCAGCGCGTCACCGCCAGCGGCGTGGTCGTGTGGCTCGTCGGATTGAACCCGGGCGTTCTGGAGATGGTCAGACGTGCCGGATTGGCCGATCGACTTGGCCGCGAGCGGATGCTGTTCAATGCACGCGCGGCAATCGAGCGCTACAAAGAAATGCAGGCGGCTGCCGGGCCGGCAGCAGGGGCCTGAGCACGACTGCCGGCGCCACATTCACCAAGCAGGGAGGAGGAAACCATGTCCACGCTTTGGCTCCAGAATGTCCCGAAGGTAGCCACGGACGACGAGTTGCGCGCGCTGGCCAAGAAGTACGCGCCGGAACTCGAATGTGCCACCCTGAACCGGGAGGAAGGCGACGGCTCGCGGCCGATTGCGCTCATGACGTTCACCGGCGGCGAACTCGGATCCGTGGAGCGCCTGGCTGAACGACTCAACGGCATGTACTGGAAGGAAAGCACGTTGCGCTGCACGACCACGATCTGAGCGCGATGCGGCTTCACGACACCCACCTGCGGCAACATTCGGCAGATTATCCGTTCGACCCGATAGCCGGCGGCGGGCGGCGACGCTAAGCTAACTGAACGCGGCATTGCCAGGTCGGACGCGCGATCTGCTGCTGGCTGGCACGGCCACTTCCGGCAGCAGCCGGACTTCGAGAGTCGCCCAATACGGATATCACCCCGCGCGCCATGAACATCTTCGTCTCATACAGCCCTGCGGATAACGAGCTGGTATCGGCGATTGTTTCGCTTCTATGTGCGAACAACGGCGCTATCGTCTACTGCGACGCGGACTCGATGCGCCGAAGTGGCCGATGGCGCGAAGAGCTGGGAACCGCAATTTCCGAAGCCAATGTGGTCCTTGTTTTCTGGTGCCACCACTCGCACACGTCGTATGAGGTGCGAAAGGAGTTCGCGCTGGCGCTCGAACAAGGCAAGGTCGTCTTGCCGTTGCTGCTGGATGGAACTCCTTTGCCCAGCAAGCTCGCCGACTGTCGCCACATCGACTTCCGTGCGCGTGTCGGCGCGATACACGAGGGATTGCCCGGCCAGGCAGAGCCAGAAGACGTCGCAGATCGGGTCGAAGCGGATCGCCTGATAGCAAGCGACATATCAAGGCAGTACGAGGACCTGCTGGTCATGAGTCTCGCGAGGGAGATCGAGACGGAATTGGCCGCCAGGCTGGGAGCCAAGTGGCTCGCGTAGTGCGGACTCGCTAGTAGCCCATCCGCGTCGACGTGTCGTCCTCGTCTTCAACTTCGACCTTTGCCGACGGCGGCAGCTTCGCGATGATCTCCTCGATCATGCGAACGTGTTCGGCCTCTTCGTCCCGCAACTCCTCGAACAGCGCCTTGACTTCCGGTTGGTTCACGTAGCGCAGCGCCCGGTCGTAGAACGCGAAAGCCTTCTTTTCGGAGTGCAACGCCACCTGGTACGCGGCGAACTCTGACATGTTCCGGTGCGTCGAACCGACGTCCGGAGCCTCCACATCGAAGACGTCGTCGAGTTTGACTGTTGCAGGCTGATCGCCGAACAGTGCGCGGCGCCTCCCGGCAAGCTCGTCGCCGTGCTTCTTCTCGTTGTCGGCCATCGACTGGAACACTGATCCCGCATCGTTGGAAAAACTGCGTCCGATCTGTCTGGCAAACAAGGTGTACCGCTCGAACGCCTCGACCTCAATGAGACGGGCCAGATCGAGCGTGTCCATCAGTGTGAGCTTGGAGACATCGACTTTTGCTGGCATGAAACCTCCGCTATTGATGCAGCACGCGCCGTCAGCCGACACGTGAGCCCGATTCAGTGAATGAAACCAGAACCACCGTTGTTGCCGAACAGAACGGTATCACTCGCCGATCATCCAGCCGCAGCAAACGCCCTCTCCGTCTGCGTCATCTTTGCCTACCTTAGCCCTGCAACAGCAGGGAACAGATGCGTATCGCCCGATCCTCCGGATCGGGCGCGATGGTGAATCCGAGCCGCTGTGCGAGTCGCAGCATCGACTGGTTCTCGGCAAGGACGTATCCCTCCATCAGCTTCACACCGCGATCCCGGGCCGAAACGATCAGTTGCTTCATCAGCGCGGTCGCCAGTCCGGTACCGCTGAACGTCTTATCGACGTTGATCGCGAACTCACAGGCACTTGGATCGGTTTCGATGATGGCAACCGCGCTGCCGGCGATGTCAACGCCATCGGCCGCCGCCACCGTGGCCACCAGCCCGATGCCGTGCTCGGGAAATGAAGCGAGCGCCTTGCGCAATCTCTCGAGGTTAGGCTCGCGCACGACACGCATGAAGCGCATGTAACGGGCGTCCTCGCTCATGCGGTCGAACGCCTGCAGGATTTCCGACTCGTCCGTCGCGCGGATGTCGCGAAGGTGAACGGTGCGTCCATCACGAAGCGTGATGTCAGCTTCCGGAATGCTTGTACTCATCGTGAAACGCCACAGTGAAACCAGGCATGCATCGTAGACCGACTGCACCCCTGGCCAGTTGCCACTCATCGAGAAAGTCGATGGCCCGCGGCCGCGAGATTGAGCGAGGTCATGCCCTGCGCTGACGTGGGGACGAGAATCAACCCATACCCGGTCCGGAGTGCCGACCGCGTTGTGGAATTCCGGATCGATCCGATCACAAGGAACGGAGGAATTCATGACAACCGCGGTCAACCCCGGCAGCCTGCCGGCCACTGCACCCAGCGCACTTGCCGCCACGAAGGGCGGACACGCCTTTCCCTGGAAGGCGTTGGCACCGATCGCCGTTGCACTGATCATCGCGGCGTTTCCACCACCTGAAGGTCTCGCGCAGCACGCGTGGTATTTCTTTGCGATCTTTGCCGGCGTGATCGTCGGGCTGATGCTCGAGCCGCTGCCTGGCGCAGCGATCGGGCTGATCGGCGTCGTGCTGGTCACACTGCTCGCACCCTACGTTCTGTTCGGCCCGGCCGATCTTGCCAAGGCGGGCTTCAAGCCGGCCAACGCGGGGCTCACGTGGGCGCTTTCGGGATTCTCGAACTCGACCGTCTGGCTGATCTTTGCCGCGTTCATGTTTGCGCTCGGCTACGAGAAGACCGGTCTTGGCCGGCGCATTTCGCTTGGCCTGGTCAAGACCATGGGGCGTCGCACGCTGACACTCGGCTATGCCGTCGCGTTTGCCGACCTGCTGCTTGCACCGTTCACCCCGTCGAATACCGCGCGCAGCGGTGGCACGGTGTTCCCGGTGATCCGCAACCTGCCGGCGCTGTATGACAGCAAGCCCAATGACCCATCGTCGCGGCGCATCGGTGGCTACCTGATGTGGACCGCGATCGCGGTCACCTGCGTCACGAGCTCGATGTTCATCACCGCACTGGCGCCCAACTTGCTGGCGATCGAACTGATCAACAAGACTGCCAAGGTTTCGTTCAGCTGGACCGAGTGGTTCATGGCGTTCGCACCGGTCGGCATTCTGTTGCTGCTGGCGATCCCGCTGCTGACCTACGTTCTGTATCCGCCGACCGTCAAGAGCGGCGACGAGGTTCCGAACTGGGCCGCGGGCGAGCTGAAGAAAATGGGCGGCCTGACGACACGCGAAATCGGACTCGCCGCGCTGGTACTGCTCGCACTGTCGCTGTGGATCTTCGGCGGCGACTTTGTCAATGCCACGACCGTTGCGATGGCCGTGATTGCCCTGATGGTCATCGGCCGCGTCGTCAGCTGGGACGATATCCTCGCCAACAAATCCGCCTGGAACACGCTGGTGTGGTTCGCCACGCTGGTCGCACTGGCCGACGGACTGGCCCGGGTCGGTTTCGTCAAGTGGTTCGCCGAAACGATCGGCGCGCAGATGACCGGCGTGTCGCCGACGATGGCGATGCTGGTGCTGGTGGCGGTGTTCTTCTTCACGCACTATCTGTTCGCCAGCATCACCGCGCACGTCACGGCGATGCTGCCGGTCATGCTGGCCGTCGGACTCGGCATCCCCGAAATGCCGATGGACACCTTCGCGCTGCTGCTCGCGCTGACGCTCGGCATCATGGGCATCCTGACGCCGTACGCGACCGGCCCCAGCCCGGTGTACTACGGCAGCGGCTACATCCCGTCGAAGGACTACTGGCGCCTCGGCGCGATCTTCGGCGTGATCTTCTTTGTCGCGCTGCTGGTGATCGGCCTGCCCTGGATCGCGATGATTCGCTAGTCGTAGCGATGTGACACCAGACGCCGGCCCCAAAGCCGGCGTCTTTCTTTGGACCGCCGAAACCGCGCGCGCGTCAGCGGATTGCGCTGCTCAGCGCGGCGCCCAGCGATTCGACCGTGTACGGCTTCAGCAGCAGCCCGAACTGGCCGTCTTCGATGCCCTGTGCTGCTTCCGCAAAGCCGGTGACCAGCACCACCGGAAGGTCGGGTTGCCTGCGCCTGATCTCGCGGGCCAGTTCGAGCCCGCTGACGCCTCCCGGCATCATGATGTCGGATATGACGAAGTCCATTGGGCGCCCGTTGGCCAGCGCACCGAGCGCCGCGTCCGGACCGCCGACGTGTATGACGCCGAAGCCCAGGCACTTCAGCATCTCTTGCGTGAGCGCTGCCACTTCACCGTCGTCTTCGACGAGCAGCACCTGCCCGCGCCGCCCGAGCGCGTCGTCGTCTGTCGCGGCCGGCTGCGCGGTTGCGGTGGCACGCTGCGACGCCGGAACGAGCCGGGATCGCGGCAGGCGCAGCACGACCCGCGTTCCGGTCCCGACCTGGCTCTCCAGCGCGATCCGGCCGCCGGACTGCTGCACGAAGCCGTAGACCTGCGTCAGGCCCAGCCCCGATCCCTTGCCGACATCCTTGGTCGTGTAGAACGGCTCGAAGACTCGAGTGAGGAGCTCGGGTGGCATGCCGCATCCGGTGTCGGCCACCGACAGCTGGACCAGCTCGACTGGCCCGGCCGGGCCGTCTTCGCGCTCGTTGCCGACGGCGATCGTGATCGTCCCCCCGCTCGTCATGGCGTCGCGCGCGTTGACGCACAGGTTCAGGATGGCGAGTTCGAATTCACCCGGGTCGACCTCGACCGGCCAGAGGTCGGCGCCGAATGTCATCTCGACGTGGACGTTGCCCCCCAGCGAGCGCGCGAGCATCTCGCGCATGCCGGTCAGGTGCGCGGCGATATCGATCGCTTCGGCGTTCACGGGTCGACGGCGCGAGAACGCGAGCAGATGGCGCGTCAGCCCGGTCCCGCGCGTCACCGCGCGGCTCATTCCGTCGAAGACCATCTTCTGCTGCTCGGCAGTCGGATTGCGCTTCAGCACTTCGAGGCCGTTGGCGAACACGGCAAGCAGGTTGTTGAAGTCGTGCGCCACGCCGCCGGTCAACTGGCCCAGCGACTCCATCTTCTGGGCGTGACGAAGCGCCTCCTCCGCCTGCCGCAAGCGCTGCTGGTCGCGCAGCCTCTCGGTCACGTCGTACACGAACTGGTACGCGCCGATCCGATGGCCGTCGCGGTCGCGCAGGGTGTTGTAGCGCATCTCGTACGCGCGCCGGTCACGCACCGGATCGCCGAACTCCCCGACCTCGGTGAACACTTCGCCCGCCAGCGCGCGGCTCCAGACCGCCTTGACCTCCGCCTGATGCTCGGGCTGCGTGGCGAGCAGCTCGAGCAGACTCGCGCCGACGCGCGGACGGACGCCATAGATGCGCTCGAATTCGTCGGCCGCCGCGCGGTTGACGGCCAGCCACCGATAGTCGAGGCCGACCACCTGCACGAAGGCATCGGTGCCCTCGACGATGTCGGCAAGGAGGTTGCGCTCCGCCAGCGCCTCGGTGACCCGGCGCTCCAGCGTCTCGTTCAGTTCGCGCAGTCCGCGCTCGGCTAGAACCCGTCGCGTCGTCTCGGTGCAGGCGCAGAAGATTCCCGCGACCTTGCCGCTTTCGTCGCGGACCGGCGAATACGAAAAGGTGAACCAGGTTGGCTCGTCGTAGCCGCGCCGGTTCATCAGCAGCGGCAGATCCTCGCGGTACGTCGACTGACCGGCCAGGGCGACGTCGATCAGCGGGCTGATGTCCGGCCAGATCTCCGACCAGATGTCCTGAAAACGCCGGCCGAGGGCGGCCGGATGCTTGGTGCCGAGGATTTCCGCGTACGGATCGTTGTAAAGGAATCCGAGCTCGCGGCCCCAGGCGACGAACATCGGGAATTGCGACTGCAGCAGCAAGGCGACCACCGCGCGCAGCGACTGCGGCCAGCCCACCAGCGGCCCCAGCGGCGAGCCGGACCAATCGTGCTCGCGCATCAACGCGCCAGTCTTGCCCCCCGCCGCAAGGAACTTCTCGATCTGCTGCATGGTCTCCGGGCGCCTGTCATCGACTCGACCTGGTCGTCTGCTGGCGCAGTGCTCAACTCTAGCTCGGCGACCGGTTGCCCGCCATCCGGAGACGCCCGGCAAGCGTCACTTCATCAGCACGTACGTTCCCGGCGCGTCGCCCATCGGCGCGAAGTCCGCGTTGCCCATCGACGGCGGCTTGGCGGGTTGTGCGGATCGCGCGGCGAGCCACGTCTGCCATGCCGGCCACCACGAGCCATCGAGCGGCGCATTGCGTGAAAGCCACTGGTCCGGATCGACATAGCGTTCCGCGGCCGTCTTCGTTGAAATCCGGTAGTGCCGCGGCGGCGCCTCGGCATCGGGTGGATTGACGATCCCGACGTTGTGGCCACCGCTGGTCAGACAGAACGTGACGTCGGCGTCGGCATACAGCTTCAGCATGTAGACCGATTTCCACGGCGCGACGTGATCGCGCTCGGTTCCAACGAGGAAGATCGGTGCCCGTATGTCCGACAGCGCGATGGTCCGTCCATCGAAGCGCATCCGGCCCGATGCGAGGTCGTTGTTCAGATACAGATTGCGCAGATACTCTGTGTGCATGCGGTGCGGCAGGCGCGTGGTGTCGACGTTCCATGAGGTCAGGTCCGTGACTTTCTGCGGCTCCGCCATCAGGTACTGGCGCACGATGCGCGACCAGATCAGGTCGTTCGAGTTGAGCAGCGTGAACGCGCCCGACATCTGCTTGCCGTCAAGGTAGCCCTGCTCCCACGT
The DNA here is from genome assembly GCA_963712485.1 of uncultured beta proteobacterium. Classification (GTDB taxonomy): domain Bacteria; phylum Pseudomonadota; class Gammaproteobacteria; order Burkholderiales; family Burkholderiaceae_F; genus JALORV01. The sequence continues at coordinate 15,807 of CAVQID010000056.1, forward strand.
CAGGTCTTCGAGATACGCGAGCTGGCTGTCGTCGATGAAGATCGCCAGTTCACCGGCCTCCGTGAAGTCCACTTCGGTGGCAAGCAAGCGTCAGCGAAGCCAGACGATCATCGCCGACGCCGGCCATCGCGGCGGCCAGGGCCGCCAGGAAAGTACCGCCCAGGCAGTAGCCGACGCCATGGATCTTCTGCTTCGTGATCGCCCCGGCCGCGTCGATGGCGGTGCGGATGCCGAGGCGCAGGTAGTGATCGACGCCGAACTCGCGGTCGCGCGCGTCGGGGTTGCGCCATGACAGCATGAACACCGTATGACCGTTGTCGACGAGATACTTCACGACGGAGTTGTGCGGCGACAGGTCGAGGATGTAGTACTTCAGGATTGGCGACGGGATGATCAGCACCGGCTGGGGGTGGACTGTGTCGGTCGTCGGCGTGTACTGCATCAGTTCGATCAGGTCGTTGCGCAGCACGACCTTGCCCGGTGTGACGGCCACCTCGCGCCCGGGAGCGAAAGTCACGCCGTCGACGCGCGGCTTGCCCGACGCCTGTGACAGCAGGTCGGCCCACCAGTCGCTCATGCCCTGGACCAGGTTCTGACCGCCGGTTTCCATCGTCCGCGCCAGCACCTCGGGATTGGTCCAGAGGAAATTGGTCGGACTCGCCACGTCCAGCGCCTGGCGCGCAGTAAACGTGACCATGCGTTCGTGATGCCGGCTGACCCCGCGCACGTGATTGGTGGCATTCCATATCCACTGCTGCATCAAAAGGAACGACTGATGCATCAGATTGAACGGAAACTCCTGCCAGGCCGGATCGGCGAAGCGCCGGTCCTGCGGCAGCGGCTCAATGCAGGGTGCGCAATCGCCCTGCGCGCACTCCAGCGCGTACAGCGCGAAGCGCGCGGCCTTGCGCTGCGCCTTGCTGGCCAGTTCCATCTGCTTGCCGGGGGCAGCCGCCAGATGAAAGTACCAATCGGCCCAGGCGGAGACCAGAGACGGCCAGGCGATGCCCCGGCTGGCTCGCGCCACCGCAGCTCGGATGGCACGATCGTAGTTCGCCAGTGGCATCGGTTCCGCCAGATACTGTTCGGACGGCGGTTCGATCGCTTTCTTCGGCGCGCGCGGCGGCGCGGTATTGGAAACGAGTTTCAGTGCGGGCGTGGGCATTGCAGCCTCCCTGCCGGGGCTGGCTGCGGGGCGCGCGGGATGCTGCCGCCGCGGGCAGCCCAACCAATACAGAATGCGTTTCTCCGACGCTGACGCGTTGATGCGCCTCAAGACCTGTCGTGTTGACTCGCCGTTTCTGTCGGCAGCGGCCGGATCCGGCGCCGGAGAGCGGCGACACCCTGGCTCCGCTTCTGTATCGCCGCGGCAAATCGCGTCTGTGCGCCGTGCGCGCAGGCCGCCCGCAGGCTTGACCTTTCCATCGTGTCAAGGCTGAGACTGCCGCCCTGTCAACCCGCAGGAGGCAAGAGGATGAACCACGCGGACCATGCATCTCACCATTACGTCGGACCCGCTCGTGCGCGGTCACTGAACCGCATCGCCTTCGATGCCACGCTGCACTGTCTTGTCGGCTGTGCGATCGGCGAAGTCATGGGGATGCTGATCGGCACGGCACTGGGCTGGCCGGCGGGCGCGACGATCGCACTTGCGGTCACGCTGGCGTTCATTTCGGGTTATGCGTTCACGGTCGTTCCGCTGTGGCGCTCCGGAATGCCGCTGCGCACGACGGCACGGATCGCATTCGCGGCCGACACGGCGTCGATCGCCGTGATGGAAACGGTCGACAACGCATTGATGCTCGTGATTCCCGGCGCCATGGACGCGCCGTTGAGTTCGGCGCTCTTCTGGGGATCCCTGGCCGCTTCCCTGACCCTGGCCGGAATTGCGGCATACCCGCTGAATCGCTGGCTGATCCGGCGCGGGCTCGGACACGCACTGGCCCATGCGCATCACCACTGAGACGACGCGCGGCAACTCGATCCTTCTCACATCGCGGTCAGCCTGAAGGAGTACATGCCCCGACGGATTGACGCGCATCAATGACCGAAGCGCCGGTGCGGCTAGCTTGCCTGAACGCTCGCATGCCGCGCGCGCAGCAAACAGTACGCGGGGGACAGCATGTTCAGTACGCCGGTCAAGGAGATCATGGAGAAACGCAAGCTGCTGCTTGCCGATCCGACCATGACAGTCCGGAAAGCCGCCGAAACCATGGCCAGGCGCGAAGTCGGCGCGGTGCTGGTCGTCGATGACGATCGGCTGGTCGGCATCTTCACGGAACGCGACATCGTGTTCCGTGTCGTTGCACGCGGCCTCGATTCGACGACCACCCCGCTGGGCGAGGTGATGACCCGCGATCCGAAGACGATCGCCCCGGAAAAGTCCTACGGCGTGGCGATGCTGCTGATGCATGAAAACGGCTTCAGGCATCTTCCGGTCGTCCAGAACGAAGCGCCCATAGGCATCGTGTCGTCACGTAGCGCGCTCGACCCCGCCCTCGAAGAATTCGTCTTCGAGGAACGACGTCGCAAGCACCTGCAGGAGACGCGCTGAGTCCGCCGGCTACGGCGCACCGAGCAGCAGGAAGAGACTCCAGCGCCCCGCGCCGGCGCCAACTCCGACATAAGCGGGACCGAGGAATGTGTCGGCGCCGAGGAAGGCTGACGCCGACCAGACAGTGCCCGACGTCGGCAGATCATCGACCCGATCGCTGATGCGGCCGACCTCTGCCGATCCACCCACGTAAACGCCGGAGCCGAGCAGGTCGGGCAGCGGCACCGCACGGTTGTAGTACATCAGTCGACCGTACGTGAACTGGCGCCCGGCGAACTCATTCAGCCGATACGCCGACAGCCGGAACGGACCGCCGAGTGTGAATTGCTCGTAGGCCGGCATGTCGGATCCCAGTGACGACCCACCGCTGGCAAAAGCATTCAGCGTATGTGGACCCCAGCTCTTGATCGCGCGGCCGCCGGCCTCGATGCGGTTGTAGCTCACATTCGATCCCAGCGACTCCATGGCCGAGTACGCGCTTCCGATCAGACCGTAGCCGGACCGAGGGAACCATGCATGGTCGGTCTGATCGATGAAGATCCCCAGACGAAGTCCTGCGGTCGTCTCGCGAACCGAAGGCAACACCGGCGATCCGGTGTCGACACGTGCATAGACGCGGGACATGACATAACCGGCACGCACCTGGCCCCAGGTGCCGAGCACTGCGCCGCCGTCGAGCCCGCCCTGGGTGATGCTGGCGAGGTAGTCGGCCACCTTGTCTTCGCCATCGTAGACACTACGAGTCTGCTGCCCCGCATACGCCGACGGCACAACGAACCACTTTCCGGCCTCATTGAGTGGCTGGTAGAAGCTCGTCGCGAGGTGCGTGTCCTGGCCGATCTGCGCCTCGCTCGTCCACTCCGCCCCGAGGGAATTGATCCATGACTTGCGGTACTGAACCAGCGCATTGAACTGCGCGTCACCTGCGAAGTCCGCGGCCAGTGCGAGCCCGAAACGAAGGTAATCCGGACCCCACGACTTCTCCACGGGCTCGATGACCATCGCGCGAGGCCCGGTGTCACCGCCGACCAGCCGATAGCTGATGCTTTCGTAGTCGCCCGTGCCATAGATGCGGCGCAGGTCGGCACCCAGTTTGTCCTCGGTCAGCGGCTCACCCGGCTTGCTTTCGATCAGCGACTCGGCCACCGCCGGGTTGGTCCGCTTGAGGCCTTCGATGCGAATCTCGTCCACCGTGCCCATCGCCTTCGACTCGGCTACCTGCCGGGTACGCAACGCCGCGTACTGCTCCGGCGGCAGGCTGTAGCGCCTGAGCTTGTCAGCAACGGCGCGGGTTGCCTCCTCGCCGATCTTTATGGCGTCCTTCGATCGTTCGAAACTGCCGGCGGAAATGTCGCCGAGGTCCGGCGCAATCAGCACGTCATTCGGACCGAGGCTTCTGATCTGGTCATCGACCGTCTGCTTGCCGAGGAAGTTGATCAGCTGTGACGTCACACTGAGCGCCGAAGTGAGTTCATCGCGCTTCAGCGGCGGCGTCGAGATATTGACGGCGATGATGACGTCGCCGCATAACTTGCGTGCCTGGTTGATCGGCAGGTTGTTGGCGATACCGCCGTCGACCAGCAGCCTGCCGTCGATCTCGACTGGTGCGATCGCACCCGGGACCGACATGCTGGCGCGCATCGCCTGCGCGAGGCTGCCCCTGGCGAGGACCACCGATTCACCGGTTTCGATGTCGGTCGCCATCGCGCGAAACGGGATCGGCAACTTGTCGAAGTCTCCGATGCCGAATGCCGGCGTCGCCAGTTCACGGAAGAAGGATTCGATCGATACCCCGGCGATCAGTCCCTTCGGCAGTGCAAGACCGTCCTTGACCCCAAACTCCGGCTTGAACAGCGTCTTGTAGTCGTCGATCTTGCGACGGACGGCAATTTCCTTGCGCGGTGGCGCATCGCGGAAGATGGAGTTCCAGTCGGCGGCCAGCACCTCCTTCTCCATCTCCTGCGGGGGGCGCCCGGCCGCGTAGGTGCCGCCGACGATCGCTCCCATGCTGGTGCCGGTGATGCAGTGGACCGGTACCCTCAGTTCCTCGAGCACCTTGAGGACGCCGACGTGCGCTATGCCTCTCGCGCCGCCGCCGGACAACGCGAGCCCGATCCGTGGTGTCGCCGGAGCGTCAGTTCCCGTCGCCCGTTCCGGCGATGGCGTCGATCCGCTTCCGGTGGCTGCGGACTGGGCATCGACCGTCGTCCCGACGGTAAGCCCGACGATCAGCATTGCGCTGATCCGGAAAAAGGGTCGGCTCTTCATGGATGGTTCCTCGATGGGCGGGTGGCCGCCCTCTTTCATTGTTCCAGGTGCTGCTTGCACAGCGGCTCGATGTCATGCTGTGACGCCAGCGGCGCCGAAGTGCCCGACTCTGGCTGCAACACCCCACGCTGGCGCGATGACACTGGCGTCGTCGCCTCAGCCAATCGGACCATGGCCCGCGTCATCACGCGGAACAGGAACAGGTGGGCCGGGATCATCGCGTACCAGTAGAGCAGCCCCCAGACTCCGCGCGGATGCCAGTACGCGGTCTCGGTGAGCCGCGTGCCGCCGTCGGGGAGTGGCTCGAGCTCGAATTCGAGGATGCCCGAACCCGGTGCCTTCATGCCGAAGTGCAGAGTCAGGCGACGTTCCGGCTCGAGCGCCAGCACGGTCCAGTAGTCGATCGCATCGCCGATGCGCAGTTCGACGGGGTCGCGCCGACCTTGCGTGAAGCCGGGGCCACCGACCAGCCAGTCGATCAGTTCGCGCAGCCACCAGAGGAAGTTGAGCGCGTAATAGCGGTTCGAACCCCCGATCGCCGTGACGATGGTCCACACCTGCGACGGCGATGCGCGGGTTTCCGCCGCGCCGCCGGCACGCTTCGCGTAGAACGCATGATCATGGCGAAAGGCGCGGTGCGGAAAGGCGCCCTCGGTCCAGCGAGCCGGGACTTCATGGCGGCGCTCGGAGTCCAGCGCCGCCTGCACGCTCTCGCGGAACGTCAGCAGGCGCTGCGGCACCAGAGTACGCAATTCGGCGTCGTGCGCGCGGATGTCGTGCTTGAGGCCGGCGATCAGTGCGCGCGCGATGTTCGCCGGTACCGAGGTGACGAGGCTCAGCCAGTAGGACGAGAGTTGCGGCGTGAGCAGCGGCACCCGCAGGATCCGCGGGCGTTTGCCGATCACCTCACCGAACTCCCGCATCATCGCTTCATAGGTCATGTAGTCCGGACCGCCGGCGTCGAAGACGCAACCGGCTGCGGCCGGCTCCTCGGCGACGCGCAGCAGATAGTGCAGCAGGTTTTCGAGCGCGATCGGCGACGATCTGGACTGCACCCACTTCGGTGTCACCATTATCGGCAGGTGATAGACGAGATCACGCATCACCTCGTACGCGGCCGAACCGGGGCCGACGATGATGCCGGCCCGGACCTCCGTTACCGGTACATGCGTCGACCGCAGCATGTCGCCGCTTTCCGCGCGCGACCGCAGATGCTCGGAGTCGGCGCCCTCGGGCACCAGCCCGCCGAGATAGACGATGCGTTCGACGCCTGCGGCCGCGGCAGCATGGGCAAAGTTGAGTGCGGCTTCGCGGTCGAGTTGGCCGAAGTTCCGGCCTGCAGCCATCGAGTGCACCAGGTAGTAGGCGATGCGGCAGCCGGCCAAAGCGGGCGACAACGTCGCCGCATCGAGCGCGTCGGCCTCAGCCAGTTCGACCCCGCTCCAGCCGCGTGCCTCAAGAACACGCAGCTGGCGCGCCACGGCGCGAACACGCTGTCCTGCGCGCAACAGTTCGGGGACGAGGTTGGTTCCGACATACCCGCTTGCACCGAAAACCACGGTGACGCGGCTGTCAGGGTGCGATGCGGGCTGGCCGTCCAGAGACATGGGCGCGCAGTGTACGGGCGCGTCCGTTTCGACGTCCCGTGCAAATGCTTGCGAGCCGCGCCGGCTCGCGCCACTCTAGTAACGGCCGTGCTGCTTGTAGATGTAGTTCGCCAGCTCCACCGACTGGACCGAAAGCCGCCGCTGGATCGCGTGAGCTGTACGCACGATCGCCCGCATCGTGCGGTAGACGATGTCGGGGTCCGACTTCAGCAGTGACTCCAATTGCGGCCGGCGCAGTGACATCACGCGCGTCGGGCCCACCGCCTGCAACGATGCGTAGCGTTCGGTGTCATCGATGAACGAAAGTTCGCCGGCGAAGTCGCCGGCCACCAGGGTATGCAGCGTCACCGGCGGCTCGCCCTGAGGGTGTCGGACAACGCCGAGCGCGCCGCTGATGATGATGAACAAGTGGTCATCCGAGGTGCCCTCGCGCACCAGCACGTCGCCGTCCTTCAACTCCATCAGTTCGGTGAGCGCCGCCAGCGTGCGGCACTGCGCGTCGTCCAGTTCGGCGGCGAGCCGCGAACCTCTCAGCGCGTCAAAACGTGGGTCGGACATCGTTTCCTCACATCCAAGCCGCGCACCGGGTTCGGTGCTCGGTTGAGCGAATCAGATGCAGCGCGAACCCGCTCCGGTTCGCAGCAGCGCAAGCCCTGCACCGCTACTTGTCACCCGGAACTGTAACGGGGTCCGTAACAGTCACGGGATGCTTGACATTGTTCGGTGCCTGCTGCCCGGGGCCGTTGATGTGCATCAACGGTGACCGTACGCAAAGGAGAAGGATGCGTCCATGCGGCAGGGACAGCACACGTTCCGCCACAAGCGCAAGAAACGACCCAGGGGAGATAGACCATGTTCGAAACCTCATACGAAGTGATGCGGCGGCAGGGGATCACGCGGCGGAGCTTTCTGAAGTTCTGCAGCCTGACCGCAGCATCGCTCGGACTCGGGGAGGCCGGCGCACAGGAAATTGCGAAGGCGTTGCAGAACAAGCCGCGCACGCCGGTGATCTGGCTGCACGGACTGGAATGCACCTGCTGCACCGAGTCGTTCATCCGCTCGGCGCACCCGCTCGCCAAGGACGTCGTGCTGTCGATGATTTCGCTGGACTACGACGACACGCTGATGGCCGCGGCCGGTCACCAGGCCGAGGAAGCACTGGAGCAGACGATCGCCAAGTACAAGGGCAACTACATCCTCGCGGTCGAAGGCAATCCGCCGCTGGGCGATGACGGCGTCTACTGCATCCCGGGCGGCAAGCCTTTCGTCGAGAAGCTCAAGCACGTCGCCAAGGATGCGAAGGCCATCATCGCCTGGGGCTCATGCGCATCGTGGGGCTGCGTGCAGGCCGCCAAGCCGAACCCGACACAGGCGGTGCCGGTCCACAAGGTCATTTTCGACAAGCCGATCATCAAGGTGCCGGGTTGCCCGCCGATCGCGGAAGTCATGACGGGCGTGGTCACCTACGTGCTGACGTTCGACCGGCTTCCGGAGATGGACGCGCAGGGACGGCCGAAGATGTTCTACAGCGTGCGCGTGCACGACAAGTGCTATCGGCGCCCGAACTTCGACGCCGGGCAGTTCGTCGAGAAATTCGACGACGCCGGCGCGCGCCAGGGCTACTGCCTCTACAAGGTGGGCTGCAAAGGTCCGGTCACCTACAACGCCTGCTCGGCAACGCGCTGGAACGAAGGCCTGAGCTTCCCGATCCAGTCCGGCCACGGCTGCATCGGCTGCTCGGAAGACGACTTCTGGGACAAGGGCTCGTTCTACGACCACCTGACGACGATCCGTCCGCCGGGCGTCGCGGGGCTGGGCATCGAAGGCACCGCAACAACGTTCGGCGTCGCGGCAGTCGGTGTAGCCGGTGCGGCGCTTGCGGCCCATGCCGCGGTCAGCGCGATCAAGCAGGCACGCAGTTCGGCGCGTAATGACCGTGTTAACGAGAACGTGGAGAAATAGTCATGCCGACCATCCAGACACAGGGCTTCACGCTCGATAACAGCGGACGGCGCATCGTCGTCGATCCGATCACCCGTATCGAGGGCCACCTTCGCATCGAGGTCAACGTCGACAAGGACAACGTGATCCGCAACGCCGTGTCCACGGGCACGATGTGGCGCGGGCTCGAGGTGATCCTCAAGGGTCGCGACCCGCGCGATGCATGGGCGTTCGTCGAACGGATCTGCGGCGTGTGCACCGGCGTGCACGCGTTGGCGTCGGTGCGCTCCGTCGAGGACGCGCTCGGGATCAAGATCCCGAAGAACGCGAACATCATCCGCAACCTGATGCACGCGACGCTCTATGCGCAGGACCACCTGGTTCACTTCTATCACCTGCACGCGCTCGACTGGGTCGATGTCGTCTCAGCGCTGAAGGCGGACCCGAAGAAGGTTTCGGAGATACAGCAGTCGATCTCGCCATGGCCGAACAGCTCGCCCGGTTACTTCCGCGAAGTCCAGAGCCGGCTGAAGAAGTTCGTCGAGAGCGGCCAGCTCGGCATCTTCGCCAACGCCTACTGGGGCAACCCGGCGTACAAGCTGCCGGCCGAAGTGAACCTGCTGGCGACGGCGCACTACCTCGAGGCGCTCGACTTCCAGAAGGAGATCGTCAAGATCCAGACCATTTTCGGCGGCAAGAACCCGCACCCGAACTGGCTCGTCGGTGGCGTGCCCTCGCCCATCAACGTCGACGGCACAGGCGCGGTCGGCGCGGTCAACATGGCCACCCTGAACATGGTGAAGGACATCTGCGACCGCACGATCGAGTTCATCGACCAGGTCTATATCCCCGACCTGCTGGCGATCGCCGGGTACTACAAGGACTGGGCCAAGTGGGGCGGCGGGCTGTCAGGCCAGAACGTGATGTCGTACGGCGAGTTCCCCGACATTCCGAACGACTACAGCAATAACAGCATGCTGCTGCCGTCGGGCGTCATCCTCGGCGGCGACCTGAAGAAGGTGCACGAGGTCGACCTGAAGGATCCCGAGCAGGTACAGGAGTGGGTTACGCACAGCTGGTACAAGTACGCCGATGAGAACAAAGGCCTGCATCCGTTCGACGGCGTCACCGACCCGAAATTCGAACTCGGCAAGGACACGAAGGGCACGAAGACCAACATCCAGGAGATCGACGAGTCGGCCAAGTACTCGTGGGTCAAGTCGCCACGCTGGAAAGGCCACGCAGTCGAAGTCGGGCCGCTGGCGCGCTATCTGGTGGCCTACGCACGCGGCAACAAGGAGATCCAGGAACAGGTCAACGGCGCGCTGAAGGCGCTCGACGTCCCCGTCACGGCGCTCTTCTCGACGCTGGGACGCACCGCTGCGCGCGGACTCGAGTGCCAGTGGGCGGCACGAAAGATGCGCTACTTCTACGACCAGCTGATGGCCAACATCAAGGCCGGCGACCTGGCCACGGCCAACATCGAGAAGTGGGAACCGGCAAGCTGGGCGACCGAGGCCAAGGGTGTCGCGCCCTGCGAGGCGCCGCGCGGCGCGCTGGCCCACTGGGTCAAGATCCGCAACGGCCGCATCGACAGCTACCAATGCGTCGTGCCGACGACCTGGAATGCCGGGCCTCGCGACGCCAAGGGGCAGATCGGCGCGTATGAAGCCGCGCTGCTGAACACGCCGATGGCGAAGCCGGACCAGCCGGTCGAGATCCTGCGAACCATTCACAGCTTCGACCCGTGCCTCGCCTGCGCCACGCACGTGATGTCGCCTGAGGGTGAAGAAATCGTCTCCGTGAAGGTCCGCTGAGAGGAAACACATGGCATCCAACCAAGCAGGCAACCCCGCCATCGGCGGGGCGCTCGGCGGCTCCGCCGGGTACAAGGCGCCGCCCTCTCCCGCACCATCGCGGATCGTCGGCCCGCGGGTCGTCAGGGAAGGCACGATGCAGCTCGACGCTGCCAGCGGCGCCGTCCTCGGCGGCACGCTGCAGCAGGTGTACGTGTACGAAGCGCCGGTGCGCATCTGGCACTGGGTCATGATGATCGCGATGTTCGTCCTGGTGCCGACCGGCTATCTGATCGGGTCCCCGTGGAGCGGTCCGCGCGAAGAAGCGTCGTTCACCTACTTCTTCGGCTATGTGCGCATGGTGCATTTCATCGCCGCGATGGTGTTCGCCGTGGCCTTCGTCGTGCGCGTCTACTGGGCGATCGTCGGCAACCATCACGCACGGGCGATCTTCATCCCGCCGCTGTGGAGCGGCAGCTGGTGGAAGGGGCTGTTCGGTCAGGCGATGTACTACCTGTTCCTGAAGAAGGAGTCGGCGCTGTGGATCGGCCACAACCCGCTCGCCCAGTTCGCGATGTTCGCGATGTACGTGCTCGGCGCGCTGGTGATCATCCTGACGGGCTTCGCGTTGTTCGCCGAACAGTTCGGCTGGGGCTCGACCTGGATGAGCATCTTCGGCTGGGTCAACACGCTGCTGGGCAGCTCGCAGATGGTGCGCACCGTGCATCACCTGGCGATGTGGTACCTCGTGATCTTCGCGATCGTCCACATGTACATGGTCTTCCGCGAGGACATCATGAGCCAGGAAAGCGTGGTCGGCACGATGATCAGCGGCGTGCGCACGTTCAAGGCCGGCGCGAAGATCGAGAAGGTCTGAGAATCCCACCCACGCCCGCGTGATGTGATGATGGCAGCGCAAAGTTCCCGACGGGGCCAGATGGGCTCGTTGGGAATTCCCGCGCGGCGGCCACCGCAGCCCGGGCAGTTCCTCGAATCGAAGTTCCTCAAGCCCCTCGGCATCAGCCAGACCGAGCTGGCACATGCGCTCGGCGTCTCGCGCCGACGCGTCAACGAGCTCATCAACGGACGTCGTGCGATCACGCCGGACACCGCCGTGCGCCTCGCGATGTTCTTCGGCAACGAAGCGGCCTTCTGGATGCATCTGCAGGTCGCCTGGGACATGCACACCGCAGCCCGCGAGGTTCGCGCCTCGATGCGCAGCCGCTGAATTCCAAGCGGCATCAGGGGCCATTGCGCGCGGTGTCGTACCGCGTTGACGTAACGCAAGCGCGTCTGCCACCACTGCCGTTACCGTGCGTGTAACTACAAGGGTTACACGCGATGGATATGCAGCGTGAAGTGCTCGTGCTCGGTATCGGCAATCTGCTGTGGGCTGATGAAGGCTTCGGCGTCCGCGCGGTCGAGGCCCTGAACCAAAGGTATCGCTTCCCCGACGGCGTCGAGTTGATGGACGGTGGCACGCTCGGCCTGAGCCTGCTGCCGTACATCGAGACCAGCCGACGTGTACTCGTCTTCGACGCGGTCGATTTCGGACTCGCACCCGGTGAGGTCAAGGTACTGCGCGACGGCGAGGTTCCAAAATGGGGTGCGCGCAAGATGAGTCCGCATCAGAACGGATTCAACGACGTTCTCGCCCTTGCGCATCTTCACGGCTGCGCTCCCGAGCAGATCGCCGCGATCGGCGTGCAGCCGCACACGCTGGATGATTTCGGCGGCAGCCTGACCGACTGTGTTCGCGCCCGGCTCGACGACGCGATCGCGCTCGCTGCAGACGAGACTCGCACGCTGGGGCTTTGCGGGCGAGCTTCGCGGCGTCGACGAAACCGTGGATCCGCTGAACGATCAGTCGGTCGCCATCGGCACCTACGAGAACGAGCGCCCGGGCGTCGAGGCAGCCTGCCGTGTCGGCGATCCGCGACTGCTCGCAATGCGCCAGCGCGCGGGAGGCTGAACATGTGCGTCGGCGTTCCGCTCCAGGTCCTCTCGTGCGACGACCAGATCGCGGTCTGCGAGGCCGACGGCCGACGCGAGCGCCTGAACATCATGCTGGTCGGGACCCAACCGGTCGGCGCCTGGCTGCTCGCCTTCCAGGGATCGGCAATACGCGTGTTGACCGAGGAAGAAGCCCTGCAGACCCGCACGGCACTCGGAGCGCTCAACGCCGCGATGGACGGCAGCGCGGATCTCGACGTCTTCTTCGCAGATCTCGCGGCGCGTGAGCCAACGCTGCCGCCCCACCTCGTTACAACATCGAAGGATTCGATCCCATGAGCGCGCTTGCGCCCGCCCCTGCCCTGCATCCGCTGCTCGAGCAGCTGGTGTCACGCCATGGCTGCACCGCCATAGACGACGTCACGATCGACGAGTTCGTCAACGCGCCCGGCGCGACGATGCTGGTCTTCACCGAGGACCCGATACGCTACAAGGAGACGCTCGATCTCGCCGTCATTGCGCCCGAAATTGCGCGCGAGTTTCCCGAGATCCGCCGTGTCGGCGTGCTGTATCCCGACGCCGCGCGGAAGTCGGCAGCGCGGTTCGGGTTCGCGCGCTGGCCGGCGATCGTCCTGCTGCGCGATGGCAACTATGTCGGCGCGATCGACGGACTGCGCAACTGGGATGTCTACGTCGCAGAAACCTTAAGGCTGCTGACGGCAGAACCATCGCGGCCGCCGTCCATCGGCATTGCGGTCAAGTCGGCCGGGGCGCAATCGCCCGGCTGTGGTCACTGATTACTTTTGCAGGCCTGATGATGAAATCGATCCCGATTCCGGTTCGCATGGTGGGCTCCGGCTCGCATGTCGAAGAGGAAGAACTGCAATACCTCGACATGCCTCGTGACATGCGCACGTTCGAGATGCCGCGCGTGCCCGAAACGGACGATACCGAGTCCCTTGTCGCTGCCCGCGACCTGTTCGCCAACGTGCTCGCCCAGATGAACCGCTGGACGCCAGCGCGAGGCAGCAATCTGCGCTTCGATCTGAGGGGACTGGAGCCCAGCGCGCTCGGCGTCACCAACGAGATGCTCGGCGATGGCGAAGTCAGCATCCAGGTCAACGGCAGCCGTCGCCTGCGCATCCAGGAAAGCGTGTTCACGGGCCTGTGGCGTGCGGTGGAACTAGACGGCGATGGAAGACTGATCGGCGACTGGATCGAAGCCGGCGCCTTGCCTGACTTCGTCGTCGAAGCCGCCCGCAACGACGCGCGGGCCGAACTGCCGCGCGTGCAGATCCCTCCGGGCGCGATGAATTCGCCGGCGCTGCTGCATGAACTGCGCGCGCAGATGAAAGGCCGGCGCGCGGGCGATCCCGCGCACGTGCTGAACCTGACGCTCTTCCCGATGACGCCGGAGGATCACCAGGTGCTCGAGCAGGCGTTGCCCGTCGGTTCGGTAGCGATCATGTCGAGGGGGTTCGGTAACTGCCGCATCACGTCCACCGGTGCGCGCAACGTCTGGCGCGTGCAGTACTTCAACAGCATGAACACGCTGATCTTGAACACCGTCGAAGTCGTCGAGGTTCCGGAAGTGGCACTCGCCGCGGACGAGGACCTGGCCGACACGCGTGGACGGCTCGCCGAACTGATCGACTGGATGAGCGAATCGTGCCCGGCCTGAGCTGATGACGACAGACCGCCAGGCGTCCATGGGGCCGACGACACGGCTCGAATGCAAGGTCTGCTGGCACGTGTATGACCCGGCCGAAGGCGATCCGGCGTGGCAGGTTGCGCCGGGTACGGCGTTCAACGATCTGCCGCCGCACTGGACCTGCCCCGATTGTTCGACGCCGAAAGACGGGTTTCTGGTACTGAACGATGACGACTGAGGTTGAGCTGCTGCCCGATCCGACGAGCGCTCTCGAGCGGGCGTTCAATGCCGTGGCGGAGCGCATGCAGGGCCTGGGTTTCGTCAACCCGGCGTTGCGCGTACAGGCGGTCGACTTCAAGGCGTGGGAGGGCCACTGGCTGGGCGTCATGGTCACGCCGTGGTCGATCAACCTTCTGCTGCTGCCGCGTGAGCAGGCTGTCTGGCGCCCGATCCGCCAGGGCGAAAAGCAACGATTTTCGTTTCCGGCAGGCGAATACGAGTTCATCGATGCGGTCGATTCCGTGATCGGCGACTACCGCATGTGTTCGCTGTTCTCTCCCGCGCTCGACTTCCAGGACCACGAGACCGCGGTGCTGGTGGCGCAGCTCGCTCGCAACGCGCTCTTCGATGCCGAGAACGCCGAGCCCGAAGCCGGGCCGACGGACGACGCCAGTGCCGGACCTCTCGCAAGGCTCGAGGAAAAGGCCGCTGAACCGATGAGCAAACGCGATTTCCTGCGGGGCCGCTTCCTGCGGACCGACGAACCGAATGTTCCGGGAAGGTGAGATCAACGTGCGGCTGGCACTACGCGAGCACCGTATCGACTCGGTCGATATCATGTCGACCCGGGCTGCGCTGCCCCGTCGCCTGACGCAAGGGCGCACGGCCGCCGAGGTCGCGCGCACGCTGCCGTTGCTTTTTTCGGTGTGCGCGAAGGCGCAGGGCGCCGCAGCCGCGAGCGCGACCGAGGCCGCATCCGGTCACGCGCCGGATCGTGCCGCACTCGCTTGTCGTTGCGACGAGGTCAGGCGCGAGACTGTTGTCGAACTTCTGACACGGCTGCTGATCGACTGGCCGCGCGCACTCGGCGCGCTTCCCGATGTGGTCAGTGTTGCGCGCGCCCGCCAGGCAAAGCCGGAGGATGTACTGGCGACCTGCCATCTCATCGCAGCGCAGCGGGTCTACGGTGTCGTCCCGTCGCGCTGGCTGGAACAGGCCTCACTGGAGTCGCTCGAGCGTTGGGCCTCGGCGGCGTCGACGCTGCCCGCGCAGTCGCTCCAGCGACTGCAGCGCGAGGCGGCGGACCTCGGCCGCAGTGACGTCGGCGCGATGCCGAGCGCCACTGCGGACGCGCTGTTTCACGTGCTGCCCTCGTTCGATGGCGAGCCCGGATTCTGCCGGACGCCGGACTGGCTGGGTGCGCCGGTGGAAACCGGGGCGCTCGCGAGGCGCGCACGCCATCCTCTCGTCGCCGCGTATACCCGGCGCGACGGCAATACAGTGCCGGCCCGCTTTGTCGCCCAGCTCGTTGATCTGGCGCTGTGGCTCGCGCCCGACCGAGACGAGGCCGCGCCCGCCGTACGCCAGTACGCCGCTGCGGCGGGCACCGGCATCGGCGTGGCCGAAACCGCACGCGGGCTGCTGTTGCATCAGGCGGCGGTCGTCGACGGCAAGGTGGAGCATTACCGAATCATTGCGCCGACCGAATGGAACTTTCATCCGGCAGGCGCGGCGACACAAGGGCTGCTGCACCGACCGGTCAGCGACGCAGAGACGGCGCGTCGCGACGCCGGCTGGCTGGTGCAGGCGCTCGATCCGTGTGTCGCCTTCGCCATCGAGGTGGCGGATGCATGAGATGTCGCTCGCCGAAGGCATCCTGCAGATCGTCGAGGACACGGCGCGCGCCAATGCCGCTTCCCGCGTGCGCGCGGTGCGGCTCGAGATCGGCACGCTTTCGCATGTCGAGGAACAGGCGCTGCGCTTCTGCTTCGACGTCGTCATTCGCGGCTCGGTCGCGGACGGCGCCCGGCTCGATGTGCTTGCAACACCGGGACGCGCGTGGTGCATGCCGTGCGGGACGGACGTCGCGCTCGACCGCCTCGGTGATAGCTGTCCGCGCTGCGGCAGCTACCAGCTGCAGGTGACTCAGGGCGAAGAAATGAAAGTGAAGGACATCGAGGTCGCCTGACGCGATTTCGGGGAGATGAACCATGTGCACCACCTGCGGCTGTGGCAGCGGCGAAACGAAAGTTGAAGGGGCGGACGTCACGCATGAGCACGTGCACGCTGACGGGACGCTCCATCGGCACGCGCATGCGGCAGAGCACGGCCATGTCCACGACGGGGCAACACCGCACGATCACGACCACATCCATGTGCTGCCTGACGGCAGCGTAGTGCGGCACACGCACGCGCACGACGGCGGGGCCGACCTGCACTATGGCGACGGACCGGCGCACTCGCACGCTCCGGGAATGAGCCAGGCGAAGATGGTGCAGATCGAGCAGGACATCCTGTCGAAGAACGACCGGCACGCACGTTTCAACCGCGAGTTTCTCGGCGAGCGCGGGATCTTCGCGGTGAATCTTGTTTCCAGTCCGGGCTCCGGCAAGACGACGTTGCTGACCGAGTCGATCCAGCGACTGCAGCCGTCATTGGCGGTGACTGTCATCGAGGGAGACCAGCAGACGACGAACGACGCCGACCGCATTCGTGCGACCGGCGCCCGCGCGCTGCAGATCAACACCGGCAAGGGCTGCCACCTCGACGCCAGCATGGTCGAACGCGCGCTCGAGCGGCTGCAGCCGGAAGACGGCTCGGTGCTGTTCATCGAGAACGTCGGCAACCTGGTCTGTCCGGCGGCATTCGATCTCGGAGAAGCGCACAAGATCGTCGTGCTGTCGGTCACCGAGGGCGAGGACAAGCCGCTCAAGTACCCCGACATGTTCCGCGCCGCTTCGGTGATGTTGCTGAACAAGGTCGACCTGCTGCCGTACGTCAGCTTCGGCGTCGCGCGCTGCATCGAGTACGCACGGCGGATCAATCCGCAGATCGAGGTCATGCAGGTGTCGGCGACCCGGGGCGACGGCATGGACCTGTGGGTCAACTGGGTCAAGCTGCATGCGGTGACGGCGAAGCACGCGCGCGACCAGCACGTTGCGGGCCTGCAGCGCCGAGCCGCCGAACCTGAAGCCGGGCTGACCGAACGTCACTGAGCCGCACGACATGGACGCCAGCGTCGTTTCCGCCATCAGCCGCCGCGCACTGCGCGTGCGTGGCCAGGTTCAGGGCGTCGGTTTCCGGCCGTTCGTCTTTCGGCTCGCGCATGACCTCGCGCTGTCGGGTCGCGTTCTGAACGATGGCGCCGGGGTCCGCATCGAGGTCCAGGGTCCGGACGCGCAGCTCGACGCGTTTGCCGCGCGGCTCGCGCTCGAGGTGCCGCGCCTTGCCCGCATCGACGCGGTCGACTCCCGGTCGGCCTCACCACTCATCGATGAGCGCGCGTTCATCATCGATGCAAGCGCCGGCGGTCCGGTCTCGACCGGGGTCACGCCCGACTCGGCACCCTGCCTTGACTGCATCGCCGAGCTGTTCGACACCAACGATCGTCGCTGGCGCTACGCGTTCACCAACTGCACGAATTGCGGGCCGCGCTACACCATCACCGGCGCGCTGCCTTATGACCGTCCGAACACCAGCATGGCCGAGTTTCGGCAATGTCCGGCGTGCCAGCGCGAATACGACGACCCACAGGATCGGCGCTTCCATGCGCAGCCGAACGCGTGCCCGGTTTGCGGGCCGCGTCTGGCGCTTTGGGATATCGATGGAGAGCCGCTGACGGTCAACGACCCGATCGCCGCCGTTGTCGAGCGGCTGCGCGACGGCGAGATCGTCGCCATCAAGGCCCTCGGCGGATTCCAGCTCGCCTGCGATGCGCGCAATGTCGCGACCGTAGCGCGACTGCGCGAACGCAAGTCGCGCGAGGAAAAGCCGTTCGCGATCATGGTGGCGAACACGGCTTCTGCCGCGACGTTCGCGGCGGTCGGCGCCACCGAGCGCGAGTTGCTCGAGTCACCCGAGCGGCCGATCGTGCTGCTCGACCAACTGCGCGGCCGCGCCTTGCTGCCGGGAATCGCCCCCGGAATGACGACTCTGGGCATCATGTTGCCCTCGTCGCCGCTGCACCTGCTGCTCTTTCACGAAGCGGCCGGCCGCCCCGGCGGGAGCGCATGGCTCGACGAGCCGCAGGCGCTCGCGCTGGTGATGACGAGCGCGAATCCCGGCGGCGAGCCGCTGGTCGTCGACAACGACGAGGCGGTGCGACGACTCGGCGGCATCGCCGACGCGCTGCTGGTGCACGATCGCAATGTCCTGATTCGTGTCGACGACAGTGTCGTGCGCGTCGCCGCGACCGGCGTGCCCACACCGGCGTTCATTCGCCGTGCGCGGGGCTACACACCGTTGGCGATCCGGCTCGCCGACGACGGACCGGCAGTACTGGCGGTAGGCGCCTTCCTGAAGAACACGGTCTGCGTCACCCGCGGCAATGAAGCATTCCTGTCGCAGCACATCGGCTCGCTCGACAACGCACCGACCTGCAGCGCGCTGGACGAGGCGGTCGAACATCTGTGCGCGGTGCTCGACATCGCACCCCAGGCGGTCGTGCACGACCTGCATCCCGATTTCTACAGCACGCGCTTTGCGGCGCGCTTCGCGCACGAACACGGGCTTCCGCTCGCCGGTGTGCAGCATCATCACGCCCACATCGCCGCGGTCCTGGCGGAGCATGGCCGGCGCGGTCCGGTGCTGGGCCTCGCGCTCGACGGTGTCGGCCTCGGCGACGACGGCAACGCGTGGGGTGGCGAGCTGCTCAGCGTCGACGGCGCCCACTTCGCTCGCGTCGGCCACCTGCGCGAGATCGCGCTGCCGGGCGGCGACCGCGCCGCGCGCGAGCCTTGGCGGATGGCAGCTGCGGTGCTGCACGCGCTCGGGCGCGGCGACGATCTCGGACGACGCTTCAACCAGCCCGCGGTGGCGACCGTGCGGCAGATGCTGGCGCGCGACGTGAATTGCCCGCGCACCAGCAGCATGGGACGCTGGTTCGACGCAGCTGCCGGGTTGCTCGGCGTGCGCGAAGTGCAGGCGTTCGAAGGCCAGGCGCCGATGCTGCTCGAAGGGCTCGCAGCGCGCCACGGCCCCGTCGAGGCTCTGCCCAACGGTTACCGTCTGGAAACTGGTGTGCTCGACTTGCTGCCCCTGCTGGAGCGCCTCGCCGACGAATCCGATACGGCGCGTGGCGCTGCCGTGTTCCATGCCACGCTGATCGACGCACTGGCCGACTGGTGCATCGAGCAGGCACGGTCGCAGCGCTTGTCAACCGTCGTGTTCGGCGGCGGCTGCTTCAACAACCGTCTCCTTTCCGATGGGCTGCGCCGTTGTCTCCTCGCAAATCAGCTCGATGTGCTTGAAGCACGGCAGGCGCCGCCAAACGATGGTGGACTGAGCCTCGGGCAGGCATGGATCGGCCGGCTGATCGCGTCCGCGCCGCTCAACTAAGGAACAACGATGTGTCTCGCCCTGCCCGCCCGTATTGTTGAGCTGCTGCCCGCCTCGGAAGGCATGATCGATCTCGGCGGCGTGCGCAAGCGCATCTCGCTCGAACTGGTGGCCGACGTGCAGCCGGGCGACTACGTCATCGTGCACGTCGGTTACGCGCTGCAGAAACTGGATCCGGCCGAGGCCGAACGCACGCTCGCGCTCTTCGCCGAAGCCGGCCTGACGGACAGTGCCGCATGAAGTACATCGACGAATTCCGCGATGGCGAGCTGGCGCGCCGCATCGCCGCGCGCATTCGCGCGGAAGCCCGCCCGGAGCGCAGCTACAACCTGATGGAGTTCTGCGGCGGGCACACGCACGCGATTTCGCGTTACGGCATCAAGGACCTGCTGCCGGTGAACGTCGCCATGATCCACGGCCCCGGGTGCCCGGTATGCGTGCTGCCGATTGGACGCATCGACAACGCCATCGAACTGGCGACCCGGCACGGTGCCATCGTCTGCACCTACGCCGACACGATGCGCGTGCCCGCCTCTGGCGGGCTTTCGCTGATCAAGGCGAAGGCGCGCGGCGCGGACATCCGCATGGTGTATTCGGCGATCGACGCACTCAGGATCGCCCAGGACAATCCGGCGCGGCAGGTCGTGTTCTTCGCGATCGGATTCGAGACGACGACCCCACCGACCGCAATCATCATCCGGCAGGCGCAAACGCTTGGGCTGGCCAACTTCACGGTGTTCTGCAATCACGTGCTGACTCCGGCTGCGATCACGCACATCCTCGAATCGCCCGAAGTCCGCGATCTCGGCATCGTGCCGCTCGACGGTTTCATCGGACCGGCACACGTCAGCACGGTGATCGGCAGCCAGCCGTATGAATACTTCGCTGAGGAATACCAGCGTCCGGTCGTCATCGCCGGCTTCGAGCCTCTCGACGTGATGCAGGCGATCCTGATGCTGGTGCGGCAGCTGAACGAGGGTCGTGCCGAGGTCGAGAACGAGTTCACGCGCGCAGTCACGCGCGCAGGCAACGAGAAGGCGAAGTCGCTCGTCGCCGAGGTATTCGAGCTGCGCCGCTCGTTCGAATGGCGCGGGCTGGGCGAGGTGCCCTACTCGGCGCTGCGCATCAAGGAAGCGTACGCCGACTTCGACGCGGAGCGGCGCTTCGACATTCCATATCGCTCGGTGGCCGACAACAAGGCCTGCGAATGCGGCGCCATCCTGCGCGGCGTGAAGAAGCCGACCGACTGCAAGGTCTTCGGCACCGTGTGCACACCCGAGAACCCGATCGGCTCGTGCATGGTGAGCTCCGAAGGCGCCTGTGCCGCGCACTACACGTACGGCCGCTTCAAGGACATCGAAGTGCGCGCAGCCTGATGCACGAGCGAAGCCGATGACCAAGGTACGCAGCGACTACGTCCGGCCGGTCGATTTCAAGCACGGCCGCGTCGACATGACGCACGGCGGCGGCGGCCGCGCGATGGCGCAGCTGATCGAGGAGCTGTTCGCGCGCGCCTTTTCCAACGAGTGGCTGGCACAGGGCAACGACAACGCGCTGTTCACGGTGCCGGCCGGCCGCATGGTTATGGCGACCGACAGCCACGTCGTCTCGCCGCTCGAATTTCCGGGCGGCGACATCGGCTGCCTTGCGGTGCACGGCACGATCAACGACGTCGCGATGGCCGGCGCGCGGCCGCTGTACCTGGCGGCCGGCTTCATCCTCGAGGAAGGATTCCCGCTGTCGACTTTGAAGCGCATCGTCGAGTCGATGGCCGCGGCGTCCCGCGAAGCCGGCGTGCCGGTCGTCACCGGCGACACCAAGGTGGTCGAGCAGGGCAAGGGCGACGGCCTCTTCATCACGACGACCGGCATCGGCGTGGTGCCGCCCGGCGTGGAGATCTCGGGCGACCGCGCGCGTCCGGGTGATGCGATTCTGCTGTCGGGAACCATCGGCGACCACGGCGTCGCGATCATGTCGCTGCGCGAAAACCTGACGTTTGAAACGACGATCCGATCCGACACGGCGGCGTTGCACGGGCTCGTGGCCGCGATGATCGATGCGGTGCCGACGATCCGCTGCCTGCGCGACCCGACCCGCGGCGGCCTCGGCACGACGCTCAATGAGTTCGCGCGCCAGTCCGGCGTCGGCATGCTGATCCACGAAGCGAAGATCCCGGTACGCGCGGAAGTCAACGCCGCCTGCGAATTCCTCGGCCTCGACCCGCTCTATGTGGCCAATGAAGGCAAGCTGATCGCCATCTGTCCACCGGAAGACGCGGATCGCCTGCTTGCCGCAATGCGCGCCCACGCGCACGGCACGGATGCGGCCATCATCGGCGCGGTGATCACCGATGCGCATGGCTTCGTGCAGATGGAGACGAGCTTCGGCGGGCGGCGCGTCGTCGACTGGCTCACCGGCGAGCAGCTGCCGCGCATCTGCTGACACCGCCGTGCGCATCCTGCTGCTCGCGCACTCCTTCAACAGCCTGACGCAGCGGCTCTGGGTCGAGCTCGAGGACTGGGGCCACGAGCTTTCGCTCGAACTCGACGTCAACGACGCCGTCACGATGGACGCCGTAGAGCGCCATGCGCCCGATGTCGTCATCGCACCGTTCCTCAAGCGCGCGATCCCGGAGGCGGTCTGGCGGCAGGTGCGCTGCCTCGTGGTCCACCCGGGCATCGTCGGCGATCGCGGGCCTTCGGCGCTCGACTGGGCCGTGCAGGAGGGCGCGGCGCGCTGGGGCGTCACCGTGCTGCAGGCAAACGCCGACATGGACGCCGGCGACATCTGGGCCAGCACCGAATTCGACATGCGAGCTGCCAGCAAGGGCAGCCTGTATCGCAACGAGGTCACGGAGGCCGCCGTGGCTGCGGTGCAAACCGCGTTGGACCGGCTGCAGAGCGGTAAGGCACCGACGCCGGGCGCTGCAATTGCGTCGGCGCGTGGCCGGTGGCGACCGCTGATGCGGCAGGCCGACCGCGCAATCGACTGGCAGCGCGACCCCACTGAGCAGATCCTGCGGAAGCTGCGTGCCGCCGACGGGGTCCCCGGCGTCGCCGACGAGATCCTCGGCCTGAAGGTTCACTGCTACGACGCCCATCGCGAGGGAACGCTGCGCGGTGAGGCCGGTGCCATCGTCGCCCAGCGCAGTGGCGCGATCTGCCGGGCGACCGTCGACGGTGCCGTGTGGATCACGCACCTGAAGGCCTCGCTCGACATCGAACAACCGTTCAAGCTACCGGCCGCCATGGTGCTCGGCGCACGACTCGATACGGTCCCCGAGGTTGCCGTCGGGGCCGGCGCCGCCACGGACACGTGGAACGACATCCGATACGAAGAGCGCGGCGCAGTCGGCATCCTGCATTTCGGCTTCTACAACGGTGCGATGTCCACCGCGCAGTGCGAGCGCCTGGCCACGGCCTATCGTGCCGCGTGCCGCCGACCGACGCGCGCGATCGTGCTCGCCGGCGGACCCGATTTCTGGAGCAACGGTCTCCATTTGAACGTCATCGAGGCTTCCGCGCATCCCGCCGAGGAATCCTGGCGCAACATCAATGCGATCGATGACTTCGCGCTTGCCGTCCTCACGACCGACACGCACCTGACGGTCTCGGCGCTGCGCGGCAACGCCGGCGCAGGCGGCGTCTTCCTTGCATTGGCGGCCGATCGGGTCGTCGCGCGCAGCGGCATCGTCCTGAACCCGCATTACAGGGGTATGGGCAACCTCTATGGTTCCGAATACTGGACTTACCTTCTGCCGCGGCGCGTCGGTGCGGCAGGCGCCCGCACGATCACCGAGGCGCGCTTGCCGATCGGCACCGCGGCCGCCCAGCGTATCGGCCTGATCGACGACCATTACGGCAGCTCTCCACATGACTTTCTGGAACGCACGATTGCGGCGGCACACGAACTTGCCGGCGATGCGTTCGACGCGCGACTCCGCGCCAAGCGCGATCGACGCGCCACCGACGAAGCGGCAAAGCCGCTCGCCGCGTACCGGGCCGAGGAACTGGAGAGAATGCGACTGAACTTTTTCGGCTTTGATTCGAGTTATCACGTCGCACGGCACAACTTCGTGCGCAAGGTGGCGAAGGCACGTACGCCGTCGTTCCTGGCACGTCATCGCGGCCCTGCACCGTCGTCCAGCCGGCGATCCGCCAAGGACACGGCGCCCGCTGCGAAAACCTGAGGTCGCTGGGCCCGACGTTCCGTCATCCGGCCGTCAGAAGGCGGGTGATGACGCCCGTTTGATCACCACCCGGTTGCTCTGACGCAAGCCCGCTGCGGCGGGCTCCTCGTATAACAGGCAAGCCAGAGCACAGGGTCGGCCAGCTCGTCCTTCCGGCCCCTGCGCCAGAGGGCAAGCCATGTCAGCGCCAATTGTTACCACGTCGGCCGTCCATGTGGATGAAGCGATCGTGCGGGTCCTGCAAGCCGAGCAGGCGGCTCGCGCCGCAGTGGATCAGTACGGCTCCGAAGCCGAGCAGATCCGCGAGAGCGCGCGCCTGCGCGCACGGGCGATCGCCGAACGCGGCGCGGAGCGCGTCGCCCGCGTACACCGATGGACCGACGCTGCGATCCGCGAACGCGTCGAGGCGTTGGCCCGCGAGCGCGCCACGCTGAAGGCGCCCGATGCGCCCGATGCGGCCGAGCCCGAACGGATCGCCGGCGCGCTCGAGCGACTCGCCGCCGAACTCACCGGCGCCACGCCATGATTTCCGGACTGCCGCTCGACTACGGCTACGCGCGCGTGGCCGGTCGCCTGGCACAGCGTCCGGATGAACGACTGTGGCTGCAGCTGCGCTCGGCGCGCAGCGTCCCGTCCGTGCTCGAAGCCGTACGCGCCTCATCTGCCGCATCGACGGTCTCCGGGATTGCCCTCACCGGAGACGCGGACGCGATTGAACTGGCGTTCCGCCAGCAGTTCCGCACACGTGTCGAGGAGGTCGCCGCGTGGTCCCCGGATCCGTGGCGCCCCGCTCTGCTTTACACGCGTCATCTGATCGATCTGCCGGCGCTGCTGCACCTGCTGAGGGACGAAGCGCCACCGCGCTGGATCGCCGTCGATCCGGCGCTGGCCGGCTACGCGCACGGCTCCCGCGCGAGCCGCCGCAGCGCGCTCGCGGCGGGGCCGTTGCACGCGATCGCGTCGGCACTGGACAACGCCGGGAAGGAGAACGCCGCGCAGAAAGTTTCGCGCGGCGCCGCGGCGCCAGCGCTGCATCACGCATTGTCGGGCTGGGAAGCGCAGTGGCGCGCGCTCTGGCCGAGCGCGGACGATGACACGATCGCCCGGCTCGACGACCTGGCGCACCTGCTGCGGCGCCATGCGATCCACTTCGGCCTGCTCGCCATGAACGACACGCTGTCCGCGCGGCAGAGCCTGGCGACGCGGCTGCTCGCGCTGCTTCACCGTGCGACCGCGCAGCCCGCGGCACTCTTCGCCTATCTCGCGCTCTTCGCCATCGACCTGGAGCGATTGCGCAGCGAGTTCGTCATACGCGCGCGGCTCGGAGCTGCGACATGATCCGACCGCAGCCCTGCTCGTGGTTCGAGATCATGGTTGCGCGCGAGGACGCTTTCATCGTGCTCGAGGCGCTGGCGGCCGCCGGATGCATCGAAGTGGAATGGCACCAGGCCGAGCCGCCCGCCACGCCGCAGGATCTGCTCAAGGTCTACAGCGGCCTGACGCGCAAATACATGCCGTACTGGCCCGCGCCGGCGACGACGCTGGAAGCCGAGCGACGCGCGCCCGTCGATGCGCTGGCGAGCGGCGTCGATACGCTGAAGGCCTGGGCGGCCGCTGCGGACGAGCCGATCGCGCGCCTGCAGATGGCCGAGGCACAGGCCGCCGAGCTCGCGCTCGCCGAGACCGCCCTGCGCGAGTTGGCGGATAGCAGCATCGACTTCTCTGCTCTCGCCCGGGCGCAGCACGGGGTCACCGCAGCGCTCTTTGCACTTCCGCTCGGCGTCGAGGTCGATGTGCCGGACAACACGATCAGCCGCTCTGCGGCACTCGCGACGGAGCGCCTCATGCTGGTGATCGGGCCGCCGGAAGCGATCGACCAGCTGGGTCGATCGGTGGCCGAGGTCAATGGCCGACGCGCCCGTTTCCCCGACTGGCTGCAGCCGCGTGCGCAGGCCAACCTGGCGCTGGTGGCGCAGCGTCGTGTTGAGTGCATGTCGGCGATCGACGCTCTGCGCCGCGAAATCGACGCACTTGCCAGACAGCATGACGTGGCGCGCGCGCTCGGCGTGATTGCACGCGCGACATGGTGCATCGAGCACGGCGGTGCGATCGATCAGGGCGACGTCTTTGCGCGCATTACCGGCTGGACCGGCGATCGTCAGCGCATCGTGCATGGGCTCGAGGCAAGCGATGCGCGAGCACTGGTCGCCTTCCCGCGTCCCCCGCGCGGACTGCGCGCGCCGCTCATCCTGCGCAATCCATGGTGGGCGCAGCCGTTCGAGGTGTTCACCAGGCTGGTCGGGATGCCGGGCGCAAGCGGCGCCGATCCGAGCGTGCTGCTCGCCTTCGCGGTGCCGCTGATGTTCGGCTACATGTTCGGCGATGTCGGACAGGGACTGGTGCTCGCCGCGGCCGGCTGGCTGCTGCGCAAGCGCATGCCGGTGCTGCGGCTGCTGGTTCCCGGTGGCCTGGCCGCGGCGGGCTTTGGCCTGGTGTTCGGCTCGGTATTCACCCTGGAGCATGTGATCGCGCCCTGGTGGCTGCACCCGATCGAGCACCCGTTGCCCGTGCTGATGGCGCCGATCGTCGCCGGCGCAGCCCTGCTCGCCATCGGCCTGCTGATCGGCGCGCTCGAAGCGTGGTGGGAGGGCGCGCTCGACCGCTGGATGCGTGAGGATGCGCCGGTGCTGCTGACTTATGTCGGCGCGCTCGCTGGCTTCGTCCATCCAGCGCTGTGGTGGCTCGTGCCCGTCGGCATCGGCTGGGCCGTCGCCGCAGCGGCGCTCGATCGGCACACGATCGGCGCTGCGTTCGGCGCACTCGGCGCACTGGTCGAGCACACGCTGCAGCTGCTGATCAACACGCTGTCATTCGCGCGGGTCGGCGCGTTCGCGCTGGCGCACGCCGGCCTGTCGTCGGCCGTCGTCGCGCTGGCCGATGCAACGGGAAATGCCGTGCTCTACGGCCTCGTGCTCGTGCTGGGCAACGTGCTGATCCTGGTCGTCGAAGGACTGGTTGTTTCGATCCAGACCACACGGCTCGTGCTGTTCGAGTTCTTCACGCGTTTCTTTCGCGCCGAGGGTCGGGAATTCCGTCCCCTCGCCGCTCCACCCGTCACCCTGAACTGAGGAATCGTCATGCGTCGCTTCGCTATCCCGCTGCTCCTGATCGCCGGAGTCGCCGTGCTCGCCGCGTTGGGCACCATCATGGTCGCGTTTCCCGACGTTGCATCGGCGCAGACTGCCGCGCGCGCAGGCTTGCCGCCGGAGGCCTGGACCTGGGGGCTGGCATCCGCGGCGTTCGCCACCGCGGCTTCCTCGCTCGCGGGCGGCTACGCGGTCGCCAAGCTCGGCGCGGCGGCCGTCGGCGCGCTGGCTGAAAAGCCCGACCTCTTCGGTCGCCTGCTGATCTTCGTCGGGCTGGCCGAAGGCATCGCCATTTACGGCGTGATCATTTCGATCCTGATTCTCAACCGCCTGGCGTGATCCGCATGACCGCGTTCGCCTATGTCGGAAACACGAATGATGCGGCGGGCTTCCGGCTGGCTGGCGTGCGTGCCTGGGCGCCCGAGCCGGGCGCGGAAGCGGCCGCGTTTCGGGCCGCCTGCCAAGGCACCGAGGCGCTTTTCGTCACGGCCGAAGTGGCGGAGCGCGTACCGCGCGCCGAACTCGAAATGGCACTGGCCGGACGCCTGCCGCTCGTGGTGTTGATTGCCTCGAGCGACGCGCCCAGTCCGCTCGATCCCGCGGAGCGCGTCCGCGCGCAGCTCGGACTCGACCGCTGACCTCGCGCATGGACCTCGAACAACGCACACGCGCGCTGCTGGAACTGGTCGAGCAGTACCAGGCCCGCCGCGCAACGGAACTGCTCGATCCGGCGCGTTCGGAAGCCGGCGACACGGTCCGCGCGGCACTCGCCGAGTCGCGTCGGCGCGTGCGCACGGCGATCGGCGAAGAGCGCAAGCGCCACGCGGCCGAAGTGGGTGCAGCCGAGGCAGCTCTCGCAACCGAACGCCGACTGGCGGGCCAGCGGCATGCAGTGCACCTGCTCGGATCCGCGTGGCAGGCGCTGCAGCGGCGCATGGCCGAGCGCTGGACCACGAGCGCGACGCGCGCGCGCTGGGTCGACGCGCATCTGCAGCGCGCGCTCGCAGCCGTTCCGCGCGAAGCGAGCGGCTGGCGCATCGAGCATCACCCGGGCTGGAGCGCCGACGAGCGCGCACGTTGCAGCGAAAGGCTGCGGCGCGAGGGCATCGCCGAAGTGCACTTCGTCGTGGATGACGACATCCTCGCCGGCTTCCGCGTCGTCAGCGGTCACAACGTGCTTCGATGCCACCGTCGCGGGCCTGACGGCAGACCGTACGCAGCTTGAAGGCCGCCTGCTGCACCACCTCGATGAACTGACCCCAGCATGAAACGCGTCGATCGGCACAGCGCGAAGCGCCGGGAGGACAGGATATGAACACCGCGGCGACGGGCGCGCGCGCCCGCATTCACTGGATCAGCGGTCCGGTTCTGCGTGCTCGAGCCGAGGGTCCGTTCCTGCTGCGCGAGGCGATACGCGTCGGACCGGCCGGACTGCTCGGCGAGGTCATCCGCCTGAACGAGGACGAGATCGTCGCGCAGGTCTATGAGGACACCACCGGACTTCGACCGGGCGTTGAAGTCTTCGGCACTGGCGCGCTGCTCGGGATCGACGTCGGGCCGGGCCTGCTCGGCAACATCTTCGACGGCCTGCTGCGTCCGCTGACGCCGCCTGTGCCAACGCTCTATGGCTTCGAACCCGCGGTCGGCCCTGGATCGGTATTGGAGCCGGGGGCGTTGTTTGCAAGATTGTCGGTTCCGCACGGTCGCGCACAGCGCGCGATGGTCCCGCCGGATGTCGGCGGCACCGTGGTCTGGATCGCACCGGCCGGCGAATACACGGACGACGCACCGGTGCTGCGCATTCGTCCGGACGGTGGAATCGAGCGCGCCGTTTCGCTACGTCACTTCTGGCCGGTACGCACGCCCCGGCCGGTGCGCGGAAGACTGGCGGCCGACGAGCCGCTGGTGACCGGGCAGCGCATTCTCGATTCGCTGTTCCCGGTCGCGCTGGGCGGCAAGGGCGCGATCCCCGGGGGCTTCGGAACCGGCAAGACCATCCTGCTCGAGGCACTGGCGAAGGGCTGCAGCGCCGATGTCATCGTCTACCTCGGCTGCGGTGAGCGCGGCAATGAAATGGCGAGCGTGCTCGAGGAGTTTCCGCAACTCGAGGATCCGCGCACGGGCCGGTCGCTGATGGAACGGACCGTCATCATCGCCAACACCTCCAACATGCCGGTGGCGGCGCGCGAGGCGAGCATCTATTCCGCCGTGACCGTCGCCGAGTTCTTCCGCGATCAGGGACTGCACGTGGCATTGATGGCGGACTCGACGTCGCGCTGGGCCGAGGCGCTGCGCGAGGTCTCCGGCCGCTTCGGCGAGTTGCCCGGCGAGGGCGGCTATCCGACCTACCTGTCGAGCCGGCTCGCGGACTTCTACGAGCGTGCCGCCAAGGTCACCACGCTGGGCGGCGATATCGGCTCGGTCACGCTGCTGGGATCGATCAGTCCACCCTCGGGCGACTTCTCGGAACCGGTGACCAGCCACACCAAGCGCTACGTGCGCAGCTTCTGGGCGCTGGACGCCAAGCGCGCGCAGGCGCGCTTTTATCCCGCCGTCAATCCACTGCAGTCGTACTCCGAGGATGCGCTCAATGTCGCCGACTGGTGGCTGGAGCGTTATTCGTCGGTGCCGACGGCGCGGGCACGCGCCGCCTCCGGCGAGAACGAATGGCTCGAACTGCGGCGCCGCTTCCTGACGCTGCTCGACGAACAGGCGCGGCTCGAGCGCATGGCGCGCATCATCGGCAAGGATGCGTTGCCCGCGCGCCAGCGTCTGACGCTGATGTGCGCCGAGTTGATCAACGAGGCCTTCCTGCGGCAGTCGGCCTTTTCGCCCATCGACCGCTACTGCGGACCCGACCGCCAGGCCTGCATGATGCGGTTGCTCGTGCACTTCATCGAGCTCGCCGAGTCGGCCGCCGCCGTCGGCGTGACCCCCGAGCAGATCGCGGCGCTCGACGTGATCCGGCCGCTGACGCGGATGGGCGAGGACATCGGCGAGGACGAGCTCGGCCGGCTGGCCGCACTCGAGCAGCGCGTCGACCAGGCGTTTGAATCGCTGGTCGTCAGCGCCGCCCCGGCACCGGCCGCCGGAGAAGTGCATGCAGCCTAGGATCACCGTGCACGACGCCGCCATGCGGCTCGAGGGCCCGCTGCTCTTCATGCGGCGCACGCTCGACGTCGGCCTCAACGAGGCGGTCATCGTCACCGGCCGCAGCGGCGAACCGCGCCTCGGGCGCGTCGCCGCGCTCGACGAGGAACTCGTGACCATCGAGATGCTCGAGCCGACGGCGGGGCTCGGGCTGGCAGACACCGTCGTGCGCTTCCTGGGCGAGCCGATCGATTTCGGCGTCGGTCCCGCTGTGCTCGGTCGCGTCTTCAACGGTGTCGGCCAGGTCATCGACGGCGGGCCGCCGTTGGCCGTCAGTCAGCGGCTGCGTATCGATGGCGTGCCGCTGAACCCGGTGTCGCGCTCGACGCCACGGGCGTTCATCGAAACCGGCGT
The DNA here is from genome assembly GCA_963712485.1 of uncultured beta proteobacterium. GTDB lineage: Bacteria > Pseudomonadota > Gammaproteobacteria > Burkholderiales > Burkholderiaceae_F > JALORV01. The sequence goes on from CAVQID010000056.1 coordinate 45,972, forward strand.
CACCGCGGTCGACCTGATGAACAGCCTGGTGCGCGGACAGAAGTTGCCAATCTTCTCGGGCGGCGGACTGCCGCACGACCGCATCGCGGTCGAGATCGCCGGCAATGCGCGGCTGCGTGGTGAGGAGGCCGGCGACTTCGCGATCGTCTTCGCCGGCATCGGGGTGCCGTACACGACGGCGGAGTACTTCCGACGCTCGCTCGAACAATCGGGCGCGCTCGAGCGCTCGGCGCTGTTCCTAAATCTCGCCAGCGATTCGTCGACACAGCGGCTGCTGACGCCGCGCTTCGCGCTGACGGCCGCGGAGTACCTCGCGTTCGAACTGGGCAAGCACGTGCTCGTCATCATTACCGACCTCACCAATTACTGCGAGGCGCTGCGCGAGGTGGCCGGGGCCAAGGGCGAGGTCCCGGGGCGCAAGGGCTATCCCGGCTATATGTACTCGGACCTGGCAACGCTCTACGAGCGCGCCGGTTGCGTGCACGGAGCCAAGGGTACGCTGACGCAGTTGCCAATCCTGACGATGCCGTCGGACGACATCGGCCACCCGATCCCGGACCTGTCCGGCTACATCACCGAAGGTCAGATCGTGCTGTCGCGCGAACTCGATCGCGCCGGGGTCTACCCGCCGGTCAACGTGCTGCCGAGCCTGTCGCGGCTGATGAAGGACGGCACCGGCAAGGGCTACACGCATACGGACCACCCGGCGCTCGCCAGCCAACTGTACGCAGCGTATGCGCGCGCCACGCAGGCGCGACTGCTCGCCAGTGTCGTCGGCGAGGACGGCCTGTCGGATACCGACCGCCGTTACCTCACCTTCGGCACGGCGTTCGAGCGAACGCTGGTCAGTCAGTCGCGGGCACGCACGCTGGAAGACAGCATGGCGGCAGGCTGGACACTGTTGCGGGCGCTGCCGGTGGCGGAACTCTCGCGCCTGTCTGATGCACAGATTGCCGAGCATCTTCCGGCCGGCAGCCGGACCACCGAGGCGGCCGCAGTGTCATGAGCGATCTCACCCCGACACGCAGCCTGCTGATCGTGCTCGCCGATGAGCGTCGCACGATGCGCGAGGGCTATGCCTTCCTCGACGAGAAATGCCTGCTGCTCGCCGGCGAGATGCTGCGCCAGGTGCGCCTGCACCAGAAGATGACGCTCGAACTCGACGCCCGCACGGGTGCCGCGCGGCGCGCCCTTGCCGCCGCGATCGGCCGGCACGGCGTGCACGGTCTGCAGGTCTATCCCGCCGCCGAGTCGCATCTGCATCTCAGGGTCGAACCCTTGCCGCTGCTCGGCGTGACGACGTTGCGCGCCACTGTCGTCGGTGAACCCGGCGAAGCCCCGTCTGCGGCCAACCCGTCGCCGGAGGCCGAGGCCTGCCGCGCCGCTTACCGGCGCGTCACGGAACAGCTTGCGGCAATGGCCGCGGTGTCGACGACGCTGGCGCGGCTGTACGCCGAATACCGGCGCACCGTACGTCGCGTTCGCGCGCTGCAGGACGTGCTGCTGCCCGAACTGGACGCCGACATCGCCGATATCGACACTCGGCTCGAGGACATGGAACGCGAGGACGCGATCTCGATGCGCTTCCGGCACTGAGCCCGGACGTTCGACCCACGTGAACCCAGGCGCCGACCGCTCGTCGATCTTGGGCATCGAATCCAGCGCTCCTGGCAACGGGTCGACTGCTAGATGCGGTGGATTCCACCGGCTTCTCTGCGCTGTAGCTCGGTTCGCCTTGTGCTTGAATGCCCAGAGCAGCCCGAGAAAGTACCTGACATGCCGGTTCTGGCCGTCATCAATCGCAAGGGAGGAAGCGGCAAGAGCACGCTGGCCACGCATCTGGCCGCCTTCTGTGCCCACAGCGGCGCCGCCGTGGTACTGGGCGACGCCGACCGTCAGCAGTCGACCCAGACCTGGCTGCGCCAGCGTCGGGCCCAGCCGTTGGGCCGGGGCCACGAGATCGTCGGCTGGAATGTCGACCCGAGGTCGTTTGCGCGCCCGCCCGCAGGAATTGAACAGGTCGTGCTCGACACACCGGGCGGACTGCGCGGCCTCGAGCTTGCCAAGGTCGTGATGTATGCCGACGCGATCCTGATGCCGGTCTGTAATTCGATTTTCGACCGCGAGTCGGCCGCCGACTGCCTGGTCGAGTTGCGCGCCCTGCCGCGCATCGCGACGGGTCGCTGCAAGGTGGCCGCCATCGGCATGCGCCTGGACGCCCGCACCCGTGGCGCAGACGCGCTGCAAGCCTGGGCCGCCAGTCAGCAGTTGCCCTTCATCGCGGTGCTGCGCGAATCCCAGACCTACGTTCGCTGTATCGAGAAGGGACTCACACTCTTCGACCTTCCCGCAGCGCAGGTACGGGACGATCTCGCGCAATGGGACCCGATCCTGCAGTGGTTGCAGCCGATCCTGCAGCCCCCACGCAGCGCCGATGAGCCGCATCGAGCAGCGCCGGCGGGCGCAACTCCACGGTCGAGTTCGGTACTCGCGCATGCACGCACGCCACAATTGCGTGTGCCGGAGACCCTGCCTCGTCGCGACACGGCACGCCCCGTCGCCAACGCACCGCGACCCAGTTCGGCGACGCCGTCGCCGATGAGCCGGCTGCTCGACGCCCTGCCCATCCCGCGCTTCCTGCAGCGCTCCCCTTAGCGGTTCAAACGCACGCCGGCATCCACCAGTGCGCGTGGCGCCCGCGACGCCGGGTCCTTCCGGATCGGGCGAAGCGACATTCCCCGCCCTCGGGCAATATCTCCGCCGGATCCAATTGCGGTCGACCTGATGCGCGACATTCGCCGTGAGGCCCTCGTCCCCTATACCGCGGTGCAGATGTTCGACCTGATCGAGCGGGTCGAGGACTATCCGCAGTTCCTGCCGTGGTGCCTCGGCGCCCAGCTGCTTTCGCGTACCGAAGACAGTGGTGAGCGCCACCGTCGAAGTCGGAGTCCGCGAGCTGCACGTGCGGGTGACGACGCGCAACGACAAACGCGCGCCAGAACATATGGACATCCGTATGGACGGCGGGTCGTTCCGTCACTTCCACGGCGAATGGGAACTGCGGCCGCTGGGCGACAGCGGCTGTCACGTCATGTTCCGACTGCGATACGAACTGGCGCTGCGGGCCGAGGCACTGGCCGGCCGGCTGATCGATCACGCGGCCGACCGCATGGTGGACGCGTTCGTGCAGCGCGCCGAACAGTTGTTCGGCGCAGGCACGGCACCTGCCGGTCCCATGCTTGAGGGTCAACCGGGGAAAACCTGATGCGTTAGACTCTTGCGCCGGTCAAAAAACGCCGGTGCGAAATCGGTAATTTCGGCTGGTTTTTCATGACGCCGCCACGCGGTGGCTCTTTCCGGGAAAGGGTGGAGATGAAATCGTTGATCGTTGCTGTCATCGCGACGGCTGGCATCACGTTCGCGGGTGCCGCAAGTGCACAGGCCGACCTGGCACAGAAGAACTGTGGCAACTGCCACGCGGTAGACACCAAGAAGATGGGGCCGGCGTTCAAGGACATTGCCAAGAAGTACAAGGGCAACGCCACCGCCGAGGCAGACATCGTCACCAAGCTGAAGACCGGCAAGGGCCACCCGGCCATCAAGGCCTCCGATGCGGACCTGACCGGCATCGTGAAGTGGGTCCTGTCGCAGTAAGGTCCTGAGCCGCCGCGGCTTCACCGGCCGCGGCGTGCAGTTACCCGATCTTGCAACCACAACTCTGACTGGGGGAAGAATGAAGTCGAAGTTCGCCATTGCTTTTGCCGCCGCCGCGCTGCTCGCCACGGGCGTGGCCCAGGCCAGCCCGGAACTCGCCGACAAGGCCGGCTGCAACAAGTGCCACGCGATGGACACCAAGAAAATGGGTCCGTCGTACAAGGACATCGCCAAGAAGTTCAAGGGCAATGCGGCGGCTGAGGCCGACATCGTCAAGAAGCTTTCGACCGGCACCGGCCATCCGAAGTCGACCGCATCGTCAGCCGACCTGACAGCAATCACCAAGTGGGTGCTGGCCCAGTAATTCGGCCGTCCCATGAAAAAGCCGGCTCGCGCCGGCTTTTTTGTTGCCCGTTAGCGGGAGCCGAGGCCCCCGCACCGGATCTTATTGTTGCGTAATGCCAGGGCGAAGACTTGCTCGTGCGGTCGGAGACCCGCGCTCGGCAGAAACCGGGGCTGACTTGACCACACTGTCGGCCAGACCGGCAGGCTGGGTGTGGCACGCCCCGCAGACCGTCTCCCAGTCTTCGCTGTTCGTATAGACCTCCCAGAGCTTCGTGTACGCGTTCCACTGTTTGTCCAGGAACTGGTGCCCGCCCGTCGCCGGTATTCGCACCAGGTAGCGCTGCTTCCAGCGGGTGCCTACCACGAGGACTACAGCGTCGAGACCGTAGGGGCTGCCGTCGATGTTGCCTTTTGCCGGGCCGGCATTGCCCTTCGCATCCCGAAGCCAGTTCGCCAGCGCACTCGGATGCAACCCGTCACGCGCGGACCGAACCATCTTGTTGTGATAGCTCTCCTTCCACGTCTTGGACTCGTTGACATGGCAGCCGCGGCACTTCTCGCTGGCTGCGGCACGATCTCCAGTAGCGGCAGAAGCTGCCGCCGGGAAGCCCATCATCCAGAACGCCGCGACCACCGCCACGGTGGTGACGGCATAGCGAACCCACCGCATCATTGCTCCTGCTTATCCCCAGCCTTACGGGTGCCGACTATGCCGGCGGTCAACGAAATGCGTTTGCGCTGGAGCAACCGCCCGGCTACCCGCCAGCGCGGCGAACGAGGGCCTTGATGCGCATCACGTGGCATCGTCGGCGGACCGCCTCGTGCGATAGTCCCCATCGTCAATGCACACTCTCAGACCATGATCCCTGACCCGAACTGGCCCCGATCCTTGGGCACACCCTGCTCGCCCGCGGCCACCCGCGTGCTGCTGCTCGGCGCCGGTGAGCTCGGCAAGGAAGTGCTGATCGGCTTGCAACGATTCGGCGTTGAAACGATTGCCGTCGACCGTTATGCCGGTGCGCCCGGGCATCAGGTGGCTCATCGGGCCCATGTCATCGATATGTCGGACGCCAGCGCGCTGCGCAAACTGATCGAAACCGAGCGGCCGCACATCATCGTTCCCGAGATCGAGGCCATCGCGACCGATGCGCTGGCGCAGATCGAGCGCGACGGGCTCGCGCGCGTCGTGCCGACGGCGCGGGCGGTGCAGCTGACGATGAACCGCGAAGGTATCCGTCGATTGGCTGCCGAAACACTGGGGCTGCCGACGTCGAACTACCGCTTCGCCAGCACGTTCGAAGAGATGGCCACGGCGGCCCGCGACCTGGGCTTCCCCTGCATCGTCAAGCCGGTGATGTCCTCGTCCGGCAAAGGCCAGAGCCGCATCGATGCCGACGACGGCCTGGAGCTCGGCGTGGCGTTATGCCAACGCGGGCGGTCGCGTCGCACTCGGCCGCGTCATCATCGAGGGCTTCATCGACTTCGATTACGAGATCACGTTGCTGACCGTGCGTGCACTGGCGGCCGACGGCAGCATCACGACGTCGTTCTGCGAGCCGATCGGCCATCTCCAGGTGGCCGGCGACTACGTCGAGAGCTGGCAGCCGCACCCGATGAGCGCGGTCGCCGCTGCGACCGCGCGCGAGTATGCGCGCCGTGTCACCGATGACCTCGGCGGCACCGGCATCTTCGGCGTCGAGCTTTTCGTCAAGGACGATCGCGTCTGGTTCTCGGAAGTGAGCCCGCGTCCGCACGACACCGGCATGGTGACGATGGTCACGCAGTGGCAGAACGAATTCGAGCTGCATGCGCGCGCGGTGCTGGGCCTGCCGGTTGACGCGACGCTGCGCAATCCCGGCGCGAGCGCGGTCATCTACGGCGGACACGAGACCGGCCCGTTGATCTTCGACGGCGTCAGCGAGGCCCTGGCGCTGCCCGGCGTGGACCTGCGGCTTTTCGGCAAACCGCAGTCGTTCGTGAAACGCCGGATGGGGGTTGCGCTGGCGCGGGGCACCGACATCGAGCAGGCACGCGCGACCGCCAGGGCGGCTGCCGCGCGTGTCCGGCCACGCCCTGCGGGGTGAGAGCGGGTCAATCGCCGCCGGAGTCGGCGAATCGGCTGCTTTTCCGTGCAGCGGCCGGTGGTGCAGCGCGGTCTACAATCGAAACATTCGGCAGGCCGCGCCCCATCAGTCGCCAAGAAGATCCGCATGAAAATCCTCGTCGTTGACGACCACTCCCTGATTACGGATGCGCTGTCCGTGCTGTTCCTCGACCTCGATCCCGAGGCCGAGGTCATCACGACGCGCACCGCCGAGTCAGCCCTGCAGTTGCAGCAGCAGCATCCGGACCTCGACCTCGTGGTTCTCGACCTCGGGTTGCCGGGCGTATCCGGAACTTCGCTGCTGGAAGCCATGGTGGCGCAGGCCCCGGAGATGAAGATCCTCGTGCTCTCCGGCCAGCAGGACCAGCGCAACGTGATGCGCGTGCTGCAGCTGGGCGCCGCCGGCTTCGTGCCGAAGTCGATGGCGTCGGAAACGCTGCTGTCGGCGGTGAAGTTCGTGCTGTCGGGCGGGGTCTATATCCCTGCGGACCTGCTCGAGGAAGTCAACCGTTCCGGCATGTTCGCCGCGCCCGATCGGCAGCGTGACGCCGCACCCAGCCGGGTCGAGCTCACCGAACGGCAGGAACAGGTGCTGCAACTACTGGCACGCGGCGCACCGATCAAGATCATCTGTCGTGAACTGGGCCTGTCGGAAGGCACGGTCAAGACCCACGTCACCGCGATCTACCGCGCGTTCAACGCGTCGAACCGTACCGAAGCCCTCCTGGCCGCGCGCCGGCACGGCTACGACATCGGCTGATCGCGACGTCAGCCGGCCGCGGCCTTTGAAGGCGGCACGCTGTCCGACAGTCCCGGCGGAGGCGGTAACACGGTCCGCAGCAGCGGCAGCGTCGTCAAGCCGAGCAATTCCCCCAGGCTGTTGTTGAGCACCGCGGCGGTCGTCGGCTTCTGCAGCACGATCGGCTCCTCGCTCGAGCTGCGCGCAATCGCCGACGATTGCGGCGCGGCGGCCAGATATTCACCCATCACGCGGTGAAACTCTGCGACCACTTCGGCACGTTGCACCGCTGTCAGCATGATCGTCGGAAGCGGCACGCCGACCAGCTCGCGGATCTTGAATACGGCCTCGACACCGCTGATCGAATGCGGCCCGAGGTTGTGGTCGGCGATGATCGCGTCGATGCGTTCGTGCAGGCTGATGCGCTTGATCAGCTGCGCGTTGTATCCGGTCGACGGCACGACCTCCGCCCCCCAGGACCGCAGCAGCCGGGTCAGGCTGTTGAGGATCTCGGCGTTGTCTTCGAGAACGACGAAGGTGAAGCCATTGAGTGCGCGGATGGCGACATCGATCGTCTCGGGCGCGGTGCGCTTCGCCTTCGGCGGTGCAATCGACAGCGGCACTTCGACGCGGAACACGGTCCCCGTGCCAGGTCGCGTCGTGACGATCAGCGGGTGTCCGAGAAGTCCGCAGATGCGCTTGACGATCGACAGGCCCAGCCCGAAGCCGGCGCCACTGTTTTCCGCCTTTGAACTTTCGCCGCGATAGAACTCCTCGAAGATGCGGTCCAGCTCGCCCTGCTTGATGCCCGGACCGGTGTCCCAGATCTCGATGCTGATGAGTCCGCTGCGTGGCCGCGCAGCCATCAGCACGCCACCGCGCTGCGTATAGCGGATCGCATTGGCCAGCAGGTTCCTGATGACCCGTTGCAGCAGCAGCGGGTCACTGTCGATCGCAAAGCCATGGCGACGCACCCGCAGCGACAGCCCCTTGGACGCCGACAGCGGCGTAAATTCCTGCTCGAGCAGCGTGAACATGTCGTCGAGCAGAACCTGGTCGACGCGCGGCTGGATCGAGCCCGAGTCGAGCCGCGAAATTTCAAGCAGCTCTTCCACCAGCTTGGACAGCGATTCGACCGCCGTCGACAGGTTGTTGACGAGCGGCTCGAGCGGGCCCTGCGCGCGCTTCTTCAGTAGCGACACGTAGATGCCGATCGCCTGCAGCGGCTGGCGCAGGTCGTGACTGGCCGCGGCGAAGAACTGCGTCTTCGAGCGCGTCGCGTTCTCGGCGTCGCGCCGCGCTTCTTCGGCGAGCCGCTTCTCGTTCAGCAACTGCTCGACCAGCACCTCGTTTTCGTAGTTGTTCTTGACCGACTCGAACACCGCGTCGCCGAAGGTCCGACCGTAAAAGACGGTGAAGAAGAACACGGCGGCCATGACGACCGACGCGGTGTAATACGTCGGGTCCTGTTCGGACACCATGCGCGCGATCAGCGGCAGCAGCGCCAGCAGCATGAACGAGTAGAACGCCGGCCGGTAGCAGGCATACAGCGTCAGCGAGCCGAAGGCCACGCTCAGCACCACCGCCACCAGCACGACCTGGTGCAGCGGCTGGAAATTCGAGAAGAACAGGAATCCGGCGGCGCCCCACAGCAGGCCGGCGAAGACCGCCAGGATTACCCAGCGCAGCGCCCAGCGCTGGACCTGATCGACGACTGCAGCCGCATGGCGGAAGCGGTAGGCCACGCGCACGCGGACCAGAGATTCCAGCAGGATCAGCACGAACCAGCCCATCAGCAGGTTCTGGTTCATCGAGTTCCAGAACACGACGACGAGAGCGAAAGCGCCGACGATGCTGACCAGCACCGATTGCGGCACCTGCCGGTAGACCGATGCCATGACGCCGGCAAGGATCTTTTCCTTGCGCTGTTCCTGCGTCTCGACGACAAGACCGAAGCGGGTTAATGGTCCGGACATGGCTGCCTGCGGATTACGCCAGCCGCGATGATAGGCGGGATGCGCGGTGCCGCACAGCAAGGCAGGCGGTGTGGCACGCGGCGGACTGCACCACGGAAGCCCCGCTTTTCACGGCAATTGCGCGATTTGACGTCACCCTGCCGTTTACGGAAACTTCCGCGTCCCCCTCGTCCCTTGACCGTCCCTGGAGTTCCGCCTCGATGAAGTCGCACCACGCCGTTGTCGCCGCCGCCTGCGCGCTGGCCATCACCACGCCGCTCGCGGCCAAGCCCGTCGACCAGGTGCGGGTCGGCTTCTCGACGTCGATTTCGGGACCGTTCGCGGCGCTCGGAGCCGAAGCGCGCGACGGCTTCAATCTCGGCATCAAGCAGCTCGGCGGAAAACTCGGCGGCATTCCGGTTGAAGTGTTCGCCACCGACGAGGCCGGCAACCCCGACACCGCGCGCCAGCACGTCGAGCGCTACCTCAAGCGCGACCGCATCCACTTCTACACCGGCCCGATCGGCTCCAACGTTGCCCTCGCCGTCGGCCCGACGCTGTTCAGCGCCGAGGTTTTCTATCTCAGCAACAACGCGGGCCCATCGCAGCTTGCCGGTGCGCAGTGCAATGCCTTTTTCTTCGGCACCGCATGGCAGAACGATGCCTACCACGAGGCCGCCGGCAAGTTCGCCTCCGAACGCGGGTTCAAGAAGGTGGCGGTGCTGGCACCGAACTACCCGGCCGGGCAGGATGCCATCACCGGGTTCAAGCGCGGATATGCGAAGCCCGTGTCTTCCGAGACCTTCACCAAGCTCGGGCAGCTGGATTACGCCGCGGAGATCGCAAAGCTTCGCGCCGAAGCGCCGGATGCGCTGTACATCTTCCTGCCGGGTGGCATGGGCATCAACTTCGTGAAGCAGTTCGTCGGCGCAGGCCTGTCGAAGAGCACGCAGATCGTCGGCCCGGGGTTTTCCGCCGATGAAGACGTGATTCGCGCTGTCGGCGATCCCATGCTCGGCATGTTCAACACCGCGCACTGGAACCATGACTTCGCCAACCCGGCCAGCCAGGCGTTCGTGCAGGCCTACCAGAAGGAATACGGGCGCCTGCCCTCGATCTACGCGGCACAGGCCTATGACACCGTGCTGATGATGGATGCGGCCGTCCGCGAAGTGAAGGGCGAACTCGACAGCAAGGCAGCCGTGCGCGCTGCGCTGAAGAAGGCCAACTTCAAGTCGGTGCGCGGCGACTTCAGGTTCGGCAACAACCAATTCCCGATCCAGGACTATGTGCTGCGTACGATCGTCAAGGATACGCAGGGTCGCACGACGAACCGCACGCTGAACAAGGTGTTCACCAATCACCAGGACGCCTACGCGGCGCAGTGCAAGCTGCAGTAACGGCGCGTGCAAGTGGATCCGCCAGCGGCCGGGGCTCCACTGGTCCGGCGTGGCGCGTCGGCTGTGACACGCGGCTAGCCTGATCTTCGATCCATGACGACCACCCTGCTCGTCGAGCAGCTGCTCAACGGCCTGCAGTTCGGCCTGATGCTGTTTCTCATCGCCGCCGGCCTCACGCTGGTGTTCGGCATCATGGACGTGCTCAACCTCGCGCACGGCTCGCTCTATATGATCGGCGCCTACGTCGCCGCCAGCGTGGCCCAGGCAACCGGCTCGTTCTGGGTCGCATTGCCGGCGGCGATCGTCGTGACCGGCATCGTCGGACTGCTGCTGGAAACGACGCTTATCCGCAGGCTCTATCGGCGCGACCACCTGGCACAGGTGCTCGCGACCTTTGCGGTGATCCTGATTGCCGACGACACCGTCAAGCTGATCTGGGGCCCCGCGCCGATCATGCTGTCGGCGCCGGCTGCGCTTTCGGGCCCTGTCGAGGTCCTGCCCGGCGTGCTCTATCCGTCGTATCGCCTGCTGATCATCGGCGTCGGGCTGGTGCTGGCGTTGCTGCTGTACCTGTTCGTCACCCGCACACGCACCGGCATGCTGGTCCGCGCGGGAAGCAGCAACCGGGACATGGCGTGCCTGATGGGTGTGCGCGTCGACCGGCTGTTCGCGACGATCTTCGTGCTCGGCGCGATGTTGTCTGCCGTGGCCGGCGCGCTGCTCGGTCCGCTGCTCGCGGTCGAGATCGGCATGGGCGAAAACATTCTGATCCTGGCGCTGGTGGTGATCGTCATCGGAGGCATCGGCTCGATCCGCGGCGCGTTCGTCGGCGCGCTACTGGTCGGTGTCGTCGACACCGCAGGCCGCGCATTCCTGCCCGACCTGCTGCATCGCTTCCTCTCGAATGCGGTGGCGGCCCAGCTCGGACCGGCGCTCGCGGCCATTGCGATCTACGTGCTGATGGCGGCAGTGCTCTTCTTCCGCCCGCAAGGCCTGTTTCCGGCACGCGGCTAGATGAACCGCCGCAATCTCCTGCCCTGGGTGCTGCTGCTTGGCGCTGTTGCCCTGCCGTGGGTCGCCGGATTGCTCGACCAGACGTACTACATCGGTTTCGCGCGCCGCGTGATGATCTTTGCTCTCGCGGCCGCCAGTCTCAACTTCATCATGGGCTACGGCGGCATGGTGAGCCTGGGCCACGCCGCGTTCTTCGGCATCGGCGCGTACACCGTCGGCATCGCGATGTTCCACGGCGTGGCAAGCGCCTGGATCGCCTGGCCGCTCGCCGTGGTCGTGGCCGCGGGCGCCGCGCTGGCGATCGGCGCGATCTCGCTGCGCACACGCGGTGTCTACTTCATCATGATCACGCTCGCATTTGCGCAGATGGTCTACTACCTCGCCGTCGGACTCAAGCCATACGGCGGCGAAGACGGACTCAGCCTGGGGCAGCGATCGCAGATCGGATGGGGCCTTGATCTCGGCGATGAGAACACGCTGTACTTCGTCGTCCTTGCCATTCTCGCGTTGACGATGCTTGCCCTGAACCGTGCCGTCGACTCGCGCTATGGGCGCGTGATGGCCGGCATCCGCGAGAACGAAACGCGCATGGAAGCGATCGGGTTTCCGACGTATCGCTACAAGCTCGCCGGCTTCGCCATCGCCGGTGCCCTGGCTGCTTTGGCCGGGGCCCTCTTTGCGAATCACAACGCATTTGTCAGCCCCGCGATCCTGCACTGGACGCAGTCGGCCACGCTGGTCGTCATGGTGCTGCTTGGCGGACTCGGGTTCCGCTACGGCGGTCTCGCCGGCGCCGTCGCGTTGCTGGTGCTCGAGGAAGTCCTTGCGGCGCTGACCGACTACTGGCATCTGCCGCTCGGCCTCGTCATGCTTGCCGTCGTCTTTTTCGCGCCGCGCGGGATCGCGGGACTTTTTGCGCGCCGAGGCGCGCCATGAGCCTGCTGCAGGTACGGGGGCTCACCAAGCGCTTCGGCGGCCTCGTCGCGACCGACGCGCTCGACCTCGATATCACTGCCGGTGAGGTCCACGCGATCATCGGCCCGAACGGCGCGGGCAAGACGACCTTGATCGGCCAGCTCTCCGGAGCTCTGGCGCCGGACGGCGGAAGCATCCGGTTGCGCGAGGCCGATATCACACGCCTATCGGCCCATGACCGCGTTCGACGCGGCATCGCCCGGTCATTCCAGGTGACGAACGTCTTCCGGGCGATGAGCGCCGTCGACAACGTGGCACTGGCCGTACAGGCGCGCAGCGGCAGCAGCTTCCGCTTCTGGCGGCCGGTTACCGACGAGCGACACCTCTCCGATCAGGCGCGCGATCTGCTCGCGCGCGTCGGCCTGCAGGATCGCGCCGACATCGTTGCCGGCATGCTCGCTCACGGTGAACAGCGCCAGCTCGAAGTGGCACTCGCGCTCGCGACGCGGCCGGCGCTGCTGCTGCTGGATGAGCCGATGGCCGGAATGGGACCTGACGAGTCCACGCGCATGGTCGAACTGATCGCCAGCCTGCGCGGCGCATTGACGATCGTCCTGGTTGAACACGACATGGACGCCGTCTTCCGGCTCGCCGACCGCGTTTCGGTGCTGGTGTACGGTCGCCTGCTCGCGACCGGCACAGCCGACGACATCCGCACGAACGACGACGTGAAGCGGGCGTACCTGGGAGCGGACGCGTCGTGAACCTGCTCGAAGTCCGTTCGCTGACGCGCCGGCTACGGCGACAATCAGGTGTTGTTCGGCATTGATCTGGCCGTACCGGTCGCCGGGGTGGCGACGTTGCTCGGTCGCAATGGCATGGGCAAGACGACCACATTGCGTACGATTCTCGGCCTGCTGCCGTCGCGTGGTGGCGAGATCCGCTTCGCGGGCGAGCGCATTGATGGACGACCGACCGATGCCGTTGCCCGCCTCGGGCTTGCCATCGTCCCCGAAGGCCGCCAGGTGTTCCCGAACCTCTCCGTGCGCGAGCACCTCGTCGCCTTTGCTGCCAACCCTCACGGGGCAGCGCAGCCCTGGACCGCGGACCGGGTGTTCTCGATGTTCCCGCAGCTGGCCACGCGCCTGAGGGCTATGGGCAACCAGCTCTCCGGCGGCGAGCAGCAGATGCTCGCGATTGGCCGCGCGCTGACGACAAACCCGCGACTATTGATCCTGGACGAGGCGACCGAAGGCCTTGCGCCGCTGGTGCGCGAAGAGATCTGGCGCTGTCTCGGTGAACTCAAGGCCACCGGGCAGGCAATACTCGTCATCGACAAGTATGTGCAGCGGCTGGTGCAGATTGCAGATCAGCACACGATTCTCGAACGCGGCCGCGTCGTGTGGCATGGCTCGTCGACCGCGCTGGCCGCCGATCCGCAACTGTGGCACCGCTATCTCGGCGTCTGAGCCCGGCGAATACGCTCCGCGCCAACTCTTCTTTACCGTGCCAAGCAGGAAGCTGATAGCCTGACCACGCTCCAGCAGCGCTCGACTGCTGTTCTGCATATTGAGTTGACGGACTGAAGAGCGCAACCTCGCCGCTCTGCGAGGAAAACACTCCCACAAGTTCAATGGTGCGGGGAGGCCTGATTCCGTTGCAAGGAAGGCCTTGCGCTCTCACTTGCAACGTCGCGTAGCTTCGCGACCGAAAGGCGTTTGCGGAAGCGACCGGATCTTCCACCCCGTCGACAGCCGATTCGACAACACGCGTCGCAAATCTCGAAAAACCAAGGAGGCACCATGAAGGAGCTACAAAAGGCAGCGATTGACGAGTTCAAAGCGCACTTCCGAGGTGACGCGCTACGTCATGGCGACGAGGCCTACGACGAGGTGCGCCAAATCTGGAACGCCATGATCGACCGCAGGCCTGCGCTGATTGCCCGCGCCAAGTCGCCGGAAGACGTGGTCAATGCCGTCAAGTTCGCCCGCAAGCACGACCTGATCGTCGCGGTTCGCGGCGGCGGGCACAACATCGCGGGCAATGCCGTCTGCGATGGCGGTTTGATGATTGATCTGTCACTGATGAAACGCGCCAAGGTGGACCCCGGCGCTCGCCAGGCAGAGGTTGAGCCTGGCTGCACCCTCGGCGACTTCGACGCAGCCGCGCAGGCCCACGGCCTCGCCACGCCCCTTGGCATCAACTCGACTACGGGCGTTGCCGGTCTCACACTGGGCGGGGGATTTGGCTGGCTGAGCCGTAAGCACGGCATGACGGTCGACAACCTGCTCGCCGTGGAGATCGTGACGGCTGATGGCCGTCAGTTGCGCGCCAGCACCAGCGAGAACGAGGACCTGTTCTGGGGAGTTCGCGGCGGCGGCGGCAACTTCGGCATCGTCACCAGCTTCGAGTTCCAGCTTCATCCGGTCGGGCCACAGGTGCTGTCCGGGTTGATTGTCTTCTCGTTCGACGAGGCAAAGAGCGTGCTTTCGCAATTCGCGCGATTCACGGAGACAATGCCCGACGAGCTCAACGTTTGGATGGTCACGCGCAAGGCACCGCCGCTGCCGTTCCTGCCCGAGCACGTTCACGGAAAAGAGATCGTCGCGCTAGCCGTGTGCTATGCCGGTGACCCCGCGGAGGGCGAAAGGCTGATCGCGCCGCTGCGCGGCTTCGGCAAACCCCTCGGTGAGCACATCGGCGTTCAGCCTTACACGGCGTGGCAGCAGGCCTTCGATCCGCTGCTGGCGAAGGGCGCGCGCAATTACTGGAAGTCCCACAATTTCTCGCGGCTCAGCAGTGAAGCTATCGACACGATCATTCACTATGCAAGCAGGCTGCCCTCGCCCCAGTGCGAGATATTCATCGGCACGATCGGCGGTCAGACGGAGCGGGTCGCGCCCGACGCAATGGCCTATTCGTGCCGGGATGCAAGGTATGTGATGAACGTACACGGTCGCTGGGAATCAGCGGAAGAGGACGAGCGGTGCATCGCGTGGGCACGCGAATTCTTTATCAAGTCCAAGCCGTTTGCCAGCGGCGGCGCATACATCAATTTCCTCACCCAGGAGGAGACCGACCGCATTGCATTCGCCTACGGTCCGGCGTTCAAGCGGCTGGTTGATCTCAAGAAGAAATATGACCCGGCAAATTTCTTCCGGATGAACCAGAACATCAAGCCACAGTGAAGACGGGGGCTGCGAGCGGATCGCAGCCCCTCTTTCTTCGCCGCCTATCGCCCTGTGTAAGGTCAGCCCAACCTGGCCGTTCGCGCCCCCCAGTCCGCAGAACTAGAGCGCCGTCCGCACGGCAAAGCGAATGACGGTGTCCGAGTCATTCGGAACCCGATCGCTGTTCATCGACCAGTTTTCGAAGCTGGCCGTCAGGTCGGTCGCGCCGAATGCGCGCCACGACGTGTAGAGCCGACCCAGCAATGCACGGTGTTGTCCGCCATCGGACTCCACTTCGTCGAGCGCCACCTGGAGACCAAGCTCAAGTCGCCGCGCACTCGACTCGCGCCAGGCGAAGTCCAGTCCGCCCTGCATCCGTAGCGCATGCAGGCGGAGCGGTCCGACTGTGACGCCATGCTCGGCGAATAACGCGTAATGGTCGCGCAACACAACCATCACATCCTCCGGCCTGGCTGCGACCATGCCGAGATCGGCCAGCGGGCCCGGCAGATCCGCACCGCCGTCTACGTCGAGTTCGAGGTTCGCCACCTGCTGTTGTGCGTCGACATAGAGGCTCGCCCTCCAACCTCCGCTCGTGCCGTGCAGCGCGAGGCGGCCACCGTGTCCGCCCGCCTCCGCCGCGGAGTTTTCCTCGTTGCGGTAGACGGCCTTCATTCCGAAACCTCGCCCTTCGTAGAAGGTGCCAACCGACACGGTGCCGCGATGCAGTTCCGAGACCCCAGAGGCAGCGGAATCCACCGAAGCGGCGTCATAGATTGCACCGCTCACCTGGAGGTGCACGGTCCATTCGTCGGTGGCGCGATGTCGCAGTTCCAGACGCCCCAAGGCCGTTTCCGCATCGTGTGCACCGAGATCGAGGCGGTCCGCCGACAACGCCAGCGTCGCGACAGAGCGCGGACCCAAGCGCTCCAGCCAGGTCCCGTCGATCGAGCTTCCGGGCGCCCGGCCTGAAGGTGTCGACGCCAGGGACGGGCGTTCTTCACCTTTCAACGACGCTTCCCGCTGAGGTACGCGATAGTCGACCTCGAACGATCCACCCGGCTTGCCGCTCCAGCCGTACTCCGCCTTCGCTCTAAACGGATCTGCCGCCGCTGCGCGCTCGAAAGCGAGCGAGACGACTCCCGGGACGCGCGCTCCGCTATCCGGGAGGTAAATCACGGTCGGCACGACGCGGAGGGAACCGCTGTCCAGCTCATACGTAGCGCGATGAGCTCGCGCATCCGCTCCCGGAAGGCGCAGGCGATTCCAGGCCGTGGGAACGACGAAGCCGCGGCGAGCCTGTCCCGCTGCAGGAACGAGACTCGATCGTGCCACCGCTGCGGTGGCGTTCGGTTCACACCTCAGCGCTTCCGCGTCGCTCGGGAGCTCACTGACCGATGCGCTTGGCGCGGCTTCGACGCAGCGGTCGTTTGCGGTGGCTGGCAGCGCCGCCGCAGAGGCGACGCAGACTAACCAACGAAGCAAGCGACAACGGGCGAAAGCGTTCCAGCTGTTCGAGGTCGAGGTGGATGACGGGCGCCGAGAGACGTCCCTAGCGCCTGACAGGGACCTTGCCAACGCGTCGACAGTGATCGCCTTGGACTTCAACTCTGCCATCGCCCGAATCTGTGGGAGCTTTCAGTGTCGGGGCAGACGCGGCGATTCGGTCGATCTTTGAGCGGCGATTTTGGCCGACACTTTTCGCCGATGTACCGGCAGCCCGACCCGAGATCGGTATTTTTTGGAGGGCGCAAGCGCTTCTCGCCCGCCAGCGACGGAAAAGCCGCGCGGGCGCCGTGGGGGCTCGCTTCGGGCAGGTCTGCTAATTCAGACGGCAGATTGGCGCTTGCCTAAGGCAAGGAGGCACTGCGTGGGACTAGGCAAAGACCGGACTCAGAGCAGCACGGCACGTACCGACACGTGGACTTTTGCGATGTGCGCGCGCAACCACGAGTCGGTGCAGTGGCATCACAGTTGCGAAGAAAACAGCGCGGCCGCGCGTTCCTTCAGCTTCTGTTGCCAGGGGCGAGCTTCCCATTCTTCGTAGCTGATGCGTTGTGATCTTTCGAGGTCGGCTTCGAACGAGTCGGTCTGCACGCGCGCGAACGGCTCGTCGTAGACGTTCAGATTAGCCTCGTCATTCAGTCGAAACGAGCGTGCGTCGAAGTTGGTCGATCCGACCGATGACCACACGCCGTCGACGATCAGCAGTTTCACGTGATACATCGTCGGCTGATATTCATGGATCAAGGCGCCGGCCTGCAAGAGCGGGCCCCAACTCGCACGGGAGGCGCTGCGAACGAACTCGGTATCAATATGCTTTCCGGGAAGAATGAGTCGCACGCGAACGCCGCGCTGCATGGCACTGATCAGTGCTGCGCTGGTGACCTCGTCGGGAACGAAATACGCCATCGCGAGGTCGATCGTCCGGACCGCCGCTGCGATCGACAGCAGATACATCAGGTGCATGCTCTCGGAGCCGCCTTCGCTCGAACTCTGGAATACCTGTGCGTGCTGCTTGCCCGCCGCCCGTTGGGGCGGAAAGAATTGGTCTCCGTGCAAAACGGACCCACTCACCTTGGTCCAGTTATCCATGAATGCGGACTGCATCTGGGCGACGGCCGGGCCTTCGATGCGATAGTGGTTGTCGCGCCAATGCTGCGGATCCTGGGCGTGGCCGGACCAGGCATCGGCGATACCGACTCCTCCGGTGAAGCCAACGCGGCCGTCGATCACCAGCAGCTTGCGGTGCGTTCGATTGTTGACGCGGCCAAGGTTGTACCAGCGTAGCGGCCGATACTTTCTGAAGTCGACCCCGGCCTGCTTCATGGCTTCAATCGATTCGTCGTCCATCTTCTGGCTACCGACCCAGTCAACCAGCACGTTGACCTTGACGCCGGCGCGCGCTCGCTCTGCCAGCGCGTCGGCGAAGCGCCGGCCGATCTCACCGGACCAATAGATATACGTCTCAAAATTGATGGTCTTTGTAGCGCCCTCGATGGCCTGCAACATGGACGGAAAGATCTGATCGCCATTGAGCAGGGTTTCGACACGGTTGCCGTCGATCAACGGCGGTCCCAGCAGCACGCTCATCGCACGCAAGAACTGAGGGTCGGCTGTTGCGTAAAGGTGCGTCGGCTTGACGTCGACCTTCTTTTCAGCGCGCAGGTTCAGCACGACCAGCGTGGCGAGCAGCGTCAGAACGACGGCACCGAGGATAGGCAGTATCAGCCGCATGATTGACATCGCGCGTGCGAATAGCGGCTAACGGTCATAGGAGGCCGTTGACTTGACGGTCGCAAGCCGCGATAAAGCGGACAACGACCGGCGGGGTGCGACGGGGTTCGACAAGGCTTACAGAGCAACATATCGATCGGCGCATGGGCTGCACCGGCAGTACCATGGCCAGTCTAACCACCCGCCCGCACATGGGGGTTGTTGTGGTCAAGCGGCATCGTCGGACGTGACTGCTATGGGGCGACAGCGGCTTTACGTGAACGACCGCGGCAACTGCGTGATGCACGACCGAGGCTTCTCGTGGCTCGCAGCCTTCTATCTGCCCATCTGGGCATTGCACAAACGTCTGTATCTGCTGGCGTTGATCGCGTTCGTGGTCAACGGCGTACTTAGTTTCTACGTCGACACGAAGACACAGATCTTTCTGGGCGGGGCGCAGATCGTACTGTCCGGGCTGCTGGCCAACCGCATCCACAGATGGCTGCTTGAACGGCGCGGGTGGCGTGTCACCGCCGAAGAGCCAGAGCAGAGTGTCGAGACTCGAGGGTGAACCTGTCCTGCCTTGATGGGACGCCCGGGCCGGCAGAATCGTTGCTCCTCGCCGAGGGTTTCTATTTCACCTTGGTCGCGATTCTGCTGGTCGCGCTGATCGGCTCGGCGCTCGCCGCTCCGCTGGTGCAAAGAGGCTATCGAAGGCGCGTCGTCCGCCTCATGCGATTCGACCAGGTCTCGCCGCGCCCGCCGCAATGGTGGTTGTCGAGGGCCTGGGGTAGATCCGCGAAACTGGTAACGGCCCGTTCCGAGTCCCAGGGCGGCAGAACGTCCCTGTCCGATCTCGTTCTGCGGCGCGAACGCCGCTTAGCGGTCAGCACGACACTGGCATGGGTGGTCGTCGTGCTCGCGGCGGCGCCCATCAGCCGCTGGGTACTCGCCGACGCGCCTGCATCTGATCAGGCCTACTTCGTCGTGGCCGCGGGTGCGCTCGCGCTCGGTCCCGCCTTCATCAACCTCCCACAACGCTTCGCACGGCGAGCGCTGGTCATCGGGCTCATTGCCTGTGTCCTCGCGGCCGTGCTCATCGATAGCCTGTTCGAACCGTTGACCGCCGTTGCCATGCCCGAAGGCGACACCGATGATCCCGGAGTGGTGGAATGGACCACTGCAGTCGTGGCGGCAGCCTTGGCCTACGGGAGCATTTTCCACCGCAGGCTGCGCGGGCAGGTGCTGCCGGTCTTTGTAGTGGCAGCGGTCGCGCTGATGCTGCTTCTGTTTCCCCTCGGATACGTTCAGCCGCACCTGGGCAGCTGTCTCGACGAAATCTCAGCGCCGGGCCAAGCCGGGCAGTCGGCGCCGTTTCTTCTGACTCTCAGCACGCTGATGGCGTTGGCCCTGTGGTTGGGGTTCAAGGCGCTCGACGGTTTGGCCAAGTTGGTCGATGTCGGCTGGTTGAGCGAACTGTCGCTCATCAGCGTTGTTGCGCTGGCGCTAATTGCAATGACGCTGGTCGCGGCGAGCCTGGCCGAGCAGAGCGCGCCTTCTCACTGGCTGGCATGGCTACCTCTGCCCTGGACCGGGGTTGCGGTGGCAGCGTATGCGCTGTCCCTGGGACGACATGGAGCGGCGCAACGCGGTCCGCGGCTGCTGGTGCTGCGCGTCTTCGCGCGCGGCCGAAAGCAGCTTCGGCTGCTGGACGCGCTGCAGTCGCGATGGCGCTACGTCGGCCCTGTGCATCAGATCGGCGGCCCCGACCTGGCCACCACCAACGTGGACCCCCATGAGTGCGCGCTCTTCCTTGTGGGCCGCTTGCATGATCTGTTCGTCCCCGAGGCGGTGAGCGCAGCACAGCTGAGTAACCATCTAACGGCCGACGCCGACCGTGAAGGCCGCTACAGCATCAGCGAAGTCTTTTGCTTCAATAGCGCCTGGCAGCGCACCGTCGAGCAACTCATGCAGATCAGCGATGCGATTCTGCTTGATCTGCGTGGCCTGACCGCGGAGCGGGAAGGCACCAGCTACGAGTTGCGCGTGCTCGCGCGCATTGGCTTGCTCGATCGGGTCGTCGCTATCGGTGACACGCAAACCGATTGGGCTCTGGCCGACAGGCTGCTGATTGAAGCAGGACAGGAGCCGCAGCGCCTCGGCCACCGGTTCGTCGGCCCAGAGCTTCGCGCCGAGGCGATCTTCGATCAACTGCTTCGCGTCACGGACAACCGCTCGCAATCGCGCACTGCCTGAGTTTTGTCTCCAGAATACTGCCTGCTACTCGTTCGCGATTGCTTTCGGCGATCTGCAGCTTCGGCGGCCTTGTGTCGATGCGCGGGAGTGTGAAGCGCGGCGGCAGGCTAATTGCAAGCGTGGTTCATCGCGGTCAGACTTGGCTGCCAATCCTGAGCAACGCCATGGCGAAAGCTGGTCGGCCCGGCAGCGCTGACATGTTCGAAGGCTCGATTCTAGGAAACCACCATGACTGACTTCGTTCTCGTGCATGGCGCATGGCACGGCGCCTGGTGCTGGCGCAAGATCCTGCCGGCACTCTGGGCTAACGGCCATCGCGCATTCGCCGTGACACTTACCGGGGTGGGAGAACGCCAACACCTGATGTCCTCGACTATTCGGCTGGCAACTCATATCGAGGACGTAGCGACGGTCATCGAGACCGAGGAGCTGGCGCGCTTCGTCCTGGTGGGGCATAGCTATGGCGGGTTGCTGATCACAGCGGTAGCGGATCGCTACGCGGAGCGCATTGACCGCCTGGTCTACCTCGACGCCATCTTGCCCCGCAGTGGCGAAAGCTGGTCGAGTTCTCACGACGAGAGTGCGCGCCAGGCACGCCGGGTGGGCATCGCGCGAGACGGCGTCATCCCACCTCCGGCGGCGGCTGCCTATGGCCTGACCGGCCAGGATGCCGCGTGGGTGGACCGGCGTCAGCGGCCCCATCCGGGAGCTGTGTACGAAGATGTAATGCACTTCGACGAAGCACGCGTGGCAAGACTTTCGCGCATTTTTGTCGACTGCACGTCGCCGGCACTGCCCGCGATCGAAAGGTCGCGCCAGCGCGTGCGTTCCGAGCCGGGCTGGCACGTGGTCGAAATCGCCACCGGCCACGATCCGATGATCAGCGCTGCGGCGCAGTTGCTGGACATCCTGGATCAGGCTGCACGTTCAAACTGAAACCATCTCGCGGCGTTGGCAGATCCCGGGGAATCCAAAGCGCGCCGGTCGGTCCTGGTGCGGCTGTGCACGCCGGAGTGCGAGGAGGAAAATACGAATGGGTCTACGTACGGAGGCTCACATGAACGCGATCCCACGGATCTGCTGCGCCATTATGTTTGCAACCGCCTCGACGGTCGCAAGTGCCGAGTCGCTCCGCTGCAACGGGCAAAGTGTTGCCGAAGGAGACACCCGTTTGGCACTGGTATACAAGTGCGGTCAACCGTTGATGGCAGACACTTATTGCGCTCCCGTGTATTACGCACCGACGTTTCAGCTCGTGCCCGAGCCGTTCGCAAGCATTGTCGTTCCGTGCCAGCAAGTGGAAGAGTGGCTCTACGACCGCGGTCCTGGGAACCTCATGGCCATGGTTCGGATTCGCTCAGGTGTCGTGCAATCCATCGTCTACGGACGGACGCCCCGCTAGCGCTCACACTGCGTTTCAGCGCGTTCAAGGTGGGGCACTACTTTGGCAACTCCTTCGCATGACATTGGACGCTCCCAGCCGAAGGGAGATCTGCGGGCGATGCCTTGCACTCTCGATGGCATCTAGGCAACGGAGTCGACGCCCTGCTCGATCTTGGCAGCCAGGTACCGATGAATCTGCGCCACGGCGGCGGCACCCTCTCCGATGGCCCCGCCGACTCGCTTGACGGAACCTGAACGTACATCCCCGACAGCAAAGACTCCTGGAACACTCGTTTCAAGTGGGCTGGGGAATCGCTCCGCGTCGTGGAAGTTATGAGCAGATTGCCCGGTAAGTACGAAGCCTTGACGGTCGAGGGCGACGCCGCTCCCGTTGAGCCAATCGGTCTCCGGGTCCGCTCCGACAAACAGAAACACATGGCGGATAGGCTTCCAAACCTCGGCGCCCGTGCGACGGTCGTGCCACGAAATCGCTTCAAGGCCGTTCTCTGGTTCGCCGCGCAGCCGTGTCATTTCAGTGTGTGTATGCAGTTCAATCGTCGGTGTGGCCTCGATTCGATCGATGAGGTAGCGTGACATGCTCGCAGCAAGGCCCGGACCACGGACGAGGATGTGGACCCTCGCTGCATGCTGTGCGAGGAACACTGCAGCCTGGCCGGCCGAGTTGCCGCCGCCGACGAGCGCGACTTCTGCATTGGCACAGGTCTTCGCTTCAAGCGCTGAGGCCCAGTACCAGACGCCGCGGCCTTCGAATTCGCTCAGGCGCGGTACGTCGGGATGGCGATAGCGCGCGCCGCTGGCAATCACGACCGACTTTGCCCTGAGTTTCCGGTGGTCGCTCAGTGTCAGCGTCAACTCGCCGTTCTTCTCGGCACTGGTGCAGTCTAGTGCGATTGCCTGAGCCGGAATGAGCATCTCCGCCCCGAACTTCTGTGCTTGCACAAAAGCCCGGCCGGCGAGGGCTGCTCCGGAGATTCCGGTGGGAAAGCCAAGATAGTTTTCGATCCGCGCGCTGGCACCCGCCTGTCCGCCATACGACCGGCAGTCGAGCACGACGACATGCAGACCTTCCGAGGCTGCGTAAACGGCAGTTGCCAGGCCCGCGGGCCCCGCCCCGACAACTGCGATGTCGAAGAGGTCCTCGTGGTCAACGGCATCGAGCATCCCTAAGCAGCGCGCCAGTGCCGACTCGGATGGATTGAGCAACACGGAGCCATTAGGACAGAGCGCCAGCACATCCGTAGGCATCGCCCCGTATTGCGCCAGGAGTGCAGCCGTCGTTGCATCGTGCGCGGCGTCCATCACCTGATGTGGATGCGCGTTGCGAGTCAGGAAAGTTTGCAGCCGCATCACCCCCGGGGATTGTGGCGTTCCGATGAGCACCGGCCCGCTGGCACCGGATTCGATGAGCCCGACGCGCCTCAGGATCAGCGCGCGAACGATGCGTTCACCGAGGTCAGCCTCGGCGATGATCAGCGCACGCAACTGCTCTGGCGGTATGAGAACGACCTCTACATCGTCCTCGGCATACCCGTCAACCAAGCCATGGCGACCGGACAGTTGGGCGATCTCTCCGGAAAACTGGCCGCGGGCGTGGGTCGTTATCGGAACAACTTGGCCAAGGCCATCGCGCTGACTGATGGCCACATGGCCCTTAAGCACGACGAACATTCCGAGACTGGGCTCGCCGGCGGTAAAGAGTCTTGCGCCTTGTGAATAGTTGCGGACGGTCCCGAATCGACTGACGCGCTCGATCTCAGCTTCCGTCAGTTCCGGAAACATTTGATGCCTGCGCGACAGGAGTCCTTGGTGTAGTTCGCTGTTCACGTGTCGGTCACAAGTGCGACTGCTTGAAGATAGATTGAATGGCGCTTCCGGGCAAGGCTGGCCATCACGCAGGCTCGATCGGTGGCGCCGCGCCATGACGCTCCGATGGTGACAGGCAGCATCGCCGGTAGTAAGTTCCCCGATCGGATCGGGTCGTTGCAGGAACTTGTTGAGTAACTTTCCGAAAGGATGGCGCCATGATCTTCGATCTTCCAACCTTCACGCTGATTCACGTTGTGTTGAGTCTGCTGGGAATCATCGCTGGCCTTATCGTCGTCGGTGGCCTTATCGCAGGGCAAAGACTCGACGCTTGGACTCTGGCGTTCTTCGCGACAACCGTGTTGACCAGCGTTACCGGGTTCGGCTTCCCATTTGGCACGGTGCTGCCGTCGCACGTCGTGGGCGGTGTCTCGATTCTCGTGCTTGTCGTCGGCATCGCTGCGCGTTACTGGAAGCAACTCACCGGGCCCTGGCGCTGGGTCTTCGTCAGCGCCACGGTGAGCGCGCTGTACCTGAACGTCTTCGTGCTGCTCGTGCAGCTGTTTCAAAAAACCCCGGGCCTGATTGCAGTAGCCCCGACGCAAGGTGCTCCGGCATTCGTGGTGACACAGCTCATCGTCCTTCTACTGTTTGCCGGCCTTGGTTGGGCTGCGGTGCGAGGCTTTCGACACGAACGCGCGGCGGTAGCGGCCTCGGCCGCGATCGTGAAGCCGATGTCGTCCTGACAAGCGGACACATCGCGTCAAACCCAAAGCGCGCGAAGCGCGCTACACATCGCGTCGCGGAGGCGGATTGGATGTTTCTGAACCGGAAGCAATAGGTCCAGCAAAAGTCCTGTGAAGCGACCTCGACCGGGCACCCTCAGCCACTGGAAATTGGAGAAACCCATGCGGAACTTTGCTTCGCTTCGTCATTGCCGTCGTCGTGGGCTTCGCGGCTGGCAGCGCAGTAAATATGGGTCTGATCCTGGTCAGCGGCAGCGTGATTCCTCCTCCAGCAGGCGCGGACGTCACCACTACGGAAGGCCTGAAGGCATCCATGCGCCTGTTTGAGCCGAAACACTTCCTCTTTCCGTTTCTCGCGCACGCGCTGGGCACCTTCAGCGGCGCACTGGTCGCTACGCTGCTCGCCCCCGACCGATCTCGCGGTCCGGCTTTTCTGGTTGGGGCGCTCTTCTTCCTGGGCGGCTGCGCAAGCGTCTTCATGCTTCCGTCTCCGGCGTGGTTCAACGCTGTCGATCTGCTTCTGGCCTACGGGCCGCCGACCTTTGCGGGGTACTTGCTGGCCTCCAAAGGCAGGCATCCAGCACGTCCGCCGTCTAGCCGATTAGGGTAGGAAGCCTTGGTCTAGCTAATTGGCAGGAAGTCTTTGCGGCGCTCTTGAAGTCCGCCACCTGGGCCAGCCGCTCTTAGATCTCCGCGGCGGGTGCGCAACTTGCTGCCGCCCGATGCCGGCGATCCCTGCCGTCACCGTATGTGCCGCGCCGCGAGGCGCTGATAGTTCATTCAGGAGACACAGAATGACGAAATCCACGAAACCCCTGCTTGCCGCCGCGATCGTCGCGTTCGGCGCCCTGACCAGCAATGCGCTGGCCGGTGACGTGAAGGTCCAGCTGTCCGGCGCGAACGAGGTTCCGCCAGTGACTACTTCCGCCAGCGGCCAAGGCACGATCACCGTAGCGGACAACGGGCGCGATGTCCGGCAGCGTCAAGACTCAGGGAATTCAGGCCACTGCCGCGCACATTCACGTTGGCGCGGCGGGGAAGAATGGCCCAGTCGCGGTGCCGTTGACGAAGGACGGCGACATGTTCAAGGCGCCAGCGGGCGCAAAGCTGAACGCGGACCAGATGAAGGCATTCAAGGCCGGCGAGTTGTACGTTAACGTGCATAGCGCGGCCCATCCGGATGGCGAGATCCGCGGCCAGCTGAAGTAGGACGACCTTCTGATCAAAAGACCACGCGTGCGGTCGCCACGCGTGGTTTTTTCTTGCCTGACGGAAGATCAGGCGAGACACCCGGCGGTTCCGGCATCGCCGTGAAGCTGTGCTTGGCCGCGCAGTCGGTGAGTTTCGCTTTCGCCACGTGACGATAGTAGGGAGCCCGACCCCCGCGGCGTCAGGCTTGCGGCAGCTCCCGAGGAGGTAAAAGTGGCTCGACGACTGTTTGCCGGCGCCAGCGGCTACTCGTTCAAGGAGTGGTGCGGCCCGTTCTATCCGGAAAAGTTGAAGCCCGACGCGATGCTCGGCGTGGTACTCGGAGCGGCTGCCGGCGGTGGAGATCAACAACACCTTCTACCGGATGCCGGCGCACCGCCGTGCTGGAGCACTGGGCGCAGACCACGCCGGCGGACTTCCGCTTCGCGATCAAGGCGTCGCGCCGCATCACGCACATCGCGCGGCTCAAGGACACGGCGAGGGATTCGGTCGACTACCTGTACAAGCAACTCGGCGGCGCTCGGCGACAAGCGCGGCCCGGTGCTGTTCCAGCTGCCGCCCAACCTGAAGAAGGACCTGCCGCGCCTCGCCGCGTTCCTCGCAGATGCTGCCGGCGCGACCATCGCGCCGCCTTCGAGTTCCGCAACGACACCTGGTTCGACGACGAGGTCTACGCGGCGCTGCGCGGCGCCGGCGCGGCGCTCGTGCGTCTCCGAGCGCGAGGACGGCAGCCCGCCGCCGCTCGAGCCGACCGCCGACTGGGGCTACGTGCGGCTGCGGCTCGAGGAGTACTCGGACGACGCGCTGCGCGACTGGGCGCAGCGGCTCGCGGCAACCGGATGGAAGGAGATCTACGCGTTCTTCATGCACGAGCCGACCGCGCCGGCGTATGCGCAGGAGTTAATGCGGCATTTTGGTTAGCGGCGGCCCGGCGCGGGCGCGATGCGGTCTGCCGGCGGCTTGACCACACAAGCATGCGGGCTCCTGACAGGCTCGCAGCAGATATCAGCGGCCGCCGTCCGATCGCGATTGAAGTTTCAGTTCGACAAGTTCCGCCAACCAGTTGCCCGCCTCGCGAAATGCACGACTCGATCGTTCGGCGCGGGCGCGGATGTAGGCCCCTTCAATGGCAGTCAGCGCGAGTCCGGCAAAAGAACGCGACCGGCGCGCGTCGCCCAGATCGATGTGCCGTGCGATCAGAGCGACCCAGTCCTCGAATGCACCCTCGACCGCGAGTCGCAGCACTTCGAGTTCCACGTCGAGATCGAGGCAGACGGCACCGAATGCGCAGCTCTTGCGGAAATCCGCCGCCTCCACACGCTGCGCGAATGCGTCAAACAGTCGCCTGACCTTCTTCGGTGCGGACCTGCCGCCGCCAAGGGCATCTTCCATGAAGCGCATGACCCGTGGCGAGTAGTCCGCCAGCGCCTCAGACACGATCTGTTGCTTGCCGCTGGGGAAGAAGTGGTAGACGGAGCCCTTGGGCGCTGCGCTTTCGCGAACGATTTCGTTGATGCCCGCTCCGCTGAGCCCGGAGGTGCGCATCAGTTCGATCGTCGCGTCGATCATGCGCTGCCGGCTGGTCGGTTCATCCTGCATCGTGTCTTGACTCATTAACTAGACCGGTCTATATATTATCCCAACCCGCCCACTGGAGACAAGATGCCATGAACGATGCCGCCCTGGAAGTCCGCGCGACGGTCAGCGCCGAGGAGTGGCAGCTCCGCGTCGATCTCGCCGCCTGCTACCGGCTGGTGGCGATGTTCCACTGGGATGACCTGATCTTTACGCACATCTCCGCGCGCCTGCCCGGCCCGGATCACCACTTCCTGATCAATCCTTACGGAATGATGTTCGACGAGATCACGGCTTCGAGCCTGGTCAAGGTCGATCTGCACGGAACGCAAGGTGGCCCCGAGTCCCTACGAGATCAATCCCGCCGGTTTCACGATCCACAGCGCCATCCACGCCGCGCGCGAGGATGCCCATTGCGTGCTGCACATCCACAGCGTCAACGGCGTTGCCGTCTCGGCGCAGAAGGACGGACTGCTGCCGTTGTCGCAGCACTCCATGTTCGTGCTGTCATCGCTCGCGTATCACGATTACGAGGGCGTGGCGCTCAACGACGACGAGAAGCCGCGCCTGGTCCGCGACCTCGGCGACAAGCGCTCGCTGATGCTGCGCAACCATGGACTGCTGACCATCGGCCGATCGGTGGCCGAGGCCTTCGTTGCGATGTACTTCATGGAAACCAGCTGCATGATCCAGGTCCGCGCGCAGGGCGGCGGACAGCCCCTGCGCCGCATCAGCGACACCATCGTCGACGGCGCGCAGGAGCAGTGGGAACGCGTCACGCACGGCGCCGGGGGTGGTCTGGCCTGGCCTGCGCTGCTGCGCAAGCTGGATCGGATGAATCCGGGTTACCGCAACTGAGCTGACTTCGCGTCTTCGCGGCGCGGCTTCGTCAGCGACGGATAGCCGCTCAGTTCGAGCGTCGCGCGACCGCCACGGCGCACGACGAGACGTGCGCGGCCACCAATCGGCAGCGTGAGCTTGCGCGCCATGTGGCCGTACGGCAGGCCGGCGAAGACCGGAACGCCGGCGATCTCGCGCACACGTGCCACCACCGCCGCCAGATCGAACCCGTTGTCGTTGGGCATCGGCGTGACCGGATCGAAGTCACCCAACACGATTGCACGCTGCTTCTGCAGTACCCCGGCGTGCGCGAGCTGGTAGAAGAGTCGCTCGAGCTTGTACGCTGGCTCGTTGACGTCTTCGACGACGAGGATGCCGCCGCGGACGCGTGGAAAGTACGGCGTTCCCAGCAAAGCCGCCACCATGACGAGGTTGCCGCCCCACAGTCGCCCGGCGAACTCGCCCGCCGGGCCCGCAAGAGTCACATCGACTTCATAACGCGGCGATTCGATGAGGCCGAAGAAGTGCGTCATCGTGTACGCATCGGGCGCGGCGGCGCCGAAGTCACCGGCCGAAGGCCCGGACAGGCTTACCCCGCCGGCGCGCGCGAGATATGCCAGGCTGAACGCAGTGAAGTCGCTGTATCCGGCGATGATCGGCGTGCGCGCCTTCACGGCCGCAAAGTCGATCTGATCGAGCAGGCGCGACAGTCCGTAGCCGCCGCGTGCGCTGAGCACGACGTCGACCGACGGATCGGTGGCAAAGCGCATCAGTTCCGAGAGCCGCAGCACATCCGGTCCGGCGAAGCGCTGTTCGCGCGCGAACACGCTGTCACCGGCCTCGACCTGCCAACTGCGCGCGCTGAAAAAGGCCGCCGCGCGATCCACCACCGCAGGATCGGGCATGTAGCTCGAGGGCGCTACCAGCGCCACGGTCCTACGGCGCGTCATCGTCGCCCTCCTCGGCGGGCAGCCGACCCGTCCTGCGATGCTCACGGCGTTCGGCAAAGAAGCGCGACAGCAGCGTCCCCGCCTCGTCGGCCAGGACACCCGCACGAACGGTGGTGTGGTGGTTCAGCCGCGGTTCGTCGAAGAGGTTGACCACGCTGCCGCACGCGCCGGTCTTCGGGTCAGCGGCACCGTAGACGAGGCGCTTGATGCGCGCGTGCTGCATCGCGCCGGCGCACATCGCACACGGCTCCAGCGTGACGAAGATTTCGCAGTGGTTCAGCCGGTAGTTGCCCAGCATGGCCGACGCCGCGCGCATCGCCTGGATTTCGGCGTGCGCGGTCGGGTCGCTGTTGCCAACCGGCTGGTTGAAGCCGGTCGCGATCACCTGGCCGTCGCGCACGACGACGGCGCCCACGGGAACCTCGGCAAGAGCCCAGGCATTGTGAGCCTGATCGAGCGCGAGCCGCATGAACGTCGCATCGGGATCGACCGCGCGCGCGGGCTCTTCGGTGACTTGGATCTGGCTCGCCAGCCAGGCCTGGCGCCGCGCCGCGCGCTGCGTTTCGCGGGCTGCGCGCGCGTCCGACACGGCGCGGCCGATCTGGCCGGCGTCCAGTGCCGTCGCCGCGCCGGCAAGCCATGCCGGCAATGCGCCCCTGCGGTAGTCGGTGCCGTAGTCGGAGCGCCCGATGAAGCCGGTATCGACGAGCCAGCGCCTCAACTCGACATGATCGGTTGCCAGCATGGCTCCGCCGGTCGCCAGGAAGTCCTTCAGCACGTCATTGGCGCCGCGCTCGTCGAGAAGTCGATCCGCGGGAAACCATAAAGAGGCGCTCGCGAACACGAGTTCGAGGTCGCGGCCGTCCTTTTGCTGCAGCGAAGAAAGGTGCACACCGCTGCGCAGCGCAAGCTGGCTCATGCGCTCGAGCCAGCCCGAGGCGGAGATGGTGCACTGCGTTTCGGGCATGGCGCGCAGTCTACCGAGTAGCTCCCCATCCCACCGTAGCGCGTTCTCCACTATTTAATTAATGCTGGGCGGTCCAAAACGAAGGATCAGATCTCCCAACTTTTCTATCGCGCGAGTGCGCCGCGTCCGCTGCACCGCCGCATCAAAACAGGAAGGCATGGACTCGCACGGTAGTTTTGTCGACAATCCGGGGTCAGTAACGGCTGGCGTAACAGCACGAGGGTTGCGCATACAACCGAGCGGGGAGAGCTTCGCATGGGAATAGCCATCGCCTTGGTGGTGTTGGTCGCGGCTTCAGTACTGTTTCACTTCCTGAGTCCGTGGTACTTCACGCCGATTGCGTCCAACTGGGGCGCCATCGACGACACCATCAGCATCACGTTCTGGGTCACCGGGGCGGTCTTCGTCATCGTCAACCTGTTCATGGCGTACGCGATTTATCGCTATCGCGCACCGGCACGGGGCCCGCGCGCGCACTACGAACCCGAGAACAAGAAGCTCGAATGGTGGCTGTTCGGCATCACTGCCGTCGGCGTCGCCGCCATGCTCGCGCCGGGCCTTTTCGTCTGGGCGAAGTTCGTCGACGTTCCCAAGGACGCTACAGAGGTCGAAGCCCTCGGGCCAGCAGTGGCACTGGATGTATCGATTCCCGGGCAAGGACGGCAAGCTGGGCACCGTCAACGCCCAGTTCGTCAGCGATGACAACCCGTTCGGCATGAATCCGACGCGATCCCGACGGGCAGGACGACGTCCTGGTCGCGAACCCGGAAGTGCGACCTGCCCATCAACAAGCCCGTCAAGGTGCTGCTTCGATCGAAGGACGTACTGCACAATTTTTCAATCGCCCAGATCCGCGTGAAGATGGACCTGGTGCCCGGCCTGGTCACGCACGCGTGGTTCACGCCCACCCGCACCGGAAACTTTGATCTCCTGTGCGAGGAACTGTGCGGCATTGGTCACTTCGTGATGCGCGGGCGGATGGTGGTCGAGGAGGAAGGCGCCTTCCAGACCTGGCTGGCGAAGCAGCCGACGTATCGCCCAGTGGCGCTCGCGTCCCAAGGCCGATCCCGCCGCCGGCGAGGCGCTGTACGCAACCTGTGCCGCCTGCCACGGCGCCCAGGGGGAAGGCAATCCGGCGTTGAATGCGCCGAAGCTCGCGGGCCAGGGCGCTTGGTACCTGAGCCGTCAGCTGATGCAGTTCAAGCAGGGGGCCCGCGGAACGCACAACGACGATCAGTTTGGCAAGATGATGGCGCCGATGGCGGCAACGCTGGCCGACGATGCCGCCGTTGCCAATGTTGCCGCCTACATCATGACCCTGCCCGACAAGCCCGCACCGGCGACGGTGAAGGGCGATCCCGCGAACGGCAGGCAACGGTACGTCACCTGCGGAACCTGCCACGGTCCGGACGGCCGCGGCATCCAGGCGACCAACGCTCCACGCCTAAGGGGGATGAGCGACTGGTACATGGTCACGCAGCTGAAAAACTTCCGCGCAGGCATCCGCGGCTCGCATCCACAGGACATGCACGGGTCGCAGATGGCGCTCATGGCGGCTATCCTCAATGACGATCAGGCGATCAACGATGTCGTCGCCTACATCAACTCGTTCTGACGATCGCTCCGGGCATTGAGACGAACGGATCGGCCGTAGCTTCAGCGAAGGGAAAACCGGAATGTCCTACGTTGCACACGATGAATCGGCTTACGCGCCCCCCGCCGAAATGGCGGAGATGGAGCTGTATCACCCGAAGATCATTCATCGGGAAGTACATCTGGAGCCAGGACGCCAAGGTCATCGCGATCCAGTACGCGGCGACCGCGATCGGGATCGGTCTCGTAGCGCTGGTGCTGTCGTGGCTGATGCGACTGCAGCTCGCGTGGCCGAACCAGTTCGCGTTCATCGACCCGTCCAGCTACCTGCAGTTCGTCAGCATGCACGGGATGATCATGGTGGTTTACCTGCTGACCGCCCTCTTCCTCGGTGGCTTCGGCAATTACCTGATCCCGTTGATGGTCGGCGCGCGCGACATGGTGTTCCCCTACGTCAACATGCTGAGCTACTGGGTCTACCTCTTCGCCGTGCTGCTGCTGGTCGCGAGCTTCTTCGTGCCGGGCGGACCCACCGGCGCCGGCTGGACCCTTTATCCACCGCAGGCGGTGCTCGACGGCACCCCGGGCGCGACGTGGGGCATCATCCTGATGCTGGTGTCACTGGCGTTCTTCATCATCGGTTTCACGATGGGTGGCCTGAACTACGTCGTCACCGTGCTGCAGGCGCGCACGCGCGGCATGACGATGATGCGTCTGCCGTTGACGATCTGGGGCATCTTCATGGCGACGATCCTCGCACTGCTCGCCTTTCCGGCGCTCTTCGTCAGCGCGATCATGATGATCCTGGACCTGACGCTCGGCACGAGCTTCTTCATGCCGGCGATCGTGTCCAAGGGTCAGCAGCTCGGTCATACGGGCGGCAGCCCGGTGCTGTTCCAGCACCTGTTCTGGTTCTTCGGCCATCCCGAGGTCTACATCGTCGCGCTGCCGGCCTTCGGCATCGTCTCCGACCTGATCGCGATTCATGCCCGCAAGAACATCTTCGGTTACCGCATGATGGTCTGGGCGATCCTGGCGATCGGCGGGCTGAGCTTCATCGTGTGGGCCCACCACATGTACGTCAGCGGGATGAATCCGTACTTCGGCTTCTTCTTCGCAACGACCACGCTGATCATCGCGATCCCCACGGCAATCAAGGTCTACAACTGGGTGCTGACGCTGTGGCGCGGCGACATCCACCTGACCGTGCCGATGCTCTTTGCGATCGGCTTCATCTTCACGTTCATTAACGGCGGACTCACCGGACTCTTTCTCGGCAACGTGGTCGTCGACCTGCCGCTGTCGGACACCATGTTCGTCGTCGCGCACTTCCACATGGTGATGGCGATCGCGCCGATCCTGGTCGTGTTCGGCGCCATCTATCACTGGTACCCGAAAATCACCGGGCGGATGCTCAACGATTCGATGGGCAAGCTGCACTTCTGGATCACCTTCGTCGGCAGCTACGCCATCTACTATCCGATGCATTACCTCGGCTTCATGGGCGTGCCGCGCCGCTATTACGCGATCACCGGCACCAATTTCATCCCGGAGTCGGCGCACTCGCTCAACGTCGCGATCACGGTCGCGGCGCTGGTGGTCGGTGCGGCCCAGATTGTCTTCCTCTACAACCTGTTCTGGAGTTACTTCAAGGGCAAGCCATCAGGGAGCAATCCGTGGAACGCCACGTCACTGGAGTGGCAGACCGCAGAGACACCACCCGCGCACGGCAATTTCGGCAAGGAACTGCCGGTGGTGTACCGCTGGGCCTACGATTACAGCGTGCCGGGCGTCAAGCCCGACTTCATTCCGCAGAACGTTTCACCTGCCGATGTCGCCGCCGGGCGCTGGGTGAAGTCCTGATCGAGCGGACACCAGCATGACCTTCACCCTGATATTCCTCGCACTCCTGATGGCCACGCTGATCTGGTGGCTGGTCAGGCAGAGCGTCAATGTCCAGCCCTGGGTGGCGCAGGCCGGAGCGCAGGACGTCCATGGCGGGGCGTTCGACCGACCGGCCGCCAAGACCGCACTGTGGGTGTTCCTGGCGGTTGCAACGTCGCTGTTCGCGCTGTTCATCAGCGCCTATGCGATGCGCATCAGCTTTCTCGACTGGACCCCATTGCCGCAGCCGAGACTGCTTGGCGCTGAACACGGCGGTGCTGATCTTCGCCAGTGTCGCCATGCAGTGGGCGGTCCGCGCTGCCCGCAGGGGCGACACGGCGTCACTGCGACGGGGCCTGCTTGCGGGCGGCGCACTCACTCTCGCCTTCGTTGCCGGGCAACTTCTCGTCTGGAAGCAGCTGAGCGACGCCGGCTACTTTCTTGCGACCAGCGCGGCCACCGGATTCTTCTACCTGCTGACCGCCGTGCACGGCGTCCATGTTCTCGGGGGACTGGTGGCCTGGGGCCGCACCTCGACTCGTGCCTGGCGCGATGACGCGTGCGGAACGACTGCAGTTGAGCGTCGAGATGTGCGCGATCTACTGGCACTTCCTGCTCGTCGTCTGGGTCGTGCTTTTCGCTGTGCTGGCCTCCAGCTACCTGGGGCTTTCGATCTGCACGACTGACGTTCCGCTGTGAGCAAACGCGCACGCAGGTATCGGTAAGGGGAAACAGAAAATGGCGGCACACGAGGCATCCGGCACTGCGGCTTCCCTGCCCCCGGCCGACGGCCTGCAGGGCATCGTCGCGGACTTCTCATCGGATCAGCGGGCGTTCAAGAACGTGCCGTGGGGCAAACCGATGATGTGGATCTTCCTCGTCAGCGACACCTTCATCTTCGGCAGCTTCCTGATCTCGTACATGACGGTGCGGATTTCGACACAGACGCCGTGGCCCAATCCCAGCGAGGTGTTCTCGCTGACGATGTTCGGCAAGAACGTACCGCTGCTGCTGATTGCGATCATGACGTTCGTACTGATCAGCAGCAGCGGCACGATGGCGCTCGCGGTGAACTACGGCTATCGCAAGGACCGCCGCACGACGTTCATCCTGCTGGTGGCCACTGCGGCGCTGGGAGCGACGTTCGTCGGCATGCAGGCCTTCGAGTGGACCAAGCTGATCATGGAGGGCGTGCGACCGTGGGGCAATCCGTGGGGCGCGGCGCAGTTCGGCTCGTCGTTCTTCATGATCACGGGCTTCCACGGCACGCACGTGACGATCGGCGTGATCTTCCTGATCATCGTCGCCATCAAGGTATGGCGCGGCGACCTCGACAAGGAGCGTCCGGGTTTCCTGACCGGCCGTCGCGGCAATTACGAGATCGTCGAGATCATGGGCCTGTACTGGCACTTCGTCGATCTGGTCTGGGTCTTCATCTTCGCGTTCTTCTATCTCTGGTAGCGCAACCGGGAGGGCGGTAAGTGGCACATGCAGACGCTCATCACGCACACGTCGAGGCTGCAGCCCGGCGCGCACGCGCAGGGCCAGCAGCATCCGCTGGGCATCTATTTCAAGATCTGGGGGCTGCTGTTCGTACTCAGCATCGCTTCGTACATGGTCGACTACTTCCACGTCCAGGGACTGCTCCGGTGGTTCCTGATCGTCGTGTTCATGCTGCTGAAGGCCGGACTGATCGTCGCCGTCTTCATGCACATGCTGTGGGAACGGATGGCGCTGGTCTATGCGATCGTGATTCCACCGTTGCTGCTGCTGACGCTGGTGGGCATTGGAGCGCTCGACGGGAAGTACACGTTCGCCACGCGCGGCACGTTCTTCGGGAGCGATGCAGCCGCTCCGACGCCGGCTCCACCCAAGCACTGATCAGGCGCCGCGGTGGTTGCACGCGGCCCGGAATTGCGTCAGGCGTAGATGTGGCGCCCGCCTATGGCGATCCAGCGCTCGGCGATGCGCCGGGCGTCTTCGGCAGAGCGGGACTTGACGCCGACCAGAATGCCGCCGTCGTGGATTTCCGCTTCGTATTGGCGCAGGCGCTCCTCGGGGATACCCCAGTCGGCCAATGCGCCGATCAGCCCGGCCGCCAGGCCGGTGGCTCCGGCGCCAGCGATCGCGGCAGCAACCGGCCCGGCGATAACGAGTCCCAGGCCGGAAAGCGCCACCGTCGTGCCGACTGCGGCAAGGATCGGCAGCAGTATGCTGATCCGGCCGCCCTTCGGGCCACCCAGTTCGCCGCCTTCCGCGGTCTTGCGCGCCAGGTCGGTGTCGATCGGGCGGTCTTCGGAGAAGTAACGCTTGCGTGTGTCGTCAGACATCACGACGTTGATGTCGTCCTTGTCATAGCCGAACCCCGTGGCCGCTTCGTAGGCGCTCTCAACGCTTGCACTGTCCTGAAATATTCCGGTGACCATCTTCCGGTCGCCAGGGATCGATGATTGTTCGGCCATCGCGTCATCCTCGAGTCGGGAATTGCTCCCGCTTCAAGGTGGTCGGGCAAGCAATGCGCCTGCCCGGTGCGATTGGAACGGCCGAGATCCAGGTCGATTCGAGGTGCTCGGGTGGCCGGGGCCGCCCCGGCCGAGGGGCCGGGGCTACAAGGCGTGGCGGACGATGCCCAGCTTCTGTTGCAGGGTGACGATCCAGTGGTGATTGGATACCCCGGTGCCGGCGAGTTCGACCCCGGGATGAGACTTGAGCACTGTTTCGAGGATCGGCTCCTGGCTCGGCTCGAGGTCGACGAAGAAGATGTGCTTGCCGTCTTTCAGCGCCTGCTCGAAGCGCGTGAAGTTGTGATTGGGTCGTTGTATCCCCGACAGGCCGCCTTCCCACGTACAGAAGCCCAGAAGCATCACGGCGAGGAAAATGAACGGCACCCAGCCGGCAGCGGTTTGGGTCCACCCGGCGAAATACGCGACGAGAAGTACCAGCGCAAACGCAGCCACCCCGACAAGCGCACCGCGGGTCGTCGAGTGCACCAGATCGCTCTTCATGAAAGACCGGACGCTGTTCAAATGCGTATGCCCCTGCGCATCAGCGTCATCAGAGCTGAGCACGTGAATCTGAGGTCGGGAGACGCCGGCGGCCTCCAATTGCTCTTCAAAGAGTTCCAGGTCATCGAGACTGCTACTGATGAAGTAGTGGCGCAGCATTTTCATCGTCTTCCTCCGTCAGGGGCATTTCGTCGGGGCAATCGGTGTGCGCGGGAGTCGGGAGTTCAAAGCGGCAAGGTCAAGATGAGCGCCTGCAGCGATTCGAGCATGGCCGCGCCGTAACGATCCAGCAGCAGCAGGCCGAAGAGCGCTGCGAGGTAGTTGATGGAAAACCGGAACATCCTTTTCGCCATCGCATCGCTGTACTTGCGGTGCAGCTGCCAGGCATAGACGACGAACCGAAGATTCAGCGCGGTAACGCCGATGACATACACCAGCCCACTCATCCTCGTGGCATAGGGCAGCAGGGTCACGACCGCGAGGACCAGCGTGTAGGCAAGGATGCTTCGTCGCGTGAATTCGCTGCCGTGCGTCACGGGCAGCATCGGTATCCCGGCCTTCGCATATTCCTTCTCGCGGTACAGCGCCAGCGACCAGAAGTGTGGCGGCGTCCAGATGAAGACGATGAGGAATAGAAGCATGGCGTCCGTCGACACCGCGCCGGTTACAGCGGTCCAGCCCAGTACGGGAGGCGCGGCGCCGGCCGCGCCGCCGATGACGATGTTCTGAGGCGTGTGCGGCTTCAGGAAGATGGTGTAGATCACCGAGTAGCCGACGAGCGCGAAAAGCGTGAGGTAAGCCGTCAGCGTGTTGACCCCGAAGACCAGGATCGCCGCCGAGACCACGGCTAGCGCAGCGGCGAAAACAACAGCCTGGGTCGCCGACACCTGATGCGTCGGCAGCGGACGCGCGCGCGTCCGCGCCATGATCGCGTCGGCGCGCCGGTCCAGCACATGATTGAACGCCGCGGCCGAACCCGCCGCCAGGGCAATCCCGAGCGTTGCGAGAAAGACCACGTGCGGCGTTGCGGCGCCGGGCTTGGCCAGCAGCATGCCGACGACAGCCGTGAAGACGATCAGTGAGACGACCCGCGGCTTGGTCAGGTCGAAGTAGGCGGCCAACCTCAGCGCCAGTCGGCTCGGACCCACGGCAGGCGAAACGGCAACGTGCGGAGCCTTCATTGCTTTGGAACCGGCACGATCTTCTGCGGCCTTGCATCGAGTGCAAGGGGCTGCGTCGGGTCCACGAAGGCGCGTCCTTTGCGACGATGGATGTAACGGGGCACGTTACTTGAATGGGTTTGAGGAGGCAATGGATCGCGGGAACTGCGTCGCGATGCTGCAGTGCCGAAAGAAACTAACTCCGTCATGGTCTTGGCTTGTCGATACGGGTGGCGCGGTGTAGAAGTCGTCCGGAACTGCGGAGCCGTACGGCGCTTCGGCTCGGCACCATCAAGGCAGCGCATTGGCCCGACATCAGGAGGTAGCCGTGACGCAACTGCCGACAGATCGAACGTCGCGCAGCAGACTGGCCGGCAGCCGCCGTAGCCGGATTTGGCGCGGGCGCGATCCTGATGGTGCTCGATATCTTCTGGTCCCTCGCGATTACCGGCGCCGGTCCCTGGGCCGCGTCGCGCATGATCGCCGCCATCGTCATGGGGCCGCAGATACTGCAGTCCTCCGGGTTTGACTTGACGGCTGTGACCGTGGCGCTGCTTGCGCACTATGCGTTCGGAATCGCAGGCGGCCTGGTGCTGGCCGCTGTCAGTGCGCCGCTGCGCCTCGATTCAACACTGGGCCTCGCCGTGGTGACCGGCGCCGCGTTCGGCCTGGTGCTCTACGTGGTGAACTTCTACGGGATGGTCAATTTCTTCCCCTGGTTCGCCGAGGTCCGCGGCTGGACGACTGTGGCGATCAATCTGATTTTCGGGATATCCACCGCGGTGCTCTACTGGAAGCTCGAACGGCGCGGCGAGCCTGTTCCTGCGCTGCAGGAAGCGCGCTAGCAAATCGCAGATCGCGCACGGAGGCGCAAAACGCGCCTCCTTACGCCAGGACCGAGCGCGCCAATCCCCGCTCGATCGTCGCCGACCGTTTTCGACGTTGTGCTGCGGGCGGCGATGCGACCAATTTGATCGTTCAGCCATCGGCCATCAAGGTCGGACGACTCCGGCCGAGTCCATCGAAGTCGCCGCAGGATTCCACTGAAAGCGAGCTTGTCAGGGCAGGACCGTGATGCCCGGTGACTGACACGCCGTTATCAGCGTCGCGCGAGGCCAGAACTTCTTCCAGATCAAGTGCCCGCTCCCAACGCGGCGTAGTTTTGCGCGAAAGGGGGAAGTGCAATGGCCACTGTCCCGAACGCGCTCGGCTGCCAGCCCCGGTCGTCTTGCAGCTGGATATTGACGTCGATTCCCCGGTTGATCACGACGGGAGTTCTGGCGCTTCTGTTCGGGGTGACGATCGCTGCGGCGCAGCCGCGCAAGGCGAGCCCTCCCGACGACCTGCGGCCGGCGTACGCGACCTCCGCCGACGTCGCAGAGGGCAAACGAGTGGCCGATGGCCTGTGCGCACGCTGCCATGGAGCAAACGGCATCAGTGCGACCAGCGGCGTGCCGCACGTCGCGGGCCAGCGTCCGTCCTACCTCTACACCAAGATCAAGGCCTATCAGAGCGGCGCGCGTGACGACCACGCGATGGAAAGCGCAGTCAAGTTTCTCAACGACGACGCGCTGGTGAAGGTTGCTGCGTACTACGCGAGCCTGGAGCCGCCGCCGCCGGCCGCCGCCGAGGCCACGAGCAAAGTCGCTGCGCCGCTCGACGCGGTGGCCGCCGGCAAGGCCGCTGCAGCGGCTTGCGCAGGCTGCCACGGCGAGACGGGTGTTTCCGCGACGGCCGGCACTCCAAGTCTGGTCGGATTCGATGAAAAGTACTTCGTTGCCGCGATGGACGGCTACAAGAGCGGCAAGCGCCAGCACGACATGATGAAGATGATTGCGATGTCTGCCAGTGAAACCGATGTCAGGCACATGGCGCTGTTTTACGCGCTGCAAAAGCCAGCAGCGGCGAAAACGCCGTCCAAGGGGAATGCGGCAGCCGGCAAGACGGCGAGCGCGCCCTGCGCGGGCTGCCATGGTGAACAGGGTGTGAGCACCAATCCGGCCAATCCAAGCCTCGCCGGCCAGGATGCCGAATATTTCGCGGCGGCGATGACCGCCTACAAAGCCGGCACGCGATCGGACGAGACGATGAAGCTCGCCGCCGCCGGTCTGGGCGACGCGGCGATCGCCGACCTGGCCGCTTATTACGCCGCGCAACAGCCGCGACAGCCGAAAGTGACCAAGCCGTTGACGCTCGCCGAGTGGGTCCAGCGCTGTGACCGGTGCCACGGCATCAACGGCAACAGCACCGATCCGCGCGCGCCGGCCATTGCCGCGCAACGCATCGAGTACCTGCAGAAGGCATTGAAGGCTTACCAGGGCAATCAGCGCCGAAACTCGGTCATGGCCGCCATGTCGGCTTCCTTGACCGATGCCGATGTGGCGAGTCTCGCCGCGTTTTATGCCCGCCAGAAGGCACGTCCGTTCGTGTTCGTAATGATTCCGAGCAATTGAGGTCGCTGATTGCGGAAGCGACGAGATGGAAATCCACCGTGACATCCGGCGCCTCGCTCACGCAGCGGTGAATCGAGCCGACTTGCCGCATTACAGCTCGTCGATGTCGTACCCGGACGTAAAGCGGCAGATAAGAAGGAACGATCATGAGTGAGGTACAGCTGCACCGCCTTTACCTTCACTACTCCGAATTGCCCCTCAGCACGCGTGTGCTGTACACGGCGGTGTTGCTGATTCTCGGGATCGCCTACCTCTTCGGCGGGATCTACCTGTACCACACCTATGCCGGGCGGGCCGGCGGCAATCCGATGTTGCTCACCTATCAGGACATCGTCGTTGCCTACAGCGGCAGCGGGACGGGTTCCCGACTGGAAACTTCGTTGCGTGGCCCGATGCGCGCGATGCTGCCAACGGAAGAAGTCAAGCCGATTTTCGCGTGGATCGAGGCCGGCGCCGATCGCGCGAGCTACGAGGCCGACATCCGGCCGACATTCGAGAAGCGTTGCATGTCCTGCCACGATGGCAGCAACCCGCACCTCGCCAACCTGTCAACCTACGACCATCTGCGCAAGGTGACCGAACAAGATACCGGCACCGGCATCTTCACGCTGGTTCGCGTCTCCCACATCCACCTGTTCGGCCTGACGATGGTGTTCTTCATCCTCGGAACGATCTTCAGTCACGCCTACGTGCGTCCGGTCTGGTTCAAGTGTGCAGTGGTCGCAACGCCCTTCGTGGCACTCGTGCTGGACATCGGGTCCTGGTATTTCACCAAGCTCTACCACCCCTTCGCCTGGGTCGTGATCGGCGGCGGCACGTTGATGGGTCTGGCATTCGCGCTTCATGTGGGCGGTTTCCCTATACCAGCTGTGGTTCTCGCCGACGCCTGCACCGGTGGTTCAGCGCGTCGCCGCCGAACGCAAAGCCATCGATTGAGGGACCCGACGACGCGACCTTCGACACACACCATGGTT
This sequence comes from uncultured beta proteobacterium, assembly GCA_963712485.1. Lineage (GTDB taxonomy): Bacteria > Pseudomonadota > Gammaproteobacteria > Burkholderiales > Burkholderiaceae_F > JALORV01. The sequence goes on from CAVQID010000056.1 coordinate 87,303, forward strand.
GGCCGTCAACGTGTTTCCGGCTCTGGGGCTTTCAAGATGGCTCGATTGACGGTCTGCGTGCTCCTGCTCGTCGCGCTGGCGGCCTGCGGAGACCGCGAACGCGCGGAAACCAAATCGGTAGACCAGCCGGTCGCCGATCCGGCGGCGGGCCAGGCGATCGCACAGCGCAGCTGCTCGAGTTGCCACCGTGTCGACGGAACCGGCGCTGCGCCAGGGATCCCGCAGCTGGGTCGGCAGAGCGCCGCTTACCTCGTGCAGTCAATCAAGCAATACGCAGCAGGCACGAGGCGGCATGCGGTCTTGAAGGATATGACGCCGCAGTTGAGCGACGCAGACATCCGCAACGTTGCCGCGTATTACGCGAGCCTTTCCATACCTGCGGTCGAGACCGCGACGGTGCACGGGCCGGGACCCTACGAACGAGGCAAGGCCAGCGCCGCGGTATGTGCCGAGTGTCACGGTGCCGATGGCAACAGCACCACCGCCGGCACGCCGAGCCTTGCGGGCCAACAGCCCATCTTTCTGCTGGCCGCGATGGCGGAATATCACCGCGGAGATCGCAGCACTCCGGCCTTGCAGGCGATGCTGAGTCGTGCCGACAGCGTCGAACTCGAGAGCCTGGCGCTTTACTACGCATCCCAATCGCCGAAGGCCGGTTCTGCGCCGGCTGTCGGCGATCCCGCCGCAGGCGAATCGCTGGCCCTGCGATGTACCGGCTGCCATGGGTGGCGCGGCGTCAGCGAAGATGCTGTCACGCCGATGCTGGCCGGACAGGACCCGACGTATCTCGTCAAAGCGCTGGGCGGCTACGGCAAGTCTCGCCACCATGCGTCGATGGAGCGACAGCTCGGCCCCCTGGGTGAAAAGGAAATCCGCGACATTGCGGCCTACTTTGCAGTCCAGAAGGGTCGTCCCTTGCAGTCTGCACAGGACCTGATCGCGCAACTGTCGGACAAATGCGACCGCTGCCATGGCGCCTCGGCTGCCGAACCCGGCGCCGCGGTCCGC
>CAVQID010000057.1:0-93656 GCA_963712485.1 uncultured beta proteobacterium
TCACGCGCCACGGAGAGCAGCGGGCGGGCGCTGCCGGGCGGCAGCCGGAAGGACAGCGTGCCGGCGGCGGTATCGAGGACATGCAGGAAAGGTTCGGCGGCGATACCGTCCGCAGCCTGATCACCGCCTTTGCCGTCCAGCAGCGCGCAGAGGAGCGGGACGGGACGGGGTGTTTGACCGGTTGGCCGGGGGTGGGCTTAACCGATTGAGAAAGCTGGACTTTCAGCGTGCCGGTGGCGGCGTCCCAGGTTTCGGTGACGCGGACCTCGGGGGTGCCGGCCTGCGCGTACCAGCGGCGGAACGCGGAGAGGTCGCGGCCCGTGAAACGGCTCGAAAGCACGCATAATAGTCCTCGATCGTCGCCGCCTGCCCGTCATGCGTTCGAAATAGCGGTTCATGCCTTCGCGGAATTTCTCGTCCCGATCATCAGGCGCAGCATGCGGATGAGTTCGGCGCCCTTCTCGTAGACGGTCGCCGTGTAGAGGTTGTCGATCCGCGCGTAGGTGTCCGGACGCACCGGGTGGGCGAGCGGGCCGGCGTCTTCCGCGAACTGGCGCGTGCGCAGGCGTGATCACTTCCTTGATGCGCTGCACGGCGGCGCGAGCGCATCGTCCGCGGTGAACTCCTGGTCGCGATAGACCGTGAGGCCTTCCTTCAGGCAGAGCTGGAACCAGTCGCGGCAGGTGATGCGGTTGCCGGTCCAGTTGTGGAAGTATTCGTGCGCGACGATGCTTTCGATCGCCTCGAAGTCGGCGTCGGTCGCGGTCGCTTCCGTCGGCCAGGACGTAGGCCGAGTTGAAGATGTTGAGGCCCTTGTTCTCCATCGCGCCGAAGTTGAAATCGCGCACGGCGACGATCTGGAAGACGTCGAGATCGTATTCGCGGCCGAAGACCTCCTCGTCCCACGACATCGAGCGCTTCAGCGAGCGCATGGCGTAGGCGGCGCGCGGCGGCATCGCCCTTGTCGACATAGATCGCCGAGCGTCGACCGGCTTGCCGGAGATGGTGGTGAAGTCGTCGTGCAGCACGTCGAAATCGCCGGCGCACGAGCGCGAAGAGGTAGGACGGGCTTGGGATGCGGATCGATCCATTCGGCGAAGTGGCGCCCGCCCGGCAGGTCGCCCTGTCGCGCCGGGATTGCCGTTGGAGAGCAGGTAGGGGTAGTTCGCCTTGTCGGCCTCGATGCGCACGAAGAAGGGCGCCAGCACGTCCGGCCGGTCGGGATAGTAGGTGATGCGGCGGAAGCCTTCGGCCTCGCACTGGGTGCAGAAGCGGCCGCCGGAGATGTAGAGGCCGGACAGCTCGGTGTTGGCCTCCGGCGAGATCTCGACTTCGGTTTCCAGCACGAACGGCCCGGACGGCGGCGTGTGCAGCGTGAGGCCGCGCGCATCGACCGTGAAGTCGGCCGGATCGAGCGGGCCGCGCCGCCTCGCCCGCAGGCCCAGCGCGACGGAGTTCAGGTGCAGCGCCTCGCCGTCGAGGCGCATCGGGCCCTGGCCCCGCGGCGTGATCGAGAGCGCGGCCTTCACCACGGTCTTCTGCGCGCCGAGATCAAAGTCGAGCGTCACCTGGTCGATCGTGAAGGGATAGGGCGCATAGTCCTTGAGTTTCACCGCTACCGGGGTTTCCGTTCGCATGAGGGCGCTCCTCAGGGCTGTTTGGGATCAGCCTTCAGGAATACAGGGCCGCATCCGGCGCCGTCGAGGCTGTTGTCCGCGCGCCGCGCCGCTGGCATGGAAACCATGCGACCCGCGCCTTGCCCCTTACCCGCCCGCCGTCCGACGCGCCGCGCTAGTCATCGGCTTTGCCTTGCGTTGCATCGGGTACTTGTCGATGGTCCGCCGGCGCGGCTCCGCGCCGGACTGTCGGACAAGCTCCGCCATTTCGCGCCTATGCGACGCTGGCGGTACCGGCGGCGATGTGGCTCGGCCCGGGCGGGTGATCGCGGCGGTTCTGGTGGCGCTCTATGGCGCGGGGCTGGAAGTCGCGCAGGCCTTTGCCGGCACGGGACGCGAAGGCTCGTTTGCCGACGGCGCCGCCAACGCGCTGGGCGCGGCGGCGGGGACGGACTGGTGTGGATCATCGCCCGCACGCGGGCGCGCTGATCACTCGGCGGCGACGGTGATTTCTTCGTCGAGGCGGTAGACGTTGCGCAGGATCAGGGCGCAGTGCTGGGCGACCGGTTTCAGGTCTGCGGGGAACTCATCAGGGTTTTCGGAGGCGAACTCGGCGATCTGCGGGCAATGCGCATCAGGTCCGGCGTATGGACGATCATCCGCGCCTGGTGTTCGACGCGCTGGGGGTCGCGGTCATATTCCGAGCCGCCGACACGCCAGCCGCCATTGCTGCCCTCATCGGTGGCGACCACCGGATAGGTGCCGGGATTGGCAAGCGTCACGCCGAACTCGCTCGGGCGCCATTTGATCGAGCGCCGGTCGATGGTACCAGTGCTCGAGCATCATGTCTTCATCATCGTCCGAGATGCGGTTCTGGTTGTGAACCGCCTGCTCCGACACAAGTTCGTGCGCATGGAACGGCCGGCCCAGCCCGCAATCATAGGACACGCGCAGCGGTTCGTTGACGTCCTTCACCCAGTGGGGAACGACGTGTTCCACGACGGCCCAGGTGCCGACGGGCTTCACGAATACGCGCTGCGACTTGTGGAACAGGGCCTTGGCCATGCTGCGTCTCCTCAACCAGCGGGCACCCTGACACAGGAACATGGGAGACGGGTGAACGGGACCGGTGAAATTCGACCGAATGGCGCAGGTCCATTGCCGCTGGGTCACACCTTTCCGCGCGCGTAAAGTGCGTTATTCTCTTGCCATCCGCGATAACAAGTAACGCCCCGAGGGCGATGGGAGCCAGACGCGCCATGAATTTCGATTTCTCCGAAGACCAGAAATACCTCGCCGGCGAAGCCCGGAAGTTCCTGTCGGCCGAGTGCCCGACCTCGGAAGTCCGCAAGGTGCTGAACGATGACAAGACCGCCCACGATGCCGATCTCTGGAAGAAGGTCGTGCGAGATGGGCTGGCTCGGCGCCGCCATTCCGGAGGAGCATGGCGGCCTCGGGCCTCGGCAGGCTGGAACTCTGCGTGCTGGCCGAAGAGATGGGCCGCGCGGTTGCGCCGATCCCGTTTTCCTCGACGCTCTACTTCTTTGCCGAAGCGCTGATGCTCGCCGGCAGCGACGCGCAGAAGGCCGCGCTGCTGCCGAAGGTCGCCGAGCGGCGGGTCGATCGGCTGCTTTGCGGCTCTCCGAAGGCCCGGGCGCGCCGACGGCCTCGCACATCGCACGCAAGTTTGACGGCTCGACGCTCAGCGGCGCGAAGATCCCGGTGACGGACGGCGACATCGCGACGCACGCGGTTGTGTCGCGAAAGAGGGCACGGGCGCTCTCGCTCGTGCTGGTCGATCTCAATCAGGCCGGGCGTCACGCGCAAGACGCTGAAGACGCTCGATCCCACGCGCGGCCATGCCAAGCTCGAGTTCGACGAACGCGAACGCCGAACGCCTCGGCGCGGCAGGGCGAAGGCTGGGCGCTGAACGCAGCAGGTGCTGGACCGCGCGGCGGTGCTGATCGCGTTCGAACAGGTCGGCGGCGCTCAGGCCTGCCTCGACATGGCGATCGACTACGCCAAGAACCGCTACGCGTTCTCGCGCCCGATCGGCGTCGTTCCAGGCGATCAAGCACAAGCTGGCCGACATGTATGTCGACGATCGAGGTGGCGCGCTCGAACGCCTATTACGGCGCCTGGGCGCTGTCGACCGATGCGGCCGAACTGCCGTTCGCCGCCGCCGCGGCGCGCGTCGCCGCGAGCGACGCCTACTATTTCGCGGCCAAGGAAAACATCCAGACGCATGGCGGCATGGGCTTCACCTGGGAAGTCGACTGCCACCTCTTCTATCGCCGCGCCAAACTGCTCGCCGTGCAGGCCGGCTCGCCGACGGTGTGGAAAGAGAAGCTGGTGCGCGGCTCGAGGCGAAGAATGCGGCCTGACGCCATCACCCCGGCAAATAGCGGACGGCGGGATTTCTCCCGCCGCCCGTCTGATGCTGGATCAGTGGCCGCCTTCTTCAACGGCGACAGCTGTCGACGGGCTCCGGAGCCGTTCCAGGTGACCGAATCGGTCGGCGTGTGCCGATCCACCGGTGTAGACGTTCAGCGTGATCGGTCTTGTAGGTGATGTCGAAGTTCTCGATGACCTGCGAACCTTCACCGGTGTAGGTCGAGTAGTTGTAGGACGGCGTCCGTCAGCTTCCAGACCTGCTTGTCGGCGCTACCGTCGGCGGTGATCGTGATCTCGACGCACAGGAACAGCGGTGCCGTTGACGATGTGCTTGATCACCTTGACGGAGCCGAAGTTGAAGTTGCGGGTGACGTAGATGCCACCCGTGTAGAGCTGCACCTTGGCAGGCTCGACCGGCATGTAGGTGATCGGATCGTAGACGGGCTGTTGCGACACGCTGATCGTGGCGGCGGTGGCGGCGAGCGTGTCGTTGCCGACCTTGACTTCGACGCCGGCATGCGCGAGCCCGGCAACGAGCATGGAGGCGGCCGTAGCGGCTGCGATGCGGCGGGTATGCGCGAAAGATATTCGGTCATAAGACGTTGTCCCTTTGTACTGCGCCGCGGGCTGGAGCCCGATCGCCTCCTCCCCGGTGCACGAAGCTCATACGACGCCCCAATTCGGGATGGAATATGGCAACGCCTTGTCAGCAAGCGTTCACACAAAAATATTTTTACCAAACTGTAATCCGGACCGAAGCGCCCGGTTTCAACCTTAGCCCCTGAAAGCAACGGAGACCGACATGGACTTCAACGACACCCCGCGGAAGCCGAGTTCCGCAAGGACGCGCCTGGACTTCGCCGAAGCGACCGAGCCGAAGACCGGCGCCCGGCAGCGCGCGGCCGACGAAGCCCGGCCTGCCGCGCAAGGCCTGGCAGAAGACCAAGGCCGAGAACAGGTTCGCCCGGATCACCTGGCCGAAGGAGTAGGGCGGCCGGGGCGGCACGCCGATGCAAGTCCGTCATCTTCGGCCAGGAAGAAGGCAAGTTCGACGCGCCGACCGGCCCGTTCGCGATCGGCCTCGGCATGTGCGTGCCGACCGTGATCGCGTTCGGCTCGACGACGAGGTCAAGGATCGCTATCGTCGCCCAAAGCGCTGCGCGGCGAGGAGATCTGGTGCCAGCTCTTCTCCGAACCCGGCGCCGGCTCCGACGTCGCCGGCCTCGAGGACCAAGGCGGTGCGCGACGGCGACGACTGGGTCATCAACGGCCAGAAGGTCTGGACCACCGGCGCGCACTTTTCCGACTACGGCATCTCTCGTGCGCACCAATCCCGACGTGGAGAAGCACAAGGGCCTCACCATGTTCATCGTCGACATGAAGCGCGCCGGGCGTCGAGGTGCGCCCGATCCACCAGATGTCGGGCGGACGCGATTTCAACGAAGTCTATCTTCACCGACGTGCGCATCCCGGACGCCAGCGTCTCGGCGACGTCGGCCATGGCTGGAAGGTCGCGCTCGTCACGCTGATGAACGAGCGCCTCGCGGTCGGCGGCTCGTCCGGTCCCGACTACAAGCGAGATCTTCGAGTTCGCGCGCAGGCATGCCGTCGCCGACGGCAGGGCACGCTGATTCAGGACGAGGCCTTCCGCCAGAAGCTCGCCGACTGGATCGTGCGCGCCGAGGGCTACAAGCTCGCGAAGTTCCGCACCATGACGGCGCTCTCGAAAGGCCAGACGCCGGGCCCGGAAAGCTCGATCGGCAAGGTCATCAACGCCAACCAGATGCAGGACATCGGCAACACGGCCATCGAGGCGCAGGACCATTACGGCATCATCAACGACGCCGACTCGGCGCCGCTGCGAGGCGCCTTCCACCAGAGCTACATGTGGGCGCCGGGCCTGCGCATCGCGGGCGGCACCGACGAGATCCTGAAGAACATCATCGCCGAGCGCGTGCTCGGCCTGCCGCAGGACGTCCGCGTCGACAAGGACGTCGCCTTCGACGAGATGAAAGTCGGCTAGACCAAGCGCAGGTAGGTTTCCGGAGAATACCGGAGACCGGATGGACAGAAGATAATGCCGGGCTCGCAAAGCGGGCCCGGCATTTTCTTTGCTGCGACCCGTGTTCAAGACCAACGAAGGCAACATGGTCGACCGCGCGCTGCGCGTGGTCGCCGGTGTCGTGCTGATCAGCCTCGTGTTTGTCGGGCCGCAGAACGCCCTGGGGCTGGCTCGGCATCGTCCCGCTCGCCACCGGCCTCATCGGCTCGTGTCCGCTTTACAGCCTGCTCGGCATCAACACCTGTCCGATGAAAAAGAGCAGGGCGCAGGCGTTTCTTCCGCCGTTTGATCCGCGATGAACGAGGCCAGTTCGCTAATGCAGGCGCGCCCGGCGTCGGTGAGCGCCTTGGCGCGCGCGGCGTTGGAGTTCGTCGAGCGCGACGGCGGTGGTCGATACGGTCGTCTGCGAAATCACTGCGCGTGAGCGGCCTTTCAGCAGCGCAGCGTCCAGCCGGCAACGTGCGGTCTCGCCGTACAGGGTGAACTCGCTCATCCGCCAGGTGACTTCATAGTCGGTCGGCCCGGACGCGCCGGTGGCAGCGCGGCATGCTCGCCCTCGCCGTTCAGTGCGTCGAGCAGACCGCCGAGCATCATGTCGGTTGCATTGTCCGTCCACTGAACGCCGCGCACGACGCGTAGTGCGCCGGTCTCGTCTTCGGCGGCAGGGTGCGGCCAGAAAAAAGGCGCGAGGCTTCCGGTTCGCGGATGCGCACCGTCGCTTTCAGCTCGTTCAGCGGTTGGATCGGGCCGATCCGGTAGTAGGCCTCCGGCGCTTCCGGGGTCTGGAAGGACGCTGACACAGCCGGCGAGGCGGCAATAGATGGCCGAAATGATCAGGAACCGGATCATCGCGCTTCTCCTCATACGGCAGGGGCTCGCCGACGGACGACGAAGCCCTGCGGGTTGCGTTCAATTTGCGCACCGTCCGGTCAAGCCGGTTGATCAGGATGCGCAGGTCCTGACTGGCGGCGGCGGTGTTCTCGAGCGTCTCGGTCGCTGGCCCCTGCATCAGGGCGGTCGCGGCCGCGACCGCACGCTGGCTTTCCGCGAGGGTGCCCGTGGCGGCCGTCTGGCGACCTTTCGGACAGTCGCGTGACCAGCGCTTGATGTCGCCGCCCACCGCCGTCGATGGCCGTATTAGCATTGACTGCCGACGCTCTGCAAGTTCGCGCGAAGCGGATCTTCGAAGGCCTGCGACGCTGCCGATACGATCTTCAGCGTTACCGAGGCCTCGCTGAGCAGGCCATCATCGGCCGCGAGCTTGGCTGTGATCGTTTCGATGTTGCGGATCGAGTTGCCCATCGAGGCAATGTTCTCGTCCGTCAGCACACGGTTGATGCCGTCGAAGGTGAGGTTCGCGCGGCCAAGGGCCGCGGCGCCGCCCGCCACGATCTGGTCGACCAGTGTGCGTTCGGACTTGATGACAGGCACCGGCTGGCCGGGCTTCGCTTCCAACGGCTTGCCGGTGCCCGCGGTCAGCTGCACGAAGGTGATGCCGGTGATGCCGGCGAGCGGATCGAAGCGGTCGAAGTCCTCCGCGGATCGGCGTCTCGCGGGAGACGCGGATGTGCGCGCGCACTTTCGACGGGTCCGCCTTGTCGATCCGCACGGTCGCCACTTCGCCGACCTTCACGCCGATATAGCGCACCGCCGCACCGCTCTCGAGCGAGACCGGCCCTTCGAACACGATGTCATAGGCCTTGTAGTCGCGCTGGAACTCGGACTGTCCGAGCCAGAGCACAAAACCGGCGACGAGCGCGGTGGCGACGATCACCAGCACACCGATCAATGCATAGTTTGCCCGGGTTTCCATGCTTTTTCTAAGCCTCTTTCTGCTTCCATCGGCGCCGCCGCGCGTCCGCGCGGCCCGTTGAAATATTCCTGGATCCAGGGATGATCGACCAGCTCTAGCTCCGGGATCGTGCCGACCGCCAGCACCTTCTTCTCGCCGAGCACGGCGACGCGGTCGCAGATCGCGTGCAGCGTGTCGAGATCGTGGGTGACCAGGAACACGGTGAGCCCGAGCGCGCGCTGCAGTGAGCGCACAAGCGTCGTCGAAACGTGCCGCCGCGATCGGATCGAGCCCGGCGGTGGGCTCGTCGAGGAACAGCAGCTCCGGATCGAGCGCCAGCGCGCGCGCGAGCGCGGCGCGCTTGCGCATGCCGCCGGAAAGGTCGGACGGCTACTTGTCGGCCGCGCTCGGCAGCCAGGCCGGCCAGCGCGATCTTCAGATCGCCAGATCGCTCATCAGCGCGCGGCGAGATCTTGGTGTGCTCGCGCATCGGCACCACGACGTTCTCGCGCACCGTCAGGTTCGAGAACAGCGCGCCGTCCTGGAACATGACGCCCCAGCGCGCGCTCGATGCCTGCGCTCGTCGCGCGACAGGTTTCCAGATCGCTCGCCGAAGACCTCGATCTCGCCGCTTCGGCGGCTGCAGGCCGACGATCGAGCGCAGCAGCACGGACTTGCCGGTGCCCGACGGGCCGATGACGCCGAGGATTTCGCCGCGCCGCACGTCGAGGTCGAGATCTTCGTGCACGACCTGTTCGCCGAAGCGCGTGTCGAGCCCGCGCACGCGGATGGCGATCGTTTGCCTTGGCCGGCGCGCTCATCACGCCCAGCTCCATGTAAGAAGATCGCGAACATCGCATCGAGCACGATGACGAGGAAGATCGCCTGCACCACCGAGGACGTGGTGCGTGGCCGAGCGAGCACGACATCGCCGCCGACCAGCAGGCCCTGCCGGCAGCCGACCATCGCGAGGACGAGCGCGAAGACCGGCGCCTTGACATGCCGACCCAGAAGTGGTCGAGCGGCACGACTTCCTGGAATGCGCTCGATGAACAGGCCGGGACTGATGTCGAGCGCGGTCCAGCCGACGACCAGGCCGCCGCCGATGCCGGCCAGCGATCGCGCCACGAAGGTCAGCATCGGCGTCATGATCAGCAGCGCGATGCACGCGCGGCGCGACCAGCGCCTCCATCGGATCGAGGCCGATGATGCGCATCGCGTCGATTTCCTGGCGCATCTTCATCGCGCCGATCTGGGCGGTGAAGGCGCTGTCGGTGCGGCCGGCGAGCAGGATGGCGGTGATCACCACGCCGAACTCGCGCAGCATCGAGAATGCCGACCAGTTCGACGGTGAAGACCGAGGCGCCGAAATCGCGCAGATGCGTCGCGCCGATGAAGGCGATGACCATGCCGATGAAGAAGGAGAGAAAGCGACGATCGGCAGCGCGTTGAGCCCGGCCTCTTCCATCACGGCGACGATCGACGTCCAGCGCAGTCTCCAGGGCTGCGGCGAGCAGGCGGACGGATCGTGAACATCGGTCTCGCCGAGGAAGGCGAGCGTGGCGATGTTTCACGGACGAAGATCGACGTGCCGCGGCCGACGCGTTCGAGCATGTCGATGCACGCCGTGCGGCGCGGCCGGCGTGGTGGCCGGGCCCGGAGACCGCATGCACCTGCGCGATCAGGCTTTGCGCTCTGCGGCGATGCTGCCGGTGAGGCTTGGACGGCTCATCGCCCGGACGCGCGCACCAGCCGGTCGATCAGGAAGGCGCCCGCCGTGTCGATGCGGCCGAGGCCCGGAAACATCGATGCCGCGCCCGCCGGCAGGGTGACGCTTGCGAAATTGGCGCTTCCACGCATGCCAAAGTCGCCACCGTCCAGTCCCTCTCAGGCGGAGGATCGGTCTCTTCGCCGCTCTTCTCAGCGCGAAACCGGGGGCGACAGGCGTTGCTCATGGTGCGTCTGAGCCTGACCGTACTGGCGAACATTGCTGAGCACGGGCTGGCAGTCCAACGCATCCACCCGGCAGGGTGCCAACGCTACTGCGCGATCTGAGCTCGAAATTGCCCATGTTTCCTCGCCCCTGTTGCGCGCCCTCCTCGGCGATTTCGGCGGGCGCCGACCATCCGCATGCGGAGACGGTGCGGGCGCCCTCTCCGATGGAACAACGCGGGGCGGGGCGAATGCGTTCCCTATGCACGGTATGGCGAGACGGTCGAGAGCGTGATCGCGGCGCATCGAAAGCCTGCGCGGGGCAGTCGAGGCGGGGCTCAGCCGCGAGGCGCTGCATCGCTCCTGCCCGCCCGGCGCCGCCCGCTGCGCGCTGGACTGCGCGCTGTGGGACCTGGAAGCGAAACGCAGCAGGCCGGCCGGTCTGGCAACTCGCGGGCCTGCCCGAGCCGAAGCCTGTTCGAGACGGCGGTGACGATCAGCCTGGCCGAGCCGGACGCAATGGCCGAGGCGGCGACCGGCGGTACACGCGCCAGGGCATCTTGGCTTCCTTGCGGACGATCTTCTCGGAGTCGTGCTTCGTCGCGAAGTACGGGTGTTCGAGATCTTCCGCCTCTTCGAACATGTCCTCGCGGAACACGCCTTCGTACATGCCGGCCGCGGCGATCGACGACACATGCTGGAACACGCCGGCCTTGATCTCGTTGGCCAGCGCCACCGCGTTGCGGGTGCCGTCGATGTTGGCGACGATCTGGCTTTCGGCGTCCGCCTTCAGATCGTAGACCGCCGCCAGATGAAAGAAGTGCTTGACCTTGCCAGCGAGCTTCTTCTGATCCGCCCTGGTCAGTCCGAGCAGTGGCTTGCCGAGGTCGCCGACGACGGCCACGGCGCGTTCGTCAGAGGCCTCCCAGTACTCGAGCAGTGCGGGAACCTTGTCCAGGCTCTCGCTGCGGACGAGAAAGAAGACCGTGGTGCCGCGACGGGCAAGCAATTTCTTGACGAGGCGCTTGCCGATGAACCCGGTCGCGCCGGTGACGAAGTACGTCATCGGGATGTCTCCTGCTGGAAGGCGGGGGTGTTCGCTGTACGAATCTCGGCGCAGTGTAGCGCCAGCCCCGCAGCCGCTAGAGCCGAGGCTCTATGCAGTTTGTTGTGCCGGGCACGCCGGCACTCCTAGACTGCATGCATCAGTTCAACTGTTCGCGAGGGAGTCGGAATGGTCAAGAAGCTCAAGGCGATGGCCGAAAAGAAGCAGAGCGAAAGTCAACTGCGCGCTGCGGTGAAGGATTCGGCGCAGGAGATCTGGCTGGCTGGTCTGGGCGCCTTCGCTAAGGCGCAGGAAGAAGGCCAGAAGGTGTTCAAGGCGCTTGTGCGCGAGGGCACGAGCATCCAGAAGCGGACCATGAAGGTCACCGAAGACAAGGTCAATGACGTGACGGCAAAAGTGACGAAAGTGGCTGCCGGGCTGCAGAAGCAGGCCAATGGCACCTGGGACAAGCTCGAGACCGTGTTCGAAGCTCGCGTCGAGCGCGCGTTGACGCGCCTGGGCGTTCCCACGAACAAGGAAATCGCCGCGCTCACCAAGCGCGTCGAGGAGCTGACCCGCAGCGTCGGCACACTGACCAAGTCGCGGCCCGCCAAAGCGCCGGCCAAGCGCGCACGCAAGGCGGCCTGACCGGTCGATACACTTTCAAAGCCGCGCGACCGCGCGGCCTGCGGTCGTCACGCGCCGTGCCGGCATGCCATCACGGCGGCGTGGCACGAAGACGGCCGTAATCCGCGCAGAATGACGGTCGGCCCAACAGCCTTGCTGACGAAGGCGCCATGATCCGGCGCACCGCGCCCGCTTCAAATGCTCGCCGCGCGACGCCTTCGCGGCGCGCGCGCGTTGGTCTCGCCCTTGCGGGTGGAGGTCCGTTGGGCGCCATCTACGAAATCGGCGCGCTCTCGGCGTTGACGGAGGCTCTGGAAGGGCTCGACCTCAACGACGCTGACGTCTACGTCGGCGTCAGTGCGGGCGGCTTCATCGCTGCCGCACTGGCCAACGGCATCACGCCGCATCAGTTGTCGCGGGTCTTCATCGAGGGCGAACGGAACCGCGACCGCTTCGAACCTTCGATACTGCTGCGCCCGGCGTTCCGCGAGTATGCCAAGCGACTGGCGTCGGTGCCTCCTTTGGCCGTGAGCGCCGCCTGGCACTACCTGATGGGCGCCAGCTCGATGATGAGCGCCTTCGAGCGTCTCGGCCGGGCGATCCCGACCGGTGTATTCAGCGGCGACGAAGTCGACCTTTACCTGTCCAACATCTTCGGCCAGTCTGGGCGCACCAACGATTTCCGCCAGTTGTCGCACAAGCTCTATCTGGTGGCGACGGACCTCGATACCGGCTCGTCCGTCGCCTTCGGCTCACCGGGAATGGAACATGTACCGATCTCGCGCGCGGTGCAGGCTTCCGCGGCGCTGCCCGGACTCTTCCCGCCGGTGGAAATCGACGGTCGCTACTTTGTCGACGGCGCGCTGCGCAAGACACTGCACGCATCGATTGCGCTCGACCGGGGCGTCGACCTGATGCTGTGCCTGAACCCGCTGGTTCCCTTCGATTCGACGCCGCATCACCACACGCGCGACCGCGAACACCGAATGGACAAGCTGGTCGAAGGCGGACTGCCGGTGGTGCTGGCCCAGACGTTCCGCTCGATCATCCACTCGCGACTCGGCGCCGGGCTGGAGCGCTACAAGACCGCGTACCCGACCACCGACATCCTGCTGTTCGAACCGAACCGCGCGGATGCGGACATGTTCTTTACCAACCTGTTCTCGTATTCGAGCCGACGGCGGCTGTGCGAACACGCCTACCAGAAGACGCGCGAGGAACTGTGGAAGCGACGCCACGAACTGACTCCGGTGCTGGAACAGCACGGCATCGCGATCCGCGCTGACGTGCTGCGCGACGACAGCATGACGCTGGTGAAGAGCCTGCGACGCAGCCGCGGCATCTGGCGCGAGACTGCATCCACTGCCGCAACGCGGCTGCTGACCCACACGCTCGACGATCTCGAACGCTGGCTGCGTTACGCCGGAGCGCCCGCGTAGTTCCTGCCCGCTGCGCTATTCTTGCGGGCCGAACTGCTTCTGCCCGCCTTGAACGCGCACCCCATGGAACGCAAGCCGCCGCGCCGCACGCGCGAACGCATCCTTGAACTGTCGCTGCGCCTGTTCAATGACTTCGGCGAGCCGAACGTCAACACGACACTCATCGCCGAGGAGATGAATATCTCCCCCGGCAACCTGTACTACCACTTCAAGAACAAAGACGACATCATCAACTGCATCTTCCAGCAGTTCGAGCGCGAGATCGACAAGCTGCTGGCACTTCCGGCCGACCGCCAGCCGAACGTCGAGGACGCGTGGCTGTTCCTGCACGTGCTGTTCGAGCTGATCTGGAAGTACCGCTTCTTCTATCGAGACCTCAACAACCTGCTGGCCAACAACCGCACGCTCGAACTGAAGTTCAAGCAGCTGCTGACCGAGAAGGTCAAGGTGGCGCGCGGGCTGTGCAATGGACTCGCGCAGGCCGGTGATCTGCAGGCCGGCGCGCGCGAGATCGAGGCGCTTGCGACCAACATGGTCGTGGTAGCAACCTACTGGCTCTCCTATTCGTACGTGCTCGATCCGCGCCACTTCAACGAGCCTGAAGTCGTTGGCGCCGCACTGCAGCGCGGCTGCTACCAGGTGATGGCGCTGACGGCGCCATATCTGACCGGACAGTCGCGATCGCTGTTCGAACAACTGGCCGCCGAATACCTCAACGACTAGTCCAAGGAGAAGAAATGGCCAAGGCGTGGGCGAAATTTCCGTATGCGGACAAGAAGTACCAGTACACCGCTGCGACGTTGAAGAGGGCATGGGATCGCCTGCACAGGGGCGACGGCGAAGCGTTCCCGAAGAGCGATGCGCTGGTTGAAGCCTGGATTGCGTTCCATGCGGGCGAGTTTCAGAAGGCAACCGAACTCGGCCTGAAGGCCGGTGCCGAGGGCACCAGCGTCGCCAACAAGGCCCAGGCGATCTACGCCAATTACCTCGAAGAAAGCGACAAGCGCAAGCTCGAGTTTTTCGAGGAGGTCGCCGAGCGCGCCGAGACACTGCAGGGCAAGGAGCCGAAGAACGCGAACGCGTTTTACTGGCAGGCCTACGCGCTCGGTCGCTATGCGCAGGGAATCTCGGTAGCGAAAGCGCTGGCGCAGGGCATCGGTGGCAAGGTCAAGGCTGCACTGGAAACGACGCTCAAGCTCGCGCCCAAGCACGGTGACGCGCATATCGCGCTGGGTTCGTACCATGCCGAAGTCATCGACAAGGTCGGCGCGATGATCGGCGGGCTGACCTACGGCGCAAAGAAGGACATCGCGCTGAAGAACTTCCAGGCCGCGCTGAAGCTGATGCCGGACTCAGCCATCGCCCGGATCGAGTACGCGAACGGCCTCGTGATGCTCGAAGGCAAGAAGGCGCTGAAGGAGGCCGAGAAGCTCTACAGCGATGCGGCCGCCTGCGACCCGCTCGACGCGATGGAGAAGCTCGACGTCGAACTGGCCAAGGCCGAGCTCGAGGATTAGCGCCGGCGAGCGGCGCCGCATCGGGCAGCGCCGCGCCCCGCTATCTGCGGGTTGCCTTCTTGTGCGTGGCCTTGTGCGGTTCCGCTGCTTTCGGCGGGCTGCCCAGTACGCCTTTCAGCGGGCAGATCTTGAACGCCGGGCACTTTTCGCAGCCGGCGACAACGGCAATCGGACACAGTGTCATTGCAGAACCTTCCGTGGCATCAGTGCCACTGCCCTGCGCGCCCGGCGGACGCGCGCCTCCTGACTGAAGACGTCAGGCAATTTCCTCGTAAAGCGGCAACGTCAGGAACTCTGCAAACGCTTCCTGTGTGCTCATCTTCTCGAATATCTGTGCCGCACGATCGTAAGTGGGCGAGTTCGGCCCGACATCGGCCTTCACCTTTGCCAGTTCCTGCGGAATCAGCGCGCGCACCATATCGGCAGTGACCTTGCGGCCGTCGTCGAGCACGCCCTTCGGTGAGCGTATCCACTGCCAGACCTGCGAACGACTGATTTCGGCTGTCGCCGCGTCTTCCATCAAATCATGGATCGGCACGCAGCCGTTGCCCGCGAGCCACGAGCCGAGGTAATGGATGCCGACGTTGATGTTCATGCGCAGGCCCGCCTCGGTGATCGGTGTCGCCGGCTGGAAGTTCAGCAGGTCGGCGCCACTGACCTTGACGTCGTCGCGCTTCTTGTCGATCTGGTTCTTGCGGTCGCCCAACACCTTGACGAACTCCTCCATCGCGATCGGCACCAGCCCCGGGTGCGCGACCCAGCCGCCGTCGTAGCCGTCGGTGGCGTCGCGCGCCTTGTCGGTGCGCACACCCCCGAGCGCCTGCTCGTTCTTCGCCGGATCGTTCTTGATCGGGATCAGCGCGCTCATTCCGCCGATCGCCGGCGCGTTGCGCCTGTGGCAGGTCGCGAGCAGCAGCAGCGCGTAGGCGCGCATGAAAGGCGCCGTCATCGTGACCTTGGCGCGGTCGGCCAGGCAGAAATTCTTGTCGACCTTGAACTTCTTGATGCAGGAGAAGATGTAGTCCCAGCGACCGGCGTTCAGTCCCGCCGAGTGCTCGCGCAGCTCGTAAAGGATCTCGTCCATCTCGAAGGCCGCGAGAATCGTCTCGATCAGCACCGTCGCCTTCACCGTGCCTTGCGGAATGCCCAGCTCCTTCTGCGCCATCACGAAGACGTCGTTCCACAGGCGCGCCTCGAGGTGCGATTCCATCTTCGGCAGATAGAAGTAGGGTCCCGTGCCTCGCGACAGCAATTCCCTGGCGTTATGAAACATGTAAAGCGCAAAGTCGAAGATGCCGCCCGACACGCGCTTGCCGTCGACCAGCACATGCTTCTCGTCAAGGTGCCAGCCGCGCGGACGCACGACCAGGGTGGCGACCTTGTCGTTCAGCTTGTAGACCTTGCCGCCCTGCTCCAGCACGATCGTGCGCCGGATCGCGTCAATGAGGTTGATCTGGCCGGTGATCTGGTTGTCCCAGTTGGGCGCGTTGCTGTCCTCGAAGTCGGTCATGTAGGAATCCGCCCCGGAGTTCAGCGCATTGATGATCATCTTGCGCTCGACCGGCCCCGTGATCTCCACGCGCCGGCACTGCAGGTCGGCGGGTACCGGAGCAATGGTCCAGGTGCCGTCACGTACGCTTTTCGTCTGCGGCAGGAAGTCAGGGCGCTCTCCGGCATCCAGGCGCTTCGCGCGCTCCACGCGCGCGGCCAGCAGTTCCTGCCGGCGCGGCTCAAAGGCGCGATGCAACTTCGCCACCAGCGCCAGTGCCTCGGCACTCAGGATTCGGTCGTAGCCAGTTGAAAGCGGCGCCGTGATCTGGACACCGGTAGTGGTACTCATGCAGCAGTCTCCGTCTTGTTTCGAATCGGGATGGAAAACAGGAAATCGACGGCGTCGGCGAGCGTCGAGCCGGTACCGTGGGGCTGGCCGCCCAACTGATCGAGCGGCATCGACATGCGGTTCACCCAGAAACTCGTGTAGCCATACCAGGCGGCGCCGATCGCATCCCAGCTGTTGCTCGACACGAACAGGATCTCCTCGGCGGGCCGCTTGAGCGCGCGTGGCCCGAGGGCATAGACGAGCGGCGAGGTTTTGAACGCCCGCACCTGGTCGGCGGACAACACGATGTCGATGTAGCGATGCAGCCCCGAGGTCACCAGCGCCGTTTCCAGCATTTCCGAATCGCCGTTCGACAGGACTCCGGTGCGGACCCCGGCCTGTTGCAGCCGCTCGAGAGCCGGCGCCACATCCATGAACGGTGCAAGCCGCTTGTACTCATCAAGGAGTACCGAAAGCCGCACCTCGTCGACTTCGAGCCTGAGCGCCAGCAGTGCGTAATCCAGCGCCTCGCGCGTCACCTGGGAAAACGGCACGTAGCGGTTCGACAAGGTACGCAACCGCGAGTATTCGAGCTGCTTTTCCCGCCACAGCAATGACAGTCGCGCACCCTGCCCCGGGTACAGCTCTTCGGCCCGGCGCGCCACGGAGTGGACATCCAGCAGCGTGCCAAAGACGTCGAACAGCGCGGCGCGCATCGTCAAGTTTTCCTCTGGAATTCCCTCTGTTGCCGAGTATAGGTGATGCGTCAACCGCAGCCGGGGGCGCAGGAGCGGCTGGCGTCGGCCACGGCGAGGCAACGACGAAGTGCCGCGCAGTCCGCGACAGCAGTCTAGGAAGCGCTAAGGCTTGCGTTGCAGGAATCGCGGGAACGGCAATGCGGCGCGCAATCGCCCGCCGGCAGTGTCGCCGCCCTCCGGGCGTGGCGGACCCGCGACCGGCGTTTCATGCGCTGCGGATCGCGGTCCGCGCGACAACGTCTCCGGCTTTGGCTGGTCAACAATGGGGACCCCGGTGCTGCGAGCGACGAGGCCTTCCACCGATGCCGTTGCGCACGCTGTCGCGCCCGCATTGGCCGCCGGTTGCAGCAGCGGCCGCATCCACTGCAGCAGGGGCTTCCAGTGCGCGAGTTCGTCCTCGACATCCAGTTGCGGGACGTCGAACACGGTCAGGCCCTGTTCCACATAGCGCACGTACGCAGGCGACTGCGGTAGCACGGCGACGAGTGGGAGCTTCTGTTCGGACGCCCACGCCCGGACCGATTCGGCGGCGTCGGAACGCGGTTCGATGCGCATGCCGACGGCGGCCACCCGGCAGCGCCCTGACTGAACTCGCGGCAACGTCCGAAGTTCGGCCAGACAATCGGCAGCCGAGGTCCGGTCAAAAAGGGAATGGCTGACCGGCATCACGATCGCGTCGGCGTACATCACGACGCGCGCCAGGTCGAGTCCCGAGAGACCGCCGGGAGTGTCCATCACCACGTGGTCTATGCCCACCGGCTCGCGGACGAAGGTCTTGGCGTCGACGTTCCAGCCGAGGATCCGCGTTCCCTCGCCAGACGCCTTGCGCTGCCGCAGCCAGGTTCGCGTCGATTGCTGTCGATCGATGTCCCCAAGCGCCACCGCCGCGCCGACATTGGCGAACACGGCCGCGATGTGGGTCGCGAGCGTGCTCTTGCCGCTCCCGCCCTTCCGATTGACTACCGCGATGACGGACATGTCTGCAGCAATGCGCGCACAGAGCGCCTGGGTGCCGTTTTGGCGATGGACGCGATGCTACATCGCGGATACGACGATCGACGCCGAACCCAGGCGTGCGAGCAAAAAAAACCGCGGGACACGCCCGCGGTTTTCGTTGCCCGATCGTGCAAGTTCAGGCGGCCTTCTTCTCGACCTTCTTGTCGAAGAACTGCTCGTCCTCGGTCGAACCGCGCAAGGCAGCCGTCGATGCTTCCTTCTCGATCGTCGTCGTTACCGCGTCGAAGTAGCCGGTACCGACTTCGCGCTGGTGCTTGACCGCGGTGAAGCCCTTTTCCGCAGCGGCGAACTCGGCCTCCTGCATCTCCACGAACGCAGTCATCTGGTTGCGGGCGTAGCCGTAGGCCAGGTTGAACATCGAGTAGTTCAGCGAGTGGAAGCCGGCCAGCGTGATGAACTGGAACTTGTAGCCCATCGCGCCGAGTTCCTTCTGGAACTTGGCGATCGTCGCGTCGTCCAGGTTCTTCTTCCAGTTGAACGACGGCGAGCAGTTGTACGCCAGCATCTTGCCGGGGAACTGCTTGTGAATCGCTTCGGCGAACGCCTTGGCGAAGGCGAGGTCGGGCTTGCCGGTCTCGCACCACACCAGGTCCGCGTACGGTGCGTAGGCCAGCCCACGAGACACCGCCTGTCCGAGGCCCGGCTTGGTCTTGAAGAAGCCTTCGACGGTGCGCTCGCCGTTCAGATACGGCTTGTCGTTTTCGTCGACATCCGACGTGACCAGGTCGGCCGCCTCGGCGTCCGTACGGGCGACAAGAAGCGCCGGCACGTTCATGACGTCAGCCGCCAGTCGTGCCGCAACAAGCTTGGCAACGGCCTCGCGGGTCGGTACCAGCACCTTGCCGCCCATGTGGCCGCACTTCTTCACCGAGGCAAGCTGGTCTTCGAAGTGCACGCCCGCGGCGCCGGCCTCGATCATGGCTTTCATCAGTTCGAAGGCGTTCAGCACGCCACCAAAGCCGGCCTCGGCATCGGCGACGATCGGCGCGAAATAATCGACATAGCCGGCGTCACCGGGGTTCTTGCCTTCCATCCACTGGATCTGGTCAGCCCGCGTAAACGTGTTGTTGATGCGGCGGACCACGGCAGGCACCGAGTTGGCGGGATACAGCGACTGGTCGGGATACATTTCGCCCGCCAGGTTCGCGTCACCCGCGACCTGCCAGCCCGAGAGGTAGATCGCCTTGAGGCCAGCCTTGACCTGCTGCATGGCCTGGTTGCCGGTCAGCGCGCCGAGCGCGTTGACGAAGGCATCTTCGTTGATCAGGCGCCAGAGCTTTTCCGCGCCGCGCTTGGCCAGTGTGTGCTCGACCTGCACCGAACCCCGGAGACGCACGACATCTTCAGCGGTGTAACCACGCTTGATGCCTTTCCACCGAGGGTTCTCGTTCCATTCCTTCTGCAAGCGCTGCGCCTCAAGTTCGCGAGCCGACATTCATCTCTCCTGTTTGGCCACCGACAATTTTTCGTCCGTCAAACAACTGCACAGACCGACCAAATCGTACGAGCGATTACGCGATGCAGCAAGTCCGATAACATTTATAAGAGTTAAAAATTATTCATTAAAATACAATGACTTAAAATCTCTATTTTGCTTCTCGAAACGAGATTCGGCGTTGCGAAAGGGTGTGGTGCTGCTTCGCAAGAGCGATCATTTCGATATGTGAAATGCACCGCATTATCTGAAAAGCTTCGATCAACTGCCTGCTCGGCAGGAGCTAAGGCGTGCCAACAGCCGTTCAGTGCAGTTGATGCTTGCTGACGACCACACCATCGCGGTCGGCGTACAGCCAGGAACCCGGCCGGACCGTGACTCCGAGAAACGTCACGGCCACGTCGCGCTGCCCTTCGCCGCGTTTTACCGAGCGCCGCGGATTTAGACCCAGAGCGCGAACGCCCAGATCGCAACGATCGATCTCGTCCGCGTCGCGAGCGCAGCCGTAGATGACGACGCCGGACCAGCCATTCGTTGCCGCTGCGGCGGCCAGATTGCCCCCGAAGACACCGCAGCGAAGGCTGCCGCCTGCGTCGACGACCAAGACTCTTCCGCCTCCGGCAGTCTTCACAAGTTCAGCGAGCAGACTGTTGTCCTCGAAGAGCTTCAGCGTGACGACCGTGCCGGCGAACGCAGGGCGTTTGCCGAGCGCAATCAAGCCCGGTTGCATCACCTGCACATTGCCGTTTTCGACTTCTTCTTCGTGCGCATCCAGAAGGTCGGTCGTCGCGCACGCCAGCGGCGCGGTCATGCGGGTCGTTCCCGCGCAGCAACGGAGCGCGCGGCGCCGCCGACACGCCACGCGGTAGCCAGCGCAGCCACCTGCAGGATCGCGACTGCCGCAAGCGCCTCCTTGAACCGCCCGGCATCGAGCAGAGGACCGAAGAGCACGGGTGAAATGGCGAGGCCCGTGTCGAGGCCGGAGTAGACGAATCCGTACACGCGGCCAAAGGCCGATCTGCCGAAACGGCTCGTGGCCGCGCGCCGGACCAACAGATCGCGGTTTGGTCCCGCGACGCCGACACCGAAGCCCATGATCACCATCAGCGGCAGCAGCATCCAGACCATCGCTGCTCCCGAGGCGAGAACGATCGCAGTCACCGCGGCGCCGCCCAGGGCAACGGCGATCAGGCGCTCGTTGTGTTCGCTGCGGGTGGCGAGGAACCCGCCGGTGAGCATGCCGGCCGCACTGCCCAGCAGATAGGCGGTCAAACCGGCGGTCGCCACGGCCAGGGACACGCCGTAGACGTTGCCCAGTATCGCCGGCGAGTAATTCTGCAGGATGCCGAAAGCGGCCGTCGTCAGGAAGAAGAATCCGAAGCAGAGCCAGACCGCTCCCGAGCGCAGGAAGTCAAGTTGGCCGGCGGGCGCGGCTGCGGGTTCCGCCGGACGCACGACGCCGCGCGCGGCATCCGTCAGGGCATCGCGCCGCCACCAGAGGATCGCGAGTACCGCAAACCCGACCGCTGACGCCGCGAAACCCGCGATGTGCCAGTCGGACACGCTGGCGATGCCGGCCATGAACACCGGCGCAGCGGCCCAGCCCAGGTTGCCCGACAGTCCGTGCACCGAGAATGCATGCCCCAGGCGCGGTGTGGCCACCCGATGGTTCAGCAGCGTGAAATCGGCCGGATGAAAAATCGAATTACCGAGGCCCGCAACCGCCGCGACACCGAGCAGCATCGCATACGAACTCGCGAGACCGAGCAGCACGCCAGAGACGGCAAGCAGTCCGATGCCGAAGAAGAGCACCGGCCGCGCGCCGACGCGGTCAACGATGAAGCCAGCGACCGCCTGGCCGATTCCGCTTACGACGAAGAACACGGTCATCAGCAGGCCGGCTTCGGTGTAACTGAGCGAGAACTCCTGCATCAGCCACGGAAACAGTGGCGGCAGCATCAAATGGAAGAAATGCGACGTGCCATGAGCCAGGCCTACCAGGCCGATCACTTCGGCGTCGGCGCGCAGCGAGGGGCGCGAATCGGAGACACTCATGGACGGAGCGACGGAGGCAAACCGAGTCGTCCCAATGTAACAGACCGGGATGCGCGGCAACGCATCCGCACCGTCGCGCGGCTAAGCTTGCGACGCCACGATCCGACGAGCCTCATGTCCTCGACGCGCCCCCGATGATTCGCCCCGCCATCGTTGCCGTATGTGCAGCGCTCTTCGCCGCGTCGATCGCGTCCGCGCGGGACGATGCGGTGCCCCTGCGCATCATCGCTTTCAACGATTTTCACGGTCACCTTGAACCGGGCAATAACGTCGTGCATGTTCCCGACCCTGCGGATCCTGCCAAGACGGCGCCGCTGATGAGCGGTGGCGCCGCCTTTCTGGCGACAAGGATTCACCAGCTTCGCGCAGAAGGACCGAACAGCATCGTCATCTCGTCGGGCGATCTCATCGGCGCTTCGCCGCTTGTCTCCGGACTCTTCCTCGATGAGCCGACGATCGAGGTGATGAACGAAATCGGAATCGATCTCAATGCTGTCGGCAACCACGAGTTCGACCGGGGGGCCGCCGAACTGCTGCGACTTGCCGGCGGCGGGTGCCGGCAGCAGTCCGCCGGAGACCGGCTTAGCTGCGCGTCTCGCAGCGGCAGCTATTCCGGTGCGCGCTTTCCCTTTATCGCTGCCAACGTTCAGGACCGCGACGGCAAGCCGCTGTTGGCGCCGGCCGTGGTGCGCGAAGTCGATGGCGTCAGGATTGCGTTCATCGGTGCAGTGACCCGAAGTACACCGGGCATCGCCCGTCCCGACGGAGTCGCCGGCCTGCGCTTCACGTCCGAGGCGCAGGCGATCAATGCCAGCGTGCGCGCCTTGAAGCAGCAAGGCGTGGAGGCGCTCGTCGCCGTCATTCATGAAGGTGGCGACGCCGACGGCGGCTTCGACAGCTGCGAAAACCCGCGGGGCGCGATCTTCGAGATCGAGCGCCAGCTCGATCCGGCGGTCGACATCGTCTTCTCCGCGCATACGCATCGCGGTTACAACTGTCGCATCGACGGTCGACTCGTCATCCAGGCGGCATCCTTCGGCCGGCTGATCTCGGTCGTCGACGTGGCGATCGACCGCGCTAGCGGCGACATCGTCACCGCTCGTACCCGCGCGCACAACGTCCCGGTTCCCAACGGACTGAACGGCGACGAACGGCTCAGGGCCGCCTACCCGGCGCTCGCTCCGGATCCCCGCGTTGCCGCTATCGTCGATCACTATCGTGAGCGCTCGGCGCCGCTCGCTTCCCGCACGGTGGGCCGACTTGCGGCAACGTTCGACCGCAATGCATCGGCCGGAGGCGACCAGGCTCTCGGCCGGCTCATTGCCGATGCCCACCTGGCTGCGACCCGTGATCAGGGCGCCGTCGTCGCCTTCACGAATCCCGGTGGCATCCGTACCGAGTTGCGGCCGCGCGCCGATGGTTCGGTGAGCTACGCCGACCTGTATGCCGCGCAGCCGTTCGGCAACGTCCTAGTGACGCTGACGTTGACCGGCGCACAACTCAAGATGCTGCTTGAGCAGCAGTGGAATCGCCGCAGCCCGGAGCGGGCGCGCATGCTGCAGCCGTCCCGCGGACTGACCTACACGTGGGTTCCGCAGCGGCCCGCCGGCGCGCGCATCGTTGACGAGACGTTGCGCCTCAACGGCCAACGCGTCGACCCGGAGCGCAAATACCGGGTCACGGTCAACGACTTTCTCGCCGCCGGCGGCGACGGCTTCGGTATCCTGCGGGACGCTACCGAGCGCGTCGGTGGCCCGCTCGACATCGAAGCCCTGACCGATTACATCCGCGCCGAATCCGCATCGCAGCCCCTGGTGCCGGATCGGCAGGCCCGCATCCGCCGCCGCAGCTGACCGGGTAGACGTGCGCGCAGCCAGTGCAATAATTCTGTCCTACTGACCAAGGAACCCCTCCCATGCGCCGAAGTCGCGCAAGCACGCGCGCCCGCCAATCGGTCGATGCCGAGACGCTGGTCAAAATGGCAAGGCGCCTTGCCGAATCCGGCAGTCGCCTCGAAGACCAGCTGTGGCAGCGTCGCCTGATCGAGTCGATCAACGATCGGCTCGCCCGCCGCAGCGACGATGCCATCGAAGCTGCGCTCGATGATCTGGCGCGGACCAGCCAGCGCGCGTACGACGATCTGGCCGACGTCGCCGAAAGCTGCGCCGAATCGACCGTTGTCGAAATCGACGGCAAGCCGCACGATGTGCTGCTGCTGGCGCTGCCGCTGCTGGCGTGGTCGCGCTACAAGCTTCCTACGACGACGCTCGCCGCTGCGCTGCTGGACAGCCTGCGTGCCCAGCTGAGCGGACATCTGCTGGCGCGCACCGCGCGGGTGGCGCTCGCCGATTACCTGTATGCCATCGACCAGCTGCCGGAAGCCTTCAGTGACGTTCGGCGCCTGACCGAGCAGCTCGGCGACGCTGCCGCCGAAGGCATCGCGCTGCACGTCGATCCGAAGAAGCTGCGCGAGCCGGTCGCCATGCTGGCCGATACCCGCTATCTCGTCGCCGCGATCGCCACGCCCGCGGGCGCACCGCTGTTTCACTGGCAGGAGCTGGGCGTCGATCCCGACGCCAAGATCGGTGCCCTGTCGGCCTTTCGCGAACAGGCCGCCGCGGTCCTGCAGCCGATCCTCACGGGCTGCCGTTATCGGCTGCTGTCGCCGGCGGCGTTCCACTCGGCATTGCGTTTCGCCGACCGCGAACTCCGACAGTTTTCCCTCGAGGCCGCCGTGTCGTTCCTGAAACTGGCCTACGACTTTGCGCCGCAGATGCTGTCGGCCGCCGCGGGCCTGTTCGAGGATCCGCAGGGTAATTCGGGCGCCGAGGTTCGCATTGGCATCTCGAAGGCCACCGATGACGACGCCGTCATCGAAGGCGTCGTCTGGCCGCTGCTCGGCGACGACGACGACCAGACGATGGAAGATGTCGAAAAGGCGCTGCAGGCGCTCGGCCTTGGCCGCGCGATCATGCATGCGCATCGGTTCCCGCTCGAGTTCTGCGACGACTGCGGCGCGCCGATGTTTCCCAACGCCGCCGGTCACGTCGTGCACGCGGAGCCTCCTGACGAAGCCGAAGACCGCCCGGCGACGCCGCTGCATTGACACTGGCGGCGTGCCGGGGGGCTAGGAGTAGATCCAGTCGCGGGTCGCCGGCACTTCGGTCGGGCCCGCTGCACGCGAGACGCTACCCAGCATCTGGTAGATGTTGACCCAGCCTTGCTGGAAGCCGTAGGCACACCCCGCGAGATAGATGCGCCACGTCCGCAGCGTCGACTCCGGCACCAGCCGGGCCGCTTCAGTAGCGCGCGACTCCAGACGTCGATACCACTCCGCCAGCGTGCGCGCGTAGTGCGGACGCAGTGACTCGACATCGACGATTTCGAACCCCGCCGCCGACATCTCGCGCGTGGCCACGTGCAGATGCGAAAGCTCGCCGTGCGGGAACACGTGCCGGCTGATGAAGTCGCTGACGCCACTGCCGACCGGACGGTTGCCGGTGTCCGCGGCGGTGATGCCGTGATTCAGAAACAGTCCGCGGTCGCGCAGTACCGCTTGGACGGCCGCGAAATAGCTGGGCAGGTTTCTAAGGCCCACGTGCTCGAACATGCCGACGCTCGCCGCCTTGTCGAATGTTCCCGCGCGAAACTGCCGCGGCAGGTCGCGATAGTCGAGCAGCAGGATCTCCACACGGTCCTGAAGACCGAACTGCTTCACTCGTGCGCGTGCCAGTTCGGCCTGGTTGCGGGACAGCGTGATGCCGACCGCCCGCACGCCGTAGTGCTGCGCCGCATGGATCACGAGGCCGCCCCAGCCACAGCCGACATCGAGAAACTTTTCGTCCGGCGCTAGTCGCAGCTTGCGGCAGATGTAATCGAGCTTGTCGCGCTGTGCGATGTCCAGCGACTCGTCGCCGGTGCGGTAATACGCGCAGGAGTAGACCATGCGCTGGTCGAGCCAGAGGCTGTAGAAATCGTTGCCGACGTCATAGTGATGCGCGATGGCGGACCGGTCCTGGACGCGGCGATGCCGGCGCCACGACTGCGTCACGCGCAGTGCGACCGATGTGCCGGTCGCTTCGACCAGGCGAGCACCCAGCGGCAGCGCCTCGAGCAGATCGCCTTCAAGGTCGAGGCGATTGTCGATGAAGGCTTCACCCAGTGCACCCAGCGTCGGGCGCGCGACAAGGCGGATCAACGAGGGATCCCTGAGCCGCAGGGTGACGCGCGTCGGGCTGCCTAACTCGAGTTGCGACTGGTCGGGAAGGACGACCCGCAGCGGTATATCGCCGGCGCGCCGGCAAGTCTGCGCGAGCCGCGCAAGACTCCATTTGAGAGCCAGATTCAATGCGCTGTCGCGAGGGCGCGAAAGTGCTTCAGCCAGGGCCATCGGGACTCCGCCAAACGGGGTCGCGGGAACGGGAGTGGGCAATTTTTACTCCCGTTCCGATGCCAGCGCCAGAGGCGGCAGCATTGCGCCGTCGTCGGCCGGCGCGGTCCGGCGTCTCGCGACTCAGATCGCGGCCGCGATCGCCCGACCCAGGTCCTGCGTTGAGCCCGTCCCGCCGATATCCCGCGTCAGCGGCGCATGCGCCGGGCCGGCCGCGAGTACCGCTTCGATCGCCTTCAGCATTGTGGCCGCAGCCGCACTATGGCCCAGCCACTCCAGCATCATCGACGCACTCCAGATCTGCCCGATCGGATTGGCGACGCCCTTGCCGGCGATATCGGGTGCCGAGCCATGCACCGGCTCGAACAACGACGGATGGCTGCGGTCGGGGTTGAGGTTGGCGGACGGGGCAATGCCGATCGTGCCGGTGCACGCGGGCCCGAGGTCCGACAGGATGTCACCGAACAGGTTGGACGCCACGACGACGTCGAAGAATTCCGGGCGCTGGACGAAATGCGCGGTGAGGATGTCGATGTGAAACTTGTCGACCGTCACGCCGGGGTAGCGTGCCGCCATCGCGCTGGTACGTTCATCCCAGTACGGCATCGTGATCGAGATGCCGTTGCTCTTGGTCGCCGACGTCAGGTGCTTCTTCGGCCGCTTCATCGCGAGCTCGAACGCAAACTTCAGCACCCGGTCGATGCCGATCCGCGTCATCACGGTTTCCTGGATCACGACTTCGCGCTCGGTGCCCTCGAACATGCGCCCGCCGATGGAGGAATACTCGCCTTCGGTGTTCTCGCGCACGATCATCATGTCGATGCCGCCGGGCGGCCGCGCCTTGCCCTGCCGGTCGACCAGCGGTGATGCAATGCCGGGCATCAACCGGCACGGCCGCAGGTTGACGTACTGGTCGAACTCGCGCCGGAACTTGAGCAGGGAGCCCCACAGCGATACGTGGTCGGGCACCGTCGCCGGCCACCCGACCGCGCCGTAGAAGATCGCATCGACTCCTTCGAGCCGGCTCTTCCAGTCGTCGGGGAGCATCGACCCATGCTTCAGGTAGTAGTCGCAGCTGGCGAAGTCATGGTGCTCGTACTTGAATTCCAGGCCGTGGCGGCGCGCGGCCGCATCGAGCGCGCGCAGGCCCTCGGGCATCACTTCCTTGCCGATCCCGTCACCCGGGATCACCGCAATCCGCTGCATCGTCACTCCTCCACAAAGCGCGCGAAGCCGGCCACGGGTTCGCGCTCGGTTTCCAGCGAGTTCTCGACCCGGCCCATGTCCGCATGGCCGAGCGACATGCCGCAGACGACCATCTCTTCGTCAGTCAGCCGCAGTTCCTGTTTGATGACTCGATGAAACTGCGTGAATGCCGCCTGCGGACAGGTGTCGAGCCCACGGGCTCGCGCCGCAACCATGATGTTTTCGAGAAACATGCCGTAATCGAGCCAGCTGCCCTGTTCCATGATCCGATCGATCGTGAAGATCATCCCCACTGGCGCGTCGAAGAAGACATAGTTGCGGCCGTGCTGCGCATGCATGCGCTCCTTGTCGGTCTTGCCGATGCCGAGCAGGCCGTACAGATCCCAGCCGATCTTGCGCCGACGCGCCAGGTACGGCTCGACCCACTGCGTCGGATAGTAGGCGTACTCCTCGATGTGCTGACGGCGTTGTTCGGCGTCGTCGTAAGCCGCCATGATCGCCGCGCTGAGGCGCGCCTTTGCGGCTCCGGTCACCACCGTCACCTTCCACGGCTGCGTGTTCGTGCCCGAAGGCGCGCGCGCTGCGATCGACAGGATTTCCTCGATGGTCGTCCGAGGCACCGGGGTCGGCAGGAACGCCCTTACCGACTGGCGCGTGATGATCGCGTGATCGACAATCCGATGGTCGCCGATCGGCGCCCGGTCCTTCATGCGTGGATCCTTTCCAGAGCGGCGCGCAGCGGCGCCGGAAGTGCAGTGGGTCGCCGCGTCTGACGGTCGACATAGACGTGGACGAAGTGGCCCTGCGCGCAGGCGCTGTCCTGCTCGTCGGCAAAGATTGCGATCTCGTAGCGCACGCTGGATGACCCTAGGCGTGCGACCCGCAACCCGGCATGGACGGTCTGCGGGAAAGCCAGCTCACTGAAGTACCGGCACTGCGTCTCGACCACCAGACCGATGACCTCGCCATGCTCGATGTCGAGTACGTTGGCGCGGATCAGGTACTCGTTCACCACCGTGTCGAAGTACGAGTAATAGACGACGTTGTTCACATGTCCGTACGCATCGTTGTCCATCCAGCGCGTGGCAATCGTGTGGACGTGCCGGTAATCGCGGCGCCGATGCGGCATCTCGCGCGTCGTCATGCTGCCCTCCCCCATCGACGCAGCACCAGTGCCACGCCCGCCATCGTTATGACGACCCCGCACCAGGCGGTAAGCCCGAGGCGCTCACCGAAGATGAGCCAGGCCAGCAGCGCGGTCACGGCCGGTGTCAGGTACATCAGGCTGGCCACCTCCGTGGCGCGGCCGCGGCGGATCATAACGAGCAGCAGCGAGATTGCCGCGAGCGACAGCGCAAACACGGACCAGGCGAGCGCCGCCCAGAATTCCAGCGTGAAGTCGACTGCCATCGATTCAAAAGCGATCGCAAAGGGCAGCAGGGCAAGAAAGGAGGCACTGAACTGGATGATGCTGGCGGTCCGCAGATCGACGCCGGCGCCATGCCGTTTCTGGTACAGCGTGCCCGCTGTGATGCCCACCAGCGCGAGCGCATTGACGCCGAGCGCGAGAGGTCCCACGCCGGCGAGCGTCAGACGATCCGAAAGCACCAGCGTAAGTCCGGCAACGCCGAGCAGCAGCCCGAACCACTGCAACCGGCTAACGCGCTCGCCGACCGTTGCACCAAAGAGCGCGGTCAGCAAGGGCTGAGTGCCGACAAGCAGCGACGAGACTCCGGCCGGCATCCCCAGCGCGATGGCAACCCACACGCCACCGAGGTAGGTCGCCTGCAGCAGCAGTCCGACGAACGCGACGTCCCACCACGCCCGCGGCGTGCGCGGCCACGGTGCCCGCGTCAGCCACACCAGCGGAAGCAGCACCACGATGACACCGGCGAAGCGATACAGCAGGAACGTCAAAGGCGGGGCATGTGGCGCCGCTGTCTTGGCGACGATGAATCCCGTGCTCCAGAGCAGGACGAACGCGAACGGCATGACAGCGAGCCAGACCGCGTTCGGTGCGCGAACGGGACTTTCAGGCATTGCCGGCTCGCTTGCGGCACACCGCCGCACGGCGGCCGAGCCAGAACGAAAGCGCGGTCCGTACGGTGGAAAAGTGAACGTCAACGGTGGTCGAGATGTCACGTCCGTAGCCCCCCGCCATCGCCACGGCGATCGGCACATCCAGCTCTGACGCAAACTCGAAGACCCGGCGATCGCGCGCGGCCATGCCATTGCTCGACAGTGCGAGCTTGCCGAGACGATCATCGCAATGCGCGTCGGCTCCGGCGAGATAGATGATGAATCGCGGCGTGAAGCGACTGCGCAACACCGCGAGCGCGTCGTCGAGCGCGGACAGGTAAGCGTCGTCGGACGTCCCGTCGGGCAACGCGACATCCAGATCACTCGCTTGCTTGCGAAACGGAAAGTTCGACGCACCGTGCAGCGACAGCGTAAAGACCGACGCATCGCCAGCGAGGATCTGCGCGGTCCCGTCGCCCTGGTGCACGTCAAGGTCGATGATCGCGACCGGCAAGCTCCGGCGTTGATGCGCGGCATCGGCCTGCGCCAGGCGTGCGGCAATCGCCGCATCATTGAAGACGCAGTAGCCGGCGCCCCGTGCCGAATGCGCGTGATGCGTGCCGCCAGCGAGGTTGACGGCCACACCGTCAAGCGCGGCCGCCCGGCACGCCGCAATCGTGGCTCCGACGGATCGCCGCGAGCGTTCGACCATCGCAGGTGACCACGGGAAACCGATGGCGCGCACTTCCAGTGGGTCGAGCGCTCCACGGACCACGCGGTCGACGTAATCGGGCGCATGCGCCAACGCCAGTTGCCCGAGCGCGGCGGGCTCAGGCTCCGACAAGGTCACCTCCGGCAGTTCTGTTGCGACGCGTTCACGCAGGAGTCGGTACTTCGCCATCGGGAAGCGGTGCCCCGCCGGAAGCGGGAGCACGAAGTGGTCGCTGTAGAAGGCGTGCACCCCGGGATTGTAGGCAGCCGGCTCCCCGGCCCTTACCTGATGCGTCGCGGAATCTACTCCGCGGCCGGCGGCCTTCGCGGCAAACCCATGCGATGTATCCCATTGAGTCAGAATGGTATTCACCACTCCCGCCTTTATGCGGCACTGCACCAAAAAGTTCTTGACAGGGAGGCGTGCTATATGGACAATTCGCTTTGTGCAGTGCAGCAAGCCTGCAAAAAGATCCAGATAACACCGTCACACAACCCACTGAGGAGTTACTCATGTTCACCACCCCCGCACAATTCTCCGAGCTTCAGAAAGGTCAGATGGACGCCGCGTTCGCCCTCGGCCAGACCTTCTTCGACGCGACCGAGCGCCTGCTCGAACTCAACGTCGCCGCTGCCAAAGCGACGCTGGAAGAGTCGGTTGAGCGCGTGCAAGCCCTGATGAGCGCGAAGGACGTGCAGGAATTCCTGGCGCTCAGCTCCGCGCTGTCGCAGCCGACGCTCGAAAAGGCGGTCAGCTACTCGCGCACCGTCTATGGCATCGCCAATGGCGCTGGCACCGAAGTGTCACGCATCGTCGAGTCGCAGATGGCCGAGAACAACAAGAAGGTCACGCAGCTGATCGATTTCGCCGCCAAGAACGCCCCGGCCGGTTCCGAGCCCGCTGTCGCCGCGCTGAAGAGCGCCGTTGCCGCCGCCAATACCGCGTACGACACGTTCACCAAGGCAGCGAAGCAGGCTGTTGACTTCGCCGAGTCGAACGTCGCAGCCGCGACGTCGGCAACGATGAAGGCCGCTGCTGCGGCCAATGATTCGGCCAAGACCCCGGCGAAGCGCAAGGCCGCCTAAGTCATGTCTTAGACACGGGGAGGTTCGCCTTCCCGGTGTTTGTGACCCGCCTGCACATCGGCAGGCGCAGGGACCCGAATACGGTCAGAAATGACTGGCAAAGCGCGTGGAATATTCACTGCTCCACTGCGTCGGAAGCCAGTAAGGTGCAGCCTGTTGCTTCACTGAATCGGTTGTCTCCTTGGCACCACGGCCTGGATCATCTCCAGGCGCCCATCTGTCTCCTCCTTGGTGGTGCTTTCCGAGCCCGGTCCTACCGACCGGGCTTTTTTTCGCCTCAATCGACCGGCGCGTCCCGACTGACGCTCAGCGCTCGGTCATCTCGGCGCCGAGTGCGGTGACACCGGCACGCATCACGGCGTACGCTGCATCGACGAGGCTGGCTGATCCCTTCACGCCGAGCTCGATATGGCGCCGGGCGATACGTCCGTCGGTGCCATCGCCCACGGACGGCAGGCTGAACGCCTTCACCCCGCTGAAGCGTCGTTCGATCTCGTGCATCAGCGGCACCAGAGCGGATTCCGGAGTCTCGAAGACGACGAGCGAGCGCTCGGCAATGGTGCCTGTCCCGAACGCTGGTCGGTAGTGCGTATCCAGCACCCATTCGATCATCGGCCAGGCCATGACCGGAAATCCCGGGACAAACCAATGACTCCGGATCGAGAACCCGGGAATGCGGTTGAACGGGTTCGGGATGATCGCGCTGCCCAGCGGGAACTCCCCCATCGTCAGGCGTTGACGATTTTCCGCTGTCGTCATGTCGGCACTCCCACGGCCTTCACGCGCCATTTCGACACAGCGCGCGGTGATCAGGACTTCGGCTTCCGGATGCAGGACGAAGGGAACGCCGAGCGCCGCAGCGGCGGCCTGGCGCGTATGGTCGTCCGGGGTCGAACCGATGCCTCCACAGCTGAACACCACGTCGCCTGCGGCGAATGTACGACTGTAGAGGTCCACGAGTTCGGCACGATCATCCCCCGCGTAGTGCGCCCACTCGAGCCGCAGTCCGCGTGCCTTAAGGATTTCGATGACGCGAACGAGATGCTTGTCCTCGCGCTTGCCCGAGAGAATCTCGTCGCCGACGATGACGAGCCCGAAGCGTGGCGCGCTCACTGGACTACCTTCCATGCCGTTGAGGTCGTAGGCACACGGGGGCGCAGGATTGTCCACCGGGCTTGGTGGTGGACAACACGACTGGCCCCTCGATGGCCTGGAGGCGTGTTGTCCACAACTGCGAAGCACCCGGTGGTCAACCCGTCATCGAAGCGGCGGCGGTGGCGTGCAGCGGTCTTGACGCGGCGCGCGGTTGGCGCCGATGGTTCCTTCCGACTTCCGTGCCCGCGAGGTGACTGCCCGGTGCGCTGGCCATGCGATGGCCCGCATGAGACCCGCAGCCCTTGCGGCGCCGGAAGACCCAGACGGGCTACAGGATGTAGCGCCAGGTGTCGCAGCCAGGAGCGCCGATCAGTGAGCGACCCGCGTGGGCTTCCGGCACGGCCAGTCATAGCGCAGTCTGTCCATGACCACCTTCTATGCCGGACTGGACTGGGCCAGCCAATCGCACGCGGTGTGCATCGTCGATGAAGGCGCTCAGATCATTGAGCGGCTCGACATCGCGCACAACGCCGAGGGCTTGACGGTCCTGATACGGCGCCTCCGCCACTACGGCAACCCGCCCCTGGCCATCGAGCGCCCCGCGGGACTGCTGGTCGATGCCTTGATGGAAGCCGGCGTGCCCGTCGTGCCGATCCACCCCAACGTCGTGAAGGCCACCCGACCGCGCTACCGCAGCCACAGCGCCAAGAGCGATGCCACCGATGCATTCCTGCTGGCCGATCTGTTGCGCACCGACGGCCACCGCTTCCGGCCCCTGGCGCCGCAGTCCGATCCGATCCGCGCGCTGCGCGCCCTTGTGCGCGGGCGCGACGAGCTCGTGGCCACGCGCGTACGACTGGCCAATCAGCTGCGCGCCGTTCTGGACTCGTTCTGGCCCGGCGCCGCCGCCGTCTTCGCCGATCTCGACTCGCCCATCGCCCTGG
Organism: uncultured beta proteobacterium; assembly: GCA_963712485.1. Classification (GTDB taxonomy): domain Bacteria; phylum Pseudomonadota; class Gammaproteobacteria; order Burkholderiales; family Burkholderiaceae_F; genus JALORV01. Next base: position 32,960 of record CAVQID010000057.1, read on the forward strand.
CCTTCATCGAGCGCTACCCCACCCCGGAGAGCGCGGCGCGCCTCGGCCCCAAGCGCATGGCCGCCTTCTGCGCTCAGCACGCCTACAGCGGCCGCCGCCGCCCGGAGCAGTTGCTTGAGCGGCTGCATCAGGCCGTCGCCGCCGTGGGCGACGAGCTCGAACTCGAGGCCAAAGGCGCCCTCGTGCGCAGCTTCGTCGCGGCCTTGCGGCCCATCGTCGAGCAGATCAGCCAACTCACCCGCCGCATCGAACATCAACTGGCCGACCTCGACGATGGCCGCCTCCTGATGAGCTTCCCGCGCGCCGGGCGCATCTGCGCCGCCCACATCCTCGCCGAACTGGGCAGCGTGCGTGAGCGCTTCGACAGCGACGATCACCTCGCCGCCGAGGCCGGCGTCGCCCCCGTTACCTATCAGTCGGGCAAGTCCAAGGCGGTCGCCTTCCGCTGGGCCTGCAACCACCGTCTGCGCGCCGCCATCACCTGCCTGGCCGACAACTCGCGCCACGCGCATCCCTGGGCCGCCAACGTCTACGCCAACGCACGCACCCGCGGCTGCGATCACCCGCACGCCGTACGCATCCTCGCGCGCGCCTGGATCCGCGTGCTCTGGCGCGCATGGTCCGATCGCAAACCCTACGACCCCGCTCTGCATCGCGGCGCTCAAACCCTGCTCAACACCGCCGCGGGTTGACACAGGATGTCTCATGCGGCCGCACCGCAGGTGGCCGGTTCGGTCACCGCCGTTATTGCTGTTCCCATGACTCCCTGCCCTGCCGCTGATGTCGAACCCGCGGCGCGCGGATTTTACGGGAGAGGTCGTCAGCGCAGCAGCGCGAAAAACTCCATCGGTCAGCCGCTGGCGAGCGATTCGGGCCTTCGCACATCGCGCGACAAGCGGTCCCTATTGACGTCATGCCGACGGACCCGACTGAGCATCAACTGTGCTTAAATCAGTCAGGCCCATTGCTGCCTGATGCCGCTCACTGGAGGCGCCGATGTCCACGCCTTTCCGCTCCATCTCCGTCGCTTTGACCACGGCGCTTGCTGTCCTCGGCTCCGGCTGCGCAACCCGAGAGCAACCCGACACGACTGGCTCTGCCACTGTCGTTCCGCTGCCGGTCACGCCGGCCGCTCCGGGCAAATCGGCGCCGATCGAGGTCGTGTCGGCTCAGTTCGGCGTGTTCGGCGCCGACCCCACGGGTCGGCGGATCCTGTACGAGACTGCGAAGTTCCCGGCGGTCATCGCTGCGCCGTACGGCTGGTACATCGTCTTCAAGACCGAGAAGCCGACGGTCATCTGGCGCGAGGAGTTCGAACTGCCGGAAGTGCCGCCAACCTGGGGGCCCGGTGAAGCGATGGGCATTTACACCATCTCGCCCGACCGGAAGACCGCCGTGACCGAGCGCATCATTCCAACGCGACTTGGCTTCATCGCCAATGAATGGCGTTACGCGCCGGGCGATCCGATCGGCGCGCACAAGATGCGCGTCTACATCGACGGCGAGTTGATCCGCGAGTTTTCCTTCGACATTGAGCAGGGGCCGAAGGACGATCCCGGTCCGCGGCGCAGCCCGCACAGCGGTCCGCCGGCCCGCTCGACGACCTGAACCTGGGCGCGCCCGGCTCGCGCCGTTACCGTCGTCGTCCCTTGCCGCCGGCGCCGTTCAGACCTGGCGTCGACACTCAGTTTGCTGTGTGACCGACCGGGCGTCAGATTTCTGCGGCTTCCAGACCGCGCGAGGCCCGGATAGCGCAAGCTCAATCACAATCGAGATTCGAAGCGACGAAGGCCTCGGGCTGCCGCGCCGGCCGCCGTTAAGTTCCGGTGGACGGTGGCGGAGCCGAGTCGCCGTCGCCGAATGCCTCGTGACGAATCACTGCCGGGGGGAGGAGCAGGCGCGGCTTCGTCAAAGACTCAGTTCACACGACCGCCGGGCCCTATCTGCTGACCTTGTAGCTTTTGTCGTTTTCCCCTTAGGGTAGCGAGCGAGCCCCACTCGTCGATGGGCTTTACACATCCCGCAAACTTGAGCGCCACGTTACAGTTAAGTCATTGTTTTATAACGTTTAATCAAGCTTGGCACGTTCGGTGCTTTGTAGAGTGCAGGAAATTCACGATCACCAGCGAGGCAACGATGAATCTGCGCACAACACTAACGACGGTACTGGCAGGATGCGGCATGGCACTCGCCAGCGGGACAGCAATGGCAGTGCCGTGCTCAGCCATTACAACCATTGGCCAGTGGGAAACTGCCATCTCGTGCGACCAGGCCGACAAAGTGTGGACGATTGGGGTCAACAATTTGGACGACGGCGTCCAAGTGTTGTTCAGCAGCCCGGTCGTCAGTACGCATGTCATGCAGCTCATCGGTTTCGACAACTCGGACGACGCGGGTGCCTGGTCGATCGACTATTCGATTTCGGTGATCGACCCGGAATTCATCATCAGCGCGATGTTTGCCGGTGCGGATAACCCCGGCGGTGGTTCGCTGCTGACGAAGGACGTTACCGGCGATGAAGTCTTCAGCCTGAGCGTCATCAACGGTGTGGAGAACGCGGCGTCGGGGCGGGTCGGTCTCTCGGCCACCACCCTCAACATCAGTGAAGACTTCAGCGTCAACGCGGGCGCCGAACTGCTGAGCGTTTCCAACACCTACAGGCAGACACAAGTCGTTCCAGAGCCCGGCACCTTGGCACTCATGGGGTTCGCGCTTGCGGGATTGGGCGTGCTTCGTCGCCGTCGGGACTGAACAACTGTTTCGAAAAAAGCCGGCCTCGCGCCGGCTTTTTTCTTTAAAGGGCAATGGCATCCCTGGCGGATCACCACTTCCGCCTCAACTCTACGAGGCGGATTCGCGACCCCAGCTTTCTTTGAGCGCGCGGCGCCACGTGCTGGGGGGCCTTCCAGTCCAGCCACGGAAGGCGCGCGAGAACGCCGTAAGGTCTGAGTAGTCGAGAACCGCAGCGATTTCGCTCATTGGCATGCGCGTTTCTTCGAGCAACTGGCGGGCCACTGTCAGCCGTGCTTCGGAAACGAGTCGCTGCAGCGATTCGCCCTCTTCGGCGAGGCGGCGACGCAGACTGCGTTCGCTTATCGAAAAAAGCTCGGCGATGTTTCGCGCATCTGCACTGCCGGACATGACTCCGGTACGCAGCACGCGCCGCACTTGATCGGTCAGTCGCGTGGCCGACTTGCTGTCGGTTTCGATCTGCAGTTGCCGCATCAGGTTCAACAGTACCGGGTCGGCGCCGACCACCGGCACGCCAAGCCAGTGCTTGTCGAACAGCAGCATACTGAGCGGCACATCGAAGCGTACCGGCGCGCCGAATGACTCGCGGTAAACACGTGGGTCCGCCGGCTTGGCGTGCGCCAACCGCACTTCGACGGGCCGCCACTCCGGTCCGCACAGCGATTTCATCACGCGCCAGCCGATCATCATGCAAGTGTCATCGATCAGGCCCGTGGCCGGTGTGCCCGGCGTGCACACCGCGTAGGTCAGCGCCACGCAGCCGCTCGGTCGGCTGCACCAATCCGACCACGGCACTGCGGTCCTGCAGGCGAAGGCTCAGCACCAGCGTCTTCAGCGCGGCGCGTACCGACACCTCGTTGCTCATCAAATAGCCCACCAGGCCGAGCATCGGCATGCTGAACTGACTTCCAATCATGAGACCGAACTGACCTCGGTCTGTTGCGGCCACACACGCTTCGAGCAGCCTTCCGACGGCAATGATGCTGGCACGATTGGCCGGGTCATCGAACAGGCGCAAATCCAGACCTACGCTGCGCATGACCAGCGCCGGGTCGATGCCGAGCGACCGCAATGTCGCAGGAATCGTGCTTAGGGGGGCGACACCTACATCGCCAAAGGATTCGGCGGGCCGGCGGACTGATCGCCCCTTCAGCCGCCCCCGAACTCGTGCTGGAGCCGGATCGGCGGCGCGCGCTGACATGGGAGGGTGCAGATTGATCAAGGGGCGGCAATGTCGGCGACTTGGCCGGAATTGTCAAGCGGGCACCGGTGGCGTGCGGATAGATTGTCGCCTTCATCGGAGATGCGCGCGCCGGGACCGAGCCACGAGCTCGTCCGCCTCTGGAACATCCCCGCCGGGCAGTAAGACCCACCCATAACGAATAAGCACATCGAGCTGCCAGTCGGCAGCGGGGGAGCTTATGGCGAGTAAATGGACCGCAATGATCGTGCTTGCGGCGAACGCAATGATCGTCGCCAACGTGGCGGCGCAGCAGGTCACCGGCACGCTGGGTTCACCCAGTGCCAACACGACAATCAGCGGCAAGCAGTTGCCGCCGCCCGATCCGAAGTTCGGCGGCGTCATCAAGGACGGTGCGCTGCAGTCCACCCCGTGGTGGGCGCCGCGCGTCGTCCCGCCCAAGAGCGCACCCAATGTGCTGCTGATCATCACCGATGACGCCGGCTTCGGCGTGCCAGCACGTTTGGCGGCGTGATTCCGACGCCGACGATGGACCGCATCGCGAAGGAGGGACTGCGCTACAACCGCGTGTTCTCTACGGCGCTGTGCTCGCCGACACGCGCCGCGCTGATCACCGGGCGTAATCACCACTCGGCCGGTTTCGGCGTGATCTCCGAGCAGTCGACCGGTTTCCCCGGCTACAACAGCATCATCGAGAAGGACAAGGCCACGATCGGCCGCATCCTGCTCGACAACGGCTACTTCACCTCGTGGTTCGGCAAGGACCACAACGTTCCAGCCTTCGCGGCCAGCCAGGCCGGACCCTTCGACCAGTGGCCGACCGGCATGGGCTTCGAGTACTTCTACGGATTCGTCGGCGGCGATGCCAACCAGTGGCAGCCGAATCTCTTCCGCAACACGACGCAGATCTATCCGTTCGAGGGCAAGCCCGGCTGGAACCTGGTCACCGGCATGGCTGACGACGCCATCGACTACATGAACCGGATGCACCAGATCCAGCCGGACAAGCCCGTCTTCATCAAGTACGCGCCGGGCGCCACCCACGCGCCGCACCATCCGACCCGCGAATGGGTGGAAAAGATCAGCAAGATGAAGCTGCTTCGACGACGGCTGGAACAAAGTGCGCGAGCGCATCTTCGAGAACCAGAAGAAGCTCGGCGTGATTCCGAAGGACGCCAAGTTGCCGCCGTGGCCGAAGGACGTGCTGAAAGAGTGGGACGCGCTGTCGGCGGACGAGAAGAAGCTCTTCATCCGGCAGGTCGAGGTGTTCGCCGCCTATGCTGCCTACAACGACCACGAGATCGGGCGCGTGATCCAGGCGTTCGAGGACCTGGGCAGACTCGAAAACACGCTGATCATCTACATCAACGGTGATAACGGCACCAGCGCCGAGGGCGGCCCGCAGGGCACGCCGAACGAGGTCGCGTTCTTCAACGGCCTCAACCAGCTGCCGATCGACGTGCAGATGAAGTTCTACGACGTCTGGGGCACCGAACAGACCTACAACCACATGTCGGCCGGCTGGTCGTGGGCCTTCGACACGCCGTTTTCGTGGTTCAAGCAGAACGCTTCGCAGCTGGGCGGCATCAACCAGAACATGGTCGTGTCGTGGCCGGCGCGCATCAAGGACAAGGGTGCCTTGCGCGAGCAGTTCGTGCACGTCATCGACGTCGTGCCGACCATCCTCGAGGCTGCCGGCATCCGAGCGCCGGACTTCGTCGATGGGATCAAGCAGGCTCCGATCGAGGGCACGAGCTTCGCCTACACGTTTGACGCGGCCAACGCCAAGGTTCCCTCGCGCCACAGGACGCAGTACTTCGAGATGATGGGCCAGTGGGCGCTGTATCACGAAGGCTGGTTCCTCGCTACCCAAGTCAATCGTGCGCCGTGGGAGGCCTTCGGTCCGGCGAACCCGGATCCGCTCAACAACCAGGTGCTCGAGCTCTTCAACCTGAACACCGACTTCAACCAGACCACCGATATCGCAGCGAAGCACCCGCAGAAGGTCAAGGAGATGAAGCAGATGTTCGTCGCCGAGGCCCACAAGCATCAGGTCTTCCCGTTGGACGCGTCGGTGGCGGCGCGCATCGTCGCGCCGCGGCCCAACATCACGGCCGGGCGCAGCGAGTTCGTCTACCGGCGGCCGATGGTCGGCTTGCCGCAAGGCGACTCACCGCTGCTGCTCAATACCTCCTACACCGTCACCGCCGACATCGAGGTGCCGCAAGGTGGTGCCGAGGGCATGATCCTGACCTCCGGTGGGCGCTTCGGCGGCTACGGTTTCTATCTGCTGAAAGGCAGACCGGTGTTCCTGTGGAACATGGTCGATCTGGAACGACTCAAGTGGGAAGGGACCGATGCCCTGTCGCCGGGGCGGCACACGGTCGAGTTCGACTTCAAGTACGAAGGCCTCGGCGCCGGCACGCTCGCGTTCAACAACTTCAGCGGTGTCGGGCGGCCTGGCGTTGGAGTGCTGAAGGTCGACGGCAAGGAAGTCGCCACCAAGAAGATGGAGCGCACGCTGCCGATGATCCTGCAGTGGGACGAGAGCTTCGACATCGGTTCCGACACGCTGACCGGCGTCAACGATGCCGACTACAAGCCGCCGTTCGCGCTGACCGCCAAGCTCAACAAGCTGACGGTCAAGCTGGACCGCCCGCAGCTGTCGCCGGCAGACGTCAAGAAGCTGCAGGCGGCGATGGTCGAAAAGGTCAAGCGCGACTAGGACGTCGCTCACCAGAACCGACGCCCGGCGGCAATATTGCCGTCGGGCGCTTGGAATTTCCAACGGATGTCCCTTCGGCACCGACTCGGCGGCGGGCGATTCGGCGGCCGTCGATAGAGCGCGCACCGGCGACGGCAGCAAAACCCAAAGCGTCGCGGCTAGCGGCGCAGCGCGTCCCACGCTTTCTGCAGGCGCTTGGCGCTGACCGGCATCGGTGTGCGCAGTTCCTGCGCAAACAGACTGACGCGAAGTTCTTCCAGCAGCCAGCGGAACTCCTCGAGACGCTGATCGGCAACTCCCTTGCGTGCCGCAACCTCGCGCAGCCAGGGCGCCTGCAACGCGACCAGTTCCTGCATGCGTTGCGTGTCGCGCAGCGGGTCATTCTTGATCTTGTCGAGCCGCATCGCGATGGCCTTCAGGTAGCGCGGATAGTGCGCGAGCTGGATTGCGGGCACGTCGACAAGAAAGTTGCGCGGGAACAGTCGCGCGAGCTGCTGCTCGATGTCCGCAACCGCGGCAGCGTGGCTTCGGGCCGCATACAGCTTCTTCATCAGCGCGGCCGCCTCGGCAACGATCGTCGTCAGCAGCCGCGCGATCTCCTGGGCGATCAGGCTCAGTTTGCCCCGCGCCTCGTCCTTGCGCGCGACGAAGGTCGGTCGGTCGAGCGGCCAGGGGTCGGCAAGACAAGTGCGGTCGATCGCGGCCGCCAGCACCTGTTCCCGCATCGACTCGAAACTCGTGAACGCCGACGCCAGCGCCGGCACGGTCGACGCCTGCATCTGCGTCGTCTGCAACCCCGCCAGGCTCTTCTCGAGGAACTTTAGCTGCTCGCGCAGCTGCAGCCGGAACAGCCGCCGCAGGCCGGCGCGGTGCTGATCGCGCGCTTCGTCCGCGTCGTCGAAGACGTCGACTTCGCAGTGGTCCTCGCGGTCGACCAGTGCCGGGAAACCGACCAGCGTGATCTTGCGGCCGTCCGGTCCGCGGCGCTCGAGTTGCATCAGTTCGGCAAGCTCGCCGAAATCCCAGTCGCGGATATCGTCGTGCAGACTGTCGGCCACCGCGGCATCGGACCGAGCCGCCGTGCGGAAGCTGGATTGCACTTCGGCGCCGAGTTCCGCGCGCAACTGCGCGAGGTTCCGTCCCATGCCGAGCTGCCGTCCGTGCTCGTCCACCACCTTGAAGTTAATTGTGAGGTGGACCGGCAGGGTCTCCAGCTTGAAATCTGCACGCTGGCAGACGACCCCCGCATGTTCGCGAAGATCGGCAATCAGCACGTCAAGCAACGGCTCGCTGGTTCGATCGCCGCAGCGCGCCGCGAAGGCAGCGGCGTAGTCCGGCAGTGGAACGCAGCGACGGCGCAGCTTCTGCGGCAGCGACTTCAGCAGCAGGTGCACCTTTTCCTTCAGCATGCCGGGCACCAGCCATTCAGCGCGGTTCCCGTCGACCTGGTTGAGTGCGGCGAGCGGCACGGTCAGGGTGACGCCGTCGCGGGCGCTGCCCGGCTCGAAGTGGTACGAAACGGCCAGCACTATCTCCGGTCCCGCCTTGCCGCGCAGCGCCAGTTGCTTTGGAAAGAGATCCGTCGTGATGCCCGCTGCCTCGTGGCGCATCAGCTCGTCGCGTACGAGGAAAAGGAGCCGCGGCTGGTCGCGCTCGGCGTCGATGCGCCACCGCTCGAAGGCTGCACCGCTCACGATGTCCGCGGGGATTACGCGGTCGTAGAAGGCGAAGATCAGTTCGTCATCGACGAGCACGTCGAGGCGGCGTGCGCGGTGCTCGAGTTCACGGATCTCGCGCACCAGCCGCTGGTTGTGGGCAAAAAAAGGCGCGCGCGTCTCGTATTCACCTGCCACCAGCGCCTCGCGGATGAAGATCTCGCGGGCATGCACCCCATCGATAGGCGCGTACTGAACGCGGCGCTGCTGGTAGACGAGCAGCCCGTAGAGCGTTGCGCGCTCGAACGTCATTACCTCACCGCGACGCTTTTCCCAGTGCGGATCGCTGTGAGACTTCTTCAGCAGGTGGGCGCCGACGCGTTCGAGCCAGACCGGCTCGATGTTCGCGATCGTGCGCGCATAGAGGCGCGAGGTCTCGACCAGCTCGGCCGCCATGATCCAGCGGCCGGCCTTCTTCAGTAACGGCGATCCGGGCCAGACGTGGAACTTGATGCTGCGCGCACCGGCGTACGGGGGCTCGCCGCGGTCGGCATCAAGCACGCGCAGGCCGACGTTGCCGAGCAGCCCGGCGAGCAGCGCGAGGTGAACCTGCTCCAGCGTGGCAGGTGACCCGTTCAGGCGCCAGCCCAGTTCACCGGCGAGTGCCGCAAGCTGGCTGTGGACGTCAATCCATTCACGCACGCGCCGCGGACTGAGGAACTGGCTGTGCAGCTCTTCGGTCAGCTTGCGGTTCGATTTCTTGTGGCCGATTTTCTCCTGAACGAAGTGCCAGAGCTTCACCAGCGTCAGGAAGTCGCTCTTGTCATCGGCATGGCGACGGTGTGCTTGGTCAGCCGCCTCCTGCGCCTCGAGCGGGCGCTCGCGCGGGTCCTGCACCGACAGCGCAGCGGCGATGATCAGCAGTTCACTGAGGCAATTCTGGTCGCGTGCGGCGAGAAGCATGCGCCCGACACGGGGGTCGAGCGGCAGCTTCGCAAGCTGGAGCCCGACCGGTGTCAGCGCATTGCTCTCGTCGATCGCATTGAGTTCGGCAAGCAGCTGCGTGCCGTCGGCCACTGCGCGCCCGGTGGGCGCTTCGACGAAGGGGAACTGCGCGACTTCGCCGAGTCCCAGCGACTTCATCCGCAGGATGACGCTTGCGAGCGAGGCGCGCAGGATCTCAGGTTCGGTGAAGCGTGGACGCCTGGCAAAGTCGTCCTCAGCGTACAGACGGATGCAGATGCCGTCGGCAACCCGCCCGCAGCGTCCGGCGCGCTGGTTGGCGGCAGCCTGCGACACCGGCTCGATCTGCAGCTGCTCGACTTTGTTCCGATACGAGTAGCGCTTCACGCGCGCAAGCCCGGTGTCGACGACGTAGCGGATGCCGGGCACTGTGAGCGAGGTCTCGGCGACATTGGTCGCAAGGACGATGCGCCGGCCGGAGCCGGACGGCCGGAACACTCGGTCCTGGTCCTCGGTCGACAGACGCGCGTAGAGCGGCAGGATCTCGGTGCCCGCCGGGTGGTGCTTGCGCAGCGCCTCCGCCGCTTCGCGGATTTCGCGCTCTCCGGGCAGAAACACCAGCACGTCGCCGCGCCCGCCCGCGGCGCATTCATCGACGGCGTCCACCAGTGCATCCATCAGCGTGCGGTCGTCGGCGTCGTCCGCGTCGGCCACCGGCCGGTAGCGGATCTCCACCGGATAGAGCCGTCCAGAGACCTCGATGACGGGCGCAGGCTCGTGCTCGGCACCGAAGTGACGGGCGAAGCGTTCGGCATCGATCGTGGCCGACGTGATGATCAGCTTCAGCTCCGGCCGGCGCGGCAGCAGCTGGCGCAGATAGCCGAGCAGGAAGTCGATGTTGAGCGAGCGCTCGTGCGCCTCGTCGAGGATCAGCGTGTCGTACTGCCTCAGCAGCGGGTCGGCCTGCGACTCGGCAAGCAGGATGCCGTCGGTCATCAACTTGATCGACGCGCCGGGCCGCGTCTTGTCGGTGAAGCGCACCTTGAAGCCCACCACGTCGCCGAGCGGCGTTTGCAACTCCTGGGCGATGCGGCGTGCAATGCTCGACGCGGCGATCCGACGCGGCTGGGTATGGCCGATGACTCCGGCCGATCCGCGACCGAGCGCGAGGCAGATCTTCGGCAGCTGCGTCGTCTTGCCCGAGCCGGTTTCACCGCTGACGATGACGACCTGGTTCGCAGCGATTGCGCGTGCGATGTCCTCGCGCCGGGCCGAGACCGGCAGTTCCTCGGGGAAGGTGATGGCCGGCAGCGGCGCGCGAACCCGTGGCCCCGCTCGGCGGGGCGGGCTTGGCGATTGGGGCTGCATCGGCTCGCGTCGCACCTTGCGGTGCTAGCGCGTCATCGGAGTCTCGTGGTCGGGTGCCGCGCGCTGCGCAGGCAACGGACGGGTGCGTGATGGCAAAAGTATACTTTCAACGATGAATGACGCCGCGCTCACGCAGCCCCTCGCCAAGATCGCCGACCAGACGCAGTTCGTCACCTGGCTGCGCCAGGTCGCGCCCTACGTGCATGCGCACCGCGGCCGCACGTTCGTCGTTGCCTTTTCCGGCAGCCTGATCGCCTCGGGCCAGCTCACCGCGCTGGTGCAGGACATCTCGCTGCTGAGCGCGATGGGCATGCGCATCGTGCTGGTACACGGCTCGCGTCCGCAGGTGCAGGCACAGCTGGCACTGAAGGGCATCGACTCGCAGTTCCACAACGGCGTGCGCATCACCGACGCGGCCGCGCTGGAGTGCGCGAAGGAAGCGGCGGGCGAGATCCGCCTGGACATCGAGGCGGCCTTCTCGCAGGGCCTGCCCTCGACACCGATGGCGCATTCCAAGGTGCGGGTCGTCAGCGGCAACTTCGTGACCGCGCGACCGATGGGCATCATCGACGGCACCGATCTGCAGTTGACCGGTGTAGTGCGCAAGGTCGACACCGAGGCGCTGCGCTTCGTGCTCGCCAACGGCGGACTGGTGCTGATGTCGCCGCTGGGCTTCTCGCCGACGGGCGAGGCATTCAACCTGACGATGGAAGATGTCGCCTGCAGCGTCGCCACGGCGCTGAAGGCCGACAAGCTGGTGTTGCTCACCGAAACCGCCGGAATCAACGGCAACGACGGCCGGCTGCTGAGCGAACTCTCGGTGGAAGACGCCGAGAACATGCTGGCGGCCGGTGAGGTCACCGGCGATGCCGCCTTCAACCTGAGGTACGCGGTCAAGGCCTGCCGCAGCGGCGTCGCGCGCGCCCACATCCTGTCGTATGCGCAGGACGGCGGAGTGCTCGTCGAACTCTTCACGCACGACGGCGTGGGCACGATGGTCGCTCCGGAAAACCTCGAGAAGATGCGGGACGCGGCGGCTGACGACGTCGGCGGCATCATCAAGCTGATCGAACCGCTGGAGGCCGACGGCACGCTCGTCAAGCGTCCGCGCGAACTGATCGAACGCGAAATCGATCGCTTCACCGTGCTCGAACATGACGGTTTCATCTTCGGCTGTGCGGCGCTCTACCCGTTCCCGGGCGAACGGGCGGGCGAACTCGCCTGCCTGACGGTGCATCCGCAGTATCAGGGCTACGGCGACGGCGAGCGGCTGATGAAGCGCATCGAAGCGAAGGCCAAGGCGGCGGGCATCGATCGCCTGTTCGTGCTGACAACGCGCACGGCGCACTTCTTCATCAAGCGCGGCTTCAAGCCCGCCGGCGTCGACGACCTGCCTCCCACGCGGCAGAACATGTACAACTGGCAGCGCCGCTCCCAGGTGCTGCTCAGGACCCTTTAGGAGACTGCTTCATGGCACGCACGGTTCAATGTGTGAAGCTCGGCCGCGAGGCCGAGGGCCTCGATTTCCCGCCGGTTCCGGGCGAACTCGGCAAGCGCATCTGGGAGAACGTTTCCAAGGAAGCGTGGGCCGGTTGGCTCAAGCACCAGACGATGCTGGTGAACGAAAACCGCCTCAACCTCGCCGACACTCGCGCGCGTAAATACCTGCTGACGCAGCTCGAGAAGCACTTCTTCGGCGAAGGCGCGGATGCGGCCGCCGGTTACGTGCCTCCGTCGAGCTAGCCGATGTAGCGCGTCGCGGGGCCGTGGTCGATGCGCGCGTCAGCGCGGTTCGGCCTGCGGCAAATGGACCAGGATCGCTGTGTCGAACGGCGCCCAACTCGCCGTCCGCACGCCCGCGGCCACCAGCGCTCGCCGGGTCCATTCGTTGCACGTGTACCAGAAGGTGTACGACGTGACGGCCTCGTAGAAGGCGTCGTTGTCGAAGTACCCGGGCGCGTCGATCTGTCGCACCTGGCCGTCCGCATCGCGCACAAAGGACGCGCGGATGTAGCGCACGAGCTGCTCGTACTCGGCCGAGGATAGTCGTACACGCCGCGCCTTGTAAGCGGCCGGCGTCTCGACATACTCGACATGCATCGCACCGTCGCCGAAACCGCTGAGAGCGACGAATGCGGTCGTCGGATGCAGGTCCGCCCAGGTCGGCGTGTTGAGCATGAAACCGCGGTCGCCCCAGCCGAACGCTATCCACTCGGTAGGCGCCGCCAGCGCACGCATGTGCCGCGCGGGGAACTCCGTGCTCCAGTCCTGCTCCCCCTGCCGTGTCGGCAGGATGAGTTCCGCATGGACGCCGTTCGTGCGGACATAAACGGGAATGCCGTCATGCGTCTCGACGAAACCGGAATTGCGCGGCAGCGCGCCGAGCAGCAGCGCGAAAACCAGGTACAGCGCCAGCACGAGCAGCAGCGCCGCAAGCGCGAGGCCGGCGCTGCGCAGCACCACCTTCATAGTCGCCGCGTTTCCTGAACGCCAGCGGGCGTCCCGAGCAGCAGCACGTCGGCGCCGCGCCGCGCAAACAGGCCGTTCGTGACCACGCCGACGATGCCGTCGACACGTTGTTCGAATTCGGCGGGCGCGGCGATCTGCAGCCCGTGCACGTCGAGGATGATATTGCCGTTGTCGGTCGTAAAGCCGGCGCGAAGTCGCGGCGTTCCGCCCAGGCGCGTGAGTTCACGCTGTACGTACTCGCGCGCCATCGGAATCACCTCGACCGGCAGCGGGAATCTCCCCAGTTGCTCGACCAGCTTGCTGTTGTCGGCGATACACACGAACGTGCGCGAGACGGCCGCCACGATTTTTTCGCGGGTCAGCGCCCCGCCACCGCCCTTGATCATCGAAAAACCAGGGTCGATTTCGTCGGCACCGTCGACGTACACGGAGATCTCGGTCACCTCGTTGAGGTCGACCACGCGGATACCGCACGATTCGAGTCGCCGCGTCGAGCGCTCCGAGCTCGAAACGGCGGCGGGCACCTGCACCCGGGCGGCCGCAAGCGCGTCGATGAAACAGTCGACGGTCGAACCGGTGCCGACGCCGAGGATCTCGCCGGGAGTCACGAATCCGACCGCCGCCGCGGCAACTGCCCGCTTCAATTCGTCCTGAGTCATCGCGTCCTGCCGCCGTGTCCAGCTTCAAGCGTAGCAGCGCGGGCCGGCTGCACTCGCCATCACAAATCGAACCCGGCGTTGCCGACAGAGTCTTAGAAGCCGTCCGGCGTCCGAGCCTGCGGGTCGCCGATGTCGACATGCCGTCCGCAAATGCGCGCCAGCGCGTGGCGAAATCCCGGCTCCGCCGCTGCTGAGGTCGCAGGACAGGACCTCAAGTGATGAGCGGCGAAGCACGCCGCGCCAAGCAGCCCTAAATGGCGGCTGTACGGCCAGGGTGCGAATGCACGATCCAGAACGGTCGGGGGCGATGCTCGCAGTAGCTGCGCATCTTGCTGTCGGCGAAACGGGCAACGCGCGGACGAACTGCGAGATTCGTCGTCACGAGCTGCGGCGAGTTGTCTTCGCTCTCCACGATGTAGCCGTGGCCGTAGGGCTTCAGCACCACGTTGCCGCTGATACGCACATGGCGCGAACCGACGCTGACAATGCCGCGCTGGTACGACTGCTGCACCAGGCAGCCGCTGACGCAGCTTTCTGCAGCGTCGCCGTTGTTGTGCCAGTGCAGCGGGTAGCGCCCCGGCCGGTTGAGCTGCCCCATGCGACGGAACTCGACTCCGGAGAAGCGGCCGATCGCGCGTCGGCCGGTCAAACCGGTCTTCACCGATCCGGCGATCATGCAGTAACCGCCGAGGCTCGACCGCTCGGATTCTTCGCAACCCTGAACGACGATGCTGCGCTCGAGCAGCAGCACCTTGGCGATCGACCCCGGCGTCACATGCTGCAGCGAACCGTGCTTGCCGTGATGCCGATGCGCTACCGCATGATCGAGCGTAAGCGTCATGCAGTCGCCGCCGACCTGGTCGATGGTCCGTTCTTCCACCAGCGAGTGGTCCTGCCCGGAGGCAATCGCCACCCGCTCACCAGCACGCCAGTCGACCGGTTGTGCGAGGCGGATCGTGTTGTGGCCCGGCGCAACCGAAGCGCCGAGCGGCACCCAGGAGGCACGCTGCTCGCCGTGCAGATCGATGGTGCCGCCATCGAGGGCGGCCAGGAACTTGGTACCGAGATCGGCGTGCGGCGCGACCCGGTCGCCTGCGCACAGCGTGATCGTCAGCCGTTGCGTGAACGGGCGCTCGGGGCTGCCGGCGCACAGTCGCCCACCACCGCGAATCGCGATCCATCCGGCCCGCAGTTGCGTGTCACGCGTGGCAAAGAGCAGCGTTCCCTCGATGTCCAGGCTGCCTATGTCGATGTCGAGATCGAGCACGATCGTGCGACCCGCCTCGATGCGGACCGCAGCACCGACGCCCGGCACGCTGCCACCCCACGTTGCTTCATCCGACCAGCGCAGGGCGCCGTCCGGAAAGACATCGGCGGGGGCCGGCGGAGCTCCGGCAGCCTGGAATTCGAGGTAACCCATCGGCGGTGGCTGGCCTGATCCTTCGCCCGGAGTTAAACAAGACTGCGCCGAGCGGAAGACGTAGGGTACGGCAGCGCGACGACGCGTCAATCGCGCCGCCTGCATCCAGACGGATGAACTCGCTGCGCGCCGCCGATTGACTCGGCAGTTCTCGCGTTCAGTGATGGCGTGCGCGAAGATCAGCGCCGTTGCGGCGGCAGGTCGGTGCAGACACCCTCGGCGATCTCCGCGGCCATGCCGATCGACTCGCCTAGCGTCGGATGCGGATGGATCGTGCGGCCGATGTCGACAGCGTCGGCACCCATTTCGATCGCCAGCGCGACCTCGCTGATCAGGTCGCCGGCGTGGGTGCCGACGATGCCGCCACCGACGACACGGTGCGTGTCTTCGTCGAACAGCAGCTTGGTGTAGCCCTCGTCGCGACCGTTGGCGATGGCGCGACCCGATGCGGACCACGGGAACAAGCCTTTTTGCACCTTGCGACCCTGCTTCTTCGCATCGTCCTCGGTCAGGCCGACCCAGGCGATTTCCGGATCGGTGTAGGCAACCGAAGGAATGACCTGCGCGTCGAAGTGCGCCTTGTGCCCCGCGATCACTTCCGCTGCAACGTGACCCTCGTGTACCGCCTTGTGAGCCAGCATCGGCTGGCCGATGATGTCGCCGATCGCGTGGATGTGCGGGACGTTGGTGCGCAACTGGCTGTCGACCGCGATGTAGCCGCGCGCATCGACGTTCACGCCGGCGCGCTCGGCGCCGATGTTGCGTCCGTTCGGCGTCCGTCCGACCGACTGCAGGATCAGGTCGTACCACTGCGGTTCGGCCGGCGCTGATTCTCCCTCGAAGTAGACCAGCAAGCCGTCGGGCTTGGCCTCGACCGAGACCGTTTTCGTCTTGAGCATGATGTTGTCGAAGCGCGGGGCATTCATCTTCTGCCAGACCTTGACGAGGTCGCGGTCCGCCCCCTGCATCAGGCCGTCGAGCATTTCGACAACGTCGACGCGCGCGCCCAGCGTCGAGTAGACCGTCGCCATTTCCAGTCCGATGATGCCGCCGCCGACGACCAGCATCTTCTTCGGCACCGCGGGCAGCGTCAGTGCCCCGGTCGAGTCGACGATGCGATCATCGTCGGGCATGAACGGCAGGCGCACGGCAGCCGAGCCGGCGGCGATGATCGCATTGCCGAAGCGCACCACCTGTTTGGATCCGGTCCTGTCTTGGCCATCGCCGCTGGTCAGCTCCACTTCGAGGTGATTCGGCCCGACGAAGCTGCCATAGCCGCGCACGACCGTGACCTTGCGCATCTTGGCCATCGAGGCGAGGCCGCCGGTCAGCTTGCCGACGACCTTGCTCTTGTGTGCCCGCAACTTGTCGAGGTCGATTTTCGGTGCGCCGAAGTCGACGCCGAGACGAGCGAAGTGAGCCGCCTCGTCCATCACCGCAGCGACGTGCAGCAACGCCTTCGACGGAATGCAGCCGACGTTGAGGCAGACGCCGCCCAACGACGCGTAGCGCTCGACGAGCACGACCTTCAGCCCGAGATCCGCGGCTCGGAAGGCGGCCGAATAACCGCCGGGTCCGGCACCGAGCACCAGCACGTCGCACTCGAGGTCGGCAGCGCCGGTGAAGGTACTAGCGGCAGGTGCCCCGGCGGGCGGCGGGCTGGTCGACGGGGCTGGCGCAGCCGCTGGCGCCGGCTTCGGCGCGGGGCTTGGCGCAGTGGACACCGCGGACGGCTCGAGCTTCAGGACCAGCGAGCCCTGCGAGACTTTGTCGCCGAGCTTCACGCGCAGTTCCTTCACCACTCCGGCGGCCGACGACGGAATCTCCATCGACGCCTTGTCGCTTTCGACCGTGATCAGCGACTGTTCCTTCGTGATGCTGTCGCCGGGCTTGACCAGCACCTCGATCACCTCGACATCCTTGAAATCGCCGATGTCGGGCACCACGACGTCAATGAGCTGGCTCATGATTCCTCACTGCCGCCGTCGGCGGCCTGGATGCTGAAAACTCGTGCCGGCAGGGCCGAGCTCTTGTCGAATTCCGCACCGGCCCGCACACCGAGCTCGGCGATGCGGCGCGCCGAGGCAGTCCGGTCATAGGCGGCGTACATCGCGCCGAGCGCGAAATTGCGCCCGGATCCGATACCCCAGAAGCGGTCGAAGCAGAACACTTCGCGATAGGAGTAGACCCCGTAGATCCCGCTCGCATTGGCGATCAGCGCGGTGATCTGCGATGACTCGTACGGATCGCCCTCGTCTTCCTTCGGGTTCAGGAAGAACTGAGTCTTGAGCACCGGATGCAGGCGCTGGAACGTGTTGAAGATCTCCTGGCGGCCATCAAGCTGGACCTCGTCTCCCAGATGCTGCATCGCCTGCGCGAACACCGCGAAATGCGCCGTGCTCCCGGCCAGGCCGATAAAGGAGTCCTTCACCTTGAAGATCTTCTCGTTCATCTCGTAGCCGTGCGGCAGGCGCGTCTCTCCGAACGTGACGAGCGCGTCGGAAGCGATGGCGATCTCGCTGCCCTTCTTGACGACGACGATGGTGGTCATCGGTGGAACACTGAGAAAACGCCCCCGCGGCCTAGAGCAGGACGCGGCGGAAGTCGGCGAGGATCTGCGCCAGCATCGAGTTGAAGCGCGCCGCTCCGGCACCATCGACGACCCGGTGATCCCATGAGAGCGACAGCGGAAGGACGAGGCGCGGCTCGAACTGCTTGCCGTCCCAGACCGGTTTCATCGCCGCGCGGCAGACGCCGAGGATCGCGACTTCGGGCGCATTGATGATCGGCGTGAAGGACGTCCCGCCGATACCGCCCAGTGAGGAGATCGAGAACGTGCCACCCTGCATGTCCGAGGGACCGAGCTTGCCATCGCGCGCCTTGGCGGCCAGCGCCGACGTCTCCTGCGCGATCTCGAAGATACCCTTCTTGTCGGCGCCCTTCACCACGGGTACGACGAGACCCTGCGGCGTGTCGGCAGCAAAGCCGATGTGCCAGTAGTTCTTGCGAATGATCGCCCCGCCTTCCGGGTCGATGGAGCTGTTGAAGTCCGGGAATTTCTTCAGGACGGCAACGCACGCCTTGATCAGGAAGGCCAGCATCGTCAGCTTCGGCGTGTCCTTGCTCTTCGCGTTCTCGTTGTTGAGCTGCACGCGGAAGGCTTCGAGATCGGTGATGTCCGCATCCTCGTGATTGGTGACATGCGGGATCGTCACCCAGTTGCGCGACAGCGCCGGACCCGAGATCCGGCGGATGCGCGACATTTCGACGCGCTCGATCGGCCCGAACTTGGCGAAGTCCACGACGGGCCACGCCGGCAGGTTGAGTCCGAGTCCCATGCCCGGTGCGCCGGCCGGCGCGGCCGCAGGCCGTGCGCCGCCCGCCATCACGCCCTTGACGTGCTCACGCACATCTTCGACGGTGATCCGGCCCTTTGTGCCGCTGCCGCGGACATGGGTCAGGTCGACACCCAATTCGCGCGCGAACTTGCGCACCGACGGCGACGCGTGCGGCTTGGCACCGGGCGAAGGGCCCAGGTCGATCGGCTGTGGGCGCGCGCCCATCTCGGTCGCGAAGGCGGTCGACCTTGGAACGTCAGGCGCATCCGGCGCGGGTGTCGGTGCGGGTGCGGGGGCCGCGGCGGCGACCGGGGTTGCAGGCGCTGCAGCGGGTACGCCCGCCGAGCCGGACAACACCACGACCGGCGTGCCCTGCGAGACCTTGTCGCCGATCTTCACGCGCAGTTCCTTGACCACGCCTGATGCCGACGACGGAATCTCCATCGACGCCTTGTCGCTTTCCACCGTGATCAGCGACTGTTCCTTCGCGACGGTATCGCCGGGCTTGACCAGTAACTCGATCACTTCGACATCCTTGAAATCGCCGATGTCGGGGACCACGACCTCGACCGTGCCGCTGGGCGAAGTCGCCGGCGCCGGCGCAGGGCTCGGCGCCGCGGCAGGCGGCTGCGCTGCCGCCTTCGCCGCAGGCGCGGCTTTCGCTGCCGGTGCGGCGGACGCTTCGGCATCCGCCGCGTCGAGAACAACGACCGGGCTGCCCTGCGAGATCTTGTCGCCGAGCTTCACGAGCAACTGCTTGACCACGCCCGCAGCCGACGACGGAATCTCCATCGACGCCTTGTCGCTTTCCACCGTGATCAGCGACTGTTCCTTCGTGATGCTGTCGCCGGGCTTGACCAGCACCTCGATCACCTCGACATCCTTGAAGTCACCGATGTCAGGTACCTGAACTTCGACGCGTTGGCCCATGGGGTCGGCCCTTTCGTTGGTGTTGTCCTCGCGCTGCGAGAAGCGCGGAATCGTCGTCAAAGACATCCAGCCCGCCACGGGCTAACCCGTGGCGGACGGCGATCAGACGGTGGCCGGATTGCGCCGCTCGGGATCGATGCCGTACTTTTTGATCGCTGCAGCGACTTTGGCGACCGGAAACACCCCTTCGTCGGCAAGCGCGCGCAGGGCCGCGACGACCACATAGTGCCGATCGACCTCGAAGAACTCGCGCAGCTTCGCGCGGGTGTCCGAACGCCCGAAGCCATCGGTTCCGAGCACGCGATAGTCGCGTCCGCGCGGAATGAACGGACGGATCTGATCGGCGTAGAGGCGCATGTAGTCCGTCGACGCGACGATCGGCCCGGCGGTGCGCTCCAGTTGCTGCGTGACGTACGACTTGCGTGCCTTGTCGGTCGGATGCAGCATGTTCCAGCGCTCGACGTCGATGCCTTCGCGGCGCAGCTCCGTGAAGCTGGTCACGCTCCACACATCACCGGCGATGCCCCAGTCCTTTTCCAGCAGTTCGGCCGCCGCTATCGCCTCGCGCAGGATCGTGCCGCTGCCGAGCAGCTGCACGCGCGGAATCGACTTGCCCATGCCGCTGCCCGCGGGCCCCTCGCGCAGCTGGTACATGCCGCGCAGGATGCCCTCCTCCTGGCCCTTCTTCAGCCCCGGATGCGGGTAGTTCTCGTTCATCACCGTGATGTAGTACCAGACGTTTTCCTGGTCCTGCACCATGCGCTTGAGTCCCTGATGAAGGATGACCGCGAGCTCATGCGCGAACGTCGGGTCATAGCTCACGCAGTTCGGGATCGTCGCGCTCATCAGATGCGAGTGCCCGTCCTGGTGCTGCAGTCCCTCGCCGTTCAGCGTCGTGCGTCCCGAGGTGGCACCCAGCAGGAAGCCGCGCGCCTGCATGTCACCGGCGGCCCAGGCGAGGTCACCGACGCGCTGGAAGCCGAACATCGAATAGAAGATGTAAAACGGCACCATGATGCGGTTATTCGTCGAGTAAGAGGTCGCTGCCGCAACCCACGAGCTCATCGCCCCCGCTTCGTTGATGCCTTCCTCGAGAATCTGGCCCTGCTTGTCCTCGCGGTAGTACATGACCTGGTCGCGGTCGACCGGCTCGTACAGCTGCCCCTGCGAAGAATAGATGCCGAGCTGGCGGAACATGCCTTCCATGCCGAAGGTGCGTGCCTCGTCGGGAATGATCGGGACGACGCGTGGCCCGATCGACTTGTCGCGTACCAGCTGGTTGAGCGAACGGACGAAGGCTTGCGTCGTCGAGATCTCGCGGCCCTCGGCGGTCGCTTCCAGCACCGGCGCGAATACGTCGAGCGCCGGCACCGTGAGTTTCTCGTCCGCGGTGCGCCGCCGCTGCGGCAGGAAACCGCCGAGCGCACGACGGCGCTCGTGCAGGTACTTCATCTCGGGTGTGTTCGCGTCCGGCTTGAAGAACGGCACGTCCTCGAGCTTGTCGTCCGGCACCGGTATCGCAAAGCGATCGCGGAACTCGCGGATGGCGGTGGTATCGAGTTTCTTCAGCTGGTGTGTCGGATTCTTGCCTTCGCCGACCTTGCCCATGCCGAAGCCCTTGACGGTCTTGGCGAGGATCACCGTCGGCTGGCCGGTGGTCTTCATGGCCGCCGCGAAGGCGGCGTAGATCTTGTGCGGATCATGGCCGCCGCGATTAAGACGCCAGATGTCGTCATCGGTCATGCGCGACACCATTTCCAGCAGCTTGGGATCCTTGCCGAAGAAATTCTTGCGCACGAAGGCACCATCGTTGGCCTTGAAGTTCTGGTATTCGCCGTCGACCGTGTCTTCCATCACGCGCAGCAGCCTGCCTTCCGCGTCGCGGGCTAGCAGCGGGTCCCAGTACGAGCCCCAGATCAGCTTGATGACGTTCCAGCCGTCGCCGCGGAAGCCGCCTTCGAGCTCCTGGATGATCTTGCCGTTGCCGCGCACCGGCCCGTCGAGCCGCTGCAGGTTGCAGTTGATGACGAAGATCAGGTTGTCGAGCTTCTCGCGCGAGGCAAGACCGATCGCACCGAGCGATTCCGGCTCGTCCATCTCGCCGTCGCCGCAGAACACCCAGACCTTGCGGCCTTCGGTATTCGCGATCCCACGTGCATGCAGGTACTTGAGGAAGCGCGCCTGGTAGATGGCCTGGATCGGGCCCAGTCCCATCGACACCGTCGGGAACTGCCAGAACTCCGGCATCAGCTTCGGATGCGGATACGAGGTGACACCCTTGCCGTCGACGTCGCGGCGGAAGTTGTCGAGCTGCTCCTCGGTGAGCCGGCCCTCCAGGTACGCGCGCGCATAGACACCCGGCGCACAGTGCCCCTGGAAATAGATGAGGTCGCCACCGAAATCGGCATTCGGCGCGCGCCAGAAGTGGTTGAAACCGACTTCCATCAGCGTGTTGACCGAGGCGTAACTGGCGATGTGCCCGCCGAGGTCTCCTTCACCCCGGTTGGCGCGCACCACCATCGCCATCGCGTTCCAGCGCATGTACGAGCGGATGCGTTCTTCGAGCACTGGATCGCCCGGCGAGTGCTCCTCGAGGTGCGGCGGAATCGTATTGATGTAGGCGGTGTTCGCCGAATACGGGATGTGCGCACCGGAACGGCGCGCCTTGTCGATCAGCGCTTCCAGCAGGAAGTGCGCGCGCTCTGCGCCCTCGCGTTCGAGCACGGTGTCGAGCGCATCGAGCCATTCCTGGGTCTCGAGCGTATCGGGGTCATTCGCAGCTTGCGGAACGGCGGACATCGTTGTCTCCTGGGCGATGAATCTGCCTCTGAAAAATGCCAGCTGGCTGCGCTGCATTGGCGCGGCCTGGTATCGAAAATGACGATATCAGCTTTGCCGCGGCCTTTCAAATTGCGGCATCGCATTTCTTAATATGGAATACCCTAAGCCCGGCTACGACGAGCGGAGTCGGCCCACAGCACGCTCCCGATAATATGCGCACGCCGCGAGGAAGAAACACCCGCGCTCCCGCCATTGCCGCCCGCCAAATTCCCCAGCCCCGGAGAGCTGCCCCCCGACGCGGTGCAACTCGCCTTCGATCGCATGGCGCAGGCGCAGTCACATCGCGTCGACTTTGCGCGTTTCGTCCCGCTGGTTGCGATCGCGCTGGTCGTCGCACTGAGTGCCGGAATCGCCTACCTGCTGATCAACGAAGACCGCGCGCTGCAGCGTGATTCGTTGCATCGCGACACGGACACTCTGGCGCAGTCCCTGTCGCTACGACTTCAGACGATAAGTGAGGCGATCAGTGATCTCGCGCGCGACGCCGCGAGCGCGGAACGCGCGGAAAGGCGCTTCGTCGCCGCGACACGCGAGGTCCAGGCTGCCAAACCCGAAGTGGTGCACGTCGCGGTCGTCGACAACGCCGCACGCGTCGTCTGGTCGGTTGCCTCACTCGGCCCCCTTGGCGAGGCCGTGCGTGCACCGGACACGCAACTCACCTCCGAGCGGCTGACAGCGGCCCTGAGCAACGCGCGCGAAGCGCATTCCTTGTTCTTCTCGCCGGCATACGACGATCCCTCCGGACCGGCCGGACCGGACAACGGCGGGCCGTTTACCGACCTGGTGGCGCCGGTGTTCTCTGAAGAGCTGTACCGCGGTGCCGTCGTAGCCCGAGTTTCGCTGCCCGAACTGCTGCGTCGGGCGGTCGCTCCGGATGTCGCGCTGCGCTACCGCGTCAGCCTGCTGAACGATGCCGGGCGAAGCACTGGCCTCGACGACCGCGAGTTCGACACCCCGCGATGCGCTGGTCTATGAAGTGCCGATCTACCTGCTTCCCGACGGCGTGATGCTGCAGGCGTCGGCCTTCCGCGTGCGCTCGCCGCTGCTCGGCAGTGTGCTCGCCTGGGTCGTGGCCGGCCTGACTGTCGCCGTCATCGTCACTCTGGTTGCGCTGGCGCGGCGCGACGCGAAGCAGGCGCGTGTCGAGCGCACGCTGCGGGCGGAAACAGCGTTCCGTCGCGCGATGGAAGATTCGCTCGCGACCGGACTGGCGGTCATCGACCGGCACGGCGTCATCCGCCACGTGAACGCGGCATTCAGCCAGATGACGGGCTGGCAGATGGCCGACCTGGTCGGCCGCAGCGCACCTTTCCCCTACTGGCCGCCCTGGCCAGTTCGCCGAACACCAGACGACGCTCAATACCTTGCTCGAAGGCGGGGCGCCCGCAAGCGGGTTCGAGCTCAAGGTAATGCGGCGCGACGGCACGCTGTTCGACGCGCGGCTGTACGGCTCACCGCTGCTGTCGGACGATGGCGAACAGCTCGGCTGGATGACCGCGATGGCGGACATCACGGAACCGAAGCGCATCAGCGAACAGCTCGAGGCCGCGCACGAGCGCTTCACGACGGTACTGCAGTCCCTCGACGACGCGGTGTCGGTCGTTGCCGCAGCGCCGTCCGGTGAAGGCGACGAGCTGCTCTTCGCCAACCGCGGCTACCGCAAACTGTACGGCGGCGATGCGCTCGGCCACCGCCGGCTCCAGCAGGCGCTCGCCGCGCACGGCGGGGCCATTGCCGGCGAAGCCTACGACAGCAAGCTGCAACGATGGTTTGACGTGCGCACGCGCGAGGTACGCTGGGTCGACGGCCGCGACGTGCGGCTGCAGATCGCCACGGACATCAGCGACCGCAAGGCAACCGACGAGATCGTCCGGCAGCAGCAGGAAAAGGTTCAACTGACTTCGCGGCTGATGACAATGGGCGAGATGGCCTCGTCACTTGCGCACGAGCTGAACCAGCCACTGACGGCGATCAGCAACTACAGCCTCGGCACCGTCTCGCGCCTGCGCGATGGCAATGTGACGCCCGCGGAGCTGCTGCCGGCGCTGGAGAAGACGGCGGGCCAGGCACAGCGCGCCGGCAACATCATCCGGCGCATTCGAGAGTTCGTGAAGCGCGCGGAGCCGCGCCGGCGGCCGACCCCGGTCGCCCGCATCGTCGAGGACGCGATTGGTTTTGCCGAGATCGAGGCGGCGAAGAAGCAGATCGCCATTCACACGCAGGTGCCGCCGGACCTTCCGCCACTGAACGTCGACCCGATCCTGAGTCGAGCAGTTGCTGCTCAATCTGCTGAAAAATGCCATCGATGCGATGGACGACGCAGTTGCGCGACGCATCGACCTCGTCGTGCGTCGCGTTGACGACATGGCCGAGTTCGCCGTCATCGACCGCGGGTGCGGCATACCTTCGGAGCACCGCGCAAGTCTGTTCCAGCCGTTTTTCAGCACCAAGTCGGACGGCATGGGCATGGGCCTCAATATCTGCCGTTCGATTGTCGAGTTTCACCAGGGCCGGCTGCAGCTGGAGGAAAACCCTGAGGGCGGAACCATCTTCCGCTTCACCTTGCCGCTTGCGACCGCGGAGACGGTCGACGAGAATGCCCGTCACTCTGACGTGAAGTGAGCACATGGATTCTGACGACGTTCTGGGCGTGGTTTACGTCATCGATGACGACGACGCGGTGCGCGACTCGCTGCAGTGGCTGCTCGAAGCGAGCCGCTATCGAGTCATCGGCTTCGACAGCGCAGAGAAATTCCTTGCCGACCACGACCCCGAGGCGATCGCCGTGGCGATCATCGATGTGCGCATGCCCGGCATGAGCGGCCTCGAACTGCAGGACGAGCTCATCGCCCGCAAGGTCACCTACCCGGTCATCTTCATCACCGGCCACGGCGACGTGCCGATGGCCGTTTCGACGATGAAAAAGGGCGCGGTGGATTTCATCGAAAAGCCGTTCGACCAGACCGCACTGAAGGCACTCGTCGAGCGCATGCTCGGCGAAGCGCGCGTGCGTGCGGCGGACAACGAGAGCCGGCGACTCAGCGAAGCGCTGATGGCCAAGCTCACGGCTCGCGAGCAGCAAGTGCTCGAGCGCATCGTCGCAGGGCGGCTCAACAAGCAGATCGCGGACGATCTCGGCATCTCGATCAAGACGGTCGAGGCGCACCGCGCCAACATCATGGACAAGCTGAATGCCAACACCGTCGCTGACCTGATGCGCACCGTGCTCGCCGGAGGCGGGCTGCGTCCGTAGCGCAACTGGCGCGTCGGTAAACTGCGCGCCTTCACCGGCAGGCGCAGCAAAGAAGGATTCCCGACATGACGGCGCGCATCATCGACGGCAAGGCGCTTGCCGCTGCAATCCGCGCGAGCCTCGCACCGCGCATTGCGCGGACGCAGGACGCCGGCCAGACTCCGGGCCTCGCGGTCGTGCTCGTCGGCGACGATCCCGCCTCCGCCGTCTATGTGCGCAACAAGGTCCAGGCCTGCCAGGACGTTGGCATCCGCTCGTTCGCCGAGCGGCTGTCTGCGGAGACCACCGAGCAGGAATTGCTTGCGCGCATCGCGCAGCTGAACGCCGATCCCGCCGTCCACGGCATCCTGGTGCAGCTGCCGCTACCGCGCCATATCGATGCGCAGCACGTCGTCGAATCGATTGCGTTCGAAAAGGACGTCGACGGCCTGCATGCGACCAACGCGGGCCTGACGCTGATGGGAGCGCCGCACTTCCGCTCGTGCACGCCGTACGGGGTCATGAAGATGCTCGAGCATGCCGGCGCGACGATCGAAGGTTCACATGCGGTCGTGCTTGGACGCTCGAACATGGTTGGCAAGCCCATGGCGATGCTGCTGCTGGCCGCCAACGCCACCGTGACGATCGCGCACAGCAAGACCCGCGACCTGCCTGCGATCACGCGCCAGGCTGACATCCTGGTCGCCGCTGTCGGTCGGCGCAATCTCGTGACGGCCGCCATGGTGAAGCCGGGTGCGATCGTCATCGATGTCGGCACCAACCGGACGTCCGAGGGAAAGCTTGCCGGCGATGTCGACTTTGCTGCGGTCCGCGAGGTGGCCGGCTGGATCTCTCCGGTGCCCGGCGGCGTGGGGCCGATGACGATCACCATGCTGCTCGTCAACACCGTCGAGGCGGCCGAGCGTCGTGCCGGCCTGCTGAACTGACGACGTCGCCACTGCCAGGGATGCTCCGGATGGATTCCAGTGCTGACAATCCGTTGCTCGAACTCGGTGGCCTGACCCGCTTCGACCGTATCCGTCCCGAGCATGTGACGCCGGCCATCGACGTGCTGCTCGCTGGCGCCCGCGCGGCGGTTGCCGAGGCGGCACGGACGGACGCCCCGGTGCTCTGGGAAACGATCGTCGAGCCGCTCGACGAGGCCACCGACCGCCTGGCGCGCGCCTGGGGCGCCGTCGCGCACCTGAATGCGGTGGTCGACACGCCGCCGTTGCGTGCCCAGTACAACGACAACATGCCACGCATCACCGCCTTCTGGACCGAACTGTCGCAGAACGAAGCGCTGTATGCGCGCTTCAAGGCACTGGCCGCAGTCCCCGATTTCGCGCAATGGCCACTTGCCCGCCGCCGACTCGTCGAAAACGAACTGCGCGACTTCCGCCTCGGTGGCGCCGAACTTGCCACGGCCGAAAAGCAACGTTTCAAGGCCGTGCGCGAGCGGGAGTCGCAACTGGGTACGCGGTTCGCCGAGAACGTGCTGGATGCGACCAATGCCTTTGCGCTGTACATCGGCGACCGCGCGGAAATCGCCGGCGTGCCGGACGATGCGGTGCAGATGTTCCGCGAAGCGGCCGAAGCCGACGGAAAGTCCGGCTGCAAGATCACGCTGCAGTACCCGAGCTACTCGGCCGTCCTCGACTACGCGGATGACCGGGCGCTGCGCGAGAAGTTGTATCGCGCCTACGTCACGCGCGCCTCGGAGTTCTGCAATCCGGCGTGGAACAATGGCCCGCTGATGGTCGAACTGGCCCGGTTGCGCCTGGAGCACGCGCGCCTGCTCGGGTTCGAGAGTTATGCCGAGGTCTCGCTGGTAGCCAAAATGGCCGAGAGTCCGCAGGAAGTGCTGACGTTCCTGCGCGAACTCGGCGGCCGGGCACGTCCATACGCAAGACGCGACATGGACGAGTTGCAGGAGTTCGCTGCGCGTGAACTCGGCATCCGCGAAGTGATGCCGTGGGACTTCGGCTATGCGAGCGAGAAGCTGCGCGAGGCACGCTATGCATACTCGGACCAGGAGCTGAAGCTCTATTTCACCGAGCTGCGTGTACTCACTGGGCTCTTCAAAGTGGTCGAGACGCTCTTCGGCGTCGCCATCCGTGAAGAATCGGCGCCTACCTGGCATCCGGATGTGCGCTTCTTCCGCATCGAGGACCTGCGCGGGCAACTGGTCGGCCAGTTCTATCTCGATCTTTACGCGCGCGAGCACAAGCAGGGAGGCGCATGGCAGAGCGACGCGCGCAGCCGCCGCGGCAGTCGGCCCAGACTGCCATCACCGGTGGCCTACCTGACCTGCAACTTTTCGCGGCCTGTCGGCGGGCGGCCGGCCACGTTCCGGCACGATGAAGTGCTGACGCTGTTCCACGAGTTTGGCCATGGCCTGCACCACATGCTGACCCGCGTCGACGAGCCGTCGGTTGCCGGGCTTCGCGGCGTCGAATGGGACGCAGTCGAACTGCCCAGCCAGTTCATGGAGAACTTCGCCTGGGAGTGGGAAGTCCTGCAACTGCTGACTGCGCATGCCGACACCGGCGCGAAGCTGCCGCGCGCGCTCTTCGACCGCATGATCGCCGCGCGCAACTTCCAGACCGGCTACTGGACCGTGCGCCAGCTCGAGTTCGCGCTCTTCGACATGCTGCTGCATAGCGGCCCGGCGCCGGACTCCGATCAGCAGATCCTGACCATCCTGAACGAGGTGCGACGCGAGGTGGCGGTCCTGATGCCCCCCGAATACAACCGTTTTCCGCACGCTTTCTCGCACATCTTCGCCGGCGCCTACGCGGCAGGCTATTACAGCTACAAATGGGCCGAGGTGCTGTCGGCGGACGCCTATGCGGCGTTCGAGGAAGCCGGTGTGCTGAATCCGTCCGTCGGCGAGCGATTTCTCGACGAGATCCTCGCGGTAGGCGGCAGCCGCCCCGCAATGCAGTCTTTCATCGCGTTCCGCGGCCGCAAGCCGACGATCGATGCACTGCTGAGACACCACGGCATGACGAACTGAAAGGGACGGAATGAAGGCTCGCTGGGCGGCCGTACTGATCCTCCTCGGGATCGCCAGCGCCGCGAGTGCGCAGTATCGCTGGCGCGATGCGAACGGCCAGGTCAACTACGGCGACTTCCCTTCGTCCGACGCCCGTGAACTGCAGCGCGTCGACACCCGCGCGCCGGCGGCCGCAGACGACGCCAGCGGCGCGTTGCCGTTCGAGTTGCGCCGCGCGACGGCGCAGCATCCGGCGGTGCTCTACACGAGCGGCGAGTGCCCGGCATGCGACAGCGCCCGAGCGTTCCTGCGCCAACGCGGCGTGCCCTACACCGAGCGCGTCGTCGAGAGCCCCGAAGACCTCGAAGTACTGAAGCGGCTCGCCGGCGTCGACCGCGTTCCGGTGCTGATGCTCGGCCGCGAACGCTTCGTTGGTTTCAGCGGCTCGGACTGGAACCGCGGACTCGATCTCGCCGGCTATCCCGCCGAATCGCGCCTGCCCCCGGGCTATGCCTCCGAACCGGCGCAACCGCTCGTTGCACGCGCGAGCGGTCCGGCCAACAAGGTCGGCCCGGCGGCTGCCGCACGTTGATCTTGACCTCCCCACCGAGTGACCCATGATCCTTTCGACTCTTTACGCCAGCGTCTTCGTCATCGCCCTGCAGGCCCAGGTGGGCGGCCCCGAAACTCCGACATCGGGCTCACCCAAAGTGATGTGGCGCTGGACTGACTACCGGGCGCAGATCAACTATGGCGACCGGCCGCCGGCGGACGCGCAGAACCTGCTGCGCATCGATCTGCTGACAATCGGCGAACAGACGCAGTCGTTGCTGCCGTACCAGGTGCGCCGCGCATCCTCCAACTTTCCGGTGATGCTGTTCACTGCGAAGAACTGCCCGCCGTGCGGCACCGCGCGCGACTTCCTCAACAAACGCGGCATCCCGTTCGCCGAGCGCACGATCGAAACCGGCGACGATGCGATGGAGCTGAAGCGCGTGTCGGGCGCCGAAGGTGTCCCCGTCGTGACGCTGGGCGCGCAACCCTTGCTCGCCTTCAACCCGGACGACTGGAACAACGCACTGGACGCGACCGGGTACCCTCAGACATCGATGCTGCCGCGGAACTTCAAGCAGGAACCGGCGCGGCCACTGACCCAGAAGGCCACTCCGCCGCCCGCGGCACAATAGGACGATGGCACTCACGCTGGCGACCTGGAACGTCAACTCCCTCAAGGTCCGCCTTCCCCATCTGCTCGACTGGCTTGCGGCGCACCACGCCGACATCGTCTGCCTGCAGGAAACCAAGCTCGTCGACGAACAGTTTCCGGCGGCCGCGCTCGCAGAGGCCGGCTACGCCGCCAATTTTGCGGGCCAGAAGACCTACAACGGCGTGGCGCTGCTCACGCGCAAGGACACGCTGCCGGCGGCGAGCGAGATCGTCGCCGCATTGCCGTCATTCGAGGATCCGCAGAAGCGCGTGCTTGCCGCGACAGTCGGTCCGCTTCGTGTCGTCTGCGCCTATTTCCCGAACGGCCAGAGCGTCGGCAGCGACAAGTACGACTACAAGCTGCGCTGGATCGGCGCGCTGAATGCCTGGCTGCGCGACGAACTGGCCAAGCATCCGCAACTGGCGCTGGCCGGAGACTTCAACATCGCGCCTGAAGACCGTGACGTCCATGATCCGCAGGCGTGGGCGGGACAAGTGCTCTTCTCCGAGCCGGAGAAGCAGGCATTTCGCGACCTGCTGGGGCTGGGCTTGGTCGACAGTTTCCGACTGTTCGAGCAGCCGGAGCGCAGCTACACATGGTGGGATTACCGCATGCTCGCATTCCGCCGGAAAATGGGCCTGCGTATTGATCACGTGCTCCTGTCCCGCGCGCTAGCTCCACGATGCACCGCCTGCACCATCGACGTCGAACCGCGCCGGCGCGAACAACCGAGCGACCATGCGCCGGTGATTGCCACGCTCGACCTCTGACAGCGTCGGGACGCGCGCGTGGGTCTGACGCGGTCGAGCGACGATCACGAAGGCAACGTTTCGTGCGCAAAGGTCTGGTCCTAGCGCGCCGTCCGGGGGGAGCCGCGCAGTTCAAGCAGAAGCTGAATTGACTGAATTGGATTTCACGGGATCCGTCCGATGCGCAGCTCGAAATTCGCCTATGCAATCGCGTTCGTTGCCAGCACGGTGCTGTGGGCTGCAACCTCGGTGCTTTCGAAGAAGGTCGAGCCGTGGGACTCGAGCGGCTATTGGACATTCGCCTATCCCCTCGCGATCATCCTGTCGGGCGTACTGGGTTACATCGTTCCGCACCGGCCCTGGCGTTGGGCGTTTGTCGTGATGTCTACGCAGTTCATCGTGATGCTCATCGGCGGCGCTGGCCTCGGTCTGCTGCCGCTGGGGCTGGTCGTGCTGGCGGTACTCTCGCTGCCGGCCGTCGTCGCAGCTCAGGTTGGGGCCCGGATTCGCCAAGGCCGAAGCGATGCGTGAGCCTATCGCCTTGCGCGCCCGGATCCCGATTGGTCCTGGCCATTCGTGTATGAAGCGACTCGGTACGGGCAGACAGGGCTTCTGGTTCCGACGCGCGGCCGGTGTCGTGCAAGGTGCGTCGCTAACCGCTCCGCTCCCGCACTGCCGTGATGTCGCCGGGGACCTTTCCGCAACCCCCTCTCGCTTGGGCGGCGAAAAGCGCCGCCGGTCGTTCATCAATTGCCCCGCCGACCAGGCCGATCTAGCGTCTGCGCATGGACCAGCCGTCGCCGCTTCCGCCACTCGACTTCGGATGGTCGGAGCTTCGACCGTGAGCTCGTGCTTCAATCGCCGGCAGACCTTTCCGCCGCTTTCTTGAGTTTCATGCGAAATATGAGTGCCGAAGTTCGCCGCGCCGATCCCGATCCCCGTATCTCCTTACGCTCGCAAATCCTCGTTGAGGACGCGACTGACCAGGAGTGGGAAGACGCCTGCAGCGCCATGCATCGTTGGGACGCCGCCGATCAACATTGAGCTGGCCGGCAGGTCCGCGGAGCGCCGCGAGTTGACAGTTTGCGAACGTCTTCCGAAGACGGCCGGCCACGGGTGCAGGTAACTCAACCGCTACCTGCAAACCCAACAATTCCGCTTTCAAAGGGTCGCTGTTCCAAGGGGTCGCGAACAACGCGCCAGCGTATGTTGATCCGGCTTTCTACCCCGACAAGCGCATCGGCCCGCCTTACGATGGTCCCTCAGACAGGTTACGGCAGCCGTTCGCCGGCCACGACGATTGATTTCTTCGCGGCGCAGGACACCGCGATACGACGAACCCGTCGGCTGGTTCCACTTGTCCTCGTGTGCGCCGCCCTGGTTGTGATCTTGGTCGACCTGTGGGTTGGCCTGGTCGTCGGACTGCATATCGCACACTCCATACCGCAGGACGCAAGGGACGCGTATGGTGCCGGACCGTTCTGGTTTCTGCTGCTGATCGTTCCGCTCGAGGTCTACGCAACAGCAACCGTGGTCGTGCTGGCCGTCATCATTGTCGCGATCCTGAAGCGCGAGCATGAACTGGGGCGTGGCTCGGCCGCCTTTGCACAAGTCCTGGGTGCGCGCGCCGTCGACCGCGACAACCTGCTCGAGCGCGAGCAGCAACTCGTGAACGTCGCCGAGGAGATGGCACTCGCCGCGCAGCTACCACCGCCGGCCCTGCACGTCCTCGACAGCGAGAGAACAATCAACGCGCTTGCGTTTGCGTCGAATCGCGATGACGCGGCGGTCATCTTGACGCGGGGTGCCGCCGAGCACCTGTCGCGGCCGGAACTGCAGGCGCTGATTGGGTCTGCGCTGGCGCGGGTCCGCAATGGCGACGTCGAACTCAATGTGCGCCTCATGGGCTGGCTCGCCGGCTTGACCGCCGTCGGGCGGATCGGCGCGTGGTTGATGCGCATGCCAGGCAGGATAGGACGTTTGACATCCAGCGGTCGCGGCGAAATGAACGACCTGCAAAAGGCCGCCTTCTTCTTCAGCCTTATCTTCGTGCTCATCGGCCTCGTCATCGCCGTAATTGGTTATGCCGGCGTCGCATTTGCGCGATGGATACGGGTGCTCGGCGCGCGACAGCGCGTCCTGCTGGCCGACGCATCAACATTGCAGTTCACCCGGGATCCGAATGCGATAACGGCCTTGTTGCAGCGGCTAAGAAAGGCTGGCACACAGCGGATCGGCGAGCGCTACAGCGAGGAAGTCGGCCCGCTGCTCTTCGTGCCGGCCGTGGGATGGCGTTGTCTGCCGACTCACCCTTCGATCGCAAGGCGAATCGCGGCGCTGCAACGACAGTGAAGATCGAAGTCATTCGGCGTCAGACAAGGCTCGTCGAGCCAGGTTGTCCAGCACGCGACGACGACCAGAGTTGATGGTGACCCGCAAGAGCAGTTGACGTGCTTTTCTGTTGCTCGCATCCGCGGCCGCCTGATCATCGGTGCACGTCGTGCAGCGGCTGGCAGCGCTTGAATAGATCTCCGGCGTCCCTGCGCGGGCGACCGGCGCCTCGCCTGGATCGTGTCTGACGCCGACAGCATCGAACGTGGCAGACTTGAATCGTTGCAACATCGAACAAGCGGCCTAGCAACGTGAAAGTCATCGGCCTGATCGGCGGCATGAGCTGGGAGTCGACGGTTCCGTACTACCGTGAGATCAACCAGACCATCAAGGAGCGCCTGGGCGGCCTGCATTCGGGCAGGATCATCCTCTACAGCGTGGACTTCCACGAGATAGAGCGCCTGCAGCAGTCGGGCGACTGGGCGGCGGCCGGGTTGATGCTGGCCGGTGTCGCCCAGGCCATCGAGAAGGCGGGCGCAGACATCCTCGTGCTCTGTACCAACACGATGCACCGCGTCGCCCCTGCGGTTGAAGCGGCCGTGACGATTCCGCTGCTTCATATCGCTGACGCCACCGCGACAGAGATCAGAGCCGCAGGCGTCTCGACCGTGGGCTTGCTTGGCACTCGCTTCACGATGGAGCAAGGTTTCTACAAGGACCGCCTGCAGCAGGACTTCGGACTCCGGGTTCTCATTCCCGGTGATCAGGACCGCGACATCGTTCACCGCATCATCTACGATGAACTCTGCCTCGGGCGCATCAGCGACGAGTCTCGGGCGCAATACCGCAGGATCATGGCGGAGCTTGTCAGCCAGGGAGCCGAAGCGATCATCCTCGGATGCACCGAGATCACGCTGCTGGTCGGACCGACGGACGCAACGGTGCCTCTGTTCGACACGACGAGCATCCACGCGCGCAAGGCGGCCGAATGGGCGCTGCGCGAATGACCGTCGGTGACAACGACGTGATGCGGCGCGGGGCGACGCGCATTCACCGCAAGGTTGGGCGGTGGGACTCACACCAAAGGAAACGGATCGGCCACGCATGAAAGCGGCCTATTACGAACGAACCGGACCGGCGCGCGAAGTGCTGGTTGTGGGCGAGTTACCCGACCCACAGCCCGGCCCCGGCGAAGTCCGTGTCCGACTGCAGTGGTCCGGCGTCAATCCCTCGGATGTCAAATCGCGCGGGGGCTTACGACCGGGGCCGATGCCGTTTCCGCGCATCGTGCCGCACAGTGACGGCGCGGGAACCATCGACAGGGTCGGTGCGGGCGTCGCTGCCGACCGCATCGGTGAACGCGTGTGGCTGTGGAACGGGGCCTGGGGCCGGCCCTGGGGCACCGCGGCGCAGTACATCGTGCTGCCCTCGCATCAGGCGGTCGAACTGCCGGCCGGGGTCGCTATGGACGCGGGAGCGTGTTTCGGGATACCGGCGTTGACAGCACTGCACGCGGTGCAGTGCCACGGCGGCGTGCGCGACAAGACCGTTCTGGTTGCCGGTGGTGCTGGCGCCGTCGGCCACTACGCCGTGCAGTTTGCGCGGCTACTTGGTGCGAGGCAGGTGTTCGCCACGGTCAGCAGTCCCGAGAAGGCAGCCATCGCCCGGAAGGCCGGCGCCGACACCGTGATCGACTATCGTCGGGACGACGTGCCCGAAGCGGTGCGCAGCGAGACGAACGGTATTGGCGTCGACCGTGTCATCGAAGTCGATATCGCAGCCAACGGCATGGTGGATGCCGAGCTGTTGAGGCCCGGCGGCGAAGCGGTGGTTTACGGAAGCGGTTCGCGGGAATTCTCGCTGCCCTTTCTGCCGCTCATTATCCGCAACATTTCGCTGCACTTCTTCATCGTTTACAACCTGGCGCCGCAGGACCGGCAGCGCGCGGAAACCGCGCTCACCCAATTTCTCGTCGAAGGGGCGCTGCAACACCATATCGCCCAGCGGCTGCCGTTGTCCGAAATCGCCGCGGCACACGAACTCGTCGAAGGCGGGCAAGTGATCGGCAACGTCGTGCTCGCCGTCGACTGAGCGGTTGCGGGCAGAAACCGGTTCGCCGTCAGGGCAGCAATGCGATGCGGCCCAGCAAGCCGGCACTGCGTAGTGAAACCAGGACCTGAATGAGGACCGGCAGGCCGATGAACCAGATGACACCGCCGAGCGAGCGCCGCAGCGTGCGCGGCTGCACGGTGTACGACTCAGGCTCCGCAAAAAGGCTCCAGCGCGGAAAGAATCGCGGCGTGCGGCGGCAGTACTCGAGATAGGGTTCGCCGAACTTTCCGCGCAAGAACTCTTCTTCCCCGGCGATCACCGCCGGATAGACCAGCGCGAAGAACGCGATCAGGCAAAGCGTCAGCGTGAAGGTTTCAGTCGCCAGTCCGATACCGACGAGGCCGACGAAAGAAAAGAAATACAGCGGGTTGCGACAGACCGAATAGGGCCCCAGGGTAACCAGTTCGGAACTCTTGTAGCCGCTGGAATACGTCAGGCACCAGATTCGGCCGATCATCCCGCCAGCAGCGAGTACGAGGCCGACGAGGAACATCAGACGCCCAACCACCGTCCCTTGCCATACGCTTCCCGTAAGCAGCAGTGCGGCGACGAACGCGATGCCGAATACGCGCGAAACCTTGATCCGATGCTGCGAGAAAAGCCGGGCGAGTGGAGACATGTCAGCGCGTTCAGGCAAAGATCGCGATTATCGCGCGGCGCGCGATTCCGTTCCCGTTCGTGGCTCAGCTCCGCTCTTTGTCCGCGTCATCGCCACCGCCATCGAGTTCGCGGCGGCGACGATAGGGCGCGACAACCTGGGTTTCGACCCAGCGTGCGAACTGCGCCGCCGACCGACCGGTGCGCCGGTCGAGCCAGGCCGCGAGTCCTTTCTCGGAGAGGCTCAGGAGCGTCGAGCCCGGCGCGGCCTTCAGGCCGTCACGCCCGACAATGCTGCGCACCCGCTCGGGGTCGCGCGCCGGGCGTGGCGTGTCGAGCACGTCGAAGACGTCTTCCGCGCCAAACCAGATGTCGTCGCCATCAAAGAGAATGCGCACCTGGCGGCCATCGAACTCGTAATAGCGGCCGCTCCATTGCGACCACCCGGACTGCGGCATCCAGCGCATGCCGAATCGAACGCCTCGATACAGCGCCCAGAGCAGCCAGATTCCCCAAAATGGCCCTGCAAGGATGGCGCCGATGCCGAGCACGCCGGCCCGATAGTCGCCCAGCAGCAGCGCGCCGCCCACGCCGAGCCAGGCGAACCAGAACACCCAGCCCCAGCGCAGCACGCGCTCGTCAGGATCGCGGGCAAGGAAGGATTCCGGCGCGGCCACGGCGCCGAGGTTAGCGCAGTGCAAGACGCAGAAGTTGCGCTTCGGATTCGGATTGCAGCTACTTCTTCTTGATGCCGTCGAGCAGCTTGCGGAACGGTTTCTCGGCGTTCGTGACCGTTTTGTCCGGACCGGTGAGCTTGAAGAAAACGTTGCCGCCGGGGCCCTCGACGATCGCCCCCAGCAGCCGATAGCCGGCCTTGGGCGTCGACGGACCCATCATCGACCCACCGGCGTAAGTCCCCTTGACATCGACGGTCGTCGCCGGCAACCCGGCGATCTTCTCCTTCCGGGTCTTCGCGTCCTTTGCCACCGAGCTGCCATCCGGCCCTTGGAATTGATCGATCCAGCGTTTCACGTTCGCGTCCACCCCGCCGCCGCTGCTTTCGCCGAAATAGAAGACGGCCAGTTCAGCGCCCTCGGCATCGCCTTTGGCGGGAGGAACCGTGTAGGTGGCTGCGCGCATCGGTCGCTCGCCCTGAGCTTTCCAATCCGCAGGCGCCACCCAGGTAAGGCCACCCGCTTGATCGGCGCGGGCCACACTCGCCACGGCGAGGCTCAGCATCAGTACCGCCAGAATCTGCTTCATGCGGCTAGCGTAGCCGAAGCGACCGCGGCGTGCGTGCGCCCCCTTTTCGCAGCACGTCCGACCCCTCGCGGCGATTCAAGCAGCGGCGGTGGCGCCGCGCGTTCGCGGGATCCGTCGCGGCTTGCTGCCTGACCGCAAGGTGCCGACAAACGTGTCGAGCTTCGCATGCGCGGCCGCATCGATCCCGTCGTCGGTAAGCGCGAGTGTGGCGACCGGTTCGGCGCCGGCCAGTTGTTTCATCGTCGAGAAGACGCACGCCGCACCCGACCCACCCATCGTGCAGAAGAAGGCAAAGCGCCGGCGCCGCAGCGGATGGGCTTCGAGCCAGCTGCGCACGGGACTGGCCAGGCTCCAGAACCACACCGGCGTGCCGACCACGATGAGGTCGTAAGCGGCCGGATCCTTGCGCGTGGGCCGCAGTGCCGGGGCCAGTCCGCTGATGGCCTCGACCGCGCACATCAAGTAGCCGAGCGGCCCGTCCAGCGGCTGCACGATATGAAGCTCCTCGAGATCCGCATTGAGCCGGGCAGCCAGTACCCGCGCAATCCGTCGGGTGTAGCCCGAGCGGGAGTGATAAACGATGAGTGTCTTCGCCATGAATCCGTCCGTTGTGCGCAGTCGGTAAAACTGGATTCACACTAGCGGTCTGTACTCCCTGTGGATTGCGTGCCGTCAAGCGGGTGGCCGATCCTTGGAGACTGGCGATCCAGGAGTTGATGTTCGGGCCTCCCGTGCGCAGACGATCTCGGACCACTGTCGGTCCGTGCGATCCGCTTCCTTCACCTTGGGGTTGCCCCGGCGAATCGCGGATCTGACGCCGCGCGCGTCGCCTCTGTATGGCGGTGGGTTCGCGCCGCCTGGCAAGTGGCACAGTGCTGGGCGAGGCGCCTGCTGCCGCGCCAGGTGAAAACAGGCTCCGGTATTACGCCTTGTCGGCAGGCTGGTGCGCCAGCACCGTAGTGCCGCGCCGACGTCGCTCTTTCAGGCGACGCTCGAAGGCGTCGATGTAGGTGTAGATGACCGGCACGACCACCAGCGTCAGCAGTGTCGACGTGATGACCCCGCCAATGATCGCGCGGCCCATCGGCGCCTGTTGCTCGGCGCCTTCACCGAGGCCGATCGCCAGCGGCAACATACCGAAGATCATCGCAGCCGTCGTCATCAAGATCGGGCGCAACCGCACCTGGCCGGCGGCCAGCAGCGCCGCGTGGCGATCGAGGCCGTCACGCTGGCCGCGGTTGGCGAAGTCCACCAGCAAGATCGCGTTCTTCGTCACCAGACCCATCAGGAACACGATGCCGATCATCGAGAAGATATTGAGCGTCGTCCCGGTGACCAGCAGTGCAAGCATGACGCCGACGACCGACAGCGGCAGCGACGCCATGATCGCCACCGGATGGAAGAAGCTGCCGAACTGCGAGGCCAGCACGAGGTAGATGAAGATCACGGCCATCAGCAGTGCGCCGAGGATCGCCGCATTGATCTCCTGCTGTTCGCGGATCTGCCCGCCGACGTCGAAGCGCAGTCCCGGCGGGAGCTCGTAGCCCTTCACCAGCGCCTGCACTTCCTGTCCTGCATCACCCGCGGGTCGCCCCTGAACGTTCGCAAACAGCGCGACGCGCCGCTGCAGGTCCTGGCGCCGGATGTTCTCGGGATTGAACGTGCGCTGCAGCGTGGCGATCGCCCGCAGCGGCACGACTTCGGGCGAACCGTCGGCGAGCTGCCGGCCGGTCGAGATGTTGAGGTTGGCGACGTCTTCGACGATCGTGCGATTGGCCTGCGGCAGCTGCGTGATGACCTCGTAGTTCTGGCCATCGGGCGCGAGCCAGTAACCCGAGTTTTCACCGCCGATCATCGCGCGCAACGTCGTTCCCAGCTGCGCATACGTGATGCCGTACTCGGCGGCGAGTTCCGGCTTCAACCGAATCGACAGCGCCGGCGTGCCCTCCTTCACCGAGGTCTCGACGTCGGTGACGCCGCGGATCTGCTGCACCTTGGTCTTGAGATCGGCGATGACACGGTTCATCTCGGCGTCGTTGTTGCCGAGCAGCGCAACGTAGATCGGCGTGTTCCAGCCCACCTTGAGCTCGACACCGGGAATACTGGCGACGCGCTTGCGGATCGCCTGCTCCAGGTCCTTCTGCGAGCGCTTGCGCTCGTTGCGGGGTACGAGCTTGAGATTCAGCGTGGCGGTATTGCGCGTGCCGTCGACGCCGAT
This sequence comes from uncultured beta proteobacterium, assembly GCA_963712485.1. GTDB lineage: Bacteria > Pseudomonadota > Gammaproteobacteria > Burkholderiales > Burkholderiaceae_F > JALORV01. The sequence goes on from CAVQID010000057.1 coordinate 71,987, forward strand.
GCCCGTATCGACTGCATCGATCTCCTTGAACTCGCGCAACGCGTCCTCGACACGCTTGACCCGTTCGTTCGCATAGTCGAGGCTCGATCCAACCGGCATCGTGAGTCGAACCGAGGTGTAGCTCTGGTCCGCCTCCGGCATCATCTCGGTGCCGACCACGCCGGCGATCGGAATCGCTGCGGCAAAGCTCAGCGCGGCGATCAGCAGGGTGGACTTGCGGTGCGCAAGCGCCCAGCGCAACAGACGGTCGTAGATGGCATGGACCTTGTCGATCAGCCGCTCGAATCCGCGCAACATCGGTCCGACCACAGGGAGGCCACGCGCGCCTTCGGGCGGATCACGCCAGACCGCCGACAGCATCGGGTCGAGCGTGAAACTGACGAACAGCGACACCAGCACCGCAGCCGCCACGGTGATGCCGAACGGATAGAAGAACTTGCCGACGATGCCGCCCATGAAGGCGATCGGCACGAACACCGCGACGATCGACAGCGTGGTCGCCAGCACCGCGAGGCCGATCTCGTCGGTACCCTCGCGCGCCGCCGTGTGGTGGTCCTTGCCGAGGTGGATGTGACGCACGATGTTCTCGCGCACGACGATCGCATCGTCGATCAGCAGGCCGATGCACAGCGACAGCGCCATCAGCGTCATGTAGTTCAACGTGAAGCCGCAGAAATAGAGCACGGTGAAGGTCGCGATCACCGAGATCGGCAGCGTGAGCCCGGTGATCACGGTGCTGCGCCACGAGCCGAGGAACAGGAACACGATGAACACCGTCAACAGCGCGCCCTCGATGATCGTCGTCTTGACGTTGTTGACCGACTGCTCGACGAAGTCGGACATCGCCCACATGAACTTCAATTCCATGCCCGGCGGCAGCTGCTTGCGGATCGTCTCGGCCGCGTACTTCAGTTCCTGCCCGACATCGACGATGTTGGCATCCTGCGCCTTGAACACGGACACGCCGATCGCCGGCTGACCGTTGACGCGCGACAGCGACAGGCGTTCCCGTTCGGCGTCGACTGCGGTGGCGACCTGCGACAGCAGGATCGGCACGCCGTTCTTGCGGGCGACGATGATGCGTTCGAACTGCTCGGGCGACTGCAGCCGCCCATCGACGCGGATGATCGACTCCGAAGTCTCGTTGTGGATGGTGCCGACCGGCACCGAAACGTTGGCGGTGCGCAGTGCCTGCACCACCTGGTCGACCGACAGGCCGAACGCCGTCAGCTTCGCCGGGTCGACCCGCACCTGGATCTGCCGCGTGACATTGCCGCCGAGATTGACGCGGCCGACACCCTTGACGCGTTCGAAGCCCTTCTGCACGACCTGCTCGGCAAGCAGCGTGAGTTCACGCGAGGACTTGTCCTTGCCCATCAGCGCAAACGAGGCGACCGGCTGGTCGTTCTCGCCCCCGGCGCGCTCGACCACCGGGTCCTTTACGTCGCGCGGGAAGGTTGCGCGGATCTGCGCCAGCTTGTCGCGCACTTCCTGGATCGCGCGGTTCATGTCGACTTCGTAGCGGAATTCGACCCAGGTCAGCGAGCGGCCTTCGTCGGAACGAGACAGGATCCGCTTGACGCCGGCGACCGTGTTGGCCGCGCTCTCGATCGGCTTGGCGATGTCATTTTCGACCTGCTCCGGCGAGGCCCCTGGATAGTTCACCCAGATCTGCACGCCCGGCGGACTCACGTCCGGCATCGGCTCGACACCCAGTCGCGCATAGGAGAACAGCCCCAGCACCGTGAGGCCGATCATCACCATGGTCGCGAAGACCGGATGGTTGATCGAAACCCGCGTCATCCACATTTGCGTAATCCTCCGCGCGCCGCGACGATGGACGCGCTAATTGCGGCGCCCTCGCACGAGTCCGCGCTCAGTTCGAAGCGGGTGCCTTCGTGTCCGGCGTGCGACGGTCGGCAAGCTTCGATTCGCCCGGCAGCTCGACCACCTTCGCCGCCAGGCCGTCCCTCAGGTTGTCGAACTTGGTCGCGAGGACCACGTCGGACGGCGCCAGACCCGAGGTCACTTCGACGAGTTGTGCCCGCTCATCGCGCCGGCCGGTCGCCACATTGCGCCGCGTGAGCTTGCCGTCGGCGATGACCCAGACATAGCTCTGCTGGCCATCGGTACGCACCGCCGACATCGGCAACGACTGCATCTCCGACTCGACCATCGTGGTCAGCATGACGCGCGCGAACATGCCTGCCTTGAGGAGCGTGTCTTCGTTCGGCAGCGAGACGTAGATGTTCACCGTACGCGTGCCGGGCTCGGTGCTCGGATTGATGCGGTCCACCCGCCCCGCGAAGGAGCGGCCGTGGATGCCTTCGACGTTCACCTGCGCCGCCATGCCCTTCTGAATCTGCGGCACATCGGACACCGGCACCTGGGCCTGCACTTCCAGCTGCGAAAGATCGACGATCGACATTAAAGGCGCATCGAACGCGAGCTTCTCGCCGGGTTGCACGTTGCGCTTGGATACGATCCCGCTGATCGGCGCGCGGACCACCGAATCGTTCAGAAGCAGCTGCGTCTGTTCCAGCTGCGCGCGCGCCGACGCCACCATGGCGAGCTGTGCCTGATGCGCCGAATCGGCCGTGTCGAATGCGTTCTGCGAAATGAAGTTCTGCTTGACCAGCTGCGCATTGGCGAGCCGCGTGCGCTCGGTCGTGGCCAGCTGCGCGCGGGCCGACTCAAGCGTCGCCGTGCGCTCGGCCATCTGCGCGCGCAGTTGCGCGGTGTCGAACTCCGCGACGACCTGCCCGACGCTGACCCGTTCGCCCTCGCGAACCAGCACGCGCTTCACCTCGGCCGAGAGCTTGGAGCGCACCGTGGCCTGCGAAACGGCAAGCACGCTGCCCGGAACCGCCAGTTCGACGGAGAGGCGCTTTGGCTGCAACCGCACCACGTCGGCCTGCGCGAACTCGAGTGGCGGCCGGTCGTCCTTCTTTTCTGCCGGGGCCTTGGGTTGCCGGGAGGCCAGCACAGCGCCGCCGCCACCCGCGATGGCCAGTACGAGTACCCCTACTAGCCACCAGATCTTTGCACGTCTTGTCATTCAATCCCCCAGTGCCGGCCTCGGCGCCGGATTGACGCCAAAACGGTGCGCAGGCTCGTGACCCGCGGGCCGTGCTTTCTGCGTGGAGGCGGATTATCCGCGCCCGTCCGGGCTTGTCTGCGCCGGTGCGACGAATTGCAGACAGCCGCGACGAAACGCAGTTCCACTGGACGAACCGCAGGTGGGCTCGGTCTTGTAGCAGACCACTCCGACTGCCCGCAACAGCCACCAGGGACGTCAGTCTTCGAGCTGCAGTTCCTGGATCTTGCGGGTGATGGTGTTGCGGCCGACCCCGAGGCGTGTGGCCGCATCGATCCGGCGCCCGTGGGTCAGCCTGAGCGCGGTCCGGATCACCGCAGCCTCGAAGTCGCGCGACAGGCTCTCCATGACGTCCGGCATGCCGGCCTGCAGACGGCGCTCGACCTCGTTCACCAGGGGCGACGTCCAGTCGCCTCCGGCGGAAACCACCGCGGCACTCGATGCCCCCGATGTTGCCGACGTCGTCACAGTCTCGACCGATGCCGGCGGTGGCACCAGGGCGTCCCGGCGCATTTCCAGCGGCAGATCCTCGACCTTGACTACCTGCGCCGGTGCCAGCACCGTCAGCCAGTGGCACAGGTTCTCCAACTGCCGGACATTGCCCGGAAACGGCAGCTGGCTGATGAACCGCGTCGCCTCTTCCGAAAGCCGCTTCGGCTCGACGCCCAGTTCCTGCGCGCTCTTCACCAGGAAATGGCGCGCCAGCAGCGGAATGTCCTCGCTGCGCTCGCGCAGCGCCGGCAGCCGCAGCCGGATCACATTCAATCGGTGATAGAGATCCTCGCGGAACAGGCCCAGGCGCACCCGCTCCTCGAGGTTCTGGTGCGTGGCCGCAATCACCCGCACCTCGGCCTTGATCGGCTGGTGTCCGCCGACGCGATAGTAGAAGCCGTCGGAGAGCACCCGCAGCAGGCGGGTCTGCAGTTCGGCCGGCATGTCGCCGATCTCATCGAGAAACAGCGTGCCGCCCTCGGCTTGCTCGAAGCGGCCGCGGCGCATCGCCTGGGCACCCGTGAACGCGCCGCGTTCGTGGCCGAAGAGCTCGGACTCCAGCAGGTCGCGCGGAATCGCCGCCATGTTGAGGGCAATGAACGGTGCCTCGGCACGCGGGCTGTGCTTGTGCAGCGCACGCGCCACGACCTCCTTGCCACTGCCCGACTCACCGGTCAGAAGCACGGTCACATTCGACTGGCTCAGGCGTCCGATCGCGCGAAACACGTCCTGCATCGCCGGCGCCTGTCCGAGGATCTCGGGCACTTCGTCGACAGCTTCGTCGGCGCTCGACTCACGCACGCTCTCGTCGACTGCGCGACGGATCAACTCGACGGCCTTGTCGACGTCGAACGGCTTCGGCAGGTATTCAAAGGCCCCACCCTGGAACGCCGACACTGCGCTTTCCAGGTCGGAAAACGCGGTCATCACGATGACCGGCAGCGCCGGATGCCGGCGCTTGACTGCGCGCAGCAGTTCGATGCCGCTCATGCCAGGCATGCGAATGTCGGAGATCAGCACCTGCGGGCTGTCGTGCTCGAGTTCATCGAGGACCTCCTGCGCGCCACCGAACGCTTTGCACGGCAGGTTCTCACGCGCCAGCGCCTTTTCCAGGACCCAGCGTATCGACCGATCGTCGTCGACGATCCAGATTGGCTTCATGGGAGAGGTAGGAGGATGCGGAAATCGGTTCGGCCGGGACGGCTGTCCACTTCGATGATGCCGTCGTGCTGCTGGATGAAGGTCTGTGCCAGCGTGAGCCCGAGGCCCGTGCCGTCATCGCGGCCGGAAACCAGCGGGAAGAAGATACGGTCCTTGATGTCATTGGGCACACCCGGCCCGTTGTCGATCACGTGTAGATCGAGCGCCAGCCGATGTCGTGCGCGGGCAATCGTCACCTGCCGCGCGACGCGCGTGCGCACGATGATGACCGCATCGCCGGCGTCGATTCGCGCTTCGAGCGCCTGAGTCGCATTGCGCACGATGTTGAGCAAAGCCTGGATCAGCTGCTCGCGGTCGCCACGGAAGTCTGGAACGCTGGCGTCGTAATCACGCTCTATCGTCAACCCGCGCGGAAACTCGGCGAGGATGATCATGCGGACGCGCTCGCACACCTCGTGGATGTTGAGTTCGGCGACGACGCGTGCCTGGCGATGCGGTGCCAGCAGGCGATCCACCAGCGCCTGCAGCCGATCCGCTTCGGCGATGATCACGCGGGTGTACTCGCGCTGCTCGGGGTTGGCCAGTTCACCATCGAGCAACTGCGCGGCACCACGCACGCCCCCCAGCGGATTCTTGATCTCGTGCGCGAGGTTGCGCAGCAGCTGGCGGTTGGCTTCCGACAGGCCGAGCTGCCGCTCCTCGCGGTCGACCTTCAATTGCTGCTCGATTTCGGAGATCTCCAGAACCAGCGGCGTGTCCGAGCCGTACTGCGCGGTCGCCGTGACGCGCACGGGCACGGGTTCGCGGCCGAAGCGCTTGAGCTCCATCAGCTGGCGCCGCTCACCGAAGACATTGGCACGCGCATCGGCCACGAGTTGCTGCATCTGCAGCTGGTCACCGATGACGCGCTCGGCCGACTGGCCCGAGCAGGTTCTTGCGCGAGCTGCCGAGCAGCAGTTCGGTCGCCTGGTTGACGTGCACGATGCGCGCCGCGGCGTCGAGCACGATGACGGCCGTCGACAGCAGATCGAGGCCGTCGAACTGGCCGTCGAATACGGGTTCGATGTGCGCGAGCGCGCTCATCGGACGACCCATCGGGGCGCCGTGCGGCACGCCTTGCGGCGGGAACTACTGGGTACGAAGCAGCGCGATTTCGCGGCGCAGCGCGCCGACGTTGGTCTCGCCGCGCGCGATGTCTTCGCGCAGGCGCTGGATGCGCTCCTGGTAGAGCGCGAAGTTGCGCTCGTCACCGCGCCGCTCCGGCTCGCCATTGTTGAACTCGGCGCGCAGCCGCCCCAGGCGTTCCTCTTCGGCCCTCAGTTCGTCCTCGAGGATGCGACGACGATCGGTGTCGCGGGTGCGCTGCGTATCCCGATCGACGCGCGGAAACGAAGCCGGCGACACCGAAGCACGATCTTCCGCGCCCGTCTGACCGCGCGCGCCGGCCGGCAGCCTCGGCGCAGGCACCGAAAGCACCGGACCCACGTCCATCCGCTTGCAGCCCTTGCCCGTGCCGACGTTCTGGAACGATTTGTTGCCCTGATCGTCGACGCACATGAAGATGTCCGACGACTGCGCGAGCGCCGACCACGGTGCGGCAACCGCCACCGACAGTGCGACCCCAGGCCAGAATCGATACATCTGCATGCCCCCCACGAGACAGACCGGCCGCAGTGTAAGGCACCACTGCGCCAGGAATAGGGGCAAGTACAAGCTGATCGGGTGTCAGTTCGCGCATTCTGGGGACGTCAGGGTCATCCGGCTGCGGGGTTGAAGCAAACAGGGGCGGTTCCCCGCCCCCGTTGCTCGCGAAGGCGCTGACGCCTTACGAGCTGTAGTACATGTCGAACTCGACCGGATGCGTCGTCATCCGGAAGCGCGTGACTTCTTCCATCTTCAGCGCGATGTAGGCGTCGATCATGTCGCTCGCGAAAACGCCGCCGCGCGTCAGGAATTCGCGATCCCGGTCGAGGTTTTCGAGCGCCTCGTCGAGCGACGCGCACGGATGCGGGATCTTGGCGGCCTCTTCAGGCTCCAGGTCGTACAGATTCTTGTCCATCGGCTCGCCCGGATGGATCTTGTTCTGCACGCCGTCGAGGCCAGCCATCAGCATGGCCGCGAATCCGAGGTACGGATTGCAGGTGGGATCGGGGAAGCGCACTTCGACACGGCGCCCCTTCGGGTTGCTGACGTACGGGATGCGGCACGAGGCCGAGCGATTGCGCGCCGAGTACGCCAGGTTGATCGGCGCTTCAAAGCCCGGTACCAGACGCTTGTAGGAATTGGTACCCGGATTGGTGAACGCGTTCAGCGACTTGGCGTGCTTGATGATGCCGCCGATGTAGTACAGCGCGAAGTCCGACAGTCCTGCGTAGCCGTTGCCCGCGAACAGATTGGCGCCGTCCTTCCACACCGACTGGTGTACGTGCATGCCCGAGCCGTTGTCACCGACGACCGGCTTCGGCATGAACGTCGCCGTCTTGCCGTAGCTTGCCGCGACATTCCACACCGTGTACTTCAGGATCTGCAGCCAGTCGGCGCGCTTCACCAGCGTCGAGAACTTGGTGCCGATCTCGCACTGTCCCGGCGCCGCGACTTCGTGGTGGTGCACCTCGACTTCGACGCCCTGCTGCTCGAGCAGCAGGCACATCTCGGAGCGAATGTCCTGCAGCGAGTCGACCGGCGGGACCGGGAAGTAGCCGCCCTTGACCGGCGGGCGATGTGCCAGGTTGCCGGCTTCGTACTCGAGTCCGGTCGACCATGGTGCTTCTTCGGACTTGATACGGACATGGCAGCCCGACATGTCGACATTCCACGTGACGCCGTCGAAGATGAAGAATTCCGGTTCGGGTCCGAAGTAGGCCGTGTCACCCAGGCCCGTCGACTTCAGGTAAGCCTCGGCGCGCTTCGCGAGCGAGCGCGGGTCACGGTCGTAGCCCTTGCCGGTCGACGGCTCGATGACGTCGCAGGTGATGATCAGCGTGTTCTCTTCGCGGAACGGATCCATGCGAGCCGTCGTCGGATCCGGCATCAACAGCATGTCGGAGGCTTCGATGCCCTTCCAGCCACCGATCGACGAGCCGTCGAACGCGTGGCCCTGCTCGAACTTGTCTTCTTCGAAGGCCTTGGCGGGGACTGAGACGTGCTGCTCCTTGCCCTTCGTGTCGGTAAACCGCAGATCAACGAACAGTGCCTCGTTGTCCGTGATCATCTTCATGACGTCTTTGGCCGTGGCCATTCTTTCTCCTCAATCGCTCGTGGTTGAAAACGATCCCCAAGCCGGGCTCCTGGGACCCCTCGGGAACTGGTGCAGCGCAACGCAGGAACTATGCCAAATGCGCGCAGACGGCCTTTGACCCTGCACTAGCCTTGTGCGACGCCGGTTTAAACAGCGCATGGCGGACGTCAGAACGAGCAGAAAGGATCAGCGACAGCACCGCGAACACGCATTATGCGCCATCGTAGTGCGCCTCCGCACCATGCAAGTGCATTCATCGCGATGGTAGAAACAGGCTCTGCAGGTCGCTCAGAAATCGGGCGCCGAGGGGGGTCGGGCGCCAGTACGCATGGTCTGCGGTCAACAGTCCGCGCCGTTCAGCCTCGACAAGCCCATGTTCGATCGCACCTGGGGGCAGGCCGGTGCGTTCGACGAACCAGGCGGCGGGTACGCCATCGAGCAGTCGCATCGCATTCAGCATGAACTCGAACGGCAAGTCGGCGCGCTCGACCTCAAGACTTTCGGCGAGAAAGTCGCCGCGTTGCGCCCGCTGCAGATAGCTCGCGGGGCTGCGGTAGCGCACCTGCCGCACGATGCGATGCGGAAAGGACAGCTTCGAATGCGCCCCCGGCCCGACGCCGAGGTAGTCGCCGAAGCCCCAGTAGTTGAGGTTATGCCTGCAGGTGCGGCCGGGCTGCGCATAAGCCGACACCTCGTAGTGCCGGTAGCCGGCTTCAGCCGTACGCGTTTCGATCCAGTCCTGCATGGCGGCCGCGGTGTCGTCGTCCGGAAGTCGCGGCGGATGCTTGGCAAAGACGGTGTTGGGCTCGAGCGTGAGCTGATACAGCGACAGATGCGGCGGCGCGAGGACGAGCGCCTGCTCGACGTCGCGCTGAGCCCCTTTCAGGCTCTGCTGCGGCAGTCCGTACATCAGGTCGAGGTTGAAGTTGTCGAAGTGGCGCTGTGCCACATCGATCGCCGCCAACGCCTGGCGCCGGTCGTGGATGCGCCCGAGCGCCCGCAGCCTGGTGTCGTCGAACGACTGCACGCCGATCGATAGCCGGTTCACGCCGGACGCGCGGTAGGAGGCAAAGCGCCCGGCCTCGACCGTGCCGGGGTTCGCCTCCAGCGTGATTTCGCAGTCGGCTTCGAGCGTCAGCAGCGCGCGCACGTCGGACAGCAGCGTGTCGAGTCCGCCGGCGCTCAGCAGGCTCGGCGTGCCGCCGCCAATGAACACGCTGATGATGCGTCGTCCCCAGATCAGCGGCAAAGCCGACTCGATATCCGCGCGCAGCGCGCGCAGATAGTCGGCCTCCGGAATGGCGGCGGCCCCACCTTCGGGCTCGTGCGAATTGAAATCGCAGTACGGACACTTGCGCACGCACCACGGGAAGTGCACGTAAAGCGACAGCGGGGGCAGCGCCGGCAGATTCAGCGTCCCGGGTCGCAGATAGGCCGAGACATCCGCGGGCGCAGCGCCCGCTGGCGCGATCGGGATCACGCCCATCTGCAGCCGGCTCCGCTAGCGCCACGCGGCCAGCCGCTGCGCCAGTTCACGCAAGGCCAGGCCGCGATGACTGATGCGGTTCTTCTCTTCGGCTGCGAGTTCCGCGGCGCTGCAGCCGACCTCAGGCACGAAGAACAGCGGGTCATAGCCGAATCCACCCGTGCCGCGCGGAGCGCGCAGTATCTGCCCATGCCACCGGGCATCCGCAACCAGCGGCTCCGGATCGTCGGCCGCGCGCACGGCCACCAGCACACAGACATAGTGGCCGCGCCGGTCGGCGACGTCGGCCAGCCGCCGCAGCAGTTCCGCGTTGTTGGCCGCGTCATCGCCCTTGCCGCCGGCAAAGCGCGCAGAGTGCACCCCCGGCGCGCCATCGAGCGCCTGCACGCACAGACCCGAATCATCGGCGAGCGCCGGCAGTCCGCTTCGGCCGGCGGCGTGGCGCGCTTTCGCCAGCGCGTTCTCGACGAACGTCAGGTGCGGCTCCTCGGCGGCATCGATGCCCAGTTCGCGCTGCGGGATCACCTCGAAGTCGAGCCCGGCCAGCAGCGCACGGAACTCGCGCAGCTTGCCGTCATTCGACGACGCCAGGACGATGCGTCGAGTCATCGAAGCGACGAACGACGCGGGTGGATTTCGACGTCGCGGGCGCGCGGATTCATGCCTCGTCGAGGGCGTGCTTCTGGGCCGCGACCAGTTCGGCGATGCCCTTGCGGGCCAACGCCATCATGTCGGTCATCTGTGCGTCGGTGAACGGCTCGCCTTCCGCCGTTCCCTGGATTTCCACGAAACGGCCGCGTCCGGTCATCACGACGTTCATGTCGGTGTCGCACTGCGAGTCCTCGGCGTAATCGAGGTCGAGGATAGCGCCCGACCCAAGAACGCCGACCGACACCGCCGCGACGTGATCGCGCACCGGCAGGTTCTCGATCATGCCGCGCTCGCGCAGCCAGCGCGCCGCGTCCACCGCGGCGACATAACCGCCGGTGATGGCCGCGGTGCGTGTGCCGCCGTCGGCCTGGATCACGTCGCAGTCGATGTGCAACGTGCGCTCGCCCAGCAGGCGAAGGTCGAAGACGGCGCGCAGACTGCGGCCGATCAGGCGCTGGATCTCATGCGTGCGGCCGCTCTGTTTGCCGCGCGCGGCTTCGCGATCGCTGCGGGTGTTAGTTGCACGAGGCAGCATGCCGTACTCGGCAGTGAGCCAGCCCTCGCCCTTGCCCTTGAGGAAGGGTGGCACGCGTTCCTCGACGCTGGCGGTGCAGAGCACGCGGGTATCGCCGAACTCGACGAGTACGGAGCCCTTCGGCGTGTTTGGTGTAGCGACGGGTCAGGCGCACCGGGCGAAGCTCGTCGGGGCGACGGCCGCTCGGTCGCGGCGCAATCGTTGCAGGCGGGGTCATGCGGGCTCACAGGCAAGGAAACGACCGCAAGGCTACCGCAGGCCGGCGACGCGACCGCCGACCGCCCGATTGACGCCGTTTACTTGCTGACGAGTTTGGACGAGCGCTGGATGGCCTTCTGGATCTCAGCCACCGCGTCGTCGATCTGGTCTTCGGACAGTTCTTCGTCGGCCGCGGGCTCACCGTGGCGCGGCATCTGGATCGTTGACGCCACCGTGCCCTCCGGGATCAGCAACGTTGAGACCGGATCCTCGGTCGGTGGCACCATCTCCACCGATTCGGTGCCGGCCCAGGTCATGGCGATCGCCGTGCAGTTGTCGGCCTCGGGGCCGCTCAATTCCAGCGCGAGTTCCATCAGTTCCGGCACTGCGCGCATGACGGTCTTGCCGGTGAACGCTTCAGCCACCTGCCGGTCGCTGAGCGCGCCCCACAGGCCATCCGAGCAAAGCAGCACCGTGTCGCCGTTGCGCAAGGCGAAAGGCCGGCTCACCTCGACGGTGGGCGCGACGTAGGCACCGATGCAGTTGAAAATGCGGTTGCGCTCCGGGTGGTCCTTCGCGTCTTCCGGCCGGATCAGCCCGGAGGCGACGAGGTGATGCACACGCGAGTGATCGATCGTGCGCTCGAGGATGCGGCCACCGCGGATCAGGTACAGGCGCGAGTCACCGACGTGCGCCCAGATGGCGACACCCTGCTGGACGATGCACGCCACCAGCGTCGTGCGCGGGGCTTCGGGCAGGCTGTGTTCGGCCCGATAACGGTGCAACTCGCGATGCGCGGCCAGCACCGATTCCTCGAGGAAGCGCGCCGGGTCGGGCAAGATGGGCTTGGCATCGCGCTGGTAGATCGATGCGACCGTCTGCAACGTCAGCTGCGAAGCCACTTCGCCGCGCGCATGCCCGCCCATGCCGTCCGCCACCAGGATCAGCATCGAGTCGCGCGTGTACAGGTACCCCATGCGGTCCTGATTGACGCGCCGCCCGCCTTTCTTGCTTTCCTGGTAGACGGAAAAACGCATCAGCGCTCCTCGTGTACGCGACCGCTGGCGCGGTCGCACGTGCACTCGTCGCGACTAGTCAGGCGGGCGAGCTTCGGGCGGCCGGGCGCCCGCCCGCAGTGCAACTGCACAAGCGGAGGCGCCATACCAGAAAGCAGACAGTGCCAGCTCTTTGCGCCGTTGTAATGAAAAAAATCGACTGGCTCCGCCAGCGATTTTTTCTGATCGACCGCAGAAAAGTAGGTTTGCACTTTTCTGCGGCGGCCCTAAAACCACGTGATGTTGTGATCCTTCATGAACCGCGTCAGACGGTCCTGAAGGCCGCGCCAGCGGGCGCCGGTGCGTTCCATGACCGAGAATTCGGGGCGCTCGGGCACGTTCTGCAGCAGTTCCTTTTGCACCGCATAGACAGTCTGCGGGCGCTCCAGCGAGTTGAGGCGCAGGCAGCGCTCGACCATCGAGATCAGCTGGTTCGAGTACAGGCCGCGGAACGAACGCAGCGCCGTCGGCATCTTGTCTTCCTTGAGGCGCTGGTCGGCCTCCTGCGGCGGCATGCCGGACATGCACGCGTAAATGCATGAGCCGATCGAATAGACGTCAGTCCAAGGGCCCAGCTCGGCGTCGCGTTTGTACAGCTCCGGCGCCGCAAAGCCCGGCGTGTACATCGGGTAGGTCTTGCTGATGTCCCGCTGCAGTGTCTGACGGGCCGCACCGAAGTCGAGCAGGATCGGTGTGCCGTCCATGCGCAGGTAGACGTTGGCGGGCTTCACGTCGAGGTGCAGCAGGCGGTTCGAGTGCACCTCGCGCAGCCCATTCATCACTTGGGCAAACACGCGGCGGACGAAGCGCTCGGACAGGACGTCCTTCTGGTCCTTGTTGCGGTTGCGCAGGATGTGTTCCTGCAGCGAGCGTCCGGACTCGTAGTTCATCACCATGTACACCGTGTCGTTCGAGCGGAAAAAGTTGATGACTCGAACGATGTTCGGGTGATAAATCGACGCCAGCGCCCGTCCTTCCTCGAAGAAGCACTTGAGGCCGATGCGGTAGGTGTTCAGGTTCTCCGGCGCGACATAAGGCGAGAGTTCGCCCGGCTTGCGCTGCGCCAGTGCGGCCGGCATGTACTCCTTGATGGCAACCGAGTTGCCGTTTTCGTCCGTCGCGAGGTACACGATGGAGAAGCCGCCGCTGGATATCTTCTTTACAATGCGGTAGCCGCCGACTTCAAGGCCTTCGGGCAAAGATGCGTTGGTCTGCGCCGGCATGAGCACTGCTGCGTGAAAAGATCGGGGCGATTCTAACGAAAAGGGTCTCGCGTCCCGTAGCCTCCATAAGGCTAGAAAAGTCCGTCATACCGGGGTTTCGATTGTTGGTCTCCGCCATCTTCCGAGCGACAGCATGAAACCCGTCGCCAGCATGACCGGCTTCGCGGTCGCCAGCCGGCCGAGTGTCCTCGGGCCCGTGACGCTCGAACTGAAGTCGGTCAACTCACGATTCCTCGATCTTTCGGTCCGCTATCCGGATGAACTCCGCAGCGTCGAGCCGGCGTTGCGTGAGGCCATCAGCGCACGTGTCAATCGCGGCAAGATGGAGTGTCGACTCGCAATCAGCCGCGTCGGTAGCGACACCGGCGCCGGCATCAATGCCGCCGCGCTGGAGCGCCTGCAGCGACTGGCGCAAGAGGTCACGGCAGCAGTGCCCGGCACTGCGCCGCTCACCACCGCCGAAGTGCTGGCCTGGCCCGGCGTCGTCGATGCGCCGGTGGCCGATCCCGAGGCGCTGCGCGGTGCGGTCCTCGACGCGCTCGCTGAAGCACTCGATGCGCTGGCCGCCTCACGTCAGCGCGAAGGCGCGGCGTTGCGCGACCTGCTGCGCATTCACTGCGATGCGATCGATGCGATTGCCGCGCAGGTCAAGGCGCGCGCACCCGAACTGCTCGCGGCCGTGGAACGCAAGCTGGTCGAGCGCCTGGAACAGGCGCTCGGGCGCGCGCTGGCGGACGCCTCCAGCCTCACCCGTGAGGAGGTCGGCGACCGCATCCGCCAGGAAGTGACCCTGTATGGCCTGCGCATGGATGTCGATGAGGAAATCAAGCGCCTGACCACCCACGTGGGCGAAGTGCGCCGTGTCCTCGACGCCGGGGGTCCGGTCGGGCGCAGGCTTGACTTCCTGATGCAGGAACTCAACCGCGAAGCCAACACGCTCGGATCCAAGGCGGCAGCGATCGAGATGACGAATGCATCGGTCGAACTGAAGCTGCTGATCGAACAGATGCGCGAACAGATCCAGAACCTGGAATGACGCCGACCCAACCGACACCGTCCGCTGCACTGGATGCCGGCCAGGCCGGCAACGTGTTTCTCGTCGTGGCGCCCTCGGGCGCCGGCAAATCGACGCTGGTCAACGCCTTGCTGGAGCAAGACCCGGGAATTGCGCTCTCCGTGTCCCACACGACGCGCCCGCCGCGCCCGGGCGAAGTCGACGGACGCGAATATCACTTCGTTTCGGCCGATGAATTCATGCGCCTGCGCGCCGCCGGGGACTTTCTCGAAAGCGCCGAGGTCCACGGCAACTACTACGCGACCTCGCGCGTATGGATCGAGCAACGCATCGGCGCCGGCACGGACGTCCTGCTGGAGATCGACTGGCAGGGCGCGCGCCAAGTGAAGGGCAGCTTCAATCACGCGGTCGGCATCTTCATTCTTCCGCCGTCGATTGACGCGCTGGAGGCGCGCCTGCACAAGCGCGGCCAGGATGCGCCGGCAGTCATTACCCGCAGGCTGCTTGCGGCCGGCAGCGAGATCGCCCACGCGCCGGAGTTCGACTATGTCATCATCAACGAGGACTTCTCGGCCGCGCTCGCGCAGCTGACCGCGATCGTCACCGCCACACGGCTGCGCTACGGCAGCCAGGCGGCGCGGCACCACGAGCTCTTCGCGCAACTGGGGATCGCGTAGGCGGGTCTCGTGTACGCGATTGCTGCGCAATCGCACGTGCACTCGACCCGATCTGATCAGTCGGTCGAGCTTGGGGCGGCCCGGCGCTCGGCCGATCTTCAAAGGCACGCGCAAAATTGACTCCGGGCCGCGCGCTACTGGCAGCCGGGGCTGAGCGTGGCGAGGGCCACCGATCGTACGAGTCTCCTCCTCAGCTAGAATCGGGGCAATTCCTTTCTCCCTCCGAGATTGCCCATGGCTCGCATCACCGTTGAAGATTGTCTGAAGCACATTCCCAACCGCTTCCAGCTCGCGCTCGCCGCGGCTTACCGGGCGCGGCAACTGGCCCAGGGCCACACGCCCAAGATCGACAGCAAGGACAAGCCGGCCGTCGCCGCGCTGCGCGAAATCGCGCAGGCCAAGGTCGGCATTGAAATGCTGCGCAAAGTACCGACCTGAGACCCGTCGTGGCCTGCACCGTGTGACGCCAGCCCCGACGCCAGGCAAGCACGATGCGGCCAGAGGATCCCCCGCTTCCCGCGAATCACCCCCCCCAGCCCGGCTTCGCACGTCGCGCCGCGGAGGCGCTGAAGAAGGCCGTCTGGCGCAGCGACTCGGCTGAGCCACCCGCTTCCGACGGCGTCGCGACCGTCGCGACGCTCTCGGAACGCGTCAAGAAGTACCTGCCGTCCTCTGACGTGCAGAAAGTCAAGGACGCCTTCCGCTTCTCCGACGAAGCGCACCTCGGGCAGTTCCGTCGCAGCGGCGCGCCGTACATCACGCACCCGCTCGCCGTCGCCGAAATCCTGACCGACTGGCGTCTGGACGGCGCAGCGATACAGGCCGCGCTGCTGCACGACGTGCTCGAAGACTCCGGCATTCCCAAGCAGCAGTTGATCGAACGCTTCGGCTCGACCGTCGCCGATCTGGTCGACGGCGTTTCCAAGCTCGACAAGCTGCAGTTCTCGTCGACCGAGCAGGCGCAGGCCGAGAACTTCCGCAAGATGCTGCTGGCGATGGCGCGCGACGTGCGCGTCATGCTGATCAAGCTCGCGGACCGGCTGCACAACATGCGCACGCTCGATGCGGTCGAACCCGAGAAGCGCCGGCGCATTGCACGCGAAACCCTGGAAATCTACGCTCCGATCGCGCATCGCCTCGGTCTCAACAACCTGTTCCGGGATCTCGAGGAGCTGAGCTTCCAGCATCTGCACCCGATGCGATATCGGGTGCTGCAGAGGGCGGTTCTCGGAGCGAGAGGCAATCGCCGCGAACTGCTCAGCAAGATCCTGCAATCTGTGCGCAAGGCGCTGCAGGAAACCAAGCTGCGCGCCGAGGTCTATGGCCGCGAAAAGACGCTCTTCGGCATCTATCGGAAGATGGTCGAGAAGAACCTGTCTTTCTCCGAGGTGCTCGACATCTACGGCTTTCGCATCGTCGTGGAGACGCGCAGCGAATGCTACGTCGCACTCGGAGCGCTGCACGCACTCTTCAAGCCGGTGCCGGGGAAGTTCAAGGACTACATCGCCATTCCGAAGGTCAACGGCTACCAGTCGCTGCACACGACGCTGATCGGGCCGTACGGCACACCGGTCGAATTCCAGATCCGCACGAAGGAGATGCACCACGTCGCCGAGTCCGGCGTCGCGGCGCACTGGCTCTACAAGGACGACGACTCCGACCTGTCGGAACTGCAGTCGCGCACGCACCAGTGGCTGCAGTCGCTGCTCGAGATCCAGCGCCACACGGGCGACTCGAGCGAGTTCCTCGAGCACATCAAGGTCGACCTCTTCCCGGACAAGGTCTACGTTTTCACGCCGAAGGGCAGGATCGTCTCGTTGCCGCGCGGCGCGACTGCCGTCGACTTCGCCTACGGAATCCACACCGACGTCGGCAACAAGACGGTCGCGGCGCGCATCAACGGCGAGATCCAGGCATTGCGCACCCCGCTGCGCAACGGCGACATGGTGGAGATCGTCACCGGTCCGGTGGCACGCCCCAACCCGGCCTGGCTGTCATTCGTGCGTACCGGCAAGGCACGCTCGGAAATCCGCCATTTCCTGCGCACGATGAAGTTCGACGAGTCAGTCGAACTCGGCGAACGGCTGCTGGCGCAGGCGGCGCGCCAGTTCAACCTGGCGCTTGGCGCCGTCACCGAGGAGCAGTGGGACGGTGTCATCCGTGCCGCAGAAATCGAGTCGCGCGCGGCGCTGTTCGCCGACATCGGACTCGGACGACGACTCGCCGCTGTGGTCGCAAGACAGCTTGCGCTCGCCGCGGGAACCGAGGGGAACGGAGAACCTACCGACGGGTCGCCCGCGCCGTCAGCGGCGGTGCCGGTCGTGGTCCGCGGCACCGAAGGCATGGCCGTGCAGATGGCGAACTGCTGCCACCCGATTCCCGATGACCCGATCGTCGGGCACATTCGCAAGGGCCAGGGGCTGGCCGTGCACCAGGCCGACTGCGTGCACGCGCAGCGCGCGCGCAAAGCCGATCCCGATCGCTGGATCGAATTGCAGTGGGCACGCGAGCCGGCGTCATTCTTCACGGTGGGACTCGATGTCAACGCGGACAACGAACGCGGCGTGCTCGGACGCATTGCAGTGGCGATTGCCGAGGCCGAGTCGAACATCCTGAATGTCCACGTCGATGACGAGGACGCCCGCATCGCGCTGATCCATTTCAAGGTGCAGGTGCGTGACCGCACCCATCTCGCGCGAGTGATCCGCACGTTGCGACGGGTGAAGCAGGTGGCAAAGGTGACGCGGCCGCGCGGCGGCACGCGCGCGCATTCTCACGACGCTGCGTAGCGCACCGCCAGGATCTCCAGCGTGTCGACGCCCGCGGGCGTCTTCAGCTGCACGACGTCGCCCTCTTTCGCCTTCAGCAGCGCCCGGGCAATCGGCGAGATCCAGCTGACCCGGCCGTTGGCCGGGTCGACCTCGTCGATGCCGACGATCGTGATCTCGTTCGTCTGACCGCCCGTTTCGTATTCGACGGTCGCCCCGAAGAAGACCTGGTCCGTGGCGGGCCGGGTGGCCGGGTCGACCACTTCTGCAATGTCGAGGCGCCTGGTCAGGAAGCGGATGCGCCGGTCGATCTCGCGCAGGCGCTTCTTGCCATAGATGTAATCGCCGTTTTCGGAACGATCGCCGTTCGAGGCGGCCCACGACACGACGCGCACGACTTCCGGACGCTCGGTCTTCACCAGGTGCGCCAGTTCGTCGCGCAGCCGCCGGTAGCCGGACGGCGTGATGTAGTTGCGCACGCCTGCCGGGAGTTCCGGCAATTCGATCTCGTCCTCGTCGCCGTCGCCGGCGTCATCCTTCACGAACGCCTTGCTCATGCTGTCCCGCAGTTTCATCAGGTACTGAATTGCCATTTTGCGCGCAACCGGCGCGCGGTGTTGCCGACGATCGGCTACCGTAGTGACCACGCTCCCGCCTCGGAGGCGCCATGACTCCTACTTCCGACACCCGTACCGAACACGACAGCTTCGGACCTATCGAGGTTCCGGCCACCGCGCTGTGGGGCGCACAGACGCAGCGCGCGCTGCACCACTTTCCGGCGGGCGACCGCATGCCACTGCCGCTGATCCACGCGATCGCGCGCGTCAAGGGCGCGGCGGCGCGGATCAACCTGGGTCTTGGTCTGCTCGACGCCCGCCTCGCCGAGGCCATCGCCACGGCGGCGGACGAGGTTGTCGCCGGCCACCATGACGACCACTTCCCGCTGCCGGTCTGGCAAACCGGCTCGGGCACACAGACGAACATGAACGTCAACGAGGTCATCGCCAATCGTGCCGGTGAACTCCTCGGCCTTGCGCGTGGCAGCCGTACCGTGCATCCCAACGACCACGTCAATCGCGGCCAGTCGTCGAATGACGTCATCCCGACCGCGATGCACGTCGCACTCGCGATCGCGATCGCGCAACACCTGCTGCCTTCGCTCGATGGACTGCGCGCCACGCTGTCAAGCAAGTCGCAGGCCTTCGAACCGATCGTCAAGATCGGCCGCACCCACCTGCAGGATGCCACGCCGATCACGCTGGGACAGGAGTTTTCCGGCTATGTCGCACAGCTGGACTTCGCGCGCCAGGCCGTCGAATCGGCTCTTGCGGCACTCTATCCGCTGGCCATCGGCGGCACAGCGGTGGGCACGGGACTGGCCACGCACCCCGAGTTCGGCGCGCGCGTTGCCGCCGAACTGGCCCGCGCGACCGGGCTGCCGTTCACGCAGGCGGAGAATCGCTTCGCTGCGCTTGCCGCCCACGACGCGGTTGTATTCGCCCACGGGGCACTGAAGACGCTGGCCGCGGCACTGTCGAAGATCGCCAACGACGTGCGCTGGCTTTCGAGCGGCCCGCGCTCGGGTCTGGGGGAAATATCGATTCCGGAAAACGAACCGGGTAGTTCGATCATGCCGGGCAAGATCAACCCCACGCAGAGCGAGTCGCTGTTGATGATCTGCGCGCAGGTGTTCGGCAACGACGTCGCGGTCAATTTCGGCGGAGCGACGGGTAACTTCGAACTGAACGTCAATAAACCCGTGATCGCTGCCAACGCCCTGACCAGTGCCCGGCTGCTCGCGGACGGCATGCGGCACTTCGACGAACACTGTGCGCGCGGGATCGAGCCGCGCCTCGATCGCATCGGCGAACTGCTGGACCGTTCGCTTATGCTCGTCACCGCGCTCGCGCCGCACATCGGTTACGACAAGGCCGCAAAGATTGCGCACCAGGCGCACCACGAAGGCAGGACGTTGCGGGAGACAGCACTCGCGCTGGGCTATGTCAGCGCGGAGGATTTCGATCGCTGGGTACGCCCTGCCGCGATGACTCAACCGTCGGCGGGCTAGCCCGTCAACCTCGTGCGCTGCGGCAGCGGAAGCCCGCGTCACCGTGCCACGCCGCGCTTGCATGTAGGCTGCCCCGATGCGAAGAATTCCGGCAACGCTGGCCCTGCAGGGCGGCGGGTCTCACGGTGCGTTCACCTGGGGCGTGCTCGATCAGCTGCTGGAAGACGGGCGGGTCGACATTCAGGCTGTCAGTGGCGCAAGCGCCGGCGCCATGAACGCCGTGGCGCTTGCCTACGGCACTCTGCTCGATGGTCGAGACGGTGCGCGGCAGGCCCTGAAGGACTTCTGGGACGCGGTTGCCGCCAGCGCGCCGCCAAACTTCATTCCGATCGACTGGTCGCAGTCGAATGGACTGCAGGTGAAACCGACGCCGGCCTTCAGCGCGTATCTGGCGCTCGTGCGTTTCTTCGCGCCGTATCAGTTGAACCCCTTCGACCTCAATCCGCTGCGCGACATCCTCGCGGCGCAAATTGACTTCGACCGCCTGCGGGCCGAGTGCAGACTCGACCTCTTCATCGCGACGACGCGCGTCAGCACCGGCACGCTGCGCCTCTTTCGTACGCGCGAGATCTCGTTGGACGTGCTGCTGGCATCAGCATGCCTGCCTGCCGTGCACAAGACCGTGATCGTTGACGGCGAGGGCTATTGGGACGGAGGTCTGACAGCGAATCCGCCGCTCTATCCGTTGCTGCACGAGTGCGCGACGCGAGACGTCATCGCCGTGCTGCTGCATCCGTGCAGCTGGCCGGATACGCCGACCACCGCCAGCGAAATCTCGCAGCGGCTCACCGAGATCAGCTTCGGCGCCGCGTTCTTCAGCGAGCTGCAGGGCATTGCACTGGCGCAGCGCGAGGCGCGGCGCTCGCTGTTTGCTTGGGGCCACCTGGAACGGCGGCTGCGCAAGCTCAACCTGCATGTGATCGCTGCACCCGAGTTGATGGGCACGCTGAACACGATCAGCAAGCTCAATGCGCAGGCGCCTTTCCTCACGGCGCTGCGCGACGCCGGCCGGCAGCGGGCCGCGGAATGGCTGGACAGGAACGGCACCTTCCTCGGCGTCAAGTCAACTTACGATCTGTCGAGCCTGCTTACCTGACTATTCTTGGAGCACCCACGCGCTGCCGGTCGCTCCCGGTCGGTGCCGGCCATTGATGTCGTCGCCTTTGCACTTAGGCCGACGCTCGCGGTCGGTGTCGACCTCAAGGCGAAAAGGTCTCCGTTGACGGAACTGCCGAGTGCAGCGAGCATGCAGTGCCCTCTGCGACGCGGGCTCACGCCTTCAAAGATCGTGGCGACGCAACGTCAAACCGGAGATCGTCAGATGAAGACCAAGTACTTCGAGCTGTCGGAAGCGCGCAGTGACGGGTTGCTCAACATCGGGCGGGCCGCCGAGGCGTCCGGCGTGTCCGCCAAGATGATCCGACATTACGAGGCGATCGGCTTGTTGCCGGCCGCCGGTCGCACCGTTGCCGGCTACCGCATCTATCGGCAAGGCGATGTTCACATCCTGAAGTTCATCCGCCGGGCCCGCGACATGGGCTTCTCGATGAAAGAGATCGCGGCACTGGTAGGCCTGTGGCAGAACCGACGCCGGGCGAGCGGCGATGTCAAGAAGTTGGCCGCGCGGCACATGCAGCAGCTGGACGAGAAGATCAGGGAACTGCAGGCGATGCGCGATTCGCTTTCACACCTGGCAGACCACTGTCATGGGGACGACCGGCCGGATTGTCCGATTCTCGATGACCTGGCGGCGCCCGATCATTCGATCAGGACCGCCCGGAAGTCGCCGCCTGCCCTGCGACATCGGGTGAATTCCCACGGCTGATCGTCGTAGCGCCTGCTTCCAAGCACATCCTTTCCGCGAGCCGGGACGTCCGCGCCGGGGCCGCCTGCAGTCTCCTGTGACTGCAGGCAGCGAGAAAAAACTGGCGGCGCGCCGTTTCAGTTCAAGCTTCCCCCGACGATCGGCGCAAGCGCGGAGTGAATTCGCGCGCCCTGGTCAGCAT
>CAVQID010000058.1:0-7754 GCA_963712485.1 uncultured beta proteobacterium
GTTCCCGCATCCCGCTCAAGCCGAAATGCCCTTCCCGCCCGCCCTCGCGCAGCACGTCTGGATCTATTCCCTTGCCGTCGTCGCGGACCCGCACCCGAAGTTGCCGCTCGTCGTAGCGCAATTCCACTTCAATCCGCTTTGCGCCGGCGTGGCGGAAGGCGTTGCGCAGCGCCTCGCCGGCGATGCGGAAGACCTCGTCACGCACGATCGGATGCAGAGCCCGCGGCGTGCCCTGCACTTCGATTTGCAGCGATGCAGCATTGTCGTTCTCGTTCGCGAGGTCTTCGGCGAGCGCCCGCAAAGAGTCGGCGAGGTCGTTCGTCTCGGTGGCCGAGGTTCGCAGTCCCTGCACCGCGTCGCGGCCTTCGGTGATCGCTTCGGCCGCCTGGTCGATGGCGCTCGCAAGGACCTGCTTCGATTCGGCCGGACGATCCGGCAGCAGGTTCGACGCGGTCTGGAACCGCAATAGCAGTCCGTGGAAACTCTGCAGCAGCGTGTCATGCAGGTCGCGTGCAATACGCGTCCGCTCGGCGACACGCGCCTCCAGCGTCATCTCGAACTGACGATGCAACCGTCGGATACGCAGCTGGTAACCGACCCACGCCAGAAGCAGGAGCAGCAGGGCGCACAAAGCGCGGAACCAATGGGTCTGGTAGTACGCCGGCAGGATGCCGAATTCCGCAGTTGCGATCTTGTCTGACCACACCCCGTTGGCATCGCTGGCGCCGACCTGAAAGCGATAGGAGCCGGGAGGGAGATTGCGGTAGCTCACCGAGGTGGACCTCCCGGCTTCGTGCCATTCCACGTCCGCTCCTTGCAGTCTGTAGCGAAAACGAATCGCTTCCGGATTCATGAGGCTTACCGCGGCATAGCTGATCTGTACGTTGGAGGTGCCTGCCGGGAAGCTCGGGAGTTCATCCAGTCCATAGACCTTGTCATCAGCCGAAACTGACCGAATCGAAACCGGAGGTGGTGGGGTCCGATTCGAAGCTCGAGTTGGATCGAGCCATACGACACCGCCGGTCACTGGGAACCATAGGCGCCCATCGGTGCCCTCGATAGCTGTCGGTGCACGCGACAGCTGTGATGGAAGCCCCGGCAGGCCCGCTCGCCGGTCATAGCGCTCCGCTCTTACCTGATACGCAGGGTTCTTCAGGCCCTCCAGGAGTTCCTCCCGGCGGATGTGAACGATTCCTCCCAGCCCGTTCAGCCAAAGATCCCCGTTGGCCGTTTCCACGATTCCCGAGATTCCTCGAAGCGCTTCGTTATCGATGGTTCGGAGGGTGTGAAACCGTCCGTGATCGAATTGCTGCAGACCGAATTCGCCCCCGATCCAGATTTCCGCGCCCCTCCCGTGAATCGCTGTGACATTACCTACCTGAACACCATCGCTTGGACCGAATGTTTGTTCCCGATCCGCGTCGAGCACCGTCAGTTGGCTTTTCGTGCAGCCGAGCCAGACGCGCGCCAAGGTATCCGTAAACGCGATGACGACGCCCGACCGAGGACATGCGGTGCTGGCGCCTGAGCCCGGCGGTTCACGCCTTCCTTCATACTTCGTCCACTCGCCGTCTCTGAGTCTATAGAGGCCCGGGCCGCCGAACGACACCCAGAATCCCCCCGATCCGTCGTGCGTCATCGTGAGGAGGGACCTCGCCCGCCCAGCCATCTCTTTCGGAAGGTCGACTTTCGCGAGGTTGCCACCGGCCAGGCGCCACAGGCCCCCTTCGCCGCCGAACCACAAGGTCTTGTCGGGTGCCCGGTATGCGAAGCGCGACACGCCGGCTATCGATTTTTGGAGATCGACCTTCCCGTCCGTCACTCGATAAAGCGCCGACGTTCCTGCCCCGCCTCCCGCGCTGATCCACACCACTCCGCCCTCGTCGGGCGCCAGCGTGAACCAGGGCGCCGGCCCCTTCGGGAGTTCCTGCTGGATCAGGGGGCTGTACGAAAACCGATGAACACCGTTCTCGGTTCCGAACCAGATGCTGCCTTCGCGATCCACCAGCTTCGCGTGCTCCAGCGGATCGATCTGCACGACCTCGGAATTGCCGGGCGAGACCGCGCTGATGATCTCAGCCAGTGGTTCGCCTGCAGGATGTCGCAGCACCATTCCACCTTGGTTGGGTATGAACCAGATGCCCTTCGCTCGGTCGAGGATCTGATCGGAGTGCTTCTTCAGGATGGGATAGGCTGGCAGCGAGCTTTCCAGCTCGATGGAAGAACCCGGTTCGGTGCGAGCCCTTTCGCGGGTGCTCACGACATAGTTATCGGCGTCCCAGGTGAAGCTCGAGACGAAGAGGTTGTCGCCAGCTTTTCGAAACTGCCGCTCCCTCGGGGCGAGAAAATGCAGTTGCTTTGGAGACTCCGGACCGCGGACCCCCGACAAGACCCACAAAGTCCCGTCTCGATCAAAACCGACCTGGACAACCGGGAGCGACGGAACATTCCAATCCGCGCCGATTTGCTGCCATGACGAGCCATCGAATCGCCACAGGCCGCTCCGCCCCGCGGCACTGAGTGCACCTGCCCAAGTTATCCCGCGCGCGTCCCTGGCGAATCCGTTAACGGTTCCGGTGTTCTCGACGAAGTTCTTGACTCGTCCATTCTTTAGATAGCTGAAGCCTCCGAAAACATAGCCGACCCAAAGTCGATCATCTGCAGCAAACAGCGCGGAGACGTTCGTGGACTGGAGCTGTTCGCCGGATGGAGAGCGGAAGAGCTCAAAACGCACACCGTCGAACCGGAACAGTCCCTCGGGAGCGCCCACCCACAGGTAACCGTCAGTCGTCTGCGCAAATGCCGTCGACTCTTCAGGCGCGCCGTCCTTGAACGTCCAGCTTTCATGAACGATTGGCTGGGTCCCCGACGGTGCCGTTTGCGCCATCGCCCATTGCGAACTCACGGCAGCGACCAGCACGATCGCGATCAGCAGCCACATCAGTGCGGGGGATCGACGCGGCATTCGCAGGTCTTGGGTACGACTCAGGCCTGGCATCTACAGCCTCGCGACCAATATGAGGAAGCCGCGCAGTCCTGTTCCTGCCGGGCTTGCGCCATTCTGTGCCCGGCGCTTGGCCCTGTCACGTCTACGCCGGGTTGCACGCTGGCGTTCTCTTTCCGATTTTGGCTACCGGCGCAGACAACGCCCTGCTTGTCGCGCGCAAATCCAGCGCCGTCCTTGAACGCCCACAGCTCCTGAACGATCCACGGCGCCGCCGGCGTCGTCTGCGCCGTTGCCGGTCCGCATATCAGCGCGTCTCGGGCCCATAAGCAACGCTCTCGCGAGATTGTGACTGGATTCGGCGGCGTGGACGGGAAGTGGCTGGGGCGAAGGGCGAACGGCATGCAACTAGACGGTTTCAACTCTCGCGCGAAGCCGAGTCCCCGAAACAGCTGCTTTTGGACGAACTGCCCTGGTGCCGCCGATGTCCAGTTCTGGCCGACTGCGAATTTGGCGCCAACGACCAAAGCAGACATTGCCCGCCTCCAGCGCGATGATCAACGATTGCCGACGCGATGGCGTCCATCGTCAGCGCAGGAATCTGGCAGCGCGGTTCGGCCTCTCAGCCTTTCGACTTTCCGCCGTGAGTCCGGGTGATCGCGATGATTCGGTGGCGCGCCCGGCGCAGCTTCACCCGGTTAGGCTTGCTTCGGCAAATCGCGGACCCATGAGGCCGGCTTCCGAGACATCGTGGGCGTGCTTGCGCGAGCGGATCTCGTTGACCATTTCGAGGGCGCTGTGGGGGCACGGCGGAAGCTCGGCGGTACTGGTGCCCAGTGGCGTCACGCGCTGGCCCCAGCGCACCAGATGCGAGCACAGCGTCAGTCCGCCGCCGAAGCCCGGCATCAGGATCAGCGCGCCCGGTTGGATGCGACCTTCCTCGAGCGCGTCGACCAGCGCGACCGGCACGGTGGCTGCCGACATGTTGCCGTAGCGCTGCACCGTCAGGAACACCTTGTCCATCGGCAGGCCGGCATGTTTAGCGACCGACTCGATGATGCGCAGGTTGGCCTGGTGCGGCACGACGAGGTCGATCTGGTCGGGCGTCACGCCGCACTTGGCCATGACCTTCTCGGAGGCGATCGACATGCCCTTGACCGCCTTCTTGAAGATCTCCTGGCCATCGAAATCCCACAGCGTGTCGCCGTACTGCACGCCGCGGTTGGCGTAGGTACAGCCCATGCCGCGCACGCGCAGGATCTGCCGCGCATCGGCATTGCAGCCCAGTTGTTCGCCGAGCAGACCCTCCTTGTTCTCCGAGGCCTGGATCACGACCGCGGCGCAGCCGTCGCCAAAAAGCACTGCGACATTGCGATTGGTCCAGTCCATGTAGGGCGAGATCAACTCGACCCCGATGACCAGCGCGTTGCGCACTACACCGGTCCTGACCATCGCGGTGGCGCTCGATAGCCCGTAGAGAAAACTCGTGCAAGCCGTGTTGATGTCCATCGACGCCGCGTTGACCGCGCCGAGCTTCACCTGCACGCCCGACGCGCTGTTCGGCACCTGTTCGTCATTGCTGCAGCTGCCGTAGACGATCAGGTCGAGGTCCTCGGCCGCGAGCCCGGCGCATGCCAGCGCGCGGGCGCTGGCCACGGAGGCCATGTCGATCGCCGAGACATGGGAGATCCGGCGTTCCTTCATGCCGGTGCGCGAGGTGATCCAGTCGTCGGTCGTATCGAGGAACGTGGCGATATCCTGGTTCGACAGGACGGCGGGTGGCATGCACTTGCCCCAGCCGGTGATGGCCGCGTAGGTCATGGTTTTCCCTTTGCTCTAGCCCGCGCTCGTGGCGCGCCGTGGCTCCCCGGCGCGATTCTCTCAAAAACCACTGCAGCCGAACTCTCGGACCGGCTGCCTGGTCTCCCGTTCAGCAGCCGGCGACGAGACCGTCTCGCCGCGAGTCGCTGGCCGCAACATAGCCGTCGAGGCCCGGATCTCCGAGCCGCCAGATGAACTGGCCGGAGCCGAAGTCCATGTAGCTGTCGTTCGCGCGCGTGACGCGATGGCCGCGTTGCGCAAGTTCCTCGACCACCGGTAGCGGCACTCCGCTCTCGACCTCAATGTCGACGCCATGCATCACCTTCCAGCGGGGTGCATCACAGGCGGCCTGCGGCTGCTGCTGTGCCAGCAGCATGCGCACCAGTGTCTGCACATGACCCTGAGGTTGCATGTTGCCACCCATGACGCCGAAGCTCATTGCCGGCTGCCCGTCCTTCATCAGAAAGGCCGGGATGATCGTGTGGAATGGCCGTTTGCCCGGGGCGATGACGTTCGGACTCGCCGCATCGATCGAGAATCCATAACCGCGGTTCTGCAGCGAGATGCCGTAGCCCGGCACCACCACTCCCGAGCCGAAACCCATGTAGTTCGACTGGATCAGTGACACCATCATGCCGCTCGCGTCGGCGGCCGACAGGTAGATCGTGCCGCCGCGCGGCGGTGTCCCGGCTGAGAACGCCTGCGCCCGCTGCATGTCGATGCGACTCGCACGCTGCGCGAGGTAAGCCGTCATCCAGCATCGCGTCGGTCGAGACGCGCATCGCGCGCGGGTCGGCGACATGTTCGTAGGTGTCGGCGAAGGCAAGCTTCATCGCCTCGATGGCCGCGTGATGCCAGTCGGCACTGTCGACGGCGTAGTCCGCCAACTTCATGTGGCGCAGGATGCCGAGGCATGAGAGGGCGGCGATGCCCTGGCCATTGGGCGGAATCTCGTGCAGTTCGTGGCCGTGGAACGGTGTGCTGATCGTGTCGACCCAGCCGTTTTCCTGCACGAAATCCCAGTACGCGGCGAGGTCACTCGCCCGCAGCGCCCCGCCCGTCGCCCGGGCGTGGCGTTCGATGCCTTCGGCGATTTCGCCCTGGTAGAACGCGGCGCCGCCGTGCTGCGCCAGCAGCTTCAGCGTGTGCGCCGCTCCGGCCAGCACAAAGTGTTCGCCGATACGCGGGGCCCGACCCTTGGGCAGGAAGTGCTCGGCGAATCCGGGCCCGTCCTTCAGCAGCGGTGCCGCGCGTTGCCACTTGTCATGAACGATGGGCGAAACCGCGAAGCCGCGCTCCGCATACTCGATCGCGGGCGCCATCACGTCGGCGAACGACAGCTTGCCAAGGCGGCCGTGCAGCAGCGTCCAACCGGCCACCGCGCCGGGCGTCGTGACGCTGTCCCACCCGCGCATCGGGCGGTTCTTCGGCAGGTCCTCCCCATACTTGCGACGGAAGAAGTCGAGCGACCACGCGGCCGGTGCGATGCCGCTCGAGTTGAGGCCAAGCAGTTGCTGCGACGCCGGGTCCCAGACGATCGCGAAGTTGTCGGCGCCAAGGCCGTTGCTGCACGGCTCGGTCATCGTGATGACCGCGGCGGCAGCGACCGCTGCATCGACGGCGTTGCCGCCGGACTGCAGCATGCGCAGCCCGGCCTGTGCGGCGAGCGGCTGGCTCGTCGCCACCAGGTTGCGCGCGAATACCGGGGTTCGCACCGTGGGGTAGGGGTTGGTCCAGTTGAAGCTCATGTCGTGTCGCCTGGATGCCGCGTGCGCTGCGGGGCAGAGCCGTTATGGAGGGAAGGTGACGGTTCGCCGTGATCCAGCCTTCGTCGCGCGGCCAGACGTGACCGTCAGCCGCCGATCAGTCAACCTCGTGAAACGCCTCTTCGCGCGTCCTGCTGATTTGCGGCAACGCGACGATGACGACAAGAGCCGCGGCCATCAGCAGCAGTGTCAGCGACAGCGGTCGCGTGAAGAACACCGTCGGATCGCCGCGGGACAGCAGCATCGCACGGCGCAGGTTCTCTTCCATCATCGGTCCGAGGATGAAGCCGAGGATCAGAGGCGCCGGCTCGCAACGCAGCTTGTAGAAGAGGTAACCGAGCGCGCCGAACGCGGCCGTCATCAGCACGTCGAATGAATTGTTGTTGATCGAATACACGCCGATGCAGCAGAAGACGAGGATCGCCGGGTAAAGCAGCCGGTAGGGCACCTTCAGCAGCTGCACCCAGATGCCGATCAGCGGCAGGTTGAGGACGACCAGCATCAGGTTGCCGATCCACATCGACGCTATCAGCCCCCAGAAGAGCGAGGGATTGCTCGTCATCACCTGCGGGCCGGGCTGGATGTTGTGGATTGTCATCGCGCCCACCATCAGCGCCATGACGGCGTTGGGCGGGATGCCGAGCGTCAGCATCGGGATGAACGAGGTCTGCGCGCCGGCGTTGTTGGCCGACTCCGGCGCCGCGACGCCGCGGATGTTGCCTTGGCCGAAGGGAATCTTCGGGTTGCGCGTGATTTTCTTTTCGACCGTGTAAGCGGCAAAGGCGGCGAGCAGTGCGCCGCCGCCGGGCAGCACGCCAAGGATCGAACCGAGCGCGGTGCCGCGAAGTACAGCCGGTACGGCCTCCTTGAATTCCGCCATGCTGGGAAGGAGCTTGCCGACCTTGTCGGTGAAGACCTGCCGCGGGCCCTTGTGCTCGAGGTTCGCAATGATCTCGGCGAAACCGAACACTCCCATCGCGACCGAGACGAAGCCGATGCCGTCCGCGAGTTCCGGCACGTCGAAGTTGAAGCGCGCCACACCCGAGTTGACGTCGGTGCCGACGAGTCCGAGCAACAGTCCGAGCAGGATCATCGCGATCGCCTTGACCAGCGAGCCGGACGCCAGCACTACTGCACCAATCAGGCCCAGCACCATCAGCGAGAAGTACTCGGCCGGACCAAACTTGAACGCGAGTTCGACCATCGGCAAGGCAAGCGCGGCC
>CAVQID010000059.1:0-99712 GCA_963712485.1 uncultured beta proteobacterium
TCGCCCAGCGCTCGGCGCGCAATGGGTGCAGTTCCCGCATCATCTTGGCACTGGCCTCGTTCGACGTGGCCTGCACCAGCGGGCGCGCAAGCAGTTCGTACGCCTTCTGGTTGAAGTCGGAGACGCGCTCAACCGCCTCGAACGCCAGCTCGTCCTTGCGCTTGAAGCGGTTCAGCCGCCCGACGATCTCCTCGAGCCGTTGCTCGCGGAACTCGACTTCATACTCGGCTTTGCCACCCTTGCCGGCGACTTCATTGATCACCATGCCGTACAGGCCCGGTGGCAGCGCTTCGATCGACTTCAGCACCGAGACGATCTGCGCATGCTCTTTCTTCGCGACCGAGCCGGATACGAAGATGCCGAGGTGACCCGCGCTCTGGTGCAGCAGTCCGACGATGACCTGGCCGCGAGCCTTGATCTCGTCGGTCGAGCCGTAGACATCGGCAATCCAGTTGAATGCCTGCTGCGGCGGCGTGATGTTGTCGCCCATCGAGGCGAACAGCACGATCGGCGAGCGGATCTCGCGCAGGTCGAAGACCTTGCCCGCGCCGGCCGCGGTCTCGCCGCTCCACAGCTTGTTGCCGACGAAGAGGTTCTGCGTGATCCACTCGATCTCTTCGCGGTTCATCAGATAGAACCCGCCCCACCACCGCTCGAACTCCAGGAAGCGCGGCACTTCGGTGTCGACATTCTTGTAGACGTTGTAGTACTTGTCCCAGTAGGTGTTGGCCGGGTTCAGTCCCTCGAAGTTCTGCACCAGGTAGGCCCCGTCGAACAGACCCGCGCCCATGTCGGAGGCCATCGACGCCATCCAGGTGCCGCCGAGCATGCCGCCGGCATAGCGCATCGGGTTGTCGCTCGGGCCGTCCGCCAGTGCGCCACCCCAGTACGACATCGGAGCGCCGTTGATGACGATCGGGCCGGTGTCCTCGGGATGCGAGGCCGCGAGCATCATCGCTGCCCAGCCGCCCTGGCAGTTGCCGACGATCGCCGGCTTCGGACTTTTCGGATGCAGTTCGCGCACGCGCTCGACGAAGCGGCGCTCGGCGGCGCAGACATCGAGCAGGGTCTGGCCCGGTTCGGGCTGCGGGAAGAAGATCACGAAATAGACCGGATGGCCCTCGCGCAGCGCCACGCCGACCTGCGAGTCGTCCTTGAAACCGCCGATGCCCGGCCCGTGTCCGGCGCGCGGGTCGATGATCACGTAGGGCCGGCGCTTCGCGTCGATGGTGATGCCTGCGGGCGGCACGATCTTCACCAGCGCGTAGTTCACCGCGCGCTCCAGTGTGCGGCCATCGAGCACCATCTCGTAGTCGAAACTGAGCACCGGCGGCAGCCCCGCGCGCGTGTGCTCGAGATACTGGTTGCCGCGCTGGCGCATCGCGTCGAGAAACAGGATGCCGCGCTGCATCGAGTCGATCGCGTAGGTGCTCCAGTCCCGCATCACGTCGAGCGGCGACGTCACGGACGCCATCTCCCGCATGTAATCGTCGCGGACTTTCTTGACGCGCTCGTCGTAGTGCTCCGTCGCCTTGTGCACACGCGCCTGATAGAGCTGCGCGACCTTGCCAGAGACGTCCATTGACTTGGCCAGATTCTTGCCGGTGTCCATAGGTTCCTCGCTGATTCGTTCCGGCGCGATGGTCACGCCATGATGTGGACGCCGCCGTCCACGTAAACGGTCTCGCCGCTGATGCGCCGTGCATACGGCGTGGCCAGGTAGGCGCAGGCAAAGCCGACGTCCATGATGTCGACCAGCTCACCGAGCGGCGCTTTCTGCGCTGCTTCGGTCAGCAGCAGATCGAAGTCCTTCAGTCCCGACGCTGCGCGGGTCTTCAGGGGGCCTGGCGACATCGCATGCACGCGGATGCGCTGCGGGCCGAGTTCATACGCGAGGTAGCGGCACGAGGCCTCGAGTGCGGCCTTCACGGGGCCCATCACGTTGTAGTTCGGCACGACCCGGTTGGCACCGTAGTAGCTCATCGCGAACATCGTGCCGCCGTCCTTCATCAGTGGCGCGGCCAGCTTCGCCATGCGGATGAACGAATGGCACGACACGTCGATCGCCTTGGCGAAGCCCTCCGCCGAGCAGTTCAACAGCCCGCCCTGCAGGTCATCTTTCGGCGCCCACGCAATCGAATGCACGAGGATGTCGAGCCGTCCCCACTTGCGCCCGATCGCCTCGAACACCGCTTCCAGCTGCCCTGGCACGCTGACATCGAGCGGCAAGAAAAGCGGCGACTCCAGCTCGGCCGCAAGCGGCTGCACGTAGGGCAGTGCTTTCTCGTTGAGGTAGGTCACTGCGACGTCGGCGCCGAGTTCACGGAACGCCTTGGCGCAGCCCCAGGCAATGGAATGTTCATTCGCGATGCCGACAACGAGCGCCTTGCTTGCACTCAACACCGGCTGGGGAACCCGCAACGTCATGGTGTTCGCTCCATCAGCTCGCCAGCAGTCGTTCGGTATGGCGCGCGATCATCAGTTCTTCATTGGTCGGAATCGTCCAGGCAGCGACGCGACTCGCGGACGTGCTGACGCGCGGGCCACCCGATTGATTCGCCGCCGCATCCAGTTCCACGCCCAGCCACGCGGCGGCCTTGCAGATGCGCGCGCGGATCTCCGCCGAGTTCTCGCCAACGCCGGCCGTGAACACCAGCGCGTCGAGCCCGCCGAGCGCGGCCGCCAGCGACCCCAGTTCACGGCTGATGCGGTAGACAAAGAGGTCGACCGCAAGCTTCGCGCGCGGCTCGCTGCTCGCCAGCAGCGTGCGCATGTCGCTGGCGATGCCGGAAACGCCCAGGAGTCCTGACTGCTGGTACAGCAACTTCTCGATCGTGCGTGCATCCATGCCGCGCTCGTCCATCAGGTAGAGCACGACACCGGGATCGAGGTTGCCGGTGCGCGTACCCATCGGCAGGCCGTCGACGGCGGTGAATCCCATCGTCGAGGCCACGCTGCGTCCGCTCTGCAATGCACACATGCTGGCGCCGTTGCCGAGATGGAGCACGACGGTACGCCCGTGCGCGGCTGTCGCATCGACCTGCGGCAGCACCGAGGCGATGTACTCGTAGCTCAGACCGTGGAAGCCGTAGCGCCGCACGCCAGCCTCGTGCATTTCGTAGGGCAGCGCGAACATCTGCGCGATTTCCGGATTGGTGCGATGGAATGCCGTGTCGAAGCACGCGACCTGGGCGACGTCGGGCGCGCGTTGCGTCACCGCGCGTATCGCGGCAAGGTTGTGCGGCTGGTGCAGCGGCGCCAGCGGCTACGAACTTGTCCAGTGCGGTCAGGAGCGAGGCGTCAACGCGCACCGGATGCGTGTACTCCAGACCGCCGTGGACGACGCGATGTCCGACGCCCGCCAGTTGCGCGCCGTCGGCGCGCTCGCGCAGGAACGCGAACAGGTGCGCCAGCGCGCCGTCGTGCCCCAGCTTCGTTTCCGCCGGCCACGACCTTCTCGCTGAGCATCGCGCCGGCAGCGTCCTTGGCGACGAAGCGCGGCTCGTTGAACAAGGATTCGATCTGGCCGCGCAGCCGCAGTTCCAGCTCCGCATTGCTGCGGAAGAACACCGAGAACTTGACGCTCGATGATCCGGCGTTCAGTACGACGATTGCCTGATCTGGCATGGCTGGCCTCAGGCGACGACCTTCTGAAGCGCCTCGCGGCGGGCACGCGCCACCAGCACGGCGACGGCGCACGACGCGAGGCGCGTGATTTCGGAATCGGCGCGGCTGGTCAGGATGATCGGCACGCGCGCGCCGAGGACAATGCCCGCGGCGTCTGCGCCCGCGAGGAACGACAGGCTCTTGGCCAGCATGTTGCCGGCCTCAAGGTCCGGCACGATCAGCACGTTGGCGCGCCCCGCGACCGGTGAATCGATGTTCTTGATTTCCGCGGCGGTCAGGCTGATCGCGTTGTCGAGCGCCAGCGGTCCATCGAGCACCGCGCCGGTGATCTGCCGGCGGTCGGCCATCTTGCACAGCGCCGCTGCCTCGACGGTCGATGGCACCTTCGGATTCACCGTTTCCATCGCCGACAGGATCGCGACGCGAACCTCGGTGAACTGCAGTGCGTGCGCCAGGTCGATCGCGTTCTGCACGATGTCGACCTTGTCTTCCAGCGTCGGCATGATGTTGACTGCCGCGTCGGAAATGATCAGCGGGTCTTCGTAGGCCGGCACATCCATCACGAAGCAGTGGCTGACGCGGCGCGATGTGCGCAGGCCGTTTTCACGCCGCACGACCGCTGCCATCAGCTCGTCGGTGTGCAGACTGCCCTTCATGATCGCCTCGGCCTGGCCGCTGAGCACCAGCTCGACTGCCTTGTCGGCGGCAGCATGACTGTGCGGCACATCGACGATCGGATACTCGGCGATGTCGACGCCGGCCTTGCGCGCGGCCTCGCGGATGCGCTCGGTCGGGCCGACGAGGATCGGTTTGATCAAGCCGAGCCGGGCGGCGCCGATTGCGCCGTCGATCGCGGCTTCATCGCAGGGATGGACGACGGCGGTCGGCATCGGCGGCAGGCCGCGACAGGCGTCCAGCAGGCGTTGGTACTTGGCGTGATTGTTCATGCAGAAGGTGGGGTGTCGGCAGGAAATGCTGCACTGCAACTATAGCGCTTCTGTCAAGCGAAGCTGCGAATCGCTCGCCTTGAATTGACGGGCAGCAAACGACGCGACGCCCGCGATCGGTAGCCGTTTCATCGGCAGGGTCGGGAAAGGGCGCCGGCGCGGGGATGTGGAGATATATTCGGCGGTCGCGGCGGCTTCGACGACAAGAAGATGGACGGTGCGACCAGGCATCGGGGGGAAGCAGATGGCGCACGGGCAGCGGCGGATTTTGACGGCGCTGATGGGCGTTGGCATCGGTGCGGCACTCGCCGCCTGCAGCCGTGGCGCCACTGCGCCTCCGGCCCGTCCGACACCGGAAGTCACGACGGTCACCGTGGCGCCGCGTGACATCGCGCTGACTTTCGAATACCTCGCGCAGACGCAGAGCTCGCAATCGGTCAACATCCAGGCGCGTGTCAGCGGCTTTCTCGACAAGCGCGTCTACACCGAGGGCGATGTCGTGCGTGCGGGCCAGGTCCTGTTCCTGATGGATCCGAAGCCGCTGAAGGCGCAGGTCGATGCCGCGCAGGCGCAACTCAACAATGCTCAGGCAGCACTGGATGTGGCCAAGTTCAATCTCGACCGCATCAAACCGCTTTCGGAGCAGAAGGCGATGTCGCAAAAGGACCTCGACGATGCCAACGGGCAGTATCTGTCGTCGAAGGCCAACGTCGATCAGGCGCGTGCGAATCTCGAAGCGGCCAAACTCAATCTTTCATACGCGACCATCACGTCGCCGATCACCGGCGTCACCGGCAGCGCGATCGTCGCCGACGGTACCTACGTCAGCAGTTCCAACAGCCAGCTGACGACGGTCTCCACACTGTCGCCGATGTGGGTGACGTTCAGCCTGTCCGAAGCCGAAGCCCTGCGTTACCGCGAGGACATCGAGCGCGGCACGCTGAAGCGGCCCGCCGGCGGCATTTACACGGCCGAGATCGTCCTGGCCGACGGCACCATCTTCCCGGAAAGCGGCCGCATCACGTTCAGCGATCCGGGTTTCAACAGCCAGACCGGCACCTTCAGCGTGCGCGTGCAGGTCGCCAATCCGCAGGGCTTGCTGCGCCCGAATCAGTTTGTCCGCGTGCGGCTCAAGGGCGCGACGCGTCCGAATGCGCAGGCGGTGCCGTTGCGCGCGGTGCAGCAGGGGCCGAAGGGCCATTACGTCTGGGTCGTGAGCAAGGGAAACACCGTCGACATGCGGCCCGTGTCGGTCGGGCAATGGATCGGCGATGACTGGCTCATTACCAGCGGACTCGATAGCAGCAGCGTGGTGGTGGTCGACGGCGCCCTGACGCTGACGCCGGGCGCGGCGGTCAGGCCGCGGCCGCTCACCGCTAGCAGCGGCGACGCCCGCCGCCGCTGCAGCATCAGACGCGACGCGCACGCCGGAAGCGCCGAAGGCGCCGGTTCTGCCGGCGCGCATCTACTTCGCCAGCGGCTCCGCGGCGCTCGACCCGAATGCGCGCGAAGCCCTGCGTAGCATCGGTAACGGGCTCGCCGGCGTTCCCTACGTCGTCGACATCACCGGATATGTCGACGCACAAGGCCCCGCGACGAAGAACCGCGCACTGGCGGAACAGCGCGCGAAGGCGGTGCGCGACGCACTGGCGGCCACCGGCGTGCCGGCGGAGCGCCTGCGCCTCGCGTCGCCCGCCGGCATCGTCGGACATGGCGATCCGGCGCAGGCGCGTCGCGTCGACATCGCGCTCGCGGCCCGCTGATGTTTTCGCGCTTCTTCATCGAGCGGCCGGTATTCGCCGTGGTCGTCTCGATCATCATCGTGCTGGCAGGGCTGGTCGCGATGCGGGCGCTGCCGATCGAGCAGTACCCGACCATCATGCCGGTCCAGGTGACGGTCAACACGATGTATGCCGGCGCCGATTCGCAGACCGTGGCCGAGTCGGTCGCCGCGCCGATCGAGGCGCAGATCAACGGCGTCGACAACATGCTGTACATGACGTCGAGCAGTTCGTCGACGGGCCAGCTGATGCTGACGGTGTTCTTCTCGCTCGATACCGATCCCGACATCGCGCAGGTGCAGGTGCAAAACCGCGTGAACCTGGCGCTGCCGCAACTGCCCACAGCGGTGCAGCAGAACGGCGTACAGGTGCAGAAGAAGTCGTCGTCGATCATGATGCTGATCGCGGTCAAGGGCCCGGCCGAGCACTACACCTCCGATTACATCGCCAATTATGCGAACGTCTACGTGCTCGATGCGCTGAAGCGCGTGCAGGGCGCAGGCCAGGCGCAGATCCTCGGCGTTCCCGACCAGGCGATGCGCATCTGGATGAATCCGGATCGCATGGCGTCGCTCGGCATCACGACGAGCGACATCCAGCAGGCGGTGCAGTCGCAGAACGCGCTCTTCGGCGCCGGCCAGATCGGCCAGCAGCCGACGCCGGCGCCGGTGGAACTCAGTTTCCCGGTGGTCACGCAGCGGCCGTTCACCGATCCGTCGCAGTACGAAAACATGATCCTGCGGGCGAGCAGTCCCGGCAGCGCGATCGTGCGGCTGAAGGATGTCGCGCGCGCGGAAGTGGGGCTCAAGAGCTACGTCGTCGACTCCAAGCTCAACGGTGTGCCGGCCACGTACATCGCCGTCTACCAGCAGTCGGGTGCCAACGCGTTACAGGTGTCCGACGGCGTGCGCGCGGCCCTCGACCAGTTGAAGGCCACCTTCCCGCCGGGCATCGAGGCCGTCATCGCGCTCGACACGACGGACTTCGTGCGGCTGTCGATCAAGGAGGTCATCAAGACGCTGTTCGAGGCGATCGTGCTGGTGGTGCTGGTCGTCTATCTGTTCCTGCAGAGCTTCCGTGCCACCTTCATCTGCATCATCGCGGTGTTCGTCGCGCTGGTCGGGGCCTTCAGCGGCATGTACGCGCTCGGCTTCTCGCTCAACCTGCTGACACTCTTCGGCCTCATATTGGCGATCGGCATGGTGATCGACGATGCGATCGTCGTCGTGGAGAACGTCGACCGCAACATGCACGAGCACGGCCTCAACCCGCGCGATGCCGCGATCCGCTCGATGGAGGAAGTTTCCGGCCCGGTCGTTGCGGTGGTGCTGGTGCTGTGCGCCGTGTTCATCCCGGCGGCTTTCCTGCCGGGAACGACAGGACAGCTTTACAAGCAGTTCGCGATCACGATCGCGGTGTCGGTGACGATCTCGGGATTCGTCGCGCTGACGCTGACGCCGGCGATGTGCGCGGTGATGCTGACGAAGGAAGAGCCGAAGACACGCGGCTTTTTCGGCTGGTTCAACCGCCAGTTCCAGAAACTGACGGACGCCTACGGCCGGCTCGTGATGCTGACGATACGGCGCGCCGGGATTGCGCTCGCAATGCTCGCGCTTTTCATCGGCGCGATCGTGGCGCTCTTCAAGACCACACCGACGAGCTTCGTGCCGCTTGAAGACCAGGGTTACGTGCTGGCGGCGATCATCATGCCCGATGCCGCGAGCCTCGATCGCACCGTGAAGGTCGGCGACCGCGTTGACAAGCTCTTTGCAGAGTCGCCGGGAGTGCTGAACCGCAGCGTGATCAACGGCTACAGCATCATCGACCAGGGCTTCAAGACCAATGCGTCGACGCTCTTTATCACGCTGAAGGACTTCGAGGAGCGCTACAAGTCGATCGCCAATGCGAAGCTCGAAAATCCCCGCACGATCCTGGTCGACGTGTACAAGAAGTCGTTCGACATCAACGAGGCGCTGGTGCTGCCGATTGCGCCGCCGGCGATTCCGGGCATCGGCACCACGGGCGGCTTCGAATTCTGGATTCAGTCTTTCGGCGGCGGTGAGCCGGGGCAGCTCGACGCGCTGACGCAGCAGTTCCTGAAGAGTGCGAGGTCGCGCGCCGAACTTACGGGACTCAACACGACCTTCCGCGCCAACACGCAGCAGCTGAAGGTCGAGGTCGATCGCGACAAGGCGACGCTGCTCGGCGTGCAGGTCCAGGATGTCTACAGCGCGATCCAGGCGCAGTTCGGCTCGCTGATTGTCAGCCAGTTCAACCAGTACAGCCGATCCTGGTTCGTGATCCTGCAGTCCGACGCGCGTTATCGCCTGACTCCGGAGGACATCACCAGGCTCTACACGCGCAACCAGCACGGCACGATGGTGCCGCTGACTGCGCTGGTGACCACGAGCTACGTGACCGGACCGGACCTGATGCCGCACTTCAACGGCTTTCCGGCCGCCAAGATCATCGGCAGCCAGGCGCCGGGCTTCAGTTCCGGACAGGCGATCACCGCGATGGAGGAGGTGGCGCAGCAACTTCTGCCGAGCGGCTACCGGTTCGCATGGTCCGGGCTGGCCTATGACGAGAAGCGCGCCGGTGGCACTTCGTCGGTGGCGTTCGTGTTCGGGCTGATCTTCGTGTTCCTGGTGCTTGCCGCCCAGTACGAATCGTGGACGTTGCCGGGCGCGGTGATGACGGCAGTGCCGTTTGGCGTGCTCGGTGCGCTGGTGTTCAACTGGATGCGCGGGCTCGACAACGACGTGTACTTCCAGATCGGCCTGCTGGTGCTGATCGGCCTCGGCGCCAAAAACGCGGTGCTGCGCGTGTCCGCGGCGGTGGAACTGCGCCAGGAAGGCAAGTCGATCATCGATGCGACGATGCTCGCCGGCGAGCGGCGGCTGCGCCCGATCATCATGACCTCGCTGGCGTTCGCGTTCGGCGTTCTGCCGCTCGCATTGGCACTCGGTGCTGGCGCGAACGCGCGTCATTCGATCGGCACCGGCATCATCGGCGGCATGCTCGGCGAAACGACGCTGGCGATGCTGTACGTGCCGCTGTTCTTCTACCTGTTCGCGCGGATGAAAGAAAAGCGCGCCGCGGGCCGGGGCGCACCGGCCGCGCCGCTGCCGGCGGCAGCCGAGGCGCGAGGCTCAGAATGAAGCGGGTTGTCTTCGCTCTGCTTGTCGCGGCGCTCGCCGGATGTGCGATGGGCCCGGACTACCGGCGAGCCGCGGTCTCCGTGCCGGCCGAGTATGAGTACATGCCGAAGGATGTTGCCGATACGATCAACACCGCGTGGTGGACGCAGTTCGGCGACCCGGTCCTCGACGGGCTGATCGCCGAAGCGCTCGTCAACAACAAGAACGTCAAGCAGGCGGCCGCCAACGTCCAGCAGGCCGCCGCGCTGCTGACCGAAACGCAGTCGCAGTTCTATCCGCAGGTCGGTTACGACGCCGGCGGAACGCGACAGCAGTTTTCCACCGACTTCCTGCCGAACCGGCCCAGCAACTCGCGGACGCAGACCACCTACAGCGTCATCGGCAGCGCCAGCTGGGAGATCGACCTCTGGGGTCGCATACGGCGCCAGACCGAGTCCGCCCAGGCGAACCTGCTGGCGACCGAAGAGGCGCGCCGCGGAGTGATCCTGTCGCTGGTGGCGCAGGTGGCGAACAACTACCTGACGCTACGGGCACTCGACGAGCAGCTCGAAGTGGCGAATAAGACGCTCGCGACCTACAACGAGTCTCTGCGGCTCTTCGAGCTGCAATTCAAATACGGCGTCGTCTCGCAGATGACCGTCGCGCAGGCGAAGTCGCAGTCGCAGACCGCTGCCGCGCAGATACCGGCGATCGAGCAGCAGATCGTCAACACCGAAAACGCATTGTCGATCCTGCTCGGACGCAATCCCGGACGCATCGAGCGCGGCAAGGCCGTCGCCGATCTGAAAGCCCCGCAGACGCCGTCCGGGCTGCCGTCGCAGCTCCTCGACCGCCGTCCGGACATCGTGCAGGCGGAACAGCAGCTGGTGGCCGCGAACGCTCAGATCGGCGCCGCCAAGGCGCTGTACTTTCCAGCGATCTCGCTGACGGGTGCGCTCGGCAGTGTCAGCGGCGATCTCGCGAGCCTTTTTACCGGTCCGACGCGCGTCTGGAGCTATGGCGGCAGTCTGCTGGGACCTCTTTTCACCGGTGGCGCGGTGACCGGGCAGGTGCGGCAGGCCGAGGGCGCGCAGCAGGCCGCGCTCTTCAACTACGAAAAGACGGTGCAGGGCGCATTTTCCGACGTCGAGAACGCACTGATCGCGCAGCAGAAGACGCGCCAGAAGCTCGAGGCGCAGCAGGGACTGGTGGATGCGCTCAGCGATTACTCGCGCCTCGCGCGGCTGCAGTACAACGGAGGCTACGTGCCGTATTCAACGGTGCTGCAGGCGGACCAGCAACTGTTCCCGGCGCAACTGACGCTGGCACAGGACCGCGCCCAGGTGTTCGGTGCGGCGGTCAGCGTCTACCAGTCGCTCGGCGGCGGCTGGGTGTCGCTCGCCGAACATATGACGACATCCAATGCAGCCCCGCAGCCAACCACGGCCGCGCCTGCGGCGCGACCCCTTCCAACCCAATGAGGGCGGCATGAGCAGAATGACGACCGGCGGGCTTGCCTCGCTGCGTGCGCCGGGATTCCGTGAGCTCGAGCCGGATCACGAAGCGCGAATCGGCGGCGCCGAACGGCAGCGCCAGTTCGGTGCAATCGGGGCAGGACGCGCGGCCGGCGGGTTCCGTCGTCGCTGACGCGATTTCCAACGAAGGGAAGGCGCATGGCCCATCGCTTGCGCAATGCCGCCGAGTCTGATCGCGCCACGCTCGAGGCGCTGATTGCGAAGTCCGCGCGCGAACTGAGTGCAGCGGATTACACGCCCGAGCAGATCGACGCTGCATTGCGCGGTGCATTCGGTGTCGACAGCCAGCTGATCCGTGACGGAACGTACTACGTCGTCCAGTCAGAAGAAGATGCGATCGTCGGCTGCGGCGGCTGGAGCCGACGCAGAACATTGTTCGGCGGCGACGCACACGCCGAGCGTGATGCGGCGGAACTCGATCCGCAGGTCGACGCCGCAAAGATCCGCGCCTTTTTCGTGCATCCGGGACACGCACGCCGCGGCATCGGACGGCTGATACTCGAACACTGCGAGATGCAGGCGCGCGCCGCCGGCTTCACGCGCTTCGAACTGATGGCGACGCTGCCGGGCACCCGGCTGTATGCGACGTATGGTTACGAGGCCGAGACGCCGATCACCCATGATCTCGGCGACGGCCTGACGATTCAGTTTGTGCCGATGCGCAAGATGGGCTAGACCAGCAGCGTCGGCGACCCGCGCATCGACAGGGGCTGCGCGCCAGATCGCTACTTGGGGCGCGGCGACTTGAGGCCGCTATCCGGCAGCGTCAGCTTTCCGGCACGGATGTCGGCAGCCGCCTGCGCGACGGCGCGCGCGACGTTGCGCACTTCCTCCTGGACCGCGGCGTCGCGGTCCAATTCATCGTGGCTGGTTGCGTACGGCTTGTAGTAGCCGATATATCGATCAAGACGCGCCTGCGCACCCGCGTGGATCAGTCCCATCCAGTCGAGCCAGTCCGAAAGCGCGCGCCTGACGCCTTCGATGCCGGCTACGTCGCCATGGACGACCAGCCCATAGGCGCGCCCGGCGAGGTGCTTAGGGTAGGGCCATCCGTCGAGTTCAAGTTGCTTGGCTTCCTCGGCTTTCTTGCCGTGCGTCGACGAGAGGTCCGGATTGCCGCCGTCGGCGCAGACGAGTCGATCGATCATCAGTTTCAGCACGCTGGGAACCTGGTACCAGTAAACCGGAGTGACGATGACGATGCCGTGCGCGGCAGCCCAGCGCTCGTAGATCTCGTTCATCCAGTCGTTGGTTTGTCCGACCGCGTGGTTGGGATAGCAGCTGCACGGCCAGTGACACAACGGCATTGCGGTGGAGACGCAGCCCTTGCACGGATGGATCCGACGGCCGGGTTCCGATGTCAACAGGCTGAGGTCGAGGTCGTCCGGCTCGATGTCCAGCGACTTCAGCGTCTCGATGATCAGACGCGACAGGCGGAACGTCTTGGACATCTCGCCCGGGCAGGAGCCGTCGTTGCGGTCGGCGCCCGAAATGACGAGGACGCGCGAACGCGTCGCTAGGTCCTGGCGACGTCGGTCCGCCGCTTCAATAGCCGCCCGGGCCGCACGCCATTCGTCGGAGAGGTCATAGGCCGGATCGGCGTAGCCGGGACCTGCCTTGCTGGTCAGCGGTGACTTGCGGTTATGGATGTAGCCGTCCCAGGCGATCGCTTCGATGCGTTCTATAGCCTGCCACTCAGCGCGATACGCCGGATCACCGAACGCTTTGTAGTAGCGCTCCCGAAATTCTTCGCGGGACATCGGACCCGCGATCTGTCCCTTCCTGACGCGGCTCATCGTTTCGACTTTGTACTTTGTGCCTTGCCGGCAACGCTAGCCGTGGCGCATTCCGGCAAGGCCGTCGCGGCCGCTGGCTGCGCGGTACAGCAGAGCGCCGGATGTAAGCAGTGACAGCACCCGGCCGGTCCTGGTGCGGCGCCGGAACGTCGACCGCAGCAGTGACGCGCCGGCGGCTGCGACGATCCAGTGCTCGCCGGGAAAGCCCGGACGTTGCTGGTCGATCGAACGGAGCTTCGAAAGGACGCCCGGCATGTGCAGCGCTCCTGCGAGAGGTCGGAATTTCCCGCTCCGTAG
Source organism: uncultured beta proteobacterium (assembly GCA_963712485.1). Lineage (GTDB taxonomy): Bacteria > Pseudomonadota > Gammaproteobacteria > Burkholderiales > Burkholderiaceae_F > JALORV01. The sequence continues at coordinate 13,124 of CAVQID010000059.1, forward strand.
CAATCCGGGATCCCGCCTCACCGTAAGAGTCGTGCTGCACATCGCCAGAGTTACGCAACCGTATCAAGCCCACCGCGCCAACGACTTAGCGAGTTGCCAGGTACAGCCCAAACGATGTTCATCGACAGAGTCATCTCAACTTTCTGCTTCGCGGCACAGGTTTGATGCTTCTGCTATCGAGCGACGCCGTGTGAAAACTCTTTGCCGAACGCACCACGATGAACTCGACCTCTCAGATCGCTCTGCATTGAACGACCGGCCCCTCGGGAATTTCAAACCGACTCCCGAAAACGCGAGCGTCGACGATGTAGTTGTCCGAATTCCGCAGATCGGAACCGGCATTTCAAGCGACGCAGCGACCTCGTGCGGACTCACCCGATCTGCCCTGGCGTCGATCTTGAGCAAAGCGGTACGTCGCATCCCGTGAATAGGGCATCAAACGTCCGCGAGCACCGCCGATCGGTCGATCCCCTCGATTGAGAGAATTTCGTCATCCGATAAGGCGAACGGCACATCACCGGTCGTCTGCAGGACATTTGATTGGGAGAGCAGCACCTCTCGGTGCCGGCAGTGCAATGAGATCGGCCAGTCACAACGACGCGCGCGCAGGGCGTTTGCCACATCTTGGATTCACTTCTCAGCCGAGGTGGTCCGGCGCCATTGCCCAGTGCATCGCGCTGCTGGTGCTGCTCCTGGTCGCGGCTCCGGCATATGCGCAGGTCACCGTCAATCCGGCCAGTCTGCCCAATGGCACGGTCGGCACCGCCTACATCGGCAACCTGTCTGCGACGGGAGGCACGGCTCCGTACACATACAGCGTCAGCGCCGGGGCGTTGCCGGCGGGGCTCACGCTTACTGCGTCCAACGGCAGGATCCGGGGCACTCCGACCACGGCCGCCACCAGCAGCTTCACGATCCGTGCGACCGACCGCTTTGGCGCCGTCGGCACGCGTAGCTACACCGTCACGATCAACCCGGCCATCGTCGTGAATCCGACGACGCTGCCCAACTGGACGCTCGGTGTGGCCTACAGCCAGATGGTGTCGGCGACCGGCGGCACCGGCAGCTACACGTTCAGCCGCAGCGGCACGCTGCCTGCGGGCCTGACACTCAACGCGACCACTGGCGCGATCACCGGCACGCCGACGGCAACGGGAAGCCGGACCTTCACGATCCGGGCGACCGATGGCAACGGAGCCATTGGCTCGCGCTCCTACACCGTGACGATCGCCGCCGCGATCGTCGTGAATCCGGCAACGTTGCCGGGTGGCACGGTCGGAACCGCCTACAGCCGAACGGTCACGACGACGGGCGGCACCGGAACCAAGACGTTCGCGATAAGCGCCGGGGCGTTGCCTGCCGGACTTTCGCTCAACGCCGCGAGCGGCGTGATCGCCGGTACGCCGACCAGTGCCGGGTCGAGCAGCTTCACGATCCGGGCGATCGACAGCATCGGCGCCATCGGTACACGCAGCTACAGCGTCACGATCAATCCGGGCATCGTCGTGAATCCCACGACGCTGCCCAACTGGACGCTCGGCGTGGCCTACAGCCAGACGGTGTCGGCGACCGGCGGCACCGGCAGCTACACGTTCAGCCGCAGCGCAGGGACGCTGCCTGCCGGGCGTCACGCTCAACGCAACGACGGGCGCGCTTACTGGTACGCCGACGGCAACAGGAACCCGGAACTTCACGATTCGCGCAACCGACGGCAACGGCACTTTCGGCTCGCGCGCCTACACCGTCATCATTGCCGCGGCGATCGTCGTGAATCCCTCGACGCTGCCGGGCGGCGCCGTCGGGTCGGCCTATAGCCGAACGGTCACGACGACCGGTGGCACCGGAACCAAGACTTTCGCGGTCAGTGCAGGAGCCTTGCCTGCGGGACTGTCGCTCAACGCCACCAGCGGCGTGATCTCCGGTACGCCGACCAGCGCCGGGTCGAGCAGCTTCACGATCCGGGCCACCGACAGTGTCGGCGCCATCGGCACGCGCAACTACACGGTGGCCATCGCCAACCCGCCGGTCGTCGTAAGTCCCGCCACTTTGCCCGGCGGCGCCGTGGGCGCTGCCTACAGCCAGGTTGTCAGTGCCAGCGGTGGCACCGGCGGCGGCTACACGTTTAGCGTCAGTGCCGGCAGCCTCGGCGGCGGGCTGACACTCAACACCTCGACCGGCCTGATCTCCGGCGCGCCGACGACCTCCGGAACACGCAACTTCACGATCCGCGCCCGCGACAGTGCCGGCGCAACCGGAACGCGCGCGTACACCATCACGATCAATGCCGCGATCGTCGTCAACCCGGCCAGCCTGCCGGGCGGCACGGCGGGCACCGCGTACAGCCAGACGATCACGGCCACCGGAGGCAATGGCTCGTACACGTTCACGCTCAGTGCCGGCGCACTGCCTGCCGGACTGGCGCTGAATGCATCGAGCGGCCTGCTATCCGGCACGCCGACCACGGCCGCCACCAGCAGCTTCACGATCCGCGCGACCGACGGCAATGGCGCATCGAACACGCGACCGTATTCGGTCACGATCGCCGCGGCCCCGATTGTCGTCAACCCGTCAACGCTGCCCGACGGCGCCGTCGGCAGCGCGTATTCGCAGGCGGTGGCGGCCAGCGGCGGCACCGGCGGCTACACCTACAGCGTCAGTGTCGGAGCTCTGCCTGCAGGACTCGCATTGAACGCAGCGAGTGGCCTGATCTCCGGCACGCCGACAGCCGCGGCAACCAGCAGTTTCACGGTGCGCGCAACCGACGGCATGGGCTCCTTCGGGACTCGCGCGTATGCGGTCACGATCGTCGCCGCGCCGATCGTCGTCAATCCGACGACGTTGCCCGTGGCGATCGTCGGCTCCGGCTACAGCCAGACGGTCAGCGCCGCCGGTGGCACCGGCAGCTATACCTACAGCATCAGTGCCGGTGCGCTTCCGCCGGGGCTGGCGCTCAATGCATCGAGCGGCGTGATCTCCGGCACCCCGACCACCGCCGGGGCGAACAGCTTCACGATCACCGCAACGGACGGCAATGGCGCCACGGGAGCGAGAAGCTATTCGGTGACGGTGAACACCGGCATCGCCGTCAACCCGGCGTCGCTGCCCGCGGCCGCGGTCGGCGCGTCGTATTCGCAGACGCTTTCCGCCGCCGGGGGCTCGGGCGCCTATACCTTCAGCATCGGTGCAGGAAGCCTGCCTTCCGGCCTCACGCTCAATGCGTCGACCGGCGTGATCTCCGGAACGCCGGACAGCGCAGGAGCCAGCAGTTTCACCGTGACAGCTACCGACGGCAACGGCGCCGCCGGGTCGCGCAGCTACAGCGTCGGCGTGAACGGCGCGATGGCCGTGAATCCGGAGACGCTCCCCAATGCCATCGCCGGGGTGGCCTACGTGCAGACACTCCTCGCCAGCGGCGGCAACGGCAGCTACACCTTCAGCGTGTCCAGCGGATCCCTGCCGGCCGGCCTCGCGCTGAACGCGTCGACCGGAGCGATCGCCGGCACGCCGATGACGGCCGCGACGAACAGTTTCACGGTGATGGCCACCGATGGACTCGGTGTCAGCGCCTCGCGCGGCTACACCGTCGAGGTCGCGATGGCGACGCTGACGCTCGAGTCGACGCTCGGCAATGGCATCGTCGGCAACCCGTACCACCAGGCCATCGTCGTCAGCGGCGGCGCCGCGCCGTACACGTTCTCGATCGGCAGCGGACAACTGCCCGCCGGCGTCGCGCTCAATGCTTCGACGGGCGCCGTGAGCGGCACGCCGACCGTCCCCGGCACTTACTCGTTCACGATCCGCGTCGTGGACGCGAACGGTGCATCAGCGGCGTTCGCGCAGGCGATCGTCGTCGATCCGCGTTCCGATCCGAGTGCCGATCCCGTGGTGCGCGGCATGGCGGCCGCCCAGGTCTCGTCGGCAAGCCGGTTCGGTTCGGCGCAGATCGAGAACGTCGGCAACCGCGTGCGGATGCTGCACTTCGGACAGGATCCGTGCTCGCTGCAGTTCGACGTCAACGCCAACATCCGCTGGGAGCGCGCGAGTACGACCGACGACGCCAGAACCGCGGCACCGCAGGCGCCCGAGCCGAGCAATGAGACGGACAACAGCGCGGGCTGCAACAGTCCGTTGGCTTTCTGGGTCGGCGGCAGCATCGATTTCGGTTTCCTGCGTCCGAACTCCGCTACCGAGCGCAGTGACTTCACGACCGGTGGACTCACGATCGGTGGCGACGCGCGCGTGATGCCGGAGCTGACACTCGGCGCCGCGGTGGGCTACGGACGCGATTCGACCGAGATCGGTAGCAATGCCAGCAAGAGCCAGGGGCAGGGCCTCAACGCGACTTTCTACGGCTCGTACGAGCCGATCAAGTCCGTCTACATCGACTTCCTGTTCGGCTACGGCGGACTGAGCTTCGACGCGACGCGCTGGCAGGACACCTCGATGATGCTCGGCGGCCGCAGCGGGTCGCAGACTTTCGGCTCCGTCGGCATCACGGGTGTCCTGGACTACGGACGCCTGACGCTGGCCCCATACGGACGCTTCGATCGCGTGCGCAACCGGCTCGGCGGTTACACCGAGAGCGGCCCGAACACGCTGGCGCTGAGCTACGGCGACGTCACCGCGCTCGAGGACATCCTGGCCGCGGGGCTGTACGCGAGCACCCGGATTCCGCTCGGTGGCGCGATTCTTGAGCCGAGCCTGCGGCTGGAATCGCGGCGCGCCCACGCGTCATCGCTCGACCAGACACTGTGGTACGCCGACCTGCCGATGACCACCTACGTGATCACCGACGGCAGCGTCTCCGACAACCAGCTGCTCGGCGGCATCGGGCTCGTGCTGCGCTTCGGCGACGAGTTGTCACTCGGCCTCGACTACAGCTACACCGGCAGCAGCGGCACCTACCGCAACGAAAGCGTCCAGATCATCCTGCGCTCGCCGCTCTGAGCTGGTCCGCCCTGCGCGCATTCATCCGCACTGCGGCCCAACGCCCTGCCGCATTCAGCGGGAACAGGCCCTGGTTGCGATCAGCCAGTGGCCGCTCGACCTCGGGTGCTACGAAAGGTGCTTTTGCGGACGCTGGCGCAATTGCGCCACTGCTAATCGATGCTACACGTCGTCGCGCCGGAACTTCCGGCGCGCGGGTAGCCTTGCGATGCCCGGCTCGAAGCTGGTCCGCGGCGGATCGATGAGTTTCCGTGAGATCTCGGCCAGGAGTTCGTGATCGACCGACTGGCACAGCAGGCCGACGACCCGGCCGGGTGACATGCCCCACTGGCTGGCGAGCTGGTTCAGGACCAGATCCGCCGCTTCATCGATTTCGAGCGAAAGTTGCCGCATGCATGAAAATATCCGCGCGCCGGGGCCGGTCCGCAATCCCCTGTGGGTCAGCCGTTCAGTCGGGGATCGCGGCGCATTCGGCCACGCGCCTGCACTCGCGAAGTGTCCGCGTGCGGACAACGATGAAACCTGACGGGCTCCGAGAGGTCGCGATCCGTCTGCGGCCGGATCCGATGCTGATGCGGGGCCCGACTCGCGCGCTTGTCCGCGCTGCAACGATTCCGAGATTGCGCGCGCAGCGTGCCGAAAACTCACGGGACATTGATGCGCGCGCACTGCACAGTTCTCCCACGCCGAAATCATTTGGCGCAACCTTAGGGAGATTGAAAATGTTTACATCGAAGTTTGTACTTGCCGCTTCTCTGGCGTTGGCCGCAACCGGTGCGTTTGCTGATTCAGGCGACCTGCACATCAACGACTGGTCGACTTTCAGCTCCACCATCACGCGTGAACAGGTAAAGCAGGAAATGCAGGATGCCTATGCACGCGGCGACCGCGACTACGGTGAGGGCGGCTATGTTGTTGCGGAAAATCCGTCGACGCGCAGCCGCGCCGAAGTTCTTGGTGAACTGCGTGAAGCGCAGCGTCTGGGGCTGATCTCGGTCGGCGAGGGCGACTTCCCTTTCGCCACGGCCGAGCAGGAGCGCCTCATTGCCAAGGCGGGGCACGATGCCGCCGAGCAATTCGCAATGTCCAGCGGCAACGTCGAGGGATGATCGGGACAAGTCGCCCGATCTCCGGATTGGGCGACTCCCCCGGATCGCGGGGCGATTGCAGCATCCGAAGCAGGCGGTGCACTCGAGCTGATCTCGCCGAGTCCGCATCTGTTCCAATTCGACGCGCGAGTGTCGGCAGCCGGTCGTCGCTCCCTGCCGGAAGCCCGCCGGCGCGCTGCGTTGCAATGCGACCACACCTGGGATCGGCTCAGATCAGCAAGCGAGCCAACTCTGCAACGTCGACCGGTTTAATCATGTGCTGGTCGAAGCCGGCATGCAGGGCGCGCTCTCGATCCTGGGGTTGCCCGTAGCCGGTGATGGCAATCAGCCGGGGACAGTCGTCCCGCGCTCTCAATCGTTGCGCAACCTCATAGCCATCCAATCCCGGCAACCCAATATCGAGCAGGACGATCTCGGGCTTCACGCGCGCCGCGGTCTCGATGCCTTCGGGGCCGGTGGCGGCCTCATAGACATCATGGCCAGCGTTCACGAGCTGCATGCGCAGTGCCTCACGTCCGTCTGCGTCGTCTTCAATGATCAGGATGCGCTTCGAGGGGACGTTGGCGCTGCAGCAATCCAGGCTCGTCAATCTGTATCGCTTCGGGGGGCGCCGCGCGCGGCAAGCTGACGGTAAAAGTGCTGCCCTTGGACAGTCCTTCACTCGCTGCCGAAACGCGTCCTCCATGCGCCTGCACCAGGCGTTGTACCAGCGTCAATCCCACGCCGAGGCCGCCCTGCGGCCGGTCCAGGCTGCGCGGGCCCTGGGTGAAGAGATCGAAGATCCGTGGCAGCAATTCGGGCGACATGCCGTTGCCGCTATCGCGCACACGCAGGACGGCATCGCACCCTTCATTCAACGTCTGCACTTCAATGCGCCCGCCCGGCGGAGTGAACTTGACGGCGTTCACCAGCAGGTTGTCAACGATCTGGCTTAGCCGGGCAGGGTCTGCGTCGACCCAGACAGGCTCGGTTTGGACAGCGAGATCATGCTGGTCCAGCCGGCCGTTGCTGCGCAGGATGTCCAGGCTTTGTTGCACGATGTCCGCCAGGTTGGCCTTTTCACGCGACAGCACGATCTTTCCACTGGTGACACGAGCGACATCGAGCAAGTCTTCGATGAGACGACTCAAATGTTTGGCCTGCCGATTGATGATGTCGACCGAGCGGACTCCAAAACCATCGGGCTTCTCGAGTACCTGAAGCAGTTGCCCGGCGTTATGAATGGCGGCCAGCGGATTTCGCAGCTCGTGGCTGAGCATCGCCATGAACTCGTCCTTCGCACGATTTGCCGCCTCCGCTTCCGCACGGGCGGTTTGCTCGCGCTCCAGCAGCAGCGACCGCTCCTGCTCAATCGCCTTGCGCTCCCATACGAGCGCCGCCACCGGCATCGTCAGCGCGATGATCGTCGCCATGAAAGCCTGCAACAGCAGCAGCGATTCGTTGTCGCTCGCCATCACGAAGGGCCCGCTGCCGCGCACCGTGACCCAGGTGGCGATCGTTGACAGCAACGCGACCGAAGTGACCACTTCCCGTTGACCGAACCGGAAGGCTGCCCATATCAGCGGTGGTATGCAGAGGAACGGCAGCGGGTAACGATTGAGCGCGGGATGACCAAAAACCAGTGCCGCGGCGGCTGCAACGACCATCAGCAGCAGCACCCCCTCCAAGGGTCGTTCGCGCAACGGACCAAAGACGGGCGCTCTACCCCACAGCACCAGTAATGGAGCAACGATCAAGGCACCGGCCGCATCGCCGAGCCACCACGTCAGCCAGATCGTGTCGAATGCGGCCCAGCTGGCCTGGCCGGCGAGCGCCAGAGAGGCGGTACCGATCGTCGCGCTGATGCCAGTGCTGAACAAGCCCGCCAGCACGATGAAGCGCATGACCGTTTGCGCACGATCGAAAGCTTGTGTGCCCGCCGCATATCGCTCGACCAGGACCGCACCGACGACCGCTTCCAGCGTGTTTCCGGTGGCGATGCCGAGCGAGCTCAGGATCGAACCGGAGGTGACGACGTTGACCAGGAACGCGCCGATAAAGATCGCCGGCCAGACCCGGTGTCCGAAGAGCAGGGCTGCCGCGAGCGCTATTCCGGTCGGGGGCCAGACTGCGGAAGCGCTGGCGTGAACGAAGGCAAAGATGCAGTCCGAGCTTGCCGGCAACGAAATAGGCGATGAACACTGCACCTAGCAGCATCCCGTGGTGCGATCGGCCCCACCGAACCCATTGAGCTGCCTCACCCTGATGCATGCCGAAGCCCCGCCTGCCGACCGCCAGCGAGCGGGACATTAGTCGCGCCCGGCCAGGTGGGCAATGCCCCTCACGCGCGGCGATTTCTCAGCAATTCGCATCCAGTGATCGGCCATAGATGCGGCATGGACCGAATGGATCCGTGTAATCGCGCTCGAACACCATGCCCACCTTCATTGCCACTTTCTCCGACCCGACATTGCCCGGCATGATGAGGCAGATGAGCCGGCTGAGTTTCAATTCCTCCCGCGCATAGCGGATGATGCCCTGCGCGGCCTCGGTGGCGAAGCCTTCGCGCCAGCGCGACTTGCTGATGAGAAACGCCAGTTCCACTTCCGGCGCGTCCTCGATGCTCCAGGGAAGCAGCCCGCACCGGCCCAGGAATGTGCCGGTGCTGCGCTCCACAGTGGCCCACAGCCCAAGCTCCGGGCGAAGCGGATGACCCTGCATGAACCACTCGAGCTCCTCCCGGGTTTCCGCGAGGGTCCGCGTGCCATCGGGAAAGTACTTTCGAACCTCAGGGTCCCGATAGAGTTCAAAAAGCGGTTCGAGATCAGACAGCTCCATGTGGCGGAGTGTCAGGCGCTCGGTACGGAGGATCACCATCGCCACTGTGCTATGCGAACTGCAAATTGAAGATGACATGCGACCTTCGCCATGTTGACGAATATTCACGCACAAATGTTATTGATGACCCGCGAGCATCGGCATACGATTTCGACACCGGCAATCCCGCCGGAAAATGTGGAAGTCTAGAGATGAGCGACGCGATCGGCACACTCAAGTCCAGGAAGCGACCCCAGTTCGCTTTCGTGGACCGGTGTCGGCAGGCTGAAACGCCTGCCGTGACCGCGTCGCTGGCCGGCGCGTGGTCAAGCCGTTCTATGCAGGCCCATGATCCGGGCGGAGGTCCAGGCGTGTAGCTGGACCTGGCTGCATCCAAGCCCGGATCGCGTCGAACGCCTCCGGGCTTTTTATTTGGCTGCAGTCACCCGTTGGGAGAGTGTCATGAAACGCAAGCATGAGGCGAAGAACGACTTCTTCTATGCCTTCGTGATGTTCGCGATGTTCGCGGTGGTGGTCTTCAACGTCGCCGCGGAGTTTGTTGCTCGCAACCCCGAGGCATTTTTCGTGGACTTCAACGAGGCTGTCGAGCCTCGCGTGATGGCCGCGGACGCCGATGCGCATGCCGTTGCGGCAGCGCGCGCGGTGTAGAAGCCATGATGAGGATGCCGAAGCCCCGGCCGGGTGGTGACCGCTGGTCGCTTTCCGGCCGGCGCACGGTGATTCAATGCGGAGTCGGTTCTGCAGGTGCGCTGCCGTTGCCGACGGCGGGAAACGGCAGCGACAGCACTCGGCCTGCGTGGCAGTTCTCCGCGCCGGAGGCCTGCTTCGTCGTCCCCAATGCCGCCGGCCCACTGTCAGTGCCGCAAATTGCGGCGATTTGACCGATTTCTTTGAAGTCCCGTCGCGTTGCGGCCCATTTGCAGCGATTCACCGCTGCAGACCCCTGCTGCCATGCCGATTCCCACCGGTAACACCGGCATAGCACGTTGATTCACCATGAGTTCAAGCCAGGCAGTCATCGCCACTCCACGTCAAGCCGCCGGCGCTGCGGCGAAACCACGCCAGCGCCTCAGTCCGCCACTGCTTGTCGGCTGCGGTGCCGCGCTGATGATGGTTGCGGGGCTGCTCTATTGGCTCGAGCCCGGGCCGGCGGGCACCTCCGACACGCCCGACCCGGCGCGTGTGCGCGCCATGCAGGCCGCGAGACTTCAGGCCGTACGCGAGCGCGAGGCCATAGCGCGTGCGGAACAGGAGCGGCTCGCCGCCGAGGAGGCTGCGGAAAAGGCGCGTCGCGCGGCCATGCTGGCGGACGCCGCCAGCGAGGCGAAAGCCCGCGCCGAACGTGAAGAACTCACGCGCCGCCAGGCAGCTGCCGAAGAGACGCGCCGCACCGCCGAGGAGACCGAAGACGCGTGGAAGCGCTTCTACCGGCCATCGGCCAACTGCGCCGACCCGGCCGCCAGCGCGACCGTCGAGTGCGTGAACGAGTACGTGAAGGCCAAGCGCGAGTTTGCATCCCGACCAACGACTGGGCCGACACGGTAAATCCATGGCTTGCAGCCGCGACGCAAGAGATCCTGATGTCGTTTCCATGGCGTTCGCGCCGGGAAGCGCTGGCTGACGTCCGGGTGGCTGGACTAGCCCCTGACCTGCTGCAGGCCGGGGCAGCGCGTGTCTAACCCGGCGCCTCGTCGCTCCGAGCCGCGTTTGCCGTCGGAGTCCGTCCCGACTGCCGCGGCAAGCCCGCGCGCGCCGTTGATCGATCTGCCGCGGCTGCGTCATGCCGAGCCCGCGCAGCGGCGCAGACTGGTGGCAGTGAGCACCATCACCGTGCTCTGGTTTGCGTTGACCGTATGGGCATCGTCCTTCTGGTTCAATCCGCTCGCCGATGCAGTCGGACTCGTTGCCGCGGTCTTCTTCATCGGTGGCCTTGCGCTCATTCCGAGCACGATGAACATGTTCATCGTCGCCGGACTGCTGCTCGACCGGCGCCCACCGCGCCGAGCGTTGGCCCGCTATCCGGCCCTTTCAGTGCTGATGTATGTGCGCGACCAGGCACAGTCGATTGCCCAGACGATCGAAAGCATCCGTCGGCAGGAGTATCCCGGGCCGTTCGAAGTGATCCTCATCGACGACGCGTCGAGTGATCGCACGGCGCAGATCGTGCGCGACATGGGCTACCGATGGATCAAGGTGCTGACCCAGAGCCGCAATCGCGGCAAGGCGGCCGCGCTGAACCGCGCGCTCGAGGCCGCGCAGCACGAACTCATCGTCACGCTCGACGCCGACGCCATTTTGTTCGGCGACGCGCTCTGGAGCATGGTCGAGCGCTACGTGACCTCCGAGCCGGACGTGCGAGCGATCTCCGGCTGCGTCCTGGTGCGCAATTCGCGCGACAACTGGCTGACCCGCGCTCAGGAATGGGATTACTTCCACGGCCTGGCGTCGATGAAGCGCATGCAGTCGCAGTACCAGGGAACCGTCGTTGCGGAAGCCGCGTTCACGATCTACGACCGTGCGGCGCTGAATGAGATCGGCGGCTGGCGCTCCGACGTCGCGGAAGACATGCTGCTGACCTGGGACTTCCTGCAGCGTGACTGGCGCGTGGGCTTTGCCGAGGACGCCTGCTGCTTCATCATCGTGCCGGCCGATCTGAAGTCGCTGTTGCGCCAGCGCATGCGCCACGCACGCGTGTCGTTGCGTGCCATCAGCGAACTGCCGGCGGAACTGATCAAGCGGCGCACGTCGATGCTGTTCGTCACCTGGCACCTGCTTTTCCCATGGACCGATCTGGCATTCACGCTCGGCTTCGTGCCCGGCGTGGTCCTGTCGGTCGCCTACAGCAGTCACCTGCTGATGGGACCGCTGGCGCTGACGCTACTGCCGGCCGCGCTGCTGCTCAACGTCGTCATTTTCTTCGTGATGCGCGCGATGTTTCACGATCACGGCCTCAAGATCCGCCGCAACGTCGGCGGCCTGCTGGTCTACATGTTTGGCTACAGCCTGTTGCTGCAGCCGGCGCGCGTCGCCGGTTACCTCGTTACGCTCGTAAAGTCTCTCGCGAAATAGCACGGTGGCTTGAACGACGGCCGAGGTCGGCCGCCGTCAGACCCCGAGGTATCGGCCGGGCTTGTGGTTGACCGCGACGACGAGGTTCAGCGCCACGGCACCCAGGACGGAGATTGCAACCAGCTCCGCCCTGACCACCGTCAGGGCAGCGGCGACGATCAGGCAGTCGATCCCCATTTGCACTTTGCCGGCGCGCCAGCCGTAACGCTGCTGCAGCCACAGCACGAGCACGTTCACGCCGCCGAGGCTGGCGTGGTGGCGAAACAGCATCAGCAAGCCGGCACCGATCAGAAAGCCACCCATGACGGCGGCGTAAACCGGTTGCAGCCAGTCGAAGCGCACCACGAGTGGCAGCAGCTCGGTGAACAGGGACAGCAGCGCAACCGCAATGAAGCTCTTCACCGTGAAGCGCGAGCCCATCGTGCGCAGCGCGAACCACACGAACGGCAGGTTGATCACGAAGAACACCGGGCCAAAGCGCCAGCCGGTCGCGTAATGAATGAGGAACGCCAGTCCCGCGGTGCCGCCGGTCAGCAGTCCCGCGTGCCCGTACATGCTGACCCCGAGTGCGACGAACAGCGCCGCCGTGACAAGCGCCTGCGCGTCTTCGAAGAGCGTGTGCTGGGCAGGCGCGACGGCGGGGTGGAACATGGAAACGAGAGTCTAGGGGAGGCAAAGCGGCAACGTGTGCCAATGGCCATAGGCGGCGACCGATCTGTTTACGCGGCGCCGGATGACGCGCCGGCATGTGATGGGTCTCCCGGCTGCGGGGCTTCGGTCAGTGCGCACCGGCGCCGCACGACCTGGGGCCTGGCCGGCTACCCGCCTTGGCGCGTTCAACTTTCGGCCGTTCGGCTCGAAGCGGCCGCATCGCTACCACGTGTACTGGACTGTGTAGCGCACTACCGCCTCGCCTCCGGGCGCGATCGTGACTGGGAACACGACCGTGCGCGCGTCGTCCTTGCGGTAATCGTGCGATTTCGCGCTGATCGTCCAGTTGACCCATCGGTACAGGTTCTCCTTGACCATGACTTCGACGCGTTCCTTCTTCTGGTTGCGCAGCCGCACCTCGATCTCCTCGGTCATCGTCTTGCGCGATGTGTCGACGCGAAAGTCGAGCTGGCGACGTTCGCCGACGACATCGAAGGCCGAGCCCAGCTTGAGCAGAACCTTTTCGTTGCGCGGGGTGTGGTCGATCGCGTCCTCTCCAACGAACTCCAGCGTCTGATCGGCCGGGTCGATCTTGGACACGCGCACACGCCCCGCGGGCAGGGGCATGCCCATGCCGCTGGCTTCCGCGTTGGTGAACTGCAGGTAGACGTCGACCTTGCGGTTCGACTGCACGCCGTAATTCCGGTCCGTCGCCGGCGACGGCAGGAAGCCACGGAATCCCGAGGGGGCGCCGTAATACACGAGCAGTTTTTCACACGGCACCTGTCGCGCCGCCGGAAAGAGTTCGATCTGCTTGGTCGAATTGTCGGGCAGCGTGGTGGTGCGGCCCAGCGTGTACAGGTGGTATTCGAAGAACGACTTTTCGGCAAATCCGTCTGATTCCTCCTTTGCGCTGCGCAGTGCCTTGCTTGCAGGGTAAGCCGCATTGGCGGCCCCAACCTGCGTCGCGCGATGCACTTCACCGGCGACGAGCTTGAGCTTGGCGTCGGCGTAGCTGGCGCCGGACTGGTTGATGATGCTGACCCAGGCGCCGACGTCCATGCGGCAGCGGTTGGCGTTCGATGCTTCGGCGTAGATGACGTTGTAGTCGGACCACCAGGTCATGCCTTGGGTCTGGTACGACACGCGTGTCCGGTGTGACCCTTGGCGCTGTGCATTGACGTCCCAGAGCAGGGTCGGTCGTGTGATGAGTCCTCCCGGTAGCGCCGGCAGCTTCACGCCGGCGTTGTGCGGAACGACCTGGACGCTGCCGTCGTCGCGGCGCAGTACGAGGCCGCCCTGCGTCGACAGCAGCGTGCCATTGAAGGTTTCGGTGGTCTGGCCGCGCACCTGTTCGACGGCGATCGCCCGGTCGATGTACTTCTGCAGCAGCTTGTCGGTGCTGACGAGATCGAACTGGTAGTTCTGCTCCAGCACCGTGGTTCCCTTGCCGTCGGTCAGCGACTCGAATGCGACCGTTGTCGGATCGATCAATGCGGCGACGTCAGTGAAACGGACCGAATTGCGGCCCTTGTTAAAGTCCAGACCGCGCTCCTGGCGGACCACGGCATAACCAGGCACGGTCCCGCGCCCCGGCTGTCGATACAGCTCCGGTGCCACCGCACCGGGCGCCGCATGGCTGTAGATCGTCAGCGCCGTCGCGGCGGCTGCGGGCACGCTGTTCGTACCCGGCACGTCGGCGCCGTTCAGGCCGGCGGCGACGGCGGCTGCGATCGTGGTTTTGGCAACAAGGCTGAGGGTAGACATCGGGCGCTCCGGCGGTGAGGTCGCCGATGTAAACGCGGCCCGCGGTGGAATGGGGTTAATGCCGAGCGTGCAGCCAGCCGAACGGCGGGTCCGCGATGTCATACTGCCTGTCCGCATGATCTCCCCTCCCGGGATGCAATGACGCTGCAGCAGCTGCTTGTCCAATCCCTGCGCATGACCGGACGCGACTGGCGTGCCGGTGAACTGCGCTTGCTGGCGATGGCGCTGGTCATCGCGGTGGCCGCCGTCACGAGCGTGGGGTTCTTCGTCGATCGCATCCGGCTCGGCTTGGAGCGCGATGCGGCGCAGTTGCTCGCGGCCGACCTGGTTGTCAGCTCGGACCAGCCGATCAGCGATGCATTGCGCGAGCGGGCCCGCGCGGCGCGGTTGCAGACGGCCGAAACCATCACATTTCCCAGCATGGCACTCAACGCGACCGACCTCGATCGCAACGCGCTCGCCGCGGTGAAGGCCGTGTCGGCGGGCTATCCGCTGCGTGGAACCCTGCGTGTCGGCCGCGACATGGAAGGCGGCGATGAACCGACTCGCGATGTCCCGGCCGCCGGCAGCGCCTGGGTCGACGCGCAGCTGCTGCAGGCGCTGGCAGCGAAGCCGGGCGATGGACTGAAGCTCGGCGAAAAAACCTTCCGCATCGATCGCGTCATCGTCATCGAACCGGATCGTGGCGCCGGATTCATCAACTTCGCGCCGCGCGTGATGATCAATCTCGGCGACCTGCCTGCCACGCAACTGATCACCACGGGCAGCCGCGTGACGTACCGCCTGCTGGCTGCCGGCGAGCGTGCGGCAGTGCGGAGCTTCTCGACCGCGATCGAGCGCGAGCTCCATCGCGGCCAGCGACTCGAATCGCTAGAGAGCGGCCGACCCGAGATGCAGCGCACGCTCGAGCGTGCGCAACGCTTCCTGGCGCTGGTCGCATTGCTGGCCGCGATGATTGCGGCGGTGGCCGTCGCCGCCGCCGCGCGCCGCTTCTCGCAGCGCCATCTGGACTCGTGCGCGATGATGCGGTGCATAGGGTTGGCCCAGTCGGCGATCTTCTGGCTGTTTGCGCTGGAGTTCTTCGTCATCGGCCTGGCCGCCTGCCTCGTCGGCATGCTGCTCGGCTATGCCGCTCATTTCGCGTTGCTGGCTGCGCTGGGTTCGCTGATCAACTCGTCGTTGCCGCTGCCCTCGCTACTGCCCGCGCTTCAGGGCGGGGCCGTCGGGCTGGTGCTTCTGTTCGGATTTGCGCTGCCACCGCTGGCGCAGCTGCGCGCGGTGCCGCCGCTGCGCGTGCTGCGCAAGGACATCGGATTGCCCACCGGGCGCAGCAGCCTGGGTTACCTCGTCGGGCTCGTCGGATTCCTGGCGCTGCTGCTGTGGTCGTCGAACGACCTGAAGGTCGGAACGGTGACCGCGGGCGGGTTCGCCGGAGGTCTCCTGGTCTTCGCGCTCGCCGCCTGGGGTGTGCTGCAGCTGCTCAAGCCCCTGCGTTCGATTACCGGGCGCCTCGGCATTTCCTGGCGCTTTGCGATTGCGGCGGTACAGCGCCGGCCGGTGGCTACCATCGTGCAGCTCGTGTCACTGGCGGTCGGCCTGATGGCGCTGCTGCTGCTGACGGTCACCCGCACCGACCTGGTGAGCGCCTGGCGCAGCGCGGCTCCGCCTGACGCGCCGAACCGCTTCGTCATCAACGTTCAGCCGGACCAGGTCTCGGCCGTGGCGCAGAGGCTGAAGGATGGCGGAATCGACGCGGAGCTGCATCCGATGATCCGCGGCCGCCTCGTCAAGGTGAACGGCAAGGATGTGGGCCCGGAAAACTACAGCGACGATCGCGCGCAGCGCCTGGTCGATCGCGAGTTCAACCTGTCGTACTCGAAGGAGGCGCCGGGCCACAATCGCATCACGTCGGGGGCATGGTTCCGGGATGGCAGCGATGAGTTGTCGATCGAGGAGGGCATCGCCAAGACGCTCGGCATCAGGCTGGGCGACGAGATGACGTTCGACATCGCGGGCCAGAGTGTCATGGCACGGGCTACCAGTCTTCGCAAGGTCAACTGGGATTCCATGCGGGCGAACTTTTTCGTGCTGATGCCGCCGTCATTGCTGGCCGATAAGCCGGCCAGCTTCATCACGGCATTTCACCTGCCTGAGCGGAGGTCCGCGCTGACCGGCGACCTGGTGCGCGAGTTCCCGAATGTGACCATAGTCGATACCAGTGCCGTCTTTCGCCAGGTGCAGGCCGTGCTGGATCAGGTCATTGCGGCGGTCGAGTTTCTTCATCTTCACGCTGGCGGCGGGGGTGCTGGTGCTGTATGCCGCGCTCGCGTCCAGCCGTGACGAGCGGGTGCGCGAAGCCGGGTTGCTGCGGGCCCTTGGAGCGTCACGGCAGCAGCTGTCGCGCGCCCAGCTCGCCGAACTGGCGTGCATCGGCGCGCTGGCCGGACTGCTTGCCGCAATCGGCGCGAGCGCAATCGGCTGGGCGCTGGCGCGGTTTGCGTTCGAGTTCGACTACACGGTTTCGCCGTGGGTGTTTGTCGCCGGAATCGCCGGCGGTGCGCTGTGCGCACTGGCGGGCGGCTATCTGGGGCTGCGTGGCGTGCTGCAGACTCCGCCGCTCGCGACACTGCGCGAAGCCTGATCGCAGCGCCTTGATGCGGTCGGTTGACGCCGCTTCGGCGACTGCAATACTGCGGTCTCTCCCTCTTGACACGATCCATGCCCTCGGCACTTCTGTGGTTGCGGCAACTGCGACTGGCGCGTGCGACCTTCGGCGACGCCGCCGAACGGGCAAAGCAGCAGGCACTGGCCGAACTTGCCTTGGCTCGACTGTCGTCGCTGAGTCAGCTGGTCCAGTTGCACGAGGACCTTCTTTTCCTTTGCGCGTTTCCCGGTGACGCGGGCACGCGCGCAACGGCTGTCGCCCAACTGGCGCGATTTTCCCGGCGCTGGCGCGCGCTGCCGCCGGCTGCGCGAGTTCGTCTCGAGAACAGTGGGATCGCGGGAACAGTGTCTCGTCCGTCGCTGGCCTGGCCGGTCGCGCGCAGGCTGATTGCGACAGAGATCATCGATATCGATTGGGCGAACCTCGAAGAGCCGGCGGCATTCGACGCGCTGGTCGCACGGCTGGCCTGCGACTCCGAGCGGGAATCGTACGAAAGTGGCGACTACACGACGCGCAGCTGGATCGAGCTCGTCCGGCCACAAGGCGAACGCGTCGCCGCGTGGATCGTCCGGCAGGGTACGGCCATCAAGCGGTCGGCCGGCTTCGCGGCGGCATGGGATGCGGCGCAGGTGCCGTTGCGCTGGACACTCGCGGATTCGCCGCGCTCGATCACGCATGCACGGTTGGCAGTCAAGGCCGTCACCCGGCGCACGGGCCTGCGTCGGCTCGACAGGCCGGCGGCCGAACATATCGTGCGACCGCTTGATGGCATCCGTTTGCTCGATCGCAGCGCCGCGTCAAGGATCATCGACCTTGCGCGGTCGGCACTGACGTCGCGCGCCCGCGAGGTGCACGCGATGAATTATCCGAATCCCGCTGAGGTCTACGAGGCCGATCTGGGCGAAGGCGTAGCGCTCGCACTGATCGGCGTTGCACCGGCCGTCAGACTGACGCTGGAAGCCAATTACGGCTACCTGCTCCTCAGCAACGGCGTGCCGATCGGCTATGGCGGCGTCTCGCCACTTTATCGCCAGGCGAACACCGGCATCAATGTTTTCGACGCGTTCCGCGGCAGCGAGGCGGCGTTTCTGTGGGCGCAGACCCTGCGCGCGTTCCGCACGCTGTTCGGCACCCGGCGCTTCGTCATCAACGGCTACCAGTTCGGCGCCGGCAACAGCGAAGCGATTGCCAGCGGCGCCTACTGGTTCTACTACCGGCTCGGCTTCCGTCCGAGCCTCGAAGACAACGTCGCGGCGGCGGCTGCGGAAGCCGATCGGTTGCGTCGGCAGCCGTCGGTGCGCACGAAGCCCGCAGTGCTGCGACGACTGGCGCGCGGCGACCTGCACCTCGACCTCGCGGACTTCCGGGCCGGCGATTTCTTCGAAGAGCTGCTGCTGACCCGCCTCGGGGCAGCGGTCGCGAGAAGGATTGCCGCGCTCCCGGTGCGCTCACATGAGGATGGCGAGGATTGGCTCGTCAGCGAGGTACGGAAAGCTCTGGGCCTGCGCGGCCTGTTGCGCTGGCCGGTCGAACTGCAGCGTGGCTTTCGACGCCTCGCGCCGTATGCCGCGCTGATCGATCTGCCTCGGTGGAAAGCTGAAGAGCGGCGTGCGCTAAGTGCCTGGCTGCGTGCCAAGGGGGACGTGACCGAGCGCGAGTTCGCGGTTCAGGCGGCAGGCCAGGGTCGCTTCTTCGCGACGCTGCGAGACGTCGCCCGAGCCGAAGTGGAGCGTTCCCATGGGCATGGATGAGCGCGGCGAACCGGCGCAAGCGATGAGTCCGTACGCGCGACTCGGTGGTGCCGAGGCGGTGCGCGCGCTTGTCGATCGCTTCTATGACCTGATGGATCTCGAGACCGCCTATACCGCCCTGCGGCGCGTGCACGGCAGCGATCTTGCATCGGCGCGTGACAAGCTCGCCTGGTTCCTCAGCGGCTGGTTGGGCGGCCCGGATCTGTACATTGAACGCTTTGGTCATCCGCGACTGCGTGCGCGACACCTGCCATTTGCGATCGGCACGCGCGAGCGCGATCAGTGGCTCGCCTGCATGAACCAGGCGATGGTGGAGCAGGGTGTCGACGAAGAGCTGCGTGTTCGCCTGTTGCAGGCTTTTTTCCAGACGGCTGACTGGATGGTGAACCAGCAAGTTGCGCAAAGGAACCTTTGACTCGGAAGGCAATTGTCGGTCGATGATCGGGTATGGACGCGCATGTCTTGCGGCTTTGCGCATCACCTGAAGCCTTCCGGTCGGGCACTTCGCTTGACCTCGGCCGGGGGCGATCGTTCGCTGGTCAATCCCTGCGCGTCACTGTTAGCGACGCCACGTGCCTGAGGGCGCGCGACCACCGGTGGCAGATCGGCGATCGCAGCCGTCGTGCGTTCGCATCTCGATCAGGCGATCGAGCAGGTTCGCCACGTCGGATTGATCGTGGATGTAAAACTGCGCCCGACTGTCTCGATGGCGTTCCACCCGGACCGTGACCCAGTCGGCCGGCGCCTGTGCGAACACCGATTCATCGGTGACATCGTCGCCGACGAAGAGCACCGTGTCGACGGACTCCTGCGCAGCCATTTCGACGAGCGCTTCGAACTTGTCGCGGGCCTGCGGCGGCAGCACGTTGAACACGAACTTGCCGCCGATGACGCGCGGCTCGGGCACCAACTGCCCCAGCCACTCGGCAATCAGGCGCTCGGCGCGCGGTCGATCGCGCGCCATCCTGAAATGCACGGAAAGCGAGACGCCCTTGTCTTCGATGAAGATGCCTTCCGCATTGCCTGCTTCGAGACGCTCACGCAGCTGTGCGATCCATGCCTGGCAGGTTCGACGCATCGGATCCAGCTCGGGTTGCGTTTCGCTGCGTTCGGATCCGTGATTGCCGACGCAGAGCCGTACTTCCGGCGGGATGCGAAGCCGCAGGTCGGCGAGTCGTCGTCCGGAAATCACGGCGACGGGCGCGAGCCGGGCCAGCTTGGCCAGGCGCTGGAAGACTCCGGTCGCCACTCGCGCCTTGTCCGGGCGAAGCACGATCGGCGCCAGTGTGCCGTCGAAGTCGAAGGCAAAGAGGGCGCGGGTCATCGACAGACGGGAAAGCGCGAGTTCCCCTTCGGGCGAGTGAAGGCGTTTCATGCGTGATCAAGCCGCTTCGTTGGATTCGCCAATGCGCTCGGCGATGCGCTCGCGACGGCGCAGGCGCGCTGCGTCCAACAGCATACGGCCCGCCCAGCGGTAGACGTTGAACTCCATCACGAGCTGTCGCAGGCTGCGCATGCGCTCGCGCTGCTCGGCGTCGCGGCATGCTGAGCGCGCGGTGCAGCGACTCGGCGACCTGCTCGGTGTGGTACGGATTGACGATCAGAGCTTCGTGCAGTTCCCGCGCAGCGCCGGCGAACTGACTGAGGATCAGGCAGCCGCGCTCGTCATCGCGAGCCGCGACGAACTCCTTGGCGACCAGGTTCATGCCGTCGTGCAGGCTCGTCACGAGGCAGACGTCGCACGCCTTGTAGTGGGCCCGCACCGATTCCGAATCATGATGCTCGACCCGCAGCACGATCGGCTGCCACGCGCCTTCGGAGAAGCGCGAATTGATCTGTGCGGCGGTCGCGCGGACCTCGGACTCGAAGTGCTGATACTCGTCGAGCGCCGATCGCGACGGGGCGGAGATCTGCAGGAATGTGAACCGTCCGATCCATTCGGGTTTCAACTCCAGCAGGCGCTCGACCGCGCGCATCCGCTCGATGATGCCCTTGGTGTAATCAAGCCGGTCGATTCCCAGCGCCAGCGGATGCGTGGGTCCGATCCCGAGCGCATTGCGCACGCGTTCGCGCGTCTCGCGGGTCGCTTCCGGCGTACTGGTGGCTTCGGGCCAGGCGATCGATATCGGATAGCTCTCGACCTGCGTAAGGTGACCGCCGAAGGAAACCGTGGAACTTTCCTGCTCGATGCGCGCCTCGACGAAGCGATCTACCGTCTGCAGGAAGTTGTTGCAGTGAAAGCGCGTGTGGAACCCGAGGATGGTGCTGCCCAGCAGCCCATCGATGATCTCGGTGCGCCATGGGCAGATGCCGAAGGACTCCGGATTCGGCCACGGGATATGCCAGAAGGTGATGATCGTCGCGCGCGGCAGGCGGTCGCGCACCATGCGCGGCAGCAGCGCAAAGTGGTAGTCCTGGATCAGAACGATCGGATCGTCGGACTGCGCTTCGTCGACGACCGCCTTCGCGAACAGACGGTTGACCTCGTGGTAGTGCTGCCAGTCCTGCGAGCGAAACACCGGACGAACATGCGCGATGTGGCACAGCGGCCAGAGTCCTTCGTTGGAGAGGCCATAGTAGTAGCCCCTCTCCTGCTCGCGGCTGAGCCAGATACGCCGCAGCGTGTAGGAGGGGTCCGAGGGCGGGACCTTGACGTGTCCGTCCGCATCCGTGGTTTCTCGGTCGCCCGAGCCGCTGCCATGTGCGATCCAGGTTCCCGAGCACGCGCGCATCACCGGCTCGACGGCCGTGACGAGCCCGCTCGCAGGGCGTTGCATCTGCAGCCCCTGCGGCATGCGCACGTGGATGTACGGCTCGCGGTTCGAAACGAGCACGACCTGGTCACCTGCGAACTGTTCCTGCAGCAGGTGTCGCAGCGAGTCCGGGCTCCAGCGCACCGCAGCGTCGTCCTTCTGTCGTCGTTCGCTTTCAATGTCGCGCAGAAGCGCTCGCAAGTCACCAACCAGAGGTTGCAGCTCGGGTCGCGGGTGCGCGAAAGGCCGAATGACGCCCTCGCCACGCAACATCGCGCGCACTCCGGCGACCCACCCACGCCAGCTCAGATGGGCGACCGCGATGGTGATCAGCGCGACGACCACCGCGAGGGCGGTGAAGAGCAGCAGCAGGTACTGGCGCGTGTCCTCGCTCCTGCGCTTGGCAAAACTCATGTCGTGGACGATCTGCAGCGTCGCTGTCGACCCGCCATCGGTCTGGACCCGCGCCGCGGTGACGTGCAGCGGACCGTCGGGAAGGTCCAGCACGAAACCTGGTCCGTCGATGGTCTGACCGCTCATCTCGCAGTCGATCTGGCGTGGGAAATTTCTCGTTCGGCGGATCGGGCGGCCCTCGTCGTCGCAAAGCCCAAGGGCGAACAGCCGCTCATCGGCGGCGGCGCGCTCGAGCAGGCCATCAACGGTGCCGTAGGCACCCGACGCCAGCAACACCCCGAGCTGCTGGTCGAGCGACCGCGCAACGAAAGACGAGCGGATGTCGAGGTCGCGCGCGAACCAGCGGCTCGTCAGCGAGTCGACGAGTGGAACCGATATGTATGCGAAGCCGACCATGACGACCAGCAGCGGAACCAGGAACCGAAGGGAAAGCCTTAAGGTGCGCCACATGGTCTTGCCTTCAGTCGGTCATGCCCGGGACCCGGTCGCGACAGTTCCGCACGCGGGGCTGTCGAATCGTCTCCCGGTGGATGCTTGTCGCCGGTGCTCAGAACGCTTCGTCCCATGACCGGCTCAGCCGTTTTGCACACATGATGATTCCCACCATGCTGTAGGTCTGCGGAAAGTTGCCCCAGAGCTCATGGGTCGTCACGTCGATGTCCTCGGCCAGCAGGCCGAAGCGATTCCGGCACGCCAGGACCTTTTCGAATTCTTCGCGCGCACGATCGCGTTCGCCCATCGCGGCGAGCGCCTGGATCCACCAGAACGTGCACACCACGAATGCGGTTTCCGGCGAACCGAAGTCGTCGGGGCGGTCATAGCGCATCAGGAAATCGCCCCGTCTCAGGTGCGACTCGACGGCGGCGACGGTGCCGCGCAGACGCGCATCAGAAACAGGCAGGAAGTCGAGTTCGGTCATCAGTAGCAGGCTGGCATCGAGGGCCTCGCCACCAAAGGTGGCAACGAAGCTGCCCAGTGCCGGATTCCACGCTTCGCGGCAGATGCATTCGCGGATGATGGCCGCCTGGTTCGACCAGTATTGCTCGCGCTCGTCGAGCTGCAGTCGGCGTGCGATGCGTGCGAGTCGGTCGCATGCGGCCCAGCACATCAGGGCCGAAAACGTATGAACTTCCTGCCTTCCACGGTATTCCCAGATGCTTGCATCGGGCAGGGTGTGGCGGGCGAAGGCCTGCTCTCCGAGCGCTTCGAGCTGATGAAACAGGTCGACGTCGCCGGGGCGTTCGAGCCGCGCATCGAAGAAAGCGTGTGTGACCCCCAGGATGGCCGCGCCATAGACGTCATGCTGAACCTGCTTGTAAGCCAGGTTGCCGACGCGTACGGGGCCCATGCGGCGATAGCCCGCCAGCGATTCGGCTGTCTGCTCCTCCAGTTCCGGCACGGTATTCAGCGCATAGACCGGCTGCAGCGAGCTGCCCTGAGCGCCCGCGACGATGTTCTCGATGTAGCGCAGGTACCGCTCCAGCGATCCGGTGGCCCCGAGCCGGCTCAGCGCGTTGAGAACGAAATAGGCATCGCGCAGCCAGCAATAGCGGTAGTCCCAGGTGCGTTGCGTGTTCGGCGCCTCCGGCACCGACGTCGTCAGCGCGGCGATGATGCCGCCGGTGTCATCGAACGTATTGAGCTTCAGCGTGATCGCCGCGCGAATGACCGCTTCCTGCCACTCGAGCGGAACGGCGAGGTTGCGCACCCAGCGCCTCCAATAGCGCGACGTCTCTTCATGCATGCGCCGGCCGACGTCGAGGGGATTGTCCTGCAGCGTCTCGTCGGGGCCCAGGATGAACGTCAGCGAGCTGTCGACCAGCACACTGCGCGATTCGAGCACGTGCGTAATCGGCGCGTCGGTGGTCATCCGCAGCGCGTACGCCGGGACCTCCGCGCGAATGTGATGGCTGCCGAAGCTCATGCGCGGTCGAGTCGCGCCATATTCGCAGCGCGGGTCGAAGCGCACCTTGATCCGCGGCCGGCCCTCCAGCCTGCGCACGATCCGCACCAGCGTCACCGGGGCAAAGTAGCGCCCGTGCTGGTGGAACCGCGGTGCGAAGTCGATCAGTTCGATGCGTCCGCCGTCGCGATCGGCCATTTCGGTGCGCAGTATCGCGGTGTTGCGTTCGTAGGCTTGCGTGATGGAAGCGCAGTCCTGCAGTTCGATGTCGAACCGGCCGCCCGCGGAGCCGTCGTCGAGCAGCGAACAGAAGACCGGATCGCCGTCGAAGCGCGGCACGCACATCCATACGACGCTGGCGTTCGCGTCGATCAGCGCGCCGATGCGCGAGTTGCCGATTGCGGCGAGGTCGAGGCTGGAAGTCCGAGGCTGCATCCGACCCTTTCTACGAATCGAGAACGGGCGCACTGACCGCCCCTGAAAGAAGGCAGCCGAGTCCGCGCGCGGCGAGGTCGTCAGCGTGCACGCGAACCAGCGGGACGTCCCGAAGCTGCTCGGTGAAGCGGCCCTTGCTTTCGAAACCGCTCCGCAACGCGGCGGGGTTGAGTGCGGGGCCGAGCCCTTGCAGCACGCCACCCGTGAGGTAAACGCCACCCAGGGCGCCCACGGCCAGACAGAGGTCGCCCGCGAACTGCCCAAGGGCATGCGCAAATGCATTCGCCGCACGGACCGCGTGCGGCTCGCCGACCAGCGCACGCGCAGCGACTGCGGCGGCGGCAACGGGCTGCTCAGCACTGCATGCCGCGGCGTCGAACAGTGCCAGTCCTGCACCGCTCAGCAGCCGCTCCCACGAAACCCTTCCGTGCAATCGAGCCGCCAGGTCTCGCGCGGCGCGTGCGTCGTCAGTGGCCACTGCCGCAGTCATGTGGCCGGCTTCGCTCGCGAGGATGCGTGGCGCCCCGGGATCGTCCAGCACTATCGCGGCGCCGAGTCCGGTGCCTACGCCGATCAGGACCTTGGGGGCTGCAGCGACGGCGCACCCTGCGCTGGCCTCCAGCTCAGCCGGCGCGAGTGTGTGCAGGCCGGCGGCAGCGGCGACGAGATCATTGACAAGACGGAGCCGGGTCAGTCCTGCGCTCGCTCGCAAGTGCGCCGAGTCGAGCGTCCAGTTCCGATTCGTCATCGGCAGCGTTGCCTTGCCGCTGATCGGCAGCGCGACGGCGAGCATCGCCTGTGTCGCCTGTGAACCGACGTCGCGCCGATACGCGTGAATGACCGCGGCGATGTCGGCAAAGTCGTCATTCTGGTAGGTCCGGAAGGCGCCTCGCGCCAGCCCATCGCGCGGGTTCCAGCGATCGAATCGAGCGTGGGTGCCGCCGATATCAGCGACCAGCCATTCGCCACTCGCAGCGGACAGCCGGTGAGCAAAGACGTTGGCGGCGGTCAGACGGTCCGCGCTCGAGGTCGCTTGCGCGACTGACGATGCGGCCGAGGGACTTCTGCCCATACTCATGACCTTCTCATTCCTTCATCCGCGCCCGTTGCCATCGATGCGAAGGCGGGCGGCATCGCAGGCGTTATGGCGGGACAGTTGAGTACATTGGCCGCGTGGCCAGGGGTCCTATGCCGTTCGCAAGCAAGGCGCAGGCCATGCGGCTGATCACCACCGCATCGCCAGTCCATTGCCATCACGGTGACGCAAGCGGCGCTCTGGACGCAACGTCGTCGCCGCAGATGGCAGCAATCTTCGGGCCGCAAGGAGTCGCCGGTGACGCGCGCAGTATTTTCTGGTGCAGGAACAGCGCTGCGAGCAGCCTGGATGAGGGGATCGTTGCTCCGTCCGCATGGGCAATCGTAGACCAAGCCACCGATCGAGGCGAGCTCGCAGGGCAGGAGCTTTCCGAGCTTGGTGGGATGTCGGCGAACCGGTGGTTGCTGCCGAGCCCGCGAGTCGCGGCGAAGCCGCGTCACGGCAGCCTGCACCTGATCCTGGCTGAAGCCGAGCCGGCCGGACGGACCCGTATCATCGTCGCCTCATGACTGAATCGCTCATTGTTGCTCTTGCCATTGGTGCGGCCGTCCTCGTGTTGGCGGCAATCGTCGTCTTGAGGTCGCGCCACTCCGCGATCGCGGTGCTCGAACGCCTGGACGAACTCGCGCGTGCCAACGAGCGGCTGGAGCGCGAATTGCGCACCGCGATCGAGGCCTCCGCGGCGACACTGAGAATGGAAACGGGCGCGCGTCTCGGCGAATTGCAGACCGGACTGGTACAGCTGGTCACAGGACTCGGTGGCGTGCAAGGCCAGCAGCTGCTCGGCTTCGGCCAGCAGGTGGCGCGCATGTCGGAGTCCGCGGAATCCGCGGCGCGCATGAACCGCGAGGAGAGCGCGCAGCATCTGAAGGATTTCGCCACCGGCATGCAGTTGCAGATCGGCGACCTGACGCGCGCAATCCAGCAGAACCTGGCGGACGTACGCACGACTCTGCAGGGTCAACTGACCAGCCTGCAGCAGGGTAATGAAACGAAACTGGACCAGATGCGGGCGACGGTCGAGGAAAAGCTCCAAAGCACGCTCGAGGCACGGCTCGGAGAGTCGTTCAAGCTGGTGTCGGATCGTCTCGAGCAGGTGCACCGCGGGCTGGGAGAGATGCAGACGCTGGCGGCCGGTGTGGGTGATCTCAAGCGCGTGCTGTCCAACGTCAAGTCGCGCGGCGGCTATGGCGAGGTACAACTGGCCGCACTGCTCGAGCAGCTGCTGACCGCCGAGCAGTACGCGGTCAATGTCGCGACGCGACCGGGCTCCCGGGAACGCGTCGAGTTCGCGGTCAGGCTTCCGGGCCAGAAGGACGCTCCCTGCTGGCTGCCGATTGACTCGAAGTTTCCGGTGGAAGACTATGAACGGCTGCAACTGGCGCAGGACCGGGCTGACGCCGTTGCGATCGAGGAGGCCGGCCGCAACCTCGAGAGGACCGTGAAGACGCAGGCGCGCATGATCCGCGAGAAGTATCTCGAACCGCCGCACACGACGGATTTCGCGCTGATGTTCTTGGCGACCGAAGGGCTGTACGCCGAAGTGCTGCGGCGTCCCGGGCTGGTGGAATCCATGCAGCGTGAACAACGCGTCGTGGTGACCGGACCGACGACACTTTCGGCCATGCTCAACAGCTTGCAGATGGGCTTCCGCACGCTGGCCCTGGAACAGCGGTCCGCCGAGGTCTGGCAGGTGCTCGGGGCAGTGAAGACGGAGTTCGGCAAGTTCGGCGACGTATTGGGCAAGGTCAAGGCGCAACTGCAGACCGCATCGAATACGATCGAGCAGGCGGAGACGCGCACGCGCCGGATGACGCGCGCGCTGCGGGCGGTCGAGGCGCTGCCGGCTGAGCAGGCAACACAATTGCTGCCGCCCGAGCGCAGCGACGACGGCTGAAGAGATGCCCGGCAGCACCGGCCAGACATTCGATGCGGGAGCGACTCCGGGCCGGGTGATGATCGTCGACGACAACCGCGACGCCGCCGAGACGCTGTCGGCACTGCTGCAGCTCGACGGCAACCAGATCGAAATCGCCTACAGCGGAACCGAGGCGATCGACAAGGGCGCGAAGTTCCTGCCGCAGCTGGTGCTGCTCGACATCGGCATGCCGGGAATGGATGGCTATCACACTTGTCGCGCAGTGCGTGCGTGCGACTGGGGCAGCAACGCGATGATTGTTGCGGTCACGGGTTGGGGCCAGGAGACCGACCGGCGCATGAGCCGCGAAGCCGGTTTCGATGGACACCTCGTGAAGCCGGTTGAATATGCCGCGCTCAAGGATCTGCTGCGTCGGGCGACGAAAGGCTCCTGAGCTCTGCGCGTGGGAGGAGGTGGACGATGGTGATGCGCATCGTGAGGTTGGGCACTCCCCGCGCCCGGGACGAAGGCGTGCGCATTGGTACCGTGCGCCGTCCGCCGCGCGGTGTGCCGAAGACGGAATTCGCTGCCAAGGACTGGTACGACGTGTGGTTTCCCAACCTCTCGCCCAGCGCAGAGACAATGAAAATCGGCCAGGCTGCACGGACGCCGGCAGAGTGGGCCGGCTTCATCCGCAAGTACCGCGCCGAGATGGCCCGGTCGGACAACGCGCATTCCATCGGCCTACTGGCGGCGCTGTCACACCAGAGCAATTTTTCGGTGGGGTGTTACTGCGAGGACGAGGCACGTTGCCATCGCTCGATCCTGCGCGTGCTGCTGCGAGACCAGGGCGCCGCCATCGCCGACGGCGAGTCCGCTGCCTAGAGCGCGCTGGTAATGCGTTGCAGCGCCTCGCGCAGCGTCGAGTCGCTCTTCGCGAAGCAGAAGCGCACGACGCGGCGGTCCTGCGGCGCGTTGTAGAAGACGGAGACCGGAATGACGGCGACGCCGTACTTCACGATCATCGTCTGGGCGAATTCTGTTTCCGGGTCGTCGCTCAGCGACGAATAGTCGGCCAGCACAAAATAAGTGCCCTCGCAAGGCAGCACGCGAAACGGCGTGCTGCTGAGGCCATCGATCAGCAGATCGCGCTTGGCTTGGTAGAACGCCGGCAACTGCAGATACGGCGTCGGATCCTTCAGGTAGGCCGCAAAGGCATGCTGCGCGGGTGTGTTCACGGCGAACACCATGAACTGATGCACCTTGCGCATCTCGGTGGTGAGCGCCGCGGGCGCGCAGACATGGCCCACTTTCCAGCCGGTCGTATGAAAGGTTTTGCCGAAGCTCGAGACGACGACCGCGCGGGCGGCGAGCGCGGGCGAGCGCATCAGCGACTGGTGCGTTCTGCCGTCGAAGATGATGTGCTCGTACACCTCGTCGGACAGCAGCAGCACGCCAGTGCCTTCGACGATGTCTTCCAGCGCGGCGAGGTCTTCAGGCCGGAGCAGGCGCCCGGTGGGGTTGTGCGGAAAATTGAGCATCAGCAGCCGGGTCTTCGGCGTGATGGCCCCGCGCACGCGTTCCCAGTCAGGCGCGTAGTCGCGCGTTGCATCGAGGGGCACAAAGACCGGGCGCCCGCCCGCCAGCACGATCGACGGTACATAGCTGTCGTAAACCGGTTCCAGGACGATGACCTCATCGCCCGGTTGCACCAGCGCGAGCACGCTGGCCATGATCGCCTGTGTCGCACCCGCTGTGATCGTGATCTCGGTCTCGGCATCGTGACGATGGTGATAGAGATCTGCGTTCTTGGCGGCAATCGCCTCGCGCAGTGCGCCAACACCACTCATCGGCGCGTACTGGTTGTGCCCGTCGCGGACTGCGTCGCTGAGGTGCTGCTGCAGCACCGGGTCGCAATTGAAGTCGGGAAAGCCCTGGCCAAGATTGACCGCGTGATGCCTGGCCGCCAGCTGGGACATGATCGTGAAGATCGTCGTCCCGACATTGGGCAGTTTCGACACGGAGCGTTGCGGCAGCATGAATATCCTGTAAAAACAAATATTTAGGATGGATCGAATTATACTTCGCGGACTTCGCCGCAGTTCGCTTCCTTCAGTTTCACTGACCGGCCTTCGATGACCCCTGATCGACTCGACGATGCGGCATTGGACCTTGTGTTTCGCGCCGCGCGCACGCACAACGCGTGGCTCGACCGCGCGGTGCCGGAAGTCTTGCTGCAGGACATCTACGAGCTTTACAAATGGGGCCCCACCAGCGCGAACTGTTCGCCGCAGCGTGTGGTCTTCGTCCGGTCTCCGCAGGCGAAGGAGCGACTGCTGGCCTGCATGAATCCCGGCAACGTGGAGAAGACCCGTCAGGCCCCGGTGACGGCGATCCTGGCGATGGACATGCACTTCTACGATGAACTGCCGGAACTGTTCCCGCATGCACCCGACGCACGCTCCTGGTTCGCGGGCAAGCCGGCCCTGATCGAAAGCACCGCTTTCCGCAACAGTTCACTGCAGGGTGGCTACTTCATCATCGCCGCGCGTGCGCTCGGGCTCGACTGCGGCCCGATGTCCGGTTTCGACGCAACCCGGCTCAATGCCGAGTTCTTTCCGGATGGCCGCTGGCGCGTGAACTTCGTCTGCAACCTGGGCTACGGCGACGCCTCGGCGCTGCTTGCGCGGTCGCCACGGCTGTCGTTCGACGCAGCCTGTCGGGTGCTGTGACATGGCCATCGGAATCAGCAGTGCGTTTGACAGTGGCTCCATCGTCGTCGTCCGTATCGGCGAAGCGGACGCCGATCTGCGCATCCGTCACGACGTGCACGGCGATGGTGAGCCCGGCGAGTTCCTGCAGTGGTTTCACTTCCGCGTCAGCGGGGCCGAGGACTCCGGCGCATCGCTGCGCGTGCTCAACGCCGGCGAAACCACGTATCCCGGCGGATGGCCTGGCTACCGCGCAGTGGCCAGTGTCGACCGCCGCGACTGGGTGCGCGTGCCGACCTCGTTCGACGGCGCGGTCATGGCCATCCAGCTACCCCCCGGACCGCCGGTGTATGTCGCGTACTTCGAGCCGTTTTCGTGGGACCGGCATCTTGCGCTGCTGGCAGACTGCGTGGCACGCGGTGCCCGTCGACGCCAGCTGGGCAGCAGTATCCAGGGTCGCGACCTCGACGAACTGATCGTCGGCGAAGGCGGTCGACCCGTGTGGGTCATTGCGCGGCAGCATCCCGGAGAGACGATGGCCGAATGGTTCATCGAGGGATTGCTGCAGCGACTGCTCGATCCGGCGGATGCGGTAGCACGCGAACTGCGACGGATGGCGACGTTTCACATCGTTCCCAACATGAATCCCGACGGCTCGGTGCTTGGCAACCTGCGGACTAATGCGGCCGGTGCCAACCTCAACCGGGAATGGCTGCAGCCTTCTGTCGAGCGCAGTCCGGAAGTTCTCGCCGTGCGCGACGCAATCCACGCCTCCGGCTGTGCTGCGTTCTTCGATATCCACGGCGACGAGAATCTGCCTTATGTCTTCGTGGCAGGCTGCGAGATGCTGCCGGGGTTCAGCACCCGACAGGCGGATGAGCAGGCGGCCTTTGCGGCCGACTTCGGCGCCGCGAGTCCGGACTTCCAGAGCCAGCATGGCTACGCCGCCAGCAAGTACAAGGACGACGTGCTGAAGCTGGCGTCGAAATACATCGGCCACTCGTTCGGCTGCCTGTCCCTGACGCTGGAAATGCCGTTCAAGGACAATGCCAATGCCCCGGATGAGCGCCACGGCTGGAGCGCTGCGCGCAGTGCACGACTGGGTGCAGACATGCTCGGACCGCTGCGCGACCACCTGCTGCGCACTGAGTCATGACGCCAATCAACGCTCAGAAGGTGACACTGAAGCGCGCTCACGCGGCGGATCGCGCGCGCGTGTACGAGTGGCTGATCGGGTCCGATCTCACCGTCAACATGATGGGCGGCGCGATGTACCCGGATCGCCCGATTCCGTCCGTAGAGATTTTCACGACACGTTATCCCGAGCTTTTCTTCGACGGGCGCCGGCCGTTTGCCGGGCGCATGTTCATCATCAACGCGCGCGGGGAGGACATCGGCTGCGTCTCGCACGGGCCGATCGACGTGCTGAATGACGTGGTCGAGCTCGATATCTGGCTGTCGGAGCGGCGCCTGGCGGGTCACGGCTACGGCTCCGAGGCACTCGTTGCATTGTGCGACTGGCTGCAGGAAAACTACGGCGTGAACCGGTTCCTGGTGCGACCGTCGCGGCGCAATGTGAAGGCCTTGCGAGCGATGCGGCGCGCCGGATTCCGCGAGACCGATCTTCCGGCGGCGCAGATCGTCGCCAAGCTCGCACTGCCGGCTGGCGAGTATGCGGACGAATTGCTGCTGTTTCGTATCCTGCCCGCTCCGTCGGGCCTGTTCCGTCCGGATCCGGCACAGACCTATGTGTTCATCGACAGCGAGTTCACCAACCTGACCGCGCCGCAGCTGATCAGCGTCGGCGCGGTCGCGACCGATTCAACGGCGTTCTACGCCGAGCTCGAGGGCTGGGATCCACGCACCGCGAGTCCGTTCGTCAACGACACCGTCTTGCCGCTGCTCGATGGTGATGCGGTGCCGATGGCGATGGGCGCCGAAGCACTCACCGAGTGGCTGGGAGAACGGGCGCGCCGCATGTCGACGACGATCATCAGCGACTCGGGATTCGATCGCTGGGCGCTGGCTGAGCTTTTCGGCAGTGAGAACCTGCCGGCCAACGTGCGCTGGCAGCGCGTGCCGGTCGCCTACGAGGCACTCGATGAAGCCACGCAGCGGCTGAACCTGCGGCGGCACCATGCGCTCGACGACGCGCGCGCACTGCGCCACCTGGTGCTCGAAGCGCAGTCGGTGGCGCGGACCGTCTAGCGGCAGTCGAGCACCGCAGCGCCGTTGATCCTGCCCGCCCGTACTGCGGCAAGTGCTTCGTTGGCGTCGCGCAGCGCAAACACTTCGATATGCGTGCGCAGCGGAATCTCGGCCGCGAGCCGCAGAAACTCGTCGCCGTCAGCACGCGTGAGATTGGCCACCGAGCGCACACTGCGCTCTCCCCAGAGCAGCCCGTACGGAAACGCGGGGATATCGCTCATGTGGATCCCGGCGCAGACCACCACGCCGCCTTTGGCGGTGGCTGCGAGTGCTGCAGGAACCAGCGCGCCGACTGGCGCAAAGATGAGGGCCGCATCGAGCGGTTCGGGTGGAGCGCTGCCGGAGTCGCCCGCCCAGGTGCAACCGAGCGTGCGGGCAAACTCCTGGCCTTCGATGTCGCCGGGCCGGGTGAACGCGTAGACGTTGCGCTGCTGCCCGATGGCGACCTGCGCAACCAGGTGCGCAGCGGCGCCGAAACCGTAGATTCCGAGGTTCCTGGGCGCGCCCGCCATGCGCAGCGCGCGATACCCGATCAGCCCCGCGCACAGCAATGGCGCGGCGTGCATATCGTCCAGCGCTTCCGGCAAAGCAAAGCAGAATTCCGCGCGGGCGATGACGTGCTCGGCGTAACCGCCGTCGCGCGAGTAGCCGGTGAACTGCGGCGTATCGCAGAGGTTCTCGCGATGCGAGCGGCAATACGGGCACACGCCGCAGGTCCCGCCCAGCCACGGCACACCGACGCGATTACCGCTGCGGAAGCGGTCAACACCCGCGCCGCACGCGAGCACGCGGCCAACGACTTCGTGCCCCGGCACGATCGGTGACCGCAGCGGGGTCAACTCACCATCGACGATGTGCAGGTCCGTACGGCAGACACCGCAGGCGCTCACGCGCAGCAGGACCTCGCCAGCGCCCGGCGCGGCCAATGGCCGATGAAGGGGCTGTAGTGG
Organism: uncultured beta proteobacterium; assembly: GCA_963712485.1. Lineage (GTDB taxonomy): Bacteria > Pseudomonadota > Gammaproteobacteria > Burkholderiales > Burkholderiaceae_F > JALORV01. Next base: position 46,228 of record CAVQID010000059.1, read on the forward strand.
CGCGCCGACCGCGGTCAGCGCCATTGCGAAGGATTGTTGTTGCATGGTCATGCGGCGCCCATCAGGACAAGAGCCTGCGCCGGGTCGACGATCTGCAAATTGAAGGCCTGCGCGCGGCGCGCGAGCCTGAGCAGCGCCTTGTCCTTCGTCACCAGCCAGTTCGCGGCTGCGCTGTGTGCCAGATCAAGAAATTTCTGGTCCTGCACATCGGTGCATTGAAGCGGGGCAACATGGACGCGATCGACCGGAGTCGCCAGCCGGTCCCACAGCCGCAGGATCGTGCAGCGGCGCTCGTTCGAAATGCCGAACGCCGGACGGCCCAGTACATCGCCGAACTCGTCGACACTGGGCCCGTCGCGCAGGGCCGCAATGCGGCACGCCTCGACGGCGGCGCGCAGCGGCGCGGCTCGGGCATCCTCGAAGACCCAGAAATCGAGAAGTACATTGGTATCAATGACCGCGCGGACCGGCGACGGCGGGTTCATTGGGCATCGAGCGCGTAACGGGCCAGCTGCTCCAGGGTGACGATTTCCAGCGCCTCTTCATTCGTGGCGGACAGATACACCGGCGGCGCGGCGCCTGCCTCAAGCGCCTCGCGCCAGCGCGCGACGCCGATGCACCAGCGGTCCCCGGGACGCAGGCCGGGGAACTGAAACTCAGGTCGCGGTGTCGTCAAGTCATTTCCACGCGCGACGGAAAAGGCGAGGAACTCCGCATTCACGCGGACACAGACCGTGTGCGAGCCCGTGTCCTGAGGGCCGGTGTGGCAATAGCCGTCGCGGTAGAAGCCGGTGGCAGGGTCCTCGCAGCAAGGCGCTAGCGGACCGCCCAAAACATTGCGGGCCGACGATGGTTCTCCGGCGTCGCGCATGTTCTTCAGCGCGCGCTGGCGAGCGTCGATGGCGCCGACTTGGCCTCGACCCACGCCGCCAGGTCGTCAAGCAGTTTCGTGCTGGCCTCGCTCAGTGCCGCCGCCGCAGCGGCCGAGTTGGCCTGCTCTACCGCGGCGCTCGCCACGAACGTCTGGCGTGCGATCAGCTTGCGCGTGTTGCGATCGATGAGCTCGGCCGCCACGTCGACGCGTGCGGCGCCCGGTGACGAGGTGGCATCGTGGAAGAAGTCGTTCACGCTGATGTTGAGCAGGAGATCACCGGCGACGCCGCGTCCGGCGAGCGAGACCGAGCCGAATGCCCGCCGCGCCGCGAGGCGATCGACCAGCAATTGCGCGAGCCGGCTCGACGGCCGGTCGCTCCAGGTGGCGAACTGATACGCGGCGCGCTGGTTCGATTCGCGCGAGTAAGCCAGCGCGAATGAGTCATCGACCGAGGAGCCCGGCTGCGGCGAGACGATGAGGTCGCGACCGCTGGACCTCGGGGCGGCGGCGGGTGCGGGCCTGCCGTCGATGATGCGGAATTGCGCCTGCTGCTGCGTGTCCTGGCCGATATCGACCGAGATGCAGCCGGCAGCGAGGAATGGGGCTGCGGCGATGACCAGGAGCGGTAGGCGCTGTCGCAGGCTCATCATCACTCTCCGGGGCCGCGTTGTGAACTCGTCGGTCCCAGCAGGGCAGCGCGCGGGTCCTGGAGGCGATCGAGCAGCCGGTTCAGTGTCGCGCTCGTGGCCTTCAGCTCGCCGACGGCCGCGCCGATCTGATCGCCGCTCGAGCTGACCGTCGACCCAACCGACTGGGAAAGATACGCCGCCTGTTTCTCCAACGCGACCGTCGCGGCCGAAATGTCCTTCATCGTTCGCTCGGCCTGCAGCAGCGCCGGGCGCAGATCCCTGTCGGCGTTGTCCGCCAGGTTGGTGACGCTGTTGCTGGCCCGGTTCAAGCCGTTTGCTGCGACTTCGACCGCCTTGAGCGCGCGGTCGAGATCGCCCAGGCGCTGGTTCAGGCCGCCGGTGAGGTCGCGCAGGTTCGCAAGCGTCTTGTCGATGGCCGCGCGGTTCTCGGGTTTCAGTACCTCATTGAGCCGCTCGAGCGTCTCGGCAGCGGTTTCACCGACCCGGTTCAGGCGGTTGGCGATCGCGTCCAGGTTGGACGTGCCTTCGGGGATCACCGGATGAGGCTCGTTCGGCAGCAGCGCGAGCAGCGGCGGCCCCGGCGGGTCCTCGGTCTCGAGGTCGATCTTCGCGATGCCGGTCACGAACTTGCGGTTGACCACCGCCACGGTATTGGTGCTGACCGGCGTGCGCCGGTCGATCCGGATCAGCACGCGGACGCGATTGATGTTGTCGGTCAGCGCGTAGTCCTCGACGCGGCCCACCTTGATGCCGCGCATCGTCGACATCGGCGCCGATCTGCAGTCCGTCGAGCGGCTGCCGCTCGAAGTAGATCGTGTAGAAATTGAAATCGCCGCGGCTGCCGGTGCGCTTGAGCCAGATGACGCCGGTCACCAGCGCGGCGACCAGCGCGATGACCGCGAGTCCGACATAGGTGTACTTGGCTTCCGCTTCCATGGCTCGGCAATTCTAAGTGGGTGCGCGGTTCATCCGCCGACCATCGTGCGGACCGAGAAATAGACTCTGTATCCAGGGATCGTCAACCTGGATCACCTCGCGCACGGTGCCGTCGGCCAGCACCTTGCCGCGCGCCAGCACGATGATGCGGTCGACGACCGTCAGCAGCGTGTCGAGGTCGTGGGTGACCAGGAACACCGTGATGCCGAGATCGTCGACCAGCGAACGCACCAGCGCGTCGAAGCCGCGCGCCGTGGTCGGGTCGAGACCCGAGGTCGGCTCGTCGAGGAACAGCACTTCGGGCTCGAGCGCGAGGGCACGGGCGATCGCGGCGCGCTTGCGCATGCCGCCGGAGAGTTCGCTCGGCATCTTCGGCGCCGCATCCGGTCCAAGGCCGGCCTGCGCCAGGCGCAGCTGGACGAGGGCATCGAGCAGCGCGGCGGCACCTCGGCGTGCTCGGTCAGCGGCACGGCGACGTTCTCGGCGACACGTCAGCGAGGAAAACAGCGCGCCGTCCTGGAACATCATGCCGAAGCGCCGGCGCACCGCGTTCAGTCGCGTCTGAGTTGCGCTCCATACGTCGGTGCCGAGCAGGCGGATGCTGCCGGCGGTGGGTCGCTGCAGGCCGATGATCTCGCGCAGCAGGACCGACTTGCCGGTGCCGCTGCCGCCGATCAACGCGACCAGCGTGCCGCGGCTGCACGTCGAAGCTGACGCCGTCGTGCACGACCTGCTCGCCGAAGCGGGTGACGATCGAGTCGACTTCGATGACCGGCACCGCCGCGGCCATCAGATGCCCAGTTCCTGGAACAGCACCGCGAAGGCGGCGTCGAGCAGGATCACCGAGACGATGCTCTGCACGACGGTCGACGTGGTCGCCAGGCCGACCGCGCGCGTGTCGCGGTCGACGGTCATGCCCATGCGGCAGCCGATCACCGCGATGACCAGCGCGAACACCGGCGCCTTGGTCAGGCCGACATAGACATGCTTGATGTCGAGGTTCTCGCTGCAGCCGCGCCGAGGAACGTCGGCGGCGTGATGTCGAGCATCGGTCGGCGATCAGCATCGCGCCGGCCAGGCTCATGACATCGCCGACGAAGACCAGCAGCGGCATCGCGATCATCAGCGCGAGCACGCGCGGCAGCACCAGCACCGACATCGGCGACAGACCGAGCGTGCGGATCGCGTCGGTCTCCTCGGTCAGGCGCATCGATCCGAGTTGCGCGGTGAAGGCGGCGCCGGAGCGGCCGGCGACGATGACCGCGACGATGATCGGCGCGAACTCGCGCGTCGCGCCGATGCCGACGCCGTCGACGACGAAGATGTTGGCGCCGTATTTTTCGGCCTGCAGGCCGAGCAGGTAGGCGACGACGACGCCGATCAGCAGCGTGACCAGCGACACGACCGGGATCGCGTTCAGGCAGACCTGCTCGAACTGCGCCGTCAGTTCGCGCAGCCGCAGCATCCGCGGTATGAGGAACGACCGCACTAGTTGCACCAGCACCTCGCCAAGGAAATTGAGGTGGCCGAGGGCAGATCAAAGACTGCCATCGTCTCGCGGCCGACATGCGCCACGAGTCCTTCGCGCTTGTGCGCCACCGGGGCCATCACCTCGTCGATGCGCCGCGCACCTGCTCGACGATGCGCGCATCGTTATCGGCGAAGCCCGCGAGCGGCAGCTGCTTTACGTGACGCCCGAGCTGCGCAGATGATTCAGCAGCGCGAGGGCCGCGGCGGTGTCGATGTCGGCGAGCGCGGAACCGTCGACCGACAGCTCGGGGGGCAGCGCGAGCGCGGTCAGTTCGCGGTCGAGCGCAGGCAGGGTCGCCAGCCGCCAGGCGCCGCTCAGCCGCAGTACTGCGCCGGTCGCATCGCGTTCGAGGCGCGCCGCGGGCGGTGAGACGGACTGCGCGGGTTCGACGGTCATGCACGGGGCGGCGTTGAGGTCACGGGGAGGCTATCACAGCCCCCCGCGATCCCGCACTCCGCGCAGTGCAGCTTCCGCCGCGTATGCAGCTGTGCAACAGCATCAACCCGAGCAGGCTCAGCAGCAGCAGCGGCAGCGCGGTTGACCAGCCGGTCGCGCCGTCGCGGCGCGTTTCGATGGGCGGGTAGTCGTCGGCCGGCTCGTCTGGTGCATCGTGGTCTCGCCGTGGCGATGGTTCGTCGACCGCTGTTGCCGGCGGCCGGCCGACATGGGCTGGCAACGGACAACTGCCGGACGGCGCCGCGCCAGCGCGCGGCGCCATATCCTGCCGGCCCAGCGCTGCTAGGCGGCGAGCAGTTGTCGCAGCACGAACGGCAGGATGCCGCCGTGCTTGTAGTAGTCGACCTCGATCGGCGTGTCGATGCGCAGCTTGAGCGGAATCTGCTTTTCGCCGTCGCGGCCGAACACGATCATCTCGACAAGTCATCTGCGGCCGCAGCTCGCCTTCGATCTCGATGTCGAACGTCTCGTCGCCGCGGATGCCGAACGTCTCCACGCCGTCGCCCGGCATGAACTGCAGCGGCAGCACGCCCATGCCGACCAGGTTGCTGCGGTGGATGCGCTCGAAGCTCTTGCGCGATCACCGCCTTGACGCCGAGCAGCTGCGTGCCCTTGGCCGCCCAGTCGCGCGACGAGCCGGTGCCGTATTCCTCGCCGCCGAACACCACGGTCGGTACGCCGTCGCTTGATGTACTTCATCGCGGCGTCGTAGATCGACATCTGCTCGCCGCGAGGCTGGTGCATCGTGATGCCGCCTTCGATTCGCGAGCCGTCGGCCTTCGGCGGAATCATCAGGTTCTTGATGCGCACGTTGGCGAAGGTGCCGCGCATCATCACCTCGTGATTGCCGCGGCGGGCGCCGTAGCGAGTTGAAGTCCGCCTTGATCACGCCGTTGTCGATCAGCCACTTGCCGGCGGGCGAGGTGTCCTTGATCGACCCGGCCGGCGAGATGTGGTCGGTGGTGATCGAATCGCCGAAGATGCCGAGCGCCCGCGCTGCGCTGACACCCGATCGGCGGCTTCGGCTTCATGCGTGAAGCCGTCGAAGAACGGCGGCTTGGCGATGTAGGTCGACTTCGGCCACGTGTAGACCTGCCCGGAGACGCTGCCGACCTTCTTCCACAGTTCGCCCGGGTCGTTCTTCACCTTGCCGTAGTTGGCCTCGAAGGCCTGTCGGATCCAGTCGCGGACTTCATCAGCGCGTGGATTTCGTCGGACGACGGCCAGATGTCGCCGATCCAGACGTCCTTGCCGTTCTTGCCCTTGCCGAGCGGCTCGGTCATCAGGTCCTTGAGCACGGTGCCGGCGATCGCGTAGGCGACCACCAGCGGCGGCGAGGCGAGGAAGTTGGCCTTGAGGTTCGGATGGATGCGCGCCTCGAAGTTGCGGTTGCCCGACAGCACGGCCGCGCAGACGAGGTCGTTCTTCGTGATGACTTCGTTGATCTCGGGCGCGAGGTCGCCGGCATTGCCGATGCAGGTCGTGCAGCCGTAGGCCGCGACCGAGAAGCCGAGCTGCTCGAGGTAGGGCAGCAGTCCGGTCTTCGTCAGGTACTCGGTGACGATGCGCGATCCGGGCGCGAGCGAGGTCTTGATGTGCCTCTTCACGGTCAGGCCGCGCTCGACCGCCTTCTTCGCCAGCAGGCCGGCTGCGAGCAGCACGCCGGGGTTGGAGGTGTTGGTGCACGAGGTGATCGCGGCGATCAGCACGTCGCCGTCGGCGATCGACACTTCGTGCACGTCCTCTCCGCGGGTCGGTTTCACCAGCGGGCGGTTGGCCGTCATCTCCGCGAGGTCGCGTGCGGCGCCGGTCGGTGCCTCCGGCGTGGCGCCCTCCGAGCGCCCATGGCCACCGACCGCGAACCGCTGCTTGAGGCGTGCCGCCGGCTGGTTGAAGCCATTGTCCGAGACCGGCTTCGAGAACAGCGATGTGAACTGCTTCTTCACGTGACCGATCTCGATGCGGTCCTGCGGCCGTTTCGGGCCGGCCAGCGACGGCGCAACGGTGCCGAGGTCGAGCGTTACGACCTGCGAGTAGTCGATCGCCCCGGCCTTGGGAATGCCGAACAGTCCCTGGGCGCGGAAGTACGCTTCGAAGGCTGCGATTTCGTCCGGTGTGCGGCCGGTGCCTTCGAAGTAGGTGATCGTCTTCTCGTCGACCGGGAAGAAACCCATCGTCGCGCCGTACTCGGGCGCCATGTTGGCAATCGTTGCACGATCGGGCAGGGCGAGGCTCACGGTACCTTCGCCGAAGAACTCGACGAACTTGCCGACCACCTTGGCCTTGCGCAGCATCTCGGTGATCGTCAGCACGAGGTCGGTGGCGGTCACGCCTTCGCGCAGTTTGCCCTTCAGGTGCACGCCGACGACGTCCGGCGTCAGGAAGTACACCGGCTGCCCGAGCATGCCGGCTTCGGCTTCGATGCCGCCGACGCCCCAGCCGACGACGCCGATGCCGTTGATCATCGTCGTGTGGCTGTCGGTGCCGACCAGCGTGTCCGGGTAGTACAGGCCATCTTTCCTGTGCACGCCACGCGCCAGATACTCGAGATTCACCTGGTGCACGATGCCGAAGCCCGGCGGAACGACGCCGAAGGTGTCGAACGCCTGCATGCCCCACTTCATGAACTCGTAGCGCTCGCGGTTGCGCTGGAACTCGAGCTTCATGTTCAGGTCGAGCGAGTCCTTGCCGCCGTAGTGATCGATCATCACCGAGTGATCGACGACCAGATCGACGGGCACCAGCGGCTCGATGGTCTTCGGATTCTTCCCCATCGCGTCGGCGACATTGCGCATTGCCGCCAGGTCGGCCAGCAGCGGCACGCCGGTGAAGTCCTGCAGCACGACGCGGGCGACGATAAACGGGATTTCGTCGGTACGGTCGGCGTTGGGTTTCCAGTTGGCCAGCTGGCGTACGTGCTCTTCGGTCACCTTGACGCCGTCGCAGTTGCGCAGGACCGACTCGAGCACGATCCGTATCGACACGGGCAGTCGCGAGACCTTGCCGACTCCGGCTTTCTCGAGCGCGGCAAGGCTGTAGTGCCGGCCTTTCTTCGCGCCGATCGTGAAATCTTGCAGTGAGTTGAACAGGTTGTGGGCCATTTTGGGAAACCTCGGGTCGGTGGGCTGCTAAATGACCATCAGGTCGACGAACTCATTGACCGGCGTGGCGTCGAGCCGCTTGGCGTCGAGACAAAGATCCATGATCGCTGCGGCCTGCTTGGTGGGGAACACGCGTGCCAGATTGGTACGGAACTTCTCGACCAGCACCGGCATGCCTTCCTTGCGGCGACGCTTGTGGCCGATCGGGTACTCGACGACGATCTCCTTGAGCTTCTTGCCGTCGGTGAACTCGACTGTCAGTGCATTGGCGATGGAACGCTTGTTCGGGTCGTGGTAATCCTTCGTGAACTGCTTGTCCTCGACACAGACGATCTTGTCGCGCAGTGCGTCGATGCGCGGATCTGCGGCGACGTTGTCTTCGTAGTCGGACGCGGTGAGCCGCCCGAAGATGATCGGCACGGCCACCATGTACTGGATGCAGTGGTCACGATCGGCCGGGTTGTTGAGCGGGCCCTTCTTGTCGATGATGCGGATGCAAGCCTCGTGCGTGCGGATCGTGATCTTCCTGATGTCGCTTTCCGACCTGCCAAGCTTCTTCATTTCGCCGTGCAGCGTCATCGCCGCTTCGACGGCGGTTTGCGAGTGGAACTCCGCCGGGAAGGAAATCTTGAAGAGCACATTTTCCATCACATAGCTGCCATACGGCCGCTGGAATTTGAACTCGTTGCCCTTGAAGAGCACGTCGTAGAAACCCCAGCCCTTGGCTGTCAGTACCGACGGATACCCCATCTCGCCGGTCTTCGCGATCAGTGCCAGCCGCACCGCGCGGCTGGTCGCGTCACCCGCTGCCCAGCTCTTGCGCGAACCCGTGTTCGGCGCGTGGCGATAGGTGCGCAGCGACTGGCCGTCGACCCACGCCAGCGACACCGCGTTGATGATCTCGTCGCGCGTGAGCCCCATCATCTGCGCAACGACCGCCGTGGAAGCGACCTTGACCAGAACCACGTGGTCGAGGCCGACCTTGTTGAAAGAATTCTCCAGCGCGATGCAGCCCTGGATCTCGTGCGCCTTCACCATCGCCACGAGCACGTCGGCGACCGTCAGCGGCTTCCTGCCGGCTGCGACCGCGTTGCGGCTCAGCCAGTCGGCGGTGGCGAGGATGCCGCCGAGGTTGTCCGAGGGGTGGCCCCATTCGGCGGCGAGCCACGTGTCATTGAAATCGAGCCAGCGGATCATCGCGCCGATGTCGAACGCGGCCTTGACCGGGTCCATCTGGAACTGCGTGCCCGGGACCTTCGCGCCGTTCGGCACGACCGTTCCCTGCACGACGGGTCCGAGCATCTTCGTGCACGCCGGGTACTCGAGCGCCTCGAAGCCGCAGCCCAGCGTGTCCATCAGGCAATACCTCGCCGTGTCGATCGCTTCCTTGCTCTTGATCTTGTACTTGATGACGTAGTCGGCGATGTCGACCAGGACCTTGTCGGGTTTCGGGCGAACGTTGCTGATGTGGCTCCCCATGGCGGGACGTTCCTTTCTGATTTCTGGTCAGGACTTGGGTTCGGGTGCGAAAAAGATCGACGTGCTCATTCGCCCGCCTCGAGGACGAGCTTGTAGCCGTCATGCGAGTCGGTGAAGCCGAGTCGGGCATAGAAGCGGTGCGCGTCGGTGCGGCGCTTGTCACTGGTCAGCTGGGCGAGTCGGCAGCCGCGCTTGCGTGCGTGCTCGAGCGCACGCGCCATCAACCAGGCGCCGATGCCGCGCCCGCGCATGCCGCTGTCGACCCGAACCGCCTCGATGTTGGCGCGCCAGGCGCCACGCCGACTCAGGCCGGGGAGATACGTAATCTGCAGCATGCCCACGACGCGGCCGTCGAACTCGGCAACCAGCAGCATCTGGTTAGGGTCGCGATCGATCGCGTCGAACGCACGGATGTAAGCCGGGTCGTCGCTCCCGACACCCTCGCGGTTCTTGCCCAGCACATCGTCGGCAAGGAGTTCGAGCAGGCGCGGCAGGTCGGCGCGCTGTGCACGGCGCGCCGTCAGCCCGCTGAGTGTCGCCTCGGCCATCAGCCCCGCTTCGCCAGCGGCACGAACTTCAGATCGTCCGGGCCGATGTAATTGGCACTCGGTCGGATGATCTTGTTGTCGAGGCGCTGCTCGATGATGTGCGCGCTCCAGCCGCTGGTGCGCGAGATGACGAACAGCGGCGTGAACATCGAGGTCGGCACGCCCATCATGTGATAACTGACGGCGCTGAACCAGTCGAGGTTCGGGAACATCTTCTTCGCGTCCCACATGACCGACTCGAGCCGCTCGGCAATCGAGAACATCTTCATGTTGCCGGCGTCCTTGGCCAGCCGTCGCGCCACTTCCTTGATCACCTTGTTGCGAGGGTCGGAAACGGTGTAAACGGGGTGCCCGAAGCCAATGATGACTTCCTTGGCTTCGACACGACGGCGGATATCGGCCTCAGCCTCGTCAAGCGTCTCGTAGCGCTTCTGTATCTCGAACGCGACTTCGTTGGCGCCGCCGTGCTTCGGTCCGCGCAACGCGCCGATGGCACCGGTGATGGCCGAATAGAAATCCGAGCCGGTGCCGGCAATCACGCGCCCCGCGAAGGTCGACGCGTTGAATTCGTGCTCAGCGTACAGGATCAGCGACGTATGCATCGCGCGCACCCACAGGTCGCTGGGCTGACTTGCCGTGCAGCAGGTGCAGGAAGTGCCCGCCGATCGAATCGTCATCGGTCTCGACTTCGATGCGGCGGCCATTGGTGCTGTAGTGGTACCAGTAGAGCAGCATTGAACCGAGCGATGCCATCAGCCGGTCGGCGATGTCCTTCGCGCCCGGGGTGTTGTGGTCGTCCTTCTCGGGGACCACGCAGCCGAGCACCGAAACACCGCTGCGCATGACGTCCATCGGGTGACTCGAAGCCGGCAGCCACTCGAGCGCGGCCTTCACGTTTGCGGGCAGTCCGCGCAGCGACTTCAGCTTGGCCTTGTAAGCCGCCAGTTCACTCTTGTTGGGCAGCGTGCCGTGGACAAGCAGGTGGGCAACCTCCTCGAACTCGCAGGCCTCCGCAATGTCGAGGATGTCGTAGCCGCGGTAGTGCAGGTCGTTACCGGTGCGGCCGACGGTGCACAGTGCGGTGTTGCCGGCGACCACGCCGGACAACGCGACGGACTTCTTGACCTTGGGCGCCGCGACCGGCGCGTCTTGCACTTCGCTCATCGTCTTCTCCCTCGTTCCACTATTTCTTCTTGGCGAACAAAGCATCGAGGCTTTGTTCATACTGGTGATATCCGATCACGTCGTACAGTTCCGTCCGCGTCTGCATCGTGTCGACGACCGCCTTTTGCGTTCCGTCACGGCGCAGCGATGTGTAGACATTCAGCGCCGCCTTGTTCATCGCGCGGAACGCCGACAATGGATACAGCACCATCGCCGCGCCGGCGCTTTTGAGTTCGTCGACGGTGAACAGCGGCGTCGAGCCGAACTCGGTGATGTTGGCGAGCACCGGCACCCTGACCGCGTCGACAAACCTGCGATAAGTGGGCAGGTCCTTGGCGGCTTCCGCGAAGATGCCGTCGGCGCCGGCCTCGACGCACGCGATCGCGCGCTCAATCGCGCGGTCCACGCCCTCGACGGCGATCGCGTCCGTGCGCGCGATGACGAAGAAGTCCTTGTCGGTCTTCGCATCCGCGGCCGCCTTCACGCGGTCGGCCATCTCCTCGGTCGTGACGATCTCCTTGCCGGGTCGATGGCCGCAGCGCTTGGCGCCGACCTGGTCCTCGATGTGGCAGGCTGCTGCACCGGCCTTGATCAGCGCCTTGATCGTGCGGGCGATGTTGAAGGCACTGGGACCGAAGCCGGTATCGATGTCGACGAGCAGCGGCAGGTCGCACACATCGGTGATGCGACGCGTATCGACCAGCACGTCGTCCAGCGTGTTGATGCCGAGGTCGGGCATGCCCAGCGAGCCGGCCGCGACTCCGCCTCCGGAAAGGTAGATCGCCCGGTAGCCAACGTGCCTGGCCATCAGCGCGTGGTTCGCGATAATGGTGCCGACGATCTGCAGCGGCTGCTCTTCCTTCAATGCCCGCCGAAAGCGGGCGCCTGCGCTGATACTCATGGACCGACCTCGTTCATCGCTTGGACAGCCGGGCTCAACCCAGCAGGTGCTTGACGCCGTCACGTTCTTCGAGCAGTTCCTTCAGCGTGTTGTCCATCTTGCCGCGCGAGAACTCATCGATCTCGAGTCCCTTCACGACTTCGTACTTGCCGCCGGCGCAGGTGCAGGGCACGCCGTAGATGATCTCCTCCGGGATGCCGTAGCTGCCGTCCGACGGCACGCCCATCGTGACCCACTTGCCGTTGGTGCCGAGGACCCAGTCGCGGATGTGGTCGATCGCGGCGTTGGCGGCCGATGCAGCCGACGAAAGCCCGCGCGCCTCGATGATCGCGGCGCCGCGCTTGCCGACCGTCGGCATGTAGGTGTCGCGGTACCACGCTTGGTCGACCATCGGCTGTGCCGGTTGCCCGCCGATCGTCGCGAAGCGGATGTCCGGGTACATCGTCGGCGAGTGGTTGCCCCAGACAACGAGCTTCTCGACCGAGTCGACCGGCTTGCCGGTCTTCGCCGCGAGCTGCGACCGCGCGCGGTTGTGGTCGAGCCGCATCATCGCCGTGAAGTTCGCCTTCGGCAGCGACGGCGCGGATTTCATCGCGATATAGGAATTGGTATTGGCGGGGTTGCCGACAACCAGCACCTTGACGTTGCGGTTGGCTGACTTGTCGAGCGCCTTGCCCTGCGCGGTGAAGATCTGCGCATTAGCGGCGAGCAGGTCCTTGCGTTCCATGCCCGGACCGCGCGGACGCGCGCCGACCAGCAGCGCAATCTCGGTGTCCTTGAATGCAGTCATCGGATCACTGTGCGCCTCCATGCCCGCGAGCAGCGGGAACGCGCAGTCGTCAAGCTCCATCATTACGCCCTTGAGCGCCTTTTGCGCCTTCTCGTCGGGGATTTCGAGCAATTGCAGCGCAACCGGCTGGTCCTTGCCGAGCATTTCGCCCGAAGCGATACGGAACAGCAGCGAGTAGCCGATCTGTCCTGCGGCGCCGGTGACAGCTACGCGTACGGGAGCTTTGCTCATGGATGTGGCCTCCTGGATCTGTAATGGGTTATGAGAGTTCGGGCGAGGACGACAGCAACGGCGCAGCCGTTGAATCCTGATAACGGACCCGCGGCAAGGACCGGCGGATAAGCCGGTCGAGTGTACTGCCGACCCATCGCGTTGGCCTTGACGTAGCGGGGTGTCGCGCGTTTAGGCGCCCGGCACCCGCAGGCTCACCGCAGTGCCATTTTTCGTCTGTGGGCAGCGTCGTCCTGCGGGCGGACAGCGGTGGATGCGGTCGTGACATGGTGTGCGGCGACAGGGCTGGTGACGGTTCGATCCGGAAGATCCCCGAGTCATCCCGCAAGGCGGGCTACGAACTTAACTATATCTTATATAAGACATAAGATTTAATCCACGTCTTTCGACTTTCAGCTATGCTGAAGTCAGCTCATGCCTGCTGCCGACACCCCCGACGACGTCGCCGCGCGTGCTCCGCGGCCCGCGGTTTTTTCGCCGCTTTATCGGCAGATCAAGGACTTGCTGCTGAAGGGCCTCGGCAAGGGCGAATGGAAGCCCGGGGAGCTGATCCCCAGCGAGATCGAACTGGCCACGCGCTTCCAGGTGAGCCAGGGAACCGTGCGCAAGGCGGTCGACGAACTGGCTGCCGAAAACCTGCTGGTGCGGCGCCAGGGCAAGGGAACGTTCGTCGCCACCCACCACGAGCCGCGTGCCCAGTTCCGCTTCCTGCGCGTCGTTCCGGACGCCGGCGAACCGGCGTCCCCGCAGAGCAGATTTCTGGAGTGCCGCCGTCTGAGGGCGCCTGCCGACATCGCGCGGCAGCTCGATCTGCGCACCGGCGACGCGGTCGTCTACCTGCGGCGCTTGCTGAGCTTCGGTAGCGATCCGATCGTCCTCGACGAGATCTGGCTGCCCGGTGCGCTGTTCAAGGGACTGAGCGCCGAACGCCTTTCTGAATACAAGGGACCGCTGTACGGTCTTTTCGAAACCGAGTTCGGCACGCGCATGATTCGCGCCGAGGAGCAGCTGCGTGCTGTCGGCGCGGACCGCCACGCTGCGCAACTGCTTGCAGTGGCGGAGGATGCGCCGCTCCTGCTGGTCGAGCGTATCTCGTATTCGTACGGAGATCGACCGGTGGAAGTGCGGCGCGGGCTGTACGTCACCGAGCACTATCACTATCGGAACACGCTGTCGTAATCAGCGGCACACTCGCGTGATTTGGTTCGCCTCATCAATTCGTTCAAAATAGCGCGCCTGTCCAGGGCACCAAGATTGGTACTCAGTCCATGAACTCGCCATTCGCCGCCAGCAAGCCCCGCCCTGAATTCCGCAATATCCACGTCTCGCAGATCCTGAAGTACAAACTGCCGCCGCCCGGCATGGTTTCGATCCTGCATCGGATCAGCGGTGCGGCACTCTTCCTGACGCTGCCTTTCATCCTGTGGCTGTTCGACCTGAGCCTCATTTCCGAGATGAGCTACGCGCGTCTGACGGACTTCGCGTCGCACTGGCTGGTCAAACTGGTACTGGTCGGATTGGCGTGGGCGTTCCTGCATCACCTCATCGCCGGCGTGCGTTACCTCATGCTCGACCTGGACTTCGGCGTTGACAAGCCGGCTGCGCGCACCAGCGCGCTCGCAGTTTTCGCGATCAGCCTGCCGCTGACCCTGCTCGCGGCATTGAAGATCTTCGGAGCGTTCTGATGGCCGCGTCGCCCAATCCTGCAGGCATCGGCACCGAGCGTATCGTCGTCGGCGCGCACTATGGCGTCGGGGGATTCCTGCTGCAGCGGCTGACCGCCGTCGTGCTGGCGGTGTTCGTGCTGTTGTTGCTGCTGCGCCTGGTCTTTGGCGGCCCCGTCGGCTACGACGGCTGGGCGGGGATCTTTGTGCCTCTGTGGATGAAGATCGTCACGCTGGTCGCATTGCTCGCGCTTTTCTATCACGCATGGATTGGGGTCCGTGACATCTGGATGGACTATGTCAAGCCGACGGGGATCCGCGTAGCTCTGCAGACACTGACGGTGCTCTGGCTGGTGTTCTGCGCGGTATGGTCCGTGCAGATTCTCTGGAGAGTCTGATTCATGGCGGCTGCATCGAAAGTGTCCCGGCGCCGTTTTGACGCGGTGATCGTCGGCGCCGGCGGTTCCGGCATGCGTTGCTCGCTGCAATTGGCGCAAGCGGGCCTGAACGTCGCCGTGCTGTCCAAGGTCTTCCCGACGCGCTCGCACACCGTTGCGGCGCAGGGCGGAATCGGCGCGTCGCTCGGCAACATGACCGAGGACACGTGGCTCTGGCACATGTTCGACACGGTCAAGGGTTCCGACTATCTCGGCGACCAGGACGCGATCGAGTTCATGTGCCGCGAAGCGCCCAAGGTCGTATACGAGCTCGAGCACTTCGGCATGCCGTTTGACCGCAACCCGGACGGCACGATCTATCAGCGGCCGTTCGGCGGACACTCGGCGAACTTTGGCGAGAAGCCGGTGCCGCGCGCCTGCGCTGCCGCAGACCGCACCGGCCACGCGCTGCTGCACACGCTGTATCAGCGCAACGTTCGCGAGCGTACGCAATTCTTCGTCGAATGGATGGCGCTCGACCTGATTCGCGACGCCGAAGGCGCGGTCGTCGGCGTCGTCGCGCTCGAAATGGAAACCGGCGACGTGATGATCTTCGAATCGAAGGTCACCGTGCTCGCCACGGGTGGCGCCGGGCGCATCTTCGACGCCTCGACCAACGCCTACATCAACACCGGCGACGGACTCGGCATGGTGGCGCGCGCCGGACTGCCGCTCGAGGACCTCGAGTTCTGGCAGTTCCACCCGACCGGCGTGGCCGGTGCCGGCGTGCTGATCACCGAAGGCGTGCGCGGCGAGGGCGGCATCCTGCTGAACTGCAACGGCGAGCGCTTCATGGAGCGTTACGCGCCGACGCTGAAGGACCTCGCGCCGCGCGACTTCGTCTCGCGCAGCATGGACCAGGAGATCAAGGAAGGGCGCGGCTGTGGTCCCGACAAGGACTACGTGCTGCTGAAGCTCGACCATCTTGGCGCCGAGACCATCATGAAGCGGCTGCCCGGGATCCGCGAGATCGCCATCAAGTTCGCCAACGTCGATCCGATCAAGGAACCGATTCCGGTCGTGCCGACGCTGCATTACCAGATGGGCGGCATTCCGACCAACTACCACGGCCAGGTGGTCGCACCCCAAGGCGACAACCCGAATACGGTCGTGCAGGGACTCTACGCGATCGGCGAATGCGCCTGCGTGTCGGTGCATGGCGCCAACCGCCTGGGCACGAACTCGCTGCTCGACCTGCTGGTGTTCGGCCGCGCTGCGGGCGATCACATCGTCGGACAGAACTTCAAGGCCCAGGAACATCGCACGCTACCTGCCGACGCCGCAGAGGCGACCGCGGCGCGCCTGGCGGCGCTCGACTCGCGCGACAAGGGCGAACGCGTGCAGGACGTCGCCAACGCGGTCCGCAAGGCGATGCAGGCGCACTGCGGCGTGTTCCGCACCGCCAAGCTGCTCGACGAAGGCGTCGCCAAGATCCTCGAACTGGAAAAGCGTTCCAAGCACGTGGCGATCAATGACAGATCCAAGGTCTTCAACACTGCGCGCATCGAAGCGCTCGAACTCGACAACCTGATCGAGACGGCGAAGGCAACGATCGTTTCTGCGGCGGCCCGTACCGAAAGTCGCGGTGCGCACGCGCGTGACGACTTCCCGCAGCGCGACGACACGAACTGGATCAAGCACTCGCTTTTTTACTCGGATGGCAATCGGCTTGACTACAAACCGGTCAACTTGAAGCCGCTGACAGTCGAGTCGTTCGCGCCGAAGAAAAGGACGTTTTAGGAGTCGCGCAAAAGTGCACCCCTACTTTTGCGCGCTAGGGTCGGAAAAATCGCTGGCGGAGCCAGACGATTCTTTTCATCACAACGGCAATACGCGCGCGGCGTCACCATTGCGGCGCGATGTCCACTGAGGTCGACGCATGACGGCGAACAGCAACGTTGAGACGAGCGCGGTGGCGGCCACGACGGGAACGCGGACGGTCCGGTTCGAGATCTACCGCTACGACCCGGAGAAGGACGCCAAGCCCTACATGCAGCGACTCGAGGTCCAGCTGCAGCCGCAGGACAAGATGCTGCTCGACGCGCTGATCCGGATCAAGAGCGATGTTGACGACAGCCTGTCTCTGCGTCGCTCGTGCCGCGAGGGGGTGTGTGGTTCCGACGCGATGAACATCAATGGCAGGAACGGCCTGGCGTGCATCACCAACCTGCGCGACCTCAAGGAACCGATCATGCTGCGTCCGCTGCCCGGACTGCCCGTGATCCGCGACCTGATCGTCGACATGTCGCAGTTCTTCAAGCAGTACCACTCGATCAAGCCGTTCCTGATCAACGACACGCCGCCGCCCGAGAAGGAGCGGCTGCAGTCGCCCGAGGAGCGCGACGAGCTCAATGGTCTCTACGAGTGCATCCTGTGCGCCTGCTGCTCGACGGCCTGCCCGAGCTTCTGGTGGAACCCGGACAAGTTCGTGGGGCCGGCCGGACTGCTGCAGGCCTACCGCTTCATCGCCGACAGCCGCGACCAGGCCACCAGCGAGCGACTCGACAACCTGAACGACCCGTATCGCCTCTTCCGCTGCCACACGATCATGAATTGCGTGGACGTCTGCCCGAAGGGGCTGAATCCGACGCGGGCGATCGGCAAGATCCGTGACATGCTGGTTCGGCGCGAAGTCTGATCGTGGGCGCCGTCGTCCTCGGCGATCTCGAACGGCGCCGGCTGCGGTGGCGGGCACGGCGCGGGCTGCTGGAAAATGACATCATCGTCACGCGCTACCTGGACCGCCACGAGCTCGGCCTGACGGTCGACGACGTGCTGGCGCTGGAGGCCCTGCTCGACCTCCCGGACAACGAACTTCTCGACCTTTTGCTGGGGCGCAAAGAGCCCGCCGGCCGTCTCGATGACAATGCCGTTCGCAACGTCCTGGACGGGCTGCGGTCCGTCTGAACTTACCTCGAACCCGGGAAAAAGACCATGGCACTGACCGCATCCACCGAAAAGGCCACCCTGACGTTTTCCGACGGCACGGCGACGATGGAACTGCCGATCTACAAAGGGTCCGTCGGCCCCGACGTCATCGACATCCGCGCGCTGTATGGCAAGACCGGCAAGTTCACCTACGACCCGGGCTTCCTTTCGACGGCGTCATGCAATTCGACCATCACTTACATCGACGGCGACAAAGGCGAGCTGCTGTACCGCGGCTACCCGATCGAGCAGCTGGCGACGAAGTGCGACTACCTCGAAACCTGCTACCTGCTGCTGTACGGCGAGCTGCCTAACGACAAGCAGAAGGCCGATTTCGTCAAGCGCGTGACCAATCACACGATGGTCAACGAGCAGATGCAGTTCTTCATGCGCGGTTTCCGCCGCGATGCCCATCCGATGGCCGTGATGACAGGCCTGGTCGGTGCTCTGTCGGCGTTCTACCCGGACTCGATGAACCTGAACGATCCGTGGCAGCGCGAAGTCTCGGCCATCCGCCTGATCGCCAAGATGCCGACGCTGGTCGCGATGGCGTACAAGTACACGGTCGGCCAGCCCTATATGTACCCGCGCAACGACCTTTCGTACGCCGGCAACTTCATGCGCATGATGTTCGCGACGCCGTGCGAGGACTACAAGGTCAATGACGTGCTGGTGCGCGCGATGGACCGCATCTTCATCCTGCACGCCGACCACGAGCAGAACGCATCGACGTCGACCGTGCGCCTGTGCGCATCATCCGGCACCAATCCGTTCGCGGCGATCGCCGCCGGCGTCGCCTGCCTGTGGGGGCCGGCGCACGGCGGCGCCAACGAGGCCTGCCTCAACATGCTCTACGACATCCAGAGAAACGGCGGCGTCGAGAAGATTGGCGAGTTCATTGCCAAGGTCAAGGACAAGAACAGCAGCGTCAAGCTGATGGGCTTCGGTCACCGCGTCTACAAGAACTATGACCCGCGCGCCAAGCTGATGCGCGAGACCTGCAACGAGGTGCTGGACTCGCTCGGCCTGCACGACGATCCGCTGTTCAAGCTGGCGATGGCGCTCGAGAAGATCGCGCTGGAAGACGACTACTTCGTCAGCCGCAAGCTTTATCCGAACGTCGACTACTACTCGGGCATCGTGCAGAAGGCGATCGGCATTCCGGTGCCGCTTTTTACCGCGATTTTCGCGCTGGCCCGCACCGTGGGCTGGATCGCGCAGCTGAACGAGATGATTGCCGATCCCGAGTACAAGATCGGGCGGCCACGGCAGCTGTACGTCGGGGCGACAGCGCGCGACGTCAAGCCGATCGCGCAACGGTAGGCGCGCGCAGCAGCAACGAGAACGGCGCCCGCGGGCGCCGTTTTTTATTGCTATCGACCCTTCAGGATCGACGACTGGCCCAGCGGCAGAGGCTCCGTCGGCAGCAGCGACGGCTGGGTCGGCTGCCCGGGCCGCGGTCGGTGACGATAGGGTGGCCTTCCACGCGGGGGACCGTAGCCGTACACCGGGTAGTAGCCGTAATCGTAGGCGTACTGCTCCTCATCCGATGGCCAGGGAGAGGGGCTGGCGTTTGCCTTGGCGCGCGCGCGGGCGTCTTCGAGTTCGTCGCGCTGCAGTTGCGCCATGCGGCGCTGCTCGTCGCGCTCGCGCATCGCGTCCATCTGCTCCTTCGGCACACCGGGCACGACGCTGAGCGAGACCGGCCCGACGGCCTTGACGTTCCGAGCGTCGGAAGGTGGGGAGTCGCCGTAGTTGACGCCACCGTCGCCGTCGACCCACTTATAGAGCTGGGCGACCGCGCCGGGCGGGGCTGCCAGCAGCGCGGCACACAGCAGAATCGGAACGGTTCGCGTCGACACGGTCACAAAACGATGCGCCTCGCGACCAGCGCTGTCAATTCGATCACTCGTCTGTCAGCCGAACGGCGCCCTTCGTTTCGCCACCGCGTTGTGGCCGCTCGCCCGAAGCGGCGGGGAACTCGGCCAGTGCGACCGGCTCGATAACGAGGCGATCACCGCTGCGCCGCATCGGCATCGCGAAGCCGAACCGGTCGGCGCAGGCGCACAGGTCCAGGTCGGCGCGCGGCAGGTGCGCAAATGCCGGGTCGCCGAAACGTCTGCCGAAGTCGGACTGGCGCACCCGCTCTTCGAACCGGCCCACGTCCGGTGCTCCGCCGCGCAGATGGGCCTCGATCAAGTCGGCGCAGGCGTGATCCTCGTCGCCATCGCGGTCGGTCCACAAGCCGGTGATCACGAACGTCACCGTCGCGGCCTCCAGGCGCTGGATGTAAGCGGCGGTGGCCCGTGCACAGACCAGGCTGCCGGCCAGCACTTCGGTCGCGTGATCGCAGTCGATCAGTCCGCGCACGCCACCGGCGGTGTACTGGATCAGCGTGACCCCCGACAGATCGAGTCCGGCAACCTGCGATGGCGAATTGCCGAAGTCGAGGCCGTCGACCTGGACACCGCCGCCCTGGGCGCCGGTCGTGATCGAGTGCGGGTAGCGCGCCCGAAGTGCGGGGATTTCTTCGATCGAATGGGCCGGCACGACCGAGCGCGCTCCGGCCGCAAACGCGTACGCGGCCGTGGAGAACGAACGCAGCACATCGATGACGACGACCACGCCTTCGAGCTCATGGCCGTGGGCGAGGTCGGACCGCAGGATCTGCATCGTGGGCGCAAGGGGACGTGCGCCGACGCGGTGTTGGGTCAAAGGAACGGCTGGGCGCGCTCCAGCAACTCCTCCAGTCCGGGCTCGTTCGGATTCTTGGGCTTGCCGGGATGAATGATCGCGACCTGGCATGCCTCGGCCGCCTCGATGATCTGCCGGTAGGTCCCGGCGCTCAGGTCCTTGAAGAAGGCCTGCTTGTTCTCGTTGTAGCCGAACAGCTTGTCATTGATGTTCTGGCACTCGTTGCAGCTGGAGCAGCGTGCCGTCTCGATCCACGGCTCGTCGGAGGGCGGTCGCGCAGCCTCGGCCGCCGTTTCGACGGCCGGAGCCACTTGTGCTGTCTGCGCCGCCGCTGCCGCCGGCGCTTCGGCTGCCGGTGTCGGCGCCGTGGCGGCGGTCCGCTTCAGCGCTTCCATCTCCTGGTGCTTCTGTTCCTCCCACGCCGCCTTTTCGCGCGCCAACGCCTGCTCGGCATGCGAGTTGTTGATGCCGCCGTGCTCCTGCAGGCGGTGCCATAGCAGCACACAACGTCGCGTCGCCTGCACAAGTCGCGAATCGACAATGACCCGATGCAGACGATCGTCGGCGTCGACTGCGAGTACGTATGGAATGCGTTCCGCCCCTTCACGCTCAGTGAGTCGCAACCAGTCGGCCACCGGGACCATCGCGGTGGTCCAGCGGTCTCGCGGCACGACCGCGAAGTGGTGCGCGTGCCGGCGATCACACAGCACGAAGTCGGTGTAAGTGAATCGGACCTGCTCCTGCACGCGTTGCAGATCCTCGTCCGCGTACTCGAATTCCTCGACTGGCCAGTCATCCTCGGGGTTGCGGTTGTTCTCGAACGAGAACCGGGTGGCCCAGTTGGTGCCGGCGTTGGCGTCGTAGGTAAACGCCGGGAAGGCGCGCGACTTCATTGCGGCGGCAGCGGTCAGGTACGGCGGCAGCTCGCTCACCTCGGCCGGAGATCCGGTGAACAGACTGAACAGTGCGGGGCCGCGGCACCCCATGCCACGGCGCACGCGATCGCGCAGCGCATAGAGGTTCGACACGGTCGACTGCATGACGAACATGCCGCCGAGCCCCATCGCCGTGGTTGCCAGCCGCGCGCTGCGAATGCCGAAGGCAAAGTGGCCCTGACCGATGGCGGCCTCTTCAAGGAGGTCCGTGTGCTGCACCAGCACCTTCACGGGCATCCCGGTGGACAGCATCTCCATCAACGCGGCATTCTCGGGCGCGTCGTTGCGCTCCGGCGGAATGCAGACCAGATAGTCGGGAAACTGCGCCAGATCGTCGGCCGTCAAGGCGTTCTCGTCATAGCGCTCGAAGAAGGGGTCATGGTCGGCCTCGACATAACCGCCGCGCGCCTCGAGCTCCGCTACCGCGATCGCCTTCACGACCTCGACCAGTTTCGGCAGGCGCGAGCGATGCGCTTCGATCGCCGTGCCGCAGTCGCTGAACACGAATTCATAGACGGCTTCCGCGCCGGCGCCCCTGGCATCGGGATAGAACGGCTGGCTGCGCAGCACGGACAGCGCCGATTCGATGCGCTGGCGTCGGTTTGTGGGCAGCTCGTCTTTGGGGACGTTGCGCGCGACCAGGCGCGACATGGCCGCGAAGTCGAAAGTGTCGGAGTGGAGCGCGCCAAATCCCGACTGCAATGCCGACGGCTGCTGGCCGGCTTGCGAGTGGACGTAGGCCGCGCGCAGGATGTCGGACAGTTTTCGGATCAGATGGTCCGATAACGCGCGGAACTGTGCGGCGCGTTCCGCGTGGACGTTCTGCCATGCGCGCCTGAGGAAACGCGCGGCGAGTGCACCATCGCAGTTGAGAAGCTCGCCATCGATATCGAGCGACTCGGCGGAACGCGTAAGAACCTCGCGCATGCTGTCATCGCGCCCCGCAGCCTTGTCGGCCGCAAGCGGCCACAGCTCGGTGAGCGTGCCGGTGGTCCCGGCAGCAAGCAGTACGCGCAGCTCGCGTTCGAGCCGCAACAGCTGCTTGCGCAGCCGCTCGCCGTCAATGCCGCGCGGCGCGATGTCGGCGATGAACTCGGCGATCACGGACGACAGCGACTTCACGTATTCGCCGCCGGCGTCACGCTCGAGCAGTACGACCGGATAGTCGTAGCGCAACCGGGTCAGGTCACGGTACGCCGCGAGCAGGGCGGGGCGGAAACCGGGCTCGAGCGCGGCGAGACTTTCGCCCGCGCGCTTGCCGGTCATGTGAAAGACCGTCTGGTCCGGGAACTTGGCGGCCATGTCCATGGCGGCGACCTCGATTGGTTACGTAGATCAGGCGGCGCGCTGCACGCGCTCGTCGTCGGGCCAGATCGTGAACTTGTCGAATTCCTTGTTCAGACCGGCGCGTATGCCTTCTGCCGTGCGTGGCTGTCCGGCACCACGCAACTCGTCATAGCAGGGCACGCTCGGGTCGTGGTACAGGATGCCGACCGGAATCGGGTCCGAGCTCGAAGCGATCTCGCGCGCCTGGTGAATGTTCAGCGGATCGTGCTCGCGCTGGTTCTTGTAGATCCGGCTGGCATCCGCGCTCGGCTGCAGCCCGTTCGGGTGCGTCAGCAGCAGCGTCTTGCCCGGATCGTGCAGCCAGGGCTCGAATGCCTTCGGCAGCCACTCGGGGCAACGCTGGATGATGCGCACGAACGAGAAGCCGCGATGCTTGAAGGCCTTGCTGATGATGTCGTAGAGCAGTTCGGGAATCCAGTCGACCCCCTGTGCCACGAACGACGCATTCTGCACACCGAGCGTCACCGAGAGCGGATTCAGCGGTTCGAGCACGCTGCCGCGCGGCGTCGTGTTGCTTTTGAACCCGACCGGCGAGGTCGGCGATGCCTGCTTCTTGGTGAGCCCGTAGACCTGGTTGTCGTGCAGGATCACCGTCAGGTTCATGTTGTAGCGGATCGCGTGGATCCAGTGCGCCGCGCCGATGCTGCAGCAGTCGCCGTCGCCGGTGTTGACGAAGACGTTCAGGTCGGGCCGGGCCATCTTCACGCCTTCGGCAAGCGGGAAAGCGCGGCCGTGGATGCCGTGGAAGCCGTAGGTCTTCATGTAGTGCGGAAAGCGGCTGGAGCAGCCGATGCCGGACACGAACACGGTGCGCTCCGGTGCGAGATTCTCGTCACGGCACAGGCGCTGGACCGCCGCAAGGATCGCGTTGTCACCGCAACCGCTGCACCAGCGCGGCACGCCGCCCTGGTAGTCCTCGATTTCGTACTGTTCCTCGTGCAGCTTGATGATGCATTGGCTGAGTGCAGAGCCCATCGTGTGCTTTCCTTCGATTCGTTCTATTCGGCCAGCTTGGCGCGTATCGCGTCGACCACCATGCCCGGCTTGATCGGCTGGCCACGGGCTTCGGTCCAGCAGTCGACGTCGACCAGCGTGCGCGACCGCAACATCATTGCCAGCGGCGCGTAGCGGCGATTCTCTTCGTCGATGAGTTCATCTTCCTTCGGGCGGTCGGCCCAGGTGCCTTCGACGGTGATCACCTTCTTGAACCGCCGCAGGATGTCCTTGATGCCGGATGGCATCGGCTGGACGAAGCGCATCTGCAGCGCGGAGACCTTCAGTCCCTCGTCGCGCGCGCGCTGCACGGCTTCCTCGATGATGCCCTGCGTGCTGCCCCAGCCGACGACCAGCAGGTCGCCTTCGGGGTCGCCGTATACCGACGGCGTCTTCAGCGTCTTCTGCAGCGCCGCCAGCTTCAGGCTGCGGGCGCGCAGGCCTTCCTCGTTGATTGCGGGGTCGTAGGCCACCTTGCTGGCGCGATCGTGCGCCAGGCCTGTCACCGTATGCATGCCGTTGGGCTGGCCCGGCGAGAAACGGCGGGCGATCCCGGTGATCTTGTCCCAGTCGTAGGGCTTGGCACCCTCGGGCAGCGGCGACTGATCGATCGGCGGCGCCAGCCAGTCTTCGGAGAAGTTCGGCCGCGCAAACGGCTGCTGCGCCGTGGCCAGGCTGGCGTCAGTCAGCACCACCACGACCATGTTGAAGGTCTCGGCGATCTTGCGCGCCGTGATCATCGAGTAGAAGCAGTCTTCGATGCTCGTCACCGCGATCACGACCTTCGGCGCGTCGCCGTGGCTGCCGTAGATGGCCGTCAGCATGTCGGCCTGCTCGACCTTGGTCGGCTGCCCGGTGCTGGGGCCGCCACGCTGGACATTGACCACCACCAGCGGGATCTCGGCCATCACCGCCAGGCCAATGCCTTCCTGCTTCAGCGAATACCCCGGCCCCGAAGTGATCGTCACGGCGCAGCGCCCGGCGTAGGACGCGCCGATCGCGAACGCGCAGGCGGCGATCTCGTCTTCGGCCTGGTGCACGATGCCGCCGACCCGCTCGAAGCATTCCGACAGGTAGTGCGATGCCGAGGTTGCCGGCGTGATCGGGTACATCGCGCAGATGTCCATGCCCGAAGCGAGCACGCCGAGCGCGATCGCCGTGTTGCCGTTGACGACGATCTGCGGGACGCTCGATTTCTCCGCGGGGATCTCGTACTTGAAATCCAGGTTCGCCTCACCCCAGGCGAAGCCCGCTTCCATCAGCCGAACGTTGGAGTCGATAACCTTCTGATCCTTCTTGCCGAACGTCAGCGCAATCTGATCGCGAGCGAGCTGCAGGTCGAAGCTGTAGATGCTGCACAACACGCCGAGCACGAACATGTTCTTGCCGCGGCGCGGATCGCTCATCAGCGCGCGGCACTCTTTCTCCAGCGGCAGGTTGATCACGCGGAAACCGGCATCCTTGAGCGCCTGCAGCGTTTCGTTGAAGGACTTGACGACGTCCGGGTCGCGGTGTTCGGCCCACATGTTCTCGAGCAGAATCGTCGCGCCGGGCTTCAGTTCGCCGGCACGCACGCGCCCCAGCAAAACCTGCTCGTTGAAGGCGACCACCAGGTCGGTTTCGTCGCCGCCGTTGGTGACCTGCTCGGAACCCATGCGGATGCGGATACCGCTCGCACCGGCGACGCTGCGCGCCGGCGGCTGGATTTCGGCCGGGATGATTTCGACTGTCCAGATGCCGTTGCCGCTGCGCGCAGCGATCGATGCCAGCGCCTGGCCGCAACGCTGCGCGCCCTCGCCGGAATCGCTGATGACTTCGACGATGTGCTCGGGCAGCTTCACGGCCGGCTTGGTGCCGGCATTTCCCTTGGCTGCAGGGCGTTCCAGGACTGCACTCATTCTCGTTCCTTGCGTTCTGTATTCGTTGGCGTGGCAGGCGCCTACCGGGCGATCCTGATGCGCGCGAAGCCGTGTTCGTCGCGCGGGATGCCGAAGAGCGAGCCCGAAGCCCCGGTGTCGTACACGGAATCGCTGTCGCGCAGGCCCAGGTAGGCCTTCATGCCGCGCGCCGCCTTGCGGCCGGCCCCCATGGCCTGGATCACGGTGGCTGCACCCGTCACGATGTCACCGCCGGCGTAGACACCCGCGATCGAGGTCGCGAGGTTGTCGTCGGTCGCGATATAGCCCCACTTGTTGAGCTTGAGCTTCGCGGTCTGTCCGAGGATGGGGTTGGCGTTCGTGCCGATCGCGAACACCACCATGTCGGTCTCGAACTCGAATTCGCTGCCCGGCACCACGACCGGACGGCGCCGGCCCGATTCATCCGGTTCGCCCAGTTCCATTTTCACGCACCGCAGTGCGCGCACGTTGTTGTCCTTGTCGCCGAGAATCTCGACCGGACTGGTGAGCCAGTTGAAGTCGACGCCTTCCTGTTCCGCGTGGTGGATCTCCTCGACGCGCGCCGGCGCTTCCTTCTTCGAACGGCGGTAGATACAGTGCACGGTGTCCGCACCCAATCGGAGTGAGACGCGCAGCGCGTCCATTGCCGTATTGCCCGCGCCGATGACAGCGACGTGCTTACCCGGCTGCAGCGGCGTATCGAAGTTGGGAAAATCGCGTGCCCGCATCAGGTTGCAGCGGGTCAGCAGTTCATTGGCCGACAGTACGCCGTTCAGCGATTCGCCCGGGATGCCCATGAAGCTCGGATAGCCGGCGCCGGTGCCGATGAACACCGCATGGAAGCCCATCTCCGTCAGCATCTGCTCGATCGTGAACAGTCGCCCGACCAGCGTGTTGCACTCGAAGCGCACGCCGAGGTTCTTCAGCTTCTCGATTTCGGCGTCGATGACGACGTTGGGCAGGCGGAAGTCCGGGATGCCGTACTTGAGAACGCCGCCCGGCGTGTGGAACGCTTCGTAAACGATGACTTCGCAGCCCGCCTTCGCCATGTCGGCGGCGCACGCCATGCCGGCAGGGCCGGCGCCGACGATGCCGACCTTGAATCCGGACGGCTCGATGTACGGAACGTTTTCCCAGCCCTCGGCGATCGCCATGTCGCCGACGAAGCGCTCGAGTCGGCCGATGGCCACGGGTTCCAGCCGATTTTCTGGCAGGCCGACCGTGCATACGCCTTCGCACTGGTTTTCCTGCGGACACACGCGCCCGCAGACTGACGGCAGCAGGTTGGTGTCGGTGATGATGTCGTAGGCACCGTTGTAGTGCTTTTCACTGATCTTCTTGATGAAGCCCGGGATGTCGATGCCGACCGGGCAGCCACGCACGCAGGGCTCATCCGGGCACTGCAGGCAGCGCTCGGCCTCGCGTAGCGCGTCCTCCAGGCGGTAACCGCAGGCCACCTCCTCGAAGTTGCGGGCCCGTACCTGCGGGTCCTGCTCGGGCATCGGCGTCCGCTCTTGCGGAATCGTCCGGATCGTCTTCTTCTTTGCCGTGGCCATGGGTTCCTCCCGCGCGGATCAGCCGTCGGTGCTGGGCTGCAGGTCGATCGGAGGCTCGGCGTCGACCGCGCCGAGTACGGCGGTCTTCAGGTCGACGACCTTGTCGGCGCGGATGCGGCAGGTTTCCTGCCAGCGTTCCATCGCATCGTGCTCGGCGCGTCTGTAACGCACCAGCCGCGACATCAAGTCGTCGAAATCGACCTTGTGACCGTCGAAGTCGGGCCCGTCGACGCACGCGAACTTGACCTGGTCGCCGACCTTGACGCGGCAGCCGCCGCACATGCCGGTGCCATCGACCATCACCGGGTTCAGGCTGACCATCGTCTTGATGCCATGAGCGCGCGTGGCCTCGGCGCATCCCTTCATCATGATCGGCGGACCGATGGCCACCACCTCGTCGATGTCCGCGTGCTTCGCGACCGCCTGCTTGATGCCTTCGGTCACGAGACCCTTGATGCCGGCCGAGCCGTCGTCCGTGCAGATGATCAGTTCATCGCAGACGGCTGCGAACTTGTCGCGCCAGAACATCAGTTCCTTGTTGCGGAAGCCGATGACGCCGATGACGTAGGCGCCGCTTTCCTTGTACGCGCGGGCCTGCGGATACACGGGTGCGACACCAAGGCCGCCGCCGACGCAGATGACTTTCTTCGCCTGGCCGATGTGGCTCGGAATGCCCATCGGTCCGACCATCGCGTAGAGGGTGTCGCCGACCTTCAGGTTCGACTGCATCTCCTTCGTGGTCTTGCCGACCGCCTGGATCACCAGCGTGATGGTGCCGCGTTCGCGGCTGAAATCGGCGATCGTCAGCGGGATGCGCTCACCGTGCTCGTTTTCCATCACGATGACGAACTGCCCGGGTTTGGCCGCCTGCGCCATCATCGGGTGCGCCACCTCGAGCATGTAGGTGACGTCGGAATAATCCTCGCGCGCGACGATCCGGAATCCGGATCCTTCGTTCGCCTGCGCCATGGTTGTCTCCTGTGCGCTGATGTATGACACGCGCACCGTCTGCGTGCGTCTTCAGCCATAAGTGAGGCGGCGGCCTCACGTAGTCAGGAGCATTCGCCTTGTGGAGCCCGAGGGCCTTGATCTGGGGCAACCGACCCGGAACTCGCGTCCAGGACAGACCCAGAGCGCCGCGCAGCGACGTCTCAGCAAGGCTGTGGAGTTAGCGGAGCTCGGCGTTCAGGGCCGCCAGCGCGGCGGTGCCGGGGCAGAGGTCCGGCTCGGTCAGGCGGTTGAGCGGTGTGGCCACGGTATTCAGATGCTCGTGCAGGTCGTCGGCGGCCGGGTCGATGAAGAGCAGGCCTGTCACGATCTCGCCGCGGTCCTGGTGCGCGTGGATGTGGCAGATGGCTGCGAGCCGATCGCCCGGGTCATAGCCATCATGAAGCTTGCGCAGGCGCAACTGGCTGCCGTCGTGCTGCGTGATCTCGATGACTTCGCCTGGTTCGTAGTTCGCCACCAGCGTGTCGCGGCGGGGCATGAAGTCCAGCCGGTTGACCGCATCGTTGTGCTCGCGCACGTAGTCATAGCTGTGCGTGCTGCCGGCGTGGTTGTTGAATGCGACGCACGGACTCAGCACATCGATCATCGCGGTGCCGCGATGATGCAAAGCGCCCTTGATCAGCGGCACCAGTTGCTCCTTGTCGCCCGAGAAGCTGCGGGCGACATAGGTGATGCCAAGCTGGATCGCGAGCGAGACCAGGTCGATCGCCGAATCGCGATTGACCGCGCCGCGCTTGGACTTCGAGCCGCGGTCGGCGGTGGCCGAAAATTGCCCCTTGGTCAGTCCGTACACGCCGTTGTTCTCGACGATGTAAGTCATGTTGACGCCGCGCCGGACCATGTGCGCAAACTGGCCGAGGCCGATCGATGCCGAATCTCCATCGCCGGAAACGCCGAGATAGATCAGGTCCCGATTGGCGAGGTTGGCCCCGGTGAGCACGGACGGCATGCGGCCATGGACCGAATTGAAGCCGTGTGAATTGCCGAGAAAGTAGTCCGGCGTCTTGGACGAGCAGCCGATCCCCGAGAGCTTCGCGACGAGATGCGGCTGAAGGTCCAGTTCCCAGCAGGCCTGGATGATCGCGGCAGAGATCGAGTCGTGGCCGCAGCCCGCGCACAGCGTCGAGATCTTGCCTTCGTAGTCGCGCCGGGTGTAGCCGAGGGTATTGGTCGGCAGCGACGGATGATGCAGTCTGGGTTTGGCAAGGTAGGTCATGGCTGCCTCACGCGGCCTTGTCGTTCTTCAGCGGGCGCACATTGCTCGGCCTGGCGCGCTCGCTGATCGCCTGCACGATGAAGCGTGCGGTGATCGGCGTGCCGTCGTAATGCAGGATCGGCAGCAGCCGGGCCGGATCCGTCTCGAGCTCGTTGACCAGCAACGTGCGCAATTGCGCGTCACGGTTCTGCTCGACCACGAAAATGACGTCATGTTCCGCGATGAAGCGCTCGACTTCCTCGCAGAACGGAAACGCGCGGATGCGCATGCTGGCGAGGTGCACGCCCTGCTGCTCCAGCAGTTCGAGTGCCTCGTCCATCGCCGGCGCGGTCGAGCCGTAATGGATGACGGCGCCGGTGGCCTTGCGTGGCGGCGTGCGCACGACCGGTTGCGGCACCAGCGTCTTTGCGTGATCGAACTTCCGCAGCAGCCGCTCCATGTTGTAGATGTAGTCGGCTCCCGCTTCGGAATAGCGGGCGTAGGCATCGCGCGTGCTGCCGCGCGTGAAGTACGCGCCGCGTGTCGGGTGCGCGCCGGGCATCGTCCGGAACGGTATGCCGTCGCCGTCGACGTCCAGATACCGGCCGAAGTCGTTGCCGGACTCGAGCTCCTCGGCGCTCATCACCTTGCCGCGATCGTAGCTGCGCTTCTCATCCCAGCTGAACGGCGCGCACAGGCGGTGGTTCATGCCGATGTCCAGGTCCGTCATCAGGAAGATCGGCGTCTGCAGCCGTTCCGCGAGATCCAGGGCCGCCGCGGCAAACACGAAGCACTCGTGCGGGTCCTCGGGAAACAGCAGGACATGCTTGGTATCGCCATGGGACGCATAGGCGCAGGCGATCAGGTCGGATTGCTGTGTGCGCGTCGGCATGCCGGTCGACGGCCCGCCGCGCTGCACATTGATGATCAGCGCCGGGACTTCGGCAAAGTAGGCGAGCCCGATGAACTCGGTCATCAGCGACACGCCCGGTCCTGACGTGGCGGTGAACGCCCGGGCACCGTTCCAGCTCGCGCCAATCACCATGCCGATCGATGCCAGTTCATCCTCTGCCTGCACGATCGCGAACTTGCTGCGACCGGTCTGCCGGTCGACGCGGTAGCGGTTGCAGTACTTCTGGAACGCCTCTGCGACCGAGGTCGACGGCGTGATCGGGTACCACGCGCACACCGTCGCACCGCCATAGACGCATCCGAGTGCCGTGGCCGCGTTGCCCTCGACGAAGATGCGGTCGCCGACCTTGTCGCTGGGCCGGATCTGCAGGCCGACCGCGTCCTCGAGGTGCTCGCGGCCGTAATGCAGGCCGGTCATGAAGGCGTCGAGGTTCGGCTTGATCAGCTTGTCCTTGCCCTTGTACTGCTCGCCCAGCAGAGTGGCGATGACCTCGGGGTCGATGCCAAGCATCGATGAGAGCACGCCCACGTACATGATGTTCTTCAGCAGCAGGCGTTCCTTGGCATCCGAGAACTTGGCCGCCGCGATTTCCGTGAGAGGCACGCCGATGACGTTGATGTCTGCGCGGAACCGCTCCGCCGGCATCGGTCGCGTGGAGTCGTACATCAGGTAGCCGCCCGGCTCGATCTCCTTGAGGTCGCGATCCCAGGTCTGCGGATTCATCGCGATCATCAGGTCGACGCCACCGCGGCGGCCAAGATGACCCTGCTCGGTGACCCGGACTTCATACCAGGTGGGCAGGCCCTGGATGTTGGACGGAAAAATGTTGCGCGGCGAGACCGGCACGCCCATGCGCAGGATGCTGCGCGCAAAAAGCTCGTTGGCCGAGGCGGACCCCGAGCCGTTGACGTTGGCGAACTTCACGACGAAATCGTTCACCGCCTTGATGCGCGCCGGCCGTGATGAACTCATGCCGGCCGGCTGCGGACTTCTCGTTCGGGTGTCCATCAGGCAGCCTCCCTCCGTGGCGTGCGGCAGCCGCGTCCGGCATGCGTCACGTTCAGCAGGAACTTCTGCATGTCCCAGGCGCCGGTCGGGCACCGCTCGGCGCACAGGCCACAGTGCAGGCAGACGTCCTCGTCCTTCACCATCACGCGGCCGGTTTTGAGCTGCGCGGAAACGTACAGAGGTTGTCCCGCGTTTACTGCAGGGCGACTCAGTCGCTTGCGCAACTCTCCTTCCTCGCCGTTGGCGGTAAACGTAATGCAGTCGGTCGGACAGACATCGACACAGGCGTCGCATTCGATGCACTGCTGCGCCGAGAAGACGGTCTGCACATCGCAGTTCAGGCAGCGCTGCGCTTCCTTCCAGGCGGTCTGCACATCGAAGCCGAGTTCGACCTCGATCTTGATGTTGCGCAGCGACTGGTTGACGTCGTGCCAGGGGACCTTGAATCGCGTGTCGGCGGCGATCTGGTTGTCATAGCTCCATTCGTGGATGCCCATTTTCTGGGACACCAGCGTGACTCCGGGCGCAGGTCGCTCGCGCACGTCTTCGCCGTTCAGGTACTTGTCGATCGACACGGCGGCGTCATGTCCCTGCGCGACCGCCCAGATGATGTTCTTGGGGCCGAGCGCCGCGTCACCACCGAAGAAGACATGGGCGCGGGTCGACTGCAGCGTCGTCTTGTCGAGGACCGGCATGCCCCACTCGTCGAACTCGATGCCACAGTCGCGTTCGATCCACGGGAACGCGTTTTCCTGGCCGACGGCGACCAGCACCTCGTCGCAGTCGATGCGTTGCTCGGGTTCGCCGGTGGGCACCAGCGAGCGGCGGCCGCGCTCGTCGTAGACCGCCTGCACCTTGTCGAACGACATGCCCGTCAGCCGTCCGTTGTCGTGCAGAAACGCCTTCGGCACGAGGAAATTGAGGATCGGGATGCCTTCGTGCATCGCGTCTTCCTTTTCCCACGGCGAAGCCTTCATCTCGTCAAAGCCGGAACGCACGACCACCTTGACGTCCTCACCGCCCAGTCGGCGCGCGGTACGGCAGCAGTCCATCGCGGTGTTGCCGCCACCCAGCACGATGACGCGCCTGCCGACCGCGGTGACGTGCCCGAAGGACACCGAGGCGAGCCAGTCGATGCCGATATGGATCTTTGCGCTCGCCTCGCTGCGGCCGGGAAGGTCGAGGTCACGGCCCCGCGGTGCGCCCGAGCCGACGAAGACCGCGTCGTAGCCGTCCGCCAGCAGGCGTTTCATCGAGTCGATCGGCACACCGGCGCGAAATTCGACACCGAGGCCGAGCACGTAGCCGGTTTCCTCGTCGATCACTTCCTCCGGCAGGCGAAAGCGGGGAATCTGCGTGCGGATCATTCCGCCAGCCTTGGGATCGCGGTCGAAGACAATGACCTCATAACCCAGAGGGGCAAGGTCTCGAGCGACGGTCAGCGAAGCCGGCCCCGCGCCGACGCAGGCGACGCGCCGACCGTTCATGGGCACCCGGCGCCGCGGCATCCGCCCACGGATGTCGTCCTTGAAGTCGGCGGCAACGCGCTTGAGCCGGCAAATCGCCACGGGCTCGGGCCGGGCCACCTGGTTCTCCTCGACGCGGCCGCGACGGCACGCCGGTTCGCAGGGGCGGTCGCAGGTGCGTCCGAGGATTCCGGGAAATACGTTCGAGTGCCAGTTGACCATGTAGGCATCTGCAAAGCGCCCGGCGGCGATCATGCGGATGTATTCAGGCACAGGAGTGTGGGCCGGGCAGGCCCACTGGCAGTCCACGACGCGGTGAAAGTGGTCGGGACGACGGATGTCCGTCGCTTGCACGTGTCTCCTCCTCGTCGTCTGGGCGGCGAGTATTGATGTAACCCGAGTGTATTCCCCGGCGGGCGCGCGCAGCGCTCCAAGAAGCCGATGCGGCGTAATGGAAACAGACCGTCGACATTCTCCCGGCCAGTGGTAGCATCGCGCGCTTGTCGCCATGCTTCACGCCTCTGGTCGACAGACTCGACGGTCGTGCCGGAAACCGGTGGCACCGTCGCCGGGCCGCAATCCAACGGCGTACCCGGGCATCTTCAACGAGATACTCGTTCTGAAAGGTGATGGACCGATGATGCGACAGTTCCAGGTCAATTCGTACCTGTTCGGTGGCAACGCGCCGTACGTCGAAGACCTTTACGAGCGCTATCTCGACAATCCCGGCTCGGTGCCCGAAAAATGGCGCGCCTACTTCGACCAGATGCAACTGGTCCCGGCGGCCGACGGCACCACGAGTTCGCCCGACGTTGCGCATGCCCCGATCGTCGAGTCGTTCGCTCAGCGCGCCAAAGCCGGCACCTTCCAGCCGAAAGTGGCGCCGACCGACTTGTCCGTCGCGCGCAAGCAGGTCCACGTTCAGTCGATCATCGCGGCCTACCGGTACCTGGGCAACCGCTGGGCCAACCTCGATCCATTGCAGCGCCAGGAGCGGCCGGCGATCCCGGAGCTCGAACCCGCGTTCTATGACCTGACCGAAGGCGACATGGACACGGTGTTCTCCGCGTCCAACACCTACTTCGGCCAGGAGCAGATGACGCTGCGCGAGATCGTCACCGCGCTGCGCCAGACCTACTGCGGCAGCATCGGCGCCGAGTACATGTACATCTCCGATCCGGCGCAGAAGCGCTGGATCCAGCAGCGGCTGGAATCCGTGCGTTCGACGCCGACGTTCAGTTCCGAAGAGAAGCTGCACATCCTCGAGCGCCTGACGGCGGCCGAGGGACTCGAACGCTTCCTGCACACCAAGTACGTCGGCCAGAAGCGCTTTTCGCTCGAGGGCGGGGAAACCTTCATCGCTTCGATGGACGAGTTGATCCAGCGCGCGGGTGCGACCGGTGTGGAGGAAATGGTCATCGGCATGGCGCACCGCGGCCGCCTGAACGTGCTGGTCAACACGCTCGGCAAGATGCCGAAGGAACTGTTCGCCGAGTTCGAGGGCAAGCCCGGCTCCGATCTGCCGGCGGGCGACGTCAAGTACCACATGGGTTTCTCAAGCGACATCTCGACGCCCGGCGGACCGGTGCATCTGTCACTCGCATTCAATCCATCGCACCTGGAGATCGTCAACCCGGTGGTCGAGGGCTCGGTGCGCGCGCGCCAGGAAAGGCGCGGCGACCAGGAGGGCGACAAGGTACTGCCGGTGCTGGTCCATGGCGATGCGGCCTTCGCCGGCCAGGGCGTCGTGATGGAGACGCTCAACCTGGCGCAGACACGCGGCTATGGCACCGGCGGCACGGTCCACATCGTCATCAATAACCAGATCGGCTTCACGACGTCGGATCCGCGCGATTCGCGCTCGACCATCTATTGCTCCGACGTCGTCAAGATGATCGAGGCGCCGGTGCTGCACGTCAACGGCGACGATCCGGAAGCGGTGGTCTTCATCACGCAGCTCGCGCTCGATTACCGCCAGCAGTTCAACCTCGATGTCGTGGTCGACATCGTCTGCTTCCGCCGCCTGGGTCACAACGAACAGGACACGCCGGCCGTCACACAGCCGCTGATGTACAAGAAGATCGGTGCCCATCCGGGTACGCGCAAACTGTACGCGGACAAGCTGGTTACACAGGGCACGGTCCCGCCCGAGCTGCCCGATCAGATGATCAAGGCGTATCGCGCCGCGATGGAGGAGGGCCGCACCACGTCCGATCCGGTGCTGACGAACTACAAGAGCAAATACGCGGTCGACTGGTCGCCGTATCTGAACCGAAAGTGGACAGACCACGCCGACACGGCCGTGCCGCTGGCCGAACTCAAGCGCCTCGGCGAGCGAATCACCACGGTGCCATCGACCTTCAAGGTGCATCCGCTGGTCGACAAGGTGATCGCGGACCGTCGCGCGATGGCCGAGGGCAGAGCGCCGCTCGACTGGGGCATGGCGGAACACCTGGCCTATGCATCGCTGGTCGCGAGCGGTTACGCGGTGCGCGTCACCGGCCAGGACACCGCACGCGGCACCTTCACGCACCGGCACGCAGTGCTGCATGACCAGAACCGCGAAAAGTGGGATGAAGGCACCTACGTTCCGCTGCAGCATGTCTCTGAAACGCAGGCCCCGTTCACGATCATCGACTCCGTGCTGTCGGAGGAGGCCGTGCTGGCGTTCGAGTACGGCTACGCCAGCGCCGAACCGAATGCGCTCGTCGTCTGGGAGGCGCAGTTCGGCGACTTCGTCAATGGCGCGCAGGTCGTCATCGACCAGTTCCTGTCGTCGGGCGAAGTGAAGTGGGGCCGACAGTCCGGCCTGACGCTGATGCTGCCGCACGGCTACGAAGGCCAGGGCCCCGAACACTCGTCGGCGCGGCTGGAGCGCTTCCTTCAGCTGGCGGCCGACAACAACATGCAGATCGCCCAGCCGACGACGGCTGCGCAGATCTTCCACCTGCTGCGGCGGCAAATGATCCGACTGTTCCGCAAGCCGCTGGTCATCATGACGCCGAAGTCGCTGCTGCGTAACAAGGACGCGGCCTCTGAGCTCTCCGAGCTTTCGCGCGGAGAATTCCTGACCGTGATCGGCGAGCGCGATGAGTCGATCGATCCGAAGAAGGTCAAGCGCGTCGTGTTGTGCTCCGGCAAGGTGTACTTCGATCTTGCCCATGCCCGGCGCGAGCGCAACGAGGAAGATGTGGTCATCCTGCGCATCGAGCAGCTCTATCCGTTTCCGCACAAGGCGCTTGCCGCCGAACTGCGCAAATATCCGGCGGCAACCGAACTCGTCTGGAGCCAGGACGAACCGGCCAACCAGGGGCCGTGGTTCTACGCACAGCACTACCTGCTCGAAAACATGAGCGAGGGCCAGAAGCTGGGCTATGCCGGCCGCCCGCCGTCGGCATCACCGGCGGTCGGCTATTACGCCAAACACATCGAACAGCAGAAGGCGCTGATCGACACGGCTTTCGGGAAACTCAAGGGGCTGCTGCTCAACAAGTGACCTGCGGTCGGCAGCAGTCCGGATCGCGGGCCGTGTTGCGACACAGCTGAGCCTGCGCAGCAGGACCCCGGACCGGCGACTGCGCCCACGCCAACCCATACGAACAAGAGCGCTCAAACATCATGGCCATAGTCGAAGTCAAGGTTCCGCAATTGTCGGAGTCGGTCGCCGAGGCGACGCTGCTGCAGTGGAAGAAGAAGCCCGGCGACGCGGTTGCCGCTGACGAGATCCTGATCGAGATCGAGACCGACAAGGTCGTGCTCGAGGTGCCGGCGCCGTCGGCTGGCGTGCTCGGACAGATCATCAAGGGCGATGGCAGCACTGTCGTCTCCGGCGAGGTCATCGCCTCGGTGGATACCGAGGGCAAGGGCAGCACGGCGCCGGCTGCTGCCGCTCCCGCAGCGGTCGCGGCGACGACTGCACCGACGCCGGCCGCGGCCGCGACCGCCGCCAAAGCTGCTGGTGTGGCGATGCCCGCTGCAGCCAAGCTGATGGCCGATGCCGGCATGGCGCCCGGTCAGGTCGCGGGCACCGGCAAGGACGGGCGCGTCACTAAGGGCGACGTGCTGGGGGCTATCACCGCGCGGGCGCAGGCACCCGCGGCCGCGGCGGCGGCTACCGCCCGGCCTGCGCTGCCGGAGGTCAAGGCGCCGATTGATTTTTCCGTGCTCGCCGACCGGCCGGAACAGCGTGTGCCGATGTCGCGCCTGCGCCAGCGCATCGCCGAGCGCCTCGTCCAGTCGCAATCGACGGCCGCGATTTTGACCACGTTCAACGAGGTCAACATGGCGCCGATGATGGAGATGCGGAATCGCTACAAGGATCGTTTCGAAAAGGAGCACGGGGTCAAGCTGGGCTTTATGTCGTTCTTCGTGAAGGCGGCCGTCGCAGCACTGAAGAAGTATCCGGTCGTCAACGCGTCGGTCGACGGCAACGACATCGTCTACCACGGCTACTTCGACATCGGCATTGCGGTCGGGTCGCCGCGCGGCCTGGTCGTTCCGATCCTGCGCGACGCGGACCAGATGACCTTTGCCGACATCGAGAAGAAGATCGCCGACTACGGCAAGCGCGCTGGGGAAGGCAAGCTGGCGCTCGAGGAACTCACCGGCGGCACCTTCTCGATCTCCAATGGCGGGGTGTTCGGCTCGATGTTGTCGACACCGATCATCAATCCACCGCAGTCGGCGATCCTCGGCGTGCACGCGACCAAGGACCGCGCGGTGGTCGAGAACGGCCAGGTCGTGGTGCGTCCGATGAACTACCTCGCGCTGTCGTACGACCATCGCATCATCGATGGTCGCGAGGCGGTGCTGGCGCTGGTGACGATGAAGGAAGCGCTGGAAGATCCGGCGCGGCTGTTGCTGGAGGTCTGAGCGCCATGGGAACCGCAGACGAGATCGGAAAGCTGCACGCGTTGTACAAGGAAGGCGCGCTGACTCAGGCCGAATTCGAGGCCGCCAAGGCCGATCTGTTCCGGCGCGAGTCCGTCGGCGGCGACCCGCTTAAGGCGGCCGCCGACGGAGTCAATGGCCTGCGGCTGTCGAACACCGACAAGTGGATCGCCGGCGTCTGCGGCGGACTTGGCCGCAGCACCGGCGTCGAATCCTGGATCTGGCGCCTGCTGTTCGCGCTCGGCCTGTTTGTCGGCGGAGTCACGCTGATCCTGTATCTGCTGCTGTGGATATTCGTGCCGCGCCAGGCCTGAGCGCGCATCTGAAAGGCAAGCATGTCGAAGAACTTTGACGTCGTCGTGATCGGCGGCGGGCCGGGCGGCTACATCGCCGCGATCCGGGCAGCGCAGCTCGGCTTCAGCACCGCGTGCATCGACGACTGGAAGAACAAGGACGGCGGACCGGCGCCCGGCGGCACCTGCACCAACATCGGCTGCATACCTTCGAAGGCGCTGTTGCAGTCGTCCGAGAACTACGACCACGCTGCGCACCATTTTGCGGCGCACGGCATCGAGGTCAAGGGACTTGCCCTTGATCTCGCCAAGATGCTCGGGCGCAAGAACACGGTCGTCAAGCAGAACAACGACGGCATCCTGTTTCTGTTCAAGAAGAACAAGATCACGTTTTTCCATGGGCGGGGGTCGTTCGTCGGGCGCGGCGACGCCGGCGTCGAGATCAAGGTTGCCGGCGCTGAGGAGGAGCAACTGCTCGCGCGCCACGTCATCGTCGCGACCGGGTCGAACGCCCGGGCTTTGCCGGGCATCGACTTCGACGAGAAGCGCGTCCTCTCGAACGACGGCGCGCTGGCGATTCCGGAGGTGCCGAAGCGGCTCGGAGTCATCGGCGCCGGAGTCATCGGCTTGGAGATGGGTTCGGTATGGCGTCGACTCGGCGCGGACGTCACGCTGCTGGAGGCGCTGCCGGCGTTCCTCGGCGCGGTCGATGAGCAGATCGCGAAGGAGGCGGCCAAGCTTTTCGGCCGCCAGGGCCTGAAGATCCAGCTCGGCGTGAAGATCGACAAGGTCAGCGTCGACAAGAAGGGCAAGGCGGAAGAAGTGCGCGTCGAGTACGCCGATGCCAAAGGCGAGGCGCAGGCGCTGACCGTCGACAGGCTCATCGTCTCCATCGGTCGCGTGCCGAACACGAACGGACTGAACGCGGAGGCGATCGGGCTGGTGCTCGACGAGCGTGGCTTCGTCGCCGTCGACGACGACTGCCGCACCAATGTGCCGAACGTCTGGGCGGTGGGCGACGTCGTGCGCGGTCCGATGTTGGCCCACAAGGCGGAGGAGGAGGGGGTTGCCGTGGCCGAGCGCATCGCCGGCCAGCACGGGCACGTCAACTTCAACACGATTCCGTGGGTCATCTACACGTCACCTGAGATCGCCTGGGTCGGGCAGACGGAACAGCAGCTGAGGGCTGCCGGTCGCACCTACCGCGCCGGAACGTTTCCGTTCGCCGCGAACGGTCGGGCACGTGCACTCGGCGACACCAGCGGCATGGTCAAGTTTCTCGCCGACGCCACGACCGACGAGATCCTCGGCGTGCACATGATCGGGCCGTATGTGTCGGAGCTGATCACCGAGGCGGTTGTTGCGATGGAGTTCCGTGCGTCGTCCGAGGACATCGCCCGCATCTGCCATGCCCACCCCTCGCTCGCCGAGGCCACGAAGGAAGCGGCATTGGCGGTCGACAAGCGCACGCTGAACATCTGACACCTGCAGTCCGTCGAACGCACACTCCGGCGGCCGGGCTTTCCGCGTGCCTTTCCGAAACCAGCTCGAAGCCGCGCTCACGCACCGCGGCTATGCGCTTGACGCCTCGCAGGAGCAGGCCGCCGCCCGCCTGCAGCGGCTGCAGGAAGAGTGGACGGGCTACAAGGCGCACCGCTCCAACGCGCTGAAGAAGTTGCTGGTGCGGCCGCCGGTGCCGCGCGGCGTCTACCTGTGGGGCGATGTCGGCCGCGGCAAGAGTTTCCTGATGGACGCGTTCTTCGCGTCCGTGCCGATCATCCGCAAGACGCGAGTGCACTTCCACGAGTTCATGCGCGGTGTCCATGCCGAACTGCACGAACTCAAGGGCACGGCTGAACCGCTCGACGAAGTCGCGCAGCGCATCGCACGGCGCCACCGGCTGATCTGTTTCGACGAATTCCACGTCGCGGACATCGCCGATGCCATGATCCTGCACCGGCTTCTCGAGCGCCTGTTCGCGCTCAATATCGGTTTCGTCATGACGTCGAACTACGCGCCGGACGGGCTTTACCCGGACGGCCTGCACCGCGACCGCATGCTGCCGGCCATCGAGTTGCTGAAGCAGCGGCTCGACCTCGTGCAGGTGGACGGCGGCGTCGACTATCGCCGCCGCGCGATGGAGCGGATCGACGCCTACATCACGCCGTGGGGCGCCGAGGCCGAACTGCGGCTCGCATCCGCGTTCGAGCGCGTTGCTGAAACCGAGGATGACGATCCGGTGCTGACCATCGAAGCCCGCACGATACGCGCGCGACGGCGGGCCGGCGGTGTGGTCTGGTTTGATTTCGCCGTGCTCTGTGGCGGTCCGCGTTCGCAGAACGACTACCTCGAGCTCTCCGCCCAGTTTCACACCGTCGTGCTGTCCAACGTGCCGAAAATGTCCGCCGGCCATGCTTCCGAGGCACGACGCTTCACCTGGCTCGTTGATGTCCTCTACGACCACCGGGTCAAACTGCTGTTGTCGGCTGAAGCCCCGCCCGCGGAGCTCTATCCTGCTGGCGCGCTGGCGAACGAATTTGCGCGTACGGTGTCCCGGCTGGAGGAAATGCAATCGCGCGCCTACCTTGAATCATCACGCCGGGACGTTGTCCGTGTGTAGGCGGAACACGGCTGCGGGGCGTTGGATTCCCATGCCTAGACTCTTGCTCATCATCGGGATATTGGCAGCCAGCGCCACGCTGGCGCAGGAGTTCTCTTCAAACTATCCCGCGGGGAGCATCACGACGCGCGAACAGGCGGCCCAGGCGCTGGATGCAGCGCAAAAGGAGCAGGCGCGCCTTGCCCGGGAGTTCGACACGCGTGACGCGGAGTGCTACAGCAAGTTCTTCGTCAACAGCTGTCGCGAGAAAGTTCGTCGCGAGCGCGAACTCGCCCGCCGCGACGTCGGTCGTGTCGAGCTTGAAGCAAAGGAGACGCGTCGCCGGCTCGACCAGGAAGACGCGGCCCGGCGTCGCGCGGAGCAGGACAGGCAGCAGGCTGCGGAAGACGAGGCGCGCCGCGCCCGCGAGGCCGAGGCCAGGTTGCAGGCCAAGCAACGCCAGGACCAGGCACTGGAAGCGTCCAAGGGCGGGTTGAGCCCCGAGGAAGAGGATCGCAATCGCGCGGAGTACGAGCGCAAGCAGAGGGAGCATGCGCAGCGTCTCGCCAAGGAGCAGCAGGGCGCTCCCGAGCGGGCGCAGAATGCCGCGGCCCACCAGCAGAAACAGGCTGAGGCGGCCAAGCGCGCGGAGGCGAGCGCGGCCGAGCAGAAGCGCCGCGAGACCCGGCGCGCGGAGCGCAAGAAGGAGCTGGAGACGAAGGAAGCCGAGCGCGAAGCGATGCGCAAGCGTGCCGAAGAAGCCGCGCAGGCGCTGCCGCGCTAGGGACTACCGGACGGGCGCGCGGGGCTGCGGTTCGAGCTTGATAATGGCGAGCGACAGATTGTCGCCGCGACCTTCGGACCGTTCCCTGGCCAGGAAAACCAGCCGTTCGGAGGCTTCGCGCGGCGGCAACGTCGTCAGGATCTCGGCCAGTTCGTCGTCTTCGAAATAAGCCCACAGGCCGTCACTCGACAGCAGGAAGACATCGCCTTCGCGCAGGCTGGTGTCCTCGCCGATCTCGATCTTCGGCTTCTTGTTGATGCCCAGCGCGCTGACCAGGATGTTCTTGTAGCGGCTCGCCGCCAGCTCCGCATCCTCATAACGCCCTTCGATGCGCAGCTGTTCCGCATAAGTGTGATCCGGGGTGCGATGAAGCAACCTGCCGCCGCGGAAGAAATACAGGCGGCTGTCGCCGGCGTGCGCCCAGATCGCATAGGTCTTTTTGATGATGAGCGCGCATAGCGTGCTGTGCGGCTCCTTTTCGGCGGCGATTGCGGTAAGGCGGATGACCGTATGGGCTTCGGCCGCCAGATGCAACAGCATGTCGCGGAACGTCGAATCTCGTTCCGTCATGTCCTTGAAGAGGTTTTCGGCGGTGCTGACTACCTGATCGGCAGCCATCCGGCCGCCTGTCCGCCCGCCCATGCCGTCTGCGACGATTGCGAGCATGGCACCGGGGTTGCGTGGGCTGGTGATGATTGCCACGCGATCCTGCTGCTCCTGCCGGTCGCCGATATGCTGGGCGACGCAGACGTTGACTTTGAAGCTCGACACGCCGGTCTTGGGTCCTTGGAAGAAGTCTATCATCGGCGTACTCGTGGTTTGCCGAGCGCCGGGTACCGCAGTCTTTTAGGGTCCACTTTGACGATTTGCTCGCGCGATGGAACAGGACGACATCAAGCGGCGCATCATCGAGTTGCAGGTCGAACACCGTGATCTCGACGACGCGATCGAACGGCTCGCGAAGCAGCCGGGTGTCGATGAACTCGCTCTCCGGCGTATGAAAAAGCGCAAGCTGCAGGTCAAGGACTCGGTGCGGCTGCTGGAAATGCGCCTCGTGCCCGACATACCGGCGTGAGCCGCACCGCAGCGGCGGTAGCGCCCGATTCGGCTGCAGTCCGGATTGCCCAGGCCTTTGCCGCAGGCGGAGCCCTGGCGCGCTCGGTGCCGGGTTTCGTTGCGCGTCCGTCGCAGGCCGATATGGCCGCTGCGGTGCATCGGGCCATCAGCGATGGCGCGACGCTGGTCGCGGAGGCGGGCACGGGCACGGGCAAGACGTTCGCGTACCTGGTGCCCGCGCTGCTGGCCGGCGGCAAGCTGCTGGTGTCGACCGGCACCAAGCCGCTGCAGGATCAACTGTTCCGCAAGGACCTTCCGGCCGTACTCAAGGCGTTGAAGATCAGTGCCGCAACTGCGGTCCTGAAGGGGCGGGCCAACTACGTTTGCCTGCATCGGATGGTGCGTGCCGAGGCCGAGGCGCTACTGCCATCGCGGGACGACGCGCGCCACCTCCGCGCGATCGTCCGCTTCGCCGCTGCCACTACCAGCGGAGACCGCGCCGAGCTTTCCGAGGTGCCCGAGGCAGCGACGATCTGGCCATTGGTCACCTCGACGCGTGACAACTGTCTCGGAGCGGAGTGTCCGCGTCTTTCGGATTGCTTCGTGTTCAAGGCGCGACGCGAGGCGCAGGCCGCCGACGTCGTGGTCGTCAACCACCACCTGTTCCTGGCCGACCTGGCACTGCGGGACGATGCGATCCGGGACTTCCTTCCGGCGGTCGACACGGTGATCCTCGACGAGGCGCACCAGGTGCCCGACATCGCGGCGGACTTCTTCGGCTCTTCGATGTCGCTCGCGCAGTGGATCGAGTTGGCGC
Source organism: uncultured beta proteobacterium (assembly GCA_963712485.1). Classification (GTDB taxonomy): domain Bacteria; phylum Pseudomonadota; class Gammaproteobacteria; order Burkholderiales; family Burkholderiaceae_F; genus JALORV01. Next base: position 89,370 of record CAVQID010000059.1, read on the forward strand.
GCGATGGCCGCGCGCTCGGCCTGTCGCGCGCGCCGGACGGGGCCTCGTGGACGCTGCTGACGGCTGCGCTCGAGAAGGCCGTCCGCGATGTTCGTCTGGCCCTCGGCGACATGGGTCTCGCGTCGGGCTCACGCACGCCGCTGGCGCGGCTGCCGCACGACCGGCGCATCGTCGAGACGCTCGATCAGCTGGACGCCGATGCGGCGGAATTCGCGCGGGCGGTCGAGATCAATCGAGGCCGCGACTCCGAGCTGGATCTGCTGGGTCCGCGCGTGATCGAACTGAAGCGCGCGCTTGCAGAGTGGCGCCGCGCACTGGACGAAGCACGGAACGCTGAAGAGGCGGCGCCCGAAGAGGACGAAGATCCGGCGGTGCGCTGGCTGTCGCTGTCGGCGCATGGCGCGCAATTCCACAAGACACCGCTCGCGGCGGGCCGCCTGCTGGCACGTGCCCGTGAAGCGCAGCCGCAGGCCTGGATCCTGACCTCGGCGACGCTGACGGCCGGCGGTCGCTTCGACCATTACCTGGCCGAGCTCGGTATCGATGCGCGCACCGCGCGCTGGGACAGCCCGTTCGACTTTCCCCGGCAGGCCATGCTCTATCTGCCGCAGACGCTGCCCTCGCCGCTCGACAATCGCTTTGCGGAGCGCGTGGCCGAGGCTGCCTGGCCGCTGATACGCGCCAACGGCGGACGCGCGTTCCTACTGTGCACGACCTTGCGTGCGGTTGACCGCGTTGCTGCATGCCTGCAGCAGCTGATGCAACGCGATGGCCTGCCGCTGCCGCTGCTGGTGCAGGGGTCGAGCAGCCGGCGCGCGCTGCTCGACGGGTTCCGCGTGTCGGGCAACGCGGTGCTGGTCGGCAGCGTCAGTTTCTGGGAAGGCATCGATATCCGCGGCGACGCACTGTCACTGGTGATCATCGACAAGCTGCCCTTTGCACCACCCGACGACCCGATCGTGGAGGCGAAGATCCGATTCCTGCGACGCAGTGGCCGCAATCCGTTCAACGAGTATCAGCTGCCGGAAGCGGTGATGCGGCTGAAGCAGGGTGCCGGCCGCCTGATCCGCGATGAAAACGACCACGGCGTACTGATGATCCTCGACGATCGCGTGTTGACGAAATCGTACGGACGCACGGTACTGGCGAGCCTTCCACCGTTCGCGCGCACGCGTAGCGAGGCGGAAGCCGTCGAGTTCCTGACGCGCCGGCGCGGGGCCGGTTAATTACCTCTTGCTGCGCAGGTAACGGCTGTCGGGAAAGTTGAGCGTGAGCACGCGCTCGGTGTCTGCCTGCAGGTCAGGCATCTCGAGTGCCTGGTACGAGCGCGCCATCAGGATCAGCGCATCTTCAGACACGGGAGATGTCTGGAAATCGCGGATGATCACCTGCGCGCGCTGGATGGCTGCGACGTAGGCCTTGCGCACATAGTAGAAGTTGGCGACGTTGAGTTCCGCCATCGCCATGGCATTGACGAGGTAGCGCATGCGCGCCCGCGCGTCCTCTGCGTACTTGCTCTCGGGGTACCGGGTGACGAGATCGCGGAACGCATCGTACGACTCGCGGGCGCCCCTGGCATCGCGCTGCACCGAATCGTCCGCGAACAGCCTGCCGAGAAAGCCCGCTTCCTCATTGAAGCTCGCCAGCCCCTTGAGGTAGTAGATGTAGTCGATGTTGGGATTGTTGGGATACTGGCGAATGAACCGATCCGCGGTCTGGATCGCCTGTGCCGATTCGCCCTCCTTGTAGTACGTGTAGGCGATTTCCATCAGCGCCTGCTGCGCATGCCGGCCAAACGGAAAGCGCGACTCGAGCTTCTGGTAGTACTCGCGCGCCTTGACCCAGTTGCCGGCCGACAGTTCCGCGCGGGCCTCCGCGTACAATTTGTCGGCGTCCCAGCGTGCGGTGGCATCCTTCTCGAAAAGGTTGTCGAGCCCGAGCCAGCTGCAGCCGCCCAGCGTCAACGCAGCTGCCACGATGGCCAGCCACCGCGCCAGCGCCGTCCCGAAATGCACACGATCCATCGTCAAGGCGCTTCCGTTGTCCAGTCCCGAAGTATACGTTTCAGTCCGTGAGCCCGACGCCGAGGACGACGTCGGGCCGGACGGGTTCGAAGGCGATGCAGCGTTGAGCCGACGCCTCAGCGTCGATGTGGGCCACGCCGGTGAGCGGCTCGACAAGCTGCTCGCGCTGTCGATGCCCGAGGTGTCCCGTTCACGGTTGAAGCAATGGATCGAGGACGGGGCGGTCCGTGTCAACGGCGCGCAGGTTCGTCCGCGCCACGCGGTCGGTGCCGGCGACCTGATCGAGCTCGACCCGCAGCCGGCCCCAGATGCCGCGGCGTACACGCCGGAGCCGATGGCGTTGGCGATCGTGCACGAAGACGACACGATCCTCGTGGTCGACAAACCTCCGGGCCTGGTGGTACACCCGGCCGCGGGCCACTGGTCCGGCACGCTGCTCAATGGCCTGCTCGCGCACGTGCCCGCACTGGGAGGGGTGCCGCGCGCCGGCATCGTGCATCGCCTCGACGCCGGCACTTCGGGGCTGATGGTCGTCGCCAAGACCCTGGCCGCCCAGACTGACCTCGTGCGCCAGCTGCAGGCGCGCACGGTACAGCGCGAATACTGGGCGATCGTTCTCGGCGAGCCGCGTCGTCGCGGCACCATCGATGCACCGATCGGCCGTGACCCGCGCAATCCCCTGCGCTTCCGCGTCAGCCATGCGGCCAGCGCGCGGCCGGCGCGTACGCATTACTCGCGCGTGGCGACGACGCAGGAAAACGGGGTCGCGCTGTCGTGGCTGGCGTGTCGCCTCGAGACCGGCCGCACGCACCAGATCCGCGTGCATTGCGAATATCTTGGCCATCCGCTGATCGGCGACCCGGTGTATCGCCGGCGCCTGCCCGCGCCGGCGCCCGATGTTCCCTGGCGTGCCTTCCCGCGCCAGGCACTCCATGCATGCCGCCTTGGTCTCGTGCATCCGTCGACAGGCGAGACCGTTGCATGGTTTCGCGCGCCACCGTCCGATCTTGCCGACCTGATGCAGTCGCTCGGTTTCGCTCCCACCGACCGGCCGATCGCGGACACGGCGACATGAGTGCGCGACACGCGGACTGGATCGTTCCCGACTGGCCCGCGCCGGGTCGCGTGCGGGCGCTGATCACCACGCGTTCCGGCGGGGCTTCGCTGCCACCGTTTGGCGGGCCGGAGGGCGGCGGCATGAACTTGGGGTACGGCTCCGGCGACGATGTCAACGTCGTGGCGGGCAACCGTGCGCGGCTGCGCGCGCTGCTTCCGGTTGAGCCGAGCTGGCTGAAACAGGTGCACGGTGCCCGCGTCGTCGACGCGGCTGTCGCGGCCGGCGCGAGCCCACTGGTCGAGGCCGACTCCGCGATAGCCAGCCGTTGCGGAGTCGTGGCGGTCGTGATGATGGCGGACTGCATGCCGGTGTTCCTCGCAGACACGCGTGGGCGCTGTGTTGGCGTCGCTCACGCCGGCTGGCGCGGTCTGGCCGCCGGCGTCATCCAGGCAACGGTGCGCGCGATCCGGGAGCGCCTGAATGACCCGGCTGCGCCTCTGCTGGCTTACCTCGGGCCTGCCATCGGACCCGATCATTTCGAAGTCGGGGATGAGGTGAGGGAGGCGATGTTCGAACGACTCGACGGCGCGGCGCCGGCGTTCGATGCCCAGGAGAGCGGAAAATACCGTGCCGACCTGTTCGCTCTCGGCCGCCTCGCGCTTGCGCAGGAGGGTGTCGATGCGGTCTTTGGAGGTGGACAATGTACCCACTGCGATCCCGGTCGCTTCTACAGTCATCGACGCGACCGGGTCACGGGCCGCCATGCCGCGCTGATCTGGCTCGTGGATGACGCAGTCGTTTGACCGTGCCGGACGCCCCATGGAGAATGACCCCAGAGCGTGAAGGATCCTGAAGGATCCTCGTATCCATCAGCCACGCGATTGGAGGAGACATGCCTACGAACAAGGCCCCCGGTGCGCTGCGCGCTGCGCGCAACTCAGCTGCACGCGCAAAGTCCGGCGCAAAGAGCGCAAAGCGGGCTGCACCGCGACGTCGCGCCGTGGACGGCCCTGCGACTACGACACCGCCGCCCAACGCAGCTGGCGGGTGGTTCGGCGGCGCGGAGCCCTTCAATTTCCCGTTACCCTGGCTGCAGCAGAAGCCGGTGGCGGCGATGCCGCTCGCGGCCGAACGGATCGTGGAGATGCAGCAGGAGTACGTCCAGCGCCTGGCGGGCCTGTGGAACGACTTCTTCACGCATCCCGAGCGCACCACGGCGCCGATCGCCGATCCGCGTTTCGCCGATTCGAGTTGGCAGAAGAATTCGCTCGCGTCGTTTTATGCCCGCGCGTACCTGCTGAACTCCGAGTTCATGAGTCGACTGGCAGACAGCGTCCAGGCCGACCCGAAGACGCGCAAGCGCGTGAAGTTCGCCGTGTCTCAGTGGGTTGACGCGGCGTCGCCGGCCAATTTCTTGGCGTTGAACCCGAAGGCGCAGCAGACGCTGCTCGATACGAGCGGCGAAAGCCTGAAGGCTGGGCTTGGCAACCTGATGAAGGACATCGGCCGCGGCAAGATCACCCAGACCGACGAGGCGGCGTTCGAAGTCGGCAAGAACGTCGCCACCAGCGAGGGCGCGGTCGTCTATCAGAGCCAGTTGTTCCAGCTGATCCAGTACAAGCCGCTGACTGACAAGGTGTTCGAGCGTCCGTTCCTGCTCGTGCCGCCGTGCATCAACAAGTTCTACATCCTCGACCTGCAGCCGGAAAACTCGTTCATCCGCTATGCGGTCGAGCAGGGACACACGGTGTTCGTGGTGTCATGGAAGAACCCGCACAAGCCCGAAGCGCATATCACCTGGGACGACTATCTCGAGAAGGGTGTCATCGAGGCCATTCATGTGACGCAGGAGATCGGCGGCGCCAAGCAGATCAACGCGCTCGGATACTGCGTTGGCGGTACATTGATTGCGAACGCACTCGCGGTGCTGTACGCGCGCGGCGAGAAGCCGATTACCAGCCTGACGCTGCTGACCGCGCTGATCGACTTCGAGGATGCCGGCGTCCTCGACATTTTCATCGACGAAAACCAGGTGCGGATGCGCGAACAGCAGTTCGCGCGCGGCGGCATCATGCCGGGCCTCGAGATCGGGAACACCTTCTCGAGCCTGCGCGCCAATGACCTCGTCTGGAATTACGTCGTCAGCAATTACCTCGAGGGCAAGTCGCCGCCGGCGTTCGATCTGCTGTACTGGAACGGCGACAGCACCAATCTGCCCGGGCCGATGTACGCCTGGTACCTGCGCAACATGTACCTCGAGAACAACCTGCGCATGGCGAACAAGCTCAAGACCTGCGGCCAGCAGGTCGACCTCGGGCGCATCCAGGTGCCGACCTACGTGTTTGCCGCGCGTGAGGACCACATCGTGCCGTGGAAAGCGGCATATGCTTCGGCTCGAACGCTGCCGGGCGACGGCAAGGCGGGCGGCGTGCGCTACGTGCTCGGCGCCAGTGGTCATATCGCCGGCGCCATCAATCCGCCATCGAAGAACAAGCGCAACTACTGGATCGGCGGGGATGACACGCTGCCGGCCAACTCGGAGGCCTGGTTCAACGACGCCGTGGAGCAGCCGGGCAGCTGGTGGCCCGACTGGAGCCGCTGGCTGTCGCGCCATGCCGGCGCCCAGAAGCCGGCGCCGAAGCGCTATGGAAATGCAGACCACAAACCGATCGAACCCGCACCGGGCAGCTACGTGAAGGAAAAGGCGTAACAGGCCTGTGCGCGGAAGCGCGGTTGCTCGACTGATTTACCTATCGGAGTCTTGTCATGACAGAAGCAGTAATCGTCGCGGCGGCACGCACCGCGATTGGACGGTTCGGCGGGACGCTGGCGAAGGTCCCGGCGCCCGAACTCGGCGCCATCGTCATCAAGGAAGTCCTGCGTCGCGCCAACGTGAGTGCCGATCAGGTCGATGAAGTGATCATGGGACAGGTGCTGACCGCGGGCAGCGGTCAGAACCCGGCGCGCCAGGCGGCGATCAAAGCCGGGCTGCCGGTCGCGGTGCCGGCGATGACGATCAACAAGGTGTGCGGCTCGGGGCTGAAGGCCGTGATGCTGGCGGCGCAGGCCATACGCAACGGTGATGCGCAGATCGTCATCGCGGGTGGGCAGGAGAACATGAGCGCGTCGCCGCACGTGATGCTTGGCTCGCGCGACGGCTTTCGCATGGGCGACGCGAAGATCATCGACAGCATGATCGTCGACGGTCTCTGGGACGTGTACAACCAGTACCACATGGGTGTCACCGCCGAAAACGTCGCCAAGGCGCATGGCGTCGATCGCGCCGCGCAGGACGCGCTGGCGCTGGCATCGCAGACCAAGGCTGCCGCCGCGCAGGATGCGGGGCGCTTCAAGGACGAAATCGTTGCGGTGAGCATCCCCCAGCGCAAGGGCGATCCGCTGGTATTCGATGCCGACGAGTTCATCAATCGCAAGTCGAATGCGGAAGCCCTTGCGGGACTGAAGCCCGCGTTTGACAAGCAGGGGTCGGTCACCGCCGGCAACGCCTCGGGCATCAACGACGGCGCGGCGGCGCTGCTGGTGATGTCGTCCGATCGAGCCAAGGCGCTCGGGCTCACGCCGCTGGCGCGCATCGTCAGCTTTGCTTCAGCCGGCGTCGATCCGTCGCTGATGGGCATGGGTCCCTCGCCCGCCTCGCGCAAGGCACTGGAGAAAGCCGGCTGGAAGGCCGAGCAGCTTGACCTGATGGAACTCAACGAGGCGTTTGCCGCTCAGGCCTGCGCGGTCAACAAGGACCTTGGCTGGGACAAGGCGCCGCACAAGGACAAGATCAACGTCAACGGCGGCGCGATTGCACTGGGCCACCCGATCGGTGCATCGGGTGCGCGCGTGCTGGTCACCTTGCTGCACGAGATGAAGCGCCGCGACTCGAAGAAGGGCCTCGCCGCGCTCTGTATCGGCGGTGGAATGGGTGTCGCGCTCACGGTCGAGCGATAGCCAGTCGGCTGCGCACGGGTGATGCGTCGCGTCGCCTGTGCGCTCGGCAGAGTCTATTTTTGCGGGACGGGGCCGGATCGACCCGGCGTCCGGCCCGACTACAACAGCAGTTAACAACATGCGGAGACAGCAATGGCAAAGGTGGCATACGTAACAGGCGGCATGGGCGGTATCGGCACGGCGATCTGCCAACGCTTGCATAAGGAAGGCTTCAAGGTCATCGCCGGCTGCGGTCCGACCCGCGACTTCAACAAGTGGCTGGGTGAGCAGAAGGCGCTCGGCTACACGTTCTATGCCTCGGTCGGCAACGTCGGGGACTGGAACAGCACGACCGAGGCATTCCAGAAGGCGATTGGCGAACACGGCCAGATCGACGTGCTGGTCAACAACGCCGGCATCACGCGTGACCGCATGTTCCTGAAGATGACGCGCGAGGATTGGGACGCGGTCATCGATACCAACCTGAACAGCATGTTCAACGTCACCAAGCAGGTCGTGCCTGGCATGGTCGAAAAGGGCTGGGGCCGGATCATCCAGATCAGTTCCGTGAATGGCGAAAAGGGCCAGGCCGGCCAGACCAACTACTCGGCGGCCAAGGCCGGCATGCACGGCTTCACGATGGCGCTGGCGCAGGAGGTGGCCTCCAAGGGCGTCACCGTCAACACCGTGAGCCCGGGCTATATCGGTACCGAGATGGTCATGGCCATCAAGCCCGCCATCCTCGAGAAGATCGTCGAGACCATCCCGGTCAAGCGGCTCGGCACACCCGACGAGATCGGCTCGATCGTGGCGTGGCTGGCCGGGCCGGATTCGGGCTTCACCACCGGCGCCGACTTTTCATGCAACGGTGGCCTGCACATGGGGTAGTGCAAGTGGGTGCTCGGCGAACGCACACGAGTGCGTTCGCCTGTGCCAACGTGCGCGCTCCGCTTTCGAGCGATCGAGTACCCCACAACGCCGTGTGCGTCGAGCCTGTGCTGCGCGGGCTAAGGCGGAACTGTCTAGCCTTTCGATAGACGCTGCAGCGCTTGCGACCCGTTCGAGCGACACATATCGTCGTCCCATTCGACGAAGTCCGCACACGCTCTCGTCATCGACGTCAGGAGTGACACCGTGATACTGGTTGGCATGCTCGACTCGCCGTACGTGCGCCGCGTGGCGATTTCCCTGCAGCTGCTCGGTCTGCAGTTCGAGCACCGGTCGGTCTCGGTCTTCCGCAATTTCGATGAGTTCCGCAAGGTCAACCCGGTCGTCAAGGCGCCATCGCTGGTCTGCGATGACGGCGAAGTGCTGATGGATTCGACCTTGATCCTCGAGTACGCGGAAGCGCTCGCAGCTCCCCGGCGCAGCCTCATGCCGACGGTCCTCGCCGCCCGCCAGCATGCGCTCCGCCTGATCGGCCTGTCGCTGGCAGCCTGCGAAAAGAGCGTGCAGATCATTTATGAACGCAGTCTGCGGCCGGAAGACAAGTGGCACGAGCCGTGGATTGCGCGGGTCACGGGACAGCTGCGGGCCGCCTACGAAGCGCTTGAAGGCGAGCTGCGAGCGCGCCCCCTCTCGGTATCGTCCAGTGCGATCGATCAGGCGGGCATCTCGACGGCAGTCGCCTGGCACTTCACGCAGCAGACCCTGCCGGAACTGGTGCTGGCCGCAAACCACCCGAACCTGCAACTGGTTTCCGAACGTGCCGAGGAACTGCCGGCCTTCATGGCGGCGCCGCACGGGTCCGGAACCTTTCGCTGACGCGTCGTCCAACCGAATGTCGCCTCCGGAGGCACGATGACGAGCCCAATCCGCCTCGCGGCGATGGCTGCCACGGCGGTCACCTGTTTCGCGATGCCGGTAGTCGGACAGTCTGCAGAGAGGCTGCCGATCTTCGATGCCCACGTGCACTACAGCCATGACGCCTGGGAGATGCTGCCGCCCGAGGCGGCCCTCGACCTGGTGCGCAAGGCCGGCGTCAAGCGTGCGCTCGTTTCAAGTTCCGATGACGACGGTCAGCAACGACTGGTTGCGCTGGCGCCCGATGTTTTCCTTCCGTCACTGCGTCCCTATCGTCGTCGTGGCGAAATTTCCACCTGGGTGCGTGATCCGTCCGTCATCGACTACCTGGAGGAGCGACTGGCGAAGTACCGCTACGTCGCGATCGGCGAGTTTCATATCTACGGCGCCGACGTCGACCTGGCCGTACCGCGGCGCATGATCGAGCTTGCCCGTAAACATGAACTCGTGCTGCATTCACATTCGGATGCCGACGCGATCGAACGTCAATTCATGCAGTGGCCCCAGGCGCGCATCCTCTGGGCGCATGCCGGCTTCGCTTCGCCCGCCGATATCCGCGCGATGCTCGGCAAGCATCGCAACCTGTGGTGTGACCTGGCGTTTCGCAGCGAACACGGCGCGAACGGGAAGCTCGATCCCGACTGGCGCGCGCTGATGCTCGAGTTTCCGGACCGGTTCATGGTCGGCACCGACACGTTCACGCCCGAACGCTGGCCGTTCATCGTCGAGCATGCGCGCTGGTCGCGGGCCTGGCTCTCCGATCTGCCGCCCGATGTGGCCGAGCGGATCGCGTACCGGAACGGCGAGGCGCTGTTTGCAGGCGCCCTGGGCAAATGACGGCGTGCCGGCGCTGGGGCCGCAGTGCTCATTGCCGCGCTGTGCAGCGCACACGGGTTCGCAATCGGCTGTGAGCCTGCGCCGATCGGTGCCGATGCGGTGCGACTAGCGGGCCGCAGCTTTGTTGTCGACTGGCGGCTGGAGCCCGCGCCGCTGCGGCTGGGCGAATTCTTCGCGGTCGTCGTCAGTGCGTGCGAACGGGCGGGCCAGCCGGTGACCTCGCTGAAGGTTGATGCCACGATGCCGGCGCACCGGCACGGAATGAACTATGCGCCGACCGTGACGTCCGAAGCAGGAGGCCGATTTCGGGCGAGCGGGTTGCTGCTGCACATGCCGGGGCGCTGGGAGTTCACGTTCGACCTTGCCGGCGACAGCACTCGCGAAATGCTCCGTTCGGCTGTCGAACTGAAGTAGCGCGGGCAGGTGACCGGCCATGCCGATTCGTTTCCGTGCAATGCCGTTGCTCTTTGGCGCACTGATCCTTGGAGCGGCCTCGCCGACGCTGGCGCAGTCGCGACTGTCGCCCGAGGAGATCGAGCGCGTGCTGTCGTTCGGGCCGTGGCCGCCCGCGGCGACGAAGGATCCGGGCAATCACGTGTCGGGCAACGTGGCGGCCGTGGAACTCGGACGGCGGCTTTTCTTCGACGCCCGCCTGTCCCGTGTTGGCTATATCACCTGCGTGTCGT
>CAVQID010000060.1:0-245912 GCA_963712485.1 uncultured beta proteobacterium
CATCACCGTATTGCTTCATGGATGGCAGCGCAGCGAGTTTCGTCTTCCTGTTGCAGGCTGCGGGGCTCGAAGAACTCAACGCCCCGAAGCGGTTCGTGCGGGTGTTAAAGCCGGTCGAGATTGTCGACGGCGACAAATGGGCGCGGCTCGAGCCGCACTTCGGCTATCGACTGCGATTCTCGATCGATTTCAACCATCCGGCGATCGATTCGACCGAGCAGGCGGTCGAGGTGGACTTCGCACGGGACTCCTATGTGCAGCAGGTCTCGCGGGCGCGCACTTTCGGGTTTGTCAACGAAGTGGAAGCGCTGCGGGCCGCGGGGTTGGCGATGGGAGGGACGTTCGAAAACGCGATCGTGATGGATGAATACCGTGTGCTGAACACCGATGGACTGCGCGCCGGCGACGAGTTCGCCAAGCACAAGATCCTCGATGCGATTGGGGATCTTTCGGCGCTGGGCCGCCCGCTGGTGGCGAGCTACGTCGCGCACAAGTCCGGTCACGCGATCAATAACCGACTACTGCGCGCGCTGGTGGCGGATGTCACGGCCTACGACCTGGTGACCTTCGAGGACGAGGATCAGGCGCCCGTGGCTTTCCAGCCGAGGGTCCAGGCTGCCTAGCGTCGCCTGTCGTCGCCGCGGCGGCGCTGCAGCGTCGCCGCAAGCCGCTGCAGCGCGCGCTGCAGCGCCGAATCCGGCAACTGCCGTGCGGCGCTTTCGACCGCTGCGACACCGCGCTCCGTCACCGGCGCAAAGGACATTTCCGGACTTGAGATCCCCTCCCTCCCCTGTCCGGGGTAGGACGTGCCGCTGGCTTGTACCCGCGTTTTCATCTCGTAGACTTGCAAACCGTGAGCAGTAAGAGCTGCAATCAGGCGCGGCGCGGCCTGGCGCAACTTGGCCGACTCCGCGGCCGACGCGACGGCGATCCACAGGACGCCGTCGCGCAGTTCACAGCGGCCGGGGGTGAGAAGGTCAAGGCCGGGCGCCACGGAACGCGCCACTGGCGCCAGAACGCGACTTGCGGTCTGGGCGGTTTCCCAGCGCGCCAGCAGCGCGGCGGCGCCGGGTGATTCGCGCAGCGCGTCACCGATGGTGCGGGCGCTGGGCATGGAGGGATTGACACGAGCCGGCATCGCCTCGTGTTTGCGGTTCAGGAGAGAGCATTGCAGATCATTCTTGTGGACCGGCGAATGTCGCGTGCGCGCACGCTGACGATCAAGGTGCAACACCTGGTGGCGGCAGCCGTCCTGCTGACACTGGCTATCGTAGTCCTGTCGACGATGTTCTCGCTGCTGACCGTACGCGCCGCGACCACTTTTCCGCTGCCATTCGTTTCCGATGTCATCGCTCTGGTCACCCGTGACCAGACCGAACGCAAGGACCAGTACGTTCGCGACAACGTCGTTGCGATGACGCGCAAGCTGGGCGAAGTGCAGGCGCAGTTGCTGCGATTGGACGTGCTCGGCGAGCGCGTCGCCAAGGCGGCCGGTATCCGGCCCGAGGAGTTCCGGTTCCGCGAGTTGCCCGGCCGTGGCGGGGCGCCGGGCGGTGCGATGTCGTTCACCGATCTCGATACGGAACTGCAGGGCCTGACCCGCAGTGTCGAGCAACGCGAGGATTATCTTGCCGTCGTCGAAGCCGAATTGCGTTCGCAGCAGGTGCGCAAGGCGCTGCTGCCCGGAAGTCAGCCGGTGGCTGATGGCTTCATCGGTTCGGGCTTCGGCTGGCGCACCGACCCGTTTACGCGGGAGATGACGCGGCATGACGGCATCGACTTTGCCGCGCCGTTCGGCACGCCGATTCATGCAGCTGCCGGAGGCGTGGTTGTTGTCGCGGAGCACCACCCCATCTGGGGCAACGTCGTGGAAATCGACCACGGCGGCGGCTTGATGACGCGCTATGCGCACGCGAGCCGGCTTACCGTCACCGCAGGGGCACTCGTCAAGCGCGGGCACAAGATCGCCGAGGTCGGCAGCACCGGCCGTTCCACCGGACCGCATCTGCATTTCGAAGTTCACAGCCGCGGTGTGCCCCAGAACCCGGCGCGGTTCCTGTTTGCCGAGGGCAATCCGCTCCAGCAGCAGGCGTCGGCGGGCGGCCGGGTTGACCTCCGCGCCCTTGCGAACGCGACAGCCGCCCGCAACTAACCGCTCAGCACTCGCGCCGGGGGTTCTGACCCCTGTGACATAATTTTCGCTTTGCGCAATGCGGGCGGGCCGCTTGGCCGCCGCGCGCGATCACCTCTGGGCGTCGACGCGCAAGCGCGACCCGTGTCTCGCATGATTTCCGGTTTCCTGACCAAGATTTTCGGCAGTCGCAATGAGCGGCTGCTCAAGACCTACCAGCGCAACGTCGAACGGATCAACACGTTCGAACCGCAGCTGTCCTCGCTCACCGACCAGGCGTTGCGCGCCAAGACCGATGAATTTCGCGGGCGTGTGGCGGCCGGAGAGACGCTCGAGGCACTGCTGCCCGAGGCTTTTGCGGTGGTCCGCGAGGTGGCAAAACGGACGCTCGGCATGCGTCACTTCGACGTGCAACTCGTCGGTGGGATGGTGCTCAACGACGGCAAGATCGCCGAAATGCGTACCGGCGAGGGCAAGACCCTCGTCGCCACGCTGCCCGCGTACCTGAACGCGCTCGCCGGCAAGGGCGTGCACATCGTGACGGTGAACGACTACCTCGCCAATCGCGACGCCGAGTGGATGGGCAAGGTCTATACCTTCCTCGGAATGACCGTCGGCGTGATCCTGTCGCAGCAGTCGACCGAGGACAAGCGTGCGGCGTACGCGTCCGACATCACCTACGGGACCAACAACGAGTTCGGCTTCGATTACCTGCGCGACAACATGGAGTACGCGGTTGCGGATCGGCGGCAACGCGGCCTCGCCTATGCGATCGTCGACGAAGTCGATTCGATCCTCATCGACGAGGCGCGCACACCGCTGATCATTTCCGGGCCCGCCGAGGACCATACCGACACGTACCGTGCCATCAACACAGTGCCGCCGCTCCTGACGCGCCAGAAGGATGAGAAGAGCGACGGGGACTACTGGGTCGACGAAAAGGGTCACCAGGTCCACATCTCAGAGGCCGGCCACGAGAAGATCGAGCAGATCCTGCAGCGTCAGGGGTTGCTGGCGGAGGGCGAGAGCCTCTATGCCCCGAGCAACATCATCCTGATGCACCATTTGAACGCCGCCTTGCGTGCGCACACGCTGTTCCATCGCGACCAGCAGTATGTCGTCCAAAACGGCGAAGTGGTGATCGTCGACGAGTTCACCGGCCGGCTGATGCCGGGACGACGCTGGTCCGAGGGCCTGCACCAGGCGGTCGAGGCCAAGGAAGGCGTGAAGATCCAGGCAGAGAACCAGACCTATGCCTCGATCACGTTCCAGAACTACTTCCGCATGTACGGCAAGCTCGCCGGAATGACCGGCACGGCCGACACCGAAGCCTACGAGTTCCAGGAAATCTACCGCCTCGAGACGGTGGTGATCCCGACGCACCGTCCGATGATTCGCATCGATGCGCAGGACAAGGTCTACCGCACACTCAAGGAAAAGTACTCCGCGATCCTCGATGACATCAAGGACTGCTACGAACGCGGGCAGCCGGTGCTGGTCGGCACGACCTCGATCGAGAACTCGGAGCTGCTGTCGAATCTTCTCAACCGCGACGGTCTGCCGCACCAGGTGTTGAATGCGAAGCAGCACGCCAGAGAGGCAGAGATCGTTGCGCAGGCCGGTCGGCCGAAGATGATCACGATTGCGACGAACATGGCCGGCCGCGGCACCGACATCGTGCTCGGCGGCAATGTGGCCAAGCAGGTCCAGTTCGTCGAAGCAGACGCCGAGGTGCCGGAGTCCGAAAAGCAGGAACGCATCAGCAAGCTACACAGCGAATGGCAGTCGCTGCACGACCATGTCGTTTCTGCGGGCGGGCTCAAGATCATCGGCTCCGAGCGGCATGAGTCGCGTCGGATCGACAACCAGTTGCGCGGCCGGTCCGGCCGCCAGGGTGATCCGGGCGCGTCGAGCTTCTACCTGTCGATGGAAGATCCGCTGCTGCGTATCTTTGCCGGCGACCGGATGAAAGCCATCATGGACCGCCTGAAGCTGCCGGAGGGCGAGGCGATCGAGGCGGGCATGGTGACCCGCTCGATCGAGAGCGCTCAGCGCAAGGTCGAGGCGCGCAACTTCGACATCCGCAAGCAGCTGCTCGAGTACGACGACGTCTCCAACGACCAGCGGCGCGAGATCTACCGGCTGCGCAATGACATCCTGGAAGCGGAAAGCACCGCGGAGATGGTTGCGAACCTGCGCCGCGGGTATTTCACCGACATGTTCCGCAGTTTTGTTCCGGCCGAGTCGGTCGAAGAGCAATGGGACGTCAACGGGCTGCAGGCGGCGCTGTCGGGCGACTGGCAGATCGAGATGCCGTTGAAGCAGATGCTCGACGAATCCGAATCGATGGACGACGAGGAGTTGCTCGAGCGGGTGCTCAAAGCCACGGACGAGGCGTACGACTCGAAAGTTGCGCTGGTCGGGCGCGAGGCCTTTGTCGGTTTCGAGCGTTCGATCATCCTGCAGACGCTGGATCAGTCCTGGCGTGAGCATCTGACCGCGCTCGACGCGCTGCGCCAGGGCATCCACTTGCGCGGTTACGCGCAGAAGCAGCCCAAGCAGGAATACAAACGCGAGGCTTTCGAACTCTTTGGCTCCCTGTTGGACCGCGTGCGCGCCGATGTCGTCCGCATCCTGATGAACGTGCGCATCCAGTCGCAGGAGGAAGCACAGCTGGCCGAACAGCGGATCGAGGCGGAAAGCGAGCGACGGGCGGAACTGGCGCGGGCGCAGCATGCTGAATTCGGACCTGCCGTCGCGGAGGAGCCGGCCGAAGTCGAGGCGCTCACGCTGCCGGACGAGCCGGAAACCAAGGCACAGCCGTTCAAGCGGTTTGGCGACAAGATCGGTCGTAACGATCCGTGTCCGTGCGGTTCAGGCAAGAAGTACAAGCAGTGCCACGGCAAGATCGGTTGAGTGGCCCGCTGACTGCGCTTTCCCGACAGATCCCCATCACCAGGCAGGCCCGTGGCTGTCAATCTGCAACCGCCGGTTCGCGACGCGCTGTTCCCGGTGCCCGGGGTCGATCTCGGATGGGCTGAAGCCGGCATCCGCAAGCCTCATCGCAAGGACCTGCTGGTGATGCGGCTGGCCGTGGGCGCCGAGGTGGCCGGCGTGTTCACGCGCAATCGCTTCGCGGCAGCCCCGGTGCAGGTCTGCCGGGAGCATCTCGCGACCGCGCCGATCAGGGCGCTCGTCATTAACACCGGCAATGCCAACGCCGGCACCGGTGCGTCGGGCCTGGCTGCGGCCCGCACCACTTGCGAGGCAGCCGCACGACTGATCGGCTGTGAGGTGGGCGCAGTGTTGCCGTTTTCGACCGGCGTCATCATGGAACCGTTGCCGGTCGATCGCCTCGTTGCCGCCCTCCCGGCCGCGGTCGATGCGCTCGGACCGGATCATTGGCTGGAAGCTGCCCAGTCAATCATGACGACCGATACGCTGCCGAAGGCAGTGTCGCGGCGCCTGACGATCGGTTCGCACAAGGTGACGATCACGGGTATCGCCAAGGGTGCGGGAATGATCCGTCCTGACATGGCGACGATGCTTGGCTTCATCGCGATGGATTGCAGCGTGTCGCGGGCGCTGCTGCAGCCGATGACCGAGCATGCCGCGGCGGAGTCGTTCAATCGCATCTCGGTCGACGGCGATACCTCGACGAACGACTCTTTCGTCGTGATCGCCAGCGGCGCCGGAGCGCTGACGATCAGCGAGGTCAGTGATCCTGCCTATGCGCTGCTACGCGGGGCGCTGACGGACGTTGCCCGACAACTCGCGCAGGCGATCGTCCGGGACGGCGAAGGTGCAACGAAGTTCATCGAAGTGCGGGTCGACGAGGCACGATCGGTTGAGGAAGCAGCGCGCGTCGCTTACGCGGTAGCGCACTCTCCCCTCGTGAAGACCGCGTTCTTTGCCTCCGACCCCAACCTCGGTCGCATCCTCGCTGCTGTCGGCAACGCGGGCGTCGACGACCTGGACCCGGCACGGGTGCAGATGCTGCTCGACGACGTCTGGGTCGTTCGCGACGGGGGCCGGCACCCGGCTTACGAGGAAGCCGACGGCCAGCGGGTGATGAAGAAGGCGGAAATCGTCGTGCACCTGAAACTGGGACGAGGTCGCGACTCAACTTGCGTGTGGACGACCGACCTGTCGCACGACTACGTTTCCATCAACGCGGACTACCGATCGTGAGTGCGCAATCGCGGACGGCCTCGAACCGGGAGCGCGAAGGCGATCCGGTCGCGAGGCTTGCCGAGACCCTGGCACGCATCGACGCGCTGTTGCCGCCGACCGCGGATCCCGACTTCGGCGCGTCAATCGCATTCCGCTGGCGCAAACGCCGCTACCTCGGCATGGAACGAGGTGTGCTTGAATCGGTACCGCACCCGGCGCTCATCGCGTTCGCCGACCTGCAGCACGTCGACGCGCAGAAGGAAGCGATTCACCGCAATACCGAGCAGTTCGTGCGCGGTTTGCCCGCCAACAACGTGCTGCTGACCGGCGCCCGCGGAACCGGCAAGTCGTCACTGATACGGGCCTGCCTTCATGCTTTCGCCGACGCCGGCCTGCGCCTCGTTGAGGTGGACAAGCGCGACCTCGTCGATCTTGCGGATCTGGTTGCCCTGCTCGAGGGACGTCCCGAGCGCTTCCTCGTGTTCTGTGACGATCTCTCGTTCGACGCAAGCGAGGCGGGGTACAAGGAGCTCAAGGTGGCGCTGGATGGGTCCATCGCCGGCCGGGCTGAAAATGTGCTGATCTATGCAACGTCCAACCGCCGACATCTGATGCCGGAATTCATGCGCGACAACCTCGCCGCACAGCATCAGGCGGATGGCGAAGTGCACCCGGGCGAGGCCGTCGAGGAAAGAGTCTCTTTATCTGAGCGGTTCGGTGTCTGGCTGACTTTCTACCCGTTCCGCCAAGATGATTACCTCGACATCGTGGCGCACTGGCTCGCGGTCCTCGGAGTACCTCCGAGCGAAGCCGACCAGGCCCACTCGGAGGCGCTGCAGTTCGCGCTGCAGCGGGGCTCGCGGTCCGGGCGCGTGGCTCTGCAGTTCGCCCGCGACTGCGCAGGGCGCCACCTGCTCGAGAAAACGCGCTTGCCACGATGAGTCCGCGCCCGCTCGTCGACGTGGCGGTCGGCGTGCTTCTCCGGCCGGATGACCGCTTCCTCCTGGCAAGCCGCCCCGATGGCAAGCCGTATGCGCATTACTGGGAGTTCCCGGGTGGCAAGCTCGAGCCTGGCGAGTCAGTCGAGCATGCGCTTGCCCGCGAACTGCACGAGGAACTCGGCATCGACATCGGTCCGGTGCGCGCGTGGATCGTGCGCGAGTTCGAATACCCGCACGCCCATGTGCGGTTGCACTTCTGCCGCGTCACCTCCTGGACGGGCGAACTGCACGCGCGCGAAGGGCAACTGTTTCGGTTCTGCGCGCTCGACGATCCGCCAGACGGCCCGTTGCTGCCTGCAACCGTTCCCGTCTTGCGCTGGCTTTCGTTGCCGGCGGTCTATGCCGTGTCCAACGCCGCTGAACTGGGATCCGAACTTTTTCTCCGGCAACTCGAAGCACGGCTGCAGTCCGGCTTGCGCCTGGTGCAGTTCCGCGAACCTGCACTCGAGCCCACTGCGGCGTGGCAGCTCTTTCAAAATAGCCTCGAGCGCGTGCGCGCTTACCACGGCAGACTGCTGGTCAGCAGCCGTCATCCCCTTGAATGGTGGGGCCTGGCCGATGGTGTCCACCTCACGTCGCACGATCTGACGGGTGTTAAGGGCCGGCCCGACGTCGAGTGGGTCGGCGCGTCTGCGCATGATGTCGCCGAACTGGCGCGAGCGACGGCGCTTGGAGCTGATCTGGCCGTCTTCGGTCCGATTGCGCCAACGGTTTCACACTCCGGCGCCGCGGGGATCGGCTGGAAAGCGCTTGCAGCCGCCGTCGTCGGTGCCGGGCTGCCCGTTTATGCGATCGGGGGACTCACCCCTGCGGATCTCGGCAGCGCGCAGCGTGCGGGAGCGCACGGAATCGCGATGCAGCGCGCTATCTGGCTGGTCTAGCGCGAGTCCTCGGTGTCAGCAGAGGGACCGTCGTCGTCTGCGGCGGGAGGGCCGGAGATCGAATAACGATCGGACGCCCAAGCGCCGAGGTCAATGAGCTTGCAGCGCTCCGAGCAGAACGGTCGCGCGGCGTTGTCGCGCGACCAGGGCATGTTTTTCCCGCAGGTCGGGCACTTCACCTCGGTCATCGCCCGTTGTCAGAAAGCGCAGAGCGCAAGTTCAAACGGAATGTCGCGATCGACCGAGCGCGGCTTCAGGTCGCGGTCCTGAGTCGTGAACCGGATCCAGAGCATGTACTTGTTGGCGCTGATTTCCGGAATGGCTGCCAGCGCACCTTCAACGCGCACCTGCAGCAGCGCATACGTGCGGCCCTGCAGCATCTGCTGGAATGAACCCTGTGCCGCGGTCTGGCGGCTTCGATGCGCGGTCTCGCGCAGCAGCTTCAGCACGATGCCGAGAGCGGCGTGAAACTGCATCATCGGCTGGACCCATGACTGCAGGTCGCGCACGCGGCTGTCGAGGTCGCGTGTCAGCCAGGCGTGGTAAGAAGGCAGGTCGAATTCGCACGTGCCGCCCGGAATGATGGCGCGGCTGCGAATGCTCATCAGCCACTCGTTGTCGCGAATATGCTGCCCGGCCTTGCCCGTGGTTGCATTAAGGGCCTGTTGCGCCTGGTCGATGTCCGCCAGGACCGTGGCGAGCGCGGCCTCGGACACCTGTGGATTGTTGCGCAGCGCGTTCAGCGTCTGCTTGTGACGCTCGAGTTCCTGCAGCAGATCGGATTTCAGGTCGGCGCGGGAAGTGACTTCGAGAATCTCGAACAGCGTGAGAAGCGCCGTGTGATGGCAATACGAATGCTGTTCACCGCAGAAGTAAAGCAGCTTGTCAAAGAGATCTTCAAGCCGCAGCAGCGTGCGTATGCGCTCGCTGAACGGGTATTCGTACAGGACCTGACCGTCGGTCGACATGGACGCCATATGCACAGGGGTGCATTTGACGATATCACACGCGGCTCGGAAGGCCGTTCGCGGCAGCACTTTTCACGTACATCTCGTGCAGTTGCGCGACGCGGGCGGCGATCTCCTGGAGCGGGGCCTCGTTGAACAGCACGTCGTCGGCGGCGTCCAGGCGCTGGCGCCGGTCAGACTGTGCTGCAAGAATCGCCGTGGCGGTGGTGCGGTCGAGTCCGGGGCGGGCCGCGACACGCTGAAGCTGGGTCGCTTCCGCGCAGTCAACGACGAGGACGCGGTGCACGCGGGAGCGCCAGTCACCCGATTCGACCAGCAGCGGGATCACCAGAGCGATGTAGGGGACGTCAGGTGCGAGGCTCGCGGCGCGGCGCTCGGCTTCAATGCGCACCATCGGATGAAGAACTTGCTCGAGCCTGCGGCGCTCGGCGGGATTAGCGAATACTCGTTCTCGCATTGCCGGCCGATCGAGTCCGCCATCGGCAGCAAGGGCAGCCGCGCCGAACGTCTTGCTCAGCGAAGGGATCGCGGCCCCTCCCGGCGCAATCAGTTCGTGCACTATGGCGTCGGCATCGACGACGCCGGCACCGAGATGCTTGAACAGCGCGGCGACCGTGCTCTTGCCGCTGCCGACTCCGCCGGTAAGGCCAACGCGATAACCCGTCATGAGGGAAGCTGCAACATGCCGGTCACGCGGTCGCCCAGAAGCAGGACGAGAAATCCTGCGGCCGCGAGGTAGGGGCCGAACGGAATCGGGATGTCGCGACCGCGCCGCGCCAGCAGCATCAACGCGATGCCGACGACCGCACCGACCACCGACGAAAGCAACAGGATCGGCAGCAGCGCCTTCCAGCCGAGCCATGCGCCCAGGGCAGCGAGCAGCTTGAAGTCACCGTAACCCATGCCTTCCTTGCCCGTCGTCAGCTTGAAGACCCAGTAGATCAGCCACAGGACGAAGTATCCCGCGGCGGCGCCGATCACGGCGTCGCGCAGCGAAACGCCGGGTATCAGCCCAACCAGGTTGGCGAGCAGGCCGAGCCAGAGCAAAGGCAGGGTGAGGTCGTCCGGCAGCAATGTCGTGTCGGCATCGATGAATGTCAGCGCGACCAGGGTCCAGCTGAGTAGCAGAAATGCGGCTGTGGTCCAGCCGAACCCGAACTTCGATGCGATCACGACCGAGAGAACGGCGGTCAGCGCCTCAACCAGCGGATAACGCGGCGAAATGCGCGCCCCGCAATGCGCACACTTGCCGCGCAGCAACAGCCACGAGACCACGGGGATGTTATCGCGCACCCGGATCGGTGTCTGGCAAGCGGGGCATTGAGAGCGCGGTACGAGCAGGTTGTAACGACCGAAATCGGGTGCCGGCTTTCCGTCGAGTTCCGCGCATTGCTCGCGCCACTCGTTTTCCATCATCTTCGGAAGGCGATGGATCACGACGTTCAGGAACGACCCGACAACCAGGCCGACGAGCGCCGCGACGCCGAGGAAGAGCGAGGTGTCGAGCACGCAGGAACGGGCCGTAGCGGCCCGTCTCTACCTTGAGCGCTAGACGACCTGGCCGAGTTTGAAGATCGGCATGTAAATGGCGATAACGATGCCGCCGATAACGACGCCGAGGATCACCATAATGAGCGGTTCCATCAAGCTTGCAAGCGCATCGACCGTCTCGTCGACTTCACGCTCATAGTAGTCAGCGACTTTCGACAGCATCGAGTCGAGCGAGCCGGACTCCTCGCCAATCTGGGTCATCTGTACCGCCATGTTCGGGAAGACGCCGGTGTTCTGCATCGACTGAGCGAGGCTGGTCCCGACGTTGACCTCGGTCTGGATGGACTTGGTTGCCTCTTTGTAGACGTAATTGCCGGCCGCAGGACCCACCGAGTCCAACGCTTCAACAAGGGGTACTCCGGCAGCGAACGTCGTCGCCAATGTCCGGCTCCAGCGCGCGATCGAGGCCTTTTGCAGCATTTCGCCCAATACTGGCATCTTGAGCAACGTGCGGTCGACAATCGCTTGCACCTTGGGTGATCGCCTCCACGCTTGCACGAGGAAGTAAATGCCCCCGAAAAGCAAGCCAAAAACGATATACCAGTAGGCGACAAAGAAGTCGGACATAGCGATTACGACGAGCGTCGGCGCTGGCAGATCAGCGCCAAAGCTCGTGAAGACGTTCTTGAACGACGGGATAACGAAGATCATGATGATCGCCGTGACCAAGATTGCGACCATGATGATCGTGACCGGGTAAAAGAGCGCCTTCTTGATCTTGCCCTTCAACGCGATCGTCTTCTCCTGGTACATCGCCAGGCGATCGAGCAGCGTTTCCAGAATACCGGCCTGTTCCCCGGCGGCGACCAGGTTGCAGAACAGCGGATCGAAATAGAGCGGGTACTTGCGGAAAGCCTGGTTCAGGCTCGTACCGGTCTCCACATCCATGCGGATGTCGTTCATCAGGCGGGCCATCGAAGGATTGGCATGGCCACGGCCGACGATGTCGAATGACTGCATCAGCGGAACACCGGCCTTCAGCATCGTCGACAGCTGCCGCGTAAAAAGCGCGAGATCCTTGCCGGTGATCTTCCGGCCACGCGAAAACGACTGCTTCTTGATCTTGCTGACCATGACGCCGCGGCGGCGCAGAGAGGCCGCCACGACAGATTCGCCGCCCGCGCGCATCTCACCCTTGACCACGCGACCGTTCTTGTCGCGGCCCTCCCAGTGAAAGACCGATTCCTTGACCTCGGCGCGAGGTTTGGGTTTGGCAATTGCCCCGGTGGCCATCGTCTGTGTGCTCCTGCGCTACGTCACTCGTTGGTGCATCCGAGCACCTCGTCAATCGACGTGATGCCGGCTTTCACCTTGATCAGCCCGGACTGCCGCAAGTCGCGTACGCCGTTGGCGGCCGCCTCGCGGGAGATTTCGGGCGCGGTTGCATTGCGCAGGATCATGTCCTGCATCGTTTCGGTGATCGGCATCACCTGGTAGATGCCGAGACGTCCCTTGTATCCACTGCCCTTGCACTTTTCACAACCGACCGGCTTGTAGGGTACCCAGTTGCCGTCCAGGTCCTCGCCGCGGAATCCGGCGGTAACGAGCGCGTCCTTCTTGATATCGGCCGGTTGCTTGCAGCCGCAGAGCTTGCGCGCCAACCGCTGCGCGGTGATCAGTATGACGCTGGACGCCACGTTA
The DNA here is from genome assembly GCA_963712485.1 of uncultured beta proteobacterium. Lineage (GTDB taxonomy): Bacteria > Pseudomonadota > Gammaproteobacteria > Burkholderiales > Burkholderiaceae_F > JALORV01. Next base: position 12,347 of record CAVQID010000060.1, read on the forward strand.
AAGGGCGCCACGCCCATGTTCTGCAGTCGTACCAGCGTCGTGGGCGCATCGTTCGTGTGAAGGGTCGACAGCACCATGTGACCGGTCTGCGCTGCCTTGATCGCGATATCGGCGGTCTCAAGGTCGCGAATTTCGCCGACCATGATGATGTCTGGATCCTGCCGCAGGAACGCGCGCAGCGAATTGGCGAATGTGAGGCCGGCCTTCTCGTTGACGTTGACCTGGTTGATGCCCGCGAGCTGGATTTCGGCCGGGTCTTCTGCCGTCGAGATGTTGACCCCGGGCTGGTTCAGGATGTTGAGGCAGGTATAGAGCGAAACGGTCTTGCCGGAGCCCGTCGGACCGGTCACCAGCACCATGCCGTACGGCCGCTGGATCGCATCCATCAGGACTTCTTTCTGGTCCGGATCGTAGCCCAGCGCGTCAATGCCGAGCTTCGCCTGCGACGGATCCAGAATCCGCATCACGATCTTCTCACCGAACATCGTCGGCAGAGTGCTGACACGGAAATCGATGGCACGCTGGCCCGAGAGTGCCAGCTTCATCCGGCCGTCCTGCGGTACTCGTTTCTCGGATATGTCGAGCCTCGAGACGACCTTGATGCGGGTGGACAGTCGTTCCTTGATCGCCAGAGGTGGCTGCGCAATCTCGCGCAGCACGCCGTCAATGCGGAAGCGAACGCGGTAGAACTTCTCGTAAGGCTCGAAATGCAGGTCGGATGCGCCTTCGCCAATAGCGTCGAGCAGCAGCTTCTGCAAAAAACGCACTACGGGTGCATCGTCGACTTCCACCTGCGCGGAGTCGTCCGTGGCCTGCTCGGGCGACTCCGCCATCAGATCGTCGAAGTTGACATCGTCGCTTCCGACCATGTCGTCGAGCTTCTGATTGACCGACTGTCCGAGTGCTTCGACCAGCCGCAGAAGCTTGTCGTGCTCGACGACGATCACATCGAGCGCCAGCTGTGTCTGGAACTTGACCTGGTCCAGCGCCGCGAAGTTGGTGGGATCCGAAACGGCTATCGCCAGGCGGTTGCCGCGCTTGCGCAACCCGAGCACACGCTGGCTGCCGACAAGCTTCTTATCGATGATGTCGCGTGGCAGCTGTTCAAGGTCGAGCGCCGAAAGATCGAGCATCGGGTGCCCGAACGTTTCAGCGGCGAACTTCGCGATACCGGTCGCCGAGAGCCCGGTAACGTCGGCCGCGCTGATCAGTTCATCGATAAACTGCGTGTTGGACTGCGCCGCCTTGCGAGCAAAGTTTTCGGCACGATCTGGCCGCAGCTTGCCCTGCTGGACGAGCGCACGCGCGAGACCCGTTAGGGCCCCTGCGGCGGCGGCAGGACCTTGCGTTACGGCCGACATGGAAGGGTGCTGTCCCTAAGGGTCCGACAAGACCCAAGTTATAGCGGGCGGGCACTTCTCACGAAGCAAAAAGATACTGCCGAGAAGACCCTGATTTGTAAAGCTTGGCTACCGCAAACAAGGCAAGCCGAAAGCGCGGAGCCCAAAGCTTCGTCAGACCCGATTGTTCCCGTTGGCAGGCCGCGCATAGTCGGCTGGATTCGGCCCAGTGGCTGCAGGCGTGTCTGCCTGCCAGGGCGCGACAGAAGAAACTTCGCCCCAGGCTGGAGATATCGAACGTGCGGCCGGAGGCCATGAAGCTAGGGAAGGCGGGAATGAAAGTGGTCGGGGTGAGAGGATTTGAACCTCCGACTCCTGCGTCCCGAACGCAGTACTCTACCAGGCTGAGCTACACCCCGACATTCGCGGCACCCCTGCTGGGCACTCGGTGCGCGCGGATCGCCGCAACGCTAGCGATCGCGACCAACGGCGAAAGCCAGCAAGTCTAACAAAGATTCGCGATACAGCGTCTCAGGCAGCGTGTGCAACGCGCGCTGCGCCGCCTGCACCTCCCGCGCAGCGAGGTTCCCGGAGTAGGCGATCGAGCCATTGTCCGTGACGATGCGCGCGATCGCGTCGAAGTCGCCATGTCCCTCTCTGACGGCCCGAATGACGAGTTCGCGCTGATCGGCAGAGGCGCTGCGCAGCGCGTGAATCAGCGGGAGAGTGACCTTGCCTTCACGAAGATCGTCTCCCAGCCGCTTGCCGATGTCCTCGGTGTGGCCGGAATAGTCGAGCATGTCATCGACAATCTGAAATGCCCGCCCGAGTGAGGCGCCATAGTGCGCACACTGTTCTTCGGTCGCGGCGTCGGCGCCACCCAATACCGCGGCGATGCGGGCGCCGGCTTCGAACAGCGTTGCCGTCTTGCGCTCGACCACGCTGAAGTAACGCTCCTCGTTGACCGAGGGATCGTGAACATTGAGCAGTTGCAGGACTTCGCCCTCGGCAATCCGATTGGTCGCATCTGCGAGGATGCGCATGACGCGCATACTCCCGGCGTCGACCATCATCTGGAACGAGCGCGAATAGAGGAAGTCACCGACCAAGACGCTGGCCGCGTTGCCAAACCGGGCATTCGCTGTTGCTCGGCCGCGCCGCAGATCCGACTCATCGACAACGTCGTCGTGCAACAGTGTCGCGGTATGGATGAATTCGACGACCGCCGCGAGCAGCACGTGCGCGGTGCCGCGGTAACCCACTGCTCGTGCAACCAGCAGCAGAACAGCGGGCCGCAGCCGCTTGCCACCCGCGCCGATGATGTACTCGGCAACACTGTTGATCAGCGCAACGTCCGAACTCAGCCGTTCGCGGATGACGGCATCAACAGCCTGCATATCTGCCGCGATTGGAGCAAGAACCACTTTGAGATCCGGCACCCGCACAGAGAGCAGCAGTGCTTGCGTGCCGGACGGCCCGCGGGAGGCCTGCTGAATCGAAGATCGCTCCATCGGGCCATTATATGGGCGACCCCCGATCGCCCCAGGGTTGCCGCCCTCGCTCGCTGCGCCAGGAGGCTGCTTGACCGTCCATTTGACGCGGATGGCCGCAGAATGTGATAATTCAAAGCTTTCCTGCCGACCAAGTGGAGCCAGATTCCCGGGTGGCGGGCTGATTCGTGAGTCCCCGGGCAGCAGCGGCGGACTCCGGCGGTGATCAAAATAGGGACAGGCCCGGCCGAATTTCGCTCAAGCCTGCGCCTCAGAGGAGCCAAGAATGTACGCGGTGATCAAGACGGGCGGCAAACAGTATCGCGTCGCTGCCGGAGACACCCTGAAGGTGGAGACGCTTGCGGCCGATGTGGGCGAGCAGATCAAGCTGTCAGACGTCCTGGCTGTCGTCGACGGTGATCAGTTGAAAACAGGCAAGCCGATGCTTGACGGGGCAGAAGTTGTTGCGACCGTGCTATCACATGGGCGCCGCGACAAGGTCACCATTTTCAAGATGCAGCGGCGTAAGCACTTCCAGAAGCACGCGGGGCACCGGCAGAACTTCACGGAATTGCGAATCGATTCGATCGCGGCCTGAAGAGCGGCGGTCGGCAATCCAGATTGATAAAGAGAGAGCGCGATGGCACACAAGAAAGCAGGCGGCTCCTCCCGTAACGGGCGGGATTCGCAGGCCAAACGACTTGGCGTGAAGGTCTTCGGCGGCCAGGGTATTTCGGCCGGTTCGATCATCGTGCGCCAGCGCGGTACACAGTTTCATGCCGGTGACAACGTCGGTATGGGTCGCGACCACACGCTGTTCGCAACCGCCGATGGGCAGGTCGAGTTCCAGGTCAGCGGCTCGCAGAATCGTCGCGTCGTGAGCGTCGTCCCCGCAAGCTGATCCCGCACGACGGCGTCCGGTTTGAACCAAGCCCTGCCGTCTTCGGTGGGGCTTTTTTATTGGTGGCGCAGTGAAGTTCATCGACGAGGCGAGGATTGAAGTTGCTGCTGGAAATGGCGGCGATGGATGTGCATCGTTCCGGCGCGAGAAATTCATTCCGAAAGGCGGCCCTGACGGCGGCGACGGCGGCCGTGGCGGCAGTGTCTGGGTCAAAGCAGACCGCAATATCAACACCCTGATCGACTATCGCTACGCGCGAACCCATCGGGCGGCAAACGGGCAGCCGGGTCGAGGCGCCGATTGCTACGGCGCCGGCGGCGCGGACATCGAGTTGCGCATGCCCGTCGGAACCGTCATTTTCGACGACGAAACCGGCGACGAACTGGCGGATCTTGCGCACGATGGCGATCGCGCCTTGTTGGCGGCCGGTGGGCGAGGTGGACTGGGCAACCTGCACTTCAAATCGAGCACCAACCGCGCACCACGTCAGTTCACAAAGGGCGAGCCGGGCGAGCAACGCCGGCTACGGCTCGAGCTGCGGGTCTTGGCGGACGTCGGGCTACTGGGCATGCCGAACGCAGGCAAGTCAACACTGATTCGAGCGGTCTCGAACGCCCGACCGAAGGTTGCGGACTATCCGTTTACCACGCTGCATCCTCATCTTGGCGTTGTACGCGTAGGCCCCGAGCGCAGCTTCGTCATTGCCGACGTGCCGGGCCTGATCGAAGGTGCCGCCGAAGGCGCCGGCCTGGGACATCAGTTTCTTCGACACCTGAGCCGGACCGGCCTGCTGCTGCATGTGATCGATTGCGTGGGACCCGAGGGCAACACCGACCCCGTGAGTGATGCCCGCGTCATCGCGGCTGAATTGAAGAAGTACAGCCCCGCGCTCGCGCGCAAGCCACGCTGGTTCGTTCTCAACAAGGCTGACCTGGTGCCACAGGAAGCGCGCGCACAGCTGCTGTCCGGTTTTCGCCGCAGGCTCAGGACGAAGGCTCCCGTATTCCTCGTTTCGGCAGCCACAACGCAGGGCTGCGATGAGCTCACGGCCGCGGTTCAGGCCTTCCTGGACGCGCAGCGTCGAGAGCAGTCGTCCAGTCCGCTGCCCGACGCAGGAGCGACGGTGTGATCCACGCGTTGCAGCGGGCGCACCGCGCTGTCGTCAAGGTGGGCAGCAGTCTGGTGACCAATGAAGGTCGCGGGCTCGACGCCGATGCGATTTCACGCTGGGCCCGCCAGATTGCAGGCCTGCGCGCGGCAGGCAAGCAGATCGTCGTCGTTTCGAGCGGTGCTGTTGCCGAAGGGATGCAGCGGCTCGGCTGGGTCAGGCGTCCGCAGCAGATCCACGAGCTGCAGGCGGCCGCAGCGGTCGGGCAGATGGGGCTCGCGCAGGCGTACGAGACGCAATTCCGCGCGCTCGGCCTGCATAGCGCGCAGGTTCTCCTCACGCACGCGGATCTTGCCGATCGTGCACGCTACCTTAACGCCCGCTCGACGCTCTTCACGCTCCTCAATCTCGGCGTAGTGCCGGTCATCAACGAAAACGACACCGTAGTTACCGATGAGATCAAGTTCGGCGACAACGACACGCTCGCAGCGCTGGTGACCAATCTCGTCGAGGCCGACGTGTTGGTGATCCTCACTGACCAGACCGGGCTGTACTCTGCTGATCCGCGCCGCGATGCGCAGGCAAATCTGGTTACTTCGGCGATTGCCGGCGCGCCTGAGCTGGAAGCCATGGCCGGCGGCGCCGGAAGCGCTATTGCCCGCGGCGGCATGTTGACGAAGGTGCTCGCAGCCAAGCGGGCCGCGCGCAGCGGCGCGCACACGCTGATCGCATCCGGCCGAGAGCCGGATGTGCTGCTGCGGCTGGCTGCCGGTGAGGCGATCGGGTCCGAGTTAACGGCCTCGATGCCCGTTCTGACGGCGCGCAAGCAGTGGCTGGCCGATCATTTGCTGGTAAAAGGTCGCGTGGTTGTTGATGACGGCGCCGCGACCGCGCTCGCGTCGGGCGGAAGGAGCCTGTTGCCCATCGGCGTGATGGAGGTCATCGGTGAGTTCCGCCGTGGCGACGTGGTCGGTTGTGTTTCGCGGCAGGGTCGCGAAATCGCGCGAGGTCTCATCAACTACTCGAGCGCGGATGCGCGCCAGATCGTCCGCAAACCGACGGGCGAGATCGAAGCGATCCTCGGGTTCATCGAGGAACCGGAACTTATCCACCGCGACAACCTGGTCCTGCTCTGAGCAGCGTCGATCAGGCGACTTCGCCGCCGGCGGGTGTGCCTGAGGTTTCGACCGACGCTGTCGTCGACGTCGTGCGGTCCGGGGCGCGCTCGCGCCCGCGTCCCTTCATCATGAAGTCCCTGTGATGCGGACGTCCGGGATTGAACACGAAGCGTGAGAGTTCCAGCAGGGCCTGTTGATACACGTCGCGCTTGAACTCGATCACGGTATCGAGCGGAACCCAGTACTCGTGCCAGCGCCAGGCATCGAACTCTGGATGGGTCGACGCGCGCAGGCACACGTCGCAGTCACGACCGACGAGACGAAGCAGGAACCAGATCTGCTTCTGCCCGCGATAGTTCCCGCGCAGGTCACGCCGGATCCACTGGTCAGGCACGTCGTACCGGAGCCAGTCCCGTGTGCGACCGACAATCCTGACGTGGTCGGGCTTCAAGCCGACCTCTTCCCAAAGCTCACGAAACATCGCCTGCTCAGGCGATTCGCCGTACTTGATGCCGCCCTGCGGGAACTGCCACGAATGCTGTTTGACGCGCTTACCCCAGAAGACCTCGTTTCTAGCGTTGAGCAGGATGATGCCGACGTTCGGGCGGTATCCGTCCTTGTCCAGCATGCCAACCCCTGAACCTTTAGAATCTGCGACCCATTATAGGGGTCGCAAACTCGCGATCACAACGACGAAAAGCCCGGTTTTCCCATGCGCGCCAAAGAGTTCCTGATTTCGACGCTCAAAGAAGCGCCGGCTGACGCCGAAGTTGTCAGCCACTCACTGATGCTGCGCGCCGGAATGATCAAGAAGCTGGCTGCGGGGATCTATAGCTACCTGCCGATGGGCCTTCGCGTAATCCGCAAGATCGAAGCCATAATCCGCGAAGAAATGAACCGCGCCGGAGCGGTCGAATTGCTGATGCCGGTGATCCAGCCGGCAGAGCTGTGGATGCAGTCGGGACGCTGGCAGAAGATGGGACCGGAGTTGCTGCGCCTGAAGGATCGGCACGATCGCGACTTCATCGTGCAGCCGACGAGCGAGGAGGTCGTCGTCGACATCGTGCGCGAGGAGATCCGCAGCTACAAGCAGCTCCCACTCAACCTTTATCACATCCAGACGAAGTTCCGCGACGAGCGCCGACCGCGCTTCGGCGTCATGCGTGGGCGCGAATTCACGATGAAGGACGCCTACTCGTTCGATCGCGACGAGGCGGGCGCCATGGCGAGCTACCGGTCGATGTACGACGCCTATGTGCGAATCTTCAAGCGCATGGGGCTGACTTTTCGTGCTGTGGCTGCGGACACCGGCAACATCGGTGGCAAGGCCAGCCATGAATTCCAGGTCATCGCCGACACGGGCGAGGATGCCATCGCCTACTGCCCGACGTCGGAATACGCGGCCAACGTCGAGATGGCCGAAGCGCTGCCGTTGATCGCCGTGCGCGCGGCTCCGGCGGAGGTGCTGGTGAAGGCGTCCACGCCTGGCAAGGAGAAGTGCGAAGACGTCGCAGCATTTCTTGGCCTGCCCCTGACGCGGACGGTGAAGTCGATCGTGCTTACCGTTGATCGGGCGCTGCCTGACGAGGCATCGGTAACCGAGGTCTGGCTGGTCCTCGTGCGCGGCGATCACGAACTCAACGAGGTGAAGGCGGGAAAGGTTCCGGGACTGGATACGGGCTTCCGCTTCGCGACGCCGGCCGAGATTGTCGACCACTTCGGCTGCAACCCGGGCTACCTCGGTCCGCTGAAGACAATCAGGCCGGTCCGTGTCGTCGCCGATCGCACCGTCGCCAACATGAGCGATTTCGTCAGCGGGGCGAACGAGGAGGGGTATCACTACACCGGCGTGAACTGGGGCCGCGACCTGGCGGAGCCCATCGTTGCTGACGTGCGTAATGTGGTTGCCGGAGATCCGTCGCCGGACGGCCAGGGAGCACTGGCAATCCAGCGCGGCATCGAAGTCGGCCACGTCTTTTCCGGACTGCCATATCCGCAGACGATGAAGCTCGAGTTCATCGACGAGGATGGCAAGTCGCGCCCGATGGTCATGGGCTGTTATGGGATCGGCGTCACGCGCCTGCTCGGTGCGGCGATTGAACAGAACAATGACGCCAAGGGAATCATCTGGCCGGACGCGCTCGCGCCTTTCGCGGTCGTGATCACGCCGGTCGGGTACCGCAAGTCGGAGGCGGTCCGTCAAACCGCTGAACATCTTTACGAGGAGCTGCGGTCGGCCGGCATCGACGTGCTCCTCGATGATCGCGACGAACGACCCGGCGTAATGTTCGCCGAAATGGAACTCATCGGCATTCCGCACCGGGTCACTGTGGGCGAAAGGGTACTCAAGGAAGGGGCGGTCGAGTATTTCGATCGCCGCACGCAGCAGACATCTGCGGTACCGGTCGCCGAAGCCTACGGCTTCATTCGCGGCCGGTTATTGGACGCGTGACGGATGCGAAGCCGCTGAGCCGCCGCAGCTTGTTGCTGTGTGCCGGAGCACTTGCACTGGCACCGCAAGCAGCCGTCGGAGGTGCGCAGAAGTATGAGCCGCTGGCGGATGCGGTGCGCGTTGCGCTCGCCAGCCAGATCGCCGACAGCCGGCCTCCGGAGCGCAGTTTCACCACCATCGATGAACGGCTTGCCTATCTGGCATGGATGGGCGAAATGTCGGAACGGCTGAAAGGTCGCATTTCCGACTACGCCGCCCGCGTCGACTTTCTCAAGACGCTGGACTACGAGGCCTTGCGCGCCGGGCTCGACCGCCAGCTCGTACTCGGATTGATCACGGTTGAAAGCAACTTCCGCAAATACGCCGTTTCCGTGGCCGGCGCGCGGGGATTCATGCAGGTCATGCCATTTTGGACGCGCGTGATCGGCGACGGCGAACCGCGGCGCCTCTTTGAGATGCGGACGAACCTTCGCTACGGCGCCGTGATCCTGCGTCACTATCTTGACGTCGAGAATGGCGACCTCTTCATGGCGCTCGGACGGTATAACGGCAGCCGTGGACGGCCACAGTATCCCAACGCGGTCCTGGCTGCCTGGAGAGGTCGCTGGCACTACGATGCGCCGGCGCGAGCCAACGCCAGCCCGCCGACACCAGCGCCCAAGGTCTGAGTCAGCGCTTCGGCATTCCGGGCATTCCGGGAAATCCGCGCATACCGCCGAGGCCGCGCATCATCTTTGCCAGGCCGCCCCTTTTCATCTGTTTCATCATCGACTGCATCTGCTCGAACTGATTGAGCAGGCGATTGACTTCCTGCACGGGTACGCCGGCCCCGCTGGCGATGCGACGTTTGCGCGATGCCTTGATCAGTTCGGGCTTCGCTCGTTCCCCCGGAGTCATCGATGAAATGATGCCTTCGATGCGGCGGATCTGCTTCTCACTGTCGGCCGTGTTGACCTGGCCGGCCGCCTGGGCGAACTGGACCGGCAGCTTGTCGACCAGTCCGGCGAGCCCGCCCATCTTGCGCATCTGCCCGACCTGCTCACGGAAGTCGTTGAGATCGAAGCGCTCGCCGGCCTGCATGCGCTTGGCAAACTTCTGCGCGCTGTCGACATCGACGGCTTTCTTGACGTCCTCGACGAGCGCGACGATGTCGCCCATCCCAAGGATTCGGCCCGCCATGCCGGCCGGGTTGAAGCGCTCGAATCCCGAGAGCTTTTCGCCAACACCGACGAACTTGATCGGTCGCCCCGTCACCTGACGCACGGAAAGTGCGGCGCCGCCACGGGAATCACCATCGAGTTTGGTCAGGATCACGCCCGTCAGCGGCAAGCGCTCAGCGAATGCTTTGGCGGTGTTGACCGCGTCCTGCCCCAGCATCGCATCGACGACGAACAGCGTCTCGATCGGGTTGAGGCGCTGCTCGAGCGCGGCGACTTCCTGCATCATCGCCTCGTCGATGGCGAGACGGCCTGCCGTGTCGACGATCAGTACGTCGAAAAACTGCCGGCGCGCATGGTCGAGCGCCCGGCCGGCGATGTCGAGCGGAGCCTCACCGGTTGCCGACGGGAAGAACTGGGCCTCGGCCTGGGCAGCAACCGTCTTCAGCTGCTCGATCGCGGCGGGGCGATAAACGTCGGTTGATACGACGAGCACCTTCTTCCTGCGCTCGGCGAGCAGCCACTTCGCGAGCTTGCCGGCCGTCGTGGTCTTGCCGGCTCCCTGCAGGCCCGCAAGCAGAATGACCGCCGGTGGCTGCGTCGCTAGGTTGAGATCCGTCTCGGCTTCAGGCAGGTCGCCGCCGATCAGCAGCGTCAGCTCGCGCTGGACGACGCCGACGAGCGCCTGTCCCGGTGTCAGGCTGCCGACCACTTCTTCGCCCTGCGCGCGCTCCTTGATCCGAGCGATGAAGTCGCGCACGACAGGCAGAGCGACGTCCGCTTCGAGCAGCGCCACGCGTACCTCGCGCAGCATGTCCTGCATGTTCTGCTCGGTAAGGCGCGCCTGGCCGCGCATCGTCTTGACGACACGCGCCAGCTTCGTGGTCAGCTGTTCCAGCATGGGGATCGACAGGGGGAGCAAGGCGAGCGCGTGGTATAAATTCTCATGCCACCGCGCTCCGAATGGCTCGTATTGTACGGCGCCGTCGTCGCGCTCTACCTGCTGGTCGCGTGGCGGGAGTGGGGCACGCTCAGCAGCAGCGCCGAGCGACTGCCCGCGTGGCCGAGCGGGATTCTGGCGATCGCATTTGGGCTGCACGGCGTCCTGCTGTGGCACGCGATCATCGGGCCGGAACTGTTCCACTTCGGTTTTGCCTATGCGCTGTCCGCAACGCTCTGGCTCACGGTCCTGATCGTCTGGGCTGAGAGCTACTTTTCTGCGTCCCGCGGACTGCTGCTGCTGGTCCTGCCGCTGGCGGCGGTTGCCTCAGGACTGCCGGTGCTCTTTCCCGGAGCAGCCGTCGGCCCGGCCACCGCGTCGATGGTGTTTCGTCTTCATCTGGTGCTGGCGATCCTGGCGTACAGCCTGTTGACGATCGCGGCGATGCAGGCATTGCTCATGGCGACGATGGACCGCCGCCTGCATGGCGATGTACTCACCGACCGTACCCCCCTCGCGCGCTTTCTCGACAGACTGCCGCCGCTGCTCGCGATGGAAACGGTGCTGTTCCGGCTGATCGCCGCAGGTTTCGTGTTGCTGACGGCAACCCTGGTGAGCGGGGTCTTTTTCTCCGAACAGACTTTCGGACGACCGCTACGCTTTGATCACAAGTCGGTCTTCACCATAGCGGCGTGGGTGGTGTTTGGCGGACTGCTTGCCGGTCGGGTTTTTTTCGGCTGGCGCGGCCGTACCGCGTTGCGCTGGACCCTGATCGGTTTTGCGATGCTGATGCTGGCCTATGTGGGCAGCCGGTTTGTCCTCGAGGTACTTCTGGGGCGCGTGTAATGGGACGTATCCTCTTTTTCGTGTTGCTGGCAGTCGCCGCCTACGTGGCCTGGCAGTGGTTGCGGCGTTCATCCCTGCGCGGGCCCGCCAGTGACAGCCAGACGCGTGCGGTTCCGCAGGCGATGGTCAGCTGTGCACATTGCGGGCTGCATCTTCCGCGACAGGACGCGTTGCCGGCAGGCGAGCGCTACTACTGCAGCGACGAACACCGCCAGCGCGGCCCCTCGTCCTGAGCATCCACTGATGGCAGCGGTCGAGCCGCCGGTCCAGGAAAGCGCTGTCGCCGAACACGAGGATGCGCCCTGGCGCACGCTCGAGTACTTCGCGACGACGCGGGTCATCGTGGCAAGCGCGCTGGTGCTCGGAGCGGCCGCCTTCGGGTTTCGCAGCGCCGGAGCGAGCGTCGGTCTGCAGTCCGGACTGCTGTTGATGCTGGGCTATTTTGGGGCCGCAGCTGGATTCGCGGGTCTCGCGCTTTACTTTCATCGTCACTTCTTGCCGCAAGTCTTTGGGCAACTCGCGCTCGACCTGGCGGCAGTTACGACCCTGGTGATCGCCGGTGGCGGCGTCGCGTCCGGTTGGGTGATCCTTTATCTGCTGCCACTGGCGGGTGCGTCGCTGCTGCTGCCGTCGTTGCAGGTGTTCTTCGTCTGTTCGATAGCGGTGCTCGCAATACTGATCGATGCCGGCTTGCGGACTTTCGAAGCTGGCGGCAGCGACTCGTTATTGTTCCAGGCGGGCGTCTTTGGAGCCGCGCTGTTCGCGGTGTCCGCATTGCTGCGTGCTTTGAGTGCGCGCCTCGCGAGCCAGGAGAAACTGGCGCGCAGCCGCGGGCGGGACCTGCAGAACCAGCTGGCGATCAACCGACTGGTGATTGCCCAGATGGACCAGGGCGTCATCGTCGTCGACAAAACCGGGCGAGTGCGCGCCAATAATCGCGCCGCGCGCCGCATGCTGGGCCTGGACTCCGCAGCGCAGCTGACGGGTGAGCTCCTCGCCGACATCCCGGCAGCCAGTGAGCTCGCGGTGGCATTCATCGCCTGGAGCGAGGGCGGCCGCAGCGAAGGCCTGTGGTCCAACACCATCGTTCCAACCGCCGAAAACGGCGCTGAGATCGCGCCGGAGGCGCGCCTGCGTGCCCGATTCGCGCGGCCATCAGCGCCGACATCGGACGAATTCGTCATCTTCATCGAGGACGTGCGTGACGTCGAGGACCGGGCGCAGCAACTGAAGCTGGCGGCGATGGGCCGCCTGACGGCGTCGATCGCGCACGAAATTCGTAACCCGCTGGCGGCCATCAGCAATGCCGGCCAGTTGCTGAACGAGGACGCGCGCGATCCCGTGCTGAAACGGCTCGCGGCCATCGTCAGGGAGAACACGCTGCGGCTGAACCGGCTGGTCGAGGACGTGCTGCGGGTCGCGCGGCGCGAACCGCCGCTCGGAGACGAAATTGCGCTTTCGGATTTCGTCCGTGAATTCCTCGACGAGTTTGCGCGCGATCGGGGGCTCGCGCCGTCGACGATCGAGGCGCAGTTCGCGCCGGCGCAGCGTGTGAAGTTCGAGCAGTCGCATCTGCGGCAGGTGCTCTATAACCTGGTCGACAACGCGCTGCGCTACGCCAGTGGCGGGCCGGGGTCCGTCTGTGTGATTGTCGAGCCGGCGCCCGAAGGCGACAGGCCGCAGCTGTGGGTGCTCGATGACGGGCCCGGCGTGCCATTCGAAGCCCGCACGGGGCTCTTTGAGCCTTTCTTCACCACCCGCAACCAGGGAACGGGCCTCGGTCTTTACCTGGCACGCGAGTTCTGTGTCACCAATCGGGCTGAACTGTCTTATGCGTCGCGGCGGGAAGTCGACGGTAGCTCCCGCGACGGCTTCCTGTTGCGTTTTGGACTCGGTTCACGCGCCGATGCAAGCCTGCACGGCTTTCTGGATACCATTCCGGTCCGATGAACGAACCGCTGCCTTCCGAAGCGACACGCCAGCCTTCGGCGCGGCGCTCGCCTGCGGTTCTCGTTGTCGACGACGAGGCGGACCTGCGCGAACTGCTGTCGCTGACTCTGGTTCGGCTCGGTCTCGATGTGGACACGGCCGAATCGGTGACCGCGGCGCGCGCGCTGCTCGCGCAGAATCGGTATGCGCTGTGTCTGACCGACATGCGGTTGCCGGACGGCACCGGGCTCGAGCTGGTCCGTGAGGTGAACCAGGCCGCCGGGCCGCCGATCGCGGTGATCACGGCTTACGGCAGTGCAGAGAACGCAGTCGCTGCTCTCAAAGCCGGGGCGTTCGACTATCTGACGAAGCCCGTCGACCTCGACCAGCTTCGTCTGCTGGTGCGATCGGCGGTGCGTGATGCATCGGCGCCGGCTGCGAGTGATTCGCGGGGCGCGGCGGTAGAGCCCGAGCTGGCGCTGGCGCGCCTCGTCGGCTCCACGCCGTCGATGCAGCAGATGCGCGCGCTCATTGGACGCCTCGCTCGCAGCATGGCGCCGGTGGCCATCTGCGGCGAGTCCGGCAGCGGCAAGGAACTCGCTGCCCGCGCCATCCACGATCTGTCAGCGCGCGGGGCACAACCGTTCGTGGCCGTGAACTGCGGTGCGATACCGGAAACGCTGATGGAGGCGGAATTCTTCGGTTATCGCAAGGGCGCGTTTTCCGGCGCGGATCGGGATCGCGACGGTTTCTTCCAGGCCGCGTCCGGCGGCACGCTGTTCCTCGACGAGGTTGCCGACCTGCCGCTCGCGATGCAGGTGAAGCTGCTTCGCGCCATTCAGGAAAGGCGAGTCCGAAAGATCGGCTCGCCGATTGAGGAAACCGTGGACGTGCGCATTGTGAGCGCGACACACCAGGACCTCGCTGCGCTGGTCGCCAGCGGCCGTTTCAGGCAGGACCTTTACTACCGGCTGAACGTCATCGAGCTGAAGGTACCGCCGCTGCGTGACCGACTCGACGACATCGAAGTGCTGGCGGACACAATCCTCAGCCGCATCGCCGAAAGGACTGGCGGGCCGGCGGCAAGGTTGTCGCCTGCCGCGCTCGCGGCCCTGAGTCGTTACCGTTTCCCCGGCAATGTCCGCGAGCTCGAAAACATCCTTGAACGGGCGGTGGCGCTCGCGGGCGACGACGTATTGATGGCCGACGACCTGCTGCTCACGGGACCGGAAGTCGACCTGGCGATCGAAGCAGAACCGATTGCGCCCGACGATGCGACGTCGCCGGAACTAACGGCCGCAACCGCATCGCCGGCAGTCTACGAACTCGTCGATGGCATTCCCACTTCGCTCCCGCGTTTCTCGACGAGCATGAACGCAATGCCATCCGGTCCGCGCTTGCGAAAACGCGATACAACCGGACGGCGGCAGCTCAGTTGCTGGGCATCACGTTTCGCCAGCTGCGTTATCGGATGCAGCGCCTGGATATCAAGTGACCGCGCGCGAGGTCGAGCGCCGCTGTAATGCGGCCGTGACGCTGGCAGCGACGGTGGCTGAGGAGCGGATGTCGTCCACGTCGTCTCATGTCGAACCCGACGGCTGGCTCACTTCGGCTCGCAAGGTGCCTTCTTCAAACTTCGATGCGCGTCCGGTGCTCGAGCGCGTCTCCGTCGTTGTTCTGCACAACATCAGCCTGCCTCCGGGTCACTATGGTGGCGGACACGTAGAGCGCCTCTTCACGAACCGGCTTGTGCCCGGCGAACACCCGTTCCTGGACCGCGTCTGCGAGGGGCGCGTCTCCGCGCACTTCTTCATCGACCGACAGGGTTGCTGCACGCAGTTCGTCTCCTGCCTTGACCGGGCCTGGCACGCCGGCGCGTCGTCATTCCGTGGTCGGCCGGGGTGCAACGATTTTTCGATCGGCATCGAGCTCGAGGGAACTGATTTCGAGCCCTATGCCGACATTCAGTATCAATCATTGAACGAGCTGCTGGCTGCGCTCGAAGCGGCTTATCCGCTTGAGGCCATTGTCGGCCACAGCGACATTGCGCGCGACCGGAAGACCGACCCGGGTCCCTTCCTGCGCTGGGACCGACTCGCGGTCTCGTCTCATCTTCTCAGCTGCTGATCGCATTTGCACCGCGCTCGCCTGCGGCCGCAGCGCGTTCACGATGCACTGCCGCATCGACGGAAGTTGAACTCCTGAAAAAGTTCTCCTATGATGCGTACATACAAAAACTAGTGCTTATCAGCTACGGGACCACTACATATTGTGGTCAGGGTCGGGGTGAAGAACCTCAGCCGGTGATGGGCGCAGATCTTGCCAAGCGGCGGAAAGCGGGTCCTCACGCGCCACGGCGTCTTGCCGGAGCGTGAGGCGGAGCGAAAAGAGGAAACAGCCGGGGCGGCTACAACTTGTGGTCCGCAGCGCAGTCCATGCGTTGCGCGCACGAGTTCCGCCACGGCTGCAAGGAGCACTCGGAGGTCGTATGCAGTTTCAGCAGTCCGCCACCCCGGCGACGGTCGGGTTGGCTGTACATCTTTCCCCGGTAGAAACGGGTGGGGGCGTCAGCGCCGTGCAAGCGACGTCGTTCGGTGATTACAAGGTCATCCGTCGCAATGGTGCAGTTGTCGCGTTTGAGCCATCCAAGATCGCCGTCGCGATGACCAAGGCGTTCATCGCGGTTCGCGGCGGACAGGGTGCGGCGTCAGCGGCGATTCGCGAACAGGTGGAAAAGCTCACGGGCAGCGTGGTGACCGCCCTGATGCGCCGGCAGCCGGCCGGCGGAACGTTTCACATTGAAGATGTCCAGGACCAGGTCGAACTGTCGCTGATGCGCGACGGCGCACATGACGTCGCGCGATCCTATGTCTTGTATCGCGAGAGACGGTCGCAGGAGCGCGCCGCGACGCGTCAGGCGGTGCCGGCGGCCGCTACACCGCTTTCGATGATCGAGGAGGGCCGTCGGGTTCCGCTCGACATGCAATCGCATCGAGTCGCTGGTGCGGGCGGCGTGCGCGGGCCTCGACGAATTCGTGACGCCTGAGGCAATCCTTGGCGAGACCGTTAAGAACCTGTACGACGGGGTACCGCTCGAGGAGGTTTACAAGTCGGCGATCCTCGCGGCGCGTGCGCTGATCGAGAAGGATCCGGCGTATTCCTACGTCACGGCCCGGCTCCTGCTGCACACGATGCGTCGCGAGGCCCTTGGTGAGGAAGTGCCTCAGGCGGCGATGGCTGAACGCTATGCCGACTATTTCCCCAACTTCGTTCGCTATGGCATTGAAGCGGAATTGCTGGACGAAAAACTGGCTCTGTTCGACCTTCGCAAACTCGCCCGCGCGCTGAAGCCCGAACGCGACCTGCAGTTCAATTACCTTGGACTGCAGACGCTCTATGACCGCTACTTCCTGCACCACGACGGCCGACGCTTCGAACTGCCCCAGGCGTTCTTCATGCGTGTCGCGATGGGGCTCGCGCTCAACGAGATCGACCGCGAGGCCCGTGCCGTCGAGTTCTACGAGGTGCTGTCGACCTTCGACTTCATGAGTTCGACACCGACGCTCTTCAACTCCGGCACGCGTCATTCGCAGCTGTCGTCTTGCTACCTGTCGACCGTAGCGGATCATCTCGACGGCATCTACGAGGCAATCAAGGAAAACGCGCTGCTGGCGAAGTACGCCGGCGGCCTCGGGAACGACTGGACGCCGGTACGCGCACTCGGCTCGCACATCAAGGGAACCAACGGCAAGAGCCAGGGCGTAGTGCCGTTCCTGAAGGTCGTCAACGACACCGCCGTGGCGGTGAACCAGGGCGGAAAGCGCAAGGGCGCGGTCTGCTGCTATCTGGAAACCTGGCACCTCGACATCGAGGAGTTCCTCGAGCTGCGCAAGAACACCGGCGACGACCGTCGTCGGACGCATGACATGAACACCGCGAACTGGATTCCGGACCTGTTCATGAGGCGCGTGATGGACGGCGGCGACTGGACGCTGTTCTCGCCGAGTGACTGCCCGGATCTCCACGACAAGACCGGCAAGGCGTTCGAGGAGGCCTACACGCGCTATGAGGACAAGGCGGCCCGCGGCGATCTCAAGCTCTTCAAGAAGGTCCCGGCCCTGTCACTGTGGCGCAAGATGCTTTCGATGCTCTTCGAGACCGGGCATCCTTGGATCACGTTCAAGGACGCGTGCAACCTGCGTTCGCCGCAGCAGCACATCGGGACGATCCACAGTTCCAACCTCTGCACCGAGATCACGCTCAACACCTCGGAATCGGAGATCGCGGTGTGCAACCTCGGCTCGGTCAACCTGCCGGCGCACATGAAGTCCGACGGCAAGGGCGGCTACGAACTCGACCAGGCCAAGCTGAAGAAGACCATCGCCACCGCGATGCGGATGCTCGATAACGTCATCGACATCAATTACTACGCGGTGCCGAAGGCGCGCAATTCCAACGTGCGTCACCGCCCGGTCGGGCTCGGCATCATGGGCTTCCAGGACTGCCTGCACATGATGAGGACACCGTACGCGTCCGATGGCGCAGTCGAGTTCTCCGATCGCAGCATGGAGGCGGTCTGCTACTACGCCTACTGGGCGTCGACGGAACTCGCCGAAGAACGCGGGCGCTATTCCTCATTCCCGGGGTCGCTGTGGGACCGAGGCATCCTGCCGCAGGACAGCCTGAAGATCCTGGCCGAGCAGCGCGGGGGCTACGTCGAGGTCGACATGAGCTCGACGATGGATTGGGATGCGTTGCGCGGCCGAATTTCTGCAGCACGGCATGCGCAATTCCAACTGCGTCGCGATCGCGCCGACGGCCACCATCTCGAACATCATCGGGGTGGATGCATGCATCGAGCCGACCTTCCAGAACCTGTTCGTCAAGTCGAATCTCTCGGGTGAGTTCACGGTCGCCAACGAGCATCTGGTACGCGACCTGAAGCGACTTGGACTGTGGGACGAGGTCATGGTGTCGGACCTCAAGTACTTCGACGGCTCGCTGGCGAAGATCGACCGCGTTCCGACCGAGGTGCGGGAGCTCTACGCGACCGCCTTCGAGGTCGAGCCGACCTGGCTGATCGAATGCGCGGCACGCCGCCAGAAGTGGATCGACCAGGCCCAGTCCCTGAACATCTACATGGCCGGGGCGTCGGGCAAGAAGCTCGATGAGACCTACAAGCTCGCGTGGCTGCGCGGGCTGAAAACCACCTATTACCTGCGCACGATCGGCGCGACGCACGCCGAGAAGTCGACGACCACCCGCACCGGGCAGCTGAACGCGGTGGCCTCCGACATGGGATCCGCCGCAGCAGCCATGCCGGAAGCCGACGGCAAGGTCTGCATGCTCAAGCCGGGCGACCCCGGATTCGCCGACTGCGAAGCCTGCCAGTAACGCGCAACGAAGCCATCGAGGAGATCAGAAGCATGCTGGCGTGGGACGACAACAACACACCTCTTGCGTCGCAGGCCGCGCTGCACCCGGTCGCACCGGCGCGGCCGGCCCTGGCCGGGGCGGTCGTGGAGGCACCGGAGCTGCGGCGCGTCAATGCAGCCGACAAGCGGATCATCAACGGCGCCACCGACGTCAATCAGCTGGTGCCGTTCAAGTACAAGTGGGCCTGGGAAAAGTACCTCGCGACCTGCGCCAACCACTGGATGCCGCAGGAAGTGAACATGTCGCGGGACATCGGGTTGTGGAAGGACCCCAACGGCCTGACCGACGACGAGCGCCGGCTGGTCAAGCGCAACCTCGGCTTCTTCGTGACTGCCGACTCGCTGGCCGCCAACAACATCGTGCTCGGTACCTACCGCCACATCACGGCGCCGGAGTGCCGGCAATTCCTGCTGCGCCAGGCGTTCGAGGAGGCGATCCACACGCACGCCTACCAGTACATCGTCGAGTCGCTCGGGCTCGACGAAGGCGAGATCTTCAACGCGTACCACGAGGTCGACTCGATCCGGGCCAAGGACGAGTTCCTGATTCCCTTCATCGACACGCTGACGGATCCCCACTTCAAGACCGGGACGCTCGACAATGACCAGGCGCTGCTTAAAAGCCTGATCGTGTTCGCCTGCCTGATGGAGGGACTGTTCTTCTACGTCGGCTTTACGCAGATCCTGGCGCTCGGCCGGCAGAACAAGATGACGGGGGCCGCGGAGCAGTACCAGTACATCCTGCGAGACGAGTCGATGCACTGCAACTTCGGCATCGACCTCATCAACCAGATCAAGCTCGAAAATCCGCACCTGTGGACGCCGCAGTTCCGGGAGGAAGTACGCGGCCTGTTCAAGAAAGCCGTCGATCTCGAGTACGCGTACGCGGAGGACACCATGCCACGCGGCGTCCTCGGGCTGAATGCGCCGATGTTCAAGGGTTACCTGCGCTACATCGCCAACCGCAGGGCGCAGCAGATCGGCATTGAATCGATGTTCCCGCAGGAGGAAAACCCGTTCCCGTGGATGAGCGAGATGATCGATCTAAAGAAGGAGCGCAACTTTTTCGAGACGCGCGTCATCGAATATCAGTCGGGCGGCGCGCTGTCGTGGGACTGATGAACGACGTCAGCGCGACGTGGTGATGCGACACGAGAACAAGAAAGAAGTGGGTCAAATCACACACAATTCGTTTTTCGATGCAGAAAATTCTTGCGATCAATTTCTTTTGCGAGTAAAAAGCGAACCGTTCATTGGTAGCTCGATCGATGTTGTTGCTGGTCATTCAAGCGAACGTCGATCAAACACCGAATTGACCACAGACAGTCACAGTCGACCAGTAAACGCAGAGGACCACGCTCCAAAGCACAACGAGACCCCGACGTCTTGGGGGATCGTTCCCGCTGCAAAACCGACACTGTCCTGCGCCAAGCTTTCGACGCTTGCCGCTCATCTACCGAACGCCGGACTTCTTCCGGCGTTTTTCTTGCGCGCGCACATTCTCAAGCAGCCCGGCGCGCGCCGTGCCGAATTCATCAGCGTCAGCGGTCAGTGCGCTGCCCGTTCCGCGCTCAGCTCGGATATGCGGATCAAACGCATTTCTGGGGGTGTCGCGGCGACAGAGCATCTGCGTGCGCCGATGAATAGCCCGACTGGCGGCTTGCCGCGCAGCGGGTTTCCTTCCTTAATACCTCAACGTTGATTCCGAAGGAGATACTCATCATGGCCACGAAGAAAGCTGCCAAGAAGACCGCGAAGAAAGCCGCCAAGAGGCCGGCGAAGAAGACCGCCAAAAAGGCGACGAAGAAGACGGCGAAGAAGACCGCGAAGAAAGCTGCAAAGAAGACCGCGAAGAAGGCCAAGAAGTAATCGCGGGAACTGCGTAGCGCTCACCGGCTGCCTTCGGGCAGCCGGTGTGGCATTCCAGCCCGCGTTCGAGAGGGTTCGCGCTCGGACCGGAATGCGTCGTCGCTAGCAACTTCACGCCATTCTCTATCAGGAGACTGACATGGCAACCAAGAAAGCTGCCAGAAAGCGCGCGGTCAAGAAAACCGCGACCAAAGCCAAGGCCAAGAAGGCCGTCAAGAAGGCGAAGGTCAAGCGCGCCGTCAAAAAGGCTGCGAAAAAGACCAAAGCCAAGAAGACCGTCAAAAAAGCGGTTAAGAAGGCGAAGGTCAAGCGTGCCGTAAAGAAGACCGCTAGAAAGGCGAAGGCCAAGAAAGCGGTCAGGAAAGCAGGCAAGAAGGCGACGGTCAGAAAGACCGTCAAAAAGGCGGTCGTCAAGGCCAAGGCCAAGGTGACGAAAGCGGTCAAGGCCGTGAAGGCCGCGGTCGCGCCGAAGCCGGCGGCCAAACCGATGGCGGCACCTGCGCCATCTCCGGCCGCGCCGTCAACCGCTGCTGCACCGGGCGCGAAGACTGCGCTCAACCCGGCAGCCGCCTGGCCGTTCCCGACCGGCAGCCGTCCGTAAGATTCGTTGCGGCAATGTAAACGGGCGCGCACAACGCGCCCGTTTTTTTGTTTAGCGATGGGCGAGGCATTGAAATGGCCGCCGCTACAATCACGCCTCCGTCCCGGTCCACTTCCTCATGCTCTTCGTCGACATCGCGCGCGCGCTGCTTGACATACTGGGCTCGCTGCTCGTCGGTCTGCTGCTGTTGCGCGCCTGGGCGGCCGCCATTGGCATGCCGGCGCGCAACCCACTAGCGCACTTCGCACGGGCGCTGACGGACTGGCTGGTCCGACCGCTGGCGCGCATTGCGCCGTCGCGTGGCCGCGTGGAATGGGCGGCGCTGTTGGCGGCGTTGATCGCCACCGCGCTGATCGTCGTGTCCAAGATCGCGATCGTCGGTCTGCCGATCGCCTGGGATTTCGTTCTCTTCGAATCGCTGCGGCAGGTGGTCAACTGGGCCCTGACGCTGGTCGTCTGGGTGACGCTGATCTACGTGGTGATCAGCTGGGTCAATCCACTGGCGCCCGTTGCCCCGGCGCTTTCAATGCTGCTTCGGCCGCTGTTGCAGCCGATACAGCGCATCGTTCCTGCCATCGGCGGCATCGATCTATCGCCCATGGTGCTGTTGATCGCCGTGTACCTGCTGCAGATGGTCGTAAGCCGCATTACGCTCTGAGCAACGGCGCGCGGCCTACCACGGCCGATATCCGAACGCCTCGTGGAAGCGGTTGGCGACAGATGCGCGGTCGGCGACATAGTTCTGTGCGCCCCCAGTTTCGATCTTGATTGCTCCCAGCAAAGCGGCGAGTCTCCCGGTGGTCTCCCAATCCAGGCCTTCGGCAATGCCAAACAGCAGGCCGCCGCGATAGGCATCGCCACAGCCGATCGGGTCGACGACGCTGCGCGCGGCGGCGATCGGAATGTGCAGCATTGCGCCGCCCAGATAGATATCCGAACCCTCGGCGCCGCGAGTGACGACCAGCGCCTTGACGCGCTGGGCCAGTTCGGAAAGATTGAGGCGGGTGCGTTCAACCACGACGCGGGCCTCGTAGTCATTCAGCGTCACGTAGGTTGCGCGGGCGATGAACCACAGCAGTTCCTCGCCATTGAAGAGAGGCATCGCCTGGCCAAGGTCGAAGATGAACGGAATGCCGTGTTCGGCAAACTGCTGCGCGTGCTGTTGCATCCCTTCGCGTCCGTCGGGCGCAATGATTCCCAGGCCGATGCCGCTGTCGGCCGGCACCGCGTTCAGATGCGATTGGCCCATCGCCCCGGGATGGAATGCCGTCAGCTGATTGTCGTTGAGGTCAGTCGTGATGAATGCCTGCGCCGTATAGCTGCCGGGCAGTTGCGTGACGTAGCGCCGATCGATGCCCAGCGCATCCAAGCGGTCGAGGTACGGTCCGGCATCTTCACCCACCGTGGCCATCGGAAGGGGCTCACCGCCCAGGCATTTCAGGCTGTAGGCGATATTGCCGGCGCAGCCGCCGAACTCACGCTTCATCTCGGGTACGAGGAAGGAGACGTTCAGGATGTGAACCTGGTCCGGAAGGATGTGGTCCGAGAACCGCCCCTGGAAGACCATCACGGTGTCGTAAGCGATCGAGCCGCAAATCAGTGTGCGCATTGGGAATCCGGGGAAAAAAGGGGATCCACCTGGTGGAACCCCCAAGTGGGTATCTATATATAGAAGGGGTAGACGAGGAAGCCCGCCGGCTGCAGCCCGCGCGTTTCGAAGAAGAGTCGAATCGTCATGTCCGCGCCGGCCGCCAGGCCCTCGTCAATGCGCGTGCGTGGCTCGCCGGCCGCCGTGAGATAGTCGGCCGGGCTGAACACCTTGCGCGCCACCGGACGATTCTGGGTATCGCTCAGCGTGACTTCCAGCGCAGGCAGCGACTGCGTGTACGGCGCACGATTGCGGATGACCGCCGTCAATTCAAGCACGTCCGTACCCGGGATGGATTGCAGTTCACTTCCGATCACCGCGAGCTGATCCGGTTGCGTCGGCCAACCCAGCGAGCAGCCGAACACGTTGCAGAGCTGGATCAACGACGGCCGGGCAGCTGGCCAGGACGTGAGCACATCGGAACGGAACACGACTGCAAGCTGCGCCGCTGCGAGCAGTGCGAGCAATACCGAACCGCCGGTGAAGACGATCGAGAATCCGCGTCGCGGCTGGCCTTCGGCCGCACGGATGAACTCAGGCTCCGACTCTTCGGCGGCTGGGGCTGCGGCGGGCTCGGGCAGCGGCGCCACCTCGATGACCTCGATGCCCTCAAGTGACGCGACGGTCCGTGGACCGGCGGAGCGCGAATCCAGATTCGGCGCAAGCAGCGTGGGGACACCGGCCTCCGCGGCGGCTTGTTCATCAAAATCCGCCGACTTCGTCGACGCGGCGGACGGAGCGGGCGGCAGCGCCATCGATACGGTGGCAACGGGAGCAGCACCGGGCGCAATACGCAGCGTGGTTGCCGGGCCCAGCGCCTTGCGCTTGCGATCGACGCGCTCGCGCTCGCGGTCGGATGGCCGGCGTGTCTGAGCTCCCGCTGCAGCGTGCGAACGAGTCGACGACAACGGCGCGTCGGCACCTTCGGTCTTTGATGGCGCCCGCGGCAGCGGCGCCGTGTCCACCGGCAACGGCGTCAGCGTCGTGTCTTCGACGTAGGCGAGGCTACCGATCGCATCGAAGACGGTGCGACATTGGCCGCAGCGAACCAGCCCGCCGCGCAACTTCAGCTGGTCGGCGACGACGCGAAACATTGCGCCGCACTGGGGACATTTGGTCGCGAGTGCCATCGCTCAGAGCCGAACGCCGTGCGCTTCGCCGCAGCGGCGCCGCGGTCGTCCACGGACACCTGTCAATGCGTTCATCCGCGGCGCCTTCCCGCGAGGCAGGCCCAACCGTCCGAGACCTCCCAGACGCGAAGTTCGACGGAGTCGTCGTTCGAGCGATACGTCGCGATCACCTCGTCTGCCTGTCGCTCCAGCACGCCGGACAGCACCAGCGCGCCGCCCGGTGCAATTCGCGCAAGCAGGGCCGGTGCAAGGACCTTCAGCGGATTGGAAAGAATATTGGCAACCACGATATCGAACTGCCCGGGTTGAAGGCCGGCCGGATCAGTGTAGCGTGCAGGGACGTCGTTCACGCGTGAATTGAATCGGGCGGCGCCGAGAGCCTGCTCGTCGACGTCGACGCCGACGATCGATCCCGCTCCCAGCTTGCCGGCGGCGATGGCAAGGATGCCGGAGCCGCAGCCGTAGTCAAGGACACTCGCCCCAGCGGCAACGTGCTGGTCGAGCCATGCGAGGCACAGTCGCGTGGTCGGATGGGTACCGGTGCCAAACGCCACGCCGGGATCGAGCCGCACCACGATCGCGCTGGAATCCGGCACCTCGTGCCACGAAGGAACGATCCAGAGTCGCTCACTGATGCGCGTCGGCGGAAACTGCGCCTGCGACGCGCCGACCCAATCCGCATCTTCCACCGGCGTGCACGACTCGATGCTCACGGGCGCCATGCCTGCTTCGCGGCTGGCTGTGTCGACCAGTCGCCGGCCGTCTTCGGCATCGCCCATCAGCAGAACACGGAGCCGGCTGCGTGCCCACGCCTGTCGTAACGGCTCGAAACCCGGCTCGCCAAAAAGCGGAGACTCTTCGGCCGACGCCGCGTCCGCATCTTCAACGCTGACGGAAAGTGCGCCCGCTGCCAGCAGCGCGTCGGCGAGCGGCTCGGCCGCCTGATCGACGGCCAGCAGGGTGATCTCGAGCAGCACGCGGCTAGGGAACCTGACGCGCGGCGATGCGCTTTTCGAGGTAATGGATGCTGGTGCCGCCCAGCACGAACTTCTCGTCCATCAGCAGTTCGCGATGCAACGGGATGTTCGTCTGGATGCCTTCGACCACCATTTCCGAAAGCGCGATCCGCATGCGCGCCAGTGCCTGGCTCCGCGTGTCGCCGTAGCAGATGACCTTGCCGATCATCGAGTCATAGTTTGGTGGCACGAAATAACCGCTGTAGGCGTGCGAATCGACGCGTACTCCGGGTCCGCCCGGAGCATGCCAGCCGGTGATGCGACCGGGCGAAGGCGTGAACTTGAACGGATCCTCGGCGTTGATCCGGCATTCGATCGCATGGCCTTTCTGCACGACGTCGCGCTGGCGAATCCGCAGCTTTTCACCGGCGGCCACGCGGATCTGCTCCTGCACGATGTCGATGCCCGTGACCATCTCCGTCACCGGATGCTCGACCTGCACCCGAGTGTTCATCTCGATGAAATAGAACTCGTTGTCCTGGTACAGGAACTCGAACGTGCCGGCGCCGCGGTAATTGATCTTCTTGCAGGCCTCGACGCAACGGTCGCCGATCTTGTCGACCTGACGGCGGTTGATGCCGGGCGCCGGAGCCTCTTCGATGATCTTCTGATGGCGACGCTGCATCGAGCAGTCGCGCTCGCCGAGCCAGACCGCGTTGCGGTGCTGGTCCGCGAGAACCTGGATCTCGATATGCCGCGGTGTCTCGAGATACTTCTCCATATAGACAGCCGGATTGGAAAAGGCCGCCTGCGCCTCCTGGCGCGTCATCGTGACTGCATTGAGCAGCGCGGCCTCGGTATGCACGACGCGCATTCCGCGCCCACCGCCGCCACCGGCCGCCTTGATGATGACCGGGTACCCGATCGCCCGTGCGCTGCGGACGATTTCGCGGGGCTCTTCGGCAAGCGCGCCTTGCGATCCGGGGACCGTGGGCACGCCGGCGGCTGTCATCGACTGCTTCGCGGAGACCTTGTCACCCATCAGCCTGATCGATTCCGGCCGGGGACCAATGAAGACAAAGCCGCTCTTTTCTACGCGCTCGGCAAAGTCGGCGTTCTCGGAAAGAAAGCCATAGCCCGGGTGAATCGCTTCCGCATCGGTCACTTCGGCCGCGCTGATGATGGCCGGGATGTTGAGGTAGCTCTCACGCGAAGGCGGCGGCCCGATGCAGACCGATTCGTCCGCGAGCTTCACGTACTTCGCATCGGTATCTGCCTCCGAGTGCACGACCACCGTGCGGATGCCCATTTCGCGGCAGGCGCGCTGGATCCGAAGGGCGATTTCCCCGCGATTGGCGATCAGGATCTTCTTGAACACGGCGGACTGGTTCGCTCGTCGTCAGTGTGTGTGGCAGCGGGGCGATCGGCGACGTCGGCTACCGAACGGCGCAAGCGTTCGTGCGGCGGTACCCGACCGCCCGCTGGCCGGGCACGACGCGCAGCCTATTCGATGATGAACAGCGGCTGGCCATATTCAACCGGCTGGCCGTTGTCGACGAGAATCTTCGTGACGGTGCCACCGACTTCCGCCTCGATTTCATTCAGCAGTTTCATCGCCTCGATGATGCAGAGTGTGTCGCCTGGCTTGACTGTCGCCCCCTGCTCGATGAACGCGGGTGCGCCCGGACTGGGTGATCGATAGAAGGTGCCCACCATCGGCGACTTGACCACATGACCGGGCGGCTCTTCGACTTCCGCCGCGAGTGCGGGGCTCACCGGTGCAAGCGGGGACGCCGCCGCGATGGTGATCGGAGCCACTGCTGGAGCAGGCGCAGCAGCCGGTGTCTTGACGATGCGGACCTTGTCCTCGCCCTCGGTGACTTCGAGTTCGGCGATGCCCGACTCTGCGACGAGGTCGATCAGCGTCTTCAGTTTTCTCAGGTCCATGCTCGCTCCGTCTCAGGAAGCGCGCTCGGCGAGAGCAAACTCGAGCGCATAGCGGTAGCCCGCTGCGCCGAGGCCGACGATCGAGCCGACGGCCAGGTCGGCTAGGTAAGAGCGGTGACGGAAGGCTTCGCGCCGATGGATATTGCTCAGATGAACCTCGATGAAAGGCAGCGCGACTGCCGCCAAGGCATCGCGAAGTGCAATGCTGGTGTGCGTGAACGCTCCAGCATTGACAATGAGAAAGGTGGTGCCGTCGGTGCGCGCTGCATGGATGCGGTCGATCAGCGCGCCCTCATGATTATTCTGATAAAAAAGCACTTCTGCGCCAAAACGCCCTGCAACTTCGGCCAGATCCGCCTCGATCTCGGCAAGTGACCGACCGCCGTAAATGGACGGTTCCCGCGTCCCCAGCAGGTTCAGGTTGGGCCCGTTGAGAACGAGGATGCGACTGGACACCGGTATCTCCGTCGGGTTAATGGATTTTCGACTAAAAAGAAGGGAGATGACGACAAATTCGACGAAGTTTGCAAGTCTGAACGGAATCGAGGCAGATGTCCAGCGCGCTCACGAGTCCAAGTGAGCATCGAGCCATGCACGCAGGAGTTCGGGCTTGACCAGCCCTAACCGGGCCTGAACGAGCGTGCCTCGCGGACTGATCAATACAGTGTACGGCAGCGCGCCGCTGAAGTTGCCGAGCTGCCGCGCCAGCTCGCTGCCGCTGGCTCCGGCAACGAGCAGTGGCAACTCCAGCTTCAATTCTGACCGGAATTGCCGGACCGCATCCGGCCGATCAACCGCCAGTCCAACGACGGCAACGCCGCGACGACCGTAGTCGCGAGCGATCTGCTGCAGGGTCGGCATTTCTTCGACGCATGGTGCGCACCAGGTGGCCCAGAAGTTCAGCACCAGCCACTGGCCCTTCCATTGCGCGAGCGACTGCGGAGTCCCATCCGCGTCGTTGAACGTCTGGCCATAGAGCGAGGCGACGGCAGCACTGCTCGGGTCGACGGCTCGGCTTCGATAAAAGGCGAAGCCGACACCCGCGGCCAACGCGGCAGCGCCGAACCCGGCGAGCGCGAACTGGCGGCGGCGTGCGTTCACGGCGACTCGTCGATCAACTGGCGCAACGCCGACAGGCTCGCCCTGCCACCGGCGGCGATCGGGTGCAGTCGAAACTCGGCTGACGCCACTGCGCGGTGGCGCGGCGCGACCCGAATTGCATCGCGTTCGAAGACGTGCAAACGAACTCCGATCCTGCGCAGGTTGCTTGGCAGGCCGGCTTCGCGGGCGGAAATAACGAAGGCCAGCCGCTCCTGGGCCGCGGGCCGCTCGGAGAAGTCGCCGCTGTCGGCGTCGAAATCGATGCCGGCATTCATCAGGGCGATCTCGACGTCCTTCGCGCTGTCCGTGAACAGGTGCACCTCAATGTCCGAATGCTCGGTCGCCGTGCCGTTCAATACCGCGCCGACGAGATGCGGACTGAATTCGCCGAGTTGCGACATCACGCCAAGCGCCGTGCGCCGCAATCCGCGAAGCAGGGCGGGGTGCGTATCCGCGGCAAAAACACTGAGATGGCGACGCAGCTCGTGTTCGATTTCTGCGTTGTCGGGCAGCACGCCGCGAGCGGCGGATTCGGCCCCCAGCACGGCCTGCAGCGCGCGACGCTTGGCCTGGCTGTAGTCACAGCCTTCCTCCGCGATGAGCCGCGCGGCAGCGGCGGCCAGTTCGATGCGCAGGGTATCCGGGGCGGGGCACATGGGGTCCGAAGTCTAGCGGGCCGAGCAAAGGGTCCGGCGCATTACAATCGCGCGCCTTCGCGGCGGACAGCGCTTCGACCTGCAGCCGCCCGCTCCGTTCACCATTCCCGTGCACATCCACATCCTCGGCATCTGCGGCACCTTCATGGGCGGCCTCGCGCAACTCGCGCTGGCGGCAGGACATCGCGTGTCCGGGTGCGATGCCAACGTCTACCCGCCGATGAGCGATCAGTTGGCTGCTGCCGGTGTGCGGCTCGTCGAGGGTTACGGCGCCGACCAGATCGCGATGGCACCGGACCTCTGGGTGATTGGAAACGTCGTCACGCGCGGCAATCCACTGATGGAAGCGATACTGGACAGCGGGCTGGCCTTCGTGTCCGGGCCGCAGTGGCTGACCGACCATGTTTTGGCGGGCCGGCACGTGCTCGGTGTCGCCGGCACACACGGCAAGACGACGACGACAGCGATGTTGGCGTACATCCTCGAGCAGGCGGGACTTGGCCCGGGCTTCCTGGTGGGCGGGGTCCCCACCGACTTCGGTGTTTCTGCGCGACTCGGGACGGGTCGGCACTTCGTCATCGAGGCGGATGAATACGACACCGCATTTTTCGACAAGCGCTCGAAGTTCCTGCACTACCGTGCGCGAACCGTGATTCTGAACAATCTCGAATTCGACCATGCGGACATCTTTGCCGATCTGGGCGCGATCGAGACGCAGTTCCACCATCTGGTTCGCACGTTGCCCTCCAGCGCCCGCCTGATTGTCAACGCCGGTGACCCGGCGTTACAGCGCGTGCTTGACCGGGGTTGCTGGAGCGAGCTGGAGCGATTCGGTGCAGGGCAATGGCAGCTCAACTCGGCGCCGCCCTACGAGGTGACGCACGACGGCCGGGCGATTGGCCGACTGGAGATCGAGCTGCCCGGCGCGCACAACCGCATGAACGCGCTCGCTGCGATCGCCGCCGCGAATCATGTCGGCGCCCTTCCGGCGAGAGCTCTGGAATCGCTGGCGCGCTTTGGCGGCGTGAAGCGTCGCCTCGAGGTCCGTGGGACCGTGGGTGGCGTCACGGTGATTGACGACTTCGCTCACCATCCGACAGCGATACGCGAAACGATCGCAGGTTTGCGCAGCCGCGTAGGCTCGGCGCGCATCCTCGCCGTTCTAGAGCCCCGCTCCAACACGATGAAGCAGGGCACGGTAAAAGCCCAGCTCGCAGGCAGCCTGGAAGGTGCCGACCGGACCTTCTGTTACTCCGGAGCGATCGGTTGGAATGTTGCCGAGACGCTGGCACCGCTCGGTGAGCGTGTCGCGACCCACAACGAACTTGGCGCGCTGATCGATGACGTTGTCGCTGTGGCCGCCGAGGGCGATCACATCCTGGTGATGAGCAACGGCGGGTTCGGTGGCATACACCAGCGCCTGCTCGATCGCCTGGCCCAGAAAACGGCGGCGTTGTGATTCTCTACCTGCACGGCTTTCGCTCGTCACCCGCTTCACGCAAGGCGACGATGCTGAAACACGCGATGGCCGAGCGGGGTCGCAGTAACGAATACGCGTGTCCCGCGCTGCCTGCTTCGCCCGCCCGGGCGATTGCTGTCGCGCTCGCTGCGGCCGATGGAGTCGCGGCGGCGGAACTGTGCCTTATCGGTTCGTCGCTCGGCGGCTACTACGCCACCTGGCTGGCCGAACAGCTCGGTTGCCGCGCCGTGCTGCTGAATCCGGCGATCCGGCCACAGGACGACCTTGCGAAGTACCTCGGCGCGCAGCCGGTCTACTTCTCGGAAGAGCAGATCGATTTCAGGTCCGAGTACCTGCACGAACTTGCGCAGATCGACACGCCGAACATCACGCGACCCGAGAGATATTTCCTGTTGGCGGCAACGGGCGACACCGTCATCGACTATCGGGCGATGACCCGCAAGTACGAGGGTGCGCGACAGCAGGTGATTACCGGCAGCGATCATGAGCTGTCGGATTTCGCAAGTTACATCGACGAGGTGCTGCAATTCTGTGATGGACCCGTCGGCGGATCATAAGAAATGGGAGGGAAGTGCAATGAAGCGATTGCAGGGCAGGGTGTGCATCGTGACCGGAGCCGCACAAGGCATCGGCCTGGCGACGGCGCGCCGCTTTCTGCAGGAGGGAGCGCGTGTTGCACTGTGCGACATCCGGCGCGATAGCGTGGACTCGGCAGTGGATGCGGTGCGCGAGCTGGGCGCTGCGGAAGGCTACGTCGTCGACGTCACCAAGCGCGACCAGATCGACACCATGGTGGCCGCGGTGCGGTCGAAGCATGGCGCGATCGATGTGCTGGTCAATAATGCCGGCATCACGATTGATGCGCGGCTGCAGAAGATGGACGACGCGCAATTTGATCGGGTGATCGACGTCAATCTGAAGGGCACGTTCAACTGCTCCCGCGCCGTCGTCGATACGATGGTCGAGCAGGGCCGTGGCGTGATACTGAACGCGTCGAGCGTCGTCGGCATTTACGGCAACTTCGGGCAGACCAACTATGCCGCCAGCAAGTTCGGTGTTATCGGCTTCGTGAAGACCTGGTCGAGGGAACTCGGTCCTAAAGGGATCCGCTGCAACGCTGTCGCTCCGGGCTTCATCGAAACGCCAATCCTGCAGACCATCCCCGAGAAGGTGCTGCACCAGATGCGGGAACGCGTACCGCTGCGGCGCCTCGGAACTCCGGAAGACATCGCTGCCGTTTACGCCTTCCTCGCCTCCGATGACGCCGCGTATATCAACGGCGCGGTCATTGAAGTGTCGGGCGGACTCACGGTGTAGTGCATGGCGTCCGCCAAGGCTTTGCCGCCTTCGGCGCTGCGGGTGCAGCGCGCCCTCGAACAGGCCGGCCTGGACTCGCGGGTGCGCGAACTCGCTGTTGCCGCACGGACAGCGCAGCAGGCTGCGGAGGCGCTCGGCATCGACGTCGGCCAGATCGCGAAATCGCTGATCTTCCGGGGTGCGACGTCGGGACGCGCGGTTCTGGTCATCGCCGCCGGGGATCGAAGGGTCAGCGAAGCCCGAATTGCCGCGCTTGCCGGCGAAGCGATCGAGCGAGCGGCGCCGGACTTCGTCCGCCAGCACTCCGGCTTTGCCATCGGTGGCGTTGCGCCCATCGCACATGCCGCGCCAATGCTGACCTTCGTCGACGCGTCACTGCGGCGCTTCGACACCGTGTGGGCGGCCGGCGGCACTCCGCACTGCGTGTTCCCGATTCAGCCGCGCGACCTCGTACGCATCAGCGGCGGTATTGAAGCGTCGACTGACGCGTGACTGATCGATGAACGACACCTTCCTTTCGGCCGTGTTGCTGTTGTTGCTGGTGGCGGATCCGTTCGGCAACGTTCCGATCTTCATATCGGCGCTGCGGGACGTCCCGCCGCAGCGTCGTCTGCCGATCGTGCTGCGCGAGTGCCTGATCGCGTTCGTGGTACTGACGGTGTTCGTCTTCGCTGGTCGGCCCTTCCTGCAGACTCTCGGCCTGTCCGAAGTCGCGTTGCAGATCGGTGGCGCCGTCGTTCTCATGCTGGTGGCGCTGCGCATGGTCTTTCCATCGCCTGAAGGCGTGTACGGTACGGCACCCGGCGGCGAGCCATTCATCGTGCCGCTTGCCGTGCCGGCCTTAGCCGGCCCCTCGGCGCTGGCCACCGTCATGTTGCTGGTTTCGCGCGATCCTTCGCGGTCGCTTGAATGGGTTGCGGCGATCGCGGTCGTGATGGTGGTCTGCGCCCTGGTGCTCGTCTCCGCGGGCAGGCTGCAGGCATTGCTCGGCGAACGCGTCACGCTTGCATTCGAGCGACTCATGGGCCTGGTGCTCGCCGCGATCGCCGTCGAGCTCCTGTTGCGCGGCGTCAGAACGTTCGTGGCCACCCTGCATTGAGGCCTCAATGAACTTGCTGTTCGAGGAGGACGGGGCATTCAAGGCCGGCAGCGTGCTGTCCTCGACCGAATCGTCCTATCAGGTCGAATTGCCCAGCGGAAGGCGCACCAAGGTCAAGAGTTCGCACGTCCTGCTGCAGTTCGACGAAGTGAGCCCGGCGCGACTGCTCGAACTCGCCCATGACGAGGCCGGGAAGGTCGATCTCGACTTCCTGTGGGAGGCAGCGCCGCAGGACGAGTTCGGCTTTCGCGAGCTCGCGGCCGATTACTACGGTGCGAAGGCCACCAGCGTGCAGCAGGCAGCGCTGCTGATCCGGCTTCATTCGGCACCCGTGTACTTCTATCGCAAGGGCCGCGGCCGTTATCGACCCGCCCCGCCCGAGACGTTGAAGGCTGCTTTGGCTGCCGTGGACCGCAAGCGCAGGCAGGACGAACTGCGCCAGCACTATGTCGAAGAACTCAAGCAGGGTCGGGTCCCTGCGCCGATAGCGGAGCAGGCCGTCTCGATGATCGTGCGTCCTGACCGGGCGTCGATCGAATACAGGGCACTCGAACAGGCGGCAAGCGAAGCGCAAACGACGCCGCTGCGACTGCTGCTCGCGACCCGCGCGATCGAGTCGCCGTATCACTGGCATGTCGCGAGTTTCCTTGCGCAGCACTTTCCGCGCGGCGCCGGATTCGGCGCCGATGTTCCGGGACCCGGCTCAGCTGACGAACTGCCAGTGGCGAACGTCGCCGCGTTTTCCATTGACGACAGCGCGACGACGGAGATCGACGATGCGTTCTCGGTGACGGCGTCGGGAGAAAACCGGGTGCGCGTCGGCATCCACATCGCCGCGCCGGCGCTCCAGTTGCAGCGCGCCGACGTGCTGGACGCGGTCGCGCGTGCGCGCATGAGCACGGTTTATGCGCCGGGGATCAAGATCACGATGCTTCCGCCGGCCTGGATCGACGCCTATTCGCTGACCGAGAACCGGGTCGTACCGGTGCTTTCTCTCTATGTCGACGTCGACCCGCGCGACTTCAGCGTGGCCGGCACCGAAACGCGGATAGAGCGAATTCGCATCTCCGCCAACCTCAGGCACGACCGCCTCGACGAGATCATCACCGACGAGACGATCGCCGCCGCCAGTTTCGCGGCGCCGTTTGCCGGTGAACTGTCATTCCTGTGGCGCTTCGCCCGGGCGCTGCTCGCACGGCGAGAGGCGGTTCGCGGCCGGCCCGAGCCGCTCGGGCGCGTCGATTATTCGTTCGAGCTCGACGGCGAAGGTGAGCATGCGCATGTGACGGTCAAGACCCGCAGGCGCGGCGCTCCGCTCGACCTGCTGGTGGCGGAACTGATGATTTATGCCAACAGCACGTGGGGCCGCTGGCTGGCAACTCGCGGCGTCGCCGGAATCTACCGATCGCAGTCGATGGGGCGTGTGCGCATGTCGACGACGCCGGCGGCTCACGAGGGGATGGGTGTGAGCCACTACGCGTGGAGTTCCTCACCACTGCGACGCTACGTCGACCTCATCAACCAGGGGCAACTGATCGCCTGCGCCCGCGACGAGGCGGCTCCCTACGCCGCGAACGAGGCGGAGCTGTTCGCTATTGTCTCGGGCTTCGACGCCGCCTATGGCGCTTATGCGGAATTCCAGGAACGGATGGAGCGTTACTGGGCACTGCGCTGGCTGCGACAGGAGGACGTGCAGCGCATCGGTGCAACGGTCGTTCGTGGCGACGTGTTGCGCCTTGTCGGATTGCCGTTCATTGCGCGGCTGCCGGGCCTGCCTGAGTTGCCCCGCGGTCAACAGCTCGAACTCGATGTGCTGGGGGGCGACGACGTCGAGCTCAGGCTCGAGGCCCGCGTGCATCGCGTTCTTGCGGATGCTGTCGCCGATGAAGCCGAGATCGAAGAAATCGACGAATCGATCGACGCAGCGCCAGGCGCCGCGGAGGCGACACCGGCGACCGACACGCCTGCACCGGATCCCGCGGCCTCGGCCGGCTGAGTCATCCGCACGACAGTCGCGTTATCGCGTGATCGGCCGGCGCAGGCGATGGCTACAATCGATTCGCCTTCCTGCATGCGGTGTTCCAGCGAATGAGTTTTGCAGACGAGTCTTCACGCGGCATCGCGGCCTTCCTGGCCGACAAGGTGCTTGTCATGGCGTTGACCGTCTCCATCGGTTTGCATATCACCGTGCTGGCGGTGCGTTTTGTGGATCCGGATTTTCTGCGTGTTCGTTCAACCGACCCGCCGCTCGAAATCATCCTGGTCAATGCAAAGACAGATACCCGGCCGCTGAAGCCTGAGGCGATGGCCCAGGCGAATCTGGATGGCGGTGGAACGCACGACGCCGGGCGGCGCGCATCGCCGCTGCCCAATGTGCAGCAGGTGGAGGATGGCGACGCGCTCGATAGCGCGCGAAGAATGGTGGAGCAGCTGGAAGAGGAACAGAAGAAGCTACTGACCGCGCTCAAGGACTCGTTGCAGATGCGGCCACTGCCAAGGAAGGAGGCAGCGGCTGAAACGCCGCAACCCGGTTCCCAGGATGAGCCGACGCGTGAGCGCCTTGCGCGCGCGCAGGCCGAGATCGCCAAGCAGATCTCCGATTACCAGAAGCGTCCGCGCAAGCACCATTACATGCCGAGCACCTCGGAATACCGGTACGCTCGCTATGTCGAGGACTGGCGCGCGCGGGTGGAGAAGATCGGCAACGACAACTATCCGAGTGAAGCGCGCGGCAAGGTTTACGGGTCCTTGCGCATGACCGTCGCGGTGCGCAAGGACGGGTCCGTGATCGAGGCCGCGGTGGAGAAATCCTCGGGATCGCCCGTACTTGACCGCGCCGCCCGGCGAATCGTTAACATGGCTGCTCCGTTTCCACCGTTCCCGCCGGAAATCGCACGCGATACCGACGTACTCGAGATCACGCGAACCTGGGTTTTCACCAACGATCAGTTGTCGACACGCAGCAGCGCCTCACCATGACCGCGCCAGACAAGTACGGAGTCGTCGGCAATCCGATCGCCCACAGTCGGTCCCCGGAGATTCATGAGCGATTCGCGCGGCAGACGCGCCAGCGCATGTCCTACGAGCGCATCGAGGCTCCGCTCGACGGCTTCGAGGAGCGCGCGCTGGCCCTGCGCGACGCCGGGTTTCGCGGACTTAACGTCACCGTCCCGTTCAAGATCGACGCCGCAAAGCTTGCCGATGACCTGATGCCGCGGGCGCGGCTCGCCGGGGCCGTCAACACGCTCGTTTTCGACGGCGACACCATTGTGGGCGACAACACCGATGGCATCGGGTTTCTTCGGGACGTGCGCGATCGCCTGAAGTTCGAGGTCAGCGGTTGTTCCGTGCTGGTCCTCGGCGCGGGGGGAGCGGTACGTGGCGTCATCGGCTCGTTGCTCGACGCCAGTCCGCGCTGGATTGCGGTGTCCAACCGTACCCACCAGCGTGCCGAGGAACTTGCCGAGGAATTCGGCGTCGAGGCGATACATCTCGACGAAGTTCCTGCCGAGCACTTTGACCTCATCGTCAACGGCACGACGACCGGACTCAAGCACGATGCGCCGCCGATCGACCCGGAGACCTTCGACGACTGCACGCTGGCCTACGACCTCGTCTACGCCGCCGATCCGACACCTTTCATGGAGCTGGCCCGCACCGGCGGCGCCAAAAACGTCTGCGACGGACTCGGAATGCTGATCGAGCAGGCGGCAGAGTCCTTTCTGCTGTGGCGTGGAATACGTCCGGACACTGCGCCCGTCTATCGCGACCTGCGCGACCTGCTGAGCGAAGCCGCTGCCGACAGCGCCACGGTCCTGCGCTAGTGGCCTGTAACAGCCCATTCCGAAGTGCCTTGCGCGCCGGCGCGGCCGATTGCTTTGTCGCTCGCCTTGCGAATATGCGACGGCTATTCGACGCGGCTCGCTTCGCGCACTCGGCTCGCGCGGGCACGCCTTTCACTCCCGAATCGACTGTTACAGGCCACTAGGGCGCACATCCGTATGCATCGCGGCGCCCACTTTGCGCGTCGTCGCGCCATTGTTCCGTGAAGGGCCGCTCTTCCCCGCTGCGCTGGGCCGTCCGGCTGGTGGTTTTCGCCGTGCTGGCAATGCTCGCGGTCCAGCTCTGGTATGCCGGCTGGATCGCCTGGTGGCGCTGGAACGATCCGCAGGAAACTGCATTCATGCGGCGCGAACGCGTCGCGCTTCAGGCGCGCAATCCGAAGGCCGAACTGCGGCATCGGTGGGTGCCGTACGAACGCATCTCGACCAGTCTCAAGCGGGCCGTCGTGACGGCCGAGGACGCGCGCTTCGCCGAGCATGAGGGCGTCGACTGGGAGGCCATCGAAAAGGCCTACAAGGACAACGTGAAGCGCGGCCGCACGGCGCGCGGTGGATCGACAATCACGCAGCAACTCGCGAAGAATCTCTTCCTTTCGCCGGACAGAAGCTACGTCCGCAAGGGGCAGGAGCTGATCATTACCTACATGATCGAGGCGTTCTGGGACAAGCGCCGCATTCTCGAGGTCTACCTCAACGTCGTCGAGTGGGGCGAAGGCGTGTTTGGCGCTGAGGCGGCAGCGCGTCATTACTTCGGTGCCTCGGCCGCACAGCTTGGCGCCGAGCAGTCGGCGCGACTGGCGGCTTACCTGCCCAACCCGAAGCGTTACGGCCGGGTGCGATCAGGCCCCTACCTCGACGGCCGCACCGCGGCGATCCTGCGCTACATGCCCGACGCCGTGGTGCCCTGAAGGCCTGTTTTCGGCGCAATCAACGTAGGTCGCGCGCTTACAATCGCGCTGCCCTTCATCGGCCCGACGACCTCCTGCGGAGGCATCGTGCGCAGTGCCAGGAACCAAGAGTGAGCGAGCAGCAACTGCTGGAACGCGACGCGCAAGGCGACGCTTCGGTGCGCGACCCTGAGGCCGCGCAGCGCGCGCTCGTGCGCGTCCAGCATCTGCTCGAGAAGCAGCGGCGCGTCGAGGCGCTGGTGCATCGTGAGCAGACGCCGGCGGAAGAGAAGAAGGCGCTGGTCGAGCAGCTGGTGCATCGCCAGCACCTCAACGAGCTGCGCGCAATCCTCGATCGACTGCACGCGGCCGACATCGCCTACATCCTCGAGGCGCTGCCACTCGACGACCGCCTGGTGGTCTGGGACTGCGTCAAGGCGAACCGCGACGGCGAGATCCTGATCGAGGTGAACGACGCGGTCCGCGAAACGCTGATCGCATCGATGGACCGCGAGGAGCTCGTCGATGCGGTCGAGAGCCTCGAAACCGACGAGATCGCGGCGATCGCGGACGACCTGCCCGTCGATGTCGTCGACGAAGTGCGCGAGGGCCTGAGCAGTGAAGAGCGCGCGCAGCTGCGCGCGGCGATGTCGTATCCGGAAGAGTCGGTCGGCGCGCTGATGGACTTCGAAATGATCACGATCCGCGAGGACGTGACGCTGGAAGTCGTGCTGCGATATCTCAGGCGATTCGACGAGCTTCCCGACCACACCGACCAGGTGTTCGTGGTCGATCGTCACGAGGTGCTGAAGGGTGCGCTGCCCCTCGATCGGCTGCTGATCAATGAGCCGGACACCGAAGTGACGGCGGTGATGAAGACCGACCTGCTGACGCTGTCGCCGCTCGACGATGGTGGCGAGGCGGCGCAGGCGTTCGAACGCTACGACCTCGTGTCGGCCCCGGTCGTCGATTCCGTGGGGCGCCTGGTCGGACGACTGACGATCGACGAAGTCGTCGACGTCATCCGCGAGGAGGGCGAGGAAGCGGCGCTCGCGCAGGCCGGTCTGCGCGAGGACGAGGACATCTTTGCGTCGGTCTGGAACTCCGCCAAGAACCGCTGGCTCTGGCTGGCAGTCAACCTGTGTACCGCGTTCTTCGCGAGCCGCGTCATCGACGCCTTCGAAGGGACGATTGAAAAGGTGGTCGCGCTCGCCGCGCTGATGCCGATCGTCGCGGGGATCGCCGGCAACTCGGGCAACCAGACGCTGACGCTGATGGTGCGCTCGCTGGCGCTCGGACAGGTGACTTCGGGCAACCAGCGCCGGCTGCTCTTCAAGGAGATCGGCATTGCGACCCTCAATGGCGCGGTGTGGGGCGGGATCGCCGGCCTGCTCGCGTGGCTGCTTTACCGCGACACGGCCAACGGCGTGCTCCTGGGCGTCGTGATGTTTCTCGCGATGATATTGAACATGCTGGTCGCCGCAGCCGTGGCGCTCGCCGTTCCGATGGCGCTGCGCGCGTCCGGCCGCGATCCGGCACTGGGCGGATCGGTGCTGCTGACCTTCACCACCGACTCGGGCGGCTTCTTCATCTTCCTCGGCCTGGCGACGCTGTTCTTTCGGATAGCGTCGCTCGTGTACGCGACGCCCGACGCAGCGGGCCGTCGCACGTGCACTCGCTCCGGAAAGAGTCAGTCGGCTGCGCTCCGGAGCGGCCGCGCGCTCCGCCGAGGTACAAGGCGCGGCACTCCACCCCGCGATGCACCTCGCAGTGCCAGGATTTGTGCAACCGGGAACATCGGTAACAGGTCAGACCGGGCACATCGGTAACACTTTCGGCGGCTGCTCGGTGCTTGTAATGGGTTCGATACGCGCGCCGCGCGCGGCGCGCGTATCGAAGGTACCGAGCGGCAGCATGCCGTAGTACAGACGCCAGCAGGCCTCGTCGATTTGCTCCAGTCCGACCGGTTCGCCGCCCAGCGCTTCGCTCACGTAAAGCGAGCGGCCGTGCCAGCGGATGTCGCCGGCCCGATGCACGCGGCGCACCTCGTAGTGGTGCGGATACTCCACCGGTGGCAGCCGCCGTGGATAAGGCCGACGCGAGCACTGGTACACCTCGGCCGGGGTGCGCCGCCCCAAGGCCTGGTGCGAGCGCTCCTGGTTGTACTCGGCGCCGAAGCGCTCGAAGCGGCGCTGCTGCGCGGCCAGATCGTGGGCGAGCGGCGCCACGGTGGCTGCCGCCAGTGTCCGATGCAGTCGCTCGTGACGGCCGTTTTGTTCCGGATGTCCGGGCGCGATGCGCTCGGGCCAGATCCCCAAGCGCACCCACCAGACCGACAGCCGGCTCAGTCCGCCCAGCCCCACCGAGGCGAACGGGCTGCCGTTGTCGGTGCGGATGGCCAGCGGCAAGCCGCGCTCGCGGAACAGCCGCTCCATCCACGCGCCGCACGGGCGCGCCGTGCGTGCTGGTCAGCCCGCGACACAGCAGCAGGCTGCGGCTGTAGCTGTCGGACACCGTCAGCGGATAGCACCACGTGCCATTGCCCAAGCGCCACTGGCCCTTGAAGTCAGCACACCACAGTGCGTTGGGTCGATCGGCCTGCACAAACGGCTGGCTGTAGGCCGGCCCGCGCCGGCGTCGTCGCCGCGGCGGGATCAGCCCGTGGCGCGCCAGGATCTCACCCACCGTGCTGGCCGCCGGCCAGAGGCGCTGCGGCTCGCGCCGCGCGAGCCAGTCGAGCAGGTTGCGCGGTCCCCAGCTCGGGTGCCGTCGCCGTGCCGCCAACAGTTGCGCGATCACCGCCTCGTCCACCGCATTGGGATGGTGCAGCGGCGCGCGCGAACGCGGCTGCAGACCTGACCGCTGCCCTCGGCTTAATAGCGCTGCCACAACTGGTAGCCCGTCTTGCGACTGATGCCACGCCGTCGACACGCTTCGCTAAACGTGAGCTCTTCGTTCTGCACATCGGCAATGAACAGCACCTTCTCGTTCATCACACAGGTCTCCTTCCAGCTCATGGGCCACACCTCCTGACCCACTAGGTTCAACCCGTTACCAATGTCCCCGGTCCAAACTGCTACCTATGTACCCGGTCTGTACCCTCCCTTTCCCTCCTCGCCGGGCGAGGAGGGTGCAGGGAGGAGTGCACCATTCCCTCTCGCTCGGCGAGAGGCAGGGTGAGTGCCGTGCCGTTGAACTTCGGCGGAGCGCGCGGCCGCTCCGGAGCGCAGCCGACTGACTACAAGTGCGCGCGCAGCGCGCGTCCCGCTGGCGCGTGCACGTGCGACCCGGAGGGTCGCGTACACGGCTAGCGAATCCGCTTCACGGTGAATTCTTCCTGGATCGTGTCCTTGTAGACACTCGCGGGCGAAGAACTCGCGAGGAAACGGCGGGCGATCTCTTCGCCCACGGCGGTGTGCTGGATCACCTGGCCGTTGTCGAATTCAATTTCGAGCACGCGCAGGTTGCGGTCGTAGCCGGCGGACTTGATGCCGCCGCGTCGTATCGGCTTGCGCTCGATCGCCATCGTCATCTCCCGAGTGGTCCCAGTTCCTGCCAGATCGAATCGACGCGCGCCTTGACGTCGGCGTCCATCGTGATCGGCCGGCCCCATTCGCGGGCGGTCTCGCCGGCCCACTTGTTCGTTGCGTCGATGCCCATTTTGCTGCCGAGGCCGGAGACCGGCGAGGCGAAGTCGAGGTAGTCGATTGGCGTGTTGTCGACCAGGAGCGTGTCACGCGTCGGGTCGACGCGCGTCGTGATCGCCCAGATCACTTCCTTCCAGTCACGAGGATTGATGTCGTCATCGACGACGACGATGAACTTCGTGTACATGAACTGCCGCAGGAAGCTCCAGACACCGAACATCACGCGCTTGGCGTGGCCCGCGTACTGCTTGCGCATCGACACGACCGCCATGCGGTAACTGCACCCCTCCGGTGGCAGGTAGAAGTCGACGATTTCCGGAAACGTCCGCTGCAGGATGGGCACGAAGACTTCGTTGAGCGCGACGCCGAGCACGGCCGGTTCATCGGGCGGCTTGCCGGTATACGTGGAGTGGTAAATCGGGCTGCGCCGCATCGTGATGCGGTCGACCGTGAAGACCGGAAACCAGTCGCGCTCGTTGTAATAGCCGGTGTGGTCTCCGAACGGACCCTCGAGCGCCAGCTCGTAGTCCGAGGCCGGGCGCGGGGGCGCGCCGTCCGGGGCGCGAGCCGGCGCCGGGTCCAGCCGCAGATGCCCTTCCAGCACGATTTCCGCGGTCGCCGGGACACGCAGGTCGTTGCCAACGCACTTGACGGTTTCGGTCCGGCCGCCGCGTAGCAGCCCGGCGAACTGGTACTCCGACAGGCTGTCGGGAACCGGCGTCACGGCTCCCAGGATCGTGGCCGGATCGGCCCCGAGCGCAACCGCCAGCGGAAACGGTTGGCCGGGGTGCGCCAAGGCATGGTCGCGAAAGTCGAGCGCGCCTCCGCGATGGGCGAGCCAGCGCATGATGACCTTATTAGGGGCGATCACCTGTTGGCGATAGATGCCCAGGTTCTGGCGGGGTTTGTGCGGACCGCGGGTCACCACCAGACCCCAAGTTATCAGCGGCCCGGCGTCGCCTGGCCAACAGGTCTGGATGGGAAGGCGGCCGAGGTCGACGTTGCTGCCTTCGACCACCACCTCGTGACAGGGCGCGCTGCGGACTTCCTTCGGGGCCATGTCCCACAACGCGGCCTTGAGCAGTGCCACTTTGCCCAGTGCGTCGCGAAACCCGCGCGGCGCCTCCGGCTCCTTAAGGCTGGCGAGCAGTTCTCCCACCTCACGCAGCGACGACACGTCGGCGGTGCCCATCCCAAGCGCAACTCGTCCGGGTGTGCCAAATAGGTTGGTCAGTACCGGGATGTCGTGATTTTCGGGGCGCTCGAACAGCAAGGCGGGCCCGCCTGACCGCAAGGTCCGGTCGCTGATTTCCGTCATTTCCAACCGGGGCGACACCGACGCCGAAATCCGACGGACCTGGCCAAGCGCTTCCAACTGCGCTAGGAAGTCCCGTAGATCGCGATATCTCAGGGTCTTTTGTTGCATCGCAGAAAAAACTCAAGACTCTAAATGAGCACTTACTAACTTGG
Source organism: uncultured beta proteobacterium (assembly GCA_963712485.1). Lineage (GTDB taxonomy): Bacteria > Pseudomonadota > Gammaproteobacteria > Burkholderiales > Burkholderiaceae_F > JALORV01. The sequence goes on from CAVQID010000060.1 coordinate 54,713, forward strand.
TGATCACTTTGTAATACGTTGATATATATGGATTTATTTTTTGACTTGGCGCAGCAAATCGGGCAAATGCAGGGTCCGCCGGTCGGAAATCCGTCGGCGGCGGGTTGACCGGCGGGTTCCAGACCCTAAAATCCCGTTCAGCCATTTGGCTGACTTTGGGTCGTGCGTAGCGAGCGTCGATACCCCCGGAGTCTAGGGACATAAGCGGTCCTGTTGTTTGCTCTTTCTTTATCAGTACGGGCGTAGCCCGTACAGCGAGATGCCAGTCCGTACTGTTGGAGGGGCATCCCGGATACGACCCGGCTCGTGGGCCGACGTATCCAACGTACCAACCTGTGAGTGGCGACCGGTGGTTCCTGTGACCCGTGGCCGTTCAGCATAAGGAGGCACGCATGTCTGCAGCCACGAGTTCTGGATTCTTTCTTCCCACGCCCAACATGGCGTGGGCCGACGCTGTTCGCGACGTCCGCGACGGTGCGCTGGCAACTGTGCGCATGGTGGTGACATTCGCCGGCTGCGCTGCGCTGCTTCTGGCTGCCGTCGTCGTGATCAACGCAGACGCCCGCACAGCGCTGAGTTCCGCGCTGCCTATGCCCGCGATGTTCGCCGAGGAACAGCCCCGGGAAGCGGTACCGGTTGCGACGCCGGAGCCGGCAGCAGTCCAGGCGAGCCAGCCGACGGCCACTGACCCGCGCCAGAAGCATGTCATTCAATACCTGTCCCGACGTTACCGGGTCGCCGAGGAGGCAACCCGTATCCTGGTGTCGACCGCGTTCCAGGTCGGCCAGGAGTACAAGCTCGACCCGCTGCTGATCCTGTCGGTGGTCGCGATCGAGTCCAGTCTCAACCCGTTTGCCGAAAGCTCGATGGGCGCCCAGGGCCTGATGCAGATCATGACGCGGGTTCATGTTGAACGGTTCGAGCCGCACGGAGGCCATCTTGCTGCACTCGACCCGGTGGCGAACATGAAGGTCGGGTCGGCAATCCTGAAGGACCTTATTTCCCGCGGCGGCTCGGTTGAACGCGGACTGCAGCTGTACGTCGGTGCCGGCAACATGCCGGATGACGGCGGCTACGGTGCCCGTGTACTGGGTGAGCGCGCCCGACTGGCGCTTGCAGCGAGCGGGAAGGTGGACGCTGCCATTTCCGCCGGGCGTACAGCGGTCGCCGCGGAGCAGCCCAAGCCGACGAAGATCGAAACCGAAGCATCGGTGGTCAAGCCCGCCGTTGTGCCGGCGGCGGAGGTATCGACGCCGGCGGATGAGTCCCTTCCTCCGCGATCGGCTTGACCCCCGTCCAGGCACAGGTTCCCTGACCGCAAGGGCCGCGATCCATCGCACGCGGCCCTTTTTCTTGGCACCTGCTCTGCGCGACGACGGAGCGTGGTCGCCTGCACGGACCTTCGACAGCGCCCCTCGCCATGAGGATCGATGGCGATGTCGTGGACAAAAAAAGAGCCTGTCGCCTGGACGCGCCCGCATTCGGTAGAGGAGGGAGGACGAGAGGACCGAGGTGGGTTGCCGCGCCCAAGGCTTTTGACAGGCCCCGGAAAGCTGTGTTGCAGTTTACGTATCCGCGGCCGCCTGTCAAGTTTGTCTAGGTCAAACTGGTTCGGTCAGACGTTCCCGCGGCCAAAGTGTCGCCGACCGAGCTCATTCGTCCTCCGAGCAAGCGTCGGGTTGCCCGTGAACGGATAATCGACGCTCTCCCGTACCGGCACGACCACATGCCAACGACCGAACAAGCTGATCTGCGCCGCGCGGCACTCGAGTATCACGAGAAGCCGACACCCGGAAAGATCGCGATTGCTTCAACCAAGCAACTCGTCAATCAGCGCGATCTGGCGCTGGCCTATTCGCCCGGTGTTGCCGCCGCGAGTGAGGCGATCCATGACGACCCGGCTGCTGTTTTCCGGTACACGGCCCGCGGCAATCTGGTCGGCGTGGTGACCAACGGCACGGCCGTGCTGGGGCTCGGCAACATCGGGCCGCTCGCTGCCAAGCCGGTAATGGAAGGCAAGGCGGTGCTGTTCAAGAAGTTCGCGGGGATCGATGTCTTCGACATCGAAGTGAACGAACCCGATCCGGATCGACTGATCGAGGTCATTGCGGCACTCGAACCGACGTTCGGCGGCATCAACCTCGAGGACATCAAGGCACCCGAGTGCTTCTACGTCGAGCGCAAGCTGCGCGATCGACTCAAGATTCCTGTCTTCCACGACGACCAGCACGGCACGGCAATTATTGTCGGCGCGGCAATCCTCAATGGCCTGAAGGTGGTCGGAAAGCAGCTCGATCAGATCAAGCTGGTGACCAGCGGGGCCGGGGCGGCCGCACTCGCCTGCCTCGAATTGCTCGTCGGGCTGGGCGTGCCGCGGCGGAACATCTGGGTGACAGACATCGAAGGGGTCGTCTATCGCGGTCGCACCGCGCTGATGGACGACGACAAGGCAAAGTTCGCGCAGGACACGTCGGCGCGCAAGCTGGGCGAGGTCATCGAGGGCGCCGATGTCTTTCTCGGGCTTTCGGCGGGTGGGGTGCTCAAGGCTGAGATGGTTGCGCGCATGGCATCCAGGCCGCTGGTCCTGGCACTGGCCAATCCGACTCCGGAAATCATGCCGGATCAGGTCAAGAGCGTGCGCGACGACGCGATCATCGCGACCGGGCGCTCGGACTATCCGAATCAGGTGAACAACGTCCTGTGCTTTCCCTTCATCTTCCGCGGCGCGCTGGACGTCGGTGCCACGACGATCACCACTGCAATGGAAGTTGCCGCGGTGCAGGCGATCGCCGGACTCGCGCAGGAGGAACAGAGCGACGTCGTCGCCTCGGCTTACGGCATCACCAACCTGTCGTTCGGGCCGGAGTACCTGATTCCGAAGCCATTTGATCCGCGCCTCATCACTCGCATCGCGCCGGCCGTTGCCAAGGCGGCAATGGAAAGCGGCGTGGCTTCGCGGCCGATCGCTGACCTCGACGCCTATCGCGACCAGCTGCAGCAATTCGTCTACCACTCCGGCACGTTCATGAAGCCGATCTTCACGATCGCGAAGAACGCGGTAGCCGTCGGTGGTCGGTCGCGCATCGTCTTTGCGGAGGGTGAGGACGAACGCGTGTTGCGTGCGGTGCAGGTGGTGGTCGACGAGAAACTGGCCCGACCGATACTGATCGGCCGTCCCGACATCGTCGATCGCCGTCTCCAGCGCTTTGGTCTGCGCATGCGCGAAAGTCAGGACTTCGACCTGATCAATCCGCAGCAGGACACGCGCTATCGCGACTACTGGGAGAACTATCACCGCATTGCTGCGCGCCGGGGAGTGACTGCGCAGTACGCCAAGATCGAGATGCGTCGCCGTCACACGCTGATCGGGTCAATGATGATCCTGAGGGGCGATGCCGACGGCATGATCTGCGGCACCTTTGGCACGCACAACCTGCATCTGCACTATGTCGATCAGGTGATCGGGCGGCGACCCGGTTGTGGCGTCTACGCGGCGATGAACGTGCTGATGCTGCCGGGACGGCAGCTTGCGCTGGTCGACACCCACGTCAACGTCGACCCGACGGCCCCGGAGATTGCCGAGATCGCGATCCTTGCGGCCGAGCAGTTGCGCCGACTCGGCTTCGAGCCGGCGGTTGCACTCGTATCTCACTCCAATTTCGGTTCGAGCAACACGGCTTCCGCGCTGAAGATGCGGACCGCGCTGGAGTTGATTCGCGCGCAGGCCCCAGAACTCGATGTCGATGGCGAGATGCATGCCGACTGTGCAGTGGACGAGGCGATGCGCAAGTCGATCATGCCGTTTTCGACGTTGAAGGGGGACGCGAACCTGATCGTCTGTCCAAACATTGAGTCGGCCAACATTTCCTACAACCTGCTGAAGGCGACAGCCGGTAACAACATTGCGATCGGACCCATCCTTCTCGGTGCGGCTCGGCCGATCAACATTCTGACTTCGTCGGCAACGGTGCGCCGCATCGTCAACATGACGGCGTTGACCGTGCTCGAAGCCAATTCGATGCGCCAGCCGGAGTTGCTCTAGCGTGTTCTGGCGGGCTCTTCGCGGCATAGCGAACGGCTGTGTCGTCGCCGCGCTGTTCGCCTGCGGCCCGACCGGCGGTGCGCGTGAAACGTCTGCCCCTGCTGTGTCCGACGTCAGTGTTGCCGAGCTTCCTCGCGAAGCGCGCGAGACGCTGGCCGTCATCAGGAAAGGCGGCCCTTTCGCTTACCGCAAGGATGGCTCGACCTTCGGCAATCGCGAGGGGCACCTGCCGCCTAGGCCGCGCGGTTACTACACCGAATACACCGTGCGCACAGCGTCGGAGCTCGACCGCGGCGCGCGCCGGATCGTTGCCGGCAAAGGCTCGACTGGCGATCCGGCGACGAGCGGCGAGTACTACTACACCGACGATCACTACAACTCGTTCAGGCGAATGCGCGAATGAGCCCACCCGATAACGAGCGCTTCAGCAAGCTTCCCAGCCAGACCGTGAGGCCGCTGCGCAGCGGCGGCGATTCCGCGCTGCGCGACTGGGCGCAGCAAAGCGGGCAGCGGTTGATCGAGGTCAAGCTGGAGGGCTGCACCGACAAGGCGTCAGTGCTGCGCGCGATGGCGGCGGCCTTCGAATTTCCATCCTGGTTCGGTATGAACCTGGACGCGCTGTACGACGCACTCACCGACCTGCCGGACCAGGCGCCGGCGGACGGCTACGTCGTTCTGCTCGATCACCTGCCGCGAACAGAGCAATTCAACAGTGCACAGCGCGATGCTCTGCTCGACGTGTTCCGCGACGCGGCCAGAAGCTATGCAGAGCAAAAAATCCCGTTCCGCGTGCTGTACACCTGACGCCTAGCCGCGCGGCATCATCCGCGACAGCTCTGCGAGCGCCGCATCCATGCCGGTTGCCGGCACCTCGCCCCCTGGCGTCAACTGATCAATCACCTGTGGGAGCAGCTCTGCCAATCCGCCGGAGAGTTGACCGACATCCATGCCGCTGCTCGCGGCCATCTCTTGCATCTGTCCCTGACCCAACACCCGCATCAGCTGCTCGGGCGAGATCGGCAGATTCTGGCCGCTCGAGATCCATGAGTTCAACTGCGGTCCCATGCCGACGCGCTGGAACTGCTCGATCAGCGACGACAGTCCGCCGGACTGGCTGCCACCGGTCAGCATCTGCATTGCGATCTGCAGGAGCGGGTTGGCAGCGCCCTGGCCACCAGTGGAATTGCCCGCCAGTCCAGAAAGCAGCGAGTCGAGCAAGCTCATAAAGCCTCCGTGTCGTCCGATCTGACTTGGGAAGGAATTTGCAACTCGCGCAGAGTCGGCGTTATCGCAAGTCGCCGCCGAGTGCCTGGAGTGCAGCGAGGGCGGCAACCCCGGCGGTCTCGGTACGAAGAATACGCGGGCCCAGGCGAACCGTGCGATAACCCAGCCGCACTGCGACGCTACGCTCGTCATCATCAAACCCGCCTTCCGGCCCAACCGCGAGCGCGAGCGGACTAAGGTAGGGTGCGGCGCCCGACAGTCCTTGCGGTGACTCAGGGTCGAGCAGCAGACCCGCGGCGCCGTCACGTAGCGCGTGCTCGAGTCCGCGCTGCAACGTATCGGCGGCTTCAACGCGAGGCACGCGGTTGCGACCGCTCTGGCAGCAGGCAGCAACGGCGATCTCGCCGAGCCGGTGCAGTCGCTTTCCGCGCCGCGAGTCCTCAAGCCGGACCACACTGCGCGCCGCGGGCACGAAGCACAAGGCCATCACGCCGAGCTCGACCGCCTTTTCCACGATCCAATCCAGCTTGTCGGTCGCCACCCACGCCTGCACCAGCGTCACGGCAAGCGTTGACTCGCGTTCGATTGACTCGAAGCGCTCCGTGACTGCCCACGCGCGTTCGCCGTCGACGCGCAGCCGCGCCGCATACTCGCCGCCGCGTCCGGTGAAGAGCGTGATCGGGGAGCCGGCGCGTAGCCGGAGTACCCGCAGTGCGTGGTGCGCCACCGCCGGGGGCAGCGGAGCTGCTTCGCCCACCATGGGCTCAGCCTCGACCAGGAATCGTGGAGACGGCATGGCTGCGAGCGTAGGTGGCCCGCTCGCTTTGGTCAAAAAAAGAGGCCGGTGGTGACCGGCCTCGCGATTCAAACGCCGCTACCCGCAGTGCGGGCTCGTCGGCGGATCAAGCGGCGCGCAGGTGGGCGACCCGTGCGCCGCTCGGACCCGCAGCCACGAGATCCTGCACGAAGCGGGGCAGCGTGAAGAGCGCCGGGTGCATGGCCGGGTGATAGAAGCGCAGGTCGTCGAGCTTGCGCTCGACCATGCGCTGCGCGATCGTTTCGACCGACGTTGCGCGCGGATCGATCGTGTCGCTCGCGACCGCCAGGCACCATTGCGAGCCGTAGAGCGGGATGAAGAGCGACAGCGGTGCGACGTGCTTGAACACCTTGCGCAGATTCGATGCGTTCTTGCGCACGGTATCGGCCTGGTACACCGGTGAGCCCAGGTGCAACGTCAGCAGGCCGCCGGGCTTCAGGCAGCGCTGGCACATGCGGAAGAATTCTTCCGAGTACAGATGAAACGCCGGCGTGTCCGGATCCGTCAGGTCGAGAACGATCATGTCGAACCGCTCGGTCGTCGACCTGACGTACTCGAAGCCGTCGCCGATGCGGATGTCGAGTCGCGGATCGTCGAGCGCGCCCTTGTGAATCGTGCCGAGGTACCTGCGGGAGATGTCGATGACGACCGGGTCGAGCTCGGCCATCACGATGCGCTTCACGCTCGGATGCTTGAAGAGTTCCTCCGACGAGCCGCCGTCGCCGCCGCCGATCACGAGCACCGACTCGGGATTCGGGTGCGCGAGCGCCGCCGGATGCGTCATGCACTCGTGATAGAAAAACTCGTCGCCCTCTGACGTCATCAAGCGGCCATCGAGACGGAACAGCCGGCCGAACTGGTGCGTGTCGAAGACCTCGACGCGCTGGTACGCCGACTCGATGTCCGCCAGCTTCTCCTTGATGGTGAAGCCATAGCCGGAATGGGCGTTCAGCCAGTCGAAACTCAGCTGCGACTTGCGGCTCTTCAGCCGCTGTGGCAACGTCGCGATCGATTGCTTCGCCGCTGGCGACGTCTCCGCGCGTGATGCGATTGACGACCTGACGTTGCGGCCGGAACGCGAGCATCAGCGTGTCGAACAACTGCTCGGCCTTGGCGGTGTTGTCTTCCGTGAAATTGCAGACGTAGACGTCGAGCGTCACGCCGCGGCTTTCCGGCCACGTGTGGATCGCGAGATGCGATTCGGCGAGCAGAATCGTGCCCGTGATGCCGCCTGGCTGGCCGTTCCATTCAGGAAAGGCATGCCATTTTTCGTCAACGATGGTGAGTCTGGCGTCGAGCGTGGCCGTGCGGCACAACGTCGACAGCGCTTCGAGATCCGTAAGAGTGGCTGCGCTGCAGCCGCAGCCGAACAGATCGCCAGTCAGGTGAAGGCCTTGCATCTTCGTCCCCCAGCAGGTCCGCCCTTATCGACCTGAATCGCGACTCGCGTCGCAACCCCACGATCCGGGACCCACGCGCTGTGGCGCGGCACGCGAGTCCTGCAGCTTGCGCTGCACCTGCTGGCTATGGCGGGAATGCTGCCTAACGGCACGTTGCCTGCGGTCGATTGACTAGCCGCAGAACCCTGCGGCGGAGCATTTCAACCTTGGCGCCCGTTGCGTCCTTGTGTTGTCCGGATCGAATTTGGAAAAGCCGCGAATAGTATAGGAAATCTGCGCCTGTACATATAGCTGCTTGTCCCACCGACCGAAGTTTGGAGCGCTTGCTCCAAGAGGTTGTGTCGCCGGTCAACTGCGAGGCTGGAGAAATCCGTGCAGCGCAGCTTCAAGCCTTTGCCTTTGCTAAAATTTGCTGCTTTCCGGGAGCGCGCGTGTGAATGGTTCCTGCCGCCGCACGGCGGTCGGGCTGCGCGACCGCCAAAACCCCAAGATTCCACCTTCCTGGACCCGCGACGATGAATGACGCCTCCAACCTTCGCGCGGTCCCGGCGGGAACCCGCGTCGAGATGGCCAATGCCATCCGCGCGCTTGCGATGGATGCGGTTCAGAAGGCGAACTCCGGGCATCCCGGCATGCCGATGGGGATGGCAGAGATTGCGGTGGCCCTTTGGGGCGGTCACCTTGCGCACAATCCCGCCAATCCGCACTGGCCGAACCGGGATCGCTTCGTGCTCTCCAACGGGCATGGCTCGATGCTGCAATATGCACTGCTGCATCTCACCGGGTACGACCTGCCCATGCAGGAACTGGTGAATTTCCGCCAGATGCACAGCCTCACGCCGGGGCATCCGGAAGTCGACGTCACGCCCGGTGTAGAGACGACCACGGGCCCGCTCGGGCAAGGACTCGCCAACGCCGTCGGCATGGCGCTCGCCGAGCGGCTGCTGGCGCACGAATTCAACCGGCCGGGTTTTCCGCTGGTGGATCACCACAGCTACGTCTTCCTGGGCGATGGCTGCCTGATGGAAGGCATTTCGCATGAGGTGGCCTCGCTCGCCGGCGTGTGGCAACTCGCCAAGCTGATCGCCATCTACGACGACAACGGCATTTCGATCGACGGCGAAGTCGGCCACTGGTTCGCCGATGACACGGCAGCGCGTTTCCGCGCGTACGGATGGAACGTCATCGGCCCGGTCGACGGCCATGATGTCGCCGCGGTCGACGCTGCAATAGTCGCCGCGCGGCGCAGCGACAGGCCGAGCCTGATCATCGCTCGCACCGTGATCGGCAAGGGCTCGCCCAACCGCGCCGGCACCGAAAAGGCGCATGGCGAGGCGCTGGGTGACGCGGAGATCGCTGCAACCCGCGCGACAATCGGCTGGCCGCATGCGCCATTTACGGTGCCGGCCGAGGTCTATCGCGCGTGGGACGCGCGCACGTCGGGTGCGCGTAAGGAAGCCGCCTGGCAGGCGCTGTTTGAAAAGTACGCAAGTTCGTATCCGAGCGAAGCTGCCGAGTTCCGGCGTCGCGTTGACGGTGAACTGCCCGCGCAGTTTGCGCAAACGCTCGCCACCGCTGTCGAGAACGCGGCTGAGAAGAAGGAAACGGTCGCGACGCGCAAGGCCTCGCAGCTGGCGCTCGACGTGCTCGGCAAGGCTTTGCCGGAAATGCTGGGCGGCTCGGCGGATCTCACCGGCAGCAACCTCACCAAGTGGAACAGCGCCGGCACGCTGAAGCCCGGCGGCGAGTTCGCTTTTGGACGGCACGTGCACTACGGTGTGCGCGAGTTCGGCATGAGCGCGATCGCCAACGGCATCGCGTTGCATGGGGGCTACCTGCCGTTCGTCGGTACGTTTCTGACGTTTTCCGACTATTCACGCAACGCGCTGCGAATGGCAGCGCTGATGAAGCGGCGCGTGGTGTTCGTGTTCACGCACGACTCGATCGGACTGGGCGAGGACGGACCGACGCACCAGTCTGTCGAGCACGCGGCCAGCCTGCGGCTGATTCCCCACATGGACCTCTGGCGGCCCTGCGATACCGTCGAAACGCTGGTCGCATGGGGTGCCGCCGCGGCGCGCAGTGATGGGCCGACCTGCCTGCTGTTCTCACGCCAGGCGGTGCCGTTCGTGCGCACTTCGACCGACATCGAGGCGATCCGCAAGGGTGCCTACGTGCTTGCCGAGGCCGCCGGTGGCGTGGCGAAAGCGCGGGCGGTGATCATCGCGACCGGCTCGGAAGTGCCGCTGGCTGTCGAGGCGCAGAAGGCGCTGGAGTCAGCGGGCGTACCGGTTCGCGTCGTCTCGATGCCCTCGACCACGGTGTTCGACCGCCAGAGCGCCGAGTACAAGCTGAGCGTGCTGCCCGACGGGCTGCCGCGTATTGCGATCGAGGCCGGCGTCACGGATTTCTGGTGGAAGTACGTGCGTGCCGAGGGCGCGGTCATTGGCGTCGACCGCTTCGGCGAGTCGGCGCCGGCCGGCGTCCTGTTCAAGCATTTCGGATTCACGGTCGACAACGTCGTCGCCACCGTGAAAGCAGTCATTGCGAAAGGGAAGACGAAGTGACACTCAAAGTTGCCATCAACGGCTACGGCCGCATCGGCCGCAACATCCTCCGAGCCCATTACGAGGGCGGCAAGAAGCACGACCTGCAGATCGTCGCGATCAACGATCTCGGTGACCCGAAAACCAATGCGCACCTGACGAAGTACGACACGACCCACGGCACGTTCCCGGGCAGTGTCAGCGTCGATGGCGATGCGATGATCGTCGACGGCGATCGCATCAAGGTGCTCGCCAATCGCAACCCGGCTGAACTGCCGTGGGGCGCCCTCGGTGTCGACGTCGTGCTCGAGTGCACCGGCTTTTTTACCAGCAAGGAGAAGGCATCGGCGCACGTCAAGGGTGGCGCGAAGAAAGTCATCATTTCCGCGCCGGGTGGCAAGGACGTCGACGCGACGATCGTCTATGGCGTGAACCATGGCGTGCTCAAGGCCGCACATACCGTCATTTCGAACGCGTCGTGCACGACGAATTGCCTGGCGCCGATGGTCAAGCCCTTGCACGACAAGATCGGTCTCGTCTCCGGGCTGATGACCACGATACATGCCTACACGAATGACCAGGTCCTGACCGACGTCTATCACGAAGACCTGCGACGCGCGCGTGCGGCTGCCCACAACATGATCCCCACCAAGACCGGCGCCGCGGCGGCCGTGGGACTGGTGTTGCCGGAACTCAACGGCAAGCTCGATGGCTACGCGATCCGCGTCCCGACCATCAACGTATCGATCGTTGACCTGTCGTTCATCGCGGCGCGGGATACGACGGTCGATGAGGTCAACGGCATCATGAAGGCGGCGGCTGCGGGTGAACTCGCCGGAGTGCTGGGTTACAACACCGACCCGCTGGTCTCCAGCGACTTCAACCATGATGCCCGTTCGTCGATCTTCGACGCCACGCTGACGAAGGTGTCGGGCCGGCTGGTCAAGGTGTCGAGCTGGTACGACAACGAGTGGGGTTTTCCAACCGGATGCTCGACACGACCGTTGCGCTGATGGCTGCCAAGTAGCGGCGTCGGTACGCTTGTGATCGACGCGTTGAACCGGGGTAACCCCGAGCTTCGATCTTGAAGTAATCTGAATCGCCATCTCGCGCGTTACTGCGATCAGGGCGCGCGTAGCAATCGTCGTTCGCGCTTTGGTATGACATTTTCGTCGGCCTTTTCGGCCGTCCGCCGACGCAGGTTGGGTGACACCATCCGGCGTTCGCGGTCGAAGGATCGTCAGCTGGAAAACCGGCTCTGGAGCGCACGGTGATACGACCACTTCACTTCGCTTTTGCAGTCTCCGCGGCGGCGGCCTTGGCCACCGCGTGGCCGGTATCGGGCGCACGTGTCGACAGTGCACCCACTCCCAAGGTGGTCCGCAGCAAAACTCCTGTTGCGCACCAACAGGCGACCGGGCAGAAGGTCGACAAGCTGATCGTCAAGCTGCGCGGAAGTCGCACGCAGGTGCGGGCTGCTGCGTTGTCCGCGGATCGCGTGCAGGCGATGAGCACGTCGGCCGGCGTCGGCATGAAGGCGCTGCGCGCGATGGCTGGCGGTTCGCACCTGATGCAGCTCGACTCGGCAATGACGCTGGACGAGGCGCGCGCGGCGGCGGCGCGCATCGCGCAGGACCCGAACGTCGAGTACGCGGAGCCGAACGTGCGTTTCCGCGCACTTTTCGATCCAAACGACTCGCGCTACATGCAGTGGCAGTGGAATCTGTTCAGCCCGACGTCGAGCTACACCGGGCAGGCGGGGGCAGCCACCGTGACGGCCACCGCGGCGGGCGGCGCCAACCTTCCGCCGGCATGGGACCGGACGACCGGCTCGAGCGCGGTCATTGTCGCGATCATCGACACGGGCATCGTCAACCACCCGGAACTTTCGGGTCGCGTCCTGCCCGGCTACGACTTCGTCTCGAGCGCGAACGGCGCGGGACTGCCGGCAAATTTCGTCGCGAATGATGGCGATGGTCCGGACGCCGACCCGTCTGATCCCGGCGACTGGGTGACCGTTGAGGAGAAGACGCTGTATCCGGACGAGTGTGCAACGGGCGAGACTGCGCCGTACACGCCGTTCGACAGCAGCTGGCACGGCACGCACATAGCCGGTGTCGCGGCAGCGATGGGCAACAACAACGCCGGCATCGCCGGTGTCGCCTGGAACGTGCAGGTCGTTCCGGTGCGCGCGCTGGGCAAGTGCGGCGGCGATCTGTCGGATATCGCGGAAGCGATTCGCTGGGCCGCCGGGCTTCCCGTTGGCAATGCGCCGATGAATGCCAATCCGGCGCACGTCATCAACCTGAGCCTCGGCGGTGGCGATACCTGCGGTCCGACGATGCAGGCTGCGGTCGATGCGGCGATCGCGGCAGGCGCCGTGATCATTGCCGCGACCGGCAACGACGGCAATGTCGGCATGATCGCGCCGGCGAACTGCAACGGCGTCGTCGCGGTGACCGCGCACAGCATCAACGGAGAAAACGCCAGCTACGCCAACATCGGCGCCGGCACCACGTTGAGCGCACCGGGCGGTGGTCCGCCGACGTCGCTGGGCGCCGGCAGCGCCATCGACAACGCTGCGTGGGACGGCTATTACATCTATTCCACGGTGCTGTTCGGGCCGACGACACCCACCAGTGTCACCGCAACGGGAGACAGCGGCCCCGCCTATGCCGGCTTCGTGGGTACGAGCCCGGCCGCGCCGCAGGTGGCGGGAGTCGCTGCGCTCGTCAAGTCTCTCGCGCCAGATGCCACACCGGCGTTCATCAAGGCATGGCTCGGCATGTCCGACCGCGTCCGACCGCACCCGATCGGCGGCTATTGTTACGCACTGGTCCAGGAATGCGGTCGCGGCCTTCTTGACGCGGAGAAAGCGGTGCAGGGCGCTATCGAGAGGATTCCGGCGGTGGAAGTGAACGCATCCGCGCGCGTGGTCGACGCGGGGGGCACCGTTACGTTCACCGCCGCATTCACGGCGTTTCCAGGCAAATCGATCCAGACCGCAGTCTGGTCGACGACTGCGGGAACTCTGAGCGCGAGCACCGGGACGACCGCCACCTTGACCCTGCCGACCGGGTACGCCGAGGTAAGTCTGACCGCAACCGATAACGAAGGCAAAGTTGCCCGGGATTCGATCATCGTGCGCGTCAACCGCGCACCGAGCCTGCTGGCTGTTCAGGACCAGTCGGCCGCGGTGGGTCAGATCGTCTCGTTTGATGTCACCGCAACGGATGCAGACAACGATCCGGTGTCGTTCAGTGCCGAAAGCAGCTCGACCGTGCCGCTGCAGTCGCTGGATTCAGCGGGTCGCTTCAACTGGAACACGACAGGCTTCGCAGCGGGCACGTACCAGCTGACGTACTCCGCCAGCGATGGCCTGGCGAACAGCGCGACGCAGACGGTCACGATCACACTGACGACGCCTGCCGGTGGAGGAGGTGGTGGCTCTTCAGCCGTTCCGCCTGCGAGTTCCGGCGGCGGCGGTGCGCTACCGGGACTGCAACTGCTGCTGCTTGGCGCGCTGCTGTTCGCGCCGACGATCAGTCAGCGCAAGCGCTAGGCCGATCGCGGTCCCGCAGGCGGCGCCGATCAGGTGCGCCTGCGGAACCACCGCAGCGCCGAGCCACTCCGCGTGCGGCAGCACGTCGCCCGTCGGCTGTTCGAGCGCGACCTTGATCCATCCGCCGGCGAGCAGTGCGGCCGGCAGCCAGAGTGTCCGCACGTTGCGCGGGCCGGCGCGCAGGAGCCACGTTATGGCGCCCGCGAAAAACAGCGCGTGCACCACGCCGGAGAGCCCGCGATACCAGCTGACCTGCGGATAGAAGAACGCGAGCCCGGCGCTGATGATGAGCGCCGCGACCACCAGCACGCCCGCCTGTCGTCCCGCCTCGAGATCGGCGGCGAAGAGACGAGCGACGATGATCAATGCAAGCGAGTTGATGGCGGCGTGCATCCCGTTGATGTGCACGAGATGACCGCTCACGACTCGCCACGGCTCGCTCGCGAGCGACTGCGCGGCGATATTCGAGCATCTCCGCAGGGCCGAAAGCCGTCAGCAGCAAGGCGACGGCCGCAACGATCACGGCAACGCGTTCAGCCTTCGAAAATGACAAGCGATGCATGAGCGCTTCCGAGGACAACGGCTCGTATAATGCCCAACTCGCCCTCATCGCGTGCAGGCTGATGCATGCGTTGAACGGCTCACCTGAACGCCTCGCCCGATTCCATGCACGTCCGTACCCTGGAAGAACTTGCCCGCAGCGGACAGCTGGCGGGCCGCCGAGTGTTTATCCGCTCGGACCTCAACGTGCCGCTCGACAATGCCGGCAACATCACGGAAGACACGCGCATTCGCGCGTCGGTGCCGGCAATCCGCATGGCGCTGGATGCTGGTGCGGCCGTCATGGTGACCTCGCATCTGGGGCGGCCCAAGGAAGGTGAATTGAAGCCGGAAGATTCGCTGGCTCCCGTAGCGAAGCGTCTGGGCGAACTGCTGCAGCGCCCGGTCGCGTTGAAGTCGGACTGGGTCGCTGGCGTCAATGTCGAGCCAGGTGAGGTCGTCCTGTTGGAAAACTGCCGGGTGAATCCGGGCGAAAAAAAGAACAGCGATGAACTGGCGCGCAAGATGGCAGCCCTCGCTGACGTCTATGTAAACGACGCGTTCGGCACGGCCCACCGCGCGGAGGCGACGACGCACGGCATCGCGAAGTTCGCGCCGATTGCCTGCGCCGGTCCGTTGCTGGCCGCAGAGATCGATGCGCTGGGCAGGGCGCTCGGCAATCCCAAGCGTCCGCTCGCGGCCATCGTTGCCGGCTCCAAGGTTTCCACGAAGCTCACGCTGCTCAACAACCTCGCGCAGAAGGTCGACCGATTGATCGTCGGGGGCGGAATCGCGAATACGTTCCTGCTGGCCGAGGGTTTCCCCATCGGCAGGTCGCTGGCGGAACCGGATCTGGTGCCCGAATGCAAGAAGGTGCTGGCCACACTGGCCGCCAAGGGGGCCACGTTGCCACTGCCGATCGACGTGGTCGTGGCCAAGGAAATCTCCGCAACCGCGCCGGCCACCGTGCGGCGTGCCGATGACGTGCGGGACGACGAGATGATCCTGGACATCGGGCCGCAGAGCGCGCTGGGGCTGTCGCACTCGCTGCGCGATGCGGGCACGATCATCTGGAACGGTCCGGTCGGCGTTTTCGAGTACGACGCGTTCAGTGACGGCACGCACCACATGGCACTCGCGATAGCCGAAGCGACGGCGAACGGTGCGTTTTCGATCGCCGGAGGCGGCGACACGCTGGCCGCCATCGCGCGTTACGGCATCGGCGACCAGATCAGCTACATCTCAACCGGTGGTGGCGCATTTCTCGAGTTCCTCGAGGGCAAGACGTTGCCGGCGATCGAGATCCTCCAAGCGCGCGCCGCTGCGTGATCGCTGTTTCCCTGGAATCGAGTTGAGTCGTTTCGCTGTTGCCGGACTGGATCACGTGCACATCTACGTGCGCGACCGTGCGGCGGCAGCGCGCTGGTACGGTGCCGTGCTCGGCCTGCGTCGTGATCGTCGCTTCGCCGCCTGGGCGCGCGAAGTGGGCGGGCCGCTGACGTTGACGGCCGCCGACGGCACGACACATGTCGCGCTGTTCGAGGACGACCGTCGAGCCGGGCACGGCACGACGGTGGCCCTGCGCACGGATGGCGAGGGCTTCGTCGCGTTCTCACGGCGCGTAGCCCGGCTGCCCCTGTTCGACAAGCGCCGCCGCCCGTCGCCGCCGCGACTGCAGGACCACGAACAGTCGTTGTCGCTATATTTCAACGATCCCGATGGCAATCCGGTCGAGCTGACGACTTACGATGTCGTCGTCGCGCGGCCACGACTGCGTGCATAGCCGGCACCCTGGTGCGATGAAGGACTGATATGGCCCGCAGCACGAAGATCGTCGCCACACTTGGTCCCGCATCGAGCGACGCGCTGGTGCTGGAACGAATGCTCGCTGCCGGCGTCGACGTCGTGCGCTTCAATTTCTCGCACGGTTCGGCGAATGACCATCTGGAGCGCGCAAAGCTCGTCCGCGAGGCGGCTGCCCGCATCGGACGTGACGTTGCGATCATGGCGGACCTGCAGGGTCCGAAGGTGCGTGTCGGCAAATTCGAGAAGGGCCGCATCATGCTGCGGACCGGCGCACCCTTCGTGCTCGATGCGAATGCCGAACTGGGCACTGAAGGACGTGTCGGCCTCGACTACAAGGACCTGCCGAAGGACGTTCGGGCCGGTGACACACTGTTGCTCAACGACGGCCTGATCGTCATCGATGTCGATCGCGTCGAAGGCAGCGAGATCCACACGACGGTGCGCGTTGGCGGCGAACTATCGGACAACAAAGGCATCAACAAGCAGGGTGGCGGCCTCTCGGCGCCGGCGCTGACCGGCAAGGACGTGCGCGACATCGAGACGGCGATGCTGTGTGGTGCCGACTATGTCGCGGTTTCCTTCGTGAAGAACCGCACCGATGTCGAGATGGCGCGACAGCTGGCCACGATCGCCGGGGAGAAGCACGGCGTGCGGCCGCAGATCATCGCGAAAATCGAGCGCGCCGAGGCCATCCCGCGGCTGCGCGAGATCCTCGAAGCGACCGACGGCATCATGGTTGCGCGCGGCGACCTCGCGGTGGAGGTCGGCAACGCCGCGGTGCCGGCGTTGCAGAAGCGGATGATCAAGATGGCCCGAGCCGCGAACAAACTCGCGATCACGGCGACGCAGATGATGGAGTCGATGATCGTCAATGCCGTGCCCACGCGCGCCGAGGTCAGTGACGTCGCCAACGCGGTGCTGGACGGCACCGATGCCGTCATGCTTTCCGCCGAGACCGCGGCGGGCAAGTATCCGGTCGAAGTGGTCGAGGCGATGGCGAGCATCGTCCAGGAAGCTGACCGCTCGGAGACCGTTGAACTCGACATGCAGTTCATCGATCAGACGTTTACTCGCGTCGATCAGTCGATCGCTTACGGCGCGCTGTTCACGGCCTTCCACCTGCGCTGCGCGGCAATCTGCGCGCTGACGGAGTCCGGCTCGACCACGCTGTGGATGAGCCGACACGACGTCGACATTCCGATTTATGCGCTGACCCCGAGTGCGGCGACCGCGCGTCGCCTGGCGCTGTATCGGAACGTCCGGCCGCTGCACTTCACAGCCGGCGCGGACCGCGACGCGGCGCTGGCCGGCGCGGAACGACTTTTGCTCGACAAGGGCGTGGTGAAGCGCGGGGACCTCATCGTGCTGACGGTAGGCGAGCCGATGGGCCAGGCCGGCGGCACCAATACACTGAAGATCGTCCGGGTCGGCGAGCACGCCTGAACGACGCGCGGAGATCCGGTCCGGCGCTTCCATGGCGTAGGGAGCATTACCCGATCGGGGGGCTGCGGTACCTCCGGGCCGTGCAATCGCGGCGCGGCGCCGTGTCGCCTAAAATCGACAGTCGCCCGATTCAATGAGTAGATTCAGGAGAGAGAAATGGCCCTGGTATCAATGCGTCAGTTGCTGGACCACGCCGCCGAAAACGGCTACGGCGTGCCCGCGTTCAACGTCAACAATCTGGAGCAGGTGCAGGCCATCATGGAGGCGGCCCACGAGGTGAATGCGCCGGTCATCATGCAGGCCTCCGCCGGTGCCCGGAAGTACGCCGGAGAAAACTTCCTGAAGCATCTGATCCAGGCCGCGGTCGAGAGCTACCCGCAGCTGCCGGTCGCGATGCATCAGGACCATGGCCAGTCGCCCGCCGTCTGCGAAGGCGCGATCAAGCTCGGCTTCTCTTCGGTGATGATGGACGGCTCGTTGCGCGAGGACGGCAAGACGATTGCCGACTACGACTACAATTGGCAGGTGACGAAGAAGGTCGTCGAATTGGCGCATGCCCTCGGCGTCAGCGTCGAAGGCGAACTCGGCTGCCTCGGTTCGCTGGAGACGATGAAGGGCGACAAGGAAGACGGCCACGGCACCGAATCGACGATGACGCGCGAGCAGCTGCTGACCGATCCGGACCAGGCCGCCGACTTCGTCAAGAAGACCCAGCTCGATGCGCTCGCCATCGCGATCGGCACGAGTCACGGTGCCTACAAGTTCACGCGCAAGCCGACCGGCGACATTCTCGCGATCGAACGCATCAAGCAGATCCACAGGCGCATCCCGAACACGCACCTGGTGATGCACGGCTCGTCGAGCGTGCCGCAGAACCTGCTGGAAGAAATCCGCAAGTACGGCGGTCAGATGAAAGAGACCTACGGCGTGCCGGTGGAGGAAATCCAGGAAGCGATCAAGCACGGCGTTCGCAAGATCAACATCGATACCGACATCCGCCTCGCGATGACGGCGGCGGTCCGCAGGTTCCTGCACGAGAACCCCGCCCATTTCGATCCGCGGGATTTCCTGAAGCCGGCGCGCGCCGCGGCCAAGGCAATCTGCAAGGAGCGCTACCTGCAGTTCGGTTGCGAGGGGCAGGGAGGCAAGATCCAGCCGCTGCCGCTGCCGACGGTTGCGCACAGGTACACGAAGGGCGAACTGTCGCAACACGTGCACTGAGCGCCTGTCCCTGTTGCACGCGGCCGCTCGGCAGTCGCCTGCACACACGGATCTGGAGCAGCATCGGAGCCGCCCTTCGGCGGCGCACGTTGCGGCGGGGAACTCGTCCATACCTTCCCCGAAATAGGGGTTGATCCGGGTCGACGAACCCGGCTGCGCGGCGGACGATCGATCGAGAAACTTCGACGCCCGATGATCTTCTAGAGGAGCCCAACATGTCGACGAATACGCGTCGCTGCCCCATCTGCAAGTCCGAGACCGCGCCCGCCAAGCTGACCGCTGCAAGCGGTGCCGACGCCCCGCTCGAAGTCACGCTGCGCGGGTTGCCGGTGCTCGAGTGTGCGCAAGGCCATCGACTCTTTGCGCTCGCGGACTTCCCGTTGCTGCTGCTCGATCATCTGCTCGAACAGGATGAGCCCGCGTTTCCGGCCAGTCAGACCAAGGGCCTCGTCTTCAAGCACTACAGTTGCTCGAAGTGCGGTACCGCGCTGGGCACGAACGACGACCGGCCCCACACCTTCCACGTCGACGTGGAACTGCCCGAACTGCCGAAGTTTGAAGTCGATCTCACGTTGCCGGTGAGCCACTGCAGCAACTGCGGCCGCGACCAGCTTCATTCGCTGAAAGAGTTGAAGAGCCACACGCCTGCCGCCCTGGCCCATGCATTCAAGTCGGCGCAGTTGGCCGCGGCGTAGGTCGCGCTCCTCGTGTACGCGAGCCCGGCGGGCTCGCACGTGCACTCGGAGCGGCACGGCTCTCGCGGCGCGAGAGCCGTCCAGCACCGATTAGTCGGCTGCGCTCCGGAGTGCAGCCGACAAGTCAGTCTTGAGCGGCGCGCCCGAAGCGTGCGCCGTACCGGAGCGAGTGCACGTGCGATCGGTATAGCCGATCGCGTACACGAGCGACGCCTCGGTTACATGCTTCCGCGCAACCCCAGCCGATCGATCGTCGCCTTCTCGGCCTCGAAGGTTTCGCGCGCAAACTTCGTGTACCCGTCGGGTCCCATGTAAATGACCGGCTGGTCAAAGCGTTCGAGCAGCCCGAGAACCTTCGGGTCGTCGAGCGCTTTCCTGAATGCATCGTGCAGCACTTTGATCACGGCCGGGTCCATGCCCGCGGGGCCGGCGATGCCGAACGGCGAGTCGGAAATCGTGTCGTAGCCGAGCTCGTTGAGCGTCGGCACGTCAGGCCAGCGCTTAGTGCGTTTCGATCCAAAAGTCGCCAGCAGTCGCAGCTTGCCGGCGTCGACCTGCGGCGCGAAGCCGGTCGAGTCGCTGACCGACATTAAGTGGCCGCCGAGGATCGCCGTCATCAGTTCCGCGCTGCCCTTGTACGGTACATGCGTCAGCTTGATGCCTGCCTTCTGCGAGAACTCCTCCATCGCCAGATGCGGCGTGGTGCCGGTGCCGGTCGAGCCGTAGTCGATCTTGCCCGGGTTCTTCTTCGCGTCGTCGACGTAGTCCTTCAGCGTCTTCCACGGCGCGCCGGCCGGTACGACCAGTCCGAACGTGTAGCCGGTGAGGTTGATGACGTAGGTGAAGTCCTTGAGAGGATCGAGCTGTGGCGCCTTCTGCATGTGCGGGATGCGGAAGACGCCGAGCGGTATCTGTGAAAGCGTGTAGCCGTCCGGCCTTGCACTCTTCAGCGCCAGTGGGGCGATCGTTCCGCCGCCACCCGGCTTGTTCTCGACCACGACGCTCTGCTTGAGCTCACGGCCGGCCACTTCGGCGAAAGCGCGCATGACCTGGTCGGTCGGGCCGCCGGCGGGAAATGCGCAGTACAGCGTGATCGACTTCGAGGGAAAGGCCTGCGCGCGCAACGCGCTCGCCGGCAGAACGAGCGCGGCGCCACTTGCGATCAAGACAGTGCGACGATCCATCGGTGTCTCCTCGTATCGTTATTGGATCGAGTATAGGCACCGGTGGCCGCGCTGGCCATGGCCAGCCCGGCGGCTGCTCAGCCAAGCTTGACGCGGGTTTCCAGCCGTCCGGCGCGCTCGTGCCAGGCCGCCAGCCGGATTTCGGTGCCGGCCTTCGCCTGCACGACCCAGTCGACGTGCGCACGATCGGCCGTGACGTTCTTGTTCGGCCAGAACGAGATGCCGGTGTGCAGATAGGCCCAGCCTTCGAGTTCGCCGAGCTCCTCGCGTGGCTTGCCGGTCAACAGGCGGGCGTCTTCAGGCAGTTCGATTTCCGCAAGCACCCCACGCAGCAGCTTGTGCTTGAGCGCCATTTTGCTGACATAGCTGGGCAGCCAGCCGGTGTTCTGTACGACCAGACGGACGCGCCAGGTGTCAGTTCCCGCCGCGGTCACTTCGACGTTGCGCAGCTCGAGCTTCGGCGAGATCAATGTCTGCCACAGCAGCCACTTCGGGAAGCGCGCGATCTCCTTCTCGCGCAGCGCCGGCGGCGGATTGGTGAAGACGGCCATGCGGTTCCAGCCGCCGATCTCGACGGGTCCGAGCTGCGGGTGTTCGTAGGACTTCCACTCGACGTGCCCCTGCCCGGGAGCCACCTTTTCCGCCCACTCGTAGACCTTCAGGTCGTCTTCGATCGGATGGTCGCGGAACCAGTGGATCCATTCCTTGTTGTCGATGCCCGCTTCCTTCTTCGGATTCCAGATCTCGATCGTCCACACAAACATGCCGAGGTGCTCGTAGATCCAGTCGAAAGCGCCGCTGATGAATTCGCCGGGGTAATACTGGAACTCGTGCCAGATCGAGATCGCCGGGTAGCCGGTCAGCTCCTCGCCTTTCTTGCCCACGGCCTCGTAGGTCCACAGGTCTTCGGCCGGCAGTTTGTCGTCCGGCGCATGACCGTAGGGACGCAGCAGCACGCCGGAAAACGTGTGAATACTGGTGCCGCCGCAGACGTTCGGGTGCGTCGCAAAGAACTCGACGATCGCACGTACCTCGGGCTCCGACGTGGGGTACGGTCCGGCCCCGAGCTGCTCGAATTCCTGTCGCCAGTTCGATGGAAAGTTGCGATTGAGGTCGAGTCCCTGCGCATTGCCAGTGACGCCGGCGATGCCGATCGACGTACCGTCGTAGTTTTCGATGCGGCCTTCCGGCAACAGGCGGTAATAGTCACCGCCCGGTGGATCGAGCGGGTCGCGCCGTACCAGCAGCTGCGGCTGCTGGGGATGCGTCTTCCACGGGCCATTAGGGTCGGCGATGCGCATCTGCAGCACGCGGCCGTCGCCGTCGATGTCCTCGGCGATGAGCCCCTCGACAGGCTCTTCGTCGAACGGATAGCGACGCGTCGATGAACGTACGTATTTCGGATGGTCGGCCATCGCCCATTCCGCGCCGTCCGGATTGATGCGCGGGCAGACGTAGAGCGTGCGGGTATCGAGTGCGCGGCGAATGTCCGCATCCGCCTCCTTGCCCTTCATCAGCCAGTCGACGAAGTACAGGCAGGCGCTTGACGCCGACAACTCGACCGAGTGAATGTTGCCGTCGACCCAGTAGGCCGGCTTGTCGGCCGCGCGGCCGGTCGCGGTATTCGTGATCGAAAGGAGCGGAATCGCGCGACCTTCATGGCTGGTGCCCAGCGTCTCCAGCGCGATGTATTGCGGGTTTTCCGCCGCAAAGCTACGCAGCAACGCCATCAGTTCGTCATAGCGATAGAAGCGCGAATAGTCGATGGCGGGCATGGTGGCGTCGGATAGAAAGGGGCCGGCGCGATGATACGCGGCGATGGTCGGACGCAGCAGTGCACCTTATGATGCGGCGCCATGCCTTCCGATCCAATACAACCGCTCGGGAACGGCAACACGGTCGAGAGCCGCCCATTGCGAGGCCGGTGGGGGCTGCGGCGCGTAGTCGATGCAACCGGATATTCGCTTGATGGGCTGCGAGCGGCCTGGCTGCACGAAGACGCGTTCCGTCAGGAATTGGTACTCGCGGCCGTGCTGATCCCCGTGGCTCTGGTTCTGCCCGTCAGCGTCGTCGAGAAGGTCCTGCTGGTTGGCGTGGTCGTGCTGGTGCTGATCGTCGAACTGCTCAACTCCGGTCTGGAGGCGGCGGTCGATCGCGACAGTCTCGAGATCAATCCGCTCGGCAAGCGCGCCAAGGATTTTGGCAGTGCCGCCGTCATGCTGACGCTGCTGCTCGCCGCTGGAACGTGGCTTGCCGTCATCGGTTCGCACTTCCTCTGAATCCTTCGGCCCCGCCACTGCGCTTCGCGCGGCACCGTAAACTTCGCGCCGGGAGGAATGCCAATGAGCGCAGGGCTGCTGAATTCAAACATCCGTTCGCTGCCACTCGTTTACCGCGGAAAGGTGCGCGACAGCTACGCGGTGGGGGAAGACAAGCTGCTGCTGGTGACGTCGGACCGTCTGTCGGCGTTCGACGTCGTCATGAACCAGCCGGTTCCCGACAAGGGCCGCGTACTCAATGCGATGTCGAATTTCTGGTTCGAGAAGCTCGGACACATCATTCCGAACCATCTGACCGGACTCGATCCGGAAAGCGTCGTGGCGGCGGACGAGCGCGAGCAGGTGCGCGGTCGCGCCGTCGTCGCGCTGCGGCTGAAACCGATCCCAGTCGAGGCGGTGGTGCGCGGCTACCTGATCGGTTCGGGCTGGAAAGACTATCAGCAGACCGGCGAGGTGTGCGGCATCGAACTGCCGCGTGGCCTGCAGATGGCGAGCCGCCTGCCCGAGCCGATCTTTACGCCCGCCACGAAGGCTGAAAGCGGTCTGCACGACGAGAACATCAGCTTCGAGCGCGCAAAGGCCGCGATCGGTGCCGAACTGGCCTTCAAGGTGCAGACGGTGTCGCTGACGCTGTATCGCGCTGCAGCCGATTACGCGCTGACGCGCGGCATCATCATTGCGGACACCAAGTTCGAGTTCGGCATCGATGCCGATGGCCAGCTGCGGCTGATGGACGAGGTGCTGACTGCCGATTCGTCGCGCTTCTGGCCTGCCGACGAATACGCCGAGGGGGCATCGCCGCCGTCGTTCGACAAGCAGTTCGTGCGTGACTGGCTCGAGCAACAGCACTGGAACAAGGCGCCGCCGCCGCCCGACCTGCCGGCCGAGATCGTCGAGAAAACCGCCGCGAAGTACCGCGAGGCGCTGCTGCGGCTCACCGGCCATACGGTCGGCTGATTGCCTACAATTGCGCGCTTCCGGGCCGCTGAGGTCCGCTTTGGGCCTGCGCCCGAGATAGTCAATGAACAATCACTCTCATCCGGCGCCGCTCGTCGGAGTCGTCATGGGATCGAACTCCGATTGGGATGTGATGCAGCACGCCTGCGAGGTGCTGAAGGAATTTGGCGTCCGCTTCGAAGCGCGCGTGGTTTCCGCGCACCGCACCCCGGATGACATGTTCGCCTATGCCGACGAGGCGCGTGCCCGCGGGCTGCGCGCGATCATCGCCGGGGCCGGCGGTGCGGCCCATCTGCCCGGCATGATCGCCTCGAAGACGGTGATCCCGGTGCTGGGTGTGCCGATTCCCTCGAAGTATCTGCGCGGCGAAGATTCGTTGCTGTCCATCGTGCAGATGCCCCGCGGCGTACCGGTCGCGACCTTTGCCATCGGTGAAGCAGGTGCGGCGAATGCCGCGCTCTTCGCAGTCGCGATGCTGGCGACGGAAGATGCCGCGCTGTCGATGAAGCTTGCCCAGTACCGCGCCACGCAGACCGAGAAGGCGCGCAACATGACGCTGCCGCTCTAGCGCCAGCCGCGCGGTGCTGCCGCGCGACACCCTGCACCGCCCGTGACTTCTCCCTCTCCGACGTACGCAGCGATCGCTCCCGGCAGCTGGCTCGGACTGCTCGGCGGCGGCCAGCTTGGCCGCATGTTCTGCATGGCCGCGCAATCGCTCGGCTACAAGGTGTGCGTGCTCGACCCGGGCCGCGACAGTCCTGCGGGCGCCGTGGCCGACGACCATCTTTGTGCCGACTACCTCGACGAATCGGCGCTGGCGGAACTTGCGCGCCGCTGCCGTGCAGCGACCACCGAGTTCGAGAACGTCCCTGCCGCCGCGCTCGGTTTTCTCGCGCAGCACTGTGTCGTGAGTCCCGACGCCGCAAGTGTCGCGATTGCGCAGGACCGCATCGCCGAGAAGCGGTTTCTCGCTGCCAGCGGTATCGAGGTGGCGCCTCATGCCGTCATTGAGTTCGACAGTGACTTCTCGGTCCTCGATGCTGCGCTGTTGCCGGGCATCCTGAAGTCGGCGCGACTCGGTTACGACGGCAAGGGCCAGGCGCGAGTCGAGACAGTGGATGAGGCGCGCAACGCATGGCAGTCGATGGGTCGGGTGGCCTGTGTGCTCGAGCGCCGGCTGGCGCTCGATCTCGAACTGTCGGTGGTGGTCGCTCGCAGCCGCGACGGAGTGACGGCGACGTTTCCAGTGGCGGAGAACGAACATCGCGGCGGCATCCTGGCGGTGTCCGTTGTGCCGGCGCGCGTCGCTGAAGCGACGGCGCGACGGGCGCAGGACGCGGCGATCGCCGTGGCCGAGGCGATGAGCTACGTCGGCGTGCTGTGCGTCGAGTTCTTCGTCGTCGGCGATCGCCTGCTCGTCAATGAGATTGCGCCGCGCCCGCATAACAGCGGGCATTACACGATCGACGCCTGCGTGAGCAGCCAGTTTGACCAGCAGGCGCGGGTGCTCGCTGGGCAGCCGCTCGGGGAGACCGAGCTGATGGCACCGGCGATCATGCTCAACGTGCTCGGCGACGTATGGTTCGACGGCGAGCGCATGCGCGAGCCCGACTGGCCTGCGGTGCTCGCGGTACCGGGCGCCAAGCTCCATCTTTACGGCAAGAGCGAGGCGCGTCGCGGCCGCAAGATGGGCCATGTGACCTGCGTCGCGGCAACGCTGGCCGATGCGCTGACGCGGGCGACCGACGTCGCGCGCGTGCTCGGTCTCGCGGCGCCGCGCTGAGTCGCCATGGACGCGCCGCCGGTCGATGCCGCCGCGATAGCGCGCGCAGTCAAGGCCTTGCGTAGCGGGGGACTGGTCGCGCTGCCGACCGAGACGGTTTACGGACTTGCGGCCGACGCGCGAAACGATGCCGCGGTCCGTTCGATCTTCGAAGCAAAGGGCCGGCCGGCTGATCACCCGATCATCGTTCACGTTCCCGATGCGACCGCACTGGCGCAGTGGGCCGACCCTGTTCCCGATTCAGCACAGGCACTCGCCCGGACGTTCTGGCCGGGTGCCCTGACGATGGTACTCAAGCGTCGATCGCGGGTTTCGGATCTGATCACCGGCGGTCAGGACACGGTCGGCGTGCGCTGCCCCGCGCACCCCTGGGCACAGGCGCTGCTGAAGGCCTTTGGCGGGGCGGTCGCCGCGCCCAGCGCCAATCGCTTTGGCCGCATCAGCCCAACGACCGCTCAGCACGTGATCGACGACCTCGGCGTGAAGCCGGAGGGCCTAGTCGACGTGGTGCTGGACGGGGGACCGTGTCCGATCGGCATAGAGTCGACGATCGTCGACCTTTCCGGCGACCGCCCGCGCCTGTTGCGCCCCGGCGCGATATCGCGTGACCAGCTGGAGGCGGTGCTAGGAATGCCCGTGCTGGCGGCCGATGCCGCCGCACCGCGCGCCTCGGGCAGCCTGGAAAAGCATTACGCGCCAAATACCCCGCTGGAAATCGTTCCGGTGACTGACATGGCGGCGTGCGTGGCGGGATACGGTACGGAGACGGTGGCGGTGCTGGCGCCGGCAGGGTCGCTGCATGCCGAACCGAATCTACGGCTGCACCTGCTGGCATCGGACGATCCGGCCGAATACGCCCGTGCGCTGTACGACCGTCTGCGCCGGCTGGATGCGAGCGGCGCCGCCCGCCTGATCGTCGCAGAGCCGCCCGACGCGCCGGACTGGGAAGCCGTGCGGGACCGTCTTAAACGCGCGTCAGCGGGCAGTGCAGTGTGAGGTTCTGACGCGGCTCGGCGTATGATTTTCACCGCTCGAGGAGACGGGCGCAGTTCTGCGGACCAACACAAGGGGAAAGACGATGTTCGACTTCAGCCGCAATGCGGCACGCTACTTTGCGGCCGCGGCCGCAACGTTGTTCCTGATTTCGTGCGGTGGCAGTGACGACACACCGACACCGCCGCCGTTTGCTTCCACTGTGGCCGTCTTGGGCGCGAGCGGAGCCGATATCGGAAATCGCTGCGGCTCAGCCGATCCACTCTGCTTTCCGGTGCCTCCGTATGCGGGCACGAGCACTGCGGCCAATGGCAAGCTTTACCCCCAACTCGTCGCCGAGAGGTACGGCGCTCCGCTCGTCACCTCTTCGCTTGGAGGGACGAACTTTGCGATCGGCGGTGCAACCACCGGAGTGATTCCGACGGACACCGTGGCTCAGAAGCTTCCGAACATGCAGGTGCAGTTGGAGCAGTATCTGCAGCGTAGCGCCTTCAGTGTGAATCCCCAGACGCTGGTTGTCGTGGATGGGACCGCATTTGGAAACAATGTGCGCCGGGTCCTGGAGCTGATATCAGCCAACCCGGCCGCTGCGGCGACGTTGCCCACGGCTGCGGTGACTCAGGCTGCGACCGATATTGGCCAGCTTCTGAATCGACTCTATGCGGCTGGGGCGAGGAACATACTGCTCGCCAATGCGACAAACATGGGTTTGCATCCCGCTGTTGCGGCACTTGGTGCCCAAGCGATTGCGTTGGGAACCGGAATGTCGACCGGATACAACGGGGCCATCTCCGCTCAGGTGTTGCCGGCAGTCCGGGCCGTGTCTCCGGGCTTGAACATCTATCTGGTCGACTTCGGTGCGCTGTCGAATCAGATGAGGGCGGATCCAGCGAGCTTCGGACTTACCAATACGACAGCACCCTGCTATCCGTTCTTTTCAGCGCCGGCCGCCCCGGTCTGTGCTACGCCAGGGTCTTACATGTTCTGGGACGAGCTGCATCCTTCGGCCGCCGTTCACGCCGTGGGCGCGCAGCGCGCCATTGCGACGATCGGTCGTTGAGACGTTGAGCATGATGAGAGGAAACGGCGCCGACGGGCGCCGTTTCATTTCAGCCGAAGCGCAGCTTCATCACGAGGATGAAATGCGCGAGCGCGCCAGCGTGATCGCGTTGGCAATCACGATCGGCCACGCGCCGAAGATCAGCCCATAGATCAGCCACAGAGCGACGCCGAACGTGAAGATTGAAGACATGCCAAGCGGGACGCCGTCGGCGCGCTTGGTCTTCCTTGTGAGCCGCGCCTGAGGAATGAACGCCGCCGCCGTTAGCGTCGCGGCCAGGTGGCCGATGGCTTCCGTCACGGCGCCGCAGCCTCCACCTGCGACTGGCGATTCAGGCTCTCGATCGCTGCGATGACCGCTTCGGGCTGATCGCGCTGCGGCGCGTGGCCACAATCGGCGAGCTTCAGCAGCCGGCACGGCGAGCGCACGCCGGCAGCGATGCGGTCGAGCTGCTCCATCGTGCCGTACTGGTCGTCATACCCCTGGATCGCCAGCACGGGACAGCGGATCTGCGGCAGCTCGGTCTCGATATTCCAGAGCCTGAACGCCGGATCGAGCCAGCCATCGTTCCAGCCGAAGAAGGCGCCGTCCGGGTCGTCGTGCACGCGCGCAAGCGGGTCACGCAGCTTGCCGAGCTTCCATGCATCGCGTGCCGCGCGGATGCCGGCGATGGTGACTTCTTCGACGAAAACGTGCGGCGCCATGATCGCGATGGCGCGTGGCGCGTGACGCGCCGCGAACAGCAGTGCAATCGAGCCCCCGTCGCTGTGGCCGACCAGCACCGGCGCCTCCAGACGAAGCTCGTCGAGCAGTGCAGGCAGCACCTCCCACGCTTCACGATGAAGGTAATCGGTGCCACGCGGGTGTCCGAGCGGTGTCGACCGTCCATAACCGCGGCGCGAGTACACGAGGCCCGGCGCATCGAGCCGGTCGCACAGCGTGCGTGGGAAGTCACGCCAGCCGGCGACCGATCCGAGCCCCTCATGCAGAAATACCAGCGTGGGTCGCGTGCGATCAGGCGCGATCCGCAGGATTTCGAGCCGCTCTCCCGCAACGTCAACCCAGCCGATCGACATGCAAACGCGTTATCAGGCGGCGGCCGTGTTCCGATTCTCGATGCGCGCACTGAAGCTGCGCGCCTTGAACGCCAGCATGATCTTCAGAATGCCCACGGCGACGGCCCAGGTCGCGATCGCCCAGACGAAACCGAGCAGTCCCGCGGCCGGTTGCGCGATCAACAGCACGCCGAACACGACGGATAGCGCGCCGAGCAACCAGAGCAACCACTCGCGCTCGATTTCCTCGCGCAGCTTGAAACCGGCCCAGATCATCAGCGCACCCGCCGCGATCGCATAGGCGGAAATCAGCAGCAGCAGCGCACCGGCGGCGGTGGCAGGGGACAACAGTCCGATCGCCCCGGCCACGACACCCAGCAGGCCGAGCAGCAACCAGAGCCACCAGTGGCTCGCGGTGGCGCGGTTACGAAAGGCGCTGATCATCGTGACGATACCGTCGACGAACACGGTCGCGGCAAAGAAGACGGCCAGCACAAAGAGCGTCAGGCCGGGCCACATGAAAGCCAGCACGCCGAACATCACTGAAGCGATGCCGCCGATCAGCAACGCCCACCACGCCTGTTTCAGCAGTGACTGCATCGCGTTCTCTCCCTGTATTTTTTGGACCCGCCCATGGCAAGACGGGAAATGTCGAGCCTAACAACCCTTGCACCGCCTGCCAACTCGCAACGGGTTGGCCGGGGCGGAGTTCATTCGATTGCGACGGCCAGTTTCCCGCGTGCACTGCCACGGCGCGATGCCTCGAGGGCGGCGACGGCCTGTTCGAACGGATATGTGCAGGTCAGGTGCACCGGGACACGGCCCTCTGCAACCATCGCCAGCACCTGCGCGACCTGCGCGACGTTGGGCTCCAGCCGCAGCGTCTTGCGCCGTATGCGCCGGAACGGGTTGAGTAGCGGATCGAAGATGACACCGGGAAACGAAGGCAACGTGACAGCCGCGATGCCGCCGTGCGGCAGCAATACGGGAACGGCGGCGCGGTCGAGCCGGCTTGCGCAGTCGATGATCGCATCAAATGGCAGCGGCCAGGTCGAAGGTGCCGTTGCATGATCGACCTGACCGTCGGGCTGCAGTGAGCGTAGGAACTCCTGGCTTAGGGCGCTGCCGGTCGTCACGACGATCGCGCCGCGATCACGCAGCATCGGCACGACGAAGCTGCCGACGCCGCCCGCGGCGCCGTGCACCAGCACGCGTTGCCCCGACTCCGCACCGATCATGTCGACAAGCTGCAGCGCCGACAGTCCGGCCACCGGTACGACCGCAGCGACGTCAAAGCCGACGCCGTCCGGAATCCGTACGCACTGGCTCTCGGCAACGGCAACCCGTTCGGCCATGCCGCGCGGAGGTTCGGTGAAGGGGTTGAGCCATGCCGTCACGCGGTCACCGACGCGCACCGCGCGCACGCGCGCACCGATCTCGAGCACGTCTCCGGAAAACTCGGCGCCAACACCGCATGGCGGGCGACTCTTCGCCAGCAGCCTGAACTGGCCTTCGACGAGTTTCCAGTCGAGCGGGTTGATGCCGACGAAGCGAGTGCGCACGACGACTTCGTCGTCGGCCGGCGTGGGCTCGGCAACTTCCTCGACGCGCAGCACCTCGGCAATCGGTCCGAAAGCGGAATAGCGCAGCGCCCGCATGCTCGCGTGCGCGCAGCTCAGAAGAACGCCTGGATGCCGGTCTGAGCGCGCCCCAGGATCAGCGCATGGATGTCGTGCGTGCCTTCATAGGTGTTGACCACCTCGAGGTTCAGCATATGCCGGACAACGCCGAACTCGTCACTGATGCCGTTGCCGCCGAGCATGTCGCGGGCGACGCGGGCAACGTCGAGCGCCTTGCCGCACGAGTTGCGTTTCATGATGCTGGTGATTTCCGCCGCTGCGGTGCCTTCGTCCTTCATGCGGCCGAGGCGCAGGCAGCCCTGCAGCGCGAGCGCGATCTCGGTCTGCATGTCGGCGAGCTTTTTCTGTACCAGCTGGTTGGCAGCGAGCGGTCGATCGAACTGCTTGCGGTCGAGCACGTATTGACGCGCCGTGTGCCAGCAGGATTCGGCGGCGCCGAGCGCGCCCCAGGCGATGCCGTAGCGCGCGGAATTGAGGCAGGCGAACGGGCCTTTCAGTCCCTGTACGTTCGGCAGCTCGTTCTCGGCCGGGACGAAAACCTCGTCCATCACGATCTCACCGGTGATCGAAGCGCGTAGCCCCATTTTGCCGTGGATCGCCGGCGCGCTCAGCCCCTTCATGCCCCTATCGAGAATGTAGCCGCGGATCACGCCGCCGTCGTCTTTGGCCCACACGACGAACACATCGGCGATCGGCGAATTGCTGATCCACATCTTCGAACCGGTCAACGCGAAGCCGCCATCCACGCGGCGGGCACGCGTCGTCATGCCGCCCGGGTCGGAACCGTGATTCGGCTCGGTCAGCCCGAAGCAGCCGATCCACTCGCCGGTCGCCAGTTTCGGCAGGTACTTGCGACGCTGCGCTTCGGAGCCGAACTCGTAGATCGGCAGCATCACCAGCGAACTCTGCACGCTCATCATCGAGCGATAGCCGGAATCGACGCGCTCGATCTCGCGTGCGATCAGCCCGTAGCAGACATAGTTCAGTCCGGCGCCGCCGTACTCGGCGGGCAGCGTATTGCCGAGCAGGCCGAGTTCGCCCATCTCGCTGAAGATCGCGGGGTCGCTCTTCTCGTGCCGAAATGCTTCGAGGATGCGCGGTGCCAGCTTGTCCTGGGCATAGGCGCGAGACGCGTCGCGCACCATGCGCTCTTCCGCTGTCAGTTGCTGCTCCAGCAGCAGCGGGTCGTCCCACTGAAACGTGGCTTTCGCTGAGCGCGAGCGTTCGGGAGCGTTCATGTGGACCTCTGCTACGGCATGAGCGGGGAATTCTAGTGCCGATCGCCGGCGTGTCCGACGCCCTCAAAGATCGGTGCGCACCTTCCACAGTTCCGGGAACAGCACGACGTCGAGCATGCGGCGAAGGTACGCGACGCCGCTGGTGCCGCCGGTGCCGGGCTTGAAGCCGATGATGCGCTCGACCGTGCTGACATGGCGGAAGCGCCACAGCCGGAACGCGTCCTCGAGGTCGACCAGTTCCTCGGCGAGTTCATAGAGTTCCCAGTGTTCGCGCGGCGCCCGGTAGATCGCCAGCCACGCCGCTTCGACCGAGGACTCGCTTTCGTGCCGACAGGTCACGTCGCGTGCGAGCACGGCGGGGGCGATCGCGAAGCCGCGCTGCGCCAGCAGCCGGACCGCCGCGTCGTACAGCGACGGCTCGGCGAAGGCCTGCATCAGGCGCTGCTTCAGATCCGGACGGTCGTCATGCGGCCGCAGCATGGCCTCATTCTTGTTGCCCAGCAGGAACTCGATCTCGCGGTACTGCCAGGACTGAAAGCCGGAACTCGTGCCGAGGTGCGGCCTGATCGCGCTGTACTCACTCGGGGTCATCGTCCCGAGCACATCCCACGCGTGCACCAGCTGCTCCATGATCCGGGATACCCGCGCCAGCATCTTGAATGCCGGGGGCAGGTCCGACGCAGCAATCGCCGCGCGCGCGGACTGCAGCTCGTGCAATGCGAGCTTCATCCAAAGTTCGCTGGTCTGATGCTGGACGATGAAAAGCAGCTCGTTCGGATCATTCGAGCGCGGATGCTGTGCATCGAGGATCGCATCCAGCGCCAGGTAGTCGCCGTAGCGCATCGCGTCGCGCTCGGGAGCCGAACTCATGTGACCGCCGCCCGGTGCTGAAAGCGGTCGGCGCGCCACGACTCGGTCGCGAGCACGCCCGCCAGCGCCTGCGCCGCGTCGAACGCATCGACGTAACGGACGTACAGCGGCGCGAAGCCGAAGCGCAGGATGTCAGGTGCGCGGACGTCGCCGATCACCTGAGCCTCGATCAGTGCCTGCATCACCGCATAGGCGTTTGGATGAGCAAAACAGACCTGGCTGCCGCGGTCCGCCGCCGCGCGCGGCGTGACGAGCGTGAGGCCCGGGCATCGGCGTTCGACCTCGGAGATGAAGAGGTCGGCAAGCGCAATGGATTTCGCCCGCAGCGCATCGATGCCGGCCGCAAGCACGGTATCAACGCCGGCGTCCAGCGCAGCCAGTCCGAGGATGGCGGGCGTGCCGACGAGGAAGCGGTCGATCGTCGCGGCGGGCACATAGTCGGGCGCGAACTCGAACGGCGTCAGATGACCGAACCAGCCGGCGAGCGGCTGCGCGAACGGCGAGGCCGCGAGTGCCGCCAGGTGGCGTTCCGCCGCATAGACGAACGCCGGCGCGCCAGGCCCGCCGTTGAGATACTTGTAGCCGCATCCGACCGCGAAGTCGGCCTGCGCCGCGTCAACGTCGACCGGCACCGCGCCGACGGAGTGCGCGAGGTCCCAGACGACCAGCGCGCCGGCTTCGTGCGCGCGCTGCGTGAGCGACGCCAGGTCGAGCATCGCACCGGTCTTGAAGTTGACGTGCGTCAGGAACACGACCGCAACACGGTCATCGATCGCGCCAGCAATGTCGGCCGAGTCGACCGGCCGCAGCACGTGGCGTCCGCCAAGCAGGTGGGCGAGTCCCTGGGCGACATACAGGTCGGTCGGAAAGTTGCCGCGCTCCGTCAGGATCACACGGCGCTCCGCGACCGAGACCTGCGGACGCGCGGCCTGCAGCTGCAGTGCCGCCGCCAGCGCCTTGAACAGGTTGATCGATGTCGAATCCGCGCAGATGACCTCGTGCGGCTCCGCGCCGATCAGCCGCGCGATCTTCGCACCGACGCGGCGCGGCAGATCGACCCAGCGCGCATCGTTCCACGAGCGGATAAGTCCCACGCCCCACTCGCGTTCGACGACTTCGCGCACGCGTGCACCGGTTGCGGCTGGCAGCGCGCCCAGCGAGTTGCCGTCGAGATAGATGACGTCCGGCGGCAAGGCAAATGCGCGCCGGTGGATTGCCAGCGGATCGGCCGCGTCGAGCTCGAGCGCCTCGGTGCGGGTCACTTCACGAGCTCCCTCAGCACCGCGCGCACCGGGCTCGCATCGCAGCCGGCAATCTTCAGCGGCAAGGCGATCAGTTCGTAGTCCCCGGCCGGTACGTCATCCAGCACGATGCCTTCGAGGATCGCCATGCCGTGCGCGCGCACGCGCTGATGACTGTCCAGTGTCTTGCTCGCGGCCGGATCGAGCGACGGCGTGTCGATGCCGATCAGCCGCACACCGCGGGCGTGCAGCGCGTCGACCACGGCGGGCGCTACCGCGGTGAAGCCTGGATCCCAGCGGCGGACCTCGGCGCGCTCGCACGTGCGCAGCAGCACGCGCTGCGGCACGCCATCGAGATGTCGCTGGAGGTGGTGCGGTTCGACCGTCGGGCCGCACTGCATTACATGGACGACGCGACAGGGCCCCAGATACAGGTCGAGCGACACCTCGGAGATGGCCGCACCGCGCGCGTCATAGTGCAGCGGCGCGTCGGTGTGAGCTCCGGTGTGCGGTGACAGCGTCAGCTCGGAAACGTTGACCGGACCCTGGTCGCCGACGGTCCAGGTCCAACGCTGCGCAAACTCGGTGTCGCCGGGAAACACGGGAAAGCCCGGCCCGATCGTCGGTGAGATGTCCCAGAGGCGCTGCATGCGCCGATTCTAGTGGCGCATGCGCTGGGGCGATGGCTACGGTGTGTCGTGCGACGCCGAGGCGGGTCGACGCGGCTTCACCATGCCAGTCGCCAGCGCCGTTCCCGCAAGAATGATCGCGCAGCCGGCCAGCATGGCCGAAGTCACGCTCTCGCCGAGGAAGAGGCCGCCCCACAGCATCGCAAACGCCGGGATCAGGAATGTGACGGTCATCGCCATCGCCGGACCGACTCGGGCGATCAGGCGAAAGTACAGGATGTAGGCGACGCCGGTGCAGAGCACACCGAGGGCGGCGGCGGCGATCCAGTCACGCATGGCGGGTACCTCGGCCGGCCACGCGGCGATCGCGAAGGGCAGCAACAGAAGCGCGGCTGCGGTCTGGCTTCCGGCAGCCACGGCCAGCGGCCTCACGCCGCTGAAGTAACGCTTCGCGAAATTGCCTGAGACACCGTAGGACAACGTGGCTACCAAGGCGGCGAGCACCGCCCAGAGGCTGTTGCCGCCATCGAATCCGACTCTCGCGCCGGTGAGCCAGAGCACGCCGGCAACGCCGATCGCCATCCCGAGCCATTGCCACGGCGTCAGGCGCTCGCGCAGCCAGATCCATGCCACCAGCGCCGTAAAGAGCGGGGCGGCGGCGTTCAGTATCGACGCCAGCCCGGCGGTGATCGACAACACGGCCCAGGCGAACAGGGAAAACGGAATGGCCGTGTTGAGCGCCCCGAGCACAGCGAAGCGTCCAGGCCGCGCGCGCAGCTCGGTGAAGTCTGCGCGGATCGCGAGCAGCGGCAGCAGCACCAAAGCGGCGATGGCGACGCGCAGTTCCGCGAGTGCCAACGCGCCGAACGCGGGCACTGCCATCCGGGTGAAGAGAAAACTTGCACCCCATAGGGCGGCAAGCACGATCAGGTCGGCAAGGTCACGTCGCTTCATAACGGCATTCTCACTGCAGCGTTCGCGCCGGTCACTCCGCTTCTTGCGGTGCAAACCGGTGGGGTGAGATCCAGCGAATCGCCATGGCAGACCGCCGACCCGCTATCGCCACGGTGTACGCAGCGCGGGCGGCAGCGGCTCTTCGATCGCGCTCGCAATGTATCGGCCGTCATGGAAGATCAGCGGCGTGCCGCCCGGCGCACTGAACTGTTCGACCTCGCCGACCAGGATGACGTGATCGCCCTCCGAATGGCGGCTGCGGTTTCGGGCCACGAGCGTGGCGACGCAGCCATCGAGCATCGGCACGCCATGAGGACCTTCGTGCCAGTCAGCCGGACCGAAGCGGTCGGCCCCGCGAGTCGCAAAGCGGCGCGCCACCTCGAGCTGGTGGCCGGCCAGCATGTTGACCGCGTAGTGAGTGCAGGTCTCGAACACTCCGAGCGAGTGCGACTTCAGTGCCAGGCTCCATAACACCAGCGGCGGATCGAGCGAGACTGAATTGAACGAATTCACAGTGAGGCCGACCGGGATGCCCTGCGCGTCGCGCGTCGTGACGACGGTCACCCCGGTGGCGAACTGCGCAAGCGCACGGCGGTAGTCGGTGTCATGTGCTTTCGCCTGCATGCGGCGATTCTACGTGGCACGTTCGGCGACGCGGCTATGATTCATCGGTTGACGCGTGATCCACGGCGATCGTCGGAGGATCGGTCCGGCGCGTCAATCCAAGATTCGCAAACGACGCTTTTGGCGGAGGAAATGATGAAGGTATTGCGGGGACTCTTTGCCGTGTTGCTGGCCAGCCTGCTGGCCGGCTGTGGCTACAACACGATTCAGCAGAAGGACGAAGCGGTGAAATCGGCGTGGGCCGAGGTCCTGAGCCAGTATCAGCGGCGCGCCGACCTGATTCCGAACATCGTCGCCACGGTCAAGGGCGAGGCCGACTTCGAGAAGACAACGCTGCAGAACGTCATCGAGGCGCGCGCCAAGGCGACGGCGATTCAGGCGACGCCAGAGCTCATCAACAACCCGGAAGCCTTCGCCAAGTTCACGCAGGCGCAGGGCGAACTGAGCTCGGCGCTGTCGCGGCTGCTCGTGACGGTGGAGAACTACCCGAATTTGAAGGCCAATGCGGCTTTCCAGGACCTGCGCACGCAGCTCGAAGGCACCGAGAACCGCATCGGTATCGCTCGCAATCGCTACATCAAGTCGGTCGAGGACTTCAACGCCTTCATTCGGCAGCTGCCGCAGAACCTGACTGCGATGGTGTTCGGCTACAAGCCCAAGCCGCAGTTCACCGTCGAGAACGAAGCGGCGATCAGCAAGCCGCCGACCGTCGACTTCGGCGCGCCGAAGAAGTAGGCAGGCTGCAGACGGCACGAGTATTCCGATGCACGCGGATGAAGCGGGCGGCCGCGTCGCTCGCCGCCGCTGCCTTTGCGCTGCTGGCGTTGCCTGCCGGTGCGCAGCAGCCGCCGGTCGAGTTGCCCAAGGGGGTGTTTCCAGGCGGCGCACCGCCGGCTGCACCGACGCCGGCGCCGCGTGCAGAACCCGCTCCGCCACCGGAACAGACGGGCGCCGGCGAGTTGGCCCGCGATCAGCTCGGCCGCGTTGTCGTGCCCCCGGCGGCGCCGGTGACCGACCTCGCCGGCGTGCTGACGCCGGCGGCACAGCAGGCGTTGCGCGCCCGGCTGATCGAGTTCGAGCGCGAGCGCGGCTCGCAGATCGCGGTCATCGTCGTGCCGACGACCCAGCCGGAACCGATCGCCGATTTCACCAACCGCGTCGGGGATACCTGGAAGATCGGCCGTCGTGATGTGGGCGATGGCGTGTTGATCGCCGTGGCTGTTAAAGACCGCAAGGTCTGGATCAGTGTTGCGCGGGCGCTTGAGGGGGCAATTCCCGATGTAACCGCGATGCGCATCACGCGGGAACTGATGGGCCCGTCGTTCGCGCGTGGCGACTTCGCCGGCGGCATCAACGCCGGGGTCGAAGCGGTGATGAAGCGCATCGAGGGCGAGGCGCTGCCGACCCCGGCCGGCATTCCGCGTCACAAGGTCGATGCCGGCGAGGACCTGATGGCCGCGCTGGTTCCGCTGATCATCTTCGGGGCGCTCGTCGCCGGGCTCCTGCGGCGCTTGTTCGGCACGCCGGGCGCCGCGGTTACCAGCATGGGTGTCGGCACACTGGCCGGTTTCCTTCTCACATCACTGGCCATCGGCGTAGTCGCGGCTGTCGCGGTGTTTCTGTTCTCCGCTTTCATGGGCGGCGGCGGTGGCGGCCGGGTATTGGGCGGCCGCCGTGGCGGGCCGATCATCATTCCCGGAGGATGGAGCGGCGGCGGTGGCTGGGGCGGAGGCGGTGGCATGGGCGGTGGCGGCTGGAGCTCCGGCGGCGGCGGCGACTTTGCCGGCGGTGGCGGCGGCAGCAGCTGGTAGCGCAACCATGGAAATCGTCCGCACCCTACGCCACTGGTTCACCACGCCGCGCGCGGTCCGACGTGCCTTCCCCGAAGACACGCTGAAGCGCATCCGCGAAGACATTCTTGCGAGCGAAAAGCTGCACAGCGGCGAGATCCGGTTTGCCGTCGAAGCCGCGTTGCCGACCAGTTACCTGCGACGCGACGCTGCGGCACGCGAACGAGCCAAGATGATGTTTTCGAAGCTCGGGGTCTGGGACACGGCGCAAAACAACGGCGTCCTCATCTATGTCGAGCTTGCCGACCACCAGATCGAGATCGTCGCCGACCGCGGGATCGGCGCACACGTTGCGCCGGAGCAATGGAATGGCATCGCCGCGGCGATGCGCGACCGGTTCCGCGCTGGCGCATTCGAGGAAGGAACCCTGGTCGGCATCCGCGCGGTCGGCGATCTGCTTGCAGCCCACTTTCCGCTCGCGGACGGTGAGCGCAATCCGAACGAACTGCCCGACTATCCCGCGGTGCTCTAGGCTTACGTTGAGCCTCTTCGAACCGGAAGGCCTGTGGCAGGTCGTGCGGGAACGCATCGGCGAGCGCGGCGCGCTCGCCTGGCTGCTGCTGGTCCCGATCATTGGCGGGCTGGCCGTGGCGCTGGCTGCCGAAACCGGTGTTCGGGTGTTCAACACCGAGTGGAGTCCAGTGTTCGGCTATTCGGCGCGGCCGGACGATGACGGCGCGCGGTTGCGCCTCCTTTGGGTCGGGCTGGCCGCGGCGCCATGGGTTCAGGCCGCCGTCGGTGGAATGATCCTGCCGCTTTACCGCGCTCCGCGGCGCTGGATCGTCGCGCTTGCCGTTGCCGTTGTCGGCACCGTGCCGCTCTACGTCGCGGGGCTGGCACTTATCCTGCTGCCCGGCATCATGCTGGTGCTCATCGCCTTCTCCGTAAGCTTTGTCTGGTGGACGACGGGAGCATGCGAGTTGCTGGAGGTGCCGCGCGGCGAAGGCGCCGAGTTCGTCACGGTCACGGTACTGGCGTCCAGCTCGGTGCTGTTTCTATGCTCAACCGCGTTCACTTTCTGACGGGTTCCTGAAACCGGCGACCGTAATCCCGGCGCGGGTCCACCGACCAAGGGAATGCGACGCAGCCGCGCCGCGTGCCATGGGAGAAACACGATGTCGATCAAACAGCCGCTTGCTGACCAGCCACGATCCGGGAACCAGTTCGCCACCCTGGCCGGCGGCTGTTTCTGGTGCCTCGAAGCCGTGTTCGAAGACGTCGAAGGGGTGGTCGATGTCGAATCGGGATACACCGGGGGACGCGTTGGCCAGCCGACTTACAGCCAGGTATGCGAGGGGACGACGGGCCATGCGGAAGTCGTGCGCCTCGAGTTCGATCCGTCACGTATCAGCTACCGCGAAGTGCTGGAAATATTCTTTTCGATCCACGATCCGACGACACTGAACCGCCAGGGCAACGACGTCGGCACGCAATATCGCTCGGCGATCTACCTGCACTCAGCCGAACAGCGTAGCGTGGCCGAGGACGTCATCCGGGAGGCGCAGGCTCACTACCGTGATCCGATCGTCACCGAACTGGCCGAGGCGGGACGCTACTGGCGTGCCGAGGACTATCACCAGGAGTACTTCCGCCACAATCCGGGCCAGGGCTATTGCATGGTCGTCGTCGCCCCGAAAGTGATGAAGTTCAGAAAGACCTACGCCTCGAAACGCAGGAAATCGACTGGGGATTAGCCGCAATCCGCGATGTAACGGCGCGGCGCTGCCGTTACCATCGCGTCGGTGTTCACTGGGAAGGGTGGTGCAATGCGTTCCGGAAAGCTGCTCGCTGCGGCATGTGCCGCGCTGTTCGTTGGTGTGGTCTCGGCGCAGGACGTCGGCAAGGCCGCCCCCGCATTCGATCTGCCCGCCGCCGGTGCTCAGAAGGTGCGGCTTGCCGATCTCAAAGGTCGGGTCGTCTATGTTGACTTCTGGGCATCGTGGTGTGCCCCATGCAAGCAGTCGTTCCCGTGGATGAACGAGATGCAGGCGAAGTACGGTCCGAAAGGGCTGACGATCGTCGGCATCAACGTCGACAAGAAGCGTGAAGACGCGGACAAGTTCCTGGCCGGCACGCCCGCGAAGTTCACGGTCGGATTCGACACGACTGGCAAGGTTGCCGAGGCCTATCAGCCGAAGGGCATGCCGACTTCATACCTGATCGGTGCCGACGGCGTCGTGCGCGCCGTGCACGTCGGCTTCCGCGACAAGGACAAGGAAGAACTCGAACGCGAATTGGCCGCCGCGGTGACGGCAGCCGGGCGCAAGTGAGGACACGATGACGAAGCGCTTGATACTCGCGGTGGCCGTTGCCGTCCTGGTCAGCGGTTGTGGGTCAATCGGAAAGGTCCAGCCGTGGGAGAAGGGCAATCTGGCGAGGCCGGAAATGGCTTTCGATCCCGATGTACTCGAAGTGCGCTTCGCCGATCACACATATTTCAGTAAGGAAGGCGCGTCCGGCGGGGCCGGTGTTGGTGGCGGCGGCTGCGGATGCAACTGATCAACATGCACAACAAGAAGAATATTCCCTCGTGCGGCGCGGTCCTCGCGGCCGCTATGGCGCTGCCCGGATTGCTGCCGGCTGCGGTGCAGGCGCAGGTCACTGCGCCCAATGCCACGTTGGTCCAGTTCAAGTACCTGTACTACAAGGACTATCAGGAGTCCGGCGACCGCATGAAAGTCAGTTCGCCGGCGCTCTATCTGCTGACCCCGCTGACTGATGACTGGGTGTTCGAGATCGGCGCGGTCTACGACAGCATCTCGGGCGCTTCACCGTACTATCACACGACGCTGTCGGGAGCCTCCGGACTCGGTATCAAGGACGGCCGCACCGCCGCGGACGTCACGGTCACAAAGTATTTCGCGAACCGCACGTCGGTCGCGGTCCGCGCCGCGTACTCCACCGAAGATGACTACCGGTCGACGGCAGGAGGCCTGACGATCCGGCACGCGACGCCGGACCAGAACACCACCTTCACCGCCGGTGGCGGCTACTCTGGGGACGAAGTCTTCCCGACCGTTGGAACCCAGCCGCCGCCACAGCGCGGCAAGCGGACTTATGACGCCATTGTCGGTGTTTCGCAGGTCCTGACGCCGAATGACACCGCGCAGCTCAACCTGTACTACGCGCACCAGAGCGGCTACCTGACCGACCCATACAAGGCGTACTGGGGCATCGACAATCGACCGGCGTCGCGCGACCAGTACGCGCTGCTGGCGCGCTGGAACCACTATTTCGAGTCGGCCAACGCGACACTGCGCACGTCGTACCGTTACTACCATGACGACTGGGAAGTCACCGCCAACACCTTGACGGCCGAGTGGGCGCAGACGCTGTCCGAGGGCTGGGTGCTGACGCCGAACCTCCGTTACACGACGCAGAGCGCCGCGTCGTTCTACTACGACCCGATCTACGATCCTCTGCTCGGAGCGCCGTTTCCGCCGGGTTACCTCAGCAATCCCGACGGCTTTTATACGTCCGACCAGCGTCTGTCCGCTTTCGGCGGCGTCACCGCGGGCCTGAAACTTTCGAAGGCGTTTGTGGACGGCTGGATCGTCGACGGCAAGGCCGAGTACTACGAGCAGCGCGGCGACTGGCGCCTGGGCGGCGAAGGCAGTCCGGGACTCGAGGCCTTCAAGGCCCAGTTCTATCAGGTCGGGGTCACCCGCAAATTCTGACGGTCCTCGTCTACGCGACCGCTGCGCGGTCGCACGTGCACTCGGACCGGACCGGCAATTCAGCCGGCTCGCTCCGGAGCGGCGGCGCGCTCCGCCGGTGTTCAACGGCACGTCTCCCTCCCCGGCCCTCCCTCCAAGCGGGAGGGTGTGAGCGAGTTCGTGCCTAGCCGGTAGCATCGCGTCTCGCTTGAGGCGCAATTGACGCTCTCTCCCTACACATTCGAATTCAAGGCGATGGCCTCGCATTGCGAGGTGCGCCTGTTTGCGCCCGACGCCGACACGGCACGCGCCTGGTCGGATGCCGCGATCGCCGAAGTCCGGCGCATCGAAACCAAATACTCGCGCTACCGCGACGACAGCGTGACGACGGCGATCAACCGCTCGGCCGGCCTGGAGTCCATCGCGGTCGACGCCGAAACGGCCGGGTTGATCGATTTCGGCGCGGCGCTACACGAACAAAGCGGTGGCCGCTTCGACCTCACTAGTGGCGTGCTGCGGCGTGTCTGGGACTTCAAGGCGCAGCGCTTGCCGACGCAGCAGCAGATCGATGGGGTGCTGCCATTGATTGGCTGGTCGCAGGTGCAGTGGAGTGACGGGCGTGTGCGATTGCCGCAGGGCGGCATGGAGATCGACTTCGGCGGAATCGGCAAGGAATACGCGGCCGATCGTGCCGGAGCGCTGCTTGTCGACCAGGGTGCGGGCCATGGTCTCATCAACCTGGGCGGCGACGTGCGGGTCATCGGTCCGGCGCCGGACGGCACGCCGTGGCGCGTCGCGGTACAGGACCCGCGCGGTCGGCCCGGCGCGACGCTGGCGCGTCTCGACGTCGCGAGCGGTGCGCTGGCCACCTCCGGCGACTACGAGCGCTACTTCGTCGTCGACGGGCGCCGCTACTGCCACGTCATGGATCCACGCACCGGCTGGCCGGTCGGCGCGTGGCAGTCGGTTTCGGTCGTCGCGCCGCTCGCGATCGCCGCCGGCGCGTGCGCGACACTGACGATGCTGCAATCGGTCGATGACGGCCTCGCGTTCCTGGCTGCGCAGGGCGTGCGCTACCTCGCGATCGACGCTGCGGGCGAGCGGTACTCGGCCTGACGGCACCGGTTAGCTGACGATAGCCCTGGCGAGTTCGATCAGCGTCAGCGGTGCACTGCCCTCGGCCTTGTTGTTCGCGACAATGTAGCTCGCCTGCCCGCTTTTCATCGCCACGTGGACCAGGTGCACGAGTGTGCCGCGCGTGGCGATATCGGGATCGATCAGTCGGTCGAAGGGCGCGTAGCGGCTCTTCGCATCGTCATAGCGAAAGCCTGAATGCAGGTTCCAGCGCACGACCAGCGGACCCTTGAGCCGCCAGTCGTCACCTTCGTCTTCGAGCGCATCGAGCGCGCGCAATGCGGCGCTTTGCCGCGCCGCCGCCGGCATGCGTGCATGCACGCCGATCGTGAGCCGCACACCCGCGTCGCGCAGCATGCGGATGAAGCGGGGGGTGAGCATTTCGGCGTTGCGCAGCTCTGCGGCGTAAAGCGGCACGTGCTCCCCGACGCGGCGCGGCAGCGCCCCGAAGAAGGTACCAAGCCGTTCGATCGTCGCGTGCCCGCCGGCACCCGTGCTCATTTCACGCGGCAACGGCGGCAGCTGGAACAGCAACGGTCCGGCGTGCGCGCCCAGACCCCGCAGCGCCGGCTCCAC
Source organism: uncultured beta proteobacterium (assembly GCA_963712485.1). GTDB lineage: Bacteria > Pseudomonadota > Gammaproteobacteria > Burkholderiales > Burkholderiaceae_F > JALORV01. The sequence continues at coordinate 97,732 of CAVQID010000060.1, forward strand.
GAACTGCTCGGCGGCCAGCGTCGCGTCGAGAAAGTGCGGATTGGCTTCGACCGGTGCGCCGCGCTCCGCACGGAGTGTTGCATCGGTCACCATCGCGGGTGCCTTGACCAGGAAGCGGAATCCCGCCGGGACCTGGCTCGCATAGCGGGCGAAGTCGGAGCTTGGCAACGGCTGGTAGTAGCCGCGGTCGATACCGGCGAGGCGCAACAGCGGATGCTGCGCATAGGCGCGCAGGCCCTCGCGCGCAAGCATTGACTCGCTGCAGGCATCGGCATAAACGATGCCCTGCCATCCCGGAAAGCTCCACGACGACGTGCCGAGGAACACGTTCTGCGGCAGCTGCCGGCCGAGCTTCTGCAGCGCGTCGTCGACCGGCGCCGGACGCACCTTCGCTGCCTCCCGCGGAGACTCCGGATCGTCGTCGTCGAAGAGCGAAGCTGGTTGCATGATGCGTCGAAAGTGTACGCATTGACTTCACCGACGCACGTGCGCCGGAGTCCGATCGGTTCAGCTCAGCTTGAGGTGGCTCGGCACCGGCCCGCCTACCCGCCAGTCTTGCGGAGCGCTTCCGACGACGTCGGGATCCGCGTACACGAGCAACGACGCCTAGCTCTGTTTCAACTGCTCGATCACCGCTTCGGTGTCGAGCGAAAGCTGCATCGCCCGGGTGGTTGGCCCCGGGCTCGGGTCGAGCGGCAGGCGCAACAGGAGCATCGTGCCGGCGCCCGGCACCGACTCGACCTTGAGGAATGCCGCGATGCGTGCGGCGCGGCTTTTCATGTTCAGCATGCCGCGACCGGCGACATTGCTTGTCGCAGCGAGCCCGCGGCCGTTGTCGGTGACGCGGATAGAAAGCCAGCCCGAGTCGCCTTCGCGGTCGACGCCGAGGGTCACGCGAACAACGCGGGCGCGGCTGTGCTTGATCGCGTTGGTGAGCGCCTCCTGAACGATGCGCAGCACCGGCAGGACCGCGTTCGAGTCGATGTCGACCTCTTCAGGCAGCGTACGCGCGTCCCACTGCAGTTCCATGCCCGCAGCCCTGAGACGTGGCTCCATGCGAAAGCGCATGTTGCCGAGCGCCGACAGCAGATCGGAGTCGTCGGCGGCCAGTGCGTCGATCGCCAGGCGCATGTCGTCGATCGATTCGCGCAGGATCTGCGCGACCTGCTCGTTGGTCATCGCACCACGCTCGACCAGCATCAGCGACGACAGCAACTGCGAGCCCAGACCGTCGTGCATGTCCTGCATGATGCGCTGGCGCTCCTGCGCGCTTGCCTTGACGCGCTCGCTGTCGCGCAGACGATCGAAATTGCGCTTCAGCAGCTGCTCGCGCTCGTGAATGCGCGTTTCGAGATCGCTGTTGGTCTTCTCCACGTCGGCGAGCGATCGCACGAACCGGTCGATCAGCGCGGCGCCCAGCGCAATGACCAGTATCGGCGTGGCGATGTTGAGCAGCGCCGGGCTGGCGAATGGCAGCACGCCGATGCCGACGAGGTAGTCGTGGATCGCGGCTGCGAGCGCAATGAGCAGGGCGCCGACGATGAAGCTGAGCAGCAGCGACTGTTCGCTCATCGCCCGCCGCGCGAGCGAGAGCACGCCGAGCGCCAGCGCGCCGAGCATGATGGCCTGCCACAAGGGCCCGACCGACAGATCGAAGCTGTCGCCGGAGATCATATAGAGGAGAGGCCCCATAGCCGCCAGCACGGCGAGGCCGAATTCGGCGCGGCCACCGGTGCGGCCGCCCTGCCGCCACATCGTGATGGTCGCCAGCGCGGTGAACGCACCGGTACCCAGGTAGAACGCCCACCGGCTCAGCGCGAAGGCGTCATCCGACTGGACCTCGAAGGTCGAGTCGAGCGACCGCACCGCCCAGAACAAGGCGATCAGCGCCAGCAGGCCGAACAGGCTTTCGCTGCGACGGCGAAACCACAGTGCAGCGAAGCCGACGGCCAGCAGCACCGTCAGCAGCAAGGAGATCCACCGCAACGTGTGGCTGACAAAGAATTCGCGACCATAGAGCGGCTGCAGGCTAGCGGCCGGGCCAACCTCGGCCGAACCGACGCCGTGCACGCCGCTGCCATACGAGGTGAAGATCAAGGCCTGGTTGGGGCCGGTCCGCAGGAATTCGGTCGGCAGATTGACCAGGTGCGGCCGTCGCCAGCGCACGCGTCGCTGTTCTGTATCGGTCGGCAGGTCGGCGACCATGCGTCCGTTGAGGTACAGCGTTCCGCCGGTGGGAAGGCGCTGCAGCAGCAGGCCCCAGCCTTCGGTCGGTGCCGTCGGAACTTCAAAGTTGAGGCGTAACCACAGTCCCTGGCGGGCTCCGCCTGATGACGCCCAGCGCATCGGCAGTCCATGCGCTTGCCACACCGTGTCCGGACCAGGCAAGGCGTTGCGCTGCCCGCTGACGAACTCGATGCGGCTGATGCGGGTGGTCTCGTTGGCCACCGCTGGCGCAAGCACGCCCAGCCAGCACAGCAGCAGTGCGGCGAGCGCGCGAGCGCAATCCACCGCAGCCGCCCGGCCTGGCAGTGACGCCGTCCGCGCGTTCATAGCGACGCCATCCGCGCCGGCCGCAGGAGGGCCCTCAACTGCGCAGCAGCCCCATCTGGGTGGCCTCGTACACCGCTTCGCCGCGCGAGTGCACGGCGAGCTTGCGATAGATCTTCTTGATGTGCGCGGTGACCGTGTGCGGTGAGATGCCGAGGATCTCGCCGATCTCGTTGAAGCTCATGCCCTTGGCGAGCAACTGCAGGATCTCGGTCTCGCGTGCGGACAGCGGATTCTGTTCGGCGCCCGGGACGCGCGCCGGAGCCGTCGTGCCCATGCGATTGCGGATGGCGCGCAGAACGCTGCGCGCGACGACCGGGCTCACCGGCGATCCGCCGGCACGCAGCAGGCGGATGCACGAGATGACGTCTGCGGGAGCCGAGTCCTTCAGGATATAGCCGGTGGCCCCGGCCTCGATCGACGACACCACGTGCTGCTCGTCGCCGAACACCGTGACGACCATGATGTCGACGTCCGGCTTCTTCTGACTCACCTGCCGGATCAACTCGATGCCGCTGCCATCCGGCAGGCCGAGGTCGATCAGCATGACGTCGAAGGTCTCCTTGTCGAGGATCGCCTGCGCTTCGCGCTTGTTGGCGGCCACGCCGACCAGCTTCATGCTCGGTTCGTTCTCGACGATCTGCACGAAGCGGCGCCGAAACTCCGGCTCGTCCTCGACGATGATGATCGAAATCGGCTGCTCGCTCATCCAACCCCCTTACCCTGCGAATACGCGATGATAGCCGCTGAGGCACTCACGGACATGGCCGGAGGCCCAAGGGAATTCAGGTTCATTCCCCCGGTTTTTGCATCGGGCGCCCGTTAAGGGGCCAGACGAGCGCGTTCCCAGGCCGCGCCAGTGCGCTGGTAGCGCAATCGGTCGTGCAGCCGGGAAGGGCGGCCCTGCCAGAATTCCACGACGGCGGGCTCGAGCCGGTAGCCGCCCCACTGCGGAGGCCGGGCCGGATTGAGACCATGTCGCAGCCCCATTTCGGCCGCACGCGCCAGCAGCCAGGCCTTGCTGGGGATCGGCTCGCTCTGCGGGGAGGCCCAGGCACCGATGCGGCTCGCCAGCGGCCGGCTGCGGTAATACTCGTCCGAATCCTCGGGCGCGATGCGCTCCACGCGGCCTTCGATGCGGATCTGTCGCTCGAGCTCGGGCCAGAAGAACAGCAGCGCGGCGTTCGGGTTGTCGGCCAGCTCGCGGCCCTTGCGACTGTCGTAATTGGTGAAGAATACAAAACCGCGCGCGTCGTAGCCTTTGAGCAGTACGACCCGCGCCGAAGGCACGCCATCGCGGTCTGCCGTGGCGAGCGTCATCGCGTTCACTTCAGGCAGCTCAGATCGAGTTGCCTCTTGCCACCAGCGCCCGAACTGGCTGATCGGGTCCGTGTCGGCGTGCTCCTCGTCGAGCGCACCCTTCATGTAGTCGGTTCGCAGGCGTGCGAGGTCGTCCATGGTCGGCATTCTAGTGGCCTGTAACAGTCGAATCGGGAGTGAAAGGCGCGCCTGCGCGAGCCCGCATTGACCCACTGAGCACGAAGCTAGCCGCGTCGAATAGCCGTCGCCTATTCGCAAGGCGAGCGAAAGCAATCGACCGCGCCGGCGCGTTAGGCAGTTCTGAATTGGCTGGTAAAGCCCGCTACGCAGGCGGATCGGTGCGCCACGTCGAAGGGTCGATGCCGGCATGCTGCGCAAGCCGCTCGAAGTGCGGGTCGACGATGCCGTGTGAGCGCAATGCACAGATGGTGTTGACGAGGTAGTCGAGGCTGGTGCCATAGCGGCCGCAGCTGCCGCTTTCGAACACATCGAGTATCTGGCGCTCGTCGAGTCGGCCTGCATAGTTCGGCGCGTCGCGTCGCACGATGAAGGCAACGGCCGACACCAGCGAACCGTCATCGAGCCGGCACTCGAGGTGCCTCGGCGCGTACGAGTTGGTCATCATCTCGCGCTGCCACAGCTGCGAGAACTGGCTGCGCACTGCAATCGCGGGCACGCGATAGACGATACCGGCGCACGAGCCGCCCCGATCCAGTCCGGCCACCAGCCCCGGACATTCCGGCGTGCCGCGGTTGATGCGGCTCCACAGGCACAGCCGCCGGTGGTAGCCATGCACGCGCGCGGCGTGCCGCAGGTCGAACGAGAGCTCCGGCTTCCAGATCAGCGAGCCGTAGCCGAAGACCCAGAGCGGCTGTTCGCCATCCCAGGAGGCCAGGAAGGCGTCGAGCGAGGCTTCGAGTTCCTCGTAGCTGAGTCGGCGCGGCAAATGGTCTTCTGTGGTCATCGCTTCCGGCCGGACTGGGCCCGTTCGAGGTTCATGCGCTGCCGCGCGCTCCAGCTGCCGCCGGCCAGCGCGACGGACATCATCCAGAAGCCGGCGGCAGCGCCCAACACCGACCCGAAGGCACCGATCACCAGCGGCAACACCACGTGACTGCTGTTCATGATCGTCGTGCGCAGGCCCAGCGCTTCGCCGACCCGGCCCTTCGGCGCGCGATCGTGCAACAGTGACATGACATTCGGCTGGGCCGAGCCGAGGCCCAGACCGAGCAAAAATGCCACCGCCATCAGCGGCGCCATCGTGCTGAACAGCGGCATCAGCGCGAACGCAGTTGCCGAGGCCAGCAGCGTGAACAGCAGGACCTGCCATTCGCGATAGCGGCGCGACAGCGCCGGCATCGCCAGCCGGATGACGAAAGTGGCCGCGGCGAAGCTGCCGAGCACGAGACCGATCTGCGAGGCCGACAGGCCGATGCTGATGCCGTACACCGGGACCAGGAACGACTGCATGTCCCACGCCATCGAGATGAGGCCGCTGACGAGCAGCACGGCGCGGACCTCGGCGTGCCGCAGCAGTTCGAGCGGATCGGTCGACTCGGCCGCCGGTCCGTGCGCATCGTGCGCGGGCAGGCGGTGTCGCTGCGAGAACAGCAGCGCCAGGCTTGCAGCCAGCAGCACAAAGACCACGGCGAAGGTCACCCGGTGTCCGAATGCATCGATCATGAACCCGCTGGAGATCGGCGCGATCAGACCCGACGTCGAAAATCCGAGTGCGAGCACGGAAAATGCGGCCGGTCGACGGGTCGGGTCGGCCAATACACCCACGAGATTCTGTACGGTCATCTGCAGGTACATGAAGCCGGTGCCCAGCAGCGCGGCGGCGACCAGCAGCGGCGCGACGTCCGCCGTCGCGTAGGGAAATACGGCTGGCAGCAGAGCGCCGAGTGTCATCAGTCCGGTGCCGAGCAGCAGCGGACGGTAGGGCCCGACCCGGTCGAGCCAGCGGCCGGCACGGAATGCCAGCAACGCGGGCACGAGGGCGAACAGCGCCATGACGACGCCGACCGTGAACGTCGAAGCCTTGTTCGACAGCGCGTAGAGCGACGACGTCATGCGTGCCGCACCGAATGCCGCGTGCGTCAGCACGACGAAGCCGATGATGCGTGCGAGCCCCAGTGTCATGCCGGCTTTTCTGCGGGTTTAGTCGTGGCAGGGGCCGGGCGCCATGCCACCAGCGCAACGCCTGCGCAGGTGACGACGATGCCCAGCGCCGTAAGCAAGGTCGGTCGCACGTCGAACATCGCCCACTCGAGGGCGACGGCGATGATTGGCGTGAGGTACAGCAGACTGGTCACTCGCGTCGCCTGACCGCGTCGCATCAGCAGATGCAATGCGTTGACGGCGAGGATCGAGGCCAGCACGACGAGGAACACGATGCTCGCAGCGAGTTGCCATGACCAGCGCACCGGGAAACCTTCAACCACGACGGCAAGTGGCGCCAGCAGCGCGAGCGTGGCGACGAACTGGATGACGCCGGCGGCGCGCAAGTCCACCGCCGGGCAGAAGATGCGCTGGTACAGCGTGCCGGCCGTGATCGCCGCCAGCGCGGTCGACACCGCGACCAGCGCGGGCAACGTCAATGCGCGCAGATCGATCTTGTGCCAGACGACGAGCGCAACTCCCATCAAGCCGAGCGCGACGCCCAGCCACTGCGGCGGGCGCAGCCGCTCGCCGAGCAGCGGTGCGGCGATCATCGCGGTAACGAGCGGCTGCAACGCCAGGATCAGCGCCGCGATACCCGCGGACATGCCCAGGTACTGCGCGTAGTGGCTGCCTCCCAGGTTGACGGCGTGCATCAGCAGACCAGCCACCATCACATGGCCGAACAGGCGACCGCGCGGCCACGTGGGCCTGGCGAGCAGTGCCAGAGGCAGCACCAGGGCAACACCGAGGGCAAATCGCAGCGTGAGGAACGTGAACGGCGGCGCGTACTGCAGCCCCACCTTGGTGGCCAGATAGCCGGAACCCCAAACGGTGACAAAGAACCACGCCAACCAGCGGCTGGAGTCGAACGGACGGGCTGCGTTCACGGCCGCATTTTTGCAGACGCGAGGGTGGCGGGGAGCTCATTTCACCACGGTGCGGAGGGCGGCCTATCGGTTCATTAGGCAAATTGAATTGGATAAGGCTGGTCGATAGCTTCAATATTCGCTTCGTTCCGTTTCGTTTCGATTCCTTCCTACCAACCCATCAAAGGACGAGCTCCATGTCGATCATCAACACTCCGGTCCAGCCCTTCAAGGCCCAGGCCTTCCACAACGGCAAGTTCATCGAAGTGACCGACCAGTCCCTCAAGGGCAAGTGGTCGGTGCTGGTGTTCATGCCGGCGGCTTTCACCTTCAACTGCCCGACCGAAGTCGAGGACGCGGCCGACAACTATCACATGTTCAAGACGCTCGGCGCCGAGGTCTACATCGTCACGACCGATACGCACTTCGCACACAAGGTATGGCACGAGACCAGCCCGGCCGTCGCCAAGGCGAAGTTCCCGCTGGTCGGCGACCCGACGCACACGCTGACGCGCATGTTCGGCGTGCACATCGACGAAGAAGGCCTGGCGCTGCGCGGCACCTTCGTCATCAACCCGGACGGCGTCGTCAAGACCGCCGAGATCCACGACAACGCGATCGCGCGTGACGTCAAGGAAACGTTGCGCAAGCTGCAGGCCGCGCAGTACGTCGCCAACAACCCGGGCCAGGTCTGCCCGGCCAAGTGGCAGGAAGGCGCGAAGGCGCTGACCCCGTCGCTCGACCTCGTCGGCAAGATCTGATCGATCCAACCCGCAATCGCCTCCGCCGGCTGCACGCCGCGGGGGCGTCACTTTGCCTCACTCCGGAGTCCGCCATGTTGGACGACACCCTCAAGAACCAGTTGGCTGCGTACCTGCAGCGTCTCACCGAGTCGGTCGAGATCGTCGCGTCGCTCGATGAGGGTGAAGCCTCGCGCGAGATGCGCGAGCTGCTCGACGAGATCGCGACGCTGAGCCCGCTGATCCGCGTGCGCCATGACGGTGAGGATCTGCGCCGCCCATCGTTCTCGATCAGCCGCGTGGGTCACGACATGGGCGTGCGCTTCGCAGCGATCCCGATGGGCCACGAGTTCACGTCACTGGTGCTGGCGTTGCTGCAGGCTGGCGGCCATCCGCCGAAGGTCGAGCAGGAAATCATCGAGCAGATCCGGTCACTGGACGGTGAGTTCACCTTCGAGACCTACATGTCGCTCACCTGCCATAACTGCCCTGACGTCGTGCAGGCGCTGAACCTGATGGCGGTGCTCAACCCGCGCATCCGCCACGTTGCGATCGACGGGGGGCTCTTCAAGGACGAGGTCGAGGCGCGCCAGATCATGGCGGTGCCGATGATCTTCCTGAACGGTCAGCCGTTCGGCTCCGGACGCATGGAGATCGGCGAGATTCTCGCAAAGATCGACACCGGCGCGGCTGCGCGCGATGCGAAGAAGCTGGCCGCGAAGGACGTGTTCGACGTGCTGATCGTCGGTGGCGGTCCCGCCGGCGCGGCCGCCGCTGTCTACGCGGCGCGCAAGGGCATCCGCACTGGCATCGTCGCCGAGCGCCTTGGCGGTCAGACATTGGACACGCTCGGCATCGAGAACTTCATCTCGGTCCTCGAGACCGAGGGGCCGAAGTTCGCCGCGGCTCTCGAAGCGCACGCGCGCCAGTACGACGTCGACATCATCGGCGGCCAGCGGGTCGAGTCGCTCGCACCGTCGGCCACGTCGGGTGGTGTGACCACGGTGACGCTCGCCAACGGCGCGAAGCTGCAGGGCCGCACGGTCATCCTTTCCACCGGCGCGCGCTGGCGCAACGTCAACGTGCCGGGCGAACAGGAATACCGCAACAAGGGCGTGGCCTACTGCCCGCACTGTGATGGTCCGCTCTACAAGGGCAAGAAGGTTGCGGTGATCGGCGGCGGCAACTCGGGCGTCGAGGCCGCGATCGATCTCGCGGGCATTGTCGAACACGTGACGCTGATCGAGTTCGCTGATCAGCTGAAGGCTGACGCCGTGCTGGTGCGCAAACTCGAGAGCCTGCCGAACGTGACTATCCGTACGAACGCGCAGACCACCGAGATCACCGGTGACGGTCAGAAAGTCACCGGGCTGCGCTACCGCGACCGCGCGAGCGGCGTCGAGCGCGAGATCGAACTGGCCGGCGTGTTCGTGCAGATCGGACTCGTGCCCAATACCGAGTGGCTGCGCGGCACCGTGGAACTGTCGAAGCACGGCGAGATCGTCGTCGACGCGAAGGGCGCGACGAGCGTGCCGGGTGTGTTCGCCGCCGGCGACGTGACGACGACGCCCTACAAGCAGATCATCATCGCGGCGGGCGAAGGGGCCAAGGCGGCACTGTCAGCGTTCGACCACCTGATACGCCACAGCACCAGCGCGGAGGCGTCCGTGGATGCCGAGACGCTGCCGCTCGCGGCCTAGTGACGCCGTGGCCTGGCGAGGTTCGCCGGGCGCCAGCCCTTGCGACTACTGCGGCTGAAAGCCGCTCGCGCGGATGATGCGTGCCCAGGCCTGAGAGTAAGCACGCTCGCGGGCCGCGAGTTGCGGCTGCGGCAGCACGCCGACCGTCAGTCCCCACGCAGTCAGTTTGTCCTTCACTTCGGGTGTGGCGATGACGCGCGCCAGCGCGGCGGCAAAGCGATCGATCTCTCCTTGCGGCGTACCCGCCGGTGCGAAGAAGGCGTAGTACGGCACATCCTCGAAGCCGGCGAGGCCGAGCTCGGCAAACGTCGGCACGTCAGGCATCGCGGCCTGCCGCGCGCCACCGAGAACTGCGACGACACGCAGCTTGCCGGCCCGATGGTTCTCGACGAACTCGGGAACCGAGCCGATGCCCGCCGGGATCTGGTTACTCAGCATGTCGCCGATCATCGGCGCGCTGCCGCGGTAGGGCGCTGCGACCAGGTCGATCGAATACTTTTCGCCAATCACCTTGACCAGGAACTCGGGCACCGAGGCCGGCGCCGGAACGCCGACCGCCGATTTGCCACCCTGCGCCTTGACCCATGCGATGTAGTCCTTGAACGAATTGGCCGGTGTACCGCCCGACAGCGCCAGCGCGTTGACGAAAGTGGCAAAGCCCGCCACCGGAACGAAGTCGCGCGCCGGATCGAATCCGGGATTCTTCACGACCAGCGGCAGGATCGAGATCGTGTGGTCGTGCGATATCAGGTAAGTCGTGCCGTCCGGCGCCGCAGCCTTCAGCGCCTGCGCGGCGATCTGCCCGCCAGCGCCGGGTCGGTTCTCGACGATGATCGGAACGTGCAGTTCGTCCTTAAGCCTTTCGGCGAGGGTTCGCGCGATCGCGTCGGTACCGCCTCCGGACGGAAACCCCACGAGAACCTTGATCGGCTTGCCCGTCTGCGCGAGGGCCGAGCCGATCGAGAAGAGAGAGACAACGGCTAACGCGCGGAGACATTCGCGCGCGCGGTGAACGACCAGTTTCATTTGGGTTTCCAAAATGGCCGAGATGACAGCCGTAAGCGAAACGGATTATCCGTGACAGCATGAACTGTCAGAAAATCCGACAGATCGCGCATCGGGCGCATCGGTGGCTGAACACTCTCGTTGAGTCCGCCCGACCGGCGGCGAACGAATTTCTGGACCCGCGCTTCGCGTGGACCCTAGAATTGCTTGATCGTCGAAGTGCGAAGCGATCAACGTTGCTTTTCTCTGTCGCGTGTTGTCATTTCCAAATCCTCGAGCGCTAAGCTGGTGTGGTATGAGGAACTTCAGGGGTTAACGATCATGGGTAATAGATTTGCAGACAAAGCGAAGAGCACCGCTGCCGCCATCGCTGTCATTGCAGGGCTTGCGGGCACCTTGCCTTCGCACGCGATTCAGTACACGGGGGCCTGGGATCCCGCTTTCGGATCGGCATTTCCCGATCTTGGGTGGCGCGGAGAGGCGACATTCCTCGTTCCCGATGCGTGCCTGGAAGAGACGGGCTGGGTGTTGAACTCGGCGAGTTGCTCATCGCTTGGCATGAAACTGCTTGGTGCTGAAGTGGAGTTCTACAAGCTCAGCGATCCGACCAACGCGGCGTTCCAGGAGACGCTCCATTTCAATGTGCCCTCTTCGGCCGTGCTGAGTATGAACATCGAAGACGGCATGCTGACCGGCGTGATTGGTACTTTCGACTACTTCAGGCCATCCACGTTGCCGGTCGCCGGCGCGCCTTATACCGACTTCATGTTGCTGTTTGAGGACGACATCGCACTCATGGAATATGTGTCAACACCCATCGGCGGCGCACCGACGTCCGGTTTCAGCGACAGGACCGCTCATATCACGTTCAGTGTCGTCCCTGAGCCAAGCGTCCTTCCCCTTCTGATTGCAGGCTTCTGCGCAGTCGGTTTTTCGGCAGCGAGGCGCCAGAAGAGTTGACTTCTAGAGGCAGCAAACCGCTCCGCTTCGCCTCAGTTGTCGACTTCAACCGCTAGGCTGAGGCGTGGTCGCTAGGCAGCGATTGTCTCGAGCTGCGACGAAAGCGCATTGCGCGTTGCGTCATCGACGTCCCAGTTCAGGCCAACACCCCAGTTGTCCTCATAAGCACCTGAGGCTCGAGCGCGGATGTCGGCGTTCCGCGACTGCCAGCGGTGCTCCTCGCGCGGCGATCTGGAAAGTTGGAGCCGCTCTCGGGCCCTCGTAACGGCCGCCGAAAGGCGAGTCGCGACATCGAGCGATCCTTCAACAAAAACCAGATCGACGAAGTCATCGAGGCAGTCGAGTAGCTCTTGCCACATTTCAAAAGTCCGAAAGGCACGCAAGGCGTCCGACATTCGATTACGGGCAGATCGCCTATCGCCGTGCCGCAAATCACATCTCGCCAACCAACGTAACGCATTTGCCTCCCCTCGCTTATCAGCAGCTTCACGGCAAACCGTAAGCGAGCGCTTAAACCAAAGATCAGCCTCTTCCAAATCTTCATTGTCGAATGCGACCTTTCCCCAAATGAGGTCACACTCACCTTCCAATTCTTGATGTTTGATCTCGCGTGCGATTGCCAAGCACGGCTCGAGATGCGAACGCGACTGAGCAAAATCGCCCAGGTAAGCGCAAATCTCTGCTAGGTGCACCAGGCTTATCGCCTCTCCGCGGCGGTCGCCAAGGTCGCGGAAGATCTGGAGGGCCTCCGTTTCCGCATCGGTCGCGGCAACTACGTCGCCGGCCTGCAGCCGCGCGAGGGATAGTGTCGAAAGCGTGGCCGCGATTTCTACGCGATTGCCGAGGCGACGCCGGAGCGTTAGGCACTGTTCCAACATGCTGCGTGCTTCTGAGTGCTCACTTTGGCTTTCGGCTAGACCGGCGCCTACGTATAGCGCCCACGCTTGAGCTACGTCTGACGACTGAATTGATGGGATCGCGAGCGCTGTGCGCAGGACACCGCGGCCTTCAGTCGCATAACCCCGCAAGATCCAGAAACCGTGGAGAGCAACCGCAATCTTCACAGCAATAAACGAATCGACTCCGCCTTTGAGCGCGAGTGTTGTTGCCATGCGAATGTTGTCCAGCTCCGTCTCAATACGTCGAATCCATTCGGCCTGGTCCGGACCCCGCATGCCGTAGTTGGCCTGCTTCACCATCGCAAAATAGTGGTCACAATGCTTCGCGGCGGTCGTTGCCAACTCTCCACTGAGCTCCAGCTTTTCACTCGCATAGTCCCGGATCGTCTCCAGCATCCGGTAGCGCCCACTGTCTTCGTGCTCGTCAAGCATGACGAGTGACTTGTCGACCAGCGATGCGAGGATTTCCAGCACATCGTCGCTGGTCAGCGGCTCGGCCCCACAGACCTGTTCGGCCGCGATCAAGTCGAAGCCGCCGACGAACACGCTCAAGCGCGCGAGCAGGGTCTGCTCTTGCGCGCTCAGCAGGTCGTAGGACCAGTCGACGAGGGCACGGAGTGTCTGTTGCCGTTCCTGCAGCACACGGCCACCGCCGGTGAGGATCTTGTAGCGGTCTTTCAGGCGCGTGTTGATCTCCGCAACCGTCAGCGAACGCACGCGCGCTGCAGCGAGCTCCAGTGCAAGAGGAATCCCCTCGAGCCGCGCGACGAGTTCCGCCACGCCAGAAGCCTGGCTCGCGTCCAGCGAGAACGATGGCTTGTTCTGCTGCGCCCGATCGATGAAGAGCTGTACCGATGGCGACCGCGCCAGTTCCTCTCGGTCTGCGTTTCGGCCCGGCAGCGGCAGTGGATGCAGCGGATAGATCTGCTCACCGGGGATGTGGAGCGCCTCGCGGCTCGACGCAAGCACCCGAACATAAGGTGCGGCGCGCAGGACGGCGTTGGCGAGTTCCGCTGCCGCCTTGACGAGGTGCTCGCAGTTGTCCAGCACAAGAAGGACGTGTTTCTGCTTCAGGTGCGCGCAAATGGACTGCAGCAGCGGGCGATCCGGTTCCGGCTTTACGCCGAGCACTTGCGCCGCCTCACTGACGACGAGGGCCTCGTCACGCAGGGGCGCGAGATCCAAAAACCACACACCGTCGGGAAAGCGGTGGATCAGCTCGGCGGCTGCCTGCAGGCTGAGACGAGTCTTGCCCAGCCCGCCCATGCCGAGCAGCGTGAGCAGCCGAACCTTGTCGAGATAGGCCTTGACCTCGGCCAGTTCCACTTCGCGACCGACGAAGGAGGTCGCCTGGTGCGGCAGGTTGTGCGGGATGTCCTTGACCGGCAGCCACCATTCCGCCGCGCGCACGACGCGGAACACCTTGTCGCTGTCCGGCGGTGCGATGAAGCGCGCGGCGGGGTCGCCGACCTCGAACAGTTCGATCGGTTCAGCGACACCCTTGACCATCCAGTGACCGTGCGACTCGACCTTGAGCTCGGTCTTGCCGAGGGCTTCGCGTGCTTCCGTCGTCAGCAAGGTCTGGCCGCCGCGGGCCAATGACATCACGCGCGCGGCGGTCGGCTTCGCGAGGCCTTCCACCTCCAGCGGCTTGGCGCCGAGGGCGATGTCCTGCGGCGTGTTCTCGCGCAGCATGACGGGACCGACGTGCAGCCCGGCACGTGCCTTCAGCGGGACCTCGAGGCCGGCCAGCGCGCGGTGGTACGCCATCGCGAACGCCACCGCATTGGCGGCTTCGTCGAACAGCATCAGCATGCCGTCGGTCTTGTCGATCTCGCGGCCATAGTGAACTTGCAGCAGATCGCGCGCGACGCGATCGTGCGCGATCCACACGCCGGCCATCGCCGCATCGCCGATCGACTCGGCGAGCTTGGTGCTGTCCACGACATCGGTCAGCAGCAGCGCTCGAACATCACTCATCGCAGCACAGGGCGAACGGTTTCGGCGCTTGCGCGCGCCTTCCTCGAATTGCAGCGGGTCGCCGCTGACGGTCGACTTGCGGCTTCGTCCCGGCAATCGGCCATGGACCATACGGAGCCTTTCGGCGGGCCTGCCCGAAACCTCCTCAGAGCGCGAGAGTGTACGTTCTGCGCGCCCGGCGCAAACCGGGCGCGGCGGTTACGCGGTAACCCGAAGTCAGGCGTGCCGCACCAGCAGCAGCGGCACGTTCGAGTGCGCCATGACGCGCGTGGCGACCGAGCCCAGCACGGCGGCCTTGAATGCGCCGTAGCCGTGCGATCCCATCACCACCACGTCGAGTTTCTTCTTCTTCGCGTACGCCGAGATCTCGTCGCCCGAGTTGCCGACCAGGCAGACTTCGGTCGGCTTGAGTTTGGCCTTGGCGAGGAGCTTTCGTGCCGGTGCCACCGCCGCTTCGAACGCTTTCTTCTGCAGCTGCTGGATTTCGGCTTGCGAGTAAGCAGGCAGGGCGATGCCGCCCATGTCGGGCATCACCGCGCCGGCAAAGTCGCTGACTACGTGCAGCAAGGTGACTTCGGGCTTGGCACCGAAAAGCGCCAGATGTCGCAGCACATACTTGACGGCCTCGCGTCCGTACTTGCTGCCGTCGACCGCGATCGCAACCTTCAGCGCGTCGGTCGTCGGCGCTTCCTTGTGGCGCAGGACCAGCATCGGGATCTGCGTGCGGGCCAGGACATTGTTGGTGACCGAGCCAACGAGGAGGTTGCGCAGCGCCGAGTGGCCGTGCGAGCCCATGACGATCAGATCGACGTCGTCCTTGACCGCCGCAGCGCTGATCTCTTCGCCCGGGTGCCCGATCAGGTAACGGCCCGAGGCCTTCAGCCCGGCCTTGGCCAGGCGGCGCAGGGTGGGCTTGAGCACCTTGTCGGACTCGTCGCTGTAGTACTCCGTCAGTGCCGATTTGCCGACCACCCGGGCGGCCCGTACTGGCACCGCGAACTGCACGTTGACGACGTCCACCTGCGGCTCCGTACCGATCAACGTCGAGCGGGACGCCACGAACTCGACAGCGGCCCGGCTGTACTCGCTGCCATCTACAGGAAGAAGAATCTTCATAATTGCCTCCGCCACGCAAATTTCCCCGACTCGGTTGCAGTCTAGGCCAGCGGGTTAGCGGCCGCCTGACCGCGGACAATGCCCGCGGTTCGCCGGGGTCTCGTTAAAGTGGGAAGCTCCGGATTGAAAATCGATGTATCGGTCGAATATCCGGTCGGGCGGGGCAGACTCTTCGCCCCAGGGAGCGCTGCATGGAACCGAAAGAACAGCAAGCCGTCATGACGCTTGCGTTGCTGGCTGCCTTCGCGGACGGCCGTAACGAGGATCGCGAGCGCGAGGAGTTGCGTCGTGTCGCGGACGCACTCGGGGCGGCGTCGTTGAACGTACCGGCTCTGGTACAGGACGTGCTGCTGAGGCGCGTGGCGCTCAATGACGTTGCAGCGGCGCTTTCGACGGCCGAAGCGCGTCGGCTGGCCTTCGAACTGGCGGTGGGTGTCTGCGATGCCGACGGCCTGCGCAATGACTCGGAAACGCGCTTTCTTGCGGACCTCGGCGGTCGTCTCGGACTCGATCAGCCGACGATGGTCGAGGCCGCCATCGACGCCGATGAACTCGCGACGATGCCCCTGACTGCGGCCGCGGCGCCCGCGACGCGCGCGGCCGGCGACGTGGTTGCGTCAACTCCGTCGGTGTCTCCGGCCGAGATCGATAAGACGATTTTGAACGCATCGATACTGAACGGTGCGCTTGAACTTCTGCCGCAGTCGATCGCTTCGATGGCCATCATTCCGCTGCAGATGAAGCTGGTCTATCGCATCGGCCGGCTGCACGGAGTGGAGGCCGACAAGTCGCAGATCGGCGATCTGCTTGCCACACTCGGCGTCGGCCTCACGGGTCAGTATCTCGAACAGATCGGGCGTAAGCTGGTCGGCGGGCTGTTCGGCAAGGTGGCCGGCGGGCTGGCGGGGTCGCTGGCGAGTGGGGCGACAGGGGCGTTGTTCTCCTTTGCGACGACCTATGCGATCGGTGAGGTGGCGCGACGCTACTACGCCGGTGGGCGCGTCATGTCGGCGGATCTGCTCAAACGGACTTTCACGGACCTGCTGTCGCGGGGCAAGGCCTTGCAGGCGCAGTATCGGCCGCAGATCGAACAACAGGCGCGCTCGCTCGATCCCGCGCGAATCGTGCAGCTGGTGCGCAGCAGCTGAGCAATGACTGACGTCCTCACGCCGGCCTCCACCGCAGACGAACTGTCGCGGCGCTTTGGTGGCGTGGCGCGCGTATACGGCGAGGCGGGTGCGGCCCGATTTCGCGCGGGACACATGGCGATCGTCGGCATCGGCGGGGTCGGCAGCTGGGCGGCCGAAGCGGTGGCCCGATGCGCCGTCGGCCGTATCACGCTGATCGACATGGATCACATCGCCGAATCCAATACCAACAGGCAGATCCACGCGCTTGGCGACGCCTATGGGCAGTCCAAGGTTGCTGCGATGGCGGCACGGATCCAGGCCATCAATCCTGCCTGCCGTGTCGAGACCATCGACGAGTTCGTCACGCCGGACAACGCGGCCGATCTGATCCGCGGCTATGACGTGGTGCTCGACTGCATCGACCATGTCAATGCCAAGGCGGCCCTCATTGCGCAGGCGCGTGCCGCGGGCATGCCGGTCATCACCTGCGGGGCCGCGGGCGGACGGCTCGACCCGACACGGATTGCCAGCGGCGATCTCGCGCGGATCGCCGGCGATCCGTTGCTGGCGAAGGTGCGGCAACGGCTGCGACGCGACTTCGGGTTCCCGCGCGAGTCCGCCGGGAAATCGAAAGCGTTTTCCGTGCTGGCCGTCTACTCCGACGAACCGGTGCAGCGTCCGACGACGCAGGGCGGCGAGTCGGTCGACCTGTCGGCGGGACTGGCTTGCGCCGGCTATGGTTCGAGCGTTGTCGTCACTGCGACGATGGGGTTTGTCGCGGCCTCCGAGGCGCTGGCGCGGCTGGTCAACGCCGTGGACCGGAGCGGTTGACGCCTGTCAACGGCGGGCGTCAATTGTCGACTACGCTTTAAGCAAGGGAGTGCGGGTCATGTTCAAGAAAATCTTGCTTCCGACCGATGGCTCCGAATTGTCGCTGAAGGCCATCGACGGCGCACTGGAATTCGCCAAGGCCCTGAACGCCGGCGTTGTCGGACTGACGGTGGTCGAACCGTATTCCTATTCGAACCTTTCCGAGTATCGGCCCGAAACGCTCGATGACTACGAGCAGCGCACGATGAAGGCCGCCGCAGACAGGCTGGGGAAGATCGCCGACGCTGCGGCGAAAGCATCGATTCCGATCGAAACCGTGACAGTGAAATCGTTTTCGCCCTTCGAGGCGATCATCGACACTGCCAAATCGAAAGGATGCGACGTCATTTTCATGGCGTCGCACGGACGTCGCGGCTTGAGTGCGGTATTGCTCGGCAGCGAGACGCAAAAAGTCTTGACTCATTCGACGATTCCGGTCATGGTGTACAGATAAGAAGCTTTACCGGCGGTTCACTCCGCCACCCACGGCGATCCGTCGCCGCGAGGCCCGGCACACCACGATGTGTCCGGGCCTTTTAGTTGGTCCCACTCCAGCGCAACCGCCCGGCGCGACGTTCTTGCGCTGGGTCAACGGCCGCGTCGCGCAAGCCCGTACTTTCGTGTGAGACTTTTTGCCGTTGAGGGGCAAGCTATGAGCGCCGTCGTTGTTACCCACAGCCGGATCCTGGTCGGCTTCAAGCCGATTGACGACCTGCATCGCGAGTTCGAAGCCATCCTCGCCGCGCTCAACGATCCGACCGAGGCCGATTACGGCGCGCACCTGCTCGCACTGCATGAGCACCTGTTGCGACACTGCGAGACCGAGGAGTCGTTCATGCTGCAGGAGAACTACTCGCATTACGCGCGCCACAAGCGTGCGCACGAGCACCTTCTTGACTCCGTTTCGGACGTGCGGCGCAAGTTCGACGCGGGCGAAGTCGATGCCGTCCGCCGCTATGCGGGCGACCTGATGAACTGGTTCGCCATCCATGCGTCCTCGGAAGACGCTGAACTGGTCGCTTTTCTCAAAGGGCAGGCCGCCTGATCATGGGTGGTGCATCCGGTCGTTTCGCAGTCGGGGAGCCGTCGATCGATCAGTTGCACGAGGAGTGCGAGGCGGTGCTCGTTGAGCTCGACGCGGCCATCTCTGCGCGAGCCGATGCCAGTGTGGCGCTGGGGCGCCTGCATGAGCATCTCGCGCGGCATTTCGCGCATGAGGAATCGCTGATGGCGTCGACGTCGTTCCCGCCGGCGGCGTGCCATCAGCGCGAGCACGCATCGGTGCTCGAGGTGGTCGTCGAAGTCCAGCGCCGCTATGCGCAGGGCGATCACGATCCGGCGCTGCGGCTGCCTGCGGCTATGTTCGAATGGTTCGGTATACACGCGAGCAGCATGGACGCGGCCCTGGCCAGCTGGCTCACGGCGCGCGACGCCGCACCGGTCGAGCCATCGCTGGGTTAGACCGCGTGCGCGCAACGCGCCAGAGGTGACGCCGGACGTGCGGGCGCGCTACGGTGTGCGACGCTGTTTCATCTGGCGCCGCACCCAGTCGTGCATGTGGATCATTCCGTCCTCGTGCGGCGTGTGATACGGGCCCACATCGTCCTCACCGGCGAGCCACAGCGCGCGACGGCCGCGATGCAACCGGCCGCAGATGTCGGCGTCTTCGGCTGCAGACTCGGCGTAGGCCGCCTGGTGGGCGTCGACGATCTGCCGTTCGAACGCCTGCACTTCTTCCGGGTAATAGAACTCGACGATATTGGTCGTGTGGTCCGGCGAGCGCGGAATCAGCGTGCTCACGACCAGCGCGTACGGATACCATTCGAGCATCACATTCGGGTACATGATGGACCACACCGTGCCGTACTTGGGCAAGGTGCCGCCCGAGTACGCGAGGATGGCGTCGCGGTAGCGCTGGTAATTGGGCGAGACCTGCGACTGCAGACCATCCTTGATGCCGAGAATCTGGTAGCTCCAGCGGTCGCCGAAACCCCACTCGTAATTTCCGGCGTCCACCCACTTCTGCAGGCCGGGATGCATTGCCTCGACGTGATAAAGCTCGAGAAAGATCTCCAGGAAAGTCTTCCAGTTGAACTGGCATTCGTCGACCGTGACCTTGTCGAACACGAAGCTCGAATAGTCGTAGTCGGCGGCGAGCGGAAAGTCGGCGAGATCGGCGGCCGCGTTGCGCGGGCCGGCGAACAGCAATCCGTTCCACTCGGTGAGAGGCGTCTTCGGCAGCGAGCACTCCGGCGTCTCGTCGAAGTCTGGCGCTCCCAGCAGGCGGCCGTCGAGGTCGTACGTCCAGCGATGCAACGGGCACACGATGTTCTGGTGATGGCCACGGCCCTCGAGCAGCAGGCCCTGGCGGTGCCTGCACGTGTTCGACAGCAGGTTGACCCCGCTCGGTCCGTGAACCAAGACCTTGCCGTTGTCGGTCCACGGCAGCGTCATCGTGTCGCCGATCTCGGGCACCATCATGCGGCTGCCGACATAGTTCGGACCGCGGTCGAACAGCAGCAGCAGTTCGCGCTCGAACCAGGCGGGATCGAAGTAGGACGAAATCGCGAGCGGCGAGGTGCGTGCGAGCAGCGCCGCGTCGAGGTTGGAGCGGCGGGATATCGAATCCGGAGCGTTCATGGTCCGACCTTCGTGTATGGGCTCAAGCCCGGCAGTGCGAATCGATAATACCTTCGGCGGTTTCGACATCGGAAAGGTGCGGTTACATGTCCTGGTGTGGCAATGGTGACGAAGACGCATACAGCCACCGCCGCCGGATCGCCCACTTCTCCAGTTCGACGCCGAAGAACACCAGCAAGGCGAGTGCGCATGCCAGCGCAAGCGCCGAGGCCGAGATCGGCTCGGTGCCGAAGACCGTCTGCAGCCAGGGCGTGTAGATCAGCAGCAGGTGAAGGCCGACACTGGCCACGACAGCAACCAGCAGAAGGCGGTTGCTGGTGACGCCGATGGTGAAGAGACTCTCGCGCTCGGATCGGATCGCCATCACGTGCGCGAGCTGCGCGAACGTCAGCACGGTGAACGTCATCGTCTGCGCGTGAACGCCATTTTCAAGCGCCCAGGCGCAGGCGGCCAGGCTGACCCCGCCGATCAGCAGGCCGGCCCAGACGATGTGCTGCCACACGCCATGCGCGAAGATCGATTCGTTGCGCGGCCGCGGCGGCCGCCGCATCACGCTGCGCTCGGCCGGCTCGCCGGTCAGTGCCAGCCCCGGCAGGCCATCGGTGACGAAATTGACCCAGAGGATCTGGATCGGTGTCAGCGGTATCGGCAGTCCGAGGAACGGTGCGAGGAAGATGGTCCAGATTTCACCGGCGTTACCCGCCATGACAAAGCGGACGAACTTGCGGATGTTGTCGTAGATCCGTCGCCCTTCACGCACGGCGGCGACAATGGTCGCGAAGTTGTCGTCGAGCAGCACGAGATCCGACGCCTCGCGCGCGACGTCGGTGCCGCCGCGGCCCATCGACACGCCGATATCGGACCGGCGCAGCGCCGGCGCGTCGTTCACACCGTCCCCGGTCATCGCGACGCATTCGCCGCGCGATTGCAGGGCTTCGACGATGCGGATCTTCTGTGAGGGGTCGACGCGCGCATACACCTGCACCCGATGAACGCGGTCCGGCAGCGCCGCCGCGCTTATGGCCGAGAGTTCCACGCCGCTCATCACCTTGGCGTCCGGGCCGACGATGCCGAGAGAACGGGCGATCGCCAGCGCCGTCGCGGGATGGTCACCGGTGATCATGACCGGAACGACACCCGCCGCCATGCATTCGGCCACCGCCGTCGCTGCTTCGGGCCGGGCCGGATCGATGAGGCCAACGAGCGCCAACAGTTCCAGTCGACCGTGCAGCGCCTCGATCGATTCGTTCACGTCGGCGTCGCGCGCCGCCAGCGCGAGTACGCGCCTGCCCTCCGCGGCCATCTGCTCGGCGCGCTGGTGCCACGCCTGGGCGTCGACGTTGATGCAGCTGGGCAGTACTGTTTCGGGCGCCCCCTTGACCGTCAGCAGCGCGCGCGCGCCGGCAGCGTGCAGCGTCGCCATGCGCTTGCTTACCGAATCAAACGGCAGCTCGGCGATGCGGGGGAACTCTGAACGAAGTGCATCCACATTCACGTCGTCACCGGCGGCTGCCTCGACCAGCGCCACCTCGGTCGGATCGCCGGTCCAGGTCCCCTCGACGGAGCGGGAGGCATCGCTGTTGAGGGCCAGCACCTGCAGCGCGCGCTCGCGCTGACACTCATCGACGAGTTCGAGTCGATCGACACGCAACCGGTTTTCGGTGAGCGTGCCGGTCTTGTCGCTGCAGATCACCGTGACTGAGCCGAGCGACTCGACGCAAGGCAGTCGCCGAACCAGTGCGCGTTCGCGCGACATGCGGTGCGCGCCGAACGCGAGCGCGATCGACACCACGGCGGGCAGTGCCTCCGGGATGGCCGCCACGGCAAGGCTGATCGCGGTCAGGAACATCAGCGCGGCGGGCTCGCCGCGCACCACCCCGGCAGCGAATATCACCGCGCAGATCACCAGCACGATCAACGCCAGACGACGGCCGAAGCGGGCCAGGCGGTCCTGCAGCGGCGTGCGCTGTTCGCCGGCGGATTCGACGAGGCTGGCAATGCGCCCGAGTTCCGTGTTCGCACCGGTGGCGACCACGACGCCGGTTGCGCGACCGGCGGTCACCATGGTTCCCGAGTAGGCCATGTTGCGGCGATCGGCAAGCACCGCGTCAGCGGGAAGCGTTATCGACGCGTCCTTGTCTGCCGGTACCGACTCGCCGGTCAGCGCTGCCTCCTCGATGCGCAGGCTGGCGCCCTCCACCAGGCGCAGGTCGGAAGGAACGCGGGTCCCGGCATCGAGCCACACGAGGTCGCCCGCGACCAGCTCGGCCGCTGGGACATCGAGCCGGGCGCCTTCGCGAAGCACGCGGGCGTGCGGTGCGGAAAGTGCGCGCAGCGCCGCCATCGCCTGCTCGGCGCGCCACTCCTGGCTGAATCCAAGGATGGCGTTGAGCACCACGATGGCGAGTATTGCGCCGGCTTCGATCGGTTCGCCGATGGCGGCAGCGACGATGGCCGCGACGATCAGCACACCGATCATGAAGTCGGCGAACTGCCGCGCGAACATCGCGAGCACGCTGACCGGCGCGGCCTCGGGCAGCAGGTTGGGTCCGTCGCGCTGCAGCCGGGCCGCCGCCTCTGCTGCCGAAAGGCCCTGACGGCCCGATGCCAGCTGGGCCAGTGCCGCGTCGGCATCGAGTGCATGCCATGCGCGCGGCGCGGGAGCCTCGTCAGCGTGCTCGCTGTCAGTAGGGATGAACGGGGAGCGGAGGTTCACGTCTGGGTGCATCGCAATCCGCCTTGAGGTTAGAGCGGTTGCGCGGCATTCCGCTGACGTGGGTCGAATCCGCCGCGGATTTACACATGTTTACAACCCGCTCGCGCACGAGCGACGGCGGCTGCCTAAAGTGCGTCGTGCGTTCATGACACTCGCACGATGAAAGGACTGAACATGAATGAAAACCAATCAAATGACGCCGCGTCGACGGCCACGCCGCCGAGCCGTGCCCGCCGATGGACCCTCCTTGGCGTTGGTGCTGCGGCACTCGCAGCCGGTGCGTTCGCCTCGCACCGCCATGCCTACGCCCGTCCGATGGGATTCGGCGGCCCGGGGCATGGTCCGGGCGGCTGGTATGGCGGCATGGGTGACATGGATCCGGCAGCGCTCGCCAAGCGCATAGAAGCCATGGTCGCATTCAGGCTGGCCGATATCGATGCAACGCCGGAGCAGCGCGAACGCATCGCGACGATCCTCAAGGCCGCGGCAAACGACCTGCAGGCAGGCCGCAAGCAGCACGTGCAGGCGCGCCGGGAGTCGATGCAACTGCTTGCCGCGCCGACCATCGATCGCGCCCGTCTCGAAAAGCTGCGCGTCGAACAGATGCAACTCGGCGCCAGCACGTCGCGGCGCATGTTGCAGGCCATGATGGACAGTGCCGAGGTCCTCAGTCCCGAGCAGCGCACCAAACTCGCCGAACGCTGGCAGCGGCACATGCCGCCGCGCTAGCGGGCTGTCACAAGTCGATTGGCGACTGAAAGTCGCGCCTGCGCGAGCCCGCATTGACCCGCTGAGCGCGAAGCAAGCCGCGTCAAACAGCCATCGCCTATTCACGAGGCGAGCAAAGCAATCGGCCGCGCCGGCGCGTGAGGCAGTTCCGAATTGGCTATTACAGGCCGCTTGTCCGTGCTGTCGTGGCGCGGACGCCCGATCCAGGCGCCCCTCCTGCTACGGCTACTCCGTCGCCGCGGCACGCTGGCACGTTTCTTCTCGTCACACTGCCGTGCGCGGCGGACCTAGTCACCCACCCAGCCTTCAGCACGCGCCTGCGCCACTGCGTCCTGCGGACTGACGCCCCGCTCGAAGAGATCCGACCATCGCGTCTCGTCGAGCATGTCGTGCGACCGCATCACGTGCCAGCCCAGTTCACGGCATACCGCGGCAAGCCATTCGAACAAGGTCATGGCACGGCCTTAGATGCTGCCGTCGAACGTATTGCAGGCGGAGATCTGGCCGCTCTTCATGCCGGTCATGAACCAGCGCATGCGCTGCTCCGACGAGCCGTGCGTAAAGCTGTCGGGAACGATTCGGCCCTGGGTACGGCGCTGGATCGTGTCATCGCCGATTGCAGAGGCGGCCCGCAGGGCCTCATCCACATCGCCGGCTTCGAGCAGGTTGCGGTTCTGCGCGTGATTTGCCCACACACCGGCGAAGCAATCGGCCTGCAGTTCGAGCCGCACCGATAGCGCGTTGAACTGGGACTCGCTCACGCGGCGGCGAAACTCATCCATCTTCTGCATGATGCCGAGCTGATTCTGCACATGGTGCCCGACCTCGTGGGCGATCACGTAGGCCTGCGCGAAGTCGCCGGGCGCACGGAAGCGATCTCGCAACTGCTGGTAGAACGCGAGGTCGATGTAGAGCTTCTGGTCGAGCGGGCAGTAGAACGGGCCCATCGCCGCCTGGCCCGTGCCGCACGCGGTGGGCGTGGCGCCGGTAAAAAGTACCAACGTCGGGTCACGGTATTGCCGTCCGAGTTGCTGGAACAGCTGCTGCCAGGTCTTTTCGGTGTCGGCCAGCACGCCGGAGACGAACTGGCCCATCTCGTCGGTCAGCGGGCCTTTTGCCCCCTCGACTTTCTGCGGCGCGACCTGCTGCTGCACCGTTTCGACGGTTTCGGCCATGCCGAGGAGCACCCGGGGGTCGATGCCGAACAGCATGCCGACAACGACCAGCACGACCATTCCCAGGCCTCCGCCCACCACGCCGCGGCCGCCGAGCGACATGCCGCGCCGATCTTCAACGTTCGAACTTTGTCGTTCCGTGCGCATGCTGGCCCCCGCCGGTGAGTGCGGGAGCAAGCATAGCCGTGCCCCCGCCTACTGATAGTGTCCGTTATTCCTTTGGCGTTTGGCGTGCCCGGGAGGGATCCGATAGCCGGCCCGCTGCCCTTGGTGTCCGTTGTGGCGCGAGCGATATTCGTGTGGGACGACGATGCGCGGTGGTGGGATGTATGCGCGCGGGTAAGCCACGCGCGGCGCGACCACGACCGGGGGGGCGTAGACGACGCGGGGCGGCGGCATGTAGCCGCGAGAGGGGGCGTAGACGACCGGCGGCGGTGCGTAGACGACTTCCGGATACACCGGTGCAGGGACGTAGACCGGCACGGGCGCGTAAACCGGCACCGGCGCGTACGGGCGGTAGAACGGTGCGCCGATGCGGATGCCGAACTCCGGGGTGTGCACGCTCACCGAAACGCCGCCGTAAGCCTGCGCGGCCAGCGGCGCCATCGCAGCGACCGCAAAACTTGCTACCAACAGACGCTTCATCATGGTTCGATCTCCGGGTGTGACAGGAGATCCAACGCCGACGGTCGATCGTGCGTCGACCCGGACTCGTTTCAGGTTGTAACCGGCTAGTTGACTGGCAGCCGCAGGACCCGCACGCCGCCGCGCTCGCAGGGGTGGTCGGCGTAGGTGATCTGGCCGTTGGCTTCGCACCGGAAGACAGTGACGACGCTACTCGTCAGCGGCGGAACCGCGGTGAGCCGCAGTGGCGGCAGATTGTCGAGCGCGACCCAGGCCGGCGGCCCGACCTCTTCCTGGTCAAACGAGATCGCGGGTGCAGTTGCCGGCGGCGCGTCGTCGCCCACCAGCGGGCTCAGTATGACGACCAGGTACCAGATGAGTGCCAGCGCGATTGCGCCCGACACCAGCAGGCTGAGAAAGTGGAGGGAAAGATCAATGCGGAAGTCGGAAGCTGCGAGTTGCATGGGAGGCTGGCGAATGCGACCGCGCGATTATCGCCGATTCACACATGTGTTCGCCCGCACAGGCCCGCGGCACGGTCACACGATGGCGGGATCAGGCGACCGCAAGTCCCTGGCGATACGACGACCAGACGGCCAGGAGGTCGCGCTCGCGCTGGCGGGTGAGCTTGCCGGCGCGGCGCTTGTCTGCCGCCTGCGGTATGCCGGCGTCGAGGATGTCATTGAGCGTGACCGCCATCGGCCGGGTTCGGAGGCCGCTCGCCTGCGCACGCGTGGTATCGACCGCATGAAAGCCGCGAGTGGCGGCATCGTGCGAGGGGATCCACAACGGCAACTCGACCCAGGGCTGCACGCCTTCGCGTTCAAGGAAGCGCTCGTCGACCCACTCGACCTCGACCTCTTCGCCGCAGATCCAGCGGCAGGTGTCCAGCAGCTCGACAAACGTGGCTCCCTCGCTGGGCCCGGTGCCGTTGAATGCTCCGCTGGCGCGCTGTGCAATCAGCCGCAGGATCCAGTCGGCGAGGTCGCGCGCGTCGACGAACTGGATCGGTCGCTCCGGCATTCCCGGAGCCAGCACGCGACCGCCGGCGGCAATGCGCCACGGCCAGTAGGAAAACCGGCCGGTCGGGTCGTCCGGCCCGACGATCAGGCCCGGCCGAACGAGGATCGAGCGCGAACCGAATACACGCGCAACGGTGCGCTCGCATTCCGCCTTCATCGGACCGTAGTTGGTTCCGGTCACGGCGGCTGTATCGATGCCCTGGATCGATGCTAGGGGATCGGTCTCTCTGATCGGTGCCTTGGCGAACGAGGCGTACGCCGACACGCTCGAGATGTAGACGTAACGCTCGCAGTGGTCGAACAGCGCTGCGCACGACAACTCGACATCCTGCGGACGGTAACCGCAGGTGTCGATGACGGCATCCCAGCGGCGATTCATCAGCAGGTGCAGATCCTCGATGCGATCGCCGACGATCCACTTCACTCCCGGCGGCCACCACTGACGCGAGAGGCCACGGTTGAACACGGTCACGCCGTGGCCGTTTTCAAGCGCCGCACGGAGCAAGGCCTGCCCGAGAAAGACACCGCCGCCGATGATCAACAGATTCATGGTGGTGGATCTTATGACGCGACTCGTCCGCCGACCAGCCGTACGGACTACCGTTCAGCCTGAAAAAATGACGTGCGGTCCGCGCGCCGCGGGCACCCCATCGGCGTGTGGTCAGAACGTCAGGGACGAGATGGGATAATTTCCCTTGTCGCGGCGGCGGCTGCAGCCGTCACTGCCCCTTACAAGACCGATACGCTGTGCCGCGATTCGACCGCACCACCTTCGAGAATGCCCCACGCCTGCTGCTACGCGAGGGTCGTTGGGCGAACGCACGGGTCTGGCGTGCGGACATCGACGGTCGCCGCTGGGTCATCAAGGATTTCTCGCCGCGGGCATGGTGGGTCCGCAACACCATCGGCCGCGTGTTTGTGCGGCGCGAACTCGCGACGCTACAGCGCCTGCACGGCATCGAAGGCGTGCCGCCGGATGCCTTCCGGCTCGATGGACATGCGATCGCCTTTGGCTACATCGACGGCGAGACACTGGGGAAGATCGAACCTGCGCGGCAGACTGCAGACTACTTTCGCGCGCTGGAGGGCCTTCTGCAGGACATCCACGCGCGCGGCGTCGTGCACCTGGACACGCGCGGGACCGGCAACGTGCTGATGCGATCCGACGGCTCGCCGGCGGTGATCGACTTCCAGTCGTCGGTTTCGACGCGCTGGATGCCATTGCCGTTGCGACGCTTTGTCGAGCGCATCGACCTCACGGGCGTGTACAAGAAATGGATGCAGCACGATCCGGCGTCAATGGGCCCGGAGCGCATTGAACTGAACGAGCGCATGACGCGCTGGCGCCGGTTCTGGGTGTTGCGCGGGTATGCTGGCGCGCGCAAGACGCATCCGCCGAAGAGCCGCCCGACGGACGCACCGTGAACACATGCTGACTTCGATCCGATCCATCTTCAATCATCCGGGCGTGCGCCGCACTTATGTGCGGCTGCGCGTGCCGCTCGCGATCATCGCGATCGTCGTGGCGTTCCCGTACCTGCGCCGCGATTGGCTGCTCGCCGGCTTCGTCGTTTCGATGGTGGGGGAGTTGATCCAGTTGTGGAGTTTCGCGTCGCTCGACAAGAACTCCGACCTGGCAATCCGCGGGCCGTACGCGATGGTGCGCAACCCGATGTACCTCGGGCGCTATTTCATCCTGCTCGGATTCCTGATGTTGCTCGGTGTGTGGTGGGTGCTCGTTGTCTATACCGTGGCCTACTGGTTCTACATGGACACGCGCGTCGAACGCGAGGAAGCGCATCTTCGTCCGATCTTCGGGCCGCGCTACGACGAGTACTGCGCAAAGGTGCACCGCTTCGTCCCCGGCCCGCCGCTCGCGGGCCAGCCGGTCGCCTACTGGAACTGGACACTGTTTCGGCAGAACAACGCCACGGCGAATCTCGCCGGAACCCTGGCCGTCTGGGCCATCGTGGCGGGGTGGCTGCTGCTGCGTTGACGCGCGCGGGCGCGATCGCATCCGACCTTGATACGGCGTCCGGATGACTCGGGACGGGATATTCGCCCGAGGCGTTGCGGAGCAGCATTCAGCCGGGCCCGCGCACTGTCGGGCGCTCTCCTTCATTACGGTACAGGCTGAATTTGTTCTCCTCCTCGGTCGAGTGGCGGTGCCGCTTACTGCGCGCTGCGCAGTTCTGCGCCGGTGCGCTCTTCGCGCTGCTCAGCGCCTGCGGCGGCGGAGGCGACAGCGCGCCCGCAACGACCGCGACGCAGCTTAGCCCAGCGCCGACTGCGGCCACGGGAAGCGCTTCGATAGCGAGTTTCTCGCCGACGGCGGGCGCGCCCGGCAGCGTCGTCACCGTCAGTGGTACGGCGCTGAACACCGTGACGTCGGTTCGGATCGGTGGTGTGGACGCCAGTTTTCGCACGGTGTCCGAGAACGCGATCGAAGCCACGGTGCCTTCCGGTGCAAGCACGGGTCCGATCGAACTCAACGCTTCCGGACATGTGGCGTTGTCGCAGGCGGACTTCACCGTCATGGCCGTGCCCGTGGTCACGTCCGTCACGCCAACTACGGTTCTTCCGCCGGGCCGCGTCACGCTGACGGGTACCAGCCTCGATGCCGTTCGTGAAGTGCGCCTGAACACGCTGGTCCTTGGCATTGCCTCGCGCACGCCGACGAGCCTCGTGCTCGACATTCCAAACGGAGCGGCCTCCGGCACGCTGACGCTGGTGGACAACTCAGGTATCGCACGCCCGCTTGCGCAGATCCTGATGGTCTCCGGACCTCTGAGCATTTCATCGTTTGCGCCGACCACCATCGTAACCGGACAGACGCTGACCGTCACCGGCTCGAACCTGGATCGGTCGATGTCGATCGCATTCGCCAACGGCGCGACGGCAACGATTGCCTCGCGCACCGGTACGACGCGCGTGACGGCGGTGGTTCCGGACGCCGCGGGCAGCGGTGTCTTCCGCATCCTCGGCAACGCGAATGACGAAGTGCTTTCGGCAACGTCGCTCCAGGTCATCCCTGCGATCCGCGTCGACGCCAACACGGTTTACCGCGTAACTGCCGCCGGCGACCGCGTGACGATGACAGGAACCGGACTCACGGAAGTGGCGGTGGTGCGGGTCGGAGCGGCGACCGCAACGATCATTTCAAAGGCCGCCACGCAACTCGTGTTCGCAGCGCCCGCCAGTCTGGCCTGCGGCGCGATCACGCTGGAGTCGACGTCACAGCCTTCGGTCCCAGGCGGCAGCCTGGTGGTTGGCGCCGGCTGCGTCGCGACCGTGGCCGGCGTCGAGTTTGCGCAGGTGCTTTCACAGGGCCCGACGGACACGCAGTTGCGGCTGGTTCCCGGCAAGGAAACGTGGGTGCGTGCCTACGTTGTCTCAGCGCAGACCAGCGTCCCGGCGCCGCTGGTGCGCCTGACCGGCTACAACGGTGCCGCGATCCTCGGGACCGTCGATATGGCAGGACCGGCTGTGCTGCCCGTGATGAGTGGTGCGGTCGTCCCCGACGCGCTGCGCTATAGCGAGTCGCAAAGCTTCAATGTCGAATTGCCGGCCGCCTGGGTGCGCAGCGGCCTCTCGGTGCGAGTCGAAGCGGATCCGCTGCGTCAGCTGGGCGCGCCCGTCGTCGTCGATGCGACGCCGTCGCTAGGCACCGGCACGCGTGTCGAGATCGTGCTGGTGCCGGTGATCTCCGGTGGCTTCACGCCGACGATGCCTACCGCCGCGGCCGTGCTCGACGAGGTGACCCGCCGCTTTCCGATTCCTCGCGCCAATGTCACGGTCACGATGCGCCAGCCGTACTCGCTGAGCAGCGTCACCGACGGGCTCGATTCATCGACCGATTGGATCAACGCGCTGAGTGAGTTGAATCAACTGCGCACGCTGGAGTCGGGGTCGAACGCGACGCGGTTTTACTTCGGCTTTGTGCGTCGCTCCGGCGGCAGCATCGCCGGCATCGGCTACGTGCCGGGTCGCACGGCGCTGGGCTGGGATTCGAACAGCGGCTGGCTGCGCACGATGTCGCATGAACTGGGCCACAACCTGAGCCGGCCGCATGCGCCTTGTGGCGGTGTCGCGAGCCCTGATCCGAACTATCCCTACGCGGGGGGAATCCTGAGTGCGACTCCGCTGATGGACTCCGTGCCTGCCGCCATCGATATCGTGTCACCGAGCGGACTGGCGGACATCATGGGCTACTGCAACGGCTCCTGGTTCTCCGACTACAACTACCGCGAGATGCAGCGTTACATGGAATCGCAGTCGAGCCTGGTTGCGACGCAGATCGCCGCCGACGGGGTCGAGCAGGACCTGCTGCTCATCGCCGGCACGCTCGGGCTCGACGGGATGCAGTTGCAGCCGGTGCAGGCGATGCGCGGCGTGGCATCGATCGGCACCGGCGAGTACACCCTGCGCCTGGTGACGCGCGACGGCAGCGCCATCGAGCACGCGTTCGAAGCGGATCTTGTCGATCACGCCGACCCTCCGGAACGGCAGTTCGCCGTGCTGGTTCCGAATCCCGGCGTCACCCTGGCGCGCGTTGAAGTGCTGCGCGGTTCGATACCGGTTCCGCCGCGTGCATCTGCCCTCGCTGCCCAGCGCGCGGCTGGTTCGAGCATCGCTCGACTGCGCGGCGTCGACTGGGCGGAAAGCAGCGGCACGCTGCGCGTGCAGTGGGATACCGCTGCCGCTTCGAGTGTCGCGGTGACCTACATTGCGGATGGCAAGCGAACGGTACTCGGCGTCAACCGTGCCGGGGGCACGGCCGAGTTCGATGTCAGCCAGCTGCCCGCCGGCGGTCGTTTCGAGATCGCGCTCTCGGACGGACTGAACGCGCGCACGGTGCAAGTGCGTCGCTGATAACGACGCCGCGCCGCTGCGCCCCGGGGAGAGATCGCCGCCGCACTGACGACGCCGCAAAACGCCTAGGGGCTTCCTGCGAGCAGCGGCTCCACCTCCGGATGCCGTTGCACCCAGGTGCGCACGTATGAACACACCGGCAGCACATCCATGCCTTTGTCGGCGGCGTAGCGGAAAGCTTCCTTGACCAGCGCCGAGGCGATGCCGCGGCCTTCAAGCTGCTGCGGCACTTCGGTGTGCACCAGCATCATCGTGTCGCCGTGCATGCGGTAATCGGTCCGGCACAACATGCCGTCGACAATCGCCTCGAAGCGCATTGACGCGGGGTTGTGCAGAATCGCCAATGCCGGTTCCGTCATAAGGCCTCCGATCCGGCAAAAAGCTTACCTGCCGCGGCGGCTCGGCGTCTGCAGGAACGCCGGAATATTGGTGCGAACCAGCCCATCTTCGCGCGGCGCACCCCTCGCTGCGGATGTGCGTGCGCCGGACGCCGGTGTTCCGGCCGAACGGCCAGCGGTCGCCGGCTTTGGGTCGCCACTGGCGGGGCCGCGGTGCGCAGGCTTTCCGCGCCCCTGCGCCGGGGCCGAACCGGGTTGTGCAGGCGGCTGCACTCGCGCACCACCAGATCGCGGCGTCGCGCTCGAACGTGAAGCCTGCTCGCGCCGCACAGGAGCACGCTGCGACTGCCGACCGCCGCCGGCGGGTTTGCGACCGCCGTGCGCGGAACGCGGTGGGCGCTGATCGAGATCGTGCGCGGCACCTGCTGCCGGCTCGTAGTTGGCAATCGCGAGCCGCGGAATCGGGCGCTTGATGAGCCGTTCGATGTCGCGCAGCAGGGACTCCTCTTCGCGGCTGACCAGCGAGATCGCCTCGCCGGTGGCGCCCGCGCGCCCGGTACGGCCGATGCGATGGACATAGTCCTCGGGCACATTGGGCAGGTCGAAATTCACGACGTGGGGCAGCTGCTCGATGTCGAGCCCCGCGCGCGGCGATGTCGGTGGCGACCAGTGCCTGCAAGTCGCCGCGCTTGAAGTCCGCCAGCGCGCGCGTGCGTGCGTTCTGGCTCTTGTTGCCGTGGATCGCCAACGCCGTGACGCCATGCTTGCCGAGGTACTCCGCCAGCCGATTCGCGCCATGCTTGGTCCGCGTGAACACCAGGACCTGGAACCACTGGTTGTCCTTGATCAGGTGCGCGAGCAACTCGGACTTGCGGGTGCGCTCGATGCTGATGCACTTCTGGTCGACGGCCTCGACCGTTGAATTGCGCGGCGTCGCCTGCACGCTGACCGGGTTGCGCAGCAGGGTGGCCGCCAGCGTCCGGATCTCGTCCGAAAACGTGGCCGAGAAGAGCAATGTCTGGCGTTGTTTCGGCAACTGGGCGAAGACGCGCTTCATGTCCGGCAGGAAGCCCATGTCGAGCATGCGATCGGCTTCATCGAGCACGAGGACTTCGATCTTCGACAGATCGATCGTCTTCTGGCCGACGTGGTCGAGCAGTCGGCCGGGCGTGGCCACGACGATGTCGACGCCGCGCTTCAGCGCGTCGAACTGCGGTCTGATCGAGACCCCGCCGAAGATAACGGCGACTTTGGCAGGCACGTGTTTGCCGTAGTCGCGCACGCTTTCCTCGACCTGTGCCGCGAGTTCGCGCGTCGGCGCCAGGATCAGTACCCGTGGCGCACGGCCGAGGCGCGGCTGATCGGTGCCGCCAAGGCGCTGCAGGATCGGCAGCACAAAGGCCGCCGTCTTGCCGGTGCCGGTCTGGGCGCCGGCCATGAGGTCGCCGCCCGACAGCACGACCGGGATCGCCTGCAGCTGAACGGGTGTGGGGGTGGTGTACCCGAGGTCTGTGACCGCGCGTACGAGTGCCTCGGACAAGCCGAGGGCTTCGAACGATGAATTCAAGAAAGACTCCTGAGCACGGCCTGCGCGAGATGGACTCGCAGAACCGGTTCAGGCAAATGCAGATTGGGAAAACTTCGAGGGAGCTTGGTGACAACCGCGAGGGACGAGTGCGAACCGGAACAGGCGCACCGCAATCGAGGCCGCATGGTACACGATGCCGGCCGCCTGCGGGTCAAAGTCCGATATCGAGTCCCCAGAGCACGGCGATGCCCAGCAGCACGAAGATCACTGCCGCAATGCCGTTCATCAGGCGCTTGGGCAGCTTCTCGGCGGCCACATTGCCGAGCAGCACCGCGGGCACGTTGGCGAGCATCATGCCGATCGTCGTGCCGGCCACCACCGCGACGAGCGCGTCGTAGCGCGCGGCCAGCGCCACGGTGGCGATCTGTGTCTTGTCGCCCATTTCGACGAGGAAGAACGCGATCAGTGTCGTGCCGAACACGCCGTAGCGCGATACCTCTTGCGGATCATCGTCGAGCTTGTCGGGAACGAGCATCCACAGCGCCATCGCGATAAAGGACAGCCCGAGCGCCCAGCGCATGGCCTCCGGCCCGATCGTGCGCGTGAGCCAGGTGCCGACTGCGCCGGCGAGGAAGTGGTTTGCCAAAGTTGCAAACAGGATGCCGTAGATGATCGGCCACGGCTTGCGGTACTTCGCGGCCAGGGCGAGCGCCAGCAGCTGCGTCTTGTCGCCGATCTCGGCGAGGGCAACGACGCCGATGGAAATGAGAAATGCAGTCAATGTTGAAACCCAAAGTGGAGTCCCCGTTCCTGACGTCAGCGGGCCCGTCGAGCGGGCGCAAGCGTACACTTGAACCATCCGTCTCTTAGCGAGTGACCGCGGCCCGCGGTCCCAGAACTCGCGTCTTCTGCTCATCTCGATGACCATCCTCAGGCACTGGCGTGCGAGCTTGGCGCGCACGTTCTCGCGGCTTTTCCCCGGACGTTTTGCTGCGGCCGGCATCGTCGTCGTCGCCTATCTCACGGTGAGTCTTTTTACGCGTGTCGGATTAGCAGTTTTCAACGGCGAGGCGACGGAGTTCATGCCCTGGCACGTTGCCGGGTGGCTTCTAATCGGGCTGGCTTACGACCTGGCGGCTGCAGCTTTCTGGCTGCTGCCGATCGCGCTGCTCGCTTGGGCCTGGCCGGCGAACCGTGCGCGCCGGGCCTTCGGTGCGGCGGCGATCGCGCTGGCCACGATCGCGTTCGCCCTCTTCGTGTTCACGGCCGCATCGGAGTTCGTGTTCTGGAACGAATTTTCTTCGCGCTTCAACTTCATCGCAGTCGATTACCTGATCTACACGCGAGAGGTGATCGGCAACATCCGCGAGTCATACCGACTGACGCCGATCCTGCTGGGGCTTGCAGCGGCGACGGCCGTCCTTGTCGCGCTGGCAGTACGACCGCTCTGGCGGGCGGCGCAGGCGCCGACGCCAGGCTTCGGCCGGCGCTCCGTGCAGATGGCCGGCTACGTCGCTGTGGCGCTGGCGTCTTTCCTCCTGGTGCCGTCGACGTGGAAGGAATTCACCAGCAGCCTACAGTCGCAACAGCTGGCCGGCAACGGTCACTGGGAGTTCTTCCACGCGTTTAATACCAACGAGATCGACTACGACCGTTTCTATGCGACGGTACCGATCGAAAAGGCCTACCAGGAACTGCGCGGCGAATTCACCGACGCCGGGCTTGTCGAGTTCACCGGCGACGCCGGTCTGCCGATCGAGCGGGTGATCCACGGCGCCGGACCGGAGAAGCCGCTCAACGTCGTGCTGATCTCGGTGGAATCGCTCTCGGCCGACTACATGGGCGCGTTCGGCAACGCCAAAGGCCTGACGCCGAACCTCGATCGAATTGCGCGTGACGGACTGTTTTTCACGCAGCTCTATGCGACCGGCACGCGAACGGTGCGTGGGCTCGAAGCCCTGGCGCTGTCGTTGCCGCCTACGCCGGGGCACTCGGTCGTCAAACGGCCCAACAACGACCACCTGTTCACCGTGGGCGAAGTCTTTGCCGAGAAGGGCTACGAGCCGCTCTATCTCTACGGTGGCTATGGCTACTTCGACAACATGCAGCACTTCTTCGGCGGCAATGGGTACACCGTCATTGACCGTACCGCGCTCGAAAAGGCCGATATTCACTACGAGAACATCTGGGGCGTGGCGGACGAGGACCTCTTCACGCTGACGCTGCGCGAACTCGACAAGCGCCACACCGCCGGCACGAAGTTCTTCGCGCATGTGATGACGACGTCGAACCACCGGCCCTACACCTACCCGGCAGGGCGCATCGACATTCCGTCCAAGACGGGCGCCGATGGCGCCGTGAAGTACACCGACTGGGCGATCGGCGACTTCATCGAGCGCGCGCGCAAGCATGCCTGGTTCGACGATACGGTTTTCGTCATCGTCGCCGATCATTGCGCAGCCTCGCGCGGCAAAATGGACCTGCCGCTGGACCGCTTCCACATCCCGCTGCTGATCTACGCCCCGAAGCACATCGCTCCGGCGCGCATCGACACCGTCGCTTCGCAGATCGACGTCGCGCCGACCGTGCTCGCGCTGCTGAACTTCAATTACGTCTCGCGCTTTTTCGGGCAGGACATCCTGAATGAAGGCCGCACGCACCAGCGCGCGGTGATGGCCAACTACCAGACGGTCGGTTACTACGAGCACGGCATGCTGGTCGAGTTGCGGCCGCAACGGCGCGTGCATGTTATCGACCCCGCGAGTGGCCGCGAACTGCCGCCGAGCGACGAGACCCGACACTTCACCAACGAAGCGATCGGCTACTACCAAGGCGCGAGCACCGCCTTCCGCACCGGGGCTTTGCGTATGCCCGGCCACCTTCTGCCGCGGCCCGTCAATTGACGCGGCCGATCCGGTAATCTGCGCGACTTTTCGCGCTTTCTGTTGCATTGGCCATGGCTCAATACGTCTACACCATGATCCGCGTGGGCAAGATCGTTCCGCCCAAGCGCGAGATCCTCAAGAACATCTCCCTCAGCTTTTTCCCCGGTGCCAAGATCGGCGTGCTGGGGCTCAATGGCTCGGGCAAGTCCACGTTGCTGAAGATCATGGCCGGGCTGGACAAGGACATCGAAGGCGAAGCCGTGCCGATGCCCGGGCTTTCGATTGGCTTCCTGCCGCAGGAACCGCAGCTCGATGCAACGAAGACGGTCAAGGACGAAGTCGAGGCCGGACTGGGCGAGATCATGCAAGCCAAGCAGAAACTCGAAGAGATCTACGCCGCCTACGCCGAGCCCGACGCCGACTTCGACAAGCTGTCGGCCGACCAGGCCAAATACGAAGCGATCATTGCCACCTCGGGCGCCGACGTCGAGCACCAGATGGAAATTGCCGCCGATGCGCTGCGCCTGCCGCCGTGGGATGCCGTCATCGAGAAGCTCTCGGGCGGCGAGAAGCGCCGGGTCGCGCTGTGCAAGCTGCTGCTGTCGCGGCCTGACATGCTGCTGCTCGACGAGCCGACCAACCACCTCGATGCCGAAAGCGTCGACTGGCTCGAGCAGTTCCTTTCGCGCTTCCCCGGCACCGTCGTCGCGGTCACGCACGACCGCTACTTCCTCGACAACGCCGCCGAATGGATCCTCGAGCTTGACCGCGGCATGGGCATCCCATGGAAGGGCAACTACAGCTCGTGGCTGGAACAGAAGGAAGAGCGGCTGGAGCGCGAGGCGAAGACCGAGGTTGCGCGTATCAAGACGATGAAGAACGAGCTGGAGTGGGTGCGGCAGAACGCGAAGGGCCGACAGGCGAAGAGCAAGGCGCGGTTGAAGCGCTTCGATGAGCTGTCGTCCTACGAGTACCAGACGCGCAATGAGACGCAGGAGATCTTCATCCCGGTGGCCGAACGGCTCGGCAACCAGGTCATCGAGTTCAAGAACGTCAGCAAGGGCTATGGCGACCGGCTGCTGATCGACAGTCTCAGCTTTGCGATCCCTCCGGGCGCGATCGTCGGCGTCATCGGGCCGAACGGCGCCGGCAAGTCGACGCTGTTCCACATGATCACCGGGCAGGAGAAGCCTGACGGTGGCGAGATCGTCATGGGACCGAGCGTGCAGATCGCGGCTGTCGAACAGACGCGCGAATCGCTGCCGAACGACAAGTCGGTGTGGGAAGCGATCTCCGGCGGACTCGACATCCTGCAGGTTGGACGTTTCGAGATGCCGTCACGAGCCTATCTCGGCCGCTTCAACTTCAAGGGCGGCGATCAGCAGAAGATCGTCGGCAACCTCTCGGGCGGTGAGCGCGGCCGGCTGCACCTCGCGGCCACGCTGCTTAAAGGCGGCAACGTGCTGCTGCTTGACGAGCCGTCGAATGACCTCGACGTCGAAACGCTGCGCGCGCTCGAAGAAGCGCTGCTCGAGTTCGCCGGTTCGGTGCTGGTGATCTCGCATGACCGCTGGTTCCTCGACCGCATCGCCACGCACATCCTCGCGGCCGAGGGCGATTCGCAATGGACCTTCTTCAACGGCAATTACCAGGAATACGAGGCCGACAAGAAGAAACGCCTCGGTGAAGAGGGAGCGCAGCCACACCGGCTACGCTTCAAGCCGCTGACGCGATCCTGACGGGTACGGGCACACCTGACGGGCACGGGAAATACCGCAAATCCGGCATCCGCACAGACCCCAGCTTGCCCGACCGGCTCGGCGGCCTTTAAGGTCGGGTCAGCTCCCGGAGACTGGAACCCCACATGCGCCCCAACCTGAAGACATCGGCCCCGCGATCGGCGCGGCGCTTGGCAGCGTCACTCGTCGGCGGCGTGTTCATCGGCCTTACCTTCGCGCCGGCCGTCTCGGCACAGACCATCGTCGACGAATGGAATGACGTCAAGGCACCGCCGGCGCCGGCACTTAAGCCGGTCAAGGTCGAACCGAAAGAGACGGCGCTTTTGATGCTCGACTTCGTCAAGCAGATCTGCGGCCCGCGGCCGCGCTGCGTCGCTTCGCTGCCGAAGGTCCAGGGATTGTTGACCAAGGCCCGCGATGCCGGCGTGCTGGTCGTCTACAGCATGGCCGGCCAACCGATCACCGACACGCTGCCGGATGTCGCTGCGCGCGCCGGCGAAGCGTCGGTAACGAGCGGCCCGGACAAGTTCATGAACACCGACCTCGACAAGATCCTCAAGGACAAGGGCATCAAGACCGTCATCGTCGCCGGCACTGCTGCCGAGGGCGCGGTGTTGAACACGGCGGCAGGCGCGGCGTTGCGTGGCTACAAGGTGATCATGCCGGTCGATGCGGCGTCGTCGACGCTGCCCTACAGCGAGCAGTACACGGCGTGGCACCTCGGCAACTCGCCGCGGGTCGGGCCCCAAGTCACGCTGACGAAGATCGATCAGATCAGCTTCTGAGGAGCGCCGGCCGCATTCGCGCGCCGGGCGCGCGGATGCCGGTCAGTTCAGGACGCTTTGCGCTGCCGCGCAACCTCGACCGCCTTCTTCGGGTTGACCAGCGTGCGCCGGCCGTCGGCGGTCTTCTCGGAGGTCGTGACGATGATCTCGATCACCTGCGGCGGCGTTAGTGCCGGATTGACCGCGAGGATCTTGCCGGCCAAATTGGCGACCTGCGGCGAGGCCATCGAGGTGCCGGAAAACGCGACCCGATCGCCGCCTGGCAGGAAGCTCTCGACCTGATAGCCGTTGGCATGCACCTTGACCGTCGGGCCATAACTGGTGAATGACGCTTCATCACCGGCCCTGTCGACGGCGCCAACCGTCAGCAGATTCGGCAACACGATATCGGCGGGCGCATCCTCGGCGAACGTCGCATTCTGGTTGGAGTTGCCGGCCGCCGTGATGAACAGGATCTCGGGCGCGCTCGCGAAGGCTTTTTCGAGCGCCTGCTTGCCGATGCTGAAGTACTCGCGTGCCAGCTTCTGCCGCTCCTCCTGTGTCTTGCCGATGCCGCACAGCTCAAGATCGTTCTCGATGCCGTTAACACTGCCGCCCCAGCTCATGTTGACCACGCGCGCCTTGTTGCGCCGGAGGAACTCGACGGTATCCGTGTAGCTCTTCGCATCCTTGCGCGTCTGCTCGAGCGACGGGCAGGGTTCCGGAATCAACGTGTTGCCGAATTCCATTCTTGCGACCAGCAGTCGCGCGTACGGATTGCCCTCCATCGTGATGCCGGCCACGTGCGTGCCGTGCGTGTAGTTTCCTGCAAGGATCAGTTCCTCGATCGTCGGCTTGTACTGTTCGCGCGGCAGCGTCGAGATCAGCTGCTTCACTTCGTTCGCTTCCGGACTGTCTACGTTCGACTGCAGGTCTGAGAAGCCCTTGCTGCGCGCTTTCATCGCCGGCACGCGCGTCTGCATTGCCGGGCTCAATACCTGCAGCTCGGTGTTGGTCGGGTTGGCGTACTTGTCGAAGCCGATCAGCACGGGAGTGCCCTTCGCATCGCGCACCACCTGAGACTTGAAAACCGCCGTGTCCACGCCGCTGTCCCACACCGCAATGATGACCGGCGCATAGGGGCGACCCGGTTCGAGCGTCACGTCGCGAGCCGCCCAGATATCCGGCTTGTCGACCTTGTTTGCAGCCAGGTAGGCGCCATAGGTGTCGACCAGCGTCTGCTTGATCGGTAGCCGCAGCACCAATCCATAGCGCACCCCGACCAGTCCTGGCGCCAGCTCGCTGCTCAGGGCGCCGGTTTTGTCCGCCGTCGGCTGCAGGACTTCATTGATGTAGCCCAGAAAACGGCCTTCGCCGAGCAATTCGGCACTGGCCTTGGCTTCCTTGATGTCGTTCGCAATGACCGGATACGGAAGCGGCTTCAGTGCTGCCGCAAGGCTGCCCGCGACCGCCGCCTGGTACGTTGGGCCTGCCGTGCCGCCCGCGGCCTTGCGGCCGTCGATGATCGCCCGCGCCTGCATTCCGGTCAGCAGCTTGTCCGCCGGTTTTTCCTGCAGCGCCCGGATCTGCTCAATGCGTTTCAGTGCGTCGGCATCGCGTCCTTCGAGGAGATCGAGCTGCAGCAGGGTGCCGAGCAGTTGTCGCTCGCTCGACTTGTCGGCTATCTCGTATTGGGCGAGCACCGATTCGGTGTCACGTCGCAGCGCGGCGGAAAACTCCGCAAATGCCTTCGGATCCTTCACCAGTTGCTCGAGGCTGCCCTTGAGCGGGTAGGTGAAGCGCGGCAGATCGGCCGCTTTTTCGATGCGGGGCTTGGTCTGCGCCAGCAGCGCTGGGGACAGGACCAGCAGCACGCAGGTCAAGATGCGAATCAGCATGTCGGCTCCGGGAAGCAGCGGAAGGCCGGCAGTTTAACGGCGGGCTGCCTTGATAATGAGATGCGATGAAAGTCCAGCCCGCCAGCCTGGGATTCGACGCGACCGGGGCTCCTTACAGCGAGCGCTATGGCGACGTCTATGGGAGCCGCGAGGGCGCGCTCGGTCAGGCGCGCCACGTCTTTCTCGGCGGCAACGGATTACCGGGACGCTGGCGCGGCCGCGAACAGTTCGTCGTTCTCGAAACCGGCTTCGGGCTGGGGACGAACTTCCTCGCCACCTGGGACGCATGGAGTGCCGATGCCGAACGTCCACGGCGCATGCACTTTGTTTCGGTCGAGCAGCATCCGCTTGCCGCGCTGGATCTCGTGGCCGCTGCGCCCGAGGAATTGAAGCCGCTGGCGGCAGTTCTGGTGCAGCAATGGCCGCTGCCACTGCCGGGGCTGCATCGGCTCGAATTCGACGATGGTCGAGTGTGTCTGACGCTCGGACTGGGTGATGCGCGTGAGTTGTTACCGCAACTCGTTGTGGGTGCGGACGCGATCTACCTCGACGGCTTTGCACCGAGCCGCAATCCCGAGATGTGGGAAGCGACGCTAATCAGGGCGGTCGGGCGCTGCGCACGCCCCGGCGCGACTGTCGCGACGTACACGACGGCACAACCGGTACAGCGCGCTCTGGCGGCGGCCGGCTTCGATGTGGGTCTGCGCACCGGTTACGGTCGGAAGCGCGAAATGCTGGTCGGCCGCTTCGCGCCGCGCTGGCAAGTGCGCCGCCATGAACCGCCGCAGCCTTACGGCGGCGAGCGTTCGGCGATCGTGATCGGCGCCGGACTGGCGGGCAGTGCCTGTGCTCACGCCTTGTCGCGGCGTGGGTGGGCGGTTCAGGTGATCGACGCTGCCGCGGCGCCAGCCAGCGCGGCATCCGCGCTGCCTTGGGGTCTGTTGCATCCGCAGATGGCGGCCGATGACGCGCCGCTCGCGCGTCTGTCCCGCGCCGGTGTGCTGGCCACGCGGGCCGCGTTGACGCGCACGGTCTCCTCCGAAAGTCATAATGGCCGGACGGTCGCTCGACTGACCGGCGTGTTCCAGATCGCCGACGACGACAAGGCGCTCGCCCGCTGGCAAACCGGCATCGGGCGGCTGGGGTTGCCGCGAGAATGGGTCGAGCTCAT
This sequence comes from uncultured beta proteobacterium, assembly GCA_963712485.1. Classification (GTDB taxonomy): domain Bacteria; phylum Pseudomonadota; class Gammaproteobacteria; order Burkholderiales; family Burkholderiaceae_F; genus JALORV01. Next base: position 139,132 of record CAVQID010000060.1, read on the forward strand.
TGACATTGGCCAGGCGACGAGCCGAATCGGCATGGCGCCACGCCGCGCCGGGCTGTGGTGGCCGCTAGGCGCGCTGATTTCGCCGGCGCGCTGGTCTCATGCGCTGTTAGCGGGAAGTGCGCTGCGCCTGGGTTGCCCGGTCGCCCGCCTCGAGCGAAAACCGGACGGGTGGGTTGCGAGTGATGACGACGGTCGGGTGCTGGCGGTTGCGCCGGTGGCCATCGTCGCCGCAGCGCTCGGCTCGCCGCCCCTGATGAGGATGAGCGTTCCGCTGCGACCGGTGCGTGGCCGCGTGACCTCGCTCGATCCGGGGCCTTTCGCCGAACTGCGCGCACCCATCACCGGCGACGGCTATCTGCTGCGCGACCCCGACGGCGGTGCGACTGCCGGAGCGACGTACGAATTCAGCGACGACGTGGATGGAGGCGCTGAACTGAGTGAGGAACGGGCGACGCAAGGCAACATCGCGCGCGTGAGTCGTCTGCTGCTGGCTCCGCCATCGGTGCGCGCCATCGGGGTCTTTGACGGGGTGCGCTGCGTGGCGCGTGATCGCCTGCCACTCGCGGGAGTCGTGGTCGACGAGAACACAGCGCTTGCCGGCGCGGCCGCGCTGCGCGGGGCGCAGCTGGACGAACTGCCGAGTCACGGCGGACTCTACTGCAGCGTCGCGCTGGGTTCGCGCGGTCTGGCGCTTGCGCCGCTGATGGCCGAGCTGATCGCCGCGCGTATCGGCGGCGAACCGCTGCCTCTCGAACGCAGCCTTGCCGTAGTCGTCGACCCCGGGCGTTTCCTACTGCAGCTGATCCGACGTGGCGGCTTGTAGAGTCAGAAGGCGACCGCATATCCGAGGTTCGAACCCACGACGGAGAGAAGCGTGCAAGAGCGCCCCGTGATCCGATCGACCCGAGGTATCCAGACCAGCGATGGTGCCGGCGTGCGATTGCGGCGACTCGTCGGCGGGGGCGGCGGCGCACTGCCGTCGATCGACCCGTTCCTGTTGCTCGACTACTTCGACAGCCCCAATGCCCGCGACTACCTTGCCGGCTTTCCTCAGCACCCGCATCGTGGCTTCGAGACCGTCACTTACATGCTCGACGGGCGCATGCGTCATCGTGACAACCACGGTGGCGAAGGCGTGATTGAAGCCGGCGGCGTGCAATGGATGACGGCGGGTCGCGGCATCGTGCACTCCGAGATGCCCGAGCAGACCGAAGGACGGATGCGCGGCTTCCAGCTGTGGGTCAATCTGCCGGCGCGTCTGAAGCTGAGCACGCCGGGCTATCAGGAACTCGCCGCCGACAAGTTACCGGTCGAGGAGCGGGCCGGCGGCGTGCGCGTCAAGGTGATCGCCGGAGCAACGTCCGTCGGGACGCGCGGGCCGATCACCGCAGAGGCTACGCAGCCGATGTATTTCGACATCGAGGTGCCGGACGGCGCCACATTTACCGAGCCTGTGGCGGCCGATCGCGCAACGTTTATCGTCGTTCACGGCGGGCGCGTCGACGTGGCCGGCCAGCGCGTTGACGCCGTCGGCCTGGCACAACTCGGCGACGGCGATGCGGTCACGATGCGTGCGGTCGACGGCCCGGCGCGCGCACTCCTGATCGCCGGCAAGCCGCTGAACGAGCCGGTCGCCTGGCACGGCCCTTTCGTGATGAACACGGACGCCGAACTGATCCAGGCGATCGAGGACTACCAGGCCGGACGGTTCTAGCGGTGTCGGCGACCGCGCCGGCTCGCCTGGAGCGGGGAGGTGCTATTCCTCCTCTTCCTGCTTGCGCTTCGACGCGAACTCGGTCGCGAGCTTCTGCTGCAGCTGTGGCGGCGCCTGTTCGTAGTGCGACAGTGTCATCGTCCACGCGCCGCGCCCCTGCGTCATTGCCTTGAGCCGCGCGGAATAGCCTTCGAGTTCGCCGAGCGGTGCCTGTCCTTCGACCACCAGCACGCCCGGACCCATCGCGCGCGTGCCGGTGACCTGACCACGACGCGACGACAGGTCGCCGGTCACGTCACCCATGTTCGATTCCGGTGCCTCGACCTCGACGTTGACGATCGGCTCGAGCACGATCGGACGCGCCTTGGCTAGCGCATCGAGGAACGCCTTGCGGCCGGCCGCAACGAAGGCGACTTCCTTGGAGTCGACCGGGTGGTGCTTGCCGTCATAGACGGTCACCCGCACGTCCTGCATCGGAAAACCGGCGACGGGTCCTGATGCCAGCACCGACTCAACCCCCTTTTGTACCGCCGGGATGAAGTTGTAGGGAATGACGCCGCCCTTGACCTGGTCGACGAACTCGAAGCCGGTGCCGCGCGGCAACGGTTCGATGCGCAGGAAAACCTCACCGAACTGGCCCGCGCCACCGGTCTGCTTCTTGTGACGCGCATGGCCCTCCGCGTTGGCGCCGACCGTCTCGCGGTACGGAATGCGCGGCGGACGCGTGTCGACCTCGACCTTGTATTGCTGTGCCATGCGTTCGAGCGCGGACCGCAGGTGCAGTTCACCGAGGCCGCGCAGCACGGTCTCGTTCAATACCGCGTCGTGCTCGACGACCAGGGTCGGGTCTTCGGCGGTCATGCGGTGCAGGACTTCGGAGATGCGCTGCTCATCGCCGCGCCTGCGCGGGGCGATCGCGACTCCGCTCATCGGCGTCGGGAATTCGAGCGGGCGCATGTGAATGTGATCTTCGTCGTGCGAGTCGTGCAGGACGCTGTCGAAGTCGATGTCGTCGACCTTGGCGACCGCGGCGATGTCACCCGGTACCGCCTGCGTCACCTCGACGGTCTTGCCGCCCTGAAGCATGAACAGGTGGCCCACCTTGAAGGGCTTGCGGCCGTTGCCGATAAAAAGCTGCGTGTCCTTGGTCACGCTGCCCTGGTGCACGCGGAAGACGCCGAGCTTGCCCACATAGGGGTCGACGACCACCTTGAACACATGCGCCAGCACGTGCTTCTTCGGGTCAGGCTCGGAGCGAAACTCGTCGACGGGCTGTCCATCGACCATTTCGCCCTTGTAGAAAAGCGGCGCGTTGCCTTCGGTGGGGTTCGGCAGCAGACGCTCGAAGATCCTGATCAGTTCATCGATGCCGGCGCCATTTTTCGCCGAAACGAAGCACACCGGGATCAGGTGCCCTTCGCGCAGGGCTTTCTCGAACGGTGCGTGCAACTGCTCCGCTTCGATCTCCTGGCCCTGCTCGAGGTACTTGGCCATCAGATCCTCGTCGACTTCGATCACCTGGTCGACGAGTGCCTGGTGCGCTTCAGCGACCGATGAAAAGTCCGACTCGCCATCGGGTGTGAAGAAGCAATCGACCACACGCGTGCCGCCGCCTGCCGGCAGGTTGATCGGCAGGACTTCCTTGCCGAACGCGGCGCGAAGATCGGCAAGCACCTGCGGCAGATCGACGTTGTCGGCGTCGATCTTGTTCACGATGAGCAGTCGGCAGAGCTTGCGGCGCGCAGCCCAGTCCATCATTCGCGCCGTGATCATTTCGATGCCGCTCTGGGCATTGACGACGATCGCGGCGGTCTCGACCGCGTCGAGCGCTCCGATCGACTGACCGATGAAGTCCGGGAATCCCGGGGTGTCCAGCAGGTGTACGCGTGTCTCTGGAAGATCCAGATGAAGCACGGAAGTACGCAGCGAGTGCAGGAAGGTCTTTTCGAGTCCGTCGAAATCGCTGACCGTGCTGCCCTTCTCGACGCTACCGGCGGCCGGAATCGCGCCGGTCCGGGCGAGCAGTGTTTCGGCGAGCGTGGTCTTGCCTGCACTGCCGTGGCCCAGCAGGGCCACGGTCCGCAGCTTCTCCGTTGTGTAGGACATCGTTGCTCCTCAGCAGTGTTTTTCTGATGCGAAGGTCGACGTTACCCCGCAGCGCAGGCGCTGTCAGCCGCCCTGCGGCCCGGCGCACGGCGGGCTTGACGTCCGACAAGAGGGTGCAGACGGGCGAATTCCCGGTGCAGAGGAAGTTTGGCGCGTCAATACAGGCGGCCGACGGGTCAGCCTGCCTGGCGCAGGTCCGGCGCGCGCGATGTGCTCGCGGCGCGGGCAAAATTCATGCGGCCGGGGAACCGGCCGGTCGACTGCCTGTGCTGCTATCAGCGCAGCGGTTTAGTCGGGTTGGTCGCGAGACGGGCGCGCTGCGGCCCGGCGGCCTGCGTGCGTTCGCCGATGAACCTGCAATGCATGCACGCCGAACGCCGTCGCTGCCACCACGCCCAGCGCTGCGACGGCGATGATCAGGTTTGCGGGTTTGCGTGCCATGGCGGACTCCTTCAGCTGCGGCGATGCATCGGCAATGCACGCACTCTATGCAGCGGGCCGCTGGCGAGCCACGCGGATGCGACGAACTGCGGGAATCGCGTCGTCGCCTGCAGAAAAACGAAGCAGGCACGGTGTGAGCCCGATTCGCGCCGCGGCGAAATGCCGCTGGTGTCGACGAATGCCAACAGCGACGCATTCGCGACGGGTGCACGACCCGCGCGTCAGTGCTGCTTCACAAAACCGCGACGCGTATCGATGTCTTCATCAAGGACCCGACGCGCCGCGTCGAAAGCGTCGCGTGCCGCAATGAAGGCGTCCTCGTCGGCGTGACGAGTGATTGCGTATTCCTTGCCCTTCACGTGGACATCCAGGCGGACGTTGTAGACGCGCGCCGTGGCGCTGTGGCGCGTCTCGGAGGTAACGGCGACATGCAGTTGCGTGATCGCCGGGTGGAACTTTCCGAGCTTGGCGGCCTTTTCCGTGATCGCCTGCTCCAGCATCGGCGAACGGTCCATGTGATGAAACGTAATCTGGATCGGAAACGTCATGGTTATCACTTTGAACGGGCAGAAACCCGCTTTCATCGTGGCGCGCAGGCCGCGACCGGCGTTGATGGCGATCAACGCCCGTCGTTGAGTGAGCACGCGGTTGAAAAACTTGCCGTCAGCCGCGTTTCATCTTCATGCGCAGGTCGGCCGCGCGACCTCGCGCCTTCCATTGCGCCAATTGCCTGCGTCGGTCTAGGAAGGTCATCGTCTCCCGCCGCACTTCGCGCAGCAGCTTGTGAAAGTTCGCGAGGCGATCGGGGTGAACTTCGGCGCGCACCGCACAGCCCGGTTCGTCGTGGTGCGTGCAATCGCGGAAGCGGCAGCGTTCAGCGAGCTCCGTGATGTCGGCGAAGCTGGACGCCAGGCCTTCCTTGCTGGTATCGACCTCGAGGCCGCGCAGCCCGGGCGTGTCGATGACGCAGGCACCGCCGGGCAGCCGGTGCAATGAACGAACCGTCGTCGTGTGCCGGCCGCGACTGTCATCGGCTCGTACCGCGCCGGTCGGCTGCACGGTCTGGCCCAGCAGTGTGTTGGTCAGCGTCGACTTGCCGGCGCCCGAGGAACCGAGCAGCACCAGCGTTTGGCCGGCGCCCAGGTGATCGCGCAATTCCAGCGCCGCTGCCGCAGAGCGGGCGTCAACCGCGTGCACCGCAACGTCGGCCGGCACGCGCCGGTGCAGCTCGACAATCATGTCGGCCGCACTGTCGACGAGGTCCTGCTTGGTCAGGACGACAACCGGCCAGACACCGGCCGATTGCACCATGGCCAGGTAACGTTCCAGGCGTCGCAGGTTGTGATCGCCATCGAGACCCATCACAAGCAGCGCGCTGTCGACATTGCTGACGAGTAGCTGGCGCCCGCCGTCTGACGCACGCCGGGTCAGTTGCGTCACGGGTGGCATGCGCGCGGTTATCCAGAGGTCGCCATAGTCGTCGGCCTCGGCCAGCACCCAGTCGCCCACGGCGATCTGGTCGCCCGTGAGCGCCCGTGCTAGCGGCGGCAGCAGCCTGGCGCGTGCATCGCGCTGCCCGTCGTGCAGCAGCAGGCTGTCTCGATGAACTTCGGTGACGCGCATCGGCGCGCCCATGGCTTCCAGTTGCGCGAGGCCCTGCGCCACCAGCGGGTTGAATCCAATCGACCGCAGCCGATCGTGTAAATCAGGGTTCATTGTCGTTTCCGAATCGAGCGGCGACAAAGCGCCGCAACCGCGACGCGCGTGCACAGGCACGCGACCAGGTTGATGCGTTCAGGCCGCCGAAAGCGGCCGATTCGGAAACGTCCGAGTCAGCGCCGGGTCGGCCGACTAGCGAACAAGATCAGTTTTTGACATGCGCGCCTCCGGTAGGAAGTGGCGCTCGACGAGCGGAGCGCGGAGTTTCGCGCCCGAAATGGAGGTCGTCAATAGCGCCGACGCCAGGCGGCGCGCGGCGCAAGGACTCGGCGCCCGTCGCAACACCGGCCGCCGCTTGCGTCGGCCGGCGGCAGACTTATGGAGTCGGGGGAGGCAGCCCGTCGGCCGTGACGGCCGGAGTGCCATCGGCGGGAGCGGGACCTTTGTCGCCGCGGTCGGCCGCCTTGCGCTGACGCTTTTCTTCCTGCTTCTTTTTCTTTGCCAGCTCACGCTGGCGCTTTTCAAACGAGTAGTTGGGCTTCGCCAAGTCGGTGGCTCCTTAAGGATGTGGAAGTGTCGCCCAGAAAAAAAAAGACCGCCACATTAAGTGGCGGTCTTTTGCGTAAACCCGCAGCCTTAAATGGGGCGGATTTGCGTCGCTTGCGGGCCCTTCGCGCCCTGGGCGACGGTGAACTCTACGCGCTGACCTTCTTGCAGCGTCTTGAAGCCCGCCGACTGAATCTCAGAGAAGTGAGCGAAAAGATCCTTGCCACCACCCTCAGGGGTGATGAAACCGAAGCCTTTGGACTCGTTGAACCACTTAACCGTACCTTGTGCCATTTAAAAACGTCCTTGAAAAGAAAGAAAAATAACCTACGCGGGCAGGAAAGCCTGCGGCGTGCAAACGATCAAGTACGTAAACCGGGGAACAAGGCGTGGTCAGTTGTTGAAGAGACCAGCACAGGGAGCCAATGGACTAACGACACTCAAACGAAAGCCCGCGAAGCGTACGCGTATGTGGAGAGCTTGTCCAGCGCTATCTGTTGGGCCGGAGGCAAGCGGCGCGGTGCAGCGGCCTGAGATACTCCCCGCCCATGCAGGCGATTCTCGCGGTCACGATCCCGTTTTTCGCACTGGTGCTGTGCGGATACCTGGCTGGACGCTCGCGGGTACTTCCTGAGGCGACAATACCGGGCCTCAACCTGTTCGTCCTGTACTTTGCGCTGCCCTGCATGCTGTTTCGCTTCGGCGCGTCACTGCCGGTCGCGCAGGTGCTGAATCCGGTCGTGCTTGTGATCACGCTCATTTCCGCGGCGGCGCTGGTCATAGCCACGATCGCGCTAACGCGCAGCGAGGCGGTGCCCATGAAGGACGCCGCGCTCGGCGCGCTGACGGTCGTCTGGCCGAACACCGGATTCATGGGCGTGCCGCTGCTGGCTGCATTGCTGGGACCCTCGGCCGCGGGGCCAGTGATCACCACGCTGCTGGTCGATCTTTTCTTCACGAGTTCACTGTGCATCGCGCTGGCGCAGATCGGCGGCTCACAAAGCGGCCCGGTCGGTGCACAACTCGGACGTCTGCTGAAGGGGACGATCGCGAATCCGCTGCCGGCGGCCATCGCGGCCGGACTCGCGTTTTCGGCGCTGGACCTGCGACTGCCGGGCCCGCTGGATTCGATCGTGAAAATGCTTGGCGACGCGGCGACGCCAGTGGCGCTGTTCACCATCGGCACCGTGCTGTGGCGTGCCGGGCAACACGTGCATACGCGCACGCCAATGCAGCGCTACCTGCCGCTGGCGCTGGCAAAACTGCTGGTGCACCCGCTCGTGGTGCTGGCGCTCGGTGTCGCGGCAATCCGGCTCGGGTTGCCACTCGACGCGTTCACGCTCACCGTCATCGTGCTGGCAGCGGCGCTGCCCGCTGCGAGTTCGGTCTCGCTGCTCGCCGAGCGCTATGGCGCCGACAATGGGCGGATCACGCGCATCATCATCGGTTCGACCGTGATGGCGTTCGTCACGTTTACGCTGTTGGCGTGGGTGCTGATCGGGCAGCCGCTCTGATACAGCCGCCCGGGAGGTCCAATGTCAGAGTCCGCTGCTACCGTCGTCCAGCGCCAGGTCGAGGCCTACAACCGCCGTGATCTCGACGCGTTTGTCGCCGCCTACCATGACGAGGTCCGGATCTTCCGCCTGCCGTCGACCACGCCTTCGCTGACGGGAAAGACAGCTCTGCGCGAGTTCTACGCCAGGGAGCGCTTCAATTTGCCGGCACTGCATGCCGAGATCCGCAATCGTATCGTCCTCGGCAACAAGGTGATCGATCACGAGCTCGTGACCGGTGTCGGCGAACGTCCGATCGAGGTGGTGGCTGCCTACGAAGTGCAAGACGGATTCATAACCTCGGTGTGGTTCCTCTATCCGTCCTGAACGGCGCTGATGGTGCGCCAGTGCAAGAATTGACCGGAGCCCATTCATCCGGGGGCCGAGGCGCTAGTCTGCGCGGGCGCGGCTGACCCAACTCGCGTGCCCGCATGCCGACATCGTCTGTCTCCCCAAAACCCGCTCCCGGTATTGAAACGGCAGCCGCGGCGCCGCGCCTGCGAACGGCGCTCGTGTTGCAGGGGGGCGCCGCGCTTGGCGCCTACGAGGCCGGCGTGCTGAAAGCGCTGCTCGAGCCGCCGGGGCGGTCGCTGGACATCGTCACGGGTTGCTCGATGGGCGCGATCATGGCATCGATTCTCGTGGGGGCACGCGGCGATCCGCGCACGCACCTCGACGATCTGTGGCAGCGCGTGGCAATGCAGACGAATCCGTTCGTGCCGGGTTTGTTCGCCAATATGTTTCCGGCGCCGGGGACGAGCAAGCTGTATCAGATCAACCCGATGTACTACACCGCCCCACCGCTCGCGACCTACCTGTTCGAGCCGGCTCCGTTGCGTCAGGCGATCGAGGAGTGGGTCGACTTCCGGCGTATCCGTCGATCGTCGACCGAGGTGATCGTCACTGCGGTCGAGGTCGGTAGCGGCCGACTTGCCGAATTCTCCAGTCGACAGCGGTTCGACATCCGTCATGTGATGGCGAGCGCGAGCTTGCCGCCGATTTTTCCGACAGTGAATATCGACGGCGGGCAGTACTGGGACGGCGGCCTCATTTCGAATACGCCGCTGCGCCCGGCGCTCAACGCCATTGAAACCTTCAACGCCACCGATCCCGCTGCGCGTTGGGAAATCATCGTCGTCGACCTGTTCGCGCCGCCGTCGGGTCCGCCGCAGGACCTGACCGATGTGCTGCAGCGCGCTTTCGAACTGACGTTCTTCGCGCGGTTCCAGCATGACCTGAAGCTCTTCGAGATGTACAACGCGCAGATCGACCTGATGCGCGCGGTGGACCAGGCGTTGCCACCGCGCAGCCCCCTGCGTCGTCTTCCGGCGTTCGTGCGCATGAGCCACCATCGGCGCGTCGACCGTCTCACGGTGATTCGCACCTCGCAGCCGGATGCGATGGGCGGCCCGGCGGACTTCTCGCCGGCGGCCATCGCGCGACGCATCGAACTCGGCTACGCCGACGCGCTGCGCGCGCTCGATCCGCCGGCGCCCCGCACTCGCAAGCGTGTCGCGAAGCGCAGGCCTGTCCGACCCACCGGCTGACGGCCGCAGCCACAATACGGCCCTTGCCGACCGGATCCGCGATGCTGCGCATTACCGAACTGAGACTTCCGCTCGACCACGCCGAGTCGGCATTGCGCGCTGCGATGCTCGAACGCCTCGGCGTAGGCGCGGCGGATCTTCGATCGTTCACCGTGTTCCGGCGCGCGGTGGATGCGCGCAGGAAGGCGGCGCCCGTGCTGTCGTACACGATCGACTGCGATGTGCGCGACGAAGCCCTCGTGCTGGCCCGCCATCCGGACGATCCGCACCTGCGACCGGCGCCGGATGCGACGTATCGCCTGATCGCCCACGCGCCGGCGGACTTTCACGCAGCCAAGCGGCCGCGGCTGGTCGTCGTCGGCTTCGGTCCGTGCGGCATCTTTGCGGCGCTCGTCCTGGCGCAGATGGGATTTCGCCCCATCGTGCTGGAACGCGGCAAGCGCGTGCGCGAGCGCACCAGGGACACGTGGGGACTGTGGCGTAAAGGCGTGCTCGATCCGGACTCGAACGTGCAATTTGGCGAAGGCGGCGCCGGCACGTTTTCCGACGGCAAGTTATGGAGCCAGATCAGCGATCCACGGCATCTGACGCGCAAGGTGCTGACCGAGTTCGTCAAGGCCGGAGCGCCCGAGGAAATCCTTTACGTCAGCAAGCCGCACATCGGCACGTTCCGGCTGGTCAGCATGGTCGAGAAGATGCGCGCCGAAATTGAATCGCTGGGCGGCGAGGTCCGCTTCGAACACAGGCTGGTCGACGTGCGCATCGAGGCGGGCGGCCTGCGCGGCATCGCGGTGGCGCATCCGGGTTCGCCCGGTGGCGACGAATGGGACGTCGAACACCTCGTTCTGGCGCCTGGCCACAGCGCGCGCGAGACCTTCGCCATGCTGTACGACCGCGGCGTCTTCATGGAGGCCAAGCCCTTTTCGATCGGACTGCGCATCGAGCACCCGCAAGGCCTCATCGACAGGGCACGCTACGGCGTTCACGCCGGACATCCGATCCTCGGTGCGGCCGACTACAAACTGGTGCATCACGCGCGCAACGGCCGCTCCGTGTACAGCTTCTGCATGTGCCCCGGCGGCACGGTGGTCGCGGCGACGTCCGAACCCGGACACGTCGTGACGAACGGCATGAGCCAGTATTCGCGTGCCGAGCGCAACGCCAACGCCGGTATCGTGGTTGGCATTGCGCCCGAGGACTATGCGCGACCCGGGAATCACGACGAAAGGCACGGTGGTCGCGTGCATCCGCTGGATGGCATCGCGTTTCAGCGACACTGGGAGGCACGCGCATTCACGCTCGGCGGCGGCGACTATTTCGCGCCCGGCCAACTGGTTGGCGATTTTCTCAAGCACCAGTTGTCGCGGCAGTTCGGCAGCGTGCTTCCGTCGTACACGCCGGGCGTGCGGCCCGCCGAGCTTTCCGGCAGCGACACCTGCCTGCCGGCCTATGCAGTCGAGGCCATCCGCGAAGCGATCCCGGCGTTCGATCGCCAGATCAAGGGCTTCGCAATGCCTGATGCGGTGTTCACGGGTGTGGAGACGCGAACCTCGTCGCCGCTGCGCATCACCCGCGGTCTGGACCTGCAGAGCGTGAACGTGCGCGGCATCTTTCCGGCCGGCGAAGGCGCCGGCTACGCCGGCGGAATCATGTCGGCGGGCGTCGACGGCATCGAAGTGGCCGAGGCAGTAGCCCGGGCAATGCTTCAGTCGGCGGTTGGCCATACCGCAGCCGCGGACCTGGTTTGAGCGTTCTTCGATCTGCGTCAGCGGGCGACGCGATTCGACAGCTACGAGCGCAACTTCCATTTGCCGCTGCGCACCGCGCTGGCGCCGTGCGCGCGCAGCAGGTCCGCCGCCTGATTGGCGGTGACCGCGGCCAACGGGAAGGTGACGCGCATTGCGTCGTTGCGATGATTCCACGCTTCGGGGACCGATGCATAGAAGTCAGCAACGTCTGTGAACACGCCCCAGCGATGGCGCGAGCAAGCCGGCGCAAATTGCATGAAGGACGGTACGCGGCCATCCCAGTCGATGCGGCCGTCCACGCGCACGCCATAACCGAAGCGTCGTCCTTCGGCCCGCAACGCGGCCTGGGACGCGCGCACGAGTCGCGCATCGACCGCATAGCTGTCGGTCGCGATCCACGCGCCCCCCAGCAGGACTTCGACGTAACTGTGGTCGACGAAAGGCGTCCGCAGGTCGAGCAGGCCCCGCCAGACCGTCGCATCGAGGTCAACGAACTGCTGGCGTGCCTCGAGGCCGGCTGCACGCAGTAACGCCATGAACAGCGTGGACTTGGTGTTGCAGTAGCCGATGCCGGCGGCCAGTACATCGGCAGCGGACATCGCGTAGAAATGGGGCGCAAAGCCAAAGCGGATCCGGTCGCGCACGTAGTCGTGAATGGCGACCGCGCGCTCGCGCGGGGTGGCGCGTCCGCGGACCAGGGTTTCAGCGAGTTCGGCAACGGCCGGGTCGGTCTCGTCGATCAACACCCGGGCCAGCACCGAGTTCATCGGCAGCAGCGGGCCGATGAGCCACGCGGTGCTGGCATAGATCGCGCGACGGCGATCGATGGTTTTGGGTAGACGGTGCATGGAGGCAGTGTGCCGAGCGAAAATGAAGTTCTCGTGAAGACGCGCTGGCTGCGATCGCCGGCCCGCGCGTCGCGGACACCAGTGCAGATGGATGCCGATCCGGCACGAGAGTTCCGGACAGCCACGAGAATCACCTCATTGCGTGAGGACACTGCCAGCCGATGAGACGAAGCGGGCTACCGTCTCCGCGTTGCCGCAGGTTGCTGCGATAGTTGGGGGGCTGCGACGTGGCGTGGCCGTCGCTGTCTTATGCTCGACACGGTACTGAACTTCAAATTGGCACGGCGGGCATGACGCACTCCGCAAAATCGGTGATCGACACGTCCGTCGCATGGTGGCGGCTGGTCGCGACGCTGGCGATGGCGACGCTCGGCGGTGTCGGCATGTGGTCGGTCGTCGTCGCACTGCCGGCGGTGCAGGCGGATTTCGGCGTTGACCGTGCGTCGGCTTCGCTGCCTTACACGCTGACGATGGTTGGCTTCGGTCTCGGCGGCATCATGATGGGGCGGCTGACTGACCGTTACGGCGTGAGCCTCCCGCTTGCCGGTGCGACGCTGGCTCTTGGCGCCGGCTATGTGCTTGCCGCGTTCGCACCGACGCTCTTCCTGTATGCGCTGGCGCAGGGGGTATTGATCGGATTCTTCGGCAGTTCGGCGACGTTCGGACCGCTGCTGGCCGATATTTCGCACTGGTTTGAAAAGCGGCGCGGACTTGCGGTCGCGCTCGTCGCCAGTGGCAACTACCTCGCAGGAACCGTCTGGCCGCCGGTCGTGCAACAGTTGATCGAGGCGGTCGGCTGGCGCAACACGCACCTGATTATCGGCGTCGTGTGCCTGTTGACGATGTTGCCGCTCACCCTGGTGCTCCGACGCCGTCCGCCGCACGTGGAGCACTGCAACGCTCGCCGCTCAGATGTACCGGGCACCGCCGGATCTGGGCATTTCGCCGCGCGCGCTGCAGGCGCTGCTCGTCGTCGCGGGATTCGCGTGCTGCGTGGCGATGTCCATGCCGCAGGTCCACATCGTCGCCTACTGCGGGGACCTAGGCTACGGACCGGCGGCAGGCGCACAAATGCTTTCGTTGATGCTCGGTTTCGGCATCGTGAGCCGCCTGGCGTCGGGCTGGATCGCCGACCACATCGGCGGCGTGCGTACGCTGTTGCTCGGCTCGGCGATGCAAGCGGTCGCGCTCGTGCTTTACCTGTTCTCGGACGGACTGACGTCGCTTTACATCGTCTCGGCACTGTTCGGCCTGTTCCAGGGCGGCATCGTGCCGAGCTACGCGATCATCATCCGCGAGTACTTCGCGCCGCAGGAAGCGGGCGCCCGGGTCGGTCTGGTCGTGATGGCGACGCTGTTCGGCATGGCGCTCGGCGGCTGGATGTCCGGTGTCGTCTTTGACATCACAGGTTCGTACCGCGCCGCGTTCATGAACGGCATCCTCTGGAACCTGCTGAATCTTTCCATCGTCATCTGGATCCTGCGCCGGCCGTCCGCCCGATTCGCGCGAGCCTGAGACGATCTTGACGCAGGCTTCAGCTGGGCTCGGGCAGCCGCAGCCGGGACTCGTCGATCGCGTAACACGCGAGCACCCGCCCCGCTGCATCGAACAGCGCGTCGGCCTCCGCGGCGCTGACAATGCCGGTGTCGACGAAATAGTCAGGGAAGCGCGACGTCCCATAGAAGTAGCTGCGCGGCATGCCGACGAGATCCAGGTAGTGCACCTCGTACGCGTAGCGCGCCAGTTCGCTGACGATGCCAAGATGCTCGTCGAGGTGGTGGCGCACATTGGTACGGACATAGGCCTGCATTTCCTCGGCCGGAATCAGCCGCACGCACATCATGTTGGCCAGGTAGTCGCCGACGCGCGCCAGCGTCTTGCGCGCCAGCGCCTTCGGCAATTCCGCAGGATTCGGCTCGATCGATTGCAGTTCTCCCGCAATCGCTTCCTTCAGCGGCTCCGGCACTGACGCCACGATTCGAGCGAATCGCTCTCCCAGTTCGGCGCGTGCCTGCGCATACGCCGGACGGCGCTCGTCCGGCAGATAAAGGATCTTCGCGGTATGCGCGACATGACCCCACTCGTGCATGACACGCGCACCGAGCAGCAGGCGGTGATACGGCGGCGCGGTGCCGGCGCGGGCATCGAACGCCGGCTGCTGCAGTTCATAGACAACAGCACGCCGCGCCGGATCCACGTAGGCGCCGCCGCCGGTTTCGAGCACGGCGCATTGGGTCGGCAGCGAATCGACATCGCTGACCCGCTCCAGGAACTGGCGCGAGCGTTCGTCGATGACGCGCAGGTCAGCATGGATACTGGCGACCGCCGCGTCATTGGCGTCCTGCAACACACGTCGCACGCGGATCGGGTCGTCGTGCTGCGGCGTCCACAGCGTCCCGCCGTTCGGGCCGTGCACGATCACGTGCGCCCGCGTTTCGAGCAGCCAGTCGCACAGTGCGTCGAGCGCGCGCGAAGGCGAAGCGGCTGCCGGGGCAGGGGCCGCGCCGGACAGTTGCATCGCTTCGCGAACCGCCGACTCGGCCGCCGACCCGAGCGCCATCAACTGCGGCTGCAGCCGTTGCGGCACATAGAGGTCGGCTCCCTCGATACGGAAGAATGGCTCGGTGGTCTCGTCGCTGGGTACTTTCAGCGGGTCGTGCAGCAGTTCGTCGATCCAGGCAAACGCGTTCGCCAGCGCGATGAAGGCCGGAGCATCGGGACGTCGTGCCGTCTGTGCCGCCGCGGCGAATGCCTGCCGGCTTGTCGCATCGCGATCGAACCAGTAACTCAGGTTGTAGGCCAATGTCGCCGGCACGGAGCGCAGCAGGGAGAGTCGCTCCATGTGAACGAGCAGGGCGGCGACATACTCTGGATGCGTGTCGAGATCGGCGACATAAAGCATCGATGATGTGCCACCGAACGGCTCCAGGTACGGCGTCACGCCGTTTTCATCGGCGACCACCAACAGGTTGGTCTGCCGCGGCGGAAACCATGAGCCCGGGGCACGCGCATACAGATCGCGGCAGCGCTGCCAGTACAGCGTTACGCCCTGCTCCAGGCACAGCAGTTGACTCGTCGTCAGCCGCCGTGCGTTGACGAGGAAATCCGAGACGTGCGGATCGATGCCGCGCTCGCCCAGCGCCTCGGCAGGAACGACGAACGCGCTGGCATGTGCAAGGCAGAACCGGCGCAGTGTGTCGGGCAGTTCCGACGAGTTGTAAGGCATTGACGCACCCATGAAGGAAACACTAACACTGCGTTGCGGCGCCCAAAGTCTCCGAAAACGGGGTGCGGGCTCGGCCGGTCGGACGGGCAAAGCGGAGCGCTGCCGGCCAGTTGCGAGTGATTGGAGCCGATTCCTGGCCATGGTGCGGTGCCAAAAGCCACCTTCAGACCCTCATCCGAACGTATTAAGAACGGGCCTTACGACGCTTGTTCGGACGCGTCCGAAATGGCTGTTTTCAGAGGAGAAAGCGCGTTCGGCACCCCTTGGGAGTCGTGCAGGGTATCGGTGCCTCATCCATCTCACCGATTTTTTCCGGCCAAGGGCGACGGCACAGTGCGCTACCCGTCAGCGGTGGCTCTGGGAGAAAAACGATGGACATGGACGTGACTACAGGGATCAAGGCCCGATTCGGCAAGGCCTTGGGTGGTTCCCTAGTCGTAATCGCAGCAATGACATTGGCCGCGTGCGGCGGGGGTGGGTCGTCCGACTCGTCCGGCCCGGGGGCAACGCAAGGTCAGCTTACTAATGCCATCTCGGCGAAGCCGATGGCAATGACCGATGCAAATGGTCCGGCGCCGCTGGCCGTCACGTTCATGGCGATGGAGCCCAAGGGCAGCATCGCCAACTATCAATGGGACTTCAAGGACAACAGCCCGGTCAAGACCGGCCAGTCCACTGAGCACACGTTCATGGAGCCGGGTCAGTACACCGTCACGCTGACGGTGACCGACGCGGCGGGCAACTTCAATCGCGACTCGGTCACGGTAAGCGTCAATGATGGCGGCACCTGCGCCCAGGTACCGGCGACGTTCAGCAGCTTTGTCTGGCCCGCGATGAAGGACACCTGCACGACCTGCCACGCGACCGGCAAGGTGGCCTCGGGTACGGCCCTGATATTCGTGACGGGTGGCACCGAACTGCAGAACTACAACGTGCTGCGCAATTACACCCGCAGCGCGAGCGACACGCTGCTCTCCAAGGTCATCGGCGGGATGAACCACGGTGGCGGCGCGCCCTTCGTGAACGCGCAGTCGGTGGAGTACAAGGCCCTGACTGAACTCGTGCCGACGATGAAGCAGGCCTGCACCTCGGGTACGAGCAATGGACCGGTCGCCGGTCAGTTCTGGAACGGCGTGGAGTTCTCCACCGACCAGACCGTTCTGGGCAAGGCCGCCGTGCTGTTCGCCGGCCGTAACCCGACCGCTGCCGAGACGCAGGCGGTGATGAACGGCGGTGCCCCGGTGCTGCGCACGACGATCCGCAGCTTCATGAGCGGCCCGGCCTTCGACCGCTTCCTCGACGAGGCCGGAGATACCTGGTTCCTGTCCCGCGGCGTCACCGTGTTCGGCAACAACATGGGCCTGAATGCGACCGACTACCCGAGCGCTGCTGACGTCATCAACAACACGAACCTGGCGAATGGCGTTCGCAACCGCTTCCAGACGGCGATGCAGCGCGAGCCGATCGAGCTGATGAAGTACATCGTCAAGAACGAGAAGCCGTGGACCGACATGGTCGCCGGCAAGTACACGGTCGTGAACGCGCTGCAGGCGCAGTACCTGGCGGCCAGGGTCACGGGCACGTTCACCGATCCGACCGTCGTCGCGGCCAGCGACGCCGAGTTCCTGCCGGCCGTGCTGCCGAACCAGCGCCTGGCGGGCGACCGTGAGCACGCCGGTGTGATCTCGACGCACGCCTGGCTGTCAGCGCTTCCCGACGACACCGACCAACCGCAATCGCCATCGCGTCTACATCCTGCACAAGCAGTTCCTGGCGACCGACGTTGCGGCGCTGGCGGCACGCCCGATCGACGACGGCGGCTCGTTCAAGATCCCGACGATGGAAAACCCGGCCTGCGCTGCCTGCCACACGACGATCGACCCGATCGCCGCCAGCTGGCAGAACTGGAACGAGGCCAACCGCTACCTGCCGAACCGTACGGGCGCAGGCAAGGACCATGCGTTGCCGAACTCGTACCGCGCCAACAACTATCCGAAGGACAAGGATGGCAAGGCGTACTACGTCGATGGCGACAACTGGTTCCGCGACCAGCATGCGCCGGGCTACGGCAACACGCCGATGCCGGGTGGCGTGACGGGCAACAACACCGCGCTGCAGTGGCTGGGCTCGCAGGTGGTTGCCGACGCCCGCTTCGGGCTGGGTGCCGCGCACTTCGCATACAAGATCGTCTTCAACCGCGAGCCGATGAAGGCGCCGCAGGACCCGACGAGCCCGACCTACGCCTACCAGCTGTCGGCGTACAACGCCGAGGTCGAGGAGTTCAAGGCGATCTCCACGCGCTTCGCGACCGACCGCGGCAACGGTGCCTATAACTTCAAGGACCTGCTGGTCGACATGGTGACGAGCCCGCTCTTCAAGGCTGAAAAGGTCACGGGCCTGAACGCCGGCCGCATGGTCGAGCTGCAGGATATCGGCAGCCAGGCGCTGCTGAACCCGGCCGCGCTGAACCGCAGGCTGCTGAACGTGGCGGGAGTGGCGTGGAACCAGTTCAACAACCCGTACGCGGGCCAGGCGCTCAATTACGGCAACTTCGACGGCGGCCTGAACCGGATGGCGCGTGCCAACGAGTACACGATGGTGCAGACGATGATCGCCGACCGGTTGATGTCCGAGCTGTCGTGCACGATCGTCATGACGGACTTCAACAAGCCGACGGCCAACCGTCTCCTGTTCGCCAATATCGCGCTGACCGATACGCCGGCCACCGCGCAGGGCGACGCGGCGATCCAGGCGAAGATCAGGTTCCTGCACCAGTGGCTGCTGAACGAAGATCTGCCGGTGACGGATGCCGAGGTTCAGCGCACGGTCAAGCTGTACAAGGACGTCTGGGCGGATCGTGCAACCCCGCCGGCGCGTCCGACGAACTGCGCCTACAACAACACCAACGACCCGAACTACACGGGCCGCGCTTGGGCTGCCGTCGTCGCCTACATGATCGGCGACTCGAAGTTCCTGATCAATTAATGCGGCGCATCGCCAGGAAGAAGGAGTAAATCCAATGATCCACCGTAGAGACTTCTTGAAGATCGCCGGCGCGGTAATCCCGAGCTGGGGCCTGATCCCGATCGCCAGCGCCCAGTCCTCGCTGTACACGGGCAAGGTGCTGGTCGACATCCACGCCAGCGGCGGCCTCGATGCCAGCTCGTGGACCGATCCGCGCGAAACCGACGCGACGATGAACAACTACGCGGCAGCGCGTACCCCGGCCGGCGTGATGGGCAACCTCCGCGTCGCGCCGATGGGCGACAACGTCGCGTTCTTCACGCGCTTCTATCAGAACATGCTGGTTCTGAACGGCGTCAACAGCGAGACCAACAGCCACGACGACGGCACCCGCGCGCACGCCACCGGCATGCTCGCGATGAACTACCCGACGCTGTCGGAACTGTTCGCCTCGACGAAGGGCAAGGGACTGCCGATGCCGTGGCTCAACGGCGGCGGCATGAGCACCAGTGTCGGCCTGGCACCTGCCACGCCGATTCCGGACGGCAACTCGTTCCGGACACTGATCTCGCCCAACGCCGCTTCCGCCACGAACGACTTCATCAAGGGCGGCGACGTCGCGAAAGTCCTGGCGGCGCGCACCGAGCGGCTTAAGGCGCAGCAGGCCGCCGGCAACCTGATCCCGCGGGCGCAGCTGGTCAACACGCAGTTCGACGCGGCGTCCAACTCGCGGGCGCTGCTGGCCCGCGTGTCGGATTTCCTCCCGGCGACGTTCGACAACGCGGCGCACGTTGGCCTGGTGGCGGCGCAGTCGGGAATCACGTCCAACCTGCACTTCGCCAGCGGCGGTTTCGACGGTCACGGCCAGCTCGCCAACAGCTACGCGCAGTCGCTGCCGCGGCTGACGACGCTGATGGCCTACATCATCGACAAGGCCGAGCAGATCGGCATCGTCAATCGCCTGGTCATCCGCGTCTACTCCGAGTTCGGACGCACGCCGCTCAACAACGGCAACGGCAAGGACCACTGGTCGGTTGGCTCGCAGATCATCTGGGAGGCGAACGCTCCGTGGGGCAACCGCGTCGTCGGCGGATCGGGACCGCGTCACCAGCAGCTGAAGATCGATCCGGCCACCGGCGCAGTCGATCCGGTGAACGGCAAGGTCATGGCGCCACGCCATGTTCATGACCAGCTGCGCAAGTACCTCGGCATCCAGACGACGGATCCGAAGTTCGCGCTGCGGGTGCCGGCGACCGAGAACTTCGACATCTTCAACCCGGCGATGAAGACCGGCTATCCGAACATGTAACTCTCCACCGGCGCGCCAGCGGCGCGCCTTCCAACGCGGGCGCCTGGTCTACCATGCGCCCGCTTTCATTTGCGCGGCGACTTTCGAACATGAAACTCAAGCTCACCCCGGTCGTGAAACGCCTGCTCGCACTCGCTGCGCTGGCCACTGTGGCGACGGCGCCGACGGTTGCTCATGCCGCCGACTACCGTGGCTTCGCCAGTGCCGGCCCGCTCGGCGTGATCCTGTTCCAGGAGTGCAAAGGCAGGGCGCCCGCCGCGCGCCTCGTGAACCTCGAGGACGAGACCGCCGAGTCGGCTTTGGCCGCAGGCATCGAAGACGTGCGCAGGATCATGCTCGACTCGAACCGGCCGCTCTATGTCGAGTTCGACGGTATTGGCGCCGGCGCGCGGGTCAAGGCACGCCGGTTCCGGCGCGCGGTCGGTACGGTTGAATCATGCGCGGATGCGCTGAAGGACGTCCCTCCGGGGACGCGCCTGTGGGCCACAGGCTCGGATCCGGCCTGGCTGCTGATCGCGACGGCGGCAGGTGCGCGTTTCGAGCGCCCCGGTGAAAAGCCGGTGCGCTTCGCTGCCGCTTCGTTCGCAGCGCCGGCGAAGCCGGCCTCGGCCCGCATCATCGACGCCTGGTCGGCGCAGGACGGCGGCACGATCCGTATCGAGATCACGCAGCAGATGTGCAGCGACGGCCGTTCCGAGACGGCCTACGGCGCGCAGGTCACGGTGCGCTACGGCAGCCGCACTTACGAAGGCTGCGCCGCACGCTTCTAGGCCTGTCCGGGGGTCGCCCTGCCTGTGCGCGGACGCCTCGACGCTGTCGCATCCTTGCGGCCCGGCCGGCCCCGTGCCATCGTCGCGCCTCAGCCTTCGTGCTGTACAAGCGCGCCAGTCGCAGAGCGCGCCGGGTTGTCCACTGACCTCCAAGGAGACATGTGATGAAGCGCCTGCTTGCCCTGCTGATGCTGCCCCTGGCATCGATCGTGTCCGCCCAGTCGTGCCCGGACAAGAACATCATGTACTGGCAGGCGTTTCCGCCGGGCGGCGAGACCGACATTTCCGGCCGCCACCAGCAGGTGGTGCTGAAGAAGAAGTGCCCGACGATCGACATGATCATCCAGTACAAGCCGGGTGCGGGTGGAGGGCTGATGTGGGCGCAGATCAATCAGTTGCCGGCCGATGGTCTGAATATCGTCGGCATCAACCTGCCACACATGGTGTTCCAGCCGCTCGAAGGGCAGGTGCAGTACAAGACCGACGACATCGTGCCGGTGTACTGGTATCACTACACGCCCGACGCGCTGGTGGTGCTCGAGTCGAGCCCGATCAAGAACTTCCAGGACTTCATCAAGGCTGCCAAGGCCGATCCCGGCAAACTGAGTCTCGGCGGCTCGGGCCTCAATTCGGCCAATCACGCCGCGAACGAGCGGATGAACACAGCGTTCGGCGTGAAGACCACTTACATCCCGTTCAAGGGCACGGGCGACATGACGACCTCGGTCCTCGGCGGCCATGTCGACGGCGCGATGACCTACACCGCGTTCGCAGTCAACAACAAGGGCAAGGTCCGTGCGCTGGCGGTTGCGATGGACAAGCGTCATCCGCTGCTGCCTGATACGCCGACCTTCAAGGAACTCGGCGTCGACTGGGTCGACGGCGCTTATCGCGGCATCGCGATGCCGAAATCCTCAACGCCCGAGCAGCGCAAGCGCATGTCCGATCTGTGGGCGGTGATCAACAACGAGCCCGAGATGAAGGAGCTGGCGGCGAAGAGCGGCTTCGAGTTGATCAACGTCGGGGTCGAGGGCATGGACAAGTTCATGGGCGAGAAGATCCGCATCTACACCGGCGCGGCGAAGCAAATGGGACTCGGCAGCAAATAGCCGATTGCGTGCGGGAGGTCTTGCGACCTCCTTCGCGCTGTCATCGGGCGGCTAAGCTGCGCGCGTACCGCCCGGAGGAATCATGCCCCAATTTACCGTCAACGCGTCACGTCTCGATCCGTACAAGAACTTCAAGTTTCGCGTGATCTGGGACGGCCGCGTTGTCGCGGGCGTGAGCTACGTCAGTGCGTTGGTGCGCACGACCGACGTCGTCACTTTCCGCAATGGGGGAGAACCGAGCAGCGTGCGGCGCATGCCCGGACAGACGCAGTTCGAACCGATCACACTCGAACGTGGCGTGACACACGACCTCGAGTTCGAACGCTGGGCGAACAAGGTGTGGCATCTCGGCGCAGGCCTCGGCGCCGAGATGTTGCTGAAGGACTTCCGCAAGGATGTTCGCCTGGAGCTCATGAACGAGGCCGGGCAGGTCGTCCTTGCCTACCTCATCTATCGTTGCTGGGTCTCGCGCTACGAGGCGCTGCCGGAGCTCGATGCCAGCAGCAATGCAATCGCGATCCAGTCGATCACGCTGGAGAACGAGGGCTGGGAGCGGGACACCGCGGTGACAGAGCCGCAGGAACCGAGTTTCGATACGGCGGCGCCGCCACCGTCGACGGGGCCGGCGCCGACGCCGCCCGGTCCGCCACCGGCGCCGGATTCACCGCCGCCGCCAAGCCGCCCGGTCCGCCCCCGCCCACCGTGCCGCCTCCGACCTTGCCGCCCTCCGGGGGCTTTCTCCCGGTGCGTGCTCCGGCCTTGCCGCGTGCGCGCAAGGCCGCGGCCAAGGCGCGTACGCGCAAGGGCTAGGCGCTGGCATGGCGCGCGTGGCGCAGGCAGCCCTGGTCACCCTCGGTCCGCTGGGCCGGGAGCCGCAGGCGCTGGTGTTTGATCTCAACCCGCATCGCATCCTGCGGCGGTTCGAGCCCGGCCCGGGCCGGCGACTGACCGAGCGTATTTTCCTGCGCGTGCCGTTCGACGCCACCCTCGCGCTCGAGCGTCCGGAGGCGAACCCGGCGGCCGTGCAGCACGGTGTCCGCCCGCAGTTGTCGGCACTGCAGACGATGCAGAAGCAGGACGCGCCGCTGCTGTTCGTATGGGGCGAGCGCACTGTCGCGGTGCGCATCGACGCGCTCGACTTCCGCGAGGACCTGTTCGACAGCCATCTCAATCCGCTCCGCGCCACCGCGCGCATCGATCTGCGCGTCACGAACGAAGCGCCAAGCTGGATGAATCCATGGCTCGTCAAGGTGCAGCGGGCCGATGCGGAGCAGACCGCCGACCTGGCGAAGCTGGCGTTCGTGCCGGCGCAGGTCGGCGGGCGCTGACGGGCGGACGAGCGGTCGAAAACCCGCGTGCATCGCGTCTTTACATCGTCATTCCGGACGACTAAGGTCATCGAGCCGCACTGCGGCGGAGGCTCACCATGTACCAACGCATCCTGCTGGCCTACGATGGCTCCGAATCCGGGCAGAAGGCGCTGCTTGAAAGCCAGGACATCGCACAGTGGAGCAAGGCGACACTATTCCTCGTGGCCGTCATGCCCAATCCCGCCGCGTTCATCGCCGTGGACGGCGGTGTCTACGATGCAGGGCGCGACGAACTGGAACGCAAGAAATACACGTCGATCCTCGAGGACGGCCTGCAGAGGCTGAAGCAGGCCGGTCACAGCGTCGAAGGCGAGCTCTTGATCGGCGACTCGGTGCACGAGATCACCAGCTACGCGCGCAAGATCGACGCCGACCTGATCGTCGTCGGCCACAAGCACCTTGAAGGATGGGCCGCGCGCTGGTGGCGTGGCTCGACGTCCGGTTCACTGATCGAAAACGCCCACTGCAACGTGCTGGTGGTAATCACGCAGTAACGAGTCGGCCGCCCGGCCAGCGTGCTACCGCGGCTCAGGCGCCAACAGCCGCTGCAGCCCGACATTGCGCAACGACGAACCGCGCATCGTGCGGAGTGCCAAGGCAAGAAAAGCCCGCCAGGTCGGCGGGCTGCCTGCATCTTGCGTGATCTAACGCACCGTGAAGCGCCGGCGTGCGATGCCGAGGCCGGCCAGCGTGATGCCCAAGGCAGCGAGCATGCCGGGTTCAGGTACGACGGCCAACTGTCCGCGAATCTCGCCACTGCCAAAGAGCGATGTGTGTATGTTGAAATAGCTTTCACCGCTGAGCATGCCAAGCAGCAGCGCTTCGAACGCCGAATCGATCGTGCCGCCGTTGTTGGTGATGAAAGTCGGGTTGTAGGACGCTGCGGCCGTCATGTCGAACAACTGCGCGTAGACGCCGTCGGTGACGCCCAAGGGGAAGCCCATGAACGTCGGCACCTGGGTGGCCACCGACGCATTCTCCGGCGGCGGCATACAGCAGTGAATGTGGGCGGCCGTGGTGTTGCTCAGCAGCCCGCTGAAGGACGCGTTGACCTGCATCGTTCGCGCAATCGTGTCGATTTCGATGGTCGCAGAACCCAACCCCGGCGAGGCCACCGGCGGGTTTTCATTCGCGCCGAGAAGGGTTGCGTCGAATTCGATGATCGCCGCATGCGGTGCCGACACCGCAAGCAAGGCGACGGCTACGAGAAACGCCCGAACAGTGGATCGCCTCATGGCAGACTCCCGCGAAGCTGCGATACGTGACGCCGCACCTTCGACCATCGTTGCAGAGAGTCAGGGTCAAGCAAGGGTTGCGCCAAAGCCGAAAATCAATAGGCTGCGCTTTTTCAGCACGTCGGCATGTCAAGCAGACCGACAGGTGTCCCGTGGCTCGATGAGCGACGGATGAGTCTGCAGGCGCGCATGTTGCTGCAGGGGTCTGCGCCTACGCGGCGGGTCCGTGGCCACCCACAATGAGTAAGCTCGGCGCCTCACCCCTGTAGAGCGACGCGCCATGGAGCACTCCGCACTGATCGTCGGCGCCGGCAGCGGCGTCAGCGCCTCATTCGCCCGTGTTCTGGCCGCGAACGGCTATCGACTCGTGCTCGCCTCGCGCAAGGCCGCCGCACGTACCCCTGAGCTCGCCGACGCGTTGCGCATCGCCTGCGACGCCACCGATTCGGCGGACGTCGCACGGCTTTTCGCGCGGATCGACGCCGAAGTGCCGCCGCTCGCCGTCGTGCTCTACAACCCGAGCTTCCGCAGTCGCGGGCCGCTGGTCGACCTCGATGCTGACGACGTGCAAAGGTCGCTGCAGGTCACGGCCTTCGGGGCGTTTCTGGTAGCGCAGCAGGCGGCGCGGCGGATGCTTGCGCAGGGACGCGGAACGATGCTCTTCACCGGCGCATCGGCGAGCGTCAAGGGCTATGCACAGTCGGCACCGTTCGCGATGGGCAAGTTCGCGCTGCGCGGACTGGCGCAGAGCATTGCGCGCGAACTCGCGCCGCAGAACATTCATGTCGCACACGTCGTCATCGACGGGGCCGTGCGCGGCAGCGGCTACCCCGAGACGACACCGGACAGCCAGCTGGATCCGGCTGCGATAGCGCAGGCCATGTGGCAACTGGTACAGCAGCCACGCACGGCCTGGAGCTGGGAAATCGAGCTGCGGCCGTGGGTCGAGAAGTTCTGAGCCTGCGAACCACAGCGACTGACAGAAGTCGCTCCGGGGTGCATCGACGCGCGTTTCAGTAACCAAGCGTTATCGAGGATGTGAGGGGGTTACTTGTATCGACGTTGCCTACGACGCCATCTCCCTGTGGTCCCTCCGGACCTGCCGGATCTCCCCACCAGTTGCCGCGCGCGTCGAGTCGTACTCCGTACAGTGTCCACTGGAACGCGCCAGGACCGATGTTTCCGAAAACGTTGCACGCACTGAGGACGGCATGGGTATTCGCGGCATTCGCGGCATCGACGACCGTAAGGCCCGCAAATGCGCTGCCCGAGATCTCGCATTGCGTCAGGTGCACCGGGCTGGCCATCGGAGGGTAGGCGGGATCGTAGACGTGCACGCCGTCTCCGCGCGAGTTGACGACTCGCAGGCCAAGGATCAGAGGCGCGGCGGTAACAGTCTTGCCGACGCGGACCGCCGGACAGAGGGTCGTCCCACTCCCAGCCGCCAGAGCCGCCCAGCCCGTCGACGACCGTGCGCAGCACCCGGCTCGGCTCGACGTTGGCGATCGCATGCTGCCGGATCGAAAAGTTAGTGCATCGATCCGTACGGCTTGCCGGCGCGACCCGGCGCATTACCGTGTCTTCGATGACGATCGGATGGCCCGGGACCTTGATATCCAATGCGTTTTCAATCACCGCATGCTTGATCACGCTGGTTTCGGTCGGAGCGGGGTTAGTGGACGGCGTTCGCAGCTCCAGCCCACTCCAGTGGTCCGCGCGATTGCGCACGCCAAAGTGGATTGGCTCTGCCGCGGTGCCAGCAGCGACGACACGTCCCGCCTCTTCGACGCTGATTCTGTTGACACAGGCTGCGACGCCGGGCTCGATCGTCAGCACGGCACCGTTCGTTACGAGCACTTCCCCGGCGCAGGCCGCAGTCGTCGTGCACTGGGTGAAGTAGGGACTCTGCGCCTTCGTCCACGTCTCGCTCGCTGAGACCGTCCGGCCGGTGCCGAGGTCAGTGCCGCCCGTGGCCTCGCAACGATTCGGGCCGACGTCGATCCGGGTGTAAGTCACCGCTCCGCGCAAAGGCTTCAAGCCGCCGTTGTATGCGGCTTCAAGCGCCTGTGTGGCTTCCGTCGGCCCGATGCTCCACGTGACCTCCGCGACGCCACTGGAGTCGGTCAAAGTGCGAACCGTGCGACTGCCGTCGATCGACCCATCGCCGGCGGTAACGGTCCAGTCGATCGCTGCACCTGCAACGCCCTTGCCGACGCAGTCCAGTGCGGCGCGCATGACACGAGGTTCGCCGGTAAAGGGGCCAGTCGGTGAATAGAACAGAAGCACGTAACGATCGAGGGTACACGGAGGGGGAGTCGGAAGACCCGAGGCCAGAGGGTCACCGGGCCCGGCGATCGCGGACTGCGCGACCGGAACCGAGTCCGTACCGCTGCCGCCACAGCCCACCAGTCCGATCAGCAGAAAGAGCGCCAATGCCGGAATGCCACCCCGCAGCGTCATGTTCATCGTGATCTCCCCGCTTGCGCCGCCGGCGACGCCTTGGCCGCTGACGTGCCGAATCGGCGCGTCGTCGCGCCGAGCAAATCTTCGGAGGAAGCGGACCCTCCGTCATTGGGGTCGGCATTAATCGTTATTAATCGCTTAGCCAGGTGCTTTCCGAGCGGCGGTTGCCGGCCTAATGTGATCGCCATGGATCAACCCTCGATGAGCCGAGCGAACTGCGTCTATCGCTGTGGTGCAGTCGAGATCGACGCGATGCAGCGGCGGGTGCTGATGCAGGGGGCACCCGTCAAGATCGGCGCACGGGCGTTTGATGTGCTGCTGGCGCTGGTCGAGCGGCGCGAACGCGTGGTGCCGAAGCGGGAACTGATGGACCTGGTGTGGCCCCGGCTGGTTGTCGAGGAGAACAACCTGCTGGTGCACATTGTTTCGCTGCGCAAACTGCTCGGACCGCAGGCGATTTCCACCATCCCGGGACGAGGCTATCGTTTCGTTCTGCCGGTCGACGCTGTGGTGCAGGCTGAAGCCGCGAACTCGGGATCTGCTGTGCCGCCGTCGGCTACCGACGGTCCGCGGGCGCGCTACGGCCGCGCAACCTACCGCGTCGAACGCTTCGGCTGATCCCGCCGCACGGTGACACGCTGGCCGCGCAGCGACGTGGCGCGCAGCGCGCGGATCGCATCTTCGGCGATCGTGTCGGACACTTCGACCAGCGAGTAGCGCTCCTCGATCTCGATGGCGCCGATCTCGCGGGCGCTGATGTTGGCTTCGTTGGCTATGGCGCCGACCAGATCGGCGGGGCGCAGGCCGGCACTGCGACCGGCGCCGACGAACACGCGCACCATGGTCGCGGCGCGCGCGGGCTTGCGCGTGCTGCCTGCGGCCACGTGCGCAGGCGTCGGGCGGGCCGGGCGCTTGCCGCCTTTGGGAGTCGTTGCCCACGGGGAGGGCCCGACCGGACCGCTGCGCTCCTGCGGCCGCTGGCGCGGATCCGCGTCGGCGGCAACGCCTCGCCCGCGGCCGGGTCGCTCCGGACGACCGCTGCTCTTGGCCCAGGGCTCACGCGCGGCGCGCGGGTCGATCGATGGAATGTGTTCTTCGTCCTGCGCGGCGTCCGCTTGCAGCGTCTGGTGCGCGAGCTTCACCGCGGCCGCGGCGACGTCGAGCGGATCGAACTCGCTGGCCAGCGCATCGGTGACGACTCGGTAGCCGTCGAGCTCCCCCTCTTCGAGCGCCTGCCGTAACGCGCCGCGCGTCATGTCGAGCCGGCGGGCGCGCACGTCCATCGGTGTCGGCACGGTGGCGACATCGATCTTCTGCTTGGTGAGTTGTTCGATGTTGCGCAGCAGCCGGTGCTCGCGCGGCTCGGCCAGCGTGATCGCCACGCCCTCGCGCCCGGCGCGTCCGGTGCGGCCGATGCGGTGCACGTACGACTCCGGGCGAGGCCGGCACGTCGAAGTTGACGACGTGCGACAGATGCTCCACGTCGAGGCCGCGTGCGGCGACGTCGGTGGCGACCAGCAGGTCGACATTGCCGGCGCGGCACACGCTTCATCACGCGGTCGCGCTGGTCCTGCGACAGCCCGCCGTGCAGCGCCTCGACCTGGTAGCCGCGGCCACGCAGCTTCTCGGCGAGTTCGTCGACCTCGGTGCGCGTGCGCGCAGAACACCAGCGCCAGCGCCGGGGACTCGAGATCGAGCACGCGCCCGAGTGCCGCCACCTTGTGGGCGCGTTGCACGATGTAGGCCGTTTGCCGCACGCGGGGCAACGCCCCCTTCTCGGTCTTCTCGCGCGCGATCAATACGCGCACGGGGTCGCGCAGGTGTTTGTCTGCAATCGCCGCGATGCGCGGCGGCAAGGTTGCAGAGAAGAGCGCCGTCTGCCGCTGGGCCGGGGTCGCATCGAGGATCAGTTCGATGTCCTCGGCGAAGCCCATGTCGAGCATTTCATCGGCCTCGTCCAGCACGACGATGGCGAGGCTGCCCATGTTGAGCGTGCCGCGGCGCAGGTGGTCGAGCGCCCGGCCCGGTGTGGCCACCACGACATGCACGCCGCGCTTGAGCGCCTGTGCCTGCCTGCCGAACTCGGCACCGCCGTAGATCGGCAGCACGATCGCACCCAGCTTGGCGCCGTAGCTGTGCAGCGCCTCGGCCACCTGAATCGCCAGTTCGCGCGTGGGCACCAGCACGAGAGCTGCCGGATGCGCCGTCTTGCGCTGTGCGGCCAGCACGCGCTGGAGCAGCGGCAGCGCAAACGCACCGGTCTTGCCGGTTCCGGTGGCGGCCTGACCCAGCAGGTCGCGTCCCTCGAGCAGCGGCGGAATCGCCTGGCTCTGGATCGGAGTCGGTTCCTCGTAACCGAGTCCGGTGAGCACCTGCGCGATTTCCTTCGACAGGCCGAGGTCGACGAATGGACTTTTCATTGGCGCAGCGTAGCAGCGCAGCCGGTCGGTTATCGTGTCGCACCCCGCCCGCGCAGGCCTTCGTCTCAATGAATCCCATCCTGATTGCCGCCGTCGTTCTTGCATTCACGTTCGGTGGCGCGCTGCTCGGCCTCTGGATACGCACGAAGCTGCCCGAGCATCACGTGATCGACGCGACCAAGGACACCGTGAAGCTCGGCATCGGCATGGTGGCCACGATGACGGCACTCGTGCTGGGCCTGGTGACTGCCTCGGCCAAGAACTCCTTCGACTCCGTGGACTCCGCGGTCAAGCACACCGCGATTGATCTGCTCACGCTCGACCGGTTGCTGGCGCGCTACGGTCCGGAGGCCGCGCCGACGCGCGCCGCGTTGAAGAAGGCAGTCGGCGGCAAGATCGAGCAACTGTGGCCAAAGGATGCATCGAAGTCGCCGCACGTCGATCCCGCTCCGTCGGGGGTGGCGCTCGAGAGCCTGGTCGACAGCATGCGCACGCTGACACCCGAAGATGATGCCCAGCGCCGCCTGCAATCGCGAGCGCTGGATCTCGGCGAGAGCCTGCTGACTACGCGCTGGCTGGCAGTGGCTGACCAGACCACGTCGATCCCCTTCGCGTTTCTCGTGATCCTGCTGTTCTGGCTGCTGATCATCTTCGCGAGCTTCGGATTGTTTGCCCCGCGTAACGGGACGGTTGTGGTTGTGTTGTTTGTCTGCGCACTTTCGGTGGCGGGGGCGGTGTTCCTCGTGCTGGAGATGGACCGGCCGCTCGAAGGTCTCATCAAGGTCTCGCCGGATCCGCTGCGTTTCGCGCATGAACGGATGAATACCTAGCCCAGTGCTTGCGGCGGTTCCGGTACGGACATGCTGCCCCAACGCAAGAGTCTCGTCGCTCCCACCGGATTCGCGAAACCGCCAATGACTTTCATCAGCAAATTGTCAGCAGCCGGTTGCTAGGCTCCTGCGCGTCCGACTCCCGACCCAACGAGCGCTCCGTGGCCAACACCCTGCTGCTGTACTCCACCAACTACGGCCTGTCGAAGAAGATCTGCGAGCGACTGCAGGCGAGCCTGCAGCAGAAGGGCGAGCGCGCTGAGGTCGCACCGCTGACCGGCCATACCATCGACCCGAGATCGTTCGATGCGATCGTCATCGGTGCCAGCATCCGTCACGGCAAGCACAGTCCTGCGGTGCTGGAGTTCATCCGTGCCCACCGCGCACTGCTGGAATCGAAGCCGAGCGCGCTTTTCTCGGTCAACCTGGTGGCGCGCAAACCGCTGAAGAACACGCCGCAGACCAATCCCTATCTGAAGCGACTGGTCGCGCAATCGCCGTGGAAGCCGAAGCTGCACGGGCGTCTTCGCCGGCGAGCTCGATTACTCGCGCTACGGGCCGATCGACAAGCACATGATGCGGCTCGTCATGTGGATCAACAAAGGGCCGACCGACTTCGCGACCAAGGTGCAGTTCACCAACTGGGACGAGGTCGAGCGCTTCGCCGGTCAGGTCGCGCAACTCGTTGCAGCCCGCAGCGCCTGAGACTCGGCACGCCGATGCGCGAACTGCTGGACCGCCTCACCAATCCCCTGCATCTGCTGATCGCGCTGGCCAGCGCCTGGCTCATCGTCAGCAGCCCCTGGATCGGCATGTACCAGCGCATGCCGGACGAGCCCGGTGCCATCAATCTCAGCCATGTGGTGCTCGGAATGGCACTGCTGCCGCTGGCGCTGGTCTACTTCGCCGCCTGCACGCTGGGCGGGCGCTGGCGCCTCTACTTCCCGTGGCTGGGGGGACAAGCGAGCAGCGTCGTCAGTGACCTCGCCGGACTCTTCCGGGGCCAGCGGCCCGCCAGCGAAGGTGGCGGGCTCTTTGCGACGATCGAAGGCCTGCTGCTGCTTGCGCTGCTCGCAGCCGCCGGCAGCGGCGCGGTGTGGTTCGTGACGCAGGGCTCCGACACGGCCGTGCTCTGGCGCGGACATCACATCATCGCAGCGCGTTGCTTCGCCGGGCTGTTGCTGCTGCACATCGTTGCCGTTTCCCTGCATCTGCTGGACCTCGTGCGCGACTGACTGCGTTGCGGGCGACTTTTGCGCCCGCGGTGGGAGTGCGTACAAACGCCGTTCGGCCTAGCGCCCTCGGCGAGACCAGACTTCCGGATTAAGCCATTCAGGTTCGCCTAAGCAGGTCGTTGCTTTCTGCTGTGGTCCCAATAACTTAGCGACTGCGCCATCGAGTGGCCGGCAACTTTTTCGCGCCGGTTTTCAGTGGTGCGTTTCGCAATGACGGGATCACCAAAATGCGCGGCGCTGCTGCCCAGTGGTTGGCGTTGACGATGGCCATCGCGAGCGGATGTGCTTCCGGTCGACTGCCCAACGCGACCGGGCTCGACGTCGTCGTCAAGGCCGCCGCAACCGCGGTCACGGCAGACGCAGCAGGAGCGCGCACGGTCGAATCCGCCACCTCGTGCGAGGTCGAGTTTGTTCGCGTGCTGTCGTCAGGTGCGTTCGTGATGCGTCTCTGGCCGACGCAGCGCGCGCCCGATGTGCAGAAGTGTCTGGCCCAACTCAAGGCGTTGCCCGGCGTGCAGTACGCCGAGCCCGACGCTCCCATGAAGCGTTCGTGAGGTCGTGAAATGCATGTATCGATGAATCGCCGTGCTCCATTCGCCTGTGCTGCTGTCGCGCTGCTGCTCGGCGCTGTGCTGTTTCCGGTGCATGCGCAGACCGCCAAGAAGGGCAAGCCGGCACCGCAGGTCTACGCCGGCATCATCGTGAAGTACAAGTCGTCCGCCGCGAAGGCGACGGCGACCAGCGCTTCGACGATGCGCACGGTGGAGGAGCGGTCGCGCGTGAAGATCGCGGCGTCGCGCCAGGGTGCGATGGGCACGGCCGTCTACCGCTTCGACAAGGCCATGCCGGCCGCTGAGGCGCGTGCCGCTGCAACGCGGATGGCTTTGGATCCGAATGTCGAGTACGCGGTGCCAGACCAGGTCATGTACGCGCTGCAGATCACGCCGAATGACACCGACTACGTCGCAAGGCAATGGACGCTGCAGGCGGCGCCCACCGTGGTCGGCGGCGCCAATTTGCCCCAGGCATGGCAGCGCACGACCGGATCCAGCAGCGTCGTCGTCGCAGTCCTTGACAGTGGTGTGCGTCCCGCGCACCCGGATCTCGCCGGACGCCTGCTGCCCGGCTACGACTTCATCAGCAGCGACAACTTCGCGGCGCTCAACTATCCGCCCAACTGGAACGCCGGTGACGGCAACGGCCGTGACTCCGATGCAACGGACCCCGGCGACTTCCTTGATGACGCTCTGCTGGCGCAGCTTCCGCCGAACCACGGCCTGACGCCGAGCCCGAGCTCATGGCATGGCACGCATGTGGCAGGCACGATCGGCGCAGCGAGCAACAACGCGGTAGGCGTCAGCGGGGTCGACTGGGGCGCGCGCATCCTGCCGGTGCGGGTGCTGGGACGCAGCGGCGGCACGACGTCGGACATCATCGATGGCATGGCGTGGGCTGCCGGACTCACCGTGCCGGGCGTGGCGGCGAATCCCAACCCCGCACGCGTGATCAACCTCAGCCTGGGCGGCTCGGGGACTTGCAGTGCCGCCTTCCAGGACGTCATCGATCGCGTTCGTGCCGCAGGCGCGATCGTGGTGGCCGCGTCCGGCAATGACGGCACGCTCACGGTTTCTCAACCGGCCAACTGCAATGGCGTCATTGCGGTAACGGCTCATGCGAAGGACGGCGACAACGCGACCTATGCCAACGTCGGTTCGCAGGTCGCGATCAGCGCGCCCGGCGGCGGTTGCGGTTCCAATTCGCTGAACGACCTGGGCGGTGCACAGGACACGTGGAACCAGACCTGTGGTGGTTGCCATGGGATCGATTTCATACGGCAACAGATCACCGTTCGCGCGCCGGCGGGCATGACCTTCATCAAGGCACGTGCGGCACTCGAATCCGCGCTAATGGGCGTGGATCTCGACGGCACCGACACCGACATGGGCGGACTCGCCGCGGGCCTCGGACCCACGATGCGCAACGATCTCGCCGGGCTCATTTCAAACACGACGTGCGCCGGACCCACGGACCGCGTGTATTCGACGCTGAATCTCGGGACCACAACGGCGGCGGCCGAGGGCTACGGCAACATGGCCGGAACTAGCATGGCGGCGCCGCACGTCAGCGGCGTGGTCGCGCTGCTGCTGTCGCTGGCGCCGCGCCTGACTGCCGATGAGGTGAAGTCGGTGCTGCAGACCACCGCTCGCCCGCATCCGAAGGGCAGCTACTGCGCGATGGGCGGCAACGGTTGCGGCACGGGCCTGCTCGATGCGAGCGCTGCGGTCCAGCACGTGGTCGACAACCGGCCGATGGTGACCGCCGCGATCCAGGGTGCCGCTCCGGGAGTGCGCCCACTCGCCACGTTCACGCTGGTCGGTGACGTCAAAGCCCTGGGCGGACGCATGCCATCGACGACCGGAATGAGCTGGCGCCAGACCGCGGGTCCGACAGTGCCGATTCCGGCAAGCGCCGGTTCCACGGTCACGCTGACGGCGCCCAACGGCACCGGCGCGCTGGGATTCGAGTTCGCTGCTGCAGACACCGCCGGCTATTCAGGTGCCGGCGCGGTGTCGGTGACCGTCAATGCACCACCGACGATGCTGCCGCCTGCAGCTCCCAGTGTTACTGCCGGTCAGCCCGCGTCAGGCTCGGTACGGGGCATGGATCCGGACGGCGATGCAATCACCTATGTCCTGGTGTCGGGTCCGCCGGGCTTTACGCTGAATGCCAGCACCGGTGCCTGGTCGTGGACGCCGACCACGGACGGCACGCAGGGCGTCACTGTCATGCCGACCGACGCCTACGGCAATGGCACGCCGGTCAATTTCGTGATGACCGTGGCGAAGGATCCGAACGCCAAGGATGGCGGCGGCGGCGCATTGCCGGCGTGGATCGCTCTGCTGCTGTTCGTTCCATTCGTGCGTCGGCTTGCCACGGCCCGCGGCGCTTGATCTGGGCGCCTGAGCGGCTCTTCAAGCGCTAGGGCCGGCAGGCGCCGCTTCGCCTGCTGGACCGACGCGACGCGAGGCGCGCACCAAGCACGTTGGGCAGGCTGAGTTGGTTGCCGCTCGCGGTGCAAGCGCGCATGCTTGCGCCCTTTCCTCAGCTCTCGCATGACCGTCGCCTTTTCCCTGTTCGGCGCGCCGACGATCCATCGCGGCGGAACCGCGCACGCGCTCGATTTCGAGCGCCGCACGCAACTCTTTGTTCTGCTGGCATTGAAGCGTGCCTGGGTCGGTCGCGCCGAGATCGCGGCGTTGCTGTGGCCTGACCAGGACGCAAAACTCGCCCTGACAAATTTGCGCAAGGCCCTGCATCGGCTGCAGTCGCTGCCGGGCTCCGAGGTGATCGAGTCGCAGGGCAGCGCGCTGCGGTGCCAGGCGCGCACTGACGTGCACGCCTTCGAGGAGGCGCTGCGCGAGCGGCGCATCAAGGATGCGCTGGCGCTCAGGCGCGGCGAGCTGCTCGTCGGGTTCGACGACGACGGCAACGAGGCGTGGTCGGAGTGGCTGGGCTTCGAGCGCGATCGATTGCGCAGCGCCTGGTGCGCGGCGGTGCACGAATATCTTCAGGGCGAAGTTGCACCCGCCGAAGCGGTCGAACTCGCGCTGCGCCTGCTCGACGACGATCCACTCGACGAGGCCGCGCTGCGCCTGGCCATGCACTGGCTGGCGCGGGCGGGCCAGGTGCCGCGGGCACGGCAGGCCTACCGCGACTTCGTCACGCGGCTGGCCGACGAGCTGGGTCTCGCACCCAGCGCGGAACTCAAGGCGCTGCACGATGGCCTCGGCAGCGCGACTTCCGCGGAGGTTGCAGCGCCTTTAGCGCCACCGCCTGCCGGCGACCGCTTCGTGGGCCGCATCGTTGAACTGCGGCGCGCCGCGTCGCTGCTCGCGCAGCAGGATTGCCGCCTGCTGACCATCACCGGGCCGGGCGGTGTCGGCAAGACCCGGCTGGCGCAACGCGTGCTCCAAGAGTCCGCGCCCATGTTTTTCGACGGCGCCACGCTGGTACCGCTCGACGACCTGGCGGTCAGCAGTGAACTCGGCGAGCGGCTTGCACGCGAGTTGGGACTGACGTTGAAAGGCGACGCCGATCCGCTCGATCAGGTGATCGACGCGTTGCTCTCACGCGAGACGCTGCTCGTACTCGACAATTTCGAACAGCTGATCGATGCGGCGTCGTTGCTGGCCCGGCTGCTTGCCGCCTGTCCGCAAGTCAAGGCCGTCGTCACCTCACGCGTTCGCCTCGGACTCGCGTCCGAATGGTTGCTGCCGCTGACCGGCCTGCCGGTGCCCGAGCCGGAAGACGTCGCCGAGCTCGAGTCGTTCGATGCCGTTCGCCTGTTTGTTGCCAGTGCACGCCGCGTCGAGCCGGCGCTGAACCCCGCTGCCGAGGCCGCGGCCATCGTCGACATTTGCCGCCGTGTCGAGGGACTGCCGCTCGCACTGGAGCTCGCTGCTGCCTGGACCCGTGTGCTGTCCTGTCAGGACATCGCGGCCGAGCTCGAGCGCGGCGCCGAGTTGTTGCAGTCTGCCGATGTGGAGCACCCTGCGCGCCACGCCAGCATCGAGAGTGTGTTCGATCAGTCGTGGCGCCTTTTGGGTGAACGCGAACGCCAGGCACTGGCGCGGCTGTCCGTCTTTCGCGGCGGCTTTACGCCCGAGGCCGCACGCGCGGTAGGCGGCGTCGCGTTGCCGGTGCTTGCAGCGCTGGTCGACAAGTCCCTGGTGCGCAAGGACGGCGGACGCTGCTTCCTGCATCCGCTCGTGCAGCAGTTTGCGCATGCCCGGCTCGAAGCGTCCTTCGAAGCCGAGTCCGCCGCCGCGGCACACGGTAGGTATTTCCTGCACCGCCTCGCTGACGCGGGGCTGCGGGTCCACCATGCGGATCCCGAGATGCTTCGCGAACTCGACGCCGAGTTCGAAAACGTGCGCGCGGCCTGGCGCTTTGCCGTCAAGGAGGGTCCCGCGGAAGACGTCGCGCGTGCCGCTTACAGCCTGCTCAGCTATTGCGACCATCGCGGGCGACGCCTCGAGGGTCTCGAACTGATGCAGGAGGCGATCGCCAGTCATCGGCTGGCCGGCGAACCGAAGTTCGTGGCCACGCTGGCGGCACCCGCCGCCTGGCTGGCTTTCCGGCTCGACCGCTACGCTGAAGCAGAAGCCTTCGGCATGCAGGCGATGGCGGCGCGCGGACCGGGCGGTCGGCCCGCCGGCGATACGACCCAGACATTTCGTGCGGCTACGGTCCTGGGCGCGACATGCGCCCGCCTCGGGCGTGTCGACGATGCCCGGCGCTGGTTCGAGAAGGCCCTGGAACTGGCGCGGAAGCTCGGGGACCCGACCAACATTGCCAGCGCACTCGACAACCTGGGACTCATGGCCCGTGGTCGCGGCGACTTGGACGAAGCGCTGCGGCTGTACCGGGAGGCGCTGCTCAAGCACCGCGACGTCGGTGATGCTGGCGGCGCAGCGCTCTGCCTCAACAACCAGGGCGTCGTCCACATCCTGCGCCGCGAGCTCGACGCTGCCCAAGCCGTCCTGCACGAGGCGCGACAGTTGTCCGAACACCACGGCCTGCCGACCACACGCGGCATGATCGAAGTGAATCTCGCCAACGTCGCGATGCTGTCCGGCACCCCCGAACTGGCGATACGGCATGCGCGGCGGGCGCTAGAACTGGCGACGCAGACCGGCCAGCGGGCGACGGCAGTCGAAGCGCGCCATGTCCTCGTGTGGGCCGCGCTGCGCCAGGGTGAGGTGACCGAGGCGCGCTCCGGACTGGTTGCGGCCGTGACGGCATCGATCGCGATCGGACGACCCGCGCTGATGGTCCACAGTCTGCGCCTGTTCGCCGAGTTACTGGCGGCGCAGGCAGCGCCTGACGTCGCAGCGCGGTTGATGAACTTCGTGCTGCAGCAGCCCGATCTGGTCGGCGCCGAACGTGCGGAAGCCGAACGGCAGATGCGCGACTGGAGCGCGACGTCGGTGCCTGCAAAGTGGACCGGCCCGCCACTCGATGAACTCGCGCAGCGCATCGTCGCCGAGGCGGGCCAGGCGTACGCGCCACTGATCGCGGCATTGCGCGGCGCGGCCTGATCGGGCTTCGCGTCTTCAGCCACGCCGGCGTCGGCGCCGGCGGCATTCCCGCATAGGTCGGAGGCGCCCCGCGGAACGCGAGGAACGCTCGCGGAACGCACCCCTGCGTACGGTTCGCCCCTTCGGAAAGGGACGACACCATGCGCTACTCGAATCAATCGCAATACCTGCTCGGCGACACCACGCCGGCAGCCACTTTCGGACGCGTCGGACGCACGATTCAGGCGCCGCACCTGCGGATGCCGGCGATGGCCGAAAGCGCCAACGAGGCCACGCTTGTGGCCCACCCTGGGACGCCAGCCATTGCGCGCAGCGCACCGGCACCCAGCAGCTTCGCGAACCGCGCCGTAAACGCTGACGCCAACCGCGCGGCACTCGACGCGCAGGCACTGCAGGCGGCAGCCCGCGCGCACAGCATGCGGCTCGCCGGCAATGTCGCCGCGCGCGTCGTGCGCGCCGTTACGGCTCGGCTGAAGACCTGGCGCGAAGCGTATCGCCGCAACACCGACGCGCGCGCCACCTATCTCGCGCTCGCGGAACTCGATACCCGGACGCTGCACGACCTCGGCATCAATCGCAGCGAACTGAAGTTCGTCGCGCACCGGCTGGCCCGCGGCGAGGCGCTGGACGAGCGCCGCGGGCTGCGCTGACTTTTCCTTCACAACAGCACTGGAGATACCCATGACATTGATCACTGAACCGACCGTCGCTGCACCCAACTTCACCGCGATCAAGCAGCGCCAGCAGTCGACCTGGGCGAGCGGCGACTTTGCCGTCGTCGGCACCACGCTGCAGATCGTCGGCGAGTCGCTGGCCGAGGCGGCCGATGTGCGTGCCGACGAGCGCGTGCTCGACGTCGCCGCCGGCAACGGCAATGCGACGCTGGCGGCCGCGCGCCGCTTCGCCCGCGTGACGTCGACCGACTACGTTCCCGCACTTCTCGAAAAAGGGCGCGAACGCGCGCACGCCGAAGGCCTCGAGGTCCGTTTCCTCGATGCCGATGTCGAGGACCTGCCCTTTGCCGACGGCACCTTCGATGTCGTGCTGTCGACCTTCGGCGCGATGTTCGCGCCGGACCAGCGCCGCACCGCGCTGGAAATGATGCGCGTGCTGCGTCCCGGCGGGCGCATCGGCATGGCCAACTGGACGCCGGGCGCCTTCATCGGGCGGCTTTTCAAGGTCATCGGCGCCCACGTGCCGCCACCGGCGGGCCTCAAGTCGCCGGCACTGTGGGGCAGCGACACCCATGTCGCCGAACTTTTTGGCCCGCTGGCCGCGCAGATCCGCAGCGAGCGTCGTGTCTTCAACTTCCGCTACCGCTCGGCGGCGCACTGGGTGCAGGTGTTTCGCGACTACTACGGGCCGACGCACAAGGCCTTCGCCGCGCTCGACGGCGCCGGCAAGCAGGCACTCGAACGCGACCTGACCGCGCTGCTGCAGGAACTCAACGTCGCCGGCGACACCTCGCTCGTGGTGCCGGCCGAGTACCTCGAAATCGTCATCACCAAACAATAAGGAGCACGACCATGAAGCATCCGTCCTTCATTCTTCTGGCAGCCACTGTGCTGACCGCAGGCTGCACCAGTGCGCCGTTCGTCACGGTGCCGGCCGCACTCCAACCCCCGGCAACCGCGACGCTGTCGCGCGTCGTACCGGCGCGCGGGGTGCAGATCTACGAGTGCCGCCTGCAAAAGACCGCGGCCGAGTGGACCTTCGTCGCGCCCGAAGCGGAACTGTTCGACCTGAAGGATCGCCCGATCGGCAGCCACGGCGCCGGCCCGAACTGGCAGGCCGCGGACGGCAGCCGCATTGTCGGTACCTTGCAGGCACGCGCCGATGCACCGCAGGCAGGTGCCATTCCGTGGCTGCTGCTGAGTTCGAAGTCGAGCGGCCCGCAGGGCTCGTTCAGCCCGGTCACGCACATCCAGCGCGTCAATACCGTGGGCGGCATCGCGCCAAGCGGTTCGTGCACGCCCGGCGCAACCGCACGCGTCGCCTACACGGCGGATTACGTCTTCTTCACAGACCGCTAGCCGCACGCAGACCCCCACGGCTGAAACCCGAAAAACCAACCACCCACCCATCGAAGGAAGATCATGAACAACTGCATTTATTCAACGCGCCGCGCATGTCGCGGTCGTCACAACCCTCATCAGCGGCGCCGCCGACGCGAAGGCCGACGCCGTCACTGACTGGAACCTCAAGAGCGGCGAATTCATCACCGAATCGAAGCTCGGCACGCCACCCGCGATCCGCGTGATGGCGCTGGTGCAGAGCGCGGTCTACAGCGCGGTGCAGGCGAGCAGTGGCGGCGCCTCGGTCGACGCCGCTGTCGCGGCCGCAAACCGGACCACGCTGCTGAAGCTGCTGCCGGCACAACAGTCCGCGATCGAGGCGGCGTACCAGGCCGCGCTGGGGTCGATCCCCGACGGCCCGGCAAAGTCGGCGGGCGTGGCGATCGGCGAGCGCGCAGCGACGGCCACTTTCGCACAGCGTGCGAGCGACACCATCAGCGCGGAAAGCTATCGGCCGCACACGACGGCCGGCGCGTATGTGCCGACCGCGTCGCCGGCGGCGCCGACGTGGTCGCTGCGCACGGCATGGCACCTCGACCAGCCCGGCGCAGTTCCGTGCGGGGCCGCCGCCCGCGCTGACCAGCGTCACCTGGGCGCGTGACTACAACGAGGTGAAGGAACTCGGTGCCAAGGGCAGCACGAAGCGCAGTGCCGAGCAGACCGAGATCGCGCGCTTCTGGGAGTACTCGCTGCCGGCGATCTACTTCGGCGTCGTGCGCTCGGTCGCCACGCAGCCCGGCCGCGATGTGACGCGCAACGCGCGCCTCTTCGCCGTCGCCGCGCAGGCGCTCGACGACGGCATGGTCGGCGTCTTCGACAGCAAGTACCAGTACAACTTCTGGCGCCCTGGCACCGCGATTCGCAACGGCGACATCGACAACAACGACGACACCGCGCGCGATGCGACCTGGTCGCCGCTGATTCCCGATCCGATGCATCCGGAGTACCCGAGCGCGCACGCCACGCTGGCCGGCGCCGTCGGTGCAGTGCTCAAGGCCGAGATCGGCACGGGCGCAATGCCGGTGCTCGCCACCAGCAGCCCGACCGCAAAGGGCGCGACGCGTCGCTGGACCAGCATCGACGAGTTCGTGCGCGAGGTCGCCGACTCGCGCATCTATGCCGGCATCCATTACCGCTTCTCGACCGAAGCGGGCATGGCGCTGGGCAAGAGCATCGGCGAGCAGGCCGCGCGCCGCGTGCTGCAGCCCGGCGAGAGCCTCGCGCGCGTCACGCAATGACGTCACGGGCGACCGCACCGCGGTCTGCCCGGGCGTCGCAAGTCAACGCAAGCAGCAGGAGAGCATCAGCATGGAAGCTGTAACGACGCGGGACACGGGGCGCGCAATGCGCTCGACGACGACCGAGCGCCATGCCAAGGCGATCGAAGTGTCAAAGCGCAATCGCTGCGACATCGACCGCGAAGTGGCAGACGAGCCACTGACGTTTGCAAGCAGGTGAGGTGAAGATGAAACCCTTCGATTTCCAAGCCGGCGAAGCGGGCCGGAGCCAGACCGTGGTGCTGCTGCACTCGAGCGCCGCCTCGTCACGGCAGTGGAGTGCGCTGCTCGAGCAGCTCGGTCCGCGCTACGACGTGCGTGCCGTCGACTTCCATGGCCACGGCACGCGGCCGGCGTGGAACGGCACACAGCCGCTGACGCTGGCGGACGAGGCGGCACTCGTCGAGCCGATCCTGCGCGAGGCCGGACCTGTTCACCTCGTCGGCCATTCGTACGGCGGGGCTGTCGCCCTGAAGGTTGCGGAACTGCATCCGCAGTCGGTGCGCAGCCTCGTCGTCTACGAACCGGTGCTCTTCAACTGGTTGTTCCAACATGAGTCGGACAGTCCGGCAGCGCTGCAAGTGCTCGAGATGGTCGATTCGATGCGCGTGCAACTGGAGCAGGGCGACGCCTACGCCGCGGCCGAACGGTTCATCGGCTACTGGGCCGGACCCGCTGCGTGGCTGAGCATGAGCGGCGCGAAACGCGACTCGACGGCGCTGCGGATGCGCTCGGTGCTGGCGCATTTCGGTGCGCTATCGGATGAACGTCTCGCGCGACTGCGCCTCGCCGGACCGCTGGTGCCGATGCTGTGCCTTGGCGGCAGTGACACCGCCGCGTCGACGCGGCGGATAGCGACGCTGCTGCGGCAGGCGTTTCCGCAGGCACGGCACGACACGCTGTACGGTTTGAGACACATGGGTCCGATCACGCATCCGGCCGCCGTGAACGCCTCCATTGCCGACTTCCTGGATAGCGTGCTCTTGGCGGAGCGTTCCGCGATC
This sequence comes from uncultured beta proteobacterium, assembly GCA_963712485.1. GTDB lineage: Bacteria > Pseudomonadota > Gammaproteobacteria > Burkholderiales > Burkholderiaceae_F > JALORV01. The sequence goes on from CAVQID010000060.1 coordinate 180,682, forward strand.
GCATCGAAGGCTGCGGCCTGAAGATGGCCGCTGCACGTCAGACCCGTGGCGACGGCTACGAGCCGACCTTCAACTGGGCTGGGGGTGCCGGTCTACCGCACGTTCGACTTCCGCTCTCCCGCCGTCGCTAAAACAGGACCTCGAAGCGATAGCCGCGGAAGCTGAACACGGCGGCTCTCAGCTTGATCTCCTCCAGCGCGAGCTCTTGCGTCAGGCGGTCCTTCTCCCGGTACAACTGGCCGTTGACGATCAGCGAGCGCGCGGACCGATCTGCCGAATACACGTTGCCGCCGATCGCGAATTGCGGCAATGCTGAGCGAATGTCCGGCGGCAGCTGTTCGCGTGAGTAAACCGGCGTTTCGGCGGGCGGCACGTTGCCAAGTGTTACCACCTTCGTCTCGCCCTTCGGGTCAGGGCGTGGCGCCTTGCGCTCTTCGGGCTGGCGCCACGGCGCCGGCTCGGCGATCGGCTGCGCGGCGGAGAGCGCCGGAGGGACGCTCACCGTGGTCGGCCTCGGCCGACTGGTCTCATGCATGATCGGCTGCGGTGGCGCCACGTTTGTCGTCGTCGCGCTCGGGGCCGGCGCATTGCGCCCCGTCATCACCCACGTTGCCGCCGCCACCAGGCCGAGTGCGGCGCCGATCGCGATCCACAGCCAGTTCGGGCGCAACTTTGGCGTGGACAACGTTCCGACCGAGGGCGCCACCATGGGTTGGGAGTGCAGGCTCGGCACCGAGCCGCGCTCGCGTTCCGCGTCGGCCTTGCGCAGAGCGTCGAGGATCAGAGACATCAGGAAGCCTTCTGCAGGCGCGGCTCGTCCACGCCATTCACGCGATTGAGTTGCATCAGCGTGACAGGTCCGGCGCTGCCGTCGGACGGCAGCCCTTGGGCGAGCTGGAAGCGATGGATCCAGCTTTGCAGCTTGGCGTCGTCGAGCCGCGGACCGAGTGGACCGGTGTCGCCCAGCGCGGTCGCGAGCTGCTGTGCAAGCCATTGCGCGGCGGGCCCGGAGCGGCTGTCCACGATCGTGCCCACGTAGTTCGGCGGCGACCGCCAGAAGGTCGAGAACTCGCCGCGCCAGTAGTCGGCCAGCACGACGAGCGGAACGGTCTGGTCGATGCCGCCGATGGTCAACGTCGCAGTGTCGTTCGACAGTCCGCTGATCTTCACGTAAGCAGAGCGGTTTGCCGCGTCGCGCAGCGTCAGCACGCCCGGACGGTCGAGTTGTCGAATCAGCGCCAGCGTCGCGCTGCCGGTGCGATAGCAGCGGACCTGCTGCTTCTCCGCCGTCGCGCATGGGTCGACATCGCCCGGCGCGATGTTCCACTGGCGTGCCAGCTCCTGCCACGCTTCCTTGTCGGCGCCGACGAGCGACGCAAAGCCCGTGCGCAGGTCGAAACTCGGCGGCTTCGCCGGCTCCGGCACCGTAATGGGCTGCGGAAGCGCTGGCGCCGGCACCGGCGAAGGCGAGGGAGCGGCGGCAACCGTAATCGGAGTGGGGACCGCCGCGGCAGCCAGTTCGCCACGCGGCACGCCGCGTTCGCCGCGCTCCAGCGAAAGGCCGACCACTCCGGCCAGCGTTGCGCCGACCGCCAGCCCGACGCCCACGAGGACCGCGCGCTCGTAGCGCGCGCGCCGGATCTTGCCGAAATCTGCGGCATCCAGCGCTTCCTCGGCCGCCTTGTCGATGATGCGGGAGTCGACAGTGGACTTGCTGTCCGCGTAAGCGCCCAGCAGTGCGCGATCGCACAGCAGGTTGATGCGGCGGGGTACGCCGCGCGAATAACGGAAGATGCGCCGCATCGCGCGTTGATCGAAGGGATTGGCCTGGCGCAACCCCGCGACGCTCAGGCGATGGCTGACGTAGTGCGCGGACTCCTGCTCTGTCAGCGCCTCGAGGTGGTAGCGGGCGATCACGCGCTGCGCGAGCTGCTGCATGTCGGGCCGTGCCAGTATCGAGCGCAACTCCGGTTGCCCGATCAGAATGATCTGCAGCAGCTTGCGCTCATTGGTCTCGAGGTTGGTCAGTAGGCGCAACTGCTCCAGCACGCGCACCGACAGGTTCTGCGCTTCGTCGATGACCAGCACATTGTTCTGCCGCACCGCGTGCGTGCGCAGCAGGTACTCGTTCAGCGCGTCGACATAATCCTTGACGGTCGGCACGCCCGGCCCCTCGTGCCGGTACGGAATGCGGAACTCCGCGCACACGGTCTTCAGCAGTTCCTCGACCGTCAGCTTGGGGTTGAAGATGTAGGCGACGTTGCAGCGCTCGGGCAGCTGCTCGAGGAAGCAGCGGCACACGGTGGTCTTGCCGGCGCCAACGTCGCCGGTCAGCAGCACGAAGCCGCCGCCGCCCTGCACGCCATAAAGCAGGTGCGCAAGCGCCTCGCGGTGCCGCTCGCTCATGAAGAGGTACCGCGGATCCGGTGCGATCGAGAAGGGCCGTTGCTTCAGCCCGAAATGGCGCTCGTACATCGCCGGCAAGGATACTGGCCCAGCGCCGGGCGTGTTCGCGGGAGAAGACACGCCTTCGAGCGGGGGCACCGGTTGGTGTCCGCAAACGAGGCGGAGCAGCACGCGGTTGCAGCCAGCGGTGGATCTGGCCTTGACTCCCGCCGCCCGGCCGCGCCTACATCTGCCGGAACAGGTGCACGTAGGCGCGGCTCACGGGCAGCGTTTCGGGCCGGCCTTTGAGGTGGATGGTCGCGGTTTCGTTGTTGCCGCGCGTGACGTGGCTGACCGAGCCGAGGTTGACGATGACCGAGCGGTGCACCTGCACGAACTGCTCCGGATCGAGCTGGCTTGAGAGTTCCTTCAGCGGAATGCGCACGAGCGCCTCGCCGGGCCGCGCGCCGTCGCCGCGCCACCCCACCAGCGTGTACTTCTCGTCCGCGCGCAGGAAGTCGATTTCCTCCACCGGAATCAGCCGCGTTGCCTGGCCGCTGCCGGCGCGCAGCCAGCGCAGCCGCGTGTCGCGCGGAGTTGCCGCAAGCCGTGCCGCGAGTTCGCGGATCAGCTCGTCGGTCGCGGTCGGCGGCGGCTGTACCGTGCGTAGGCGCTCCTTGAGGCGCTCGACGGTCTCGCGCAGACGTTCGCGTTCCACCGGCTTGACGAGGTAGTCGAGCGCGCCGCGCGCGAATGCCTCGACTGCGTACTGCTCGAAGGCGGTGACGAAGACAAGGTGAGCCCGGTTGCCGATCGCGCGCGCGGCCTCGACGCCCGAGAGGCCCGGCATCTGCACGTCGAGGAAGCAGACATCCGGTCCGTGCTGCTCGAACGCCGCGATGGCCTCGCGGCCGTTGCGCGCCTGCGCGACGACGCGCAGTTCCGGCCACGGCTCGGCCAGCAGCCGCGCGAGCGCTTCGCGCAGCATCGGCTCGTCGTCGGCGATCAGCGCGGTGGGCGTCTTCATGTCAGTGGCGCTCGGCCGCCCGGAGCCGCTGGCCGCCCCCTCGGGGGGCAGCGAGCGTGAGCGAGCGTGGGGGTCTCATATCAGCGTGTCTCGGCCGGAAACTGTACTTCGGCCGTGAATCCGCGCGGCTGGCGTTCGAACAGTCGCAGCGCCGCCGCTTCGCCGAACGCGAGCACGAGCCGCTCGCGCAGCGCCCTGAGTCCGGTGCCGGTGCTGGATTCGGCCGTACCCGGCCCGACGCCGCTGTCATCGACGCGGATCAGCACGTCGCCGCCGTCGCGCTTGATCGCAACGTCGATGTCGCCGCCGTCTTCCGCCGGATCGATCCCATGGCGTACGGCGTTTTCCACCAGCGTCAGCAGCGTGGTCGGCGGGCAGCGGAACTGCAGCACCGACGGATCGACGTCGAGCGCGAAGCGCAGGCGGTCGGGCATGCGCATCCGCATCAGCTCCAGGTAGGCGCGCGCCAGCTCGACCTCGCGCCCCAGCGTGCTGACGGTCTCGTCGAGTTGCGGCACGGCCGCCTTCAGGTACGCGATCAGGCTCGCGAGTACCTGCGGCGCATGGGGCGAACCGGCCTCGACCAGCGCCTGGATGTTCGCCAGCGTGTTGAACAGGAAGTGCGGCTGGATCTGCGAGCGCAGCAACTGCGTGCGCGCCTCGATTGCCTGGCGCTCGAGTTCGCGACGTTCGCGCTCGAACGCGAGCGTCTGCGCATGCGCGCGGGCGTCGCGTTGCCGGATCATCGCCCCCAGCGCCACCCACGCGCCGAAGAAAATGCCCGCGATCGACAACTGCCCGAAGCCGACGAAGCGCTTCGGATTGGCCATGAACTCCGGGGCACCGCCCAGGGTGATCCAGTACGCGGCGTAGGCCGAGATAGGAATCGCGGCCGCCATCGCAAGCAACTGAAACACCCAGCGTCCCAGCCAGCGCGGCAGCCGGGCCGGCCAGGACTCGGCAATTCCGAAGGCCACGAGGGCGCCGGTGCCGACGATGACGCTGCGCGCGATCCACGTCGTGACGGGCGTCTCAGCAGAGCCGAGGCTGATCAGCAGCGCGATCGGCACCGCGGCCAGCAGCATGACCGCGATCCGGCGCGGGCCGAGCACGGTGCGCAGGCCCGTCGGCGCAGCATCAGGCGTCAAGGGCTTCATCCGCAGTGGTTCGGGCGACGCACTCATCAACGCTGCAGCACGCGCAGGTTCGTGTAGCCCATCAGCTGGAACACGTAATAGTTCATCGCCGCTTCGCCGACGTCGTCGGCCACGAACACCAGTTGCGCATGGCGCGGCACGCCGGCCTTCGAAATCACCGGCCACAGTTCTGCCGCCGGCTTGACGCTGCCATCGTCGTTGACAAGCCGGCTCGCCGGCAGGTGAATCACCGTTCCGGCCGGCGCCGTGGTCGGCAGCGCGGCGCCGGAGGCAATGTACACGCGGGGCAGGCGTCCGGGCGCGTCCGCGAGGGTCGCCATCACGGAGCGGCTGCCTTCACTGAGTCGTGTCGGCTTGGCCGCGGCGGCCTCGGTTGCCTTCTTCTCCCAGGGCAGGCCGCGCAGCGCCCACTCGTCAGTGCCCGTCATCAGGACGGACACGCGGGGCATGTCGAGCGACTGCAACGCGAGGAAGGCGAGCGCCGACGACTTGTCGAGGCCGCGCTCGGACACGATCACCGTCTCGTGCCCCGCCTGCAGGCCCTCGGCCTCCAGGCGCGGGCGCAGCGCGGCGGACTGCTTCAGTGCTTCATTGAAAGCCGGCGCCGGCACGTTGCGCGCGGCGGGAATGTGGCCAGCGGCGAATGCCTCCGCGCTGCGCACATCGACGATGTTGAGCCGGCTCACGCCGTACGCACGCAGCATCGGATTGGTCCACGACGCGAGCCACGGTGCGCTGCGCGCTAGATGCGGTGACGCGTAGGTCCACAGCGGCAGGTCGCGTGAGTCGCGCACCCAATCGAGTTGCGAGCCGACGTAGAGCTTGACCTGCGGGTAACCGGCGATGTGCCTCAACGCGAAGTACGGCACCGCGGCGGCGATACCGCCCCCGCAGTAGGTATAGACCTGCTGCTCCGGGCGCACGCCCAGGTGGCTCGCCATCGCCCGCAGTTCCTCGGCCGACTTGAACGTCTTGTCGGCGTTGAAGAACTCCCCGGTCGGCCACGACACCGCCTGCGGCAGATGCCCCGCGCGGTCGAAGAACTTGGTCGCGCCAAAGTACATCTCGGGCTCGAGCGCATCGACCAGCGCATGGCGCTGAGCGTCGCCGGCGGCGACCAGCACCTCGGGCAGATCGGCCCGCACGTCTGCTCTGTGCTTCACCGCGAAGCTGCCAGCCGGCGGTGGCGCGGTCTTGTCCTGCGTCACCGCTCCGCCGACCGCCCGCCACTTGGCCATCCCGCCGTCGAGCAGATGCAGCCGCTCGGGCGGGTGCCCGCGGTACAGCAGTTCGTAGTAGAGGCGCGGCGCGAGATAGAACCCGCCCTGGTCGTAGATCACTACCGTGCGGCTCGGCGATACGCCCCAAGACTGGATGCGCCGCTGCATCACCTGCGTGTCTTTTTCGTCGATGCCGTAGGTGAAGAGATCGACATGCACCGCGCCGGGAATGTGGCCGGCCTCGTGCAGCTTGACCGGCTGGGCATCGAGCACCAGCACATCGCCCGCCGCGAGCGCCTGCTGCAGCCAGGCGACGTCGACCAGTGGACGCGGGTTGGCCTGGGCGAGCGGCGCCGCCGTAAGGCAAAAGGCCACGATCGCGCCGCCGAGCAGCGCGTTCCAGAAAGGTTTCATCGACGGACCCTCGAGCAACCGAAGAAGCCGCACCGTAGGGCCGCGCGCGCCGGCCGGCAACGGCACTGCGACGAACGACGGCTGGGCGGTGGCGGTCTGCAGCGGGCGGGTCCGGGCTGCGGGGCCGCGTCGAACCTACGGCAGTCGCCTATTCCACCGGCATCGCGTGCGCAGATCGAGCGTCCGACCGATCGCCCTTGAGACGGCGACGAACCTGTCCACGCGTCAAGAAGGCCAGTACTTACTGCAACAACCGGTATCCGGTGGTATGGCATTCCCCGAAGCCGCATTGGATGACGACCGACACCAGGTTGACGACGCAGAGCAGAACGACATAAGCGCTCAATGCTTTGGCCATCTTGTGCAATGCGCGGAATTCCTCGATCGATCCGCTCCGCAAGTACTCGTCACCCCCGATGATGGCCATCTTGACCGCATACGCGATCAGTATCGTCAGCGCGATGATGATGGACCACACCGGCAGATGAATGCCGAACACCGGGCTGCCGATGTATTCGTGTCCTGGTCGCGGATAGATGTCCAGCAGGCTTTGCCGCACCGAGACGATCAGCAGGAAGATCGCTGACAGCAGGCTGAAGCCGGTGTTCTGATAGGAAAATCCTCGGCGGAAGTTCAGCATGATCCCGAAGCACACGCCGAACATTGCGAGCCGCTCGAGCAGGCACAAAGGGCACGGCAACTCGCCCTTCGCATATTGCAGCGTCATCGCCGCAGTCAGAATCCCCGACATTGCGAACATCACGAGCAACAGATAGCTGTAGTTCGCCAGCGCGAGTCTGCGCTGGGTTGCGATATGAAACGTCGCACTCATGATCGTGCCGGCCCAGCGGTCGACTCGGTTTGAAGCCATGGCATGCGGAAGCCGTACTCAGGGCTGTAGATCTCGAAGAGAAAGAGCCCAGTGGCAAGAACAAGGCTGCAAGCGAATAACGCGATGGCTGGCCGACGCCATCCGAGCCAGACACCGATCAGCGCGAGCGACATCGTCGCGAATACGACAGCCATCATTGACCCGCTCCCCCACGCAGTGGCATCGAATAGTTGCGCCAATCCTTAGTCATTGGCAAGCTTCATTGCGTGCGTAAGGGTTTGCTCGCCGCCGTCGACGCGCCTAGGACGCGGTTCATTCCGGAGGCTCTGGCGGGACGGTTCGAGCAGGGGAATTGGCCGGTGGCGGCGGGCGAACAAACGCGCGGCCTTGGCGCAGCAGCGACGACTGACGCGGCGCCCGCCCGCTACAGGCGCGTGCCGCCTCTCGCAACTGCCGTGTTCCGTCCCGGGGCGCGTTCCGTGTCGTGCTTGAACTCGCGCCGCACCGTGGACTACTTCTTCTTGTAGTTGAACTTCTGACCGCCGATGCTGGCTTCGTACATCAGCCCGCCCTTGGCCACCGTAAATGTCGTCATCCCGTTGTAGGAATTGGCGACGTTCGCGGCATCGTGCTGAGTGACGCTGGCGCCGGCCGCCGAGCCGGTGGTCGTGGTGGCGGCCGAAGCGCCGGCGGTGATGGCGACCGCCTGCGCCTGCGCGCCGAACTCGAAGTTCCCGCCGGTGAATTCCTTGAATGCCTGCTGGTTCTCAAAGAAGATGATCTGGCTATAGGCTTCGCCGCCGAGCTGAAAGCCCACTGAAAGCTGCGTCACCGAGGTATCGCCGACGTATTTGCCCTTCTCGTACACACGGCCCTTGCCGTAAGCGCCGCCGACAACTGCCCCGCCTTTGCCGATCGTCGGAAAGACCGCATACCCGTAGCTCTTCCCGAAGTAGCTACCGCTCTCTCGGGCTTTCTTGAACACGGCGATCGTGTCGTCGTAGTCATCGGCCCAGGCGGACGAGAACGAAAACGCCAACACGAAGAAAGCCAGAAGTGAGGCAAGACGTCGCAACATGATTGAACCTCCAGGATTGAAGTGTTCGGATCCGCGTGCGATTGAAGCGGCAAAGGCTGTGCCTGTTCGTCGGGCGGCCGCCTTCTCACCGGGACGGATACGCCAGATCCGCCATTTCAGAAGCGCTGGCGGAAAGAGTTCCAGCGGGGGAACTGATCGATGCCCGCGAACGGATCGACCGTCGCCGACCGAAATGCGCCGAGGTGGCCGCGCGGCGCGGATGCGGGGGTGGCCCTGGCTGTCCGGATGGGCGCTTGACCCGCCGGACCGGCCGGTGTTACTTTGGTAACACCTTTCTTCATGCAGTACGGGCGAACGTGACTTCTGCGACGACGATCAAGCTGCCGGAAGACCTCAAGCAGCGCATCGTGCCGCTTGCCGCAGCGGCGGGCAAGACGGCGCATGCCTGGATGGTCGAGGCGCTGGAACGCCAGGCTGCCATGGCCGAGGCGCGCGAAGCCTTCCTTCGGGATGCCGAAGCTTCTGCAGCGGAAGTCGATTCCGGCGGCGCGCTGTACGCGGCAGAAGACGTCGCCGCGTATCTGCTCTCCCGCGCTGCCGGCAGGGCAGCAGCCCGGCCCCGGCGCGTCCGCAAGAGCGCGACGGCCACGAAACTGGCCGGTGCACGTCGGCGCTGGTAGGGCGGGGTAGTACTGGATCTTGGCGACCGTCTACTTCAGTGGTCGCGCGCTGGCCGAAGTCGAACGCCTGTTCGACTTCATCGCCGAGCACGATCCCGCCAGCGCGGGCCGTGCCGCGCAGCGCATCGCCGATGCGACACGCATCCTGCGCGACCACCCGCTGATCGGCCGCCCCGTGCGGAGCGACATCGGCGAACTCGTGATTTCGAGCGGCCGGACCGGATATGTCGCGCTGTACCGGCTCCGCAACGGCGTAGCGAAAGTCGAGATCCTGACGATTCGGCACCAGCGTGAGGCGGGGTATCGGGAGTGATCTCTTTCATTCGTCCGACCTCTCCACGGCCGAGCTGGAGGGGGTTGGCTACCTCTGCGTTGCCCCAGCGTGCGCGATCACGTGTCCTTAGCTCGAACGAACACATGTGAAATGGGCGAACCGTCGCCGGCCGGCACAGACTTCACTTCGAGATAAGTCTGATTGCGGACTAACTCGCTGAGCTTTTTGAAGCCGTAGTTGCGGGCGTCGAAGGATGGGCTGGTCTTGTTGAGGGTGGAGCCAACCTCGGCTAGCGGCGCCCAACGGTCTTCCCGCGCCACGGCGTCAATCGCCGCCAGCAGTGCGGGCTTGAGCGGATCGGCTACTACCGGAGGTTGCTGAGCCACACCAACCTGCGGGGCGCGCAGAATTTCTGTGTAGGTGAACTTGTCGCAGGCCGCAAGGAAAGGCCTGGGTGTCTTCTTTTCGCCGAACCCATAGACAGCCAGTCCCGCCTCCCGAATGCGCGTGGCGAGTCGAGTGAAGTCGCTATCTGACGAGACAAGGCAAAAGCCATTGACCATCCCGCTATGGAGCAAGTCCATCGCGTCAATGATTAGCGCTGAGTCCGTCGCATTCTTCCCGACCGTGAAACGGAACTGTTCAATCGTTGGATCGCCAGATCGTGCAGCACATCCTTCCACCCAGCGAGGTTTGCGTCGTCCAGTCGCCATATGCGCGCTTTACCGAGGCTACACCGTACTTGGCCACCTCCGCCATCAATTCCTTGACGACTGATGCCTGCGCGTTGTCGGCGTCGAAAGGTCGGCGAGCTTGTTGGAGCGATTGGATACCGACGCGCAGTTACGTCCTTGCGACGCAGTGCGTCGGGCGGAGTACCAGACCGAAGACGTGCGGCGGAATTGGCGTATGATGGACTGGTTAGCGACCTGCGGTCCGGACCGGAATGTCCGCATCGAGGTGGAGAGATGCAGTCGCTCGTCCCAGCGCAGTGATGTCCTCAGCTGCAGGCTGATCCATAGCTCGGTCGGGGCATGTCGAGTCGTTCGATGATCGGGCGATCAAATAGACGCCGCCTGTACGGATATGGAGCTGAACGACATCTAGGATGACGATCCCCGCCTCGCCCGTGGAGATCTCCTGCGGCACATCCGACGAGGAAAGACGATGGCGCGCATGTGACAGTGCCGGACGAGCGACTAGAGATGGATATGCGGTTCGGACTGAAGGGCGAGTCGTCCAATTTCTTGCGCGCTTCATCAAATCTCACGGTTTCAGTCTCGGATCCAGGTAGCGCTTGCCCTTCGTCAAGCGATTCCGAGTCCCATCGTCATAGCGGCGCGATCCGTGGTCCGGAAGCCCTCATCGGGAAAAACGATGGATGTTCGAACCTGAACGGTTTCACTCTCTGACGGTAGCGCCTTTCCGTTCGGTAGGCCAGCGCGCTATCTCGTAGCGCGTCTCGGGGCGAAGAACGGCGAACCAGCGGCCTTGCCCGCGAGATAGACCGCGGGCGCTTCGCCACGCTGCGCCTGCGATCGATCACATTCAAGCCGACGAGGGTCTTGCCTGCGCCAGGTACCTCGGTAACGAACACGATGGAGTTCTCTCACGTCGCGCCTGGAGCGTTCGACTGACTTCTTCAACGCTGACCGAGGTCTCGCGCAGGTTCCTGGCGCCTGCATCGTTGCGCGAGATCGCCTCGACCGTGTGTCTTGAAAACAGCAATCGCGCCGCTTCGATGATTGTCGGCGTCGGTTGGTAAGGCGATGCTCACCACGCCAAGCCATCAAATGTTGGATCCGTGTTTTTAGTGGATTTAGTTTCAGCTCGAAGTAACGGACGCTTGCCTCCAGTGCCGTTAGCGCTTCCTCTGCTTCGCCAAAGGACTTGAAGAAAAGAACGAAGTCATCGACGTGACGGTATCCGAGAATTTTCTTGTGAAGATGCTTCTCCAGTCGGCTATCGATTGCACAAGCTACGATTTCCGCGACGATGTGTGATGAATCCGGACCTATCGGGATTCCAATCGTCTGTCCGTGTTGAGCGGCTTGCAACGCTTTATCAATCCGGTTTCCCAGAAGCTTTGCATTAAACCTCTGCGACTTGGCCTTTGCTTTGCCATATAAAGCCCAAGGGATTGAGTGTGTGTACAGCGAGGGAAAGAATTGGGAAATATCAGACGTCAGAACGTATCTTGCTTCCGCTGAGAACTGCAGTCGCTTCTCGTACAGCGCAGTGTGAGGAGTGATATGGATCGCACGGCCATCGGCGTTTGAGAAAGATGGAGTACTCAATGACAAGGAAGAGGTTTTGCAATGGCGTTCAATTGCACGCCAATCTCTTGCGATAACGTCGGCGATCTCTAATTGAGCAAAAGGATTGGGTATCGAAATTGGTCGCCTCGAATGACGTGACCGCGCAACGCTGAAATGCTGCGGTCGTGTCCCAGAGCCGTACTCTCCAAGCGTCTTTGAATTCTTGGCTTTGTTGAAGGCTTTGCGTATTGGTACGACGCGATCGGCGAAACTCTGAGAGGAAAAACAAGGAGGTGACTGGAGCGGGAGGTATCCAAACTCAAGAAGATCCTTCGTCTTGCTCACTCTGTTCCCCGATGATTGTGCATCGACCGCACGGCTACAGGCAAATGCCCGCGTTGACTGTCGACCTTGGAGCGCGACGTGTCTATTTCTGCCAAGAGTCCCTTAACGTCACCGCCAGATTGAACACCGGCGTCTCGCTCGTGTGATCCTTGAGATCCGCCACGAAGTACCCGTTTCTCTCGAACTGGAACTTGTCGTCGGGCTTCGCGTTCGCGAGCGAAGGTTCGACGAACGCGCGCAGCACCTGCTTGCTGTTGGGATTCAGCAGCGTGCGGAAGTCGCCTTCGCCGGCGTCGGGGTGCGGGTCGGTGAACAGGCGGTCGAACACGCGCACTTCGGCGGGGATGCTCGCGGCCACCGGCAGCCAGTGGATCGCGGTCTTGGTCTTGACGCTGTTCTGGCCGGGTGAGCCGCTCTTGGTCTCCGGCAGGTATTCGGCGTGCACGACGACATTGCCGGCGGCGTCCTTCTCGACCTTCGTCGCGCGGATCACGTACGCGTAGCGCAGCCGCACCGGCTGGCCGGGCGCGCCATCCTTGCCGAGCGCGAGGCGGAAGTAGTCGGCCGGCGCGTTCTCCATGAAGTCGTCGGCCTCGATCCACAGTTCGCGCGCGAACGGGATCGTGCGCGTGCCCATCTCCGGGTGCTGCGGGTGCACCGGCAGCATCACGTCTTCGGTCTGGCCGGCCGGGTAGTTGTCGAGCACGAGCTTCAGCGGCTTCAGCACCGCGGTGGCGCGCGGCGCGCGCGCATCGAGGTCGTCGCGCAGCGCCTGTTCGAGCAGGCTGTAGTCGATCCACTGCGGGCTCTTGCTGACGCCCGTGCGCTCGGCAAAGAGCTGCAGGCTCTGCGGCGTGTAGCCGCGCCGGCGCAGGCCGACGATGGTGGGCATGCGCGGGTCGTCCCAGCCGTCGACGTGCTTCTCCTCGACGAGCTGGATCAGCTTGCGCTTGCTCATCACCACGTAGGTGAGGTTGAGCCGGTTGAACTCGTACTGGTGCGGCAGCAGGAACGGGTTGGCCTTGCGCTCGTCCAGCGCCGATTGCAGCAGCGGCGTGAAGCACTCGGTGTGCTCGAGCAGCAGCTTGAAGAACTCGTCGGCGTCCTGCGCGGCGAGGTCCGGGTTCTTGCTCCAGCTCGCGAACATCGCTTCGGCGCGGCGCTCGTAGCGGCTGGCGCCGAGCTTGTCGGGCCGCTCGGCGGCGACGTTGCGGCAGTGGAGCGCGAACTCGCGCTTGGCTTCGGTGCCGGCGTCGCGGATCTGCTTCGAGCATCGCGCGCGCGGCCTCGTACTGCGGCGTGCGCAGCAGCGGCACGATGCGCTCGAGCACCCAGTCGTAGAACGGGCGCTGGTCCTCGAACTCGAGCGTGCAGATCGAGTGGGTGATGTTCTCCAGCGCGTCCTCGATCGGGTGCGCGTAGGCGTACATCGGGTAGACCTTCCACGCGTCGCCGGTCATGTGGTGCTCGGCGAAGCGGATGCGGTAGATCGCCGGGTCGCGCATGTTGATGTTGGGCGAGCCCATGTCGATCTTGGCGCGCAGGATCATGCTGCCTTCGGGGTGCTGGCCGGCGCGCATCTCGCGGAACAGGCGCAGCGATTCCTGCTTCGGCCGGTCGCGGAACGGCGAATTGGTGCCGGGCTCGGTCAGCGTGCCGCGCGTCTCGCGCGTCTCGTCGGCGGTCTGCTCGTCGACGTAGGCGTAGCCGGTCTCGATCAGGTACTCGGCAAAGCGATACATGTCCTCGAAGTAGTCGCTCGCGTGGTACAGGTTCGATTCGGCCCCGTGTTCCCAGTCGAAGCCGATCCAGCGCACGGTGTCGAGGATGCCGTCGACGAACTCCTGGTCTTCCTTGACCGGGTTGGTGTCGTCGAAGCGCATGTGGCAGCGCCCGCCGAAGTCGCGCGCCAGGCCGAAGTTCAGGCAGATGCTCTTGGCGTGGCCGATGTGCAGGTAGCCGTTGGGCTCCGGCGGAAAGCGGGTGCGGATCTTGGCCGGGTCGGCCGGTGCCCTGGCGTGCAGGTCGTAGACGCCGGGCTTGCCGCCCCAGTGGCGCGGCTCGTAGGTGCCGCGCGCGAGGTCCGCCGCGATCATGTTGCGGATGAAATTGGTCGGCGTGGCCGGGGCCGGTTTCGCGCCCTTGCCCGGTTGTCCGCCTCCCTTGGGTGCGCCGCCACCGGCAGCTCTGTTGTCCATGCTTTGTGTAATCGGAGTGTCATCCGATTGTAGCCACGGACATTGCATCGCAACACGCGCTGTGTCAGGCGATGCGCGCGAACAACAGGGGCGAAAGCGGCGTCCGGAGCGCGTTCCGGACCCGCTTCAGCCCCTGTTACGCGGTTTTCGGTGCCTGGTTCTTGGCGGAATTGCCCTCCAGCGCGCTGCGGAACTCCTCGATCGTCGCGGTGCGGCCGTGCACGCTGGCAACGCACTCACTAATGCCAGTCGCCGATCTTGAGGTCGTCGGGCGCAGGCCTGCCCTGGCCGCTCTCGACGAGTTCCCTGAGGCTGAGGAGGAACGTTGCCCACTTCGTGCTGCAGTGGGCGGTGAACTCCACTTCCTCGCGCCAGTTGCGGTGCCCGAACAGCACGACGGTGTAGCCGTCGTTGCGGGAAAGAGAAAAGTCGACTTCGGTGCCGACCCATTCCTCAGGTCCGCCCTTGACGCGCCAACGCACACGCTCGTCGGGGGTCAGTTCGAGCACGTCCATGTCGAACCCTCCGATCTCGTCTCCGCCTGGCGTGTGGAAGCGAAAGGCAATGGTTCCGCCGACTTTCGAGTCGCCGGTCGTTGCCTTTGTCCACCAGCCCGCCAGGCCGTCGATCGTCGAAAGCGCCGAGTAGACCTTCGAGGCAGGCGCCTTGATTCCAACTCTGTGAACGATATCCACCATCTTTGATCTCCTGGTCAGGGTTTCGGGCGGCGCACGGCGCGCACTTTGCCGCTCGCTCCGCCGCCGCAATAGAAGAGGCTTGCGCCGTCCGACTCGAGCCCGCTGACGCCGGTGCCGCGCGGCATCTCGAGCCGCTCGAGCACGGCGCCGCTTTGCGGGTCGATGTGCCGGAGTTCGCTCTCGTCGCCTTCCCACGTGCCGTGCCACAGCTCGCCGTCGACCCACGTCACGCCGGTGACGAAGCGGTTCGACTCGATCGTGCGCAGGATGGCGCCCGTTGCCGGATCGATCCGGTGGATCTTGCGATCGCGGTACTGCCCGACCCACAGGCTGCCCTCGGCCCAGGTGAGGCCCGAGTCCTGGCCGTGGCCCGGCGCCGGAATCGACGCGACGACATCGCCCGTGGCGGGATCGATCTTGTCGATGCGCGCTTCGGCGATCTGGTAGAGGTACGTGCCGTCGAACGCGGTGCCCGCGTCGCCGGCGCGATCGAGTGTGCGTGCGACTTCGCCACTCGCCGGATCGAACGCGATCAGCCGGGATCCGGTCGCGGCCCAGACGCGACGGCCGTCGTGCGTGACACCGTGAATCTGCTCGGCACCCGCGAAGGGGCCGTACTCGCGCACGATCTCGGCCGCTCGCGCTTCCTTCGCCTTCTTCATTGTGCTGCTCATCGATTGACTCCTTTGCGGCGCGCTGCATGACGACGCCGTGAGAGCAATCTAATCGAGCGGCAGCGCAGCGGGGAGTAACAAGATCGTCGTGAATCCGGCGAGCGGCGGCGCGAGCCAGCGCTTTGCGCGCGCACGGCCGATCGACCGCACCCGGCCAGCTTCCTCCAGCTCGACGAGCGCACGCTGCACCGTGCGCTGGCTGGCGCCGAGTGCCAGCGCGATGGCCGACGTGGACCACGCCGCGCCGTCGGCGAGCAGCGCCAGCAGCGACGCCTGATCGCCGTCGATCGGCGGCACCAGGACGACGACTGTCTGCTCGGCCCGAGGCACGAGCGCGTATCCGCGCTCGGTGGCCTCGATGCGAGCCAGCGGCGCGGCGATTGCACGCAGGCGGCCCAGCTCGACGCGCAGGCGCGCCCGATGCGTTTCGTTCGGGCGGCGGGTGCGAAACGCGCGCGCGATCAGCTCGTTCCGATCGACATCGCCTGGCCATGCTTCGGCAAGCGCGCGCGCCAGCGCAAACAGCACCGGCCGGCGCGCGAGCGGCAGCCAGTTCGGGCTAGCGTGCAGGCCGCGACGGCAGGCGTCGACGACGAGCGCGCCCGAGGCGAGGAGCGCTTCGACTTCGTCGAGGCGCAGCAGCTGCTCGTGGCCGGAGTCGATGCGCCGCGCGGCGGGGCGATCGAGCGCGGCGCGCGCTTCGGCCACTTCGGCGACGAGCGCAGGCACGCGTGCGAGTTCGGCCGCTTCGCGCGCGCGGGCGAGCGCCGCCTGCGCCGGTGCCGTGCGCAGCGAGCGCAACGCGAGTTCGGCCGTGGCCAGCTCGGCCACCGCCCGCAGCGTCGGTGGCGCGCCGCTCGTGTCGATTCCGATCAGCGCGGAGGCGGCCTCGTCGAGCCGGCCGAGCAGCAGCAGCCGGCGCGCCGCGATCAGACGCGCATGCAGCGCGTTGGCACGATCGGCCCGCGCCTCGAGCGAGGCCGCCGCGGCCAGCAGCCGCGCGGCGAGCCGTGCAGGTCGCGCATCGCGAGCGCCACCTCGGCTTCGGCGACGACACAGCGGGCGCGCGCCAGTTCCTCGTGGGCGCCGAAGCCGCGCGCGGCGCGCCGCAGCAGGTCGCGGGCACGCGGGTGTTCGCCGAGCTGCGCCATCGCGATGCCGCGCAGCGCGAGCGCCGGCGGGTCGTCGCGCAGCGCGACACGCTTGAGGGCGCCGAGCGCGTCGCCGGCGACGAGGGCGCGCGCGGCCGCGGCGATCAGGGAGTCCATGACGAAAGGCTACCGGCTGATCACGACCGGACGCGCCGTCTTGCGTGATCGCTGACTGCCCTGAAGTCCGTACCATCGGGCAGCGAGGATTCTTTTGAAGGAGAGCTGTCATGTGCCGCAACATCCGGACCCTGTTCAACTTCGAACCGCCTGCCACCGAAGCCGAGATTCGCGACGCGTCGCTGCAGTTCGTCCGCAAGCTGAGCGGCTTCACCGCGCCATCCAGGGCGAACGAAGCCGCGTTCGCCCGCGCGGTGGAGGAGGTCGCCGCCGCCGCGGGCAGGCTGATGCAGTCGCTGGTCACGAACGCCGAGCCGCGCAGCCGCGAGGTGGAAGCGGCCAAGGCGCGAGAACGGTCGGCGTTTCGTTTCGGAGGCAACGGCTGAGGCTTGCGGCGCTCCGAGAGCGCCGCTGTGAAGAGTGCGTTTCAGCTCAGAAGCCGAAGCCGACGCCGGCCAACGATCCGCTGAACGCCATGTTGAACACCCAGGGTGGCGGACTCGGACCGATACGCCAGGTGCTGCGCCGACCGGCGCGTCGCGCCGGTCGACGGGCAGTGGTCCCGCTCAACGCGCTGCGGCTTGACCCTTCGGCAGGGGTTGGAGGTACATCGCAGCCGCCCGCGCGCCGATCCTGCGTCCCAGCGCGAGTCCGTCTTCGCACGCGCTACGGAAGTGGATGCCCGCATAGACGCGTGAGTCCGCGCTTTCGCGTGCTGCCTGCGAAAAGCTGGTGAAGGAGCGCTTGATGTTGGCGAAGGGCGGCCCGCTCGTGATCGAAACCGGAACCTGATCGGTGCCCAGCACGCTGGCGAGCACCACTGCCGCTGCACCGCTGAAGATGCTTTGCGTGGAGGGGTACTCGGAAACCGCCGGTGTGTTCTGCTGGCTGTTCCAGGACGCATCCGCGATGGTCCCATCGTTGCCGTCGGTATCGGCCTCGCGGATGGCAGTGACGGGACGCCACAGGTCGTAGACGTACCGGATCTTGAAGCCGGAGATGAAGCCGTCGGCCATCGCCAGGGAAACGAGGCCCAGAAGTCGAGCGCTGTCCAACGCGTCGAGGCGGCGTTCTTCGGCGGCGGCCCGAGTGAGCCGATACCACGAGGAAGGTCCCTCGTACCAGAAGCGCGCGATGTCAGTCTGCTCGGGGGTGCGCACCGTGCTGACCTGTCCGCCGATGGCCTTCGTCTCGTTGAAGTCTTTCGCGTAGGCCACGCTGTTCAGCGCAGGCGGTCCGGGCAGCCAGAACTGCGAGGCCGAAAGCAAGGTGAAGGGTGTGACGTTGCCCCAGCCGGGGAGGGTCGACGCGGCCATGCCCGGCGCAAGTTTCGGATCCTTGATCGGCGGGTTGGGCGGATCGGGGTTCGGATGCGGGCGCCACTTGCCGGGCGCGGTCGACGGGGTGTACGGCGCACTCTTTGTCGCGCCATCGTCCTTGCGCAGCGTCAGCATCGCCTCTGCGGCCGCGGTGCCGACGGCCACACCGCGAGTCCGCGCGGTTTCGTCAGCCACTGCGGCGAGGGCCGCCTTGTAGGCCGCCTCGATCTGCGCAAGTCCCTCCGCTTTCTGAGGCGGCGCGCCGAAGCTGGGGATGACGCTGGCCAACACCGTGTAGGAGGCTGCTGCGACCGCGGCGTCGGGTGAGGCGCCCGCTTGCCCGGAGCCTTCGAAGTAGTAATGCGCGTAGCGCGGCGTGATTGCGTTCAGCGCGTCATGGACCGCGCCCTGGACCATCGCAATGGTGCGCGTGATCTGAATGTTGTTCTGTCCGCCCGCGGTCGCGGCCTTTGCCGCGATGTCGTTCCACTTCAGGACCTCGTTGGCTGCGGCAGGTTGAAGGCTAGCTGTCGCGAGCAGGACGCCGGCCAGCGCGCTGTACAGCAATTTGTTTCCACGCACACTCTTGCGTGAGGCAAACAGGGCTCGAATCGCAGTCGATCTGCACATGACGATTTCCCGGATGGAAGGGTCGAAGAGAGTGCGCCGGTTCGGTGCCAATGGCAATAGCAAAATCGTCGTTGCGGCCGTCGGCCGTTCGGGAACCGGGAGGCATCGGTGGTTGAGTGCCGGCCGGTGAAATTTGCGGTTAGCGCGTGATCAGAAAGTCGAGCGCGAGCACGTAAAGCGCAGAGACCGCGAGCTGCACGACGACTACCGGCACGCCGTAGCGCATGAAGCCGACGAAGGACACCGGGCGTCCTTCCTGGGCGCAGATTCCGACGCTCACAACGTTGGCCGATGCGCCGATCAGCGTCGCGTTGCCGCCGAGCGTGCCGCCGAACATCATCGCGACGAACAGCGGCAGCGTGGCCGCGGGCCATGCGGTGAATGTCGGATCGAGCGCCTGCTCG
Organism: uncultured beta proteobacterium; assembly: GCA_963712485.1. Classification (GTDB taxonomy): domain Bacteria; phylum Pseudomonadota; class Gammaproteobacteria; order Burkholderiales; family Burkholderiaceae_F; genus JALORV01. Next base: position 199,504 of record CAVQID010000060.1, read on the forward strand.
GGCACGATCTCGGCGATGATCAGGTAACTCTTCGCCACGAACAGCATCGCGGCGACGACCGGGATGTTGGCGAGCAGCGTCGAGGCCAGGCCGACGCCGACCAGCATCACGAGCGCCACGATCAGCGTGCGCGTGCCGAACACCTGGTACAGCTGGTTCGAGAAGCTTTGCAGGATGCCGGTCTTGTTGAAGGCTTCGACCAGCGCAAACAGCAGCACCAGGAAGAGCAGCGTCTTCCAGTCGACGCGCTTCAACAGATCGCCGACCGGCTCGACCTTCGCGGCCTGCACCACCAGCAACGCGAGCGCGGCCGCGACGATCGCCACCGCCGGCGGGGTAATGGTCTCCGGAACGTCTTCCCCGAACAGGAACAGCAGGACCATCACCGCCAGCACGAGCAGCGCCTCGGTGGCGAAAAATGGCCGCGTGATTGCGACGGTCGGCGGCGCGGCGGGCAACTCGCGCTTCAGGTTCCAGATGTCGCGCAACAGCCATGGCAAGAGCGCCGTCAGAGCGAGCAGCGTCAGCAGGCCGCCCAGGCTCACCTTCTGCAGGTATTCGCCGAAGCTCATGCCGATCGAGCTGCCGACGAGGAAGGTCGCCGGGTCGCCCACCAGCGTAAGCAGGCCGGCCGTGTTACTGACAATGGCGGTGAGGATCATCGGCGGCACGATGTCGATGTCGAGTTCGCGCGCGACTCGAATGATGACCGGCGCAAGCAGCACCACGGTCGTCGCGTTGGGCAGCACGGCGCACAGCATGCCGACCAGGATCACGAGCCCGAGCAGGAAACGCTTGCCGCTGCCGCGGGTGAAGCGCAGGTAGCGCGTGCCGACCCAGTCGAAAAGTCCCGTGGGTGCGAGCACGCCCGCGACGATCATGCCGCCGAAGAGCAGGGCGATCGGCCCCCCGGAGTTGTTCGTGATCTTCGCGACGTCTGGCGCCGAGAACACGCCGACGACGATCAACGCAGCCACCCCGAGCAGGGCGGCGAGCACCATATCGACCACGTCGAACGCGATCGCAAGGATGACCGCCGCAAACACGACCAGGGTGAAGTTCGTCTGAAACTCGGTCATGTTCAGCGTACCGGCGGCGCGAACAGCAGCCCGCCATCGGTCCACAGCCGATTTTGGCCGCGCTCCATGCGCAGCGGACTGCCTGCGCCGAGGTTGCGCTCGAAGATTTCGCCGTAATTGCCGCCAGCCTCGATGACGCGCAGAAACCAGTCTTCGGTCAGGCCGAGTGCGCGGGAGGCCGAGCGGATTTCGTCAACTGACCGGCGCAGGATCAGGTTGTTCGGATCTGCGAGCGCGCGACGAGTGTTGGCGGCAGTCAGCCCCTGCTGTTCGGCGATGACGAGGACGTTGAGCACCCAGCGCACGATGATGGTCCACTCCTCGTCGCCGCGGCGTACGACCGGCGCGAGCGGCTCGCGCGAGATCAGCTCGGGCAGGATGTCGTACTGCTCGGCGCCGCCAGGTGCGCGCACACGCAGCGCCCACAGCGTCGAGTGGTCTGAAGTCAACGCCTGGCAGCGGCCCTCGAAGAATGCCTTCGTCGCCGCCGTCAGCGAGTCGAGAACGAGCGGCGCGTAGGCGATCTTGCGGCTGGCGAACGTGTCCTCGAGGCGGGCAACATGTGTCGTGCCTTTCACGGCGCAGACGGTCGCGCCCTTGAGATCCTCGAGCCGTCGCGCGCCGCCTGCACGAGGCACGATGAACGCCAGGCTGTCGTAGTAGTAGATGCCGGGGAAGGCGAGCCCGATCCCGCCTTCGCGCGCGAGCGTCCAGCTGGTTGTGTGCGACAGCACGTCGACCTGGCCCGAGAGCAGCAACGGAAAGCGCGCCGCCGGGCTCGCCGGGGTGTACGCGACCTTGGCCGGATCGCCGAGGACCGCGGCTGCCACGGCGCGGCAGAAATCGACGTTGAAGCCGCGATAGTGCCCGGAAGCGTCCTTCTCGGCGAAGCCGGCGAGGTTCTCGCCGATACCGCAGCGCAGGACCTGGTTGTTGCGTACGCGCGCCAGCGTCTCGCTGGCGGCTTGCGCTGCGGGCACCAGCAGGGCGCCGGCGACGGCGACGCATACGGCCGCGATGACCGAGGTCTTCAAATGAACGCCCTGTGGGCCGAGGACAAGGAGCGCAACTCTACGCGTTCCAGGGTCTCACGCGCGCAGCCGCTAAACTTCTGTCACAAAAACTTCACAAATGCCCGGAACGTGAGCACCAACCACCCCAGCGTCACCGCGTCAATAACTGGCGTGGTCGCGCAGGCCCTGCCCTGGCGGCTCGCCGAGATCGACTTTTCCCGGCTCGAACACGACAAGGTTCGTGGCGACGAGACGCTCTTCTTCCTGCTCGCGACGTCGGCACTCGTCGAGGCGGCGACGCAACACTACGCGTCCAACCTGATCGAGTACTACGCCGGTGACGCCGAACTGGCTACCTGGCTGCGCGCGCAGTGGCAGCCGGAGGAACTGCAGCACGGCGCCTCGCTGCGAGCCTACGTCGAGGCCGTCTGGCCCGAGTTCAGCTGGGAGCGAGCGTTCGGCGGCTTCTATCCGGAGTACGCCGCAGCCTGCACGCAGGAGGAGCTCGAACCCTCGCGCGCACTCGAGATGGCGGCGCGCTGCGTCGTCGAAACCGGTACCTCGACGCTGTACCAGACACTGAACACCTACGCGACCGAGCCGGTGCTGAAGGAAATCACGGCGCTGCTCAAGAGCGACGAGGTGCGCCACTACTCGTACTTCTACGACGCCTATCGTCGCTACTGTGCCGCCCACGGCCGACCGTCGCGCTGGCGCCTGGCGCGGGCGCTGCTGCGGCGCGTGCTCGAAGCATTCGATGACGACGGTGACATCGCCTTTCGCCACGCGTGGAACGGCCGCTATCCCGCGCGCCCCAGCACGGCGGCGGACTACAAGGCGTTCCAGAAGAACATGCGAGCGCGCATCACGCCGAATCTGCCGGTGACGATGTCGACCAAGATGCTGCTGAAGCCGCTGGCGCTGCCGCCGCGTCTCAATGGGTGGGCAGTCTCGCTGGTGAGCGGCGTCGTGCGCCTGGCCGCCGGTCGGCCTGCGCACTGAAGTCTTCCTGCGCCGCGGTGGCGCGGCTCCGCATGAGCCGGTGAAGCCAGCGCGGAGCGCCTTGGCTGGCGCTCCGTCGCTCGTCGCGCGTATTGAAAGCAGGGCTCAGGCCCCGACGCGCTCCGGCGGCATCTTCGCGAGTTCCTCGCGGACCTGCTCGCGCGTCACTTGCGACGTCGTCGAGGTCGGGCCTGCCAGGATGTCTTCGACGTACGGGCGATGTGCACGCCGATCGAAGTCAGGCACGTTGGCCTTGACGTTCTGGTCGATCGCAAACACCGTGTTGATGTCGCCCGAGGGCTCGTCGGCATGGGCGGCCAGCGGCGCGGCCAGCGAAACGAACGCGAAAGCGGCGAGCAGGGGACGGATGGTCATTTGAATCTCCTTTGAATCGGGTTGTTGGGGGATGGTGCGGAAGACCTCTCAACCGGTTCACCGCACGCCAACGTTGGTCGATGATCCGGGCGCCCACTTACCCGCGCCGCGGACCGATGCGTCAGATGCTTATGCGCATCGCGTCTGTAAGAAATCCGTTGCTTGAACGACGCCGCCCGATCAGGCTCGAGATGAAACCGCGCGCGGCGTCCGCAGCAGAACGGCCACTGCAATCGCAGCGATACCGATCAGGCTGGATGAGGCGAAGAGCAGCGCACGCGCGCCATAGTGTTCGGCGAGCATGCCACTGACCAGGGCGCCGACCAGCGTGGCGCTGTAACCCAACGTACGCACGCTGGCATCAACGCGCGCCAGCAGTGACGGGGCCGCGTGGGTCTGGCGCAAGGTGCGATCGGCAATCTGATAGGCCATGCCGCCGGCGTCGCCGACGATCTGCTGGGTCGCGATCAGCACCAGGCCCGCGAGCGCTGCGGTCGTCGCAAGCGGTGTCGCGACACTGCCGATGGCCCACAGCATCAGGCTGCCGATGAGCCAGGTGCGCGCATCGATGCGGTCGGCAAAGCGTGCTGTCAGCCACGACCCGGCGAGCGAGCCGATGCCGCCGAGCGCAAACAGCACGCCGAGCACACCGGTCGAGAAGCCGATGTCGCGCGCAACGTAGATCATGTAGGTCGTGGCCGCGAAACTCATCGCAAACGCCGTGAGCGTCGCGACGATCGCCAGCCCGCGCAGGACCGGATCAGCCGCCGTGGCGCGCAGACCTGCGCGCACTTCGGCGGCCAGTGCGGCGGCGCGGCCACGCAGCGTGGTCGGCGCGCTCGCTTCGTCGGCCAGCGGCGGCGGTTCGCTGATCTTCGTCAGCAGCAGCGCCGAGGCAACATAGGTCAGCGCGTCCATCACCATGACGACGATCGCGCCGAGCCACTGGAACAGCCACCCGGTGATGCCGAACGACACCGCTTCGGTGACCGCACCGCCGGCCGCCAGCGCGGAATTGCGCTGGGTGAGGTGCTGCTGCGCTGTGCTGCGCGCGATCCACGCCGACTGCGCGAGTTCGAACGCGACGGTGAGCGCCCCGTTGACCGCAACGACGACGACCAGCCAGGCGATCGTCAGCCGATCAAGGGCGGCCATCAGTGGCACGGTGGCCAGCATCGCCGCACGCAGCAGGTCGGTGGCGATCATCGTGCGGCGCTTGGGCCAGCGGTCCACCAGGGCGCCGAGCAGCAGCGCGGCGAGCGCGCCTGCCGCGACGTCGGCCATCGCCAGCCACGCCATCGCCGTGGCGTCGGCTTGCAGCACGAGCACCGCGAGCCAGGGGATCGCCAACCGACTCATCAGTGAGCCGAATGTGGAGACCACCTCGGCCGCGAGCACGCGACGAAAGGCGCCGGACGACATGGGCGGCGATGCTACGCCGCGAGCAGCGGTGCGGCGCTATCGCCGGCGCTCGTTAATACAACACAGCGGCGCGCAACTGTTCGGACCTCGTCGCACGTTCGATCAAGAGCCGGAGGGCCTGTAACCACTCAGGCTCCGTCGACGTGCCACGCCGTGTTGCCACGGAAAGGTGAGCCGCCCACGCGAGTGGGCGGCAGCATCCCGCAACGCGGCCGCCGCGACCGCCTGGAGGAACGGCCGGGCGGTCGCGCTGCGGGAATGGGTGACCTCGTTTCGGCTAGCGACGCTCGCTGCTGGCCAGCTTCGCGTCTTCGGCGGCCTTGTTCTGCTCGGCCGTCTGACGACGCTTCTCCTCCCAGTTCTGCGCAGTCTTCATATCGACGTAGTCCGCGAATTGCAGGTTGATTCGGAGCGAACTCATGTTCTGGACGAAGCGGCGCAACTCAGTGGGTCCCTGCTCGGCCGCCTTGCAGGCGTACCGGTCAACCCAGGTCGGCGCGGGGTCGCAGCGATATTCAGCGTGCGCGTTGGCCGTGAACGCGGCCGCGACGACGAGGGCAGAGGAGATTCGTGTGAGAGAGGCGGTCATGGCTGGGTTCCTTCCACGTTGGCAGTTCAACACCTCAGCAAGCGAACGGCTTGCCGTTTGGGAGCCTCGAGGGAGCTTCGAGCGCTCTTGATGGATAGGACGCCGAATCGACCTGAAACCGGACATCGGTACGGCGACTTGCACCGCCGAATCGGGTTGCGGCCATCGGTGCAGGAAATTCTCCGCGCTGCAGCCGAATGCGACAGCGGTGTGCGACGAACTGCGCGCTGGCGGGATGAACTGCGCTTGGCCGTGATTGAAGCGTCAAATGCCGTGTGGAGGCGACGAAAGCGCGATTGCAGTTCATTCCGCGAATCCTGCGGCCTGTCGCAATCTGCTCGAACTGCGGCGCGTGGCTGCCTACAGTGCGTCCATCGACAACGCAACACGCTCTACGAAACGAAAGGACCGCACCATGAACGCCACTTACACCACCTCCGTTGCCGCCAAGCTCACGGCCTTTGCCGTCGCCTTCGTCACCAGCGCCGTCGTTCTTGGCAGCACCGTGGCCGGCATGCAGCCGCGTGATGATGTTGCGCAGAACGTGGTCGCTCTCGAGCGCGTGACTATCACCGCCACGCGGACTAACTGAAGCGCAGCGCGCGCGAGTGCGCTGCGCCGGTCCCGCGGCGCCCCCGCGCGTAAGGGCACGTACAAGCAAAGCCCGGCTTCGGCCGGGCTTTGTTTTTTTGCGCGCAATTCCGCGGGCTTGCGGGCGCTTGTTTCAGATGTTTCCGATCGAATGTTTCGCATGTCTCGTCTGAGGGCTTGACAAGCGACCGATCGGTCGCTAATGTCCGGGCCATGCAACGAGGTGACGAAGCCAGACTGGCGTTGATCGACGCGGCGATGCGGGAAGCCAGCCGCATCGGCGTGGCGGCGCTGACGCTCGCGCCGGTGGCCGAACGCGCCGGCTGGTCGAAGAGCGGGCTGCTGCGGCACTTCCCGACCAAGGAAGCGCTGCAACTCGCGGTCGTGCATCGCACCTCGGAGCTGTTCCGTGAACGTGTGTTGTTACCGTCGCTGTCGGCGCCGGCGGGCGCGCCGCGCCTGCGGGCGATCTTCCGCCGCTGGCTGGGCTGGAACCAGGACACTGGCCTTGAAGGCGGTTGCCCGCTGAACGCGGCACGGCTGGAGTTCGACGACCAGCCGGGCGAGGTGCGCGACGCGCTCGTCGGCGGCTGGAACGAATGGCTGGATTACCTGGAGCGGCAGGCAACGAAGGCGATCGAACTCAAGCAGATCACCACGCCGCTCGCGCCGCGCCAGGTCGTGATGGTGCTGATGGGTCTGGCTGCGGCCGCCGACAGCATGACGCGCCTGCTCGGCCACCCCGAGTCGATCCGCGAGGCCGAACGCGCGTTCGACCAGCTTTTCCCCCTGAAGTCCCACTGACGTACTGATTTCGCAGGAGGTCCTCCGATGATTACGCATACGCTAAAAGCGACCGGTCGGTCGCTATTGTTTTCCGCCGGACGCGCAGGCGTTCGCGTGGGTTCGATCGTCACGCCGCAGCGAACCGCGCGCCACGTCGCGCGGCGCTTCTTTACGACCGATCGCGCCACACCGGAGCGCCGGCGCTTCCTGGGCGAGCCGCCGCGCGTCATGACGAGCGTGCTGCCCGACGGTCCGGTCGTCGTCTATCGCTGGGGTGACACCGTGCACGCGCCGACCGTGCTGCTGGTGCACGGCTGGAACGGCTGGGCGCAGCAACTCGAACGCTTTGTCGAGCCGCTGCGCGCGCAGGGCTATGCCGTGATGGCGTTCGACCACGTCGCGCACGGCGCCAGCCCCGGCGATCAGGCCACGTTGCCGGTGATGATGCGCAGCATCGCAACGCTGTTCGACGGTCTGCGCCAGCCGGCCGGCGTCATCGCGCACTCGCTCGGCGCCGCCGCGGTGGCCGGGGTGCTTGCAGAAACGCCGGGCAGAGTGCCGGCCGCGGTACTGATCGCCCCGCCGACCGACCCGCGTCCGTTCCTGCGCTGGGTCGCGCGCGGGCTCGGTGCGCCCGACACGCTGCTCGCCGACGTGCAACGCGAAGCCGAGGCGCACGCCGGCGTGCCGATGGAGCGGCTGGTCGCGGATGACAAGCTCACGCGCCGCATCGCCACGCCGCTGCTCGTCGTGCACGACACCGAAGACTCCGATGTTCCGATCGCCAACGGTCACGTCTATGCGCAGGCGCCGAATGCGCGGCTGCTGGTGACCGATGGCCTCGGCCATCGTCGCATCCTGCGCGACCTGCATGTCGTACAGGCATCGGTACGCTTCATTGCCGAACGCCGCGACACCGCAACGCTGCACCTCGCTCCGCCGCCGGCCACGCCGGCCGCGGCTCACGCCGCAGGCCGCGAACACCGGGACATGCTTGCCGACGTGGGGGCAATGGCCTGACCAGCCGGTGTCGCGCCTCGGGTGCGCGCGATCGCATTGCGATCGCACGTTCACCGTCGTCGATCTGAGCAGTCGGATGTGCTTGAAGGGGCGCGCGTTCTGCAGCAGTGCGGCGGCGCGACTCCCTCCCTGCCCCCTCGGAGGGGGATTTTCGAGCAGTACCGAGGTCGTCGCGTGGAGGATGTGGCACCGCGACGTTCGGAGACAGATCCCTCCTCAGCGGAGGGAGGGGCCGAGGGGAGGGAGCAAGCTCTTGTTATTCGGCGGAGCGCGCGGCCGCTCCGGAGCGCAGCCGACTAACTAGTGTTGAGCGGTTCTCGCGCAGCGAAAACCGTAACGGTCCGAGTGCACGTGCGATCGGCGCAGCCGATCGCGTACACGAGGACCGCTCAAATCGGCGCCGTCCGCTCCTGCAGCCACTGTGCAGCGGCCCCGCTGACGAGCGGGCTCAGGCGGCGCCGCACTTCGTCGTGGTAGGCATTGAGCCAGCCGATCTCGTCGGCGCGCATCAGGGTGCGCTCGATAAGCCGCGTGTCGATGGGGCACAGCGTCAACGTCTCGAAGCGCAGGAATTCACCGAACTCGCCCAGGTCGGCCGTCACGTTGAGCACGAGGTTCTCGATGCGCACGCCCCACCTGCCGGGACGGTAAATGCCCGGTTCATTGGAGGTGATCATGCCGGGCTCCATCGCGGTCTGCGGCTCCGCCGGCAGGTGCGGCGTGATGCCGTGCGGGCCTTCGTGCACGTTGAGGAAGTAGCCGACGCCGTGGCCGGTACCGTGGCCGAAGTCGATGCCGGCGGCCCAGATCGGCGCGCGTGCCAGCGTGTCGAGCAGGGGACTGCGCGTGCCGCGCGGAAAGCGCGCCACCGAGAGCGCGATCATGCCCTTCAGCACCAGCGTGTAGTCGCGGCGCTGCTCGGATGTCGTCGTTCCCACCGGCACGACGCGCGTGATGTCGGTCGTGCCGCCCAGATATTGGCCGCCGGAGTCGATCAGCAGCATGCCGTTGCCCGTGCCATCCGGCGTACCGATCGTCGCGTGGGACTCCTCGGTCGCGCGATAGTGTGGCTGCGCGCCATTCGCATTGAACGCCGCGATCGTCGTGAAGCTGGGGCAGACGAAACCGGGTCGGCGTGCGCGCGCGCTGATGATCTTCTCGTCGATCGTCAGTTCGGTGATGTGTTCCCGGCCGAGCGCCGATTCGAACCAGGCGAAGAATTCGGCGAGTGCTGCGCCGTCCTGTTCCATCGTCGCGCGAATGTGCGCGGCTTCGGCTGCGGTCTTGCGCGATTTCAGGAGTGTCGTCGGGTTGATCGCTTCGATGACTTCGACCCCTGTCGGCACCACCTGGCGCATGCCCAGCGTGATCCGGCGCGGGTCCATCAGCAGCGTGGCGGCCGGCGGCAGCGCGGCCAGCGCGGCCGCCGCCTGCGTATAACGCGCAATTTCGATGCCGTCGGCAGCCAGGCGCGCCTTCAAGCCGTTCTCGATCTTGCCGTCGGCGACATAAAGCCGCGCGCTGCGTGCGTCCAGCAGCAGGTGACCGACAAACACCGGGTTGTAGTTGACGTCGGCGCCACGCAGGTTGGTAAGCCAGGCGAGATCGTCGAGCGTGGAGATGAAATGGTGGGTGGCGCCCGCCTTGCGCATCTCTTCGCGCACTGCGACGAGCTTGGCACTGCGCGGCGTCGTCGCGTACGGTGCGACGTGCTCGTAGATCGGCGGAATCGGCAGCGTGGCGCGGTCAGGCCAGACATCCATAAGGATATCGAGGTCGGTGCGCAGGCGGATGCCCTTGGCGGTCAGCGCTGCTTCGAGCGTGCGGCCGGCCGCGAGGGCGAGCACCGTGCCGTCGACGGCAACCGTGTCGCCCGCCTTGAGCGTCGCCGCCAGCCAGTCGATGTGAGCGAGGCTCGCCGCACCGGGCACCTTCATCAGGTCGACACCGGTGCCGGCGAGCTGCATCTCGGCCTGCGTCCAGTAGCGGCTGTCGACCCATACTCCGGCACTGTCGCGCGTGACGATCAGCGTGCCGACCGAGCCGGTGAATCCGCTCAGCCACTCGCGGCCCTTCCAGCGCTCCGGCAAGTATTCTGAAAGGTGTGGATCGCTTGACGGCACAATGACGGCCGCAAGTCCGCTGCGCGCCATCGCCTGGCGCAATGCTTCAATTCGGGCGCGCACGGTGGCGCGGCGGGAGTCGAGGGTGTCCATGGCGCAAGAGCAGAAGCGAAGGTGGGCGCAGTGTAGAGCCGGCCGACCGCGAGTGGCGCTCTCCGGAGCGTGCGTGCCGTCGTTTTTTTGGATGAGGAGCCGAATTGAAAAACGCCATCGAAGAATGGCACCGCATCGTGCGCGAACGCGACGTCGACGCGCTCGATGATCTGCTTGCCGACGACGTGGTCTTTCACTCGCCGGTCGTGCACACGCCGCAGCGCGGCCGGCCGATTACGACGATGTACCTGGCAGCGGCGGTCGCCGTGTTTGGCAACGAGACGTTTCGCTACCTGCGCGAGTTCCGCGCCGCGAGCGAAGCGGTGCTGGAGTTCGTCGTGACGATCGACGGCATCGAGGTCAACGGCGTCGACATGATCCAATGGAACGATGCCGGGCGCATCGTCGACTTCAAGGTGATGCTGCGTCCGCTCAAGGCGATGAATCTGATCCACCAGAAGATGGGCGCGATGCTGCAGTCACCCCGCTGAGGCGGGCCGTCAGCGCTGGCCGGCGGTGTCGGCGCGCCAGCGCGTCCATCCCGGCAGGCGCCGCTCCATCACGCGCGTGAGGTGCTCGCTGGCACGCAGCCGCGTCGCTTCGTCGATCGGCGGCGCGGATACCGACACTGCCTGTGTCCGGGCGCGCGCAGGTGCGCTCACGGTCGAGGCAATCGAACGCGCGAACACCGCGTAGACGTCGGTGCGGTTGCCGGTGTTGCCGGTCGTCCGCACGTAGACCGGGATGAACACATTGCCGCTTGCGGCGAGGCCGTGGTAGTCGCCGAGGAAGTAGCCGCCGGCCTGCGGCGCCGTCGCCAGGTTGAAGGTGGGTGTCAGCCGTACTTCGGTCCAGTTCGTCGCATCGGTCGAACGCGCCAGCATCAGCTCTGTCGGCAGCGTCGCAGTATCGGCGGTGTTGCTGCGCAGGTCGTAGTAGGTGATGCCGATCGTGCCGTCGGCACGCACGCGGATCGACGGCGTGAACGCGGCGACGGTGCGCACACTGTTGACCTGCACCGGCGCGCTCCATGTCAGCCCGCCATCGCTGGAACGGGCGAGCGCGATGCCGTCGATCGTCCCGCCGCTGAAGCGCGCGTCCTGCCAGGCGACGAGCAACTGTCCGTTCGGTGCGACGGCCACTTCCGGCAGGATCGAGCCGTCGCGGATCGGTAACTGCGTGGCCGGGTCGCGCGCGCCGACCGCGAGGAGATCGGCGACCTTCACCGGACTGCTCCAGCTGCCGCCACGGTCCGTCGAACGGATCACCTGGATCGATGCCAACTGCGCATTGTTCGCGCCGGGATCGATCTGCGTGAACACATTGACGAGCGTGCCGTTGGGCAGCACGACAATCTGGTTGCCGATCGTTTGCGAGCGCACGCCAGGGTCGTAGATCACCCGGGCGGCTTCCCACGTCATGCCGCCATCGGTGGTTCGTGCCAGCAGCGTGGGTCCGCCACCGGCGAGGGCGAGGCGGTCCCACACCGCGTAGACATAGCGCGCGTCGGTGGGGTCCGCGGTGATGGTGTTCTTGTCGTTGAAGAAATTACCGTCGCTGACGATGAGCGACGTGGTCGGGCCCCAGGTTCGACCGCCGTCACTGGAACGCGCCACCAGCATCGCGCTGGTCGATCCGGGCTGCAGCGATGGGCCCTCGATCGCCAGCGCCATCTGGTAGACGACGCCGTCGGGTGCGAACGTCACCCACGGATCGGTGGCCCGCGCATAGTTGCCGCCGTTGCCTGCGTTGCCACCGCCACAGCGCGAAACCGGAAACGCGACACGGCTCCATGTGCTGCCGCCATCCAGACTCGCCGCGGTGACGATGCCGCTCGCGCCACCGGCCGACCAGCGGTCCTGCTGCCAGCTGGCGACGAGGTTGTTCGGATCGAGTGGATTGAGCGCCACCTGCGGCTCGACCTCGGCGTTGCGATATTCGGTGCCGCCGCCGCTCGCGCAGTTGGCGACAAACGGTGTGTCGGTGGAGAGGCGGATTTCAGCGTCGCCGATGAGTGGTGGCAACGTCACCGGCGTGACTGGCGTCTGCGGCGGGTTGATCGCCGGAGGTGGTTCGGACGGCACCGGCGGCGTGACCGGCGTCTGCGGCGGGTTGATCGCCGGAGGCGGTGCGGACGGCGATCCGTCGCCGCCGCAGCTGCTCAGCGCCGCGCAGGCGGCCACGACGCCAATTCGAAGCAGGTGTCGGTGTGGCATAGGATGCCCCGGCAGGAAAAGCGGGAATTGTGCGCGAGGCGCGTCGAACTGGGCAGGGGCGAGCGCAGCGTCGCGTGATCGCGCGTCGTCGCATCACCGGCTTGCGGGGTGCCGCAGCGCGCGTTGACATGCGTCAACGGGCGCCGCGTCGACCTGCGTAGTGTGCATTCCGAGTTGCTTTCTCTCACGCGGCGCCGCAAGGGAGGGCGCATCGGGTACGCTGGCGCGGTTCCCGATACGTTTTGCGGCCGCCGCATTTTCTTTTCATGCCGTCTGAACTGATTCGCAAGGCCAAGGTTGCGTCCCTGGCCGGGCTCGACGCGACTCCCTCCGCGCAGCCCGCCGAGGGGGTCTGCGACCATTGCGGCGACTCGCTCGCCGGTCTGAAGATCGTGACGCGCCAGGTTGGCGCACAGATGCGCCCGTTCTGCTGCAACGGCTGTGCGTTCATCGCGGAGCAGCTGTTCCTGGCGCAGGCCGGCGCGCGCGACCGCGAAGCGCTGAACGCAGCCATCACTCCGGGGGCCGACGCCGCGACAGTCTCGGTGCCGGCGGTGCGGACGACGCAGGCGCGCATCGAGGTCCGCGGCATGGTATGCGCAGCCTGCGGGCTGCTTATCGAACATCAGCTGCGCCGCCTGCCGGGCGTCGTGCAGGCCCACGTCGACTTCCCGGCGCAGCGGGCGTTCATCGCCTACGACGACAAGCTCGTCTCGCGTGACGAGGTCCTGCACGAGATCAGGCGCACCGGGTACGAAACCGGAAGTGCGGCGCGCGATGTGAAGCGCAACGCCAGAGTCGAACTGCTGCGTGTGCTGATCGCGTGGCTGATGATGATGCAGGTGATGATGCTGGCGGTGCCGCTTTACTTTGCGGCGCCCGGAGATGTCTCGCCGGACATTGAACAGCTGATGCGCATTGCCAGCCTGATCCTGACGCTGCCGGTGATCCTGTTCTCCGCGCAGCCGCTGTACCGCGCCGCGTGGAGCCAGGTGCGCATCGGCAGCATCGGCATGGATGTGCCGGTGGTGCTGGGCATCGGCGCAGCGTTTGGCGCCAGCGCGTTCGCGACGTTGATGGCCCGCGGCCACGTGTACTTCGACTCCGTGACGATGTTCGTTGCGCTGGTCCTGGGCACGCGCTGGCTGCTCGCGCGCGGGCTGGCCTCGGCCCGCGAGCACATCGAAACCGCGCGCCGACAGTCGACGCTCAGTGCGCAGCGGTTGGTGGCGTTTCCGTCATCGCTGGCGACGGAAACGATCGGCGCTGAGCGCCTGCGCGTCGGCGATCGCGTACTGGTGCCACCCGGCGAAACCATTCCTGCGGATGGCGTGGTGGTGCATGGACGCTCGAGCTGCTCGCAGGCGTGGCTCACCGGCGAGTCCACACCCATCGAGAAGGCGGCGGGCGCCCCCGTACTCGCCGGATCGGTCAACCTCGACCAGCCCATGGTCGTGGAAGTTACGCGGCGCGGTGAAGCGACGTCGCTCGCCGCGCTGCAGCGCCTGGTCGACGAAGCCGGACGCGACCGACCCAGAGTCGTCGAGTTCGCCAACCGCATTGCGGTTTATTTCCTCTGGGCGGTGCTCGGCATTACGGTGCTGACCGTCGCCGGCTGGTGGATCGTCGATCCGGCGCAGGCGCTGCCGAACGCGATTGCCGTGCTGGTCGCGACGTGCCCGTGTGCGCTGTCGCTGGCGGCGCCTGCGGCGTTTTCCGCCGCGCAGTCGGCGCTGGCGCAACGGCGCGTCCTGCTGGCGCGCACCGCGGCACTCGAAATGCTGGCCGAGGTCGACATCCTGGCGTGTGACAAGACCGGCACGCTGACCAGTGGCGATCCGGCACTGCTGAAACAGCTGTTGCTGCGCGACGTCGATCCGGAGCGGATGTTGGCGATCGCGGCCGCCATGGAGACGATGTCGACGCACCCGTACGCGCGCGCCCTGCTGCATGCTGCGCAGTCACTTCCGGTCGCGCTGCCCGCCGTGACCGAGGGACGGGTCGAAGCATCGGCCGGCATCGAGGCGACGATCGGGCAGCAGCGTTATCGCCTCGGCAAGATCGATTTCGCGCTGACGGAGAAGCTGTCCCCACAGCGAGGCGGCGTATCGGCGGTGGTGGCCAACGAGGGCCTGGCGACGTCGAGCTATATCGTGCTGGCCGACGAGGCCGGGGCGCTGGTGGTGTTCGCCTTCGGCGAGCGGCTGCGCGACGACGCTCCGGCACTCGTCGATGCGGCGGCGGACCGCGGTGTCGAGGTTGTCGTGCTCTCCGGTGACCGACGTGAACCCGTGCAGGCCGTGGCGAAAGCGCTGGGCATCGAGCGCGCACTGGCGCACCAGACGCCGGACAGCAAGCGCAGCTGGGTGGCGGGACAGCAAAGTGCAGGTCACCGCGTCGCGATGTTGGGCGACGGGCTGAACGATGCACCGGTGATCGCGCAGGCCGACGTCTCGATGGCACTTGCCGGCGGTTCGATGCTGGCGCAGGCCCGTGCCGACTTCATCGTGCTCAATTCTCGGCTCGCCGATGTCCAGTACGCGCTGGCGGCTGCCCATCGCGCGCGGCGCATCGTTCGGCAGAATCTCGTCTGGGCATTCGTCTACAACGTCGTGATCATCCCGCTGGCCGCCTTCGGGTTTGTCTCGCCGGCGGTGGCGGCGGCCGGCATGGCGGCCAGCTCACTTGCGGTGATCGCCAATGCGCTGCGCGCCAAGAACGTATCGACAGGCGGTGCGCGCGCACGCTGAACCACGCATGGAGTCGCTTTATCTGCTGATCCCGCTGTCCGTGCTGCTGGCGCTGGCGATCGCGGGCATCCTCGTCTGGGCGGTGATTTCCGGTCAGTTCGAGCGCCTTGATGACGCCGGCGCGCGCATCCTGCGCGATGAACCCGACCCCGACGCCGATGGCAGCGACGAGCTACCCTGACCGGGCTGACTGCCGCCGGCTTTGCCGCGCGCACCGGCTTGGAAGTACACGGTCGCGGCTGGACACGCCCGAGCCGCGCGACATTCGATAGCGCTTCCAGGAGGTGGTTCCGCTGCGATTGACTTGCGTCAATCGCGGCGCAGCAGCGGGTTTTTACCATTCCGTCCGGGTATCGGAGCACGGTCGCCACGGGGGCCGGGCAGTCAAAAGAACCGCAGAGAACCCATTCCACGCCGACCCGCGCATGCGCCAATCCGCGGGGTCGCCACCGGTCTCTCGCACGAGGAACACATGAACTCAGCCGTCACTACGGGCACCTACAACTACAAGGTCGTACGGCAATTCGCCGTGATGACGGTGGTGTGGGGCATCGTCGGCATGCTGGTCGGCGTGATCATTGCCGCCCAGATGGCGTGGCCGGAACTCAATTTCGGGATTCCGTGGTTCAGCTTCGGTCGGCTGCGTCCGCTGCATACCAACGCGGTCATCTTCGCGTTCGGCGGCTGCGCGCTCTTCGCGACCAGCTATTACGTCGTGCAGCGCACTTCCCAGGCGCGCCTGTGGGGCGGCCCGCTGGTGGCCTTTACCTTTTGGGGCTGGCAGCTCGTCATCGTCGCTGCGGCAATCACGCTGCCGCTGGGTATCACGACTTCCAAGGAGTATGCGGAGCTCGAGTGGCCGATCGACATCCTGATCACGCTGGTCTGGGTGTCCTACGCGCTGGTGTTCTTCGGCACCATCGTGATGCGCAAGGTCAAGCACATCTATGTAGCGAACTGGTTCTACGGCGCGTTCATCATCACCGTCGCGGTGCTGCACCTCGTCAACAGCGCCGCGGTGCCGGCCAGCCTGTGGAAGTCGTACTCGGCCTACTCGGGCGCGACGGATGCGATGGTGCAGTGGTGGTACGGCCACAACGCGGTCGGCTTCTTCCTGACTGCGGGGTTCCTCGGAATCATGTACTACTTCGTGCCGAAGGCTGCGGGCCGACCGATGTTTTCGTACCGGCTGTCGGTCGTGCACTTCTGGGCACTCATCTTCACCTACATGTGGGCCGGTCCGCACCACCTGCACTACACCGCGCTACCCGACTGGGCGCAGACGTTGGGCATGATCTTTTCGCTGATCCTGCTTGCCCCGAGCTGGGGCGGCATGATCAACGGCATCATGACGCTGTCGGGTGCGTGGCACAAACTGCGCGACGACCCGATCCTCAAGTTCCTGATCGTCTCACTGTCGTTCTACGGCATGTCGACCTTCGAGGGGCCGATGATGTCGATCAAGACGGTCAACGCGCTGAGTCACTACACGGACTGGACGATCGGCCACGTGCACTCGGGCGCGCTCGGCTGGGTCGGCCTGATCTCGATCGGCGCTATCTACTACTTGCTGCCGCGCCTTTACGGCCGCACCGAGATGGCGAGCATGCGCATGGTGACCGCGCATTTCTGGATCGCGACGATCGGCATCGTCGTCTACATCGCCGCCATGTGGATCGCCGGCGTCATGCAGGGGCTGATGTGGCGCGCGGTCAATGATGATGGCACGCTCACCTACACGTTCATCGAGAGCGTGAAGTCGACGTACCCGTTCTACGTGATCCGCCTGCTCGGCGGGGTGATGTACCTAGCCGGCATGTTCCTGATGGCATGGAACATGATGAAGACGATCGCCGTCGGGAAGTCGGTCGACGCGCCGATCCCGGCCGCCGTCGCGCACGCCTGACGCCGCCCGCAGTGGACCCAGAGGAATTCCAATGAAACTCACGCATGACAAGATCGAGCAGAGCGTGCCGCTGCTGATCGTCCTCGTCATCCTAATCATTGCCGTCGGCGGTCTGGTCGAGATCGTGCCGCTGTACTTCCAGCGCGACGTCACCCAGCCGGTCAAGGGACTCAAGCCCTACGAACCGCTGCGCCTGGTCGGCCGCGACATCTATGTCCGCGAGGGTTGCTACAACTGCCACTCGCAGATGATCCGGCCGTTCCGCGCCGAAACGCTGCGTTATGGCCACTACTCGGTGGCCGGCGAGTTCGTTTACGACCACCCGTTCCAATGGGGCAGCAAGCGCACCGGGCCGGATCTGGCCCGTGTTGGCGCGCGCTACTCCGACGACTGGCATCGCATCCACTTCAACAACCCGCGCGACGTCGTGCCGGAATCCAACATGCCGGCCTATCCGTGGTTCGAGAAGACCAAGCTCGAAGGCACGGACATCCAGGCGCGGATGAAGGCGCTGCGGACCGTGGGCGTGCCCTATACCGACGAGCAGATCGCCAAGGCGCCGGAAGCGCTGAAGGGCAAGACCGAACTCGACGCGGTGATCGCGTACCTGCAGGGAATGGGCGTCGAACTCAAGGGCATGCGCTGAGTCCCGCCATGGACCTGAATGACGCGCGTGCCGTGCTGACCCTGCTGGGTTTTATCGGCTTCATCGCCATCGTGGCGTGGGCTTACAGCAAGAGGGCACGGAAGGGATTCAAGGAAGCATCCGAGTTGCCATTTGCCGACGAAGAGGAAGCAAAGCGCAGCGGAGAACAGGGGAAGACGAGATGAGCGACATCGGGGCGAGCCAGTTTTACAGCGCCTTCTGGGACTACTACATCGCGATCATCTCGATCGTGTCGGTGGTCGGCTGCGCGGTGTTTCTGTGGCTGCAGAGCCGCCGCACGGTCAAGGCGCAGCTCAATGCCAAGGGCGAGATCCTGACGACCGGCCACATCTGGGACGGAGACCTGCAGGAGTTCCACAACCCGATGCCGCGGTGGTGGATCTGGCTCTTTTACATCACCGTCCTGTTCTCGATCGTCTATTTGATCCTTTACCCGGGCCTCGGAACGCAGTGGAAGGGCGTGCTGAACTGGACGCAGGTCGGGCAGTACCAGGGCGAGGTGAAGACGGCCGATGCGAAATTCGGGCCGATCTTTGCGGCCTACGCTGCGCAGCCGATCGAACAGGTCGCCGGCGATGCGCGGGCCAGGCAGATGGGCGAACGCATCTTCCTCAACAACTGTGCGCAATGCCACGGCTCGGATGCACGCGGCTCGCGCGGTTTCCCGAACCTGGCCGATGGCGACTGGCTTTATGGCGGTGCGCCGGCGACGATCGCGGCGACCGTGACCGAGGGCCGCAACGGCGTGATGCCGCCGATGGGTGCGGCGGTTGGCGGCAAAGCTGACGTCGAGGACGTGGCGAACCACGTTCTTTCGCTTTCCGATTCGGCCCATGACGGCGTCAAGTCGGCCCGCGGCAAGGCGAAGTTCGACACCGTGTGCGCGGCCTGCCACGGAGCGGATGCGAAGGGCAACCCTGCGATCGGTGCGCCCAACCTGACCGACAAGGTCTGGCTTTACGGCGGCAGCGTCGCGACGATCTCGGACACCGTCAACGCCGGGCGCAACAACGTGATGCCGAGCTTCAAGAAAATCCTGACCGGACCCGAAATCCACCTGGTCGCCGCCTATGTCTGGTCGATATCGAATAGTGGCGCCAAAACGGGCGCAGCCGCTCCGGCTGCCAGTCCGGGGAAGTAGCAGCTGAGCACGCACAGCGGCACTTCCCTCGCGAAGTGCCGCTTTGCATTTTGTGGGACATGACATCATGCAAGACGCGGTCGAGGTCAAGCGCCCGGGTCCTGATTCCTCGGTGGCGGCACGCGTCGTCAATGTCGAGCCGCGCGAGATCGAACTGCAGCTTTACGCGAAGCGCGAGGAGATCTACCCGCGCCAGCGCGTCGGCGACTCTCTGGGCTACTTTCAGAAGTGGCGCTGGGCGACGGTGTGGGCGACGCAGATCGTCTTCTACGGCTTGCCGTGGCTGCAGTGGAACGGTCGCCAGGCGCTGCTCTTCGACATGGCGGCCCGCAAGTTCTACATCTTCGGCTTGGTGCTGTGGCCTCAGGACATCATCTACCTGACCGCGATACTGATCATCGCCGCACTGTCGCTGTTTCTGTTCACGGCGATCGGTGGACGGCTGTGGTGCGGCTATGCCTGCCCGCAGACGGTCTATACCGAAATCTTCCTGTGGATCGAGCGCCATATCGAGGGTGATCGTGCCAAGCGCATGCGGCTCGACAAGGAGCCGATGTCGGCGCGCAAGACTGCATTGAAGATGGCCAAGCACGGGGCCTGGATCGCAGTGGCACTGTGGACGGGGTTCACGTTCGTCGGCTACTTCACGCCGATCCGCGCGTTGACGGTCGAGGTGGCGACATTCGCCGCCGGCGGCTGGTCGCTCTTCTGGATCCTTTTCTACGCGTTCGCCACCTACGGCAATGCAGGCTGGATGCGTGAACAGGTGTGCAAGTACATGTGCCCGTATGCGCGCTTTCAGAGTGCGATGTTCGATCCGGACACGCTGATCGTCACCTATGACCGCGAACGCGGTGAACCTCGCGGCGCCGGCAGCAAGAAGTCGCCGCGCGCGGAACAGGGCCTCGGCGACTGTGTCGAATGCAAACTCTGCGTGCAGGTCTGCCCGACCGGCATCGACATCCGTAACGGGCTGCAATACGAATGCATCGGCTGCGCCGAGTGCATCGACGCCTGCAATTACGTCATGGGCAAGGTCGGGTTGCCGAAGGGTCTGATCCGCTATTCGACCGAGCGGGCCCTCACCGAGCACTACACCGCGAAAGGCATCTGGGGCCACATACTGCGGCCGCGCGTTCTGGTCTACAGCGCAGTCCTCGTGGCGGTGACCGTCGCGTTGTTCGTCGCCGTCGCGGTCCGTGTGCCGCTGAAGGTCGACGTGATTCGCGATCGCGGTGCGCTGGCGCGCGAGGTGGAGGACGGGCGCATCGAAAATACCTACCGATTGCAGGTGATGAATACCAGCGAGAAGGGCCAGGCCTACGCGCTCAGCGCAAGCGGTCTTCCCGGACTCGAGCTCGCGTCCGAACCGACCTTCGAACTGCCCGGTGCGTCGACGCGCTCGGTTCTTGTGCGCTTGCGCGCGCGTCCGGAAGACATTCCGCCCGGCTCGACCAAGGTGATGATCGGGGTGAAGTCGCTCGATGATCCCCGAGTCGCGATCGAGGAGAAGACTGTTTTTCTCGGACTGAAGCGATGAGCGACCTGGCTGAAACGGAAAACCGCATGGCAACCGACGTCATCACACCCTGGTACCGGCAGGCGTGGCCGTGGTTCCTGATCGCACTGCCGGCGACTGCGGTCGTCGGCGGGATCATCACCGCCGTTCTGGCGGTCCGCGGTTTCGATGGGCCGGTCGCCTCCGACTACTACAAGCAGGGATTGGCGATCAACGAGGAGGTCGCCCGGGTCGAACTGGCCCGCGATCTGGCGCTGCGGGCGCGGGTGCATATCGGCGGCTTTAACGACGGCGACCGCGTACGCGTCGAACTCGACGCTGGCCGTGCGCTGCCACCCGAAGCTGCGTTGCGATTGCGGCTGGTTCACCCGGGCCGCCCCGACGAGGACCGCACCGCGGTGCTGGCTCGTGTCGATGCCGATGCCGACAATCGCAGCGCGGTCTACGTCGGTACGCTGCAGTCGACCGCCGCGGCAAACAGCCTCGGCAACCCGGTGGCGTGGCAGGTCGTGCTGGAGTCGCCGCGGTGGCGCATCGACGACTCTTTCACCGCGAACCAGGCAGGACAGTTCGCGTTGCAGGCGCGCTAAGGTTCATCCAGAAACCGCCGAGCGACAAAGAGGGACACATGACAGACAGTCTGGCGCAGCGATTGGGATGGGTGCTCTGGCCGTCGTTCCTGGTGGCGTGCGCCGTCGAGCTCGTTTTCTTTTCGCTGTTCGATCCGCGCGATCTGCACCTGTTCGGCAATCCGGTCGACGCCGACCGCATGCTCGTCTATACGCTGGGTTTCTTCGCGTTCTGGACAATCGGCGCGGTGTCGAGCGGCCTGACCGTGTTCCTGGCGCGCTCGCCGTTCGAGGTGAATCGCTGCACGCTGGCGGCTGAAGCGCGGCCCGAAGGCTGCCCCAAGCGCGAGTGCTCGGTCGATGCCGCGACGGTACCGCTCGAGCGCACCTAGCGGTCCGGCGCCCTACGACCCCTGGCCGGAGATGATCTGACGCAGGCCGTCCGGATTCACGATGCGGACGTGCTTCTGGTTCACATCGATGAGGCCGTCCTGCGCAAAGCGCGACAGCACGCGACTGACCGTCTCGAGTTTCAGGCCGAGGAAGCTGCCGATCTCGGCGCGCGTCATGCGCAGCACGAATTCGGTGCGCGAGTAACCGCGCGCTTCGAAGCGCTGCGACAGGTTGAGCAGGAAAGCGGCCAGGCGTTCCTCGGCATGCATGCTG
Organism: uncultured beta proteobacterium; assembly: GCA_963712485.1. Taxonomy (GTDB): domain Bacteria; phylum Pseudomonadota; class Gammaproteobacteria; order Burkholderiales; family Burkholderiaceae_F; genus JALORV01. The sequence continues at coordinate 221,031 of CAVQID010000060.1, forward strand.
CCGAGCAGCAGCATCACACCATGTTCGCGCACGATCTCGCGGCTCATCACCTTGTGGAAATGATTGCGCAGCGCCGGCATCGCGGTGGCGACGTCTTCAAGTCGGTCATAAGGAATGACGCAGACCTCGGTGTCCTCGAGCGCGACGGTGTCGCAGGAGTGCGCCTCGGTGCTGATTCCATCCAGCCCGACGAGTTCGCCCGCCATGTGAAAGCCGGTCACCTGCTCGCGGCCGTCCTGCGACATGACCGTGCTCTTCAGGAAGCCCAGACGAACGGCATACAGCGATTCGAACCGGTCCCCCGCACGGAACAGCGCATCGCCGCGCTTGACGCGTTTGCGCAGGGCAACGAGTTCGTCAAGCTTCTCGACGTCCTTGAGCGACAGGCCGACAGGCAGGCAGAGCTCACGCAGGTTGCAGTTCGAGCAGGCAACCCGCAAGTTGGCAATATTGATCGCTGGCGCGTTCATACAGCAAAACTCCTTGGCTTGATGCCGCAGGCAACCGGCTGATCCATACGAGGTATTGCCGTGGCGCTCTTAGGGTCTTTATTCTTCTGGGCGCCTAACCGGAGACCCACACGAGCCCGGCCCGTTGACCCCCGTCAAGCCTGACTGGAGGCGGGTCGAAATAATACCCTGTCTGGCCGGCATAAGCCCGGCGAAGGAATTTTGCCGATGCTGATGACAGCCCGCGGAGAAGTGGCATTGCCGGATCCGGCAACGCTTCGACGCTTCGATGTTCCGGGTCCGCGCTACACCTCGTATCCGACGGCCGACCGGTTTGTCGAGGCGTTCGAGATGAATGCCTTTGCCGAGGCGCTTGCGGCGCGCGAGTCCGCAGTGGCCGCAGCTTCGCTGTCGCTCTACGTGCATCTGCCGTTTTGCAGCACGGTCTGCTACTACTGCGCGTGCAACAAGGTGATCACGAAGGATCGCAGCAAGTCGCCCGAGTACATCGCTTACCTGCGGCGTGAGGCCGACCTCGTCCTTGAACGGCTGACGGGCACGCGCGAACTCGAGCAGCTGCACTTCGGCGGCGGAACGCCGACGTTCCTCTCGAACGAGGAACTGGTCGAACTGATGGCAATGCTCACCGAGCGCTTTCCGCTGGCTGAAGGCGGCGAGTTCTCCATCGAAGTCGATCCGCGTTCGACGCCGCCGGACAAGGTGGTCGCGCTCGGCAAGCTCGGCTTCAATCGCATGTCGGTCGGCGTGCAGGACTTCGAACCCGAGGTGCAGAAGGCCGTCAACCGCCTGCAGAGTTTCGAGATGACGCAGGCGACCGTCGACGCGGCACGCCGTGCAGAGTTCAAGTCGGTGAACCTCGACCTGATCTACGGCCTGCCGAAGCAGACGCGCGAGACGTTCGCGCGCACGCTCGACAAGGTGCTGGTGCTGAGCCCCGAGCGGATCGCGCTCTATCACTACGCGCACCTGCCGGACCGCTTCAAACCGCAGCGCAGGATCGAGTCCGCCGACCTGCCGTCGCCGGAAGAGAAGCTCAACATCATGCTCGACGCGATCAAGCGGCTGAGTCAGGCCGGCTATCACTACGTCGGGATGGATCACTTTGCCAAGACCAGCGACGACCTTGCGCGCGCGCAGCGCCAGGGCCGGCTGCATCGCAACTTCCAGGGCTATTCGACGCGCCCGGACTGCGACCTGATCGGCCTTGGAGTGTCGGCCATCAGCAAGATCGGCCCGACGTACTCGCAGAACGTCCGCACGGTCGAGGAGTACTACGATCGGTTGAACGTGGGCATGCTGCCGACGGCGCGCGGCATTGCACTCGACCGTGATGACATATTGCGGCGTGCGGTCATCATGTCGTTGATGTGCCACTTCGAAGTCTCGAAGGAGTCGATCGAGACGACACACATGATCAAGTTCGACGACTATTTCAAGACCGAGATCGGCGAACTGAAGCTGTTCGAGACCGAAGGCCTGGTTGAAAACACGCCCGAGTGGGTCACGGTCACACCGAAGGGCAAGCTGCTGGTTCGCGCGGTCGCCATGACGTTCGACCGTTACCTGCGCGCGGACCAGCGCGCGCGGCGCTACTCGAAAATCGTCTAGTGGCGCCTCGGGTGTACGCGACGGGGCGTCGCTCCTCGTGTACGCGACCGCTGCGCGGTCGCACGTGCACTCGGAACGGCAACAGTTAGTCGGCTGCGCTCCGGAGCGGCCGCGCGCTCCGCCGAAGATCAACGGCAGGGCACTCCCCGGGCCCCTCGCCGGGCGAGGGGTGAACCTCGCGCGGTGCGCCTCGTCGATCGCTGGCGCACAATGGAAACATGCTGAATCTGCTGACGACTCAAGCCTTGGCTGCATTCACGCTCGCTCTGCTGGGCGGGCTGCACTGCGCGGGGATGTGTGGCGGCTTTGTCGGCGCGCTGCAGGTCAATCGCCCGCGCGGCGTATCGGCGGCGCGGCTGGCCGCGGGATATCACGCGGGTCGCGTCACGAGCTACACGCTCGCCGGCGCCCTCGTCGGGCTGCTGGGCGGAGCGCTTTACGCTGCGGATGTGCTGCCGGTGCAGATCATTTTGCTGATCTTGGGGTCGCTGATGCTGCTCGCGATCGGCGCGTCGTTGTTCGGCAAGGCAGCCTGGCTCAAGGGGCTCGAACCCGCCGGGCTGTGGATCTGGCGTCTGGTCGGTCCGTTGGCGCGCCGCGTTTATCCGCCACGCTCCGCCGGGCAGGCGTTGCTTGCCGGTCTGGCGTGGGGCTGGATCCCGTGCGGCATGGTCTACGCCGCGCTGCCGCTGGCTCTCGTGGCCGGCGGACCGTGGCAGGGCGCGCTGGTCATGCTGGCGTTCGGTGCGGGAACGCTGCCCAACATGCTGGCGGTCGACATGGCGGTCACGAGGGTTGGCGCGGCGCGTCCGGGTGGTGCACTGGACGGCGTGCGGGCCTGGATCAAGCCGGTCGCAGGCGCCGTCATCATCGTCTTCGGCGTGTCGGGGCTCGCGCACGCCGCGCGCATCGCGGGCGCCGGGCATCCCACTATCGACGCGCTCGCTTCGATCTGCCATCACTGAGTTCGGCGGGACGTCCTTCCCGCGCCAGTATCATTCGCAGGACTCATTTTCCCGCGCGGTTCATCCGCGCCCTCCGGCAGTCATGAAAAGCGCAGAGATCCGCGACAAGTTCCTGAAGTACTTCGAGTCCAAGGGCCACACGATCGTGCGCGCCTCGAGCCTGGTGCCCGCCAACGACCCGACGCTGCTGTTCGTCAATTCCGGCATGGTGCAGTTCAAGGACGTGTTCACGGGCCGCGAGAAGCGCGCGTACACGCGCGCGACGACATCGCAGAAGTCGCTGCGCGCCGGTGGCAAGCACAACGACCTGGAGAACGTCGGCTACACCGCGCGGCACCACACTTTCTTCGAGATGCTGGGCAACTTCAGCTTCGGCGACTATTTCAAGCGCGATGCCATCCGCTACGCATGGGAGTTGCTGACCGAGGTCTACAAGCTGCCCAAGGACAAGCTCTGGACCACGGTCTACGTCGACGACGACGAGGCGTACGACCTCTGGACGAAGGACATCGGCGTTCCGGCGGAGCGCTGCATCCGCATCGGCGACCAGCCCGGCCAGCCGAAGTACGTGTCGGACAACTTCTGGCAGATGGCGGATACCGGCCCGTGCGGCCCGTGCTCCGAGATCTTCTACGACCACGGCCCGAGGTTGCCGGCGGACCGCCGGGGTCACCGGACGCCGAAGGCGACCGCTACATCGAGATCTGGAACCTCGTCTTCATGCAGTTCGATCGCGACGAGGCCGGCACGCTGACGCCTCTGCCCAAACCGTGCGTCGACACCGGCATGGGCCTGGAGCGCCTGTCGGCGGTCCTGCAGCATGTGCACTCGAACTACGAGATCGATCTCTTCCAGAGCCTGATCAAGGCGGCGGCGCGCGAGACCGGTGCGCGGGATCTCGCGAGCAATTCGCTGAAGGTCATCGCCGACCATATCCGCGCCTGCGCGTTCCTGATCGCCGACGGCGTGATCCCGGGCAACGAGGGCCGCGGCTACGTGCTGCGCCGGATCATTCGCCGCGCGCTGCGGCACGGCTACAAGCTCGGACAGACGAAGCCGTTCTTCTACAAGGTGGTCGGTGATCTCGTCGCCGAGATGGGCGGTGCGTATCCGGAGCTCAGGGAGCAGCAGGCGCGCATCGAGGCCGTGCTTAAGCAGGAGGAGGAGCGCTTTGGCGAGACACTCGAACATGGCATGAAGATCCTCGAGGGTGCGCTTGGCCAGATGAAGTCGGGCGATGCGCGCATGCTCGATGGCGAGACCGTGTTCCTGCTGTACGACACCTACGGCTTTCCCGTCGACCTCACCGGCGATATCTGCCGCGAGCGCGGCGTGTCGATCGACCACGCCGGCTTCAACGACGCGATGGACCGCCAGCGCGAACAGGCGCGCGCGGCCGGCAAATTCCGCATGACGGCGGGCGTCGAGTACGTCGGCGACAAGACCCGTTTCACCGGATACGCCTCGCTGGCCGATGACGGCAAGGTCGTTGCGCTCTATCGTGAGGGCGCGGCGGTGCCGCGCCTCGAAAAGGGCCAGAGCGGCATCGTCGTCCTCAACACGACGCCGTTTTACGCGGAGTCGGGCGGCCAGGTGGGCGACCGCGGCGTGCTGGAGGCCATCAGTGACGGCCACGTCGTGCGCTTCGGCGTGATGGATACGCAGAAGATCCAGGCCGACGTTTTCGGTCACCATGGCACGATGGAATCCGGCACGTTGTCGGTGGGCGACATCGTGCAGGCACGCGTCGACGCGGCGTCGCGCGAGCGTACGCGCAACAACCACTCGGCGACGCATCTGATGCACGCCGCCTTGCGCGCGGTGCTGGGCAAGCACGTGCAGCAGAAGGGCTCGCTGGTGGATGCCGAGCGCACGCGCTTCGACTTCTCGCACGACAAGGCGGTCACGCCGGACGAGATCCGCCGTATCGAGGACATCGTCAATGCCGCCATCCGCGCGAATTCGCAGGTGACGGCCAACGTCATGAAGTACGACGACGCGATCAAGGCCGGCGCACTGGCGTTCTTCGGCGACAAGTACGGCGACGAGGTCCGAGTGCTGGCGATGGGGAATCACTCCACCGAGCTCTGTGGCGGCACGCACGTGGTGCGCACCGGCGATATCGGCTTCTTCAAGATCGTCGCCGAGGGCGGTGTGGCCGCCGGAGTCCGACGCATCGAGGCGGTGACCGGCAAGGGCGCGCTCGAGTTCGTACAGGCGCTTGACCGCGAGCTGCACCACGCGGCGCACCTGCTGAAGGCGCCGGCCTCCGAACTGACGCAGAAGATCGCGCAGGTCCAGGACACCGTGAAGTCGCTCGAAAAGGAACTGGCGCGGCTCAAGAGCAAGCTCGCCGCCAGCCAGGGCGACGATCTTTCGGCGCAGGCCGTCGACATCAAGGGCATCAAGGTGCTGGCGGTGGCCATGGACGGCGCCGACGCGAAGTCGCTGCGCGAGACGATGGACAAGCTGAAGGACAAGCTCAAGAGCGCGGTCATCGTCCTCGGCGCCATCGAGGGCGGCAAGGTGCAACTCGCCGCTGGCGTAACCGCCGACGCGACCGGGCGGGTGAAGGCCGGCGATCTGGTCAACTTCGTCGCGCAACAAGTGGGTGGCAAGGGCGGCGGCCGGCCTGACATGGCGATGGCTGGCGGGACCGATGCGGCGAGCCTGCCTGCGGCGCTTGCCAGCGTGAAATCGTGGGCGGAACAGCGTCTCTAGACGAAGTCGTCATCCGGCGCGCGGAGCCTGCAGACGCTGCCGGCATAGCGCGCACATTCCAATCGCGCAGCACGGCGGCGGGCACGCTGCAGAACCCGTATCCGTCGGTGGCAGACTGGGTCGAGCGGCTCGGACGTGACGCGGCGAGCAACTACATCTTCGTCGCGCTTGCGGGCGATGATGTCATTGGACACGCGGGCCTGCACGGCAACAAGAACCCGCGCCGCCAGCACGCATGGGGCCTCGGTATCGGCATCCGCGAGGACTGGCAGGGCCGTGGCGTCGGCACGCGCTTAATGGCGACTGTCATCGATCTTGCCGACAACTGGCTCGGTGCGTTGCGGCTCGAACTCACGGTGTACACGGACAACGCGATTGCGCTGGCGCTCTATCGCCATTTCGGTTTCGAAGTCGAAGGGGTGCACCGGGCGTTTGCGCTGCGCGATGGACGCCTTGTCGACACGACGGCCATGGCGCGGCTGCATCCGAACCCGCCGCAACTGCCGGGCGCGAAAGCTGCGCCTTGAGCGCCGGCGCGGCCGGTAGCGGCGCGATGCCGGCTGGGCGCTGGCTCTGACAGCCGGTCCTGAAGGCACGCGTCGAAATGTCGTCGACCTACCGCTTCTGTCCGTGCTGTGCGACGCCGCTGGTGCGTCAGGTGCTCGGCGAGCGCGAACGCGCTGCCTGCCCGGCTTGCGGCTGGGTGCACTGGGACAATCCGGCGCCCGTGGTTGCCGCGCTGATCGAAGTCGGCGGCAAGGTGCTGCTCGCGCGCAACCGCGCCTGGCCCGAAAAGATGTTCGCGCTGGTGACCGGATTCCTCGAGCGCGACGAGACGCCCGCAGAGGCGGTGGAGCGCGAGGTCGCCGAGGAAACGTCACTGCGGACCACTGCCGCGACGCTGATCGGCGTGTACGAGTTCACGCGCAAGAACGAGATCATCATTGCGTACCACGTCGAGGCCGAGGGAGAGATCTGCCTGGGCGAGGAATTGATCGATTACCGCCTGATCGAACCGGCCCGGCTGCGTCCGTGGCCGCTGGGAACCGGCCTGGCGATGGCCGACTGGATGCGTGCACGCGGGCACCCGGTAGAATTTATCGCTTTCCCTTCGGCGACCCCCTGAAGACTGCGATGGACATCCCGACGACGGCCGACAAGGAAATCGATACGCGGGGACTCGAACTGCCCGCTGCCGATCCTGCGTGCGAAGAAGGCCCTGGCGGACATGACGAGCGGACAGGTGCTGAAGATCCTTGCGACCGATCCCGGATCGGTGCGCGATTTCCAGGCGTTCGCCCGGCAGACTGGCAATGAGCTTGTCGGCCAGGAGACGGTCGGCAAGGAATTCCTCCACTACCTGAAGCGTCGATGAGCACACCTCCGCCTGCCTTGTCCACTTCACGGCGCGGCCCGTCGCGCCTGAAGCTCTTCTTCTGGTTGCTGATCGTTCCGCTCGTTCTGGTCGCCGCGTACTTCGCCGTCGTCCTGAACTGGAACTACTCCAGCGGAGAGCGTGCCGGCTGGGTGCAGAAATTCAGCAGGAAGGGCTGGCTCTGCAAGACCTGGGAAGGCGAGATGGCGTTGGTCACGATGCCGGGTGCCATTCCCGAAAAGTTCCTGTTCACGGTGTGGGACGACAAGGTCGCCGAGCAGATCAATCGCGTCGTGGGCAAGCGCGTGACGCTGCACTACGAGGAGAAGATCGGACTGCCGACATCGTGTTTCGGCGAGACACGTCACTTTGTGACCGGCGTCGGCGCTGTCGACGAGATTCCGCTCGCGCCGGGTAGCGCGGCGCCGAACCAGGCTCAGCCGCCAGCCGCAACGCCGTCCGCCGGTCCGTCGGCGCCCACGCCCGCTGCGCCCCAGCCCACGCCGTCTCCGGCGTCCGAGTACACGTTGCCTGCGCCTGCTGAGGCAGCGCCGCCAGCGGGCGCGCCGACATCGCCTCCCGCAACCAAATAGGCGCGACTCGCCAGTTGCTCGGCGGACTCGCGCGTTACAGTCGGCGCGACGGTGTCAGGCCACCGGCAGACGTTCGTACTGCTCGCGGACCTTGCTGAGCGTTGCGCCGAAGCCGGCGAGGCGCTCCTTTTCCTGCGCAACGACGGCCGCGGGAGCGCGCTCGACAAAACCCGCGTTGCCGAGCTTGCCTTCGGCCTTGCGGATCTCGTTTTCCAGGCGCGCGATTTCCTTCGAAAGCCGATCGCGCTCGGCGGCGACGTCGACTTCGATCTTCAGCATCAGCCGGAACTCGTCGACGACCTTGATCGGAGCCGCGCCCTGGGCCGCGGCGTTCACGTCGGCGACCACCTGCACGTCGGAAAGGCGCGCCAGCGCCTGCATGTAAGGCGCAAACTCGGCGAGCGTATTGGGGTCACCCGAAGCGAGCAGAGGCACCTTCTGTGCGGGCGAGAGGTTCATCTCGCTGCGCAGGTTGCGCAGCGCGTCGACCATGCTTTTCAGCAACGTGATCTGACGGTCAGCGAGGGTATCGACCTTCTCCGGCTGGGCGCGTGGAAACGGCTGGATCATCACCGAAGATTCCTGGTTCGCCCGCGCGCTTGCCTGCAAGGACCGACACCTTCTGCCAAAGCTCCTCGGTGATGAACGGAATCACCGGGTGTGCGAGCCGCAACGCGACCTCGAGCACGCGCACCAGCGTGCGGCGCGTACCGCGCTGCTGCGCCTCGCTGCCGCTCGAGAGCTGAACCTTGGCAAGCTCGAGGTACCAGTCGCAGTACTCGTTCCAGACGAACGTGTAAATGGCGTTGGCGACGTTGTCGAGGCGGTACTGCGCGAAGCCTTCGGCCACCGCCGCCTCGGTGCGCTGCAGTTCGCCGATGATCCAGCGGTCGACCACCGAAAGCTCGACCGGCAGCTTCTCGTCGAGGCCGCAGTCCTTGCCCTCGGTGTTCATCAGCACGAAGCGCGTCGCGTTCCACAGCTTGTTGCAGAAGTTGCGATAGCCCTCGCAGCGCTTGAGATCGAAGTTGATGTTGCGGCCGAGCGTGGCGTACGCGGCCATCGTGAAACGCAGCGCGTCGGCGCCGTAGGACGCGATGCCGTCGGGGAAGTGCCTGCGCACCTTGGCGGCGACCTTCGGCGCGTCCTCGGTCTTGCGCAGACCGGTGGTGTTCTTCTTGACCAGCGCCTCGAGGTCGATGCCGTCGATGATGTCGATCGGATCGAGCGTGTTGCCTTCGCTCTTGCTCATCTTCTTGCCCTCGGCGTCGCGCACGATGCCGTGGATGTAGACGTCCCGGAACGGCACGCGGCCGGTAAAGTGGGTCGTCATCATCACCATGCGCGCGACCCAGAAGAAGATGATGTCGTAGCCGGTGACCAGCACCGTCGACGGCAGGTACAGGTCGTAGGCCACGCGCTCGTTGCCCGACGACTGCTCGACGTTCGGCCAGCCGAGGGTCGAGAACGGCACCATCGCCGACGAGTACCAGGTGTCGAGTACGTCCGGGTCGCGCTCCAGCTGTTTGCCGGCACCGGCCTGGGCCTGCGCTTCGGCCTCGGAACGCGCGACGTAGACGCGGCCCTCGTCGTCGTACCAGGCGGGAATCTGATGGCCCCACCAGAGCTGCCTCGAGATACACCAGTCCTGGATGTTCTCCAGCCACTGGTTGTAGATCGTGTTCCACTGCTCGGGAAAGATGCGCACGTCGCCGCGGGCGACTGCAGCGAGCGCGACCTGCGCGATCGACTGGCCCGGATGCCGCGTGCCGGCGGGCGCCGGCTTGCTCATCGCCATGTACCACTGCTCCGACAGCGTCGGTTCGACGATTTCGCCGGTACGGGCGCAGCGCGGCACCATCATCTTGTGCGGCTTCTCGGAGACCAGCAGGCCCGCAGCACGCAGGTCCTCGAGCACGCGCTTGCGCGCGACGTAGCGATCAAGGCCGCGGTATTTCTCCGGGGCGTTGTCGTTGACGGTGGCAGTCAGTGTGAAGATCGGAATCGGCGTCAGGTTGTGGCGCTGGCCGATCGCAAAGTCGTTGAAGTCGTGCGCCGGCGTGATCTTCACGCAGCCGGTGCCGAATTCGCGGTCGACATAGTCGTCGGCGATGACCGGGATCGTGCGGCCGGTCAGCGGCAGCACCAGCTCCTTGCCGACGAGCGACGCATAGCGTTCGTCCTCCGGATGCACTGCCACGGCGACGTCGCCCAGCATCGTTTCGGGCCGCGTCGTCGCGACGACGACGACCTCGCCGCCGTCGACGGCCGGGTAGCGGATCTCCCACAGCTTGCCGTCTTCTTCCTCGGTTTCGACCTCGAGGTCTGAGACCGCGGTCTGCAGCTTCGGGTCCCAGTTGACAAGCCGCTTGCCGCGGTAAATGAGTCCCTGTTCGTAGAGTTGCACGAACGTCTCGGTCACGACCTGCGACAGCTTGTCGTCCATCGTGAAGTAGGTGCGGCTCCAGTCGACCGAATCACCGAGACGGCGCATCTGGTTCAGGATCGTGCCGCCGGAATACTCCTTCCAGTCCCACACCTGCTTGATGAACGATTCGCGCCCCATCGTGCGCCGGTCGATGCCGTTGGCTTCCAGTTGCCGTTCGACGACGATCTGGGTGGCGATGCCGGCGTGATCGGTGCCGGGCAGCCACAGCGTGTTGAAGCCCGCCATCCGGTGATAGCGCGTCAGCGCGTCCATGATCGTGTGGTTGAAGCCGTGACCCATGTGCAGCAGGCCGGTGACGTTCGGCGGTGGCAGCTGGATCGAAAAGGCTGGCTTGGTGGGATCAAGCCCGGCGCGGTAGTAGCCGCGCGCTTCCCACACCGGCGACCAGTGCGCTTCGATGGCAGACGGCTCGAAGCTCTTGGCGAGGGTGGGGCTTGCCGGCGTTGCGGTGTCGTTCATTGCGATGCCGGAGGACCGGCCGTCGAAGCGGAAACGAGAATTTTACGGGTGCCGCCGGCCGGCAGCCGCGGAGGGGTCAGCCGCGCTCGCGCAGTCGGGCGATTTCCGCCGCGACGACCCGCGCGACGACCTCGCGCGCTCGCGATTCGAACGCCTGGCGCAGCTCGGACGTCAGCGCACTGAGTGCACGATCCATCGCCGGCTGCAGCCGTTCGCGCATCAGGCGCGCAGCTTCGTCGGTCAGTGCCGGCTGCAACTCGCGCAACACGGCATCGCGCAGCGACTGCTCGAGGCGCGTCCAGTCCACCTGCGCTGCGGGCGCGCTGGGGGTCGCCGATGCGTAGGTCGGGCTCGGCCCGCCCGCGGCCGGACGCGTCAATGGGCCGGTCGCCGGCGCCGGCGTGGCGGCTACGCGTTCCTTCGGCGCCGCCGGTGCGGCCGCAGTCGCAGCGGGAGGCGGCGGTGGTGGAGGTGGCGGCGGTGGCGGCGGTGGTGGCTGGCGGCGGTGGCGGTGGTGGCGGCGGCGCGGCAACCGGCGGCGCGGTGACTGCCGGTGGCGCCTTCGGCAGCGAGATATCCAGGTCGAGCGACGGCAGCGTGAGCCGCTCGGTCAACACCGGGATCGATTCGTCATCCGACAGCGAGCGACCGCCGGGGCGCGTCAGGCGATCGAGCGGATTGCCCTTGTCACTCACCGCCGCTCACCTGGTGCGTCGTCGGATCGAATCCTTGCTCGCGGTAGACCTTGAAGCGTGTCCGAGCGCGCGCGCGGTCGTCGTCGAGCCGCGATACGACTTCGATGACGCGCTCGTAGCGGGCAAAGACTTCAGCGAAACCGGGCGGGACATCGTCGTCCAGCGTCAGCAGCACATCGCTGGCCGGCGCACACGCCGCATCGACGGCAAGCAGCACCGGCGTGGCAGGGGCCAGCGGCGAGTCGACGTACACGTGCGGCAGGAAGTCGAGCGCGGAAAACGTCCACAGCGCGGCGTCGAGTTGCGCCAGTCGGTCGGCGTCGCGGGCATAGAGCACCAGGCGCTTGCCGGCCGCGCGCGCCTTGCGCGTCACGCGGCAGGCGTAGTGCAGCCGGTGCTCGGCATTGAAGTGGAAGTCGATGCGGGTCATGCGCCGAGGCGACAGTTCATCCCGCCCGCTGGATCAGGAATTGCGACAGCAGCGGCACCGGCCGGCCGGTGGCGCCCTTCGCAGCGCCGCCCTTCCACGCGGTGCCGGCGATGTCCAGGTGCGCCCACGCATAGGATTTCGTGAAGCGCGAAAGGAAGCACGCTGCCGTAATCGCCCCTGCGTTGCTGGGCGTGCCGATGTTCGCCATGTCGGCAAAGTTGGTCTTCAGCTGTTCCTGGTAATCGTCGCCGAGCGGCATGTGCCACGCGGCGTCGCTCGCGCTGCGGCTGGCGGCGAGCAACTCGTCGGCGAGGTCGTCGTTGTTGGCAAACAGGCCCGAGTTGACGTTGCCCAGCGCGATGACGCAGGCCCCGGTCAGCGTCGCGATGTCGACGACAGCGGCCGGCTTGAAGCGCTCGGCGTAGGTGAGGGCGTCGCACAGGATCAGTCGGCCCTCGGCGTCGGTGTTCAGGATCTCGATCGTCTGGCCTGACATGGACGTGACGATGTCGCCGGGGCGGGTCGCGGTGCCGGACGGCATGTTCTCGCAGGCCGCGACGACGCCGACGACGTTGAGCTTCAGCTTCAGCTCCGCGACCGTACGCATCGTCCCGATGACGCTGGCCGCGCCGCACATGTCGAACTTCATCTCATCCATCGCGGCGCCGGGCTTGAGCGAGATGCCGCCCGAGTCGAACGTGATGCCCTTGCCGACGAGCACAACCGGCGCCGACTTGCCGCCGCCTTCGTGCTTCAGCACGATAAGCCGCGGTGGCTGAGCCGAGCCGCGCGCGACGCTGAGGAACGAACCCATCTTCAGGGCCTCGAGCTGCTTGGTCTCGAGCACCTCGACGCCGAGTTTCCACTGCTTGGCGAGCTTGCGTGCCTCGTCGGCAAGGAACGATGGTGTGCAGATGTTCGGTGGCAGATTGCCCAGCCGCTTGGTCAGCGCCATGCCGTTGGCCACCGCCGTGCCCTGCCTGAGGCCGCGTTCGGCGGCGTCGCCGGCGCCATGTAGCAGCACCACGCGAGCAGGTCCGTTGCTCTCGTCCTTCTTGCTCTTCAGTTCGTCGCTGCGGAACGCAGTCTCGCGCGCGGCGATCGCGAACTGCCGGGCAAGCCATTCGACATCGCGATCCTTCACCTCCCACTCGGTCGCGGCAACCGCGATCTCGCTGGCGCCGGGGCAGCCCTTTGTCGTTGCGCGCACCGCGTCGGCGTAGGCGCGGTCACCGAAATCGTCACGGCTGCCCAGGCCAACCAGCATCACGCGCGCGGCCTTGACGCCCGGAAGCTTGCGCAGCGTGATCAGCGATCCGCGCTTGCCGCTCATGTCGCCGCTCTTGATGGCCGCCTTGAGCGCACCCCGTGCCGCCTTGTCGATCGCTCGCGCGCTGGGCGTCAGCTCCCCGTCCGCAAACACTCCGACGGCGATCGCGTCAGCCTTGACCGCGTCGGCGCGCGCGGTCGTTGTGCTAAATTCCATTGCTGTTTTCCCTCTGAAAAGTCTCGCGATGGCAACGCATGGACAGCCAGCGAGGCAACTCGTGACGCTGCGGTGGCGTTCGATGCGGCCCGTTGCGAGCCGGGCAGTATATAGCGGCACCGGCGCCGGCCCGCAGCGGATCCGCCTCGGTCGCCTGGCCCGATGATCTTCCGACGCTCGATCGTCGCCGAGCTCACGAGCACCGCCAGTGCGGTGTTCACGGTGCTTTTTTCGATCCTGTTTTCCGTCGGGCTGGTGCGCATACTCGGGCAGGCCGCCGGCGGCCGGGTCGACAACCAGGCCGTCTTCCAGTTGTTGGCGCTGACGTCGCTCACCTGGCTGCCGGTCGTGCTGACGCTGACGCTCTTCATTTCGGTGCTGATGACGCTGTCGCGCGCCTACCGCGACTCCGAGATGGTCGTCTGGTTCGCATCCGGCCAAAGCCTGATGGCGTGGCTGCAGCCGGTGCTGCGTTTTGCGTGGCCGATCGTCGTTGCCGTCGCACTGCTGTCGATGTTCGTCACCCCCTGGTCGACGTCGCAGATCGAGGCCTTGCGCCAGAGCTTCATGCAGCGCGATGACGTGAGCCGGGTCGCGCCCGGTCGCTTCATCGAATCGGGCGGTGTCCGACCGCGTGTTCTTCGTCGAGTCGGTTGATTTCGAGAGCAGCCAGGTGCGCAACGTCTTCGTCAGCATGCGCAGCCAGGGCCGCGACGGCGTCATCGTCGCTTCCAAGGGCCAGATCGAGGTGTCGCCGAACGGCGATCGATTCCTCGTGCTCGAGCAGGGCCGGCGCTACGAAGGGCGGCCCGGATCGGCGGAGTACCGCACGATGGAGTTCGACCGCTATTCGCTGCGTATCGAAAGCCGCCCCGACCGCCCGCTCAGCGAACGCAGCGTCCGCACCAAGCCGACCCGCGAGCTGCTGGCCGAGCCAACCCCCTTTACCCAGGCCGAGATGATGTGGCGTATCGGCATTCCGGTGGCCGCGCTGATCGTCACGTTGCTGGCGATTCCGCTCGCCTACACGAACCCGCGCGTCGGCCGCTCGTTCAACCTGATCATTGCGGTACTGGCTTTCGCGATCTACCTCAACGTGCTGAACACGGTGCAGGCCTGGGTCCAGCAGGATCGCATCAGTTTCGGCATCGGCGTCTGGATCGTGCACGCAGTCGTGCTGCTGGCGGTGATGATGCTGTTCGCCCGTCGGGTGTACCTGCAACGCTGGTGGCCGCGGCACCTGACACCGGCCTTCTGGCGAGAGAAGGGCCGACAGTGAGGACGCTGCGCCGCTACCTGTGGACCGAAATCGCGACTGCCACCGGCTTCATGCTGTTTGCGCTGCTGTCGCTGTTCACGTTCTTCGACCTGGTTGCGCAGCTCGATGAAATCGGCCAGCGTGGCTTCAAGCTGCGGCATGCGCTGTCGTACGTGGCATTTACGCTGCCTTCGCGCATGTACGAGGTCATGCCGATCGCCGCACTGATCGGCACGATCTACGTGCTTTCGAAACTCGCGGCAAACTCGGAATTCACGATCATGCGCGTCTCCGGCATGAGCACGCGACGCCTGCTCGTGAGCCTCCTCGGTATTGGCCTGATCATGGTGGCGATCACTTTTCTGCTCGGCGAAGTCGTGTCGCCACCGTCAGAGCGGCTGGCGCAGCAGACGCGGCTCAAGGCCCGCGGCGGCCAGATCAGCGTCCGCGACTTCCGCTCGGGCGTGTGGGTACGCGACGTCGTCAAGGAAGCCGACGGCAGCATCAGCGCGTACCGTTTCATCAACGTCCGGCAGGTGTCGCCGGACGTCGGTACGAAGGACTGGCGCATCCTCGAATTCGACCGCGACTATCGCCTGCGCTCGGTGATCACCGGCGACTCGGGCACCTTTCTTCCGGGCGTCGGCTGGGAGCTCACCGACGTCGTCGAAACGCGGGTGCCGCAGATTTCGTCCGGCGCGTCGCTGCCCACCGATGCGCGTACCGAGGTGACCAAGCTGCCGACACTCACCTGGCACTCCGAACTGAAGCCGGACATCTTCGGTGTGCTGCTGGTGCAGCCCGAGCGCATGGCCGGCTGGGATCTGGCGCAGTACATCCGCCACCTTGCGGAGAACCGGCAACAGACCGAGCGCTACGAAATCGCGTTCTGGGGCAAGCTCTTCTATCCGTGGGCGGTGCTGGTCATGATGGCGCTGGCGCTTCCGTTCGCATACCTGCACGTGCGCGCCGGCGGCGTGAGCTTCAAGATCTTCGCCGGGGTGATGCTGGGGGTGGCTTTTTACGGCATGAACAAGCTGTTCGCGCACATCGGACTGCTGAATACGTGGCCGCCGGTGGTCGTCGCGGCGCTGCCCAGCCTGGTGGTGCTGTCGCTGGCGTTCGGGGCGCTCTACTGGATCGAGCGGCGCTGAACGCGCCACCCGGCTGCTTGCCGGTCAATGGCCGGCGTCCCTAGGCTTCTTCGTCGGAAACGGATAGGCGCCGCCGACGTGTCCGGCCTTCGCCGGAATCTTCAGCGACAGGATCATCGTCGCCGCAAGAACGGTGATCGTGAAGACCAGCGACCAGGCGACCGGGATCTTGTAGAGGTCGATCAGCAGCATCTTGGCGCCGATGAACACGAGCACGATCGCCAGCCCGTAGGAGAGCAGGTGAAATCGCTCATGCATGCCGGCGAGCAGGAAATACATCGCGCGCAGGCCCAGGATCGCGAACACGTTCGAGGTCAGCACGATGAACGGGTCGGTCGTGATTGCGAAGATCGCTGGGATCGAGTCGACTGCGAAGATGATGTCGACGATGGCGATCAGCACGATGACGACGAACAGCGGCGTGAAGTGTCTGATGCCGTGGATTACCGTCGTGAAGCGCTCACCGTCGAACGACGGCGAGATGAGAAGGTGCCGGCGCAGCAGCCTGAGTGCAGGGTTGGCCTCAAGGTCGGGCTCCTGCCCAGCCGCCCACCACATCTTCACGCCCGGTGAAGACCAGGAACGCGCCAAACAGATATAGCACCCAGTGGAACTGCGTGATCAGCCATGCGCCGACCAGGATCATGCCGGCGCGCAGCACCAGCGCGCCGAGGATGCCGATCATCAAGACCCGCTTCTGGAACTCCTGGGGCACCGAGAAGTAGGTGAAGATCATCAGGAACACGAAGATGTTGTCGACAGCGAGCGCCTTCTCGATCAGGTAACCGGTCAGGAACTCGAGCCCCTTGATGTTGGCGACTTCGCGCGAGGCATTGGAGTCGAGGTACCACCACAGGCCCGCCATGAAGACGAACGAAACCGCGACCCAGATCAGCGACCAGACGGCGGCCTCCTTGATCGACACGCGGTGTGCACCCTGCCTGCTCATTGCAAGGAAGTCGACGAGCAGGGCGACGACGACAAAGGCCGCGAACAGCGACCACATCACGGGATTACCGATCGATTGCATGAGTCACTTCCGAAACGAGCAGCGGCCGGCGCACCCCGCGACGGGGTTTCGAAAGGGCCTTGCGGTCTGGCCTGAAGTCCACCGGGCGGTGAACTGCTGCGACGCCGGGCGGCGGAACTGCGCCGGTGCCAGCCGTATTGACGACGTCGCATCGAAGGGCCGGATGTCGGTGCCGGCTCCTCTTGGCTACTCCCCATGGGGCGGGCGAATTAGAACAGCCGGAAGCGATCTGGCCCATCGGGAAAACCCGGTATTGGAATGCGGCCGCTGCGGATAACGCCATAGCGATGAGCTGCGCTTGACGTCGCTCGCCGCGCGCCGATTCCGTAACCCGGCTTCCGCAGCCGTTGCTTTTCTTACGTCGCGCCGCGCGCCACGGTGCCGGCGATACGCCGCAGCAGCCACTTCGGCGCAGCGCGCGATGCGAGCGTTACCGCCTGGTTAACGACGCCGGGAACTTGGATGACGACACCCTGCATGCAAGCCCGGTAGCCCTCGTCAGCGACGGCGTCGGCATCGCCGACCAGGAACCCCGGCAGCTTCGCGAGGCGGGCATTGGCGTCAGTCGCGCCGCTCAGCATCTGGGTGGCCGTGATGCCCGGACAAAGCGCGGTGACCGTAACGCCTTGGTCCCTGATCTCCTCGGCCAGTGATTCAGTAAGCGACAGCACGAACGCCTTGGTGGCAGCGTATGTGGCCAGCATCGGAACCGGTTGAAACGCGGCAATCGATGCCACATTGAGCACGCGGCCGTGGCCGCGCTGACACATCGGCGGAACGAATTGCGCGAGCATGTCGGTCAGGGCGGTCACGTTGAGATCGATCAGCTCCTGATGGCGCCGCGGAGGTGTCGAGACGAATGCGCCCTGCTCGAGGATGCCGGCATTGTTCACAAGAATGTCGACGACCAGGCGTCGTCGCTTGATCGCAGCGGCGAGCGCCTGGGCCGCTCCGCGCTTGGCAAGATCGGCCGGCTGCACGACCACCTTGACGCCATGCTCGGCCGCCAGCGATGCCGCGATCGACTCGAGCTTGCCCGTATTGCGGGCCACCAGAACCAGCGCGTGGCCGCCTCGCGCGAAGCGCCGGGCCAGTGCCGCGCCGATCCCCGACGAGGCGCCCGTGATCAGTGCGGTGCCGGCGCGGTTTCTGTCGCGGTTGGCCATGCGGTTTTCTCCGTCGTGTCGGCGCCGCTGCGCGTCTGCGCCGTGGCGTCTTACCCCGGCGACTGCAGTGCGTCCCAGATGACCGCTGCAACAATGCTCCAGGCCCCGTTCGCGTCGGTGATCTTCTCGCCGACGAACTCAGGGACGGTCGAGTCCGAGACGACCCCGGCTTCGTCGAACTGGAAACTGGCGAGTGGCGTCGTCTCCGTGGCTCCGACCGTATCCATACGGCGGCACTCGACCACGGCGTGCGGCGGGGTGCTGTCGGCAGACAATTTCAGGACGAACTCGACTCGCGATCCGCCGTGCACGACGACGATGCGCTCGGCCTTCGGATCATGTGCGACACGCAGACCCCGAAGTAACGGTCGCCCTTCGCCCGCCTGTTCGGCGAGTTTCGTGAACGAGCGGAATACGCTGCGCAACACCGACCGCGCTCCGCCATCGTCCGTCTCGTCCTTCTTCTTTACTGCTTTTTTCATGTGCTCCCGCCTGCTGCCGTGGACCGGCGCCGGATGCGTGACGCCGATCCAGCGGAATGGCCAAGCCACCGAGTGTGCCCCACTTTCGTTACCTTGCCGATCCGGCGCTGCGATAGGTTCCGGAAAACGGCAGGGCCACAGTTGCTCGCTTCAAGCAATTGCCGGCCGGTCCGCAAGTCGCGAGGACCGCCGCCGACCTTCGTGGATGAACCGTGCGTGCCTGGCGACCTCGGCGCATGCATGCGGAGCCGATTTGAGCGGCTTCGCTCATGACCTCGCGAAGTCAGGAATGCGAAAGCGCTTGCGATAGGCACCCGGTGCCATGCCGGTGGTGCGCTTGAACAGACGTCGGAAGAACGCCGGGTCCTCGTAGCCGACGCGCCAGCTGACCTCGTCGACCGGCGCGTCGGTGCGCTCGAGCCGGCGCTTCGCGTCTTCGACGCGCAGGCGCTGCACGTAGGCGAGCGGCGCAAGCCCGGTGGCCAGCGTGAAGCGCCGCTTGAAGGTGCGCTCGGCGAGCTTGGAGCGCTTGATCATTTCCTCGACCGGGTTGGCGACCGAGAAGTGCCTTGCCAGCCACTCCTGTGCGCCCTGCGATCTCGGCGTCGCCGTGGTCGGTCCTGCCTTCGAACACGATGTAGGGCGCCAGGCCGTCCTGGTGCCACTGCAGCGCGAAGATGCGCGCCACCTCCTGCGCGGCCGTGGCACCGGCGTAGCGGGCGATCAGGTACAGCACCAGGTCGTGCCAGGTCTTCGAGGCGCCGGAGCTGACCAGCTCCTCGCGCCGGCCGGCGATCACGAGCACACGCTCGGGATGGATGGGCACTTGCGGATACGCGGTCGCGAACGCGCGGGCGTAGCCGAAGTGCACCGTCGCGTCCTTGCCGTCGAAGAGCCCCGTCTCGGCGAGCAGGAAGATGCCCGAGCAGGCCGAGCACAGCACGGCGCCGCGCTCGTGCATGCGTTTCAGCCAGTCCACCAGCCGCGGGTAGCGGCCCTTCGCCCACCCGCCGGACTTCAGCAGGATCGACGGCACGATCACGATGTCGGTCGATTCGATGCGGTCGATCGAGCGCTGCACCTCGAACGGCACGCCGCTCGCCAGCCGCAGCGGTCCGGCCGCCTCGCCGACGATCTCCACCGCGAACGGCGGCGCGCCGGCGTCGCCAGGCCCATCATCGCGCGCGCCGTTCAGCACGTCGAAGATGCCGGCCAGCGTCGACACCACCGCGTCGGGCAGCGCGACGAGGCTGCACGTGACGCGGCCGTCGGCCCGGCGCGTGGTCGATGTCGCTGTTGCTCCATGTTCGTCGTCTCCACGTTGGCACGAACGAACCGATCGCGGGCGATTCCGGCTCTTCTGCAGCTCGCTGCGATGTCCGATCATGCCTGCCATGTCACTCCTACATGAAAGCCCAAGACATGGACACCCGCAATCGATCAGGCCAAGCTCGACACCTTCGTCAACCGCGCCATCGGCGACCTCGCGTCGGCCTACGGCGGCGTGATGGTGAGCCTCGGCCACAAGCTCGGTCTGTACAAGGCGATGGCCGGCGCCGGCCCGCGTCAGCGCGAAGGAGCTCGCCGCGCGCGCCGGCTGCGCCGAACGCTACGTGCGCGAGTGGCTGAACGCGCAGGCCGCGGCGGCTACGTCGACTACCACGCGGTCAGCGACACCTACGAGCTCTCGCCCGAGCAGGCGCTGGTGCTGGCCGACGAGGACAGCCCGGTCTTCATGCCGCCCGCGTGGAACGTGCCGGCGTCGATGTGGTTCGACGAGGACAAGACGCTCGAGGCGTTTCGCACCGGCAACGGCGTGGCCTGGGGCGAGCACGACGAGCGCCTCTCCTGCGGCGTCGCTGCGTTCTATCGCAACGGCTACCGCGCGCAGCCTGGTGCCGCAGTGGCTGCCGGCGCTGGACGGTGTGGTCGAGCAAGCTGCAAGCCGGCATCGACGGTGGCCGACATCGGCTGCGGCCACGGCCATTCCACGCGTGCTGATGGCCCAGGCGTTCCCGAACTCGCGCTTCCACGGCTTCGACGCGCACGCGGCGTCGGTCGACGCGGCGCAGCGCAATGCCGCCGCAGGCCGGCGTCGCCGACGCGCGCGTCGTTCGAGGTGGCCGACGCCGACGACCTATCGCCGACCGGCAGTACGGCCTGATCTGCTTCTTCGACTGCCTGCACGACCTGGGCGATCCGCGAGGCCGCCGCACGCCACGCCGCCGAGGTGCTCGCGCCGGGCGGCACGGTGATGCTGGTCGAGCCCTTCGCGCACGACCGCACCGAGCAGAACCTCAACGTCGTGGGGCGCCTGTACTACGCGGCGTCGACCACGATCTGCTGCGCCCATGCGATCTCCGAGGGCGGCCGCCTGGTGCTCGGCGCGCAGGCCGGCGAGGCGCGGCTCGCGCGAGGTGTTCCGCAAGGCCGGCTTTACGCATTTCCGCCGCGCAGTGGAGACGCCGTTCAACCTGATCTTCGAAGCTCGCCGCTGACGCTGTCGACCGACTACGTCACGGCCGCCCGACGATGCATCGACCCACTTCATAACTACTCAAGCCGCAGAAAGGTTCTCCAATGAAACACCGATTGACTCAGATCTCCGTCGCCGCCGCGCTGCTCGCGACCGGCCTCTTCATCAACACCGCCCACGCGACTGCCGGCGAAACACGCGACGCTTCGCAGCGAACCTCAGCGCCGACATGGTGCGCGAACCGCTGTGACCATGTGATCACGGACTGGAGCCTGACCGCCTTCCAGGTGATCAAGGCTGCCGACGGCTACGTCGACCCGATGGCCGCGTCACGGTCGCTGGCGATGACGCACGTCGCGATGCACGACGCTGTCAACGCCGTGCGCCCGCGCTATCGCCGCTATGCGCTCGACAACGTGCCGGCCGGCAGCCACCAGGCCGACGCTGCGGTGGCCGCGGCGCAGGCAGCACACGACGTGCTCGTAGCGTTGTACCCGCAGGCGGCCGGGACAGCGATCGCAAAGGTGCAACTCGAACGCACGGTGCTCGAAGCGGGCATCGGCGCTTCCATCGAAGCCGGAACCCATCTCGGCAAGGCCGCGGCCGCAGCAGTGCTAGCCAGGCGCGCCGACGACGGCAGCAAAGGCAGCGAACCGTACGTTGAGGGCACTCAACCCGGTCAGTATCGCTTCACGGCGCCGTTCAACTTCGCCGCTGCACCGCATTGGCGTCAGGTAACGCCCTTTGCGCTAAAAAGCGCCGCGCAGTTCCGCACCGCGCCGGCGCCCGCACTGACGAGTGTCGCCTATCAGCGCGCCTTCGACGAAGTCCAACGCGTCGGCGGCAAGACGAGCGCCCAGCGCAGTATCGACCAGACCCACTACGCAGCGTTCTGGTACGAGTTTTCCGACATCGGCTGGAATCGCGTAGCGCGCGCCGCATCGGCGAGCGTGAAGCAGGACCTGTGGGAACGTGCGCGCACCTTCGCGCTGCTGAACATGGCGATGGCCGATGCCTACATTGCCGGCTGGGATTCGAAGTACCACTACAACTTCTGGCGCCCGGTGACCGCGATCCACCATGCGGCGCTGGACGGTAACCCGCACACTGCGCCTGACGCTTCGTACGAACCCCTGCTCGTCACGCCGCCGGTGCCCGACATGCCCTCGACACACAGCGCCCTGGGCATGGCCGCTGCAGTGGTGCTGGCCGATGCCTTCGGTCGCGATCAACTGCCCTTCAGCTTTGCATCGCCGAGCGCGATGCCGGCCAATCCGGTACGCAGTTTCGCGAGCTTCAGCGAGGCGGCGCGCGAAAACGCCGATTCGCGCGTGAAGGCGGGCCTGCACTTCCGCTTCGCGACCGACGCTGGGCTGGAGCTCGGACGCCAGATCGGACAGCACGTCAACCGTCATGCGCTGCGGCGGCTGCACCGAGCGCAGGACGACTGAGCGACATGCGTCTGCCGACGAATGCCGGCAAGGCCGCCGAGTCCAATCTCGGCGGCCTTCGCTCGAACGGTGGGCCACGGCCCGGAGCCGCAGCCGTGCGGATCAACTGCTCGAACCGAGCATGCTGGGCGCGAGGTCTCTCGCGCTGGCTTGGGAGCCCGGTCCACTAGTCCTTCGGCTAAGGCAAGGGACCAATGCGCGAGAGCATCGATCGACGATTGCGAGCGGCGCTGAAGAGAGCGTCAACGCCGAGCCCGCCGACCGCCACTGCAGCGGCATAAGCACCGATCGGGTGGTCGGCCGCAGACAAGGTAAACGATTGCCAAGGCGATGCCGACAAACAGCAGGCCTACGGCTGCCGTGACCCAGCGCTCAGAGTTCTTCCGCGTTTCAGTCGGCGTACCCATGATTCGTTCCTGACTGCTTCGAGGGGAGGTTGCCGCGGACCAGCGATCTGTGACCGGTGGCCGACCCCCACGCCCGATCAAACGTCGTCAATCCTTCAGGCGACGCGAGAGATACGTGAACTCAAGCGCAATCCGCTTCGCGCGTTCGCGCTGGTCCGAAGCGGCGGCATGGCCACCGTCAATATTCTCGTAGTAATAAAACGGCAGGCCGAACTCGATCATCCTCGCGGCCATCTTGCGGGCGTGGCCCGGATGGACGCGATCATCCTTCGTCGAGGTCACAAAGAAAGGCGGCGGATAGGCAACGCCCTTCTTCAGGTTCTGGTACGGCGAGGTCTTTTCGAGGAATGCACGCTCCTCGGGGATGCTCGGGCTGCCGTACTCATCCACCCAGGACGCGCCCGCGAGCATCCGGTCGTAGCGAAGCATGTCGAGCAGCGGCACCTGAATGACCGCAGCGTTCCAGAGATCCGGTCGCTGCGTCAGCGCGACGCCCATGAGCAGGCCGCCGTTGGAGCCCCCCATGATCCCGAGGCGACGCGCGCTGGTGACCTTGCGCGCGATGAGATCCTCGGCAACGGCGATGAAGTCATCGTAGATTAGCTGCCGTTTGGTCTTGAGCCCTGCCTGGTGCCACGCGGGGCCGAACTCGCCGCCGCCACGGATATTCGCCAGCACGTAGACGCCGCCGTTCTCGAGCCATAGCTTCCCGAGCGTCCCCGAGTACGAAGGCGTCATCGAAATCTGGAAGCCGCCGTAGCCGTAAAGCAGCGTCGGCGCAGCGCCATCAAACTTCAAGTCGTTGGGGCGCACGACGAAGTAGGGGACCTTGGTCCCATCCTTGGCGATGGCCTCGAACTGGTCCACAACCTGGCGACTCGCGTCGAACTTCGCCGGCACCTCCGCGAGCTTTTGCAACTGCC
Organism: uncultured beta proteobacterium; assembly: GCA_963712485.1. GTDB lineage: Bacteria > Pseudomonadota > Gammaproteobacteria > Burkholderiales > Burkholderiaceae_F > JALORV01. Next base: position 244,629 of record CAVQID010000060.1, read on the forward strand.
CGGCCGCTCCAGCCAGATAAAGGCTGCGTGGCGTGGTGAAGCCTTCGGAATAAACAAAGGCCCGATCATCGTCGGGCGGCACGTGTCCGAGCGTGACCTGGCTGCGCCCAGGCAACTCGAGCGCACCGAGCCGTTGCCATTGGCCGTCGTGGAAGGTGTAGCGGTGGGCGCGAGTGGCCACGTTTTCCGCCACGAGCAGGTAGGCCACCGACCGGCTGCCGCGGAACGCCTGGAACGAATCGCGGGGGCCCGGCTGGTAGATCAGCGTGACGTCGGGCTTGCCGGTTTGCAGAAACTGCGCGAGCGGGAAGCTCACCAGACTGCCACTGGGATAGGTGGCTTCGCCGATTTTCCAGTCTTCCTGCAGCGACGAAACAAGCTGGCCGCTCCAGTAGCCTTCGACCGTGGAACGCCGCGGCAAGGGAAGGAGCACGAGGCGATCGCGATCGAGGAGATGAAACGTCGACTCGAAGAATGTTTCACCTCGGACAAGCACGATCGCGACGTTGCCGTCGCGATCGCGGTAGCGCGCCGGAAACACGCCAACGTCATCCGGCGTGCCGCGAAAGATCTCGGCGGCCGAGGCCAGTGGCTCGCCACGTTTCCAGCGCTTAACGATGTACGGATAACCCGACGCGGTCAGGCTTCCCTCGCCCCAGTCGGTGCCTACCAGCAACGTGTCGGCATCGCCCCAAACGATGCTGTGCTTGGCCTCGGGCAGTTCAAATCCGCCGTCGACGAACCGCTTATCCACGGTGTCGAACTCGCGCACGATCGCGGCGTCCTTGCCGCCGTTCGACAGAGTGACCAGACACCGCCGGTAGTCCGGAGCCAGGCAGTCGGGCATGCCGGTGACCCAGGTCTTGCCGTCCTGTGCCGACAGTGCATCGACGTCGAGCACCGTCTCCCACTGCGGAGCACCGCTGATGTAGCTCGACCAGTCCGAGCGGCGCAGCAGCCCGCGAACGTGCTGGTCGTCCTGCCAGAAGTTATAGACGGTGCCTGCCAGCAGGACCGGTTCTGCGATGCGGTCGCGCGCTTCCAGAATGCGCCGTGCATCCGCCTCGAAACGCGCGAAACGTGGATCGGACTGAAGTTCGGCCAGCGAGCGCTCGTTCTGCTTGCGCACCCATGCAAGCGCCTGGTCGCCTTCGACTTCCTCCAGCCACAGATAGGGATCAGTCGCTACGTCGATTTCCTTTGCGGCGGCGGCCGCAGTGCAGCGAGGCTGACGCGTTGAGCCGTCCGCCGCGCTGCCGACGGGTGCAGGCGATCACGCGGCGC
>CAVQID010000061.1:0-21220 GCA_963712485.1 uncultured beta proteobacterium
CAGTCATGCAAGTCGAGTCGATCAACGCGGTGACGCTGGCAGTGCACGACATGCGTCGCTCGGTGCGCTTTTACGCCGCGCTCGAATTCTCCGTGCGCTATGGCGGGGAGCAGGCCGCGTTCACCAGCCTACACGCGGGCTCCGGATATCTCAATTTGATCGCCCAGCCGCCCGACCGTCGCTGGTCATGGTGGGGCCGCGTGATCTTTCATGTGTCTGACGTCGACGCGTTCTACCAGCGCGCGATCGAGCAGGGAGTGACGCCAACTACCACGCCCGAGGATGCGCCTTGGGGCGAGCGGTACTTTCATATCACCGACCCGGACGGCCATGATCTGAGCTTTGCCAACCGAGCGAGTCACCTCCAAGAGGCGGCAACGGCGGATGCGGCTGAGCAGCGATGACTGTCGCTCGCGCGCCAGCGCAGTCAACAACCCGCGGGACAAGCTGCTTAAAATCGTTCCCGCAATACCGGAGGTACCCATGCCGACCTACCAATACCGATGCGAGAAGTGCGGCGAGATTTTCGAGCATGTTGAACACGTCGCCGAGCATGCCACCGCGCGTTTCGAGCCAGGAACTACTCCTCTGCGCTGCCCGAAGTGCAGCAGTGAGACGGTTCAGCACTACCCTACGCAGTTCTTCGCCAAAACTTCGCGGAAGAGCTGAGCACCGCGCCCAAGGGACGCGCTGCCTAGTGATCAAAACTATAGGGCGGCAAAGTGGTCAGGCGAGGGTCGTCGACAGGACCTCCGGTGGTGAAGTGATATAGCGACTGAAAGCTTGCGTCACTGAACCCCATGACCTGGTGCACCGGGTCGTCGAAGAAGCAGCCGATGCCCGTGGCGCGGACTCCGGCCGCCTCGGCCTCCAGATACAACACCTGACCGATCAGCCCCGTCTCCCAGAACAGTCTGCGATAAAACCACGCGCCATACTGGCGCAGGCTGGGCTCGAATTCCGCGATCATCCCCATGGAAAAGGCACTCTCCCCGGCGATGTCCTGACCGCAGCTAAGCTGGGCAGCCAGGGCCCGCGCATCGCCCTCTTGAAGCAGGAACAAAGGCAACTCGTCGGGACAGCACGCCGGAGAGGTCCAATCGAAGTGTGGGTGAGATGCGTTCCGCAGCAAGTCCAGTTTCGCTGGATCGCGCGCCAGCAAGTAGAGACCCGGCTGCAGGCCGTCCACCCGGTGAACGAACAGGGCGAGGTGAACGGCAGGCTCCCATGGAAGAGCGTCCCACGGCATGGGGCGCCGGCTCAGGCCGCGCTCCACTCTTGGCATGACACGCATCAGCATGGTGAAGAAGCTGCCGGCCGAGATCGAGGTTGTGCCATCGAACGCGAGCGCGCTTCGTCGCTGGCGGATCACCTGTGCAGCGCTTGTTTGACCGGGGTAAGAGTGGGGCGCATGGTGACTCGGATCCGCGCAGGACGACGCTTGATCCAGTTCGACGACCTCGTGCTCCGTGTTTGACTTCCACGACGCGACCACCACCTGATCAATGATCTTCCACTGCACCGGCTCGTCTCGACTCAGCCGGTTTGCCTTGCCGTGCCAGATGTGTCTCGTCTGATTCCAAACAGCATCTGCGGCGAGGGACAGAGGCATACAGCGCGTCGTGCTGGCCGCGGGACTGACAGCTTGATCGTCAGGCCAGAGGACGGCGACGCAATCAGGATGCTCTCGCTCTGCCCCCTCAAAGTCGGCGGCTCGATCGACGCCCAACAAGGCCGCAAGGGTGTCATCGGCCTGACCGTCCAACAGCAGCATGCGCCAGCCGAGCGTTTGGGCCGCAATACGCACACTGCCGATCGCGTGCCCCACGTCGTGCTGGCAATAGCGGAAGGCACGCTCACCGTATTTCCACGCCTCGCGCCAGATAACGGAGGCAAAGCCAATGAGAAAGGACGCAGGCGGGAACCGTTGCAGCAGCCGCATGAAGCTTTCCTTCGACCACTGTGCTCGGAGCTCCAACGCATGCTCTTTGGCCGCGTAGTGATAAAGACCCGGACCCGGCGAAAGGCCGTCAACGGCGTCGATAAGCAAATAGGCTTCGGTCGGGTGCAGGTTTCCGCTGGACGGATTGCTTCGAAGCGCCCAGCGGACTTCACCGGCCTGCTTCCAGGCCGAAATAGCTAGCGAGTATTCAAGCAGGCGCGACAGGCTGGGAAGGTTGAGCGACACGCTCGCGATGGCGCCGGAGCGATACAGGTCTTCGTACAGCGGCGAGGCCGGCGCGTCCTCGGGTTTCAGCCGCGGTAAGGAAAAGAGCGGCGCTCCCTTGTAGCGTCGAAACGGATCCGGTTGATTCGCCCAGTCCAGTAAGCCCGGCGCGCGCGCGAAGCGCGAAAAATGGTGCTTCGTCTCCCGGTGGTAGTGCATGACCCTGTCCAGGGCATGGTGCACCGGATCAGATGCAGAGTGCTTAGTTCCCTCGATCACGGACAAGATGCTCCACGCCGCAGAGTCCATCGGGCTTGCGCAGTAGTCGCCAGCTACTGAACTCGATGCTCGGTTTCGAAATTGCCGACCGGTGAGTCCCGGCCAGAAGCCGACTTCACGTCTGTGCAGGGAATTCGCCAATAGTATTGAACTGCGGCATCGATGCAGTCAGCTGCGTATCTCGGCGTCGATCACAGGCTCCTGCAAAGTCGAGGCACTGGCTCAAGTCTCGTCCGACAGCATGCTCCGGAAATGAGCGGCTCGTTCTACAAGATGGATCATCTGAGCTGCCGCATGAATCGTCGACCGATGACGCGTGAAATTGGGCCGCGGAGAAATGTAGGCCGCCATTTCTCGTGCAAGGTCGAGTTGCCTATCTGACGCTTCTGCCAGCAACCCGATGACCAGGTTCTCCAGCGCGATCACGCGAATGCGAAGCTGCACCAACTCGGCCATGGCGAGTTGGGGAACCCGCGGTTTGCTTTTGTTTGATAGCAGGACCTTTCGCGCTCCGCGGGGGCCCGCGCCGCCTTCGTCCTCCCACTTGGAGAGCGCCGATTGGCGCTGTCTTGAACGGTCTGAGAAATCCAGCTTCTTGTCAGACATGAGCAACTCGCGCGCGGGGTTCGGGCAGTGACCGTAATGCGTTCTTCCGACCCCTGTCAAACCGCTCACTGCCCATAGCAAGAACGAACTTGTCACGATGCTGGGCTACAAGCCTCGCCTCGTCACAACCGCTCCTGGACGCGCGCGGGCAGTGTCGCACCTCCGGTTCTAGCCGGATCCCGTGCAGGCGCGTATCAGTACCGATCCTCGTCCACGCATTGCGTGACTCGTCGAAGTGAGCCACAGGGCGTCCGTCCACCAGCAACAGCGTCCCATCGACTTGCATCTTCGTGCATTCCAGAGAGGCATCGCAGCCCTCCATTTGCTCCATGTGGACCGAAAACACGCCGAGCCCGCTGATGTGGCTGATGCGGATAGATTCGTCGGCCGCAAGAACCCAGCGCCCGCCGCGCAGCGAGGCGATCAGTTCCTGCTGCTCGCCGCCTTTGATCAGGCTGTCGACTAGGCGGATGAATGAGAACGGGTCGGACAGGCCGTGGTCGCCAGCGGCACCCCCTGAGAATTCGAGCCAAAGGCAACGGGTCTCGACTGCATGGAACGTCATGGGGGCTCCTCGGCAAATACCGGACCACGACGTTGATCCGGCGTCGCCCGGAGTGGGCCACTTACTTTCGCAGCGTAGGTCGCCCCGCAACCCGCCAACCTTTCCAAACGTATATGTGGGCTGCCATCGCTTCTGCAATGGGCACGGGTCGTTGACCTAGCGAGCAGCGTTGCATCGGTCCATAGTCGGGCCGAGAGACGTCCACGGCCGCGAGCTCTACCCAGGTCCCTGCATGGCGTCCCAGATAACCGCACTGACCGGCCGGACGAGTTCCATGTCGTGACGCCACTGATAATGCACAGGCACTCCGCTATCAGGCGATTCGAAGTTGTGCCGGCAACGCCCAGTTCTTGGCCGTCAGCCCGTCTCTTTCATCCGGGAACCAGTTCGGTGCCAACTGCCCGACACAATCAAGCGAACTGAACCGGTTCACCGTAAGCGTCGAATGGGATGAAGCGACCGATTGCGCCGGATTTGATCGACTCGACCATGCGCTGCAGTGGTTCCTGCGCTTGTGCAGAAGTCGGGCAGAGCCTTCCGGTGCCGGGCAATGCTGCGACGAATACGATGTCCCAGGCCTGACCGAACTGCCGCGATTCCTCCAGTAGCGCATCGAACGAGACCAGTTCGTCAGGCGTCTTGTCAACGCACATCAACGGCGTCAGCGTGCCGCCCCGACCTGCCTGAAAGCGTTGGCGTTGCTCGCGCGTGGCATCGTCCGGGACGCCTGCCTTTGCGAACACGAATAGCAGCCGCTGGGAGTCTTCCTGCGCCCGCGCCGCGCAAAGCAAGTCGTCGAAGGTCAAAATTTTCATGGAATGCACTCGATGAAATTGCTTTCGTCCTGTGCGGCACACGAGCATAAAGCGTTCGCGCTTGCTACTTAGGGCACTCGCATTCTGTCTGCTTCAAGGCTGACTGGGCAAGGCAACTCTAAGGCCGCTCCTGGCCGAAGGCGGCGGCTTCCCGTTTCACGACAGGGCGCCGTGGCCAAGCTATGCGGCACCGACCTACCACCATCTTCATTAGGACAGGGAAGCGGCTACCCCACTTACCCGCTTCACAGTGCACGCAGATGGTGGAAAAGAACGCGTGGACGAAGCTCGGCGCACCTATCTCGTCGACGATCTGCCCCACGCGAGCGAATGCCTACCGACACTTACAGCTCCTCAGTGACGTCTGATGACTGCTTTCAGGCGATTCTGAGGGCTGGCAGAGAAGACCGCAATCGGCCGCGAACCGATCAAAGACCTGGTGCTTCATCCAAGTGCGCCAATAGCAGCGCCGAGGGTCGGGCAGGAGTGTCCGCATCAGTCACCAAACACAGAACTAGCCCCCGCTGCGTCGCTTGAAGATCGATTCCCTCCACTTTCATCTTCGGCCGAAGCCGATGCATCCTCAGTAGGTCGCCGCGACTATCGACGAGGCCGATGACCGAACCCTTGCAAGCGCCGTCTGTAACACTGCTGTCCGTGTCTTCGGCAACAGCGGTGAAGAGCCAGCCGCCGCCTGGCAAAGCCGCTGCATCGGTAAATCCGAGCGCAATCCCGTTGATGGCCCCTAGGTTGTAGCGGCGCACTGAGGTCGGCTTGATGTTGGCTCGCGCTCCCTTTATGAGGCGATGGAGGTCGCGCAGGTGGTAGTGGGCAACGGCATTCGCGGACTTGCCTTTGACTCCCCGGTTGAGCAGCAAGAACTCGTCGGCCGTCACGATTGCGCCTTCGACATTGATCTCCCCGCCCAGTTCGTCGCGAAGGGGTTTGTAGAGCGGCCTCAGGTCGAAGCGACGGACTCTTTTGGTCACTTTGCCCCGGACGCTCAAGGCAATGACGATTCCGGTTTGACGGTTCTTGCGTGACCCCGATCCGAGCGCGATCAGCGCATCGCCGCCAACTTTCCGTGACGGCAACAGAAAGAGCGTCTCCACGTCAGGCTTGCGTTTCTTGCGCGCTTCCGTTTCATGTGGAAGATGGCCTGCAAAAACGCGGTGCAATCGACCCGGGCTCCGCCGATCGCGGAACACGGCAAGGTGGTGTTCGTCATCCGCCATGACATAGACGCGGTCGTGGGCACAGACGAGGCCGCTCGCTGCGCTGAGGTGCGGCTGGCCACGCGGATGGCCGTTGACCGTGAGTGTGCGCAGGCGCTTAGGCCTGAGAGAGTTCATCGACTTCCCATGTGCCAAATTAGCGCTCTTGGTGAGCCGCCGTGGCGCTGCGGCCGCTTAAAGCGAATCCGCGCAGAGTCAGCAGGCATCTCCGTTCTCTGCGCCGACGTCCGCTATCGGGCGAATCAGCAGTCTATGCGGAAGGGCTGCAATTGGCCGAACTTGTCTTGCGGTTGGGTGGGGCGCCGCGTCAATCGCTCTAAGCCTCCGCCGTGGCATGGGCAACCGGTTCGAACGGCATCGGTCTTTACCGCCGACTCCGCGGTGTTTAGCTCGCCTTGACCTGACTCCAGAAAGCAACCTTCCGTCCGTGCTCTGCCTTGAGCGCGGCTTCGAACAATTCGTGTCGTTCCAGAGGGTGTGGGTCCGGCACCTTGGTTGCCAGCTGTCTGAGCTTGGCCAGATAGCGCGCCCCGTGTCCATACGCCTTGGCATAGGCGCGGGTGAGGATGCCCCGCAGCAGCGCGCGGTAGCAGGCGGTGGCGCCGAGCGCGAAATGCCGCCCTTCCAACGATTCGGCCAGTGGCACCAGTCGCGGGTAGCTCTTGCCGTCGATGTCACTATAGCGGGCAACGAGCAGGGCCTCGGCCAACGCTGCGTCGCCGATCTCAAGCAGCAAGCGGGCCGCTGCAATCGGATCAGGCTCCGCCTCCGCCCGTCGACGTGCCGCCGCCTCGATCGCGGGTCGCGACGCCACCGGCAGGCATGTGCGCCACGCCACGAAGTCCTCGACACTTCCGGTGGATTCGAAGAGCCGCTGCCGGATCGCGGCGCACTCGTCATCGCGCTGTAAGTCGCCATAAGTCTGGGCCAGCAGGCGCAGGCGGCTGTCTTCGTGGTGGTAGTCCCACTGGCCGTCGAGCCAGGCCAGTGCGTCGGCGGGTCGGCCACACTCCAAGTACGCCCGTACGAAACTGGCCTTCTGCAAGGCATTGGGCACGGGGCTGTAGCGCAGCACTGCGCGGACCTCAATGTCGGGATCACGCAGCGCCTCGGACAGCAGTCGCAGCGAACCGGAGGCCATGAACACGGAGGGCGGCAAGGCCCGAGCCGCGGCGCCAGCCTGGACGCTGGCGTCGAGATCGGCCTCGAACTGCGCCACCAACGCAAGCATCTCTTGCTCGTCCAACAGCAGGTTGGCATACCCCAGCAGGGGCTCGCGCGCGCTGTAGTCGTCGGCCCGGACCAGTTGGCGGAGCCGCTCGATCCAGCCCGCACGCGGCGGCTCGCACCGCGCCGCGGTCGTCAGCCACATCCGGCAGGCGGTCCGGATCGCGTCGGCGATGCAGCCATCGGAATCGTCGGCGCGCTCGAAAAAGCTGGCGTCGCTGCCGATCAACGCCTCGAACAGTTCGAGCGCCAACTGGGGATCCCGGGGCAGCAGTTCGCGCTCTACCTGGTGTAGCCAGCTCTCGAGTTCCGCGGCGAACGCGTGACTTTGGCGGTAGTCAAGGTAGCGGCTGGATCGGCGCCAGCCGTTCAACGTCGCGCGAAAGGCCGCGGTCAGCTTGCGCGGCTGTGCGGACAGGCGCAGCCGTTCGAGCCGCTCACGAACGGCGTCATGGTCGCCCGCGAGCTCGATAAGCAAGGCTTTCAGAGCGACCTCGTCGAGTTGCTCGACCAGTTCGGCGATCTCGTCGGCGTCCGGTTCAGTCATGAACGGATTGTCGCGCGCTGCGTGGGCGCCGGGCTTTCCGGGCTAAACCGACTGCGCAATTTTCCTCGGCGAGGTTTCAATAGGCCCACCGCGAAAGCGATGGCCCCGAGTCACATGAGTGACGGCATACCTTGCCCTGAAAGACTGCCCCCAACAGAATCACAGTCTGGGTTGACTCTCGCGGCTTGAATGCCAGAACGCGAGTACTTGCAAGTCACCTCCCTGCTGCTTGTAGTAGATGAAGTAGCCGACGCGATTGAGGAACAGACGTCGCACGCCCGGCGTTCTGCTGCCGAGATACGGAGCACCGAGGCGAGGCTGGCCCACCAGAAGCGCGACCGCTTGCCCGAAATCGGCGGCAATTGCACCGGGCGCCGCCGGCCGGTTCTCCGCCCACCAAGTCGCCGCTGCTCTGACCTGACTTGTCGCCCGCGCTGAGACCTTGACCCGAAGGGTCATGCTTAGCGCGGTTTGGGAAGTGACGCTAGGAGTTCTTCCAGTCCGACAAAGTCCCCGCGTTCTATCTCAGCCATGGCCGCGAGCAACTCGTCTTCCTGCGATGTGGAGAGCATGAAACCTTCCTCCGCTCCACGGGACAGCACAGCGACGACGGCGCCCTCGGGCAGCGTTGCGCCCTCTACAACGACCTTCCCGTTCACGACCTTGCCTGTAGTTACCTTCATGGACCTGAATCCTACTCCTTGGCTACTTCCCGCGACTGCTTCCGGGCAAACCAGCCTGGACGTCTGGATGTCAGGTTCTGGCCGCTTGAAGCTATCTCACGCCCCTGAGCTTCGCACAGGATATGAAAGGAGGCAGCGCCGCGTTTCTCAGCAACGGTTCGCTTCATGACACCCGGGTGGCCTAGCCAAATCATTCAGGAGGCCTGTGAAGGGAACAATATCGGCCAGGATGTGCGCGAAGGTCACAGGGAAGAGCGCCTGCGTCCGAAGGTAGTAAACGCTGAGTACAAGTCCGAAGACCAACACGGCTAGCATGCCGTAAACGCCCTGATACGTGTGGAACAACAGATCGCACCAGCAACGACGCTCCGAGCGCAACAGCCACACCGTAACGTTTGAGCCCACGCAGCAGAAGACCGAGTAGGAAGACCTCTTCGAAGGTGCCGTTGACGATGGCAGTGACCACAACCGTCGCCAAGGCGGCGTCTGCCTGACCGATCGCCAGCGCAATCGGCTCATTCTCGGCGCTCACACCGAAGGGGATCACGACTAGCTCGGCCGCGCCGTAGGCCAGGACCAGCAAGACAATGGCGGCGCCAACTCCGGCAATCGTAGGCACGGGCGTGCAGCGTCGCAATCGCATAGCCCCGGGCGTGCAGGAACGTCAAGGCGATGGCGGCAGCGAATATCTCGAAGAACATGCCCGAGACCAACTCGGCATCGCCAAAGCGGATAGGCAAGTCCCTCGCCGCCATCTCGGACGATAGGACGATGAAATAGCCGAAGCAGATCAGGACGACAACCAAAGCCTCGACAGGCGTGGTGTCGATTCTGTTGCTGGGCATTTGGCCGGCGTTTGCTGATCGATCAGTCCGTCGTAGTTGGGGAGGCGGACTCAGCTTCAGCGACCTTGCTCGCACCAGCGCGCAGGATGAACCGCGCGACCGTTTCGGACCGGACCACCAGAAACAACGCGATGCCCGAGCTCAACCAAGTAGTAGAGGATGTCCAGCCTCGCCTCCGTCGACATCCCTTTGAATACCGATCCACTGCCGGACACGAGGTACGCGCGGAAGAAAAACGATGTGGCCGCTGGCAGCGAGCGAATCAGCAGCCAAAGGCCAAGTAACGCGCAACCCACGCGGGCGATGTCGAATAGTTGCGGGCCGAACTCGACCTTGTCATGAGTTCGCGGCACGAGCTTGTGTGCCACAACCATCGGGAAGTGCCACAGGGCGAGCGCCGCCGCGAGGTAGCCGATGGCCACCAGATAGGCGGGCGCGCCGCTCTCCCAACCGGCCCTTGTCATCGCCGCCGGGATCGTCGATACGTACTGCAAGCCCATCAGTGCCGACCAGATGGCGAATAGACGCACACCCATCCCAATTACTTGCTGCGGCGTCATCCTTCCCCCTTCTTCTATCTCCGCCTATCAAAGGCGCTGCGCACGACAACGCAACGACTGCCTTGCGCATGCAGGCAGCTTTCTTCCTATCTGCGAAGGATGGCGGCTTTCAGGCTAGTTTCGCAAGCCGCGCCGACGGCCGGTAATGGCCGCAGGCGGCAATCTTTGCGGGATAGCGAAAAGATTGCATGGGACCTTCGATCGACGAGGCTTAGGTGAGTAGGTTCGCGTTGGGCGAAGACCCAAGCCGCAAGGAACGGATGTTCCGTCTCCCTGACAGGTGCTGCAATCCCTTCGGATCACGGAAGGGAGTCAACTATGAAACTAAGCATCCGGGGTATCGCAACCGAGGAGTGCGAGCGGATCTGGGCCGGATTGCCGGACGCCAACGGGCAGCCCGCGCTGGTACGCAACGCCGAGGGCCACAGCAATCCCTGCCGGCACTGCCTCGGCCTGATTGCAGAGGGGGAACCAAAGCTTACTCTCGCCTACCGGCCATTCGCGATGCCGCACCCTTATGCCGAGACCGGCCGAGCGCGGTGCCCGCGGCCGAAGCCGGCCGCGGCAGGCGCGCGACTACAGGCTGAGGCGCGTGACGCGATTGCCGTTAAGGCTCAGGTTGCCCATCAGGCCCCCGTTGGTCATGACGAAGCCAATGACGTCCTGACGCGTGGTCGTGGTGTTGAGAGTGGCGTTGGCGCCGACGTTGATCATCGACACATTCGCATCGGTACCCACGGTCCAGCCGCTGCTGGCCTCGAAGCGCTTGAGCGCCTCTTCGGTCATGAACAGGATAAACACCGCCTGCGACTGGGCGCCCGCCAGCAGGCCGGCGGAGGCCTCGGTCATACGGTAGTACCCCGCAGTCTTTCCGCCCGTGCGCAGCACGCCCTGGCCGCTGCCGCCGCCAACTATGAAGCCGGCCGTGATTTGCGCCGGGAACACGAGGTAGCCACGGGCCGACGCGATCAGTTCACGCGAGCCGGGCTGCTGCGTGTATAGCCGCGACAGGGCGCTATCCGCGGCGGAGTCAAGCGCCTTGCGCTGCTCGGCGGGATCAGCGGAAGCACTGGAGGTCGTTGTACAGCCGGCCACCGTGAACGCCGCGAGTCCGGCTCCGGCGATAACGATGCTGCGTCTTTGGTGATTCATTGCTTTTCTCCGTTCTGTTGTTGCGTTGCCGCCGCTGGCGGCGTTTCGCTGCAAGTCATTCTACGGGCGTTGCCTTGGTCAGCCGCCTGCCGAAGGAGGCGGGGCAATCCGATTCAGGACAAGGCCTTGGCTTTGAGCTTGGCGAACTCGTCCTGGGTGATAGTGCCCGCGTCGAGAAGCGCTTTGGCCTCGGCGATGTCCGCGGCCGGCGATTTGCCCGCCACGCCCTTGATGTAGGCCTCGGTCTCGGACTTGGCACGCTGCACGCTCGCCTGCGCCCGCGTTGCCATGCCGTTGCCTCGCACGAGGATGTAGATGATTGCCGTGAGCATCGGCACAAAGATCAGACCGATGATCCAGAGTACTTTTGAGCCACCCCCGAGATCGCTGTCACGAAACACGTCGACAACGATATGGAACAGGATGATCAGATAAGCGACGAAGAGGAAAGTCGAAAAGATCAGCCAGACCATGTCCCAGAAGTTGCTCATGCCAGTCCTTTACTTTGCGATTCAATGGACGCGCTAGTTGCCCTTGGGTACGCCAGTCTACGGTTGCCTGTCCAAGCCGGCCCTGTCCGCTTTCGGGGCAAACTCGCAAACCAAGGGAAAGTCAGAAATTGGCCGCGCCCGGTCAGAATCCGAAGCCGCTTACCTTTCTTGGTACAGATACTCGTGTTGCGCGTCGCGCAGCATCAGAGTGCGCTTGTCACCGCGCTTCCCCACTACAAACTCGAACCCGGTCAGTCCCGGCACGACTGTGATGAACGAGGTCGTTCCATCCGGATTGAGGCGCGAGGCCATCTCGCTGGCGAACTCGCCGAAGTCAAAGTGAAGCCGCTCCCCGCGTCGCTGCACGGAAATGACGCCGACCGCATCGTTCACATAGGTCTGCGCAAGCTTGTCGGCGGCTCCGGCCTCCACTGGCACGGTGAGAAGCTTGCGCTCGCCGGCCAGCTCGTCATAGAACGCCTTCGCCTGCGCGGCGAACTGACCGTCCGCCTCGGACTTGCCGTCAAATAAGACCTCGAGCAGCTTGCGGCGGAAGACGCTGCGGATGATCCATCCCGGATCGCCGTTGGTCAGGATCACGGCACCCACCCCGTGCTCCGGAAGCCACATCATGTCGCTGTGAAAGCCGATCATGTCGCCGCCGTGGTGAACAATCTGGGTGCCGTAGACCGTGTTCACGAAAAGTCCCATGCCGTAGCTCACGTCAGTGCTGACCGCCACCTGCGGCAACCGGCGCGCAAGCAGCGCCTTCTGACTGACGTACTGCTGGCCGTCAGGAAGCTTCCCTTCGGCCAGTTCCATCGCCACGTACTTCAAGACATCGTTGACCGAACTCCAGACTCCGCCGGCCGGCCGTACTGGAACAATGGAGCGGTTCGCCTTGCCCTCCGCGAGGGCCGGTCGACCGTCCACATCCGGCGCGTGCGCGACGGCAAAATTCCCTCGCTGCGCTATGTCGAAGTCATGCGTGGTGATCCGCATGCCAAGTGGCTCAAAGACCTCGACCTTCATCGCCCGGTCGTAGGCAGCCCCGAGTTCCTGCTTGGGGTACAGGAGATAGCCGCCCGTGTAGCCGGCCGCGGCCGCCATTGGGTTTGAATACTGAAAGAGCTCACCGAACTTGCTCGTCGGCTGCATCGTGCCGAGCAGCTTCATGGCACTTTCGGGGGTCATGTCCTGATACTCGAAGATCCATTCGAGATCCTGGCGCGGCATGCCGGTGCAGGCACAGATCAAATGCTTGACGAGAACCTTGCTCGTGGTGTCGGCGTTGCCCAGTTTGAATGACGGCAGCAGATCGACCACCGGAGTGTCCCAGGTCATTTTCTTGGCGTCGACCAGTCGAGCCAACATCAGCGTGACCATCGCCTTGGTGTTCGAGGCGATCATGTAATGGGTGTCGCCATCCGGCTTCGTCGGCTTGCCTAGCTCCCGAACGCCAAAGCCGCCGGAGAACACGACCTTGCCGTCCTGATACAAACCCAGCGAAACGCCGGGCACGCCGGTGACCTTCATCGCAGCCTCAACGAAGCGACCGAGTTCGGCAACTCGCGCGGTGGTAAGCGGATGAGCCCTCTTCCCGGCGAAAGTTTCTCGCTGCTGGCCTTTGGGTAGGAACTTGCCGTAGATCAGCGCGATCTGGGCCCCTCGTTTCCCACCGACGTCCTGCGCCATGTCGAGAATGGTGACAGTCCAGATGTCGTTTGCGCGGCGTACGTCAGCCGATACATCCCTACGCTCATTGGGCGAGGTCTGGTAGAGGTAACCACGGCGGTTTGTCCAACCGTCGCGATCGGCGATCGGGGTAACCGCCTTCAGCGGCCACTTTGCATCGGGCTTGTACGCTGTCCACGCTGCGGCCACCGCCGCATCGGCGTCCGGCGCCGTGACGTCGACGATGGCTACGAAAGAGCCGCCCTCCGGCGCTTCGAGGAGGGTCGCATTGCCTCGCTGCACGAGCGTCCAACCGCCCGGAGCGACGAATGTGTTTCCTGCAGACGTCGTGCGTGGACTATCTGCCGACAACCGCTCTGGCGTGTTCGAGGTCGCGGACGGCGGAGCCTCAGCTGCCGCTCCGGGAACCGTCGACATCAGCAAGGCAAGGAACCCGGCGGCGAAGAGGCGTAAGAGCATGGATAGGAGTCGCTTGGCGGAGAAGCTACCCCGCCCACTCACGTGACGCAAGGGTCCGCTTACGGGTTGACTGGGCGCCGAGCGTATCCGTCCGGTTGTGGCCGAGTCAGGCAGCGTTGGGTTCAGTTCGTCTAGCCATGGAGGCACTGCGGCAGTACAGTCGAGCCGGTCGCGTAGCCCAGCAGGCACTTTGGTCGGCCGCCGATCTTTCATACGTAGGCCAGGAAAGGAGGCGCCCCGATGCGCCATCTCGAAGCTCCGGTCTCCGCGCAGCAACGCATTGTCACGCTGGACATCGTTCGCGGCTTTGCGTTGCTCGGCATCCTGATCATGAACATGCCGGGCTTTGTCAGCTCGTTTTTCATCGAGGCCGACGGCTCGCACCTGTGGAGCTCCCCGATCGATCGCGCCGCCGAGTTGGCGCGCGACATGCTCTTCTCCGGCAAGTTCAACAGCATGTTCAGTCTGCTTTTCGGCATCGGCTTCACGATTCAGTTCGCGCGCATGGAACAGCTGGCCCCCGGCCACGCCACGCATCTTTACCTGCGCCGCCTGCTGATCCTGCTCGCCATCGGACTGGTTCATGCCATGTTCTTCTGGACCGGCGACGTGCTGCACGTCTATGCGGTCCTGGGGCTTCTGCTACTGCTGGTGATGCGCCACATGAGCGACCGGGCGATCGTTGCGCTGATCGTGCTGCTGCTCGTGTATCCGGCGATCTCCGGGGTGGTGCGGTTGCTCGTCGTGACGCCCGACATCACGGCCATGCGGGTGGCGCAGGCCCAGGCCTTCGAAGCATCAAACAACCTCGCCTACGGCAGCGGCACGTTCATTGCGGCCGCACGCGAGCACATGCGCGAGTTCGCGCATTTCTACGACAACGTCTGGTCGCTCTGGGGCACGCTTGGCTTCTACGTCCAGATGGCTACGACCATGCTGCTGGGCGTGCTGGTTGGACGCCACCGTCTGGCGCAGCGGATCCCGGAACTGCTTCCCTCGATCCGTCGGATTCAAGGGTGGGCGCTCGGTGCGGGGCTCGTCTGCGCTCTGATCTTCGGGATCATCTTCGAGATCCAGCGCACGCCGGGGCCGACTCCCCTGAAGGTGCTGGGTAGCCTCGCGTACACGATCAGCCGCCCGTCGTTGATGATCTTCTATGTCCTGACGATCGTGCGGCTCGCGCAGCTGCCCTCATGGCAGGCGCGCTTTGCCCCGATCGCCGCGGCTGGCCGGATGCCGCTCACCAATTACCTGATGCAGACACTGATCTGCACGACGTTGATGTACGGCTGGGGATTCGGGCTCTGGGGCACGGTCGGGCCGGCGGCCCAATTGCTGCTCGCGTTCGCGATCTTCTTCGTGATCCAGGTGCCGCTCAGCATCCTGTGGCTGCGGCGTTTCGAGTACGGACCGCTCGAGTACCTGTGGCGAGTCGCAACCTACGGGCGGATGCGGTTCAAGCCGGCCGGCGTGCCGGCAAGCACTTGAACTCTTCTCATAGCTTGTCGGCGCCAGCTACATCGAAGGGCCGAACCGCCGGCTGGAATGTCAGCTCCCAGGCGGATTAGCCAGAGGGCTGCGACGGCCGGTCTTGGCCGTTACAACCCCGTCGTTCATGTGCCCGGCAGCCTGACAACAGCCAGGATTACGGCTGTCTTGCTGAGAACCCTGCTGACGTGTCCGCGGCCCACCGTATCCTCGAGCAGCAGCGCGCTTCCCGATTTGATCTCTCGCGTGTCGCCGTTCGAGGCCTCGAACTTCATCCTTCCCTGAAGCACGAAGATCCACATACGAATCGGCGATGGGTGCATCTCGCCGTACCACCCCACGGGAAGATGAAGGAAGCCGCACTGTGTCGCTTCGCTGAGCGACGAAACGCTGAACGGTTGAGCGGGAGGAGCAAAGTTCTTCAGCTCAAAAGCAATGCTCACTTCGTCGAAGCGCGAACCACCGTCAGAAGTCGGCAGCAGGCGTGAATATTCGGTTGTGGTCATCCGCCGAGCTCCGATTAATGGGTCAACTCGTAGAGTAGTTGCACTCCGGTCTGTCCGCTATCGGGCGCGCGGGACGATCGGCGTCGAAGTCGGCTCCTGGCCGACTCGCGCCTTGCATGCGCTCAGTTCGTCATCTGCGCGGACGCAGCGGCATGTTTGCAATTCCAGGGTCGATCGGCAACATGGGCCTGGCGACCGGTATATCCACTGGCCGCCGCTCGGCTGCCACCACCGCCGCGGCCGGTCTTCGACCGTAGTCGTAGTAGGGGGCATAGGCGTCGACGATATTGGGGTCAGAGGGCGAGGCCTCTGTTGTCGAACCTGAGTTTTCAGTGCGCACCTTGACGCCCGAACCGGCTGCACGCGAGGCGCTGCGTGACGCCTCCGGCGGGCGCGCAGACGACGCCACTGGTGCTCGGTACGACACCGAACTGACAGTGCCCCCACCGACAGCCTGCAACTTGACACCATCCGGAGGCCAGTCGCCGTAGTTAACGACACCATTGGCATCGATCCACTTGTAGAGCTGCGCAGATGCGGGCGCAGCGGCGACAAGCAGCACACCAAAGAAGGCCGACAAACTGACGAACCGAATGGTGGTTGGCATGCCCGCGCACCTCCATACCTTGGTAGGACTGGAAATTGTGACCCTAGAGGCTTCGGTCCGCTAGTAGGCGCTCTGGACGATTCCTGGCAGCGACCGATTCTGGCCGTACTGTCTACTCTGAGCCTGGAACTATTCGAACCTCTCGCTCGGCGGATCCGCGCATGATTTCAAGGGCACGCTGATACGGCTCACTCTCGTACGCAGCCACTGCCTGCTCGACGCTCGGAAACTCGATGACCACGCAGCGCGGTTTGCGCCGCCTTCAAACACGAAGGCCGGCATCCCCCGCGCCAGGAAGCGAGCTCCGAACGAGCTCAGCACCGGCGTGGCAGCCTCCGACATATCTGGCAAGCACAAACGGGTTTGAGACCGAGTGATACACGGCTATCCAGTACCCCTTTGCCATAGACCCTAGTGTCGCAGTTAGCCAGCAACGGTCAGACACCTCGGAAGCCGCGGTCGTCGCGACCTCGTCCGCTTTCTAGCTGATTACGCCACTGGCGCCAATGTCCCCTCCTGGCCGGGTTGAGTCTATTGGTCCCAACGCGATCCTGACTTGCGATACGCATTCTTCTTGCCCCGCCCCCCGCAAGGAGGACTGGAGTTCAGCCGACGAAACGCAACACCGTGACGAAATGCGCCGTGCTGCCGCCAAGGACGAACAGGTGCCAGATGCCGTGCGCGTGGCGCCAGCGGGTGTCGTTGACATAAAAGACGATGCCGGCCATATACAACCCGCTACCGGCCGCGAGCCACGCGATGCCCTCACCGCCCAGTTGGGTGATCAAGGGGACCGCTGCGACGACTGCAAGCCAGCCCATGACTACATAAGGCCACACGGACGGATCTTCATCGCTGCGGCGGCGCCAGGCCCGCACGATGCCGAAGAACGCCATAGTCCACACCGCCGCGAACAGTGTCCAGCCCAGCGCCCCACGCAAGGTAACAAGAGTAAACGGCGTGTAGGTGCCGGCGATCAGCAGATAGATCGCGCAATGGTCGAGACGGCGGAATACCGCTTTGGCGCGCGTCGAGCTGATTGAGTGGTACAGGGTGGACGCTGCGTACAGCACCACGAGCATCGTGCCGAATACGCTGAAGCTGACGATCTTCCACGGATCGCCTCCGTGCGCCGCGTCCGCGACCACCACCACCGAACCGCTGACGGCCAGCACGGTGCCCAGCAAGTGGGTGATGCTGTTGAAGCGTTCGCCGTGATACATCGTGACCGCGGTCAGACTTGCGCAGAAGTGACGCAGCTTACCCCCGGGATATGACCGCAGAGCGTCCACACTTCGAGGCGCGCACCGCCAGGTAGCGTGTCCGCTAACAGTCGATTTCTCAACCCTTGCAAAACGTCCGGCCGTGGCCGCGGCCTGCCATGGCTCGCAATCCCAGACTTTGGCTTGGCCGGCGATCAACCCACGAGATTACAGATTTGTCTCGATCCACTGAACGAGTTGCGGAAGGCTCATCGCGCCTGGTTGGCTCGCTACTGGTTGCCCACCCTTGAAAATTGTCAACGTCGGGATGCTTCGAATTCCGTAACGCTGCGCAAGCATCAGATTCTGTTCAGTGTCGACCTTAGCTAGACGCGCCCGCGGCTCGATGCGGGCCGCCGCCTGCTCGTAGGCAGGAGCCATCATCTGGCACGGACCGCACCAGGGAGCCCAAAAGTCGACCACCAGCGGAAGCTCGTTGCGGGTGAGATATCGGTCGAAGTTCTGGTCCGTCAGGGCTATCGGGCGGCCCTCGAACAGAGGTCGCTTGCACTTCCCGCAGGTAGGCCCATCGTTAAGCCGCGCCGTCGGTACCCGATTGATGGCATCACAGTGTGGACAGATGACCACGATTGATTTCCGAAGTGAGCGGATAAGAGAGTGGCAATCCTTCAGCCCGTCAGCTTATGGGCGAACTACGCAGATCCGCAAGATGGCTGCTCCTTTCCGACTACGGCACGATCATAATTTCTAGTCGTAAGTTTGGATGTGCAGCGCGCCAGATCTGAACCTGCTCGAGGACCTCGGCTTCGTCAATCGCTGGCGCTTCGATCGGCAGTCTGAACGCGACACGCGTCCCAGTGGCGTCGCCGGCCGGATCATTGCGTACCGGGCCATCCGCCTGGCCCCACGAGTAGGTCTGCGTGAACCGTCGACCGGCTCGCCGTGACTCGATGGTTAGAAGCGGCGAGGACATGGCCAGGATTGCGAGCCCAATGCCGTGCAATGCAACTTCGCCTTGCCGCGCCGTAAGTTGCTCCAGCAACCCGCTGACATAGCCGTCGCGGTCGAGCCCCATACCGCGTCCGTCGTCCTCGACGGTGCACGATTGCGGCGTCAGCGTGACAGTCACCCGCGTGGCCGAACCCTCCTGGTGCTCATGCACGGAATAGGCGATTAAGGCTCGGACGAGAACAGAGGACGGATTCGTCACCACGCTGGCCATTGCCAAGAATGGCCGGTTTCAGGACAACTAGGCAAGTGACCTGATCGGCCGGTCGTGGCCGTACCCGGCATCGCTACGTGACTGGGGTCACGGTTCCCTGATGGAAAACCATTTGCCACTTGCCGTTCGATCTCCGCCACAACGAGGATCGAAGGGTATCGACGACAGGGTCGGAATGTCTACGGATCTTGTAAGTCAGGAGCGCAACGTCGGGTGCCAACGTCACCAACTGAAATCCAGAGGTCGTTTGCACCACTGGTGACTCAGCCTGAAGCACAGCGACGAGGTCGTCCCTGGTGTAGACGCGTCCCGAACTGCCGAACTCGATGAACTCATCAGCGAGAAGTTCCACGAGCTGCGTTGACTTCCTGATGTTCGGGTCAAGCAGCGACTCCTCGAGCCTTTTCAGTTCCGCTTCAAGAGCCAGTTGAGGCGTCACGGCACGCTCCTCGGGTCCGGTTTCGGCGAATTCTCACGGGTAACGGAATCGGCTGCAATTGGCAGGCAACGGCGTCGGCCGCTGATGTTAGCGGGAAGCACTTCCGCGCTTTGCACGCCGACCGACCGAACGCATTGTTAGACAGCTGGGAGCAATGGACTTGGCGAGTGCGAACGTGCGTGGTGGCCATATGCCCTCCCATGACACGGAGACGTGCCCCACGGCCCCGCCGCCATCCCGATAGTGCACGCGGACGCGTGTGCCGTTCGGTGGCCGTGCGCCATGCACTCCGTTGCCGAAGCGGACGACACCAGTCGCGGCGTCGAGCACATAGACCAAGCTATCTGATGCCGCTGCCAGGAGCGCCGCGACATTGGGGAGTTTGCGCCACCGCCGCCCCTCGACCGTCACTGTGGCACGCAAGTCAGAACGCTCAGTCAGGACAGTGAGAGGCCGCGCAGACATTGGTTCTCCCGATTCAGGTTGATCACCGTACACGCGATCCAAGTAGTCCGCTTTTGGGAGAACCGGGAGCTAGGTCGCATCGACTGTTATTGGCCGATGAAGGCCTTACTTGGCTCGCTTGGTCCTTGTCGGCGCTGGGTGAGCCTCAGCTTTGGCAACGACCTCATGGTCGCCGGGTTGGCGGCGGCAACCCATCTCGAGGTCCAGACCAGACGAGGTGCACGAGACAGCGCTCCGTCAAACACGCATCGCCGTGGACTTTGCCGCCCGGCTGGAACCAATAGCTTCCGGGCCCAAGGACCTTCGCTCCCGCTTCCGATTCTTCCTCGCTCCAATGCTTTACTTTTCCTTCAATCACCACCAAGTGGTAGTCGGCTGTGTGGTAGTGAAGTGGCAAGGAGACTTTCGGTAGATCAAAGAGCATGGCAGACGGCCCGGTAGCAGGGTCGCCCCATAGCACAGCGATCCGTGGTCCGTCGGGTCGACCAGGAATCGCCGGAACAAACTTAGCTTCCTCGAAGGCGGTTGTTACCGCCGCCGACGACAGCTTAGCCGACGGCACTGGAGCTTGAACCGTACAACCCGCCTGCGCAAACAATGCAAGTGCCAGCGCCGCGACGCCTAACGGGTGCAGTGATCGTCCGCAGTGGGTCGCCGGCGCGAAATGGGTTGCCATGGCCGTCCTCCAAGATGTCCACTTCTAAGAAACTTTGAGACAAGATGTCAAAGTCTGCAACGGGCCGACTGCGACAATTCGTTCCTGACTTTGGAGAGGTCCGATGACAGTGACGGGCAGGTGTCTTTGCGGTGCGGTTTGCTGGGAGAGCGCGGAACCGCCAATCACCACGCGGGTGTGTTGGTGCCGCGATTGCCAATACTTGGGTGCAGGCAGCGGAACGGTTGGTGCTTGCTTTCGCACCGCAACGTTTAAGGTCGTAGGGAAAACGAGCGACTTCTCGAGTTTGGCGGAAAGTGGCAGTCGAATGCACCGCCGGTTCTGCCCCGATTGCGGCACTCCGCTCTTTAGCGAGGCTGAGGCAAGACCACATTTGATCTTCGTTCGGGCTGGGACCTTCGACGATCCAAACGTTGCCACCCCTGCAATGACGATCTGGACCTCTAGTGCGCCGCGGTGGGCTTGTATTGATGCAGCTTTACCGCGCGTGGAAAAGCAACCATCGCCCGCAGGAGCATAGTTGTCCAAAAGCAGGCGCGTGCGTCGGATTAGCGGTGAGGCGCGACGACCGCTATCGGGTCGGTTAGGCAGTGGCGTGCGATGACAGATACTGGCCGTTGTTAGCCGCGCGCGCGCCGGTAGTGCATAGCGACGGCGCCGTTGTGGAGCGGCGTCGCCGAGACCATCTCGAGCCGTCGCGTGCTGGGCAGCCCGCTCTGGTACAGAGTCGGGCCGTGACCGGCGATCCTGGGGTGGACGAGGAACTTGTACTCGTCGATAAGATCCAGCCGGTCCAGTTCGGTCGCGAGCTTGCCGCTACCGAGGAGTACGCCGGAAGGGGTTGCGTCCTTGAGTTTCTGCACGCTCGTACGCAAGTCACCCGCGATGTGGTGGCTGTTGGTCCACGGGAAGTCCGTTCGCGTCGAGGACACAACGTACTTCGGCTTGGCCTCCAGCTTGACTGCCCACTCGCGCATTGACGGAGGCGCCTCCTCGGCGCCGCGAGCGACCGCCGGCCAGTAGCTCTCCATCATCTCGTAGGTGACGCGGCCCCACAGCATCGCCCCTCCCTCGTCCATGAGACGGGTGAAGAAAGCGTGTGTCTCGTCGTCCGCGATTCCCTCCCGATGGTCTACGCAACCGTCGAGCGTGACGTTGATGGTAAAGGTCAAGAGTCCCATGGCGACGAGGCTATCGAGTTGGATGAGCGACGGACTGTCAGCTCTTGACCAGTTTGCCACTCCAAGGAATGTCCGCCACTGGCCGGG
>CAVQID010000062.1:0-25388 GCA_963712485.1 uncultured beta proteobacterium
ACGAACGGATCTGCCCATCCGCATCTGCACGAATGCTCTCAGGAGCCAACCCATTTCTTGAACAACTTGACGCCGGGTTGGCGTGTGCCGGTTACTCCACGCTGTAGAAAGGAGACCCACGATGGACGAGCAGTTGCTTCAAAAGCTTTTCCTACTCTTGCGTAAACCGATCCCGTGGGACCCCATCCCATGGTGGGTGAAACTGAACAAGGAGCAAGTGGTCCGTTTCAATGAAGTGCAAGTCAAGCTGAACAGCAAGATCGCCGAGATCGAGGCGCAGAAGATCCGTGAGCTTTCCAAGATGACAGGTCTTCCGATGTAATGAGTTAGTAACCTTCGGCGCCAGGCTCTGCGCGTCAGTCTGATGCAGCGCCTGCCGCCGAGGTGCGCTGATCGCGTGCGGACTGGGTCTGACGCCAAGCCCGAGGGGGAATGCCATGACGAGGACCCGGGACGATTCACGCGCTGAAGTCCTGCTAGTCGGCTACGAGCGCCAGGAAAACCTGGGCCTGCGATCGATCATGGCCTATCTGCAGGCACATGGGCACCGTGTTGTCCTTGTGCCCTTCTTTCCAGGCGATGAAGGCGCGGTGCTAGCAGCCGTTCAGGAACATCAACCCAGGTTGGTTGGTTTTTCCGTGATCTTCCAGTTCACCCTGGATGAGTTTGGCAGGCTGATGCGCCGGCTGCGCGACGATGGCGTTAAGGCGCACTTCACCGCCGGCGGTCACTTCCCCAGCCTGCGCCCCGAAACAACGTTGGACCTGATTCCCGAGCTAGACAGCATCGTTCGATTCGAGGGCGAGGTCACCCTGCTCGAGCTGCTCGAAAGACTGCATACGGGGGACTGGAGGAACGTACGCGGCCTGGCTTTCAGGAACGGCGCCGAGAAGGTCATCTCGCCGCCGCGTCCCTTGATCGCGGACCTGGACACCCTGCCCCCGGTCTTCCGGGACGAGCCACAACAGATGGGCGGGGTGAACATCGCGGCGATGCTGGCCAGTCGGGGCTGTCTGTTCAACTGCTCGTTTTGCAGCATCAGGCAGTTCTATGGCACTGCTGAGGGGAAGCTGCGGCGAGTCCGATCGCCGCAGGCCGTCGTAGCCGAAATGCTTGCCCTCTACCGTGAGAAGAACGTGCGCTTCTTCAGCTTTCAGGATGACGACTTTGCCGCGCGTTCTGGGGCCCAGCGCACATGGCTGGACGCCTTTTTGCACGAACTAGGGCGAAGCGACCTGAGGGACAAGATCGCCTGGAAGATCTCTTGCCGCGTCGACGATCTCGAGGCCGAGCGGTTGGAGCGGATGCAGGCCCACGGATTGATTGCCGTCTACCTGGGGGTGGAATCAGGCAACGAAACCGGATTGCGTGCGCTCAACAAGCACGTGAGCGTCACGCAGAACCTGGCCGCGGTGGAACTGTTGAAGCGGCACAACGTAGCCACGTCGATCGGCTTCATGCTGTTCGATCCGTCTTCTACCGTGGAGACGGTGAAACAGAACATCCGCTTCCTGCGAACAGTGGGGGAAGACGGCTACTTCCCAATCAACTTCTGCAAGATGCTTCCCTACGCCGGGACACCCATAGAGGCGAGCCTGCGCGCCCAAGGCCGGCTCAAGGGAACAGCCACCCAGCCCGATTACGGTTTCAGCGACACGGTGCTCGACTGGTACGAGTTCCTGGTACAGCAGGCCTTCTCTCGGCGCAATTTCGCCCCCAACGGCCTGGTGGCGCTTCTGCAGCAGATCGATTTTGACTGGCGACTGGCCGCACGTTTCGCCTCGGCGCCGGCGACGCCAGGGACGTCACCTTTCGGCCGGGCTCTTAACCGCATCATCCGCGACACCAACCTACTCGCAGTCGAGTCGCTGGAAGCGCTGCTGGAGGCGGTCGCCTCGGACGGTATCGACTTCCTGCTTAAAGACGAGGATCAACTGGTCGAGCTGTTCGAACGCGAATGGCGCGGTGAGATGAAGGCGGAGGTGCAGCTGAACGAACTTTGCATCTCGGGCCACATCACAGGCGCTGAGAGCGCTGCAGCGCTTGTTTCCTGCGACGCTTGAACTGTCACTCCTCGTGCATACGCGCAGCTGCCACGCCGCGGGTCAGCGGTTCATCCTTTCCACTCAGCCACAGTTCGGGAGTCCGCTCATGCTGATGTAGCTCGGAACGCACTGATCAACTTCACGCGCTCGTGTAGCCCCGTGCGGCTGTCTCCAGAGCTAAGTCGCAAAGAGTTGTGAACTGCGCCGCCGGAGCGACGCCAGCGAGCAAAGTACGACGAGGACGGGGACGAACCGAACCAAGGTTTGTGCTCTGGCCAGTACCAGCGACACACTGGGCACCGTAGTCGCCCGTCGATCGCCCGGACAAACCTCGTCCGGGACAGCATTTTCAACGTTGGGCGACAGCCAGAGGTCGCCAGGATTCGTGCACTTGCGCAACTTCGGTGGGGCCATTGAGAAGTGTTCCTGTGATCGCGGAATTGAGACTCATCGGCACGCACACGAGTCGACCAAACCTCCTACCTAACATGCAAATTGAAGCCGCAAGCGCACCGAAACTCCCGGTTCGCCATCGTACGGGCTCGCTATTGTTTGAAGCCATGTACACCGCCGTCTACTCACAACACGATCGGTCCAAGCCGCTGTCGCGCAGCAGCGGCCCCATGGGCCTAATCTGGCTGCCCGACATTCGCCGCTCAGGGCGTTTCGGTGCGACTGACGGAGAGGTTGTGCTGTTTCTTGACCCGGACGAATCAGGTTGGCGGCTGACCTGCGATCCCCTCTTCCATGGGCGCCGGCTGCTCTCAGACACTCTCGACGAGGCGCGGCACGAAGCTGAGCGCCTGGTCAGTGGTGCATACCAGGCTACCTTGTCACTCGCCGCACTGGACTGATTTGCCCCGCCGACTCCGCCGGACGATCACGGCTGGAAGTGAACGGTGTGATTGAGGTCTCGCGCAGGTTCGTTCGCGCGTGCCTTGCAGGCCAGTTCGTTAGCGCCCGTGAAGTGCCTTCTTCGCCTTGCGGGGAGCTGCCGATCCCGCCACCGGCACGACCGGAGCAACGAGCGCAGGTTGCCTAACGAAAAAGCGTTCGGCCCATCCGAAGCGCACGTCACTTGCCGTCACCGAGTCGCAACCGCGACATGCCTCGGCCGTCAGGCCGGGGGATGTGAACGCGCTAGCAATCCGCGCTGTCGTGATCCATCCACAGCGCGCAGCGTTTGGGTGGAGAGGATGTCAGCCTTAAACCTTGACAAGCCGACGCTGCGTCAAACGAGAGCCAACGTATCCAAGTACCTCAATCTGCCGCGCCGCAGGCGCAATCCCTATTCTGTGGCGCCCGTCTGCAACCGACCTGGATGGCAGCCACTGTCGATCCACTCGTACATCGAGCTGGTTCAGTCCCGTAGTCGTGACTACCAGCTTCTTCTCGTCTCTCCGATACTCGCAGTCGAGCCGCGTCACCTCTTGCTCGTGCAGCAGCCCGACGCACATGGCGAGCAGATCTACATTGTCATGCAGCAGGTCGTTGCGCGTGTGCTTGTAGCGCTTGCGTGCCGGGACGCCGACATCCTCGAGCTGCGTGCCCAGGCTCGGGCCAGCGCGTGTCGCGCGCATGACCGAAATGTTTAACCCAGCGCCGTCAGGCAACGCAGGCAGTTCGATCGTCGAGCCGCGAAGTCCGCGCACCAGATCATCGAAGTCTTCCACCGATGCTCCACCCGCGCCGGTGCTGTCACCCACGCAGACGAAGGTTCCAATCGCGTTGTCGACAAAGCCGGCCGAAAACAGATCGCCGGAGGAATAGGTGGTCGAGTCCGCGACAAGGACGATCGGGCCACCGTAAACCTGGCCGGCGAAGTTGCATTTCGATGGATGAGTGATCGGCAGCGCGGCCGAATATGGTTCGCCGTTGCGGATCGCTGCCAGCAGGGACGGCATCCAGGCTTTGTATTCCTCGACGTTCTGGCCCCAGTTGCAGAACTCCCGGCTGAAGTCCGTTGCCAGCAGCGAGAAACGCGTCGGCTCGATTGGGCGCGGCGTAAGGTATTGCAGCGTCATTTCTGCGGCGACGATCACTCCGCCTGGGTTGTCGCGGATATCGATGATCAGCCCGCGCTGCGGCAGCGCCTTCAGCAGTCGTCGCACCTCCCGCAGGAAGACACCGGTTTTTTCTACTTCGAACTCGTAGATGCGCAGGTAGCCATACAGGCCATCCGGGCCGTTCAGCGTGCACGCCTTCAGGATCCCCGTCTGCGATGTGGTGAGCTCCTGGACTTGGGTGCCGATGACCCCAGGCGGGTGAGTCGGCTGCGGTCGCGGTTTGCCGAGCAGAGCGTGCGGCGCGAACATCAGCAACTTCGCATGCTTGATTTCCGCCGCGGCATGGTTGACGGCCTTCGCGCGAATCCCGCCGTCCTGGCGTCTCGTGGCGCTCTTGCCCGTGAAGCGATCGACGAAGTGACGATTGACCACCCGCCACTCGAAGTTTTCATAGAGCCTGGGACCCGTCGGCTTGTTGCGTGCGCCGACGACGCGGTAACCGATCTCGACGCGCTCCTCGGCGGGCACATCGAAGTACGAGAGGCTGCGGGATGTCAGCGTGGTTAACGCCTGTGCGCGCAGTGAATCCGGGCGACCGCCTGCTTCCAGCTGACCGTGCCGCTGCACCGCGATGTCGATAGGCACGCTGTTCCACGTCTCGACTTCCACGCCCGGCGCGAAGCTGCTGCCCGCCGGCAGCCAGCTGGCAACCTTGGTGACGACGTAGCGCGGGTTCGCACCCTCGTTATACGACTCGATGATGAAAGGAAGAGCCGCCACCTTGCCCTCAAAACCCGGTCGCCTGTAGCAGGTGTGCCAGTCGCGCAGGCGCGCGAACACCTCGGCCACTTCGCTGTTGAAGACCTCGTCCGGCGGCATCGCGTCGACCTGCGAGCGCAGCACGCGCAGCCGCTGGACCGGATCGAAGCCATAGCGCGCGCGTTTGAGCGGCAAATGGGTGTAAAGGCCGGCGAAGAGCCGCTCCATCGTGTCGAGCACAAGCTTGCGCTCGTCGAGGTCGAGCTGACGTGCCCTGGCGATGGCGCGAAACGCGTCCGGCGAGCGACCACGCCCCGCCCGGATGATCTCTTGTAGTGTCGGTAATGGTTGTGTCGCTTTCTTCTTCATTCTGCGAACCCCAGTTGTTTGAGTTGCGCCGCCCATTCGCGATACCGAGGGCCGATCGGTCCGTCGAACCGCCCTTCGAAGAAGGTGTTGAGCCTCAGTTCCGGGAACTCCTCCAGCGCGCGGCCCTTGGCCTGCTGCGCCTTGGCGGGCTCGCCCGTGTGCACATACAGGGCGGCGAGCAGCAGCGACGTCACGTAGCCGCCGACGCCGAGACCGGTGGCGCGTTCGCACGCGACGACGGCTTCGGCGTGGGCGCGCTTGAAGTACTGCGCCTGGCACTCCACCAGCGCCCCGGAACCGACGACATCCTGCACCTGGGGCGCCAGCGTCACCGCCGCGCGCGCTTGCGCAACCGCTTCGTCGAAGCGACCCTGCAGCATCAGCAAGCGGCCGCGATAGAGCATCGAGTTGACATTCGCCGGGTCGAGCTTGAGGGACCGATCGACGGCTTCGAGAGCAGGCAGGTATTCGTGAGTGAGTTCCAGTGCACTGGCGTAAGAGGACCAGGCCTCGCCATCGTTGGGCGCCACAGCGACGGCACGTTTGGCGAGCATCAGCGCTTCCGCCCGGAGCGGCGCTGCAGCCGGCGCCGGCAGATATTCGATTTCGTACATCAGCCAATCAGCGCGCGCCGTCATGGCGAGCACGTTGTTCGGTTCGAGCTGCAGCGCCTTTTGCAGGTGCTCGCCGGCTTCCTTCATGCGCGCCCGGTCAGAGTAGCCCGGCCCGTAGATCACGGCATACGCCATCGCCGCGAGATCAGTCGCGTCGCGCTCGGCCGGCGCCTTCTGCTGCGCGCGTTGCGCTTCGAGACGCAGCAGCTCCAGCCGCAGCGCGGCCGTCAGGCGCGCAGCTGCCAGCCGGTCGGCACGATTCGAGCCGTCCTGCGCGTAGACGAACTGGTCGGACCACACCGCCGTGCCGGTCGTGCCATCGATCAGCTGCGCCTGCACATCGAGCTTGTCGGCGTCGCGCTTCAGCGCCCCTGTCAGCACATAGCGGACATTCAACTCGCGCGCGACGCCGCGTGGGTCGCGCTCGGTCACCTCCGCCTTCGGCATCGAGAACGCACCGCCACTGCCTAGCCGACTGAGGCCGTTGCGCAACTCGGCGCTGAGCGCAATCGCCAGCTGCGTGTTTTGCACGTCAGCCGGGATTGTCTCGAACGGCATCGCCGCCACCGACAGGCGCGGCGGGTCGAAGGAGCGGGTCTGCCACCAGAAACCGGCGACCGCCGCTCCAATCAGCAACACGAGCAACCCCGCCACCATGCCGCGCAGGCTGGCGTTGCGGCGCCAGAGTCGCCAGCGCGCACGCGCCTTCCCCCAACTGGTCAGCGGCTGCAGCACGACCCGGAACACCCGCACCGGGCGGGCGATGTTCTTTACGCGCTGCTCGCCGGCGTCCACGAAAGCAACGCCCAGGTCTTCGTGCAGCTGCTCCTGCACTGTCTGCGACACGCAGATCCCGCCAGGATCGGCCAGCGCCTGCAGTCGGGCTGCGAGGTTGACGCCGTCACCGGCGATGTCGTCGCTGGAAATGATGATGTCGCCGAGGTTGATGCCGATGCGGTACTCGATGCGCTCGTCCGCCGGCACGCCCTGGTTGCGGGCGCGCATATCGCGCTGGATCGCCACCGCGGCAATGAGCGCGTCCGTCGCACTGTGGAATTCCACCAGCAGGCCGTCACCGACGGTGCGCACGATGCGGCCGTCGTTGGCCTGGATCGCGGGGTCGGTCACCTCGGCCCGCACCGCTCGCAGCCGCGTATGGGTACCGGTCTCGTTGCGCTCCATGAGGCGTGCATAGCCCACCACGTCCGCGATCAGGACGGCGGCCAGGCGGCGGGAAATCGTGGCCTGCGGGCTCATGAGTTTGCGCAGACTACGCCGCGGCGATGCGTTTGCAACGGGTTTCAGCCATCGGCGGACGGCGGCGACGGGACGGCGTACCCCTGAGCGAGCGCGCGCGACACAACATCCGCAATGAAGGGCGTTTTGGCGTCCGAATAGCGTTTGCGGTCTGCCAGGGTGGTGCCCGACTGCGACGCCGCCAGTGCGCGCTTCAATGCCTCGTACTCGCGAGCTGTCGTCGGATGGTCCCGCAGGTAATCGCGGAACACCAGATGGTTGAGCTCCTCCGCCGATCCGACCCGGCACAGGTGCAGGTGGTGCGTCGTCGGCCAGTCGTCCGGGCGCTGATAGAACGGGTAAACCGCATCGAATTCACCGACGTCGACGTGCGTGTAGCCGATGCGGGCGAGAAGATCGTCGAAGGCGCCGCGCGGTTGCAGGCTGGCCACTGACACCTGGATGTCGATGACCGGCTTGGCCGCGAGCCCAGGCACCGCGGTCGAGCCGACGTGATCGACCCGCAGCGCAAGGCCGCCGAGGATGGCACCGATGATGGCGGCCTCCGCCCGGTACTGCGAGGGCCAGGCCGGCTCGTACTCGACAATCCGAATGCAGTCGACAGCCATCCCTCATCGCAGCCACAACGATGAAGGACACGGTGCCCGGACTCCGGAGATCGGTAAAGCCGCAAACGCCCCTTGACAGGGCGAACGGAAGGAGTCCCGCGAGTCGGTCGCGCCCGCCACCTCTTGGCGACGCTGCTTCTGGGGAAGCGCTGTCTCCGGAAACATCGTCCTGCAGACGGTTGGAACCAAAGACTTGCAGTTTGTCCCTGTTGCTGATTGATCTTTTGCGTCGCACCAGAACAATAATTCTGCAGTTTGTACGAGAGCGGAACCATTACTTTGCAGTTTGTACGAGCGCGCCTCGGACCGACTTCGACCCGGAGAGGGAGGACTGTAGTCGACCCTGAGCGGACTTCGCGAGTTCCCGAAAGCGGCCGTCGATTTCACCCCAAGAGCAGACATCTGCCACACCGACAGGCCGCTACCCTTAGCCGAAGTCAACAATTGCCGAGGTACGGACCGACTGACTCTCTCGGAGACAGACACACCGCAGATAGGTGAATGGCAGCCAGTGAGCCTGGCAACACTCGAGGTTCCGCCAGAATGAAATCAGCGCTCTGCACGCCATGAAGTTGCTTCTTGCGTTGATGCTCAGCGGCTTCTACTTCGGAAACATGAACTGCACCTGCGCACGCAGCTGCCAGTTGGCGCCGTTGTCCGGGTGCACCACGTTGTAGTAGGCGGACAGCTGCGTGTTCACCGGCAGCCTGCCGAGGTGGAAGATCTTGCCGATGCCGCCGCCGAGCGGCACCGTCCACTCGCTGGCCGCTGTCGGCCTTCCAGTCGACCGTCGCGATCGGCGCACTGGTCAGGTACAAGCCGCCCTTGAAGTTGTAGTTGACGAACGGCTGGATCAGGCCGTTGTTGTAGGAGCCTCCCTGCTTGCTGCTCGACAGCGACCAGACGTTGTTGAGCAGCACGCCATAGACCCAGGGACTGCCGTGGTCAAGATGCAGAACAACGAACGAGGGCCCGAGGCCCCAGTTCTTGTTTCCAAGTTCGTCGCTGGTGTTGGTGGGAATCTGCACGATCGGGCCGACACCCCAGATCCAGTGACCGGGCTTGGCCGGCGACAGGAACGCGGTGAAGGCCGTATCGCCGATGCCGTTCTTGCGTTCCGAGTCCTGCGAGAGCTTGGGCTGCGAGATCACTGGCACGATGGTGCGCGTGATGATGTTCCACTCCGGGCTGATCTCGATCGGGATGACCGGCTGGATGTTCAGGATGTTCTGGTTGCCGTTGAGCGGACCGACGTTGTAGTTGGTGTTGTTCTGGAACGGCACACTGATGAGGTTGCCCACCGGGTTCTGCGCCAGCTTGGCGAGCTCCTCGGCACTCAGCTCTGCTCGAACCGGCGCCGCAACGAGCAACGTCGTCGCCAGGGTCGCAGCGCCAGGCGAGAACCCCATTTGCCTTAACCATATCGGTGCCTCTCCTGATCCATCAGAACGCGACATTCAACGAGCGCGTGCTTCCCAAGGTGCGTGAGTTCCGTCATTTCTACTGGGGTATGACGCGAGCGTTCTCGCCGCTGCCTTCGATGTAGACCCGTTGACCAACCCGAAGCGACGGTCCCACCGGCTGTGTGATCTGCACCAGCACGCCACTGCTGACACGCACGATGATCTGCTGGCCCGCAATCGGCTTGTCATGCTTCTTCTGAACCTCGTTGCCGATCACCGCGCCACCGATCGCTCCCACGACCATCGCGACGTCACGGCCCGTGCCGGCACCGATCAGGCTGCCGATCCCGAGCCCGCCGAGGCCCCCCACGATCGCCCCGAGACCCTGGTGATGATTGGTCGCAATCTGTGTTGGCATGATCTGCTCGATCACACCGCGCTGAATCTCGATCGCGCCGGGCTGTTGTCCGGGCGTCGCACATGCGGACACCATCAATGCGATGGCAAGCGTCGAGATAATCGATGCAACTCGCTTCATGGTTTCTCCAGTCGTTGGCTTGTCACTTCGATGGGAGCGCCGAAGCGAGGACGCCTTCCGCGCAGTGATAAAAGAACAGATCTCGTCGGACGAGCGGCCTCTCCTCAGTCGTCCCACTTTCCTAGCGGCGGAAACCGCCAAAGCCGCCACCGAACCGTCCCCCGAATCCCCCACCGCCGAAGCCTCCGCCACCGAAGCGCCCGCCGCCGAAACCGCCCCAGCTGTGGTCCGCGCCTGAGAAGCCGCCGTAGCGATCATTCCCCCACGACCGAGACTGTGCCTCACGATCGGCCCAGTCCGTGGCTCCGGCAGAGCTCGACCATCCGCCCAGTCCATGCTGTTGCCAACCGCTGCCGGTGTTCTTGTAGACGTTGCCATTGACGTCCGCGTAATGGTTGTTGCCGAGGCTGGCGGTGTTCCAGGTGTTCGTCTGTCCGGTGCGCGCGTTGTAGGTCGAACCTTCGCCGGCGTGCGCATAACCTTCCGGTCCCGCGGTGGTCGCGCCGGAGCGCTGATAGGTGCTGCCGCCGGCGCCGACTCCCGCAGCGCTCGATCCGCTCGTGCGCTGCCCGGTGTAGACGTTGGTGTTGCTGCCGCGCGCGACGTTGGCGACACCGCCGGCCGGGGTATAGACGCTGCGGTCGTAGCCACGCGACGCGTTGCCGGTCCATGCGTTGTACTGCCGACCCGCGTTGACATTGCCCCAACTGCCGGTGCGCTGGTTGCGTAGCTGCCGCGAAAGGTCGAACCTGCCACACCGCCGCCCGCGTACCAGCTGCGCGTTCCCGAGTACGCGGCAGCGCCCCAGTGGCCGTAGACATTGGCCGCCGCCGTCGCACAGCACGGATAGCCGCCCCAGTAACCCGGGTGGTAGTAGGCGCCGCCCCAGTACGGATACCAGGCCGCTGTTGCAAGGCCGAGTGCAAAGCCGAACGTAAAGCCCACATACGGGTTGTAGATCGGCGCCGCAGCCAGGCCGTAGGTATACGGCGTCGGATACCAATACGAGCCGATCCACGGTGAGTACACATAGCCGGTGCCGTAGACGATCGTGCCGTAAGGCGATACGACTGTGCCGAGGTAGCCCGGCGTGTAACCGACATACACGTACTGCGGCGTCGCCTCGTAGATCCGCACGTAGGTCACGTAGTACAGCGGGGAACTTGGCGGAATCGTGTAGATGACTCCGGGCACAGACATCGCGATCGTCCACGGCCCGGTGATCTGCGGCGCAGTGAACCAGACGCCCGCGACGACTGCGTAGTAGGAGCTGGGCGAAACCTGGATCACCGGCTCCGACGAATTGATTACGTACGACAGTGGCGTTCCTGGAATCGGTGCGTACTGCGGCACGCCATCGAAGCTGGGCGTGAACTTCGGTCCGTTCTTCAGACGGCACCGTGGCCGTCTGAGGAATCGAGTCTGCGATCACCGCCGCCTGCGCCTGCGGGGTGCCCGCGATCGTCGGCAGCACCGCAGCGGCGAGTGACGACGGCGGAATGCGCGCGAAATCCGCCGGCAGCGCATTGGCCGCGACAAAAGTCCACGGCCCGGTCAGCGCGGCCGAACGGAACCAGCGTCCGGACAGCAATACGTAGTACTGGCTGTTCGACGTGTCGATGAATACGTCGCTCGTCGTGTTGGCCGCCCACAATAATTGCGTGCCACTGAGCGGCACGAAGTCAGGCTGACCGCGTAACACGATCAGCTCAGCCGGGCCCTGAGTCGTATGGATCGCCGGCACGCCGTTCGCGAGTGACGGCTTGGGGTTGGCCTTCGCTCCGCCGTCGAGCATATCGACGCGCCCGGACTTGGCGATCTGCTGCGCCACCTGATCCATTCCAAGGGGCTGGAAATCCGACTTGGCCCAGGGGCCCGCGAGCGACGAGGACTTCAGCCAACCGTCGTAGACGTGGATGAAGTAGTTCCGCTCGAAGCCGCCTTGCAGGATCAGCGCGCGCGTGTTGATCACGCGCTGGAAGCGGCTGTCGCTGGTTGGCTTGAGCACCGGCGCGCCGTCGATCGGCACCAGGATGGCCGGCGAATAGCTGATGATCACCTGCGGCGGCGTGTTGTTCAGCTCCACCGGCGACGCTCTTGACTCCGGACGCCGCCAGCGCGGCTTCCATGCGGTCGAGCGAGATCGAACGCAGCGCCTTCGCGAAGTCGGTCTGCAGCTGCGCCGCGTAGGCGGCGCCGCGATCGGGCAGCGTCGGGAAGTCGAGCCTCGAGATCAACATATTCTCGAATACGACGGTGCGCGCCACCCGGTCGACCTGCGTGCGGGCGGTGGCGAAGACCACGCCGAAGCTCTCATCCTTCGAGCCGGCGGGCTTGATCGCCAGCGCCGCACGGAAATCGAGCTGATTGCCGTTCCAGGTATTGATCTGCGGCTGATAGACGAGCACCTGGCCGTTGGTTAGATCGATGGCGCGCGGCCACGCGTCGAGGGGGATCGTCGTCGACGCGGAGGGAGCCTGCGCTCCGGCGAGCAGCGGAAAGCCCGCCACGATCACGAGCGCGAAGAGAGTCAGTCTTGCGAATCGGAGTGTCATTACACGACCTTCACAGAGACAGTACTGCGCGTGTTAATCGTCTTATGCCGACGCGAACTGAAAATCCGCGTGACCATCCTTAATCAGTTGCTGGCGGGCGTCTCCAGCGCCTTCAGCACGTTGTCGAGCGAGAAGCTGCCGGGTTTCTGGCTCGGCGGGAAATCCTTGAACGTCGCCGGGAATTGCCCGACGAAGTTCTGCCCAGGAACGAGCAGAAAGATGTGTTCCATCATTCTCAGTTTGCAAAATAGTTCCGAGAGAAAAACGGGCGACCCTTTCAGGCCGCCCACTCAGTCATCGATACGCGCCGGTATTGCCAGTCATCGGCTCGGGTGCTTGTTGGCCATGGCCTTGACCTGTTGCAGGACCTGCGAAAGGTTATAGCTCGCCGGATCCTGCAGCGGCGGGAACTCCACGAAGGACTCAAGCTCCTGCAGCCAGAGTTGCTGGCCAAGCGGCAGCATGTTCCAGTTGTAGAGGTACGCAGTACTCGGGGAGGCAATTGCACCGCCGATGGACAACACGGACTTCTGGTCGTCGCCCACCGCCTGTTCGAAGGGATCGCGCCGGATGTTCTGGATCTGGGCCCAGCCATAAGTCTGCGGACCCAGGAGCGCGGAGGCACCGCCGGAGCCTTCCATCGTGAAATAGATCTTCCAGTTCTTGTAGCGCACTGCGGATGGCGTCGCGCCGGTGTAATACAGGAAACTGTCGCGAGCGGACTTCGCCGACTTGCCCGTGAGGTAATCGAGCTGGTTCACCCCCTGAAGCTTGGTCTTGACGATGCCCGGATACTTGCCCGCCATGATCTGCTTGTTGAGGTCGTTGCCCTTTGGTCCCCCGGCGACCTCGACGAAGGTCGGCAGCCAGTCGTACGACGCGAATATGTCGTTCAGGACCGTGCCTGGCTTGATGACACCCGGCCAGCGGATGACCAGCGGCACGCGCATGCCGCCTTCCCAGGTGGTGAGCTTGTTGGCCTTGAACGGAGTCATGCCTCCATCCGGGAAGGTCTGGCTCTCGGCGCCGTTGTCGGTGGTGAAGACAACGATGGTGTTGTCGAGTTGGCCCATGTCTTCCAACTTCTTCAGCACGTAGCCGATGTTGTCGTCCATCTGCTTCATGCCGGCTTCGTTGATGCCCCAGTCCTTTCCGCCTTCCTCGCCCAGCATCGCCAGGTATTTCGGCGACAGGACAGTCGTGATGTGCATACGCGCCGGGTTGTACCAAACGAAGAAGGGTTTGTTGGTTTTCTTCGGGTCGTTGCGGTCGAGAAAGTCGATGACCTTGGCCGAGATTTCCTCGTCCACCGTCTTCGAGCGTTCCAGCGTCAGCGGGCCCTCGTCCTTGCAGGTCTGGTTCTTCCCCGACCCATCGGACGATTTGCACGAGAGCACGGGGCGCGGCGGCGTCAGGCAGATGGTGGTCTTCGGGTCCACGGCGCCGGGAACTTCGGGCAGGCCCGGGATTGGCGTGTTCTTGCACGGCGGAGCAACGCCTTGCACCAGCGGAGACTTGTTGATGTCGGGGAAACTCACCCCCTGCATCGCGTCCAGGTGGTACAGATATCCCCAGAATTCCTGAAAGCCGTGCGCCGTTGGCAGCGCATCGGTGTGGTCGCCGAGATGGTTCTTGCCGAACTCGCCGGTGGTGTAGCCCAAGTCGTACAAGAACTTGGCCAGCGCTGGGGTGCCCGGCCGCAGATACGAGGGGCTGCCGGGAAGCTGCGGCGGGATCATGCCGGTGCGCAGCGGTGTCATGCCGGTGAAGAAGGCGTTGCGCCCGGCCGTGCAGCTTTGCTCGGCATAGTAGGTCATGAATTTGGCGCCCTCGTTGGCAATGCGGTCGAGGTTGGGCGTTTCGCCGACCCCCAGTCCATTCTGGTAGCTAACCAGCTGCATCCAGCCGATGTCGTCTCCCATGATGAAAAGAATGTTGGGCTTCTTGGCTGGCGCCTGGGCAAGCGCTGGCGTTGCCGTGCCCAGCGTTATGCCGAGCATTGCGAGCGTCGTGACGAGCATTCGTTTCAGGTTCATTTCACTCCTCCGTGGTTCCAACTGACGTGAAGTCCGACGCAACACTGCTTCACTCCACCGCGAAGAACTTCCGCTCGTGCAGCGGGAAGTTCTGCGCGCACCGGACCGACTAAGCCGCAATGACTACGATCTTGTGCCGCGCTGCAGAGCCTCGGTGAGCTGATGCGCTTCGAACGGCTTGTGCAGACAGTCGACACAGCCCACCGCAAGCGCCTCGGCACGAGTTGCCTCGTCGTCGAAGGCGGTGATGAAAACGACCGGCAGCTTCGACCCGGCGGCCAACAGTCGGCGGCGCAACTCGATTCCCGACATGCCTCCCAGGTGGATATCCAGGACGAGGCCCATCGCGTGGTCGGCAACCCCGCTTTGCAGAAATTCTTCCGCACTCGCAAAGGCGACGGTTGAATAGCTGCTCGCACGCAAGAGACGCTCGATGGACTTGCGCATGGGCGCGTCATCCTCGACGATGGCGACCAATCCGTGGGTTGTCTGCATTAGCAGTCGTCACCCGGGTCTGAGTGAAAAGCCGCATGGGAACTCGTTCTGAGATCGATTGCCCGCGACGGTAGGCAATCTGGCCGCGTGCGGTAACTGTCCTTTGGTGCGGGGCCGCACCAAAGGACAGTGGTCGCGAATGTCCAGGCGCGTGCGCCAAGAGGCGAGCCGGCTTACCGGGAGTCGCCGGGCGCGCGGTCGTCGGTGCCGACCAGGCCGAGTCGCTCAGCGATCGAAACCAGCTCGGCCAGCGACTGAATCTGCAGTCTTTGCATGAGGTTGTGGCGGTGCCACTTGACGGTCCGCTCGGCGGTGCCGAGCTCGCCGGCGATCTGCTTGTTCAGCTTGCCCCGAACGACGAGGTCAAAGACTTTGCGTTCAGCCGGCGTCAGGGTGTCGACGCGGGAACGCAGGACGTCGAGTTGCTCGCGCTTGCCACGATCCTCGAGATTGCGCGCGAGCGCCTGCTCGACGGCACGCAGCAGCACATCGGTGTCCACGGGCTTGGAAAGAAAGTCCTCGGCCCCGGACTTCATGGCCAGAACGGTTGTCGGAATGTCACCATGCCCGGAAACGAATATGACGGACATCTGGCGCCGCATGCTCGCCAAGTGCTGCTGCAGTTCCAGCCCCGTCAGCCCAGGCATACGCACGTCGAGCAGAACGCAGCTCGGACAGTTCAGATTGGCGGTCTCGAGAAACTTCTCCGCTGACTCGTAGAGCGCGACTCTGTATCCGGCGGCAGACATCAGCCGCCGAACCGAAGTGCGCCAGGACGCATCGTCGTCGACGACGTGCACCGTTGAGCTGTCCGAGTTCACGCGCGGTGCGCCTTGCCAAACGGCAACGTGAAACGAAACGTTGCGCCACCCTCCGGGAGGTTGGCCGCACTAAGTTGGCCGCCCAGTGCTTCGATGATCGTACGCGAGATCGAAAGTCCCAGGCCCATGCCGCTTGCCTTGGACGTGACAAACGCGTCAAAGATGCGAGGCAGCATCGCAGCGTCGATGCCAGCACCGGAATCGGTCACGGAAACCTCGGCCTGCTTGTCGTTGATACGTCGGCTGCGTATCACCACCTGCGGCTTCTCCGCTGGCTGGTCGTGCATAGCCTCCATGGCGTTGAGCGCCAGGTTCAGGATCACCTGCTGCACTTGCACCCGGTCAGCGCGGACATTCGGCAGTCCTGGTTCGAACTCGGTGCTGAGTGACACGCCCTTGGCCGACGCTTCGGCGGCTAGCAACTTAACCGTCTCGGCGATGGCCTCGTTCAAGTCAAGTTCCTCAACGCTTGCGGCCGTCTTGCGCAGCATATTGCGAATCCGCTCAAGTACTTCACTTGCACGCTTGTCGTCCAGCTTGATGTCATTCAGGATCTCGGCCACTTCGTTCATATTGGGTGAATCAGCCTTGATCAGAATCTGCGCGGCCCCTGCGTTGTTGTAGATCGCGCCAAGGGGCTGATTGAGCTCGTGGGCAATCGACGCCGCCAGTCCGCCCATGGCCACGCTGCGATTCATGTGCGTCATCGCCGAAAGGCGCGCCTGCGACTCGGCCTCGGCAAGGCGGCGGCGCCTTCGCTGCGCGAATAATGCGACGATCAGCAGTGACTGGCCGACGAGGATCGACAGCGCCAGGGCAATTTGCCACAGGTATTGGCGCCACAGGGGACGGTCCGCGAAGCGGACTTCGCATCCGCTCGGCAGATGTTGCTCGTCGAGCGACCAGCGCTGAAGCGCGCGCGCGTCGGCGACGCAACGGCTCGGCACACGGGATACGGCCGGCGTCGGCGACTTGCCGGCGACGACCTCACGCACCAGCTG
The DNA here is from genome assembly GCA_963712485.1 of uncultured beta proteobacterium. Taxonomy (GTDB): domain Bacteria; phylum Pseudomonadota; class Gammaproteobacteria; order Burkholderiales; family Burkholderiaceae_F; genus JALORV01. Next base: position 16,508 of record CAVQID010000062.1, read on the forward strand.
CCCCACAAGCCGCCCGCGATCTTCGTAAAACTCCATGCTGCCGGCGGCAACACCGGCGCCGACATAGGTCTCGAAGAGGCCATAGATCGGTGCGGCCGACACGTTACTCATCGCGCGCAGCACCTCGCGAGGCAGGTACGGGCGACCATCACGGTCGCGAAACTGGGTGAGATAGAGCACGATCGTATCTGCAGGTTCGGTTGCAACCCGGTCGACCAGTTCTGCGAGTGGCCAACCAGTGAGGAACTCCACAGCGGCTGCTCCTGCCACGTTCGGCACGGCCTGCCGTGCCCGCTGCTCCAGTTCCAAGTCCAAAGGCGAAACGCCGGAAATGACAAGTATCCGTCGCGCGTTGGGTTGCAACCGCCGGGCAAGGTCGAGGGTTCCGCCAAAGTCGTCGCGATTCACAAGCCCGATGGCGTTGGGTGGGACGGTCGGGAGTTCGTTTCCGGGGTCGGGAAGGCCATGAAACACCAAGCGAGCGCCCGGCCACAATTGCTTACCGTGCCGAAGGTAGAAGTCGAATGCAGGCTTCGTCACGGTCACGACCACGTCGATCGGCAGTGCTCTGTACTTCTTGGTCAGCAACGCAAGGAGCTCAGGTTCGAGGGGCTCGACAGCGAATCGTTGCGCGTCCAGCGGCTCGGAAAACAGGACAATGCGCCTTCCGGTTTCACTAACGAGGCTTGCGCGCATCGCGCTGTCAATCGCGAGAAAGGCCGGAAGGTAGGGGTCCAAGGCGTTAAGAATCAGCACGCGTGCTTCATCATCAGCTGCATACGCGGGCAATGCAGCCCATGACAAGGCGAGGATCAGGCTCAACGTGTGCGCCCCCATCCGCAGGCACTTCGTAAGGCAGCGGCAGGGCAAGTGTTGCTCCGCGACTTTCAGGGGACCGGGTGGCACGAACTTCCGCTTCTCGTCGTCTCGAAGTGATGATCATGTAGCGGGCCTCCACACCGTGCCGCGAGGCACGGCGGGGATAAAGTCAAGGTGCGTTTGTCTTGACGACCCTGAAGGAGACCGGCATGCGGAAGTTTATCGGCATTGACTTGCACTCCAACAACAGCGTGGTGGTGGTGACCGACGAGGACGCTTTGCGCGCGACGTGGCACTCGCCCTGGAAGCGAACCGCGCCGTGTGCCAGGCGCTGGGGCACCAGATCGAGGTGCTGGAGAAGCGGCTCAAGGAGCGGGTGAGCTTGCGTCCCGAGTACCGCCTGTTGAAGACGGTACCCGGCATCGGCGACACGCTGGCGACCACAATCATGCTGGAAACCGGATCGATCAGTCGCTTTGCACAGGTCGGCAACTTCAGCTCCTACTGCCGCTGCGTGGACAGCGTGCGGGAAAGCAACGGCAAGAAAAAGGGCGAAGGCAACACCCGCAACGGCAATAAGTACCTGTCGTGGGCCTTTGTGGAGGCCGCCAACTTCGCGCTGCGGTACTGCCCGCAGGCGCGCTGTTTCTATGATCGCAAGAAGAGCAGGACGAATCGCATCGTGGCGATCAAGGCGCTGGCGCACAAGCTGGCGCGGGCTTGCTACTACATGCTGCGAGACCAGCAGCCGTTCAATGTGAATCGATGCTTCGCGTAACGGTTTGGCCCGGGGCGGTGAGCCAGGAAAGCGGACTGGAGTGAATCTACAAATGTGATTTGGACGCCGCCCTGGTGCCATCTGCATGAATGCAAATTGGCTCAATCGCCCACGCCGTGAGCCACCAAAGGACTGGCGTCGCCCACCTGGCGATAGCCACGCACTGTGCAAGCGACCCCTTGGACACGGTTTGGCACCGAAGTTTCTCTGGGGCGGCAAGCGCCGCCAGGGCGGCCGCAGAGCAACGCGACACGCTTGATCCCGACGGATGTCTGGTGCGATTCGCCTCGCAACCGACCAGTGAGAAACAGGGCCCGGTTGGTACTTGCAGACTTGAAGGTGGCTAGCGCCGTGAGCCTGAAGCAACGCAAATGAATTGCGACGTACTCGTTTTGTTCCTTGACTCCGGCCGGCTACTGGAAGTCCGCTTCTCTAATCGGGCGATGTTGTCAAGGGTCGGGGCTCCGGTTGGTTTGAAGTTTAGGTCTGGTTGTTGTGTGGGTCACGCTTCTCTACGCAGTCGGGCGCGGTGCGGCTGGCACGCTGCAGGCATTGGTCGGAAGGGTCGGACGAGCCATGCTTTCGGGCGCGCTCGAAGCGCAGCTGACATTCTCGGCTTCATCCAGAACCATCGTCCACACAGTCAACGCAGAATCGGGTTTGAAGTCGCGATCGGCTTAGCTCATGCGACCCCCTGCAGACGTGCGGCGCGGAAGTCGGTGCCGTCGACCCACATCCGGTGCAGGATCACGGCGAGCTTGCGCGCCACGGCGATGACAGCCCGGCGATGGCCGCGCACCTTGGCCAACCGCAAGCCCCAGGCCTTGAGCGTCGACCAGGCGTCGGAGCGGGTCATGAGCGAGTGCGCGGCCGTGTACAGCGCCTGGCGCACGTCGACGTCGCCGGCTTTGGAGATGCGGCCGGGGTTGTCAGTTTCGCCGGACTGATAGCGCCGCGGCGTCAGCCCGAAGTGCGCGGCGACGTTGCGTGACGAGCGGAAGCGGTTGGCATCGTCCACCCCCGCCTTGAAGGTGAGCGAGGTGACGGGCCCGACTCCAGGGACTGTCATCAGTCGCTGGCAGATGGGATCGTGGCGCACTACGCTCTTCACGGCGTTGTCCAGCTTCAGGTAGGTCTTGTACAGCACCGTGCGCGCATCGAGCAGCGGCAGCAGACACGTGTTGAGCTCTGGAGTCGTCGACACTGCGGCGCGCACGGTCTCATCGAAGCGGTTATGAGCGAGGTGGGGCGCCAGGCGCACACCGAAGATTTTGAGCAACCCCCGCAGCTCGTTTTCCAGGTCCACGCACCTGGCAAGGAGCGCCTTGCGGCTGGCCAGCAGCGCCCGCACCTGGTGGCTCTCCAGGCTCTTGACGTGAACGGTGCGATACCAGCCGGTCCTCAGGATCTGCGCCAATCCGCGGGCGTCGTTGCGGTCGGTCTTGTTGCGCATCGCCGCCAATGTGGCGGCGGTCTGGCGCGCCTCGAGGCAGATCACCTCGAAGCCGGCCTTCTGCAAGCCATAGGTCAGGTACTGCGTCAGGGTGCCGGCCTCGAGCCCAACTTGTTTGATCTCTGCCTTGCAGCGTTGAAGCGCGGCTACGATGAGATCGACCTCTGCAGGGACCTTGCCCTCGTACTGCACCGCACCTGCCTCGTCGACCACGCAGATCGACACGGAACGCAGCGACACATCGATACCGGTGAAGTACTTCATGCGATCTCTCCTTCGCAGGGTGGGTATCCCGCGAGTCTATGGAGAGCTCGACCCTACATAGCGGTCAGCCCGATTACCGATGCTTTCGGGCAAACGACGCGACCCAACGGAATGACAGCAATTGGCCGGGTACCGCCGGCACATCGCTGGCGGATGGGGGCATTTTGGGCGGCCGCTTTCGAGCATTATGCGTGGCGGCTTTCCAGCGTTACTGGCGGCGCATATCCGGCACTGGACGCGCTACTCGAGATCTACCTACAGACCGGAACCAACACGGAGTGCGTGTCCCTTGTGCGAAGACGTTCCCCGATGTCGATTTTGTCGAGTACTTGATCGGTCAGGATGCTGTACCACTCGTCAACGCTGGTGGCTTCCGGATCGTCTGTCCGCAACCGAAAGAGCTGTATACGAGCCACTGAGAGTAGCGAGTCCTTGATGCGATCGTTAGCGCGCCGCTGCGGGTCATCGTGGTACTTGCTATCCAGTTCGAACGCTGCAATCGGATCACCTTCAACGGGCGTGACCAAAACAGCGTCCAGTCGGCAGAATCGACCGTACTGCCATGCCTCTTGACTGACAAGCGGCTTCAGCCGATCGAGGTCGGCGATCTGATCTAAGGGATAGTTGGGCAAGGGGACGAAGCCTGGGAACCTAGCGAGCAGCGCCCTTGCGAACCGACGCTCCTGATTCGAACGGAAAACTGATCTGCGAATCTCGAACGCGTCACTGGACTGGAAGCCAGCCGTGTTGAACCAGCTGAGCTGAACAACGCGCTTCATCTGAATGATCACCGGCGCGGGCTCGAGCCCCAGGTGTCGACGGCGCTCGGCGTCCATGGCAAGTCGTCGCTCGTGCTTGGCGAGGAGCGCGACAACTCCGTCTGTTAGGACCACAGCCCCTTGCTCCAACTGGCGACCAAACCACAGACAGATTTCTGGGTCAGGTTCCGGCTCTTGGAGGAGTGATTCGAATGCTTCTGCACCGATCGCCTTCAGCTGCTCGCGCTGCTCCCCGCTCGCCCGTCGGAACGCGAGTTCAAATTCTCTCTGAAAGACAGAGAAATCCGGCCTCGAGCTCAGAGTCCGTAGACGATTGAGGCGCTTTCCCAAGATGAAGCGGCCCATTTCAGCAGACCTCGCTCGGAGCACAGCCTGGCGACAAAGAAAAGATTGCTACTTATAATCTGTAGACGTAAAGTCGTCAAAACAGAAAGCTGCGGGCCGTGGACAGACGGTCACGCAAGCTCAGTGGGCGAGAGCGTATCGCCAGAAATATGCGACAGCACAGAACTCGCCTTGGGTTATCTCAGGAGGCGCTGGCGGAGCGGTGTGGTCTCCACAGGACTTATGTTGGTGCGATTGAGCGATCTGAGAGAAATGTCTCCATCGACAATGTGGACCGAATTGCTCGTGCCCTTGGTATCGACATATGTGAACTGCTGACGGCCTAAATTGAAACCGAGTCTCATTCGGCGGAAAAGATCCGCCGGCAAAATGTGCCCAGCACTAACCGTGGCCGCAGACATACCTGGTAAATCGCCCAGCCCAGAACACCGCACACCGCCAAGGCTACGAGGATCACCGCTGCTGCGGCAGGTGTCCAGGTCTCAATCGTCGCAAGCGCCGCCATGCAGGTAGCGACGAACGGCAAGAGCAACAGGGCGAAGAAACTCCCAACGAAGGCATCAAGACGAGTTGCACTAAAGCGGACTTTGTCTCCCTGCGACCGCGCACATCCAACTGCGCCACCACCTGAAGGAAGAGGAGTCGAAATTCTTCCAGGTCGCCGGGCGCCTGCTGTCCACGACCAAGAAGAAGCAGCTTGCCCGCAACTACACGCGCGAGATCTTGCGCATGCGCAGGCACTACGCTGCCGAGTACGAAACGGTGGCTGTCGCGGCGGGGAGCGGCCACGTCAAGCCTGCGAAGCGAGCGGCCGACAAGCTCGCGACGCGTGGCAACGCGCGCAAAGGCGCCCAACTACGAGGAAAGAGCGAACCGCGCCGCACGCGCTGATCAGGCGCGATGTTCGCAATCGGGCGGTACACCCAACTGATGGAACGTCTGCAACTGGCCGTTAGCGCGCCAGCCAGCCGATTGAATGTAAATGCAGGTTCTGCACATACAGGCGATCTGCTGTTTCAGTGACGCCTGTGGTTTCCGGATAACTGCCCGACGGGTCTTGTAAATCGGTCACCACCCTGCCGTCCTCTGTAAACGCAAAGACGTGTCCGTACTTCTTCGGCAAAGGCCAAAGCATTCGGGGTAGGCGCAGCGTCACTTCGCGCAGGAGCGGCTTGTCGGCCATCGCATCGACCTTGGGACTGCGCGGCCCAGTGAACCCCAACCAGATCCGGCCGTCCAGACCTCGCATTAGGTTGTCGGGGTACCCCGGCAGGTTTTCGAACAGCACGGTAGCTTGGGGCGAGGGCTGTCCCACATCGAGACCGGCGGCCGCCGTTTCGATCTTCCACACACGCGATCGACCGGTCTCAGCAACGAACAGCGTGCGCTCATCACGGCTCAACGCCACTCCATTCGGGAAGCTGAGGCCCTTGGCAACGATGCGGGTACTCCTGCTGACCGGGTCGTACTCCAGGACGCGGCCGGTCGCCGCTTGCTCCAGGATGTCCAGCACCGCTGCATCGAAGGTGCCGCCCCACTGTGCCGGCGAAAAGCGTCCCGAGGCATCGCTGAAATACACCTTGCCTGTGCTTGCGACGACGACAGCGTCGGCATACCGGATGGGGTCGCCGGCCACCTGATCGGCAAGGACCGTGATCCGGCCGTCCGGGCTAATGGCGAGCAAACCCTTGATCGCATCGGCGGCAATCAGGTTGCCCGCGCGATCGAAGTCGAACCCAAGCACTCGTCCCCCTGTTTCTGCGAACACTTCCTGCGCCGTACCGTCAGGATTCATCCTGAGCACCCGGCCGCTGGCGACGGCGGCGTAGAGCTTGCCGTCGCGCGCCAGAACGATGTGCTCAGGTCCCGCTTCAATGCCAAGCGGGATGAGGTTCAGGCGGGCAAGGCCTTCGTTGGCTTTGTGCGGACCCGTGTAGCCGGGAGCAGCAGGAGCTTTCCACGAGACCGCTCGAATCGGTACGGGCCAGAACGACAAGTAGGCGACCAGTCCGAGAACAGCAAACGCGAGCAACCAGAGGACCCGTTTCATGGTGCTCTCCGTTCAATGTTCAGCGGCGATCGGGAATCATGTCTGGTTGGGAGACAAGTCGCCATCCAAGGCCAAAGGCCAAAGCCGCGATTCGCGCCAACAGTTTCTCGTGGTCGATCGTCTTGTCGAAGTACTTGTCGGCCCCGGCGGACAGGCTCGCCTCACGTACCGTTCGGTTCAGGGCGTTCGATATAGCAAGTAGCAGTCGCCCAGGAACCGGACCCATTAAGCGTATGGCCCGGATCACATCAATCCCGCTGCCTGATTGAAGTGGATTGTCGATCAGAACGACATCCGGTTCGCTGACTGCAATGCGGTCGATCGCATCGTCGGCGGAAGTAGACCACCAGGACGTTGCCAATCTCTTCGCATACAGTGGTGAGCAACTCCACGATATCGACATTGTCTTCCACCAGAAAGACGCGGAGAGGCTCCTTACTTTCGCTACGCCGGCAACCTGTCGCAGGATACGGCTGGACGATCTGCTCTCGCGCCATACTTTTCAATGGCAAGGCGCACTCTTGCGGCTAAGGGCTGACGCAGATATTCATTGATGACCAGGTTCGACACACGAAATGGGCGCTGTTCCACAGTGAGCCGCTTCGGTCAGGTGGCCTGAGCTCTGACCGGCTGCTCGCGTGCATCGACTCCGGTGTCGGGACCTGGGGTCGGATTATGCTGTCCGCGCTCAGGTTGATCGCCCGGCGCAAGCGAAGGCTTATCGCCCGCCTGGATTCGCTCCAGTGTGCGCGTTGGTATGTCCCGGTAGTTCATCGGCTTTCTCATGTCACCCCCAGCGGTTGATCGGGACGCGAAATTCAGGCTTTGTCACCCTCGCAAGGGCGATCCTGCGCGTCCGAGACAGCTGTTGAGCAAGCGCCGTGCCCGAACGTCGTGCAGCGCTTCGAAAAAAAAGAGTCAATTAGGCCCCCGGCGCCATGCCGGCAGATTCAGCGCGGTTGCACGGGGACAGAACTCGACCTGCGGCCTTTCGAATCCACCTCCAGCGGCCGAAACGCTTTGCCCAGCTGTTACCCCTCGTGCCGACCCGGCAGCAAACAGGCGAGCAGGCAGGCTTTACCTGCCTGACCGCGCAATGCAGGCGTGCCTAGGCAATAGCGCCCATTTCGTCCATCAGTTCGGCCTTGCGCGCATCGATGGCCTCACCGAGCGCAACCAGATCCATGTCAGATTTCCTGCACTTCGGAAACATCTCGCCTTCCTCTTCCTTGACGTGGTGATCGATGTACTCGCCCAGCACGATCACCTTTGCGTCGTACAGCGCGTCGCCCGGACTCATCGCCTCGATCTGCGCAATCAGATCCTTTGCCGAGGCGTGTTCCACTTCGGCTTCGTCAAGCAGATCAGAATCGTCGATCGCCGCGCGCGCCGCCGGATAGAAGATCTCTTCTTCTGCCGTTGCGTGCACCGTCAACAGAAGGCAGATCTGCTGGGCCACGGCCTGGCGCTCTTCGCCAATCTCCTCATTTTCAACAAGTGCTTTGTATTCCTCGAAAAGCGCCTTGACCTCTTTGTGGTCGGCCTTCAGTAGCTCTACCGCATCGCGCTCGGATGATTTGGTTGAGGCAGGCTTCTTTGCAACAGCTTTCTTTGTAGACATCGGTGTGTGCTCCTTGGTCGTATGGAAATTTGTCGAACCTGGTCGTCAATCACTCCAGGAAGTGGAGACGAGCCCCTGTCGAAACGGGGCTCGTTTGCGTCGCCTCTCGGTACTTGGTGCCTAAACTTGTTTCTTTGGAGCTTCGGCTAGCGCGCGGCGGTACATCGGCAATCGGCGTGCCTACTCGTTCGGGACGATGCGCCGGTGGACCTCAAGAATGGCTACCCTGAGCTCCTGCCTGTACGGACGCGGATGACCCGTCAAACCGGACATGCCGCCAGACGGCCACTGAACTTCCGCCCGCGAAGCACCGATACGGAGAGGTTGACCAAGGGAGTCGAGTACCGCCTGACCCTGAGCTGACATCGCGCGTGCCGCGATGCGGACGTCAATTCACTGCCGCACAGCGGTCATTCGACGATGCGAGTCTGCTTTCGGGAACTCCGATCTGCAGAACACGCCCCATTGCAGTCTTTAGCATTTGCCGAAAGCGGACCCGGCGCGGTCGCTGGAAGCGGACGGCCCGACGGCAGTATTGCTACGTTCGCCTGATCAGTCCTAGCAGTGCGATGACGCAGAACGCAGTACCAGCGTAAAAGGTGAAGGACGCGCCAAGCTGATCCCACAGGGCGCTCGTTGATGATCGAGTGGGAATGACTCGGCTCACATTCCCGCGCAGGTGGCGGACAGTGTGTGCGCGAAGCCTTCTGGAACCTCGATCCCCTGGAACCTGATCAGTTTGTTCGCGCGTAGGCGTCACACCGCGACGGAA
>CAVQID010000063.1:0-45848 GCA_963712485.1 uncultured beta proteobacterium
CGCCCCTTCGGTGCGTTGCGTCAACGCTGCGCATGCTCGATGGCCCGCGAACCGGATCCCGGAAATCTTTATTAGCCGAGAATTTTACGGTCGTCACTCGCGTAGTTAGCGCACACTTTCGTCAGGCCAAGGGCAAATTAGAGGGTGGCGCCGATTGACTTCCGGCGAGTTGGCCGGATAGTGCTGCAATGCAACAAATCCAGCGCGAGGTAATCCATGCCCCGGGAAAGTGCCGCTTCGCCGGGCCCACCCTCCCGGGCCAGCCGCTGATCGCCCAACTCGGTTCGTCTCACCGTCCGCTGGTCGAGGCACATCTGCTCTCCTTGCCGGCCGCGGATCGCTACATGCGCTTTGGTCACGCGATCAGCGACGTGTCCATTTCGGCATACGTGCGCCGCCTGCGCTTTGCGCGGGACGCGACGTTCGGCGCGTTCGACGACGCCGGCAGGCTGCTCGGATTCGGACACGTCGCCCTCGAGCGCGATGCCGCCGAGTTCGCGGTTTCGGTCGATCCACATGTACGCCGGCAAGGCCTCGGCCTCGCAATACTTGAAAGAGCGGGCGCCCACGCCCGGAACCGCGGCTACGCGTTGCTGGTGATGATCTACATGCCCGATAACCGCGCCCTCGCGGCGTTGGCTCAGAGCGCCGGCATGCAGATGGCGTGCGACCCGGCGGAGTGCCGCGCCTACCTGCAGCTCCAACCGGCGACGCCGGAGTCCGTGCTGCGCGAAGGATGGCGCGAAGCAATTGCCGCGATAGACCTCGGATTTCGCCTCGGCGCGACCAGCGCGCCGGTCACATCTGCTTGAAGAGATGGGTGTAGTTGCGACTGACCTCGAGCTTGTCAGTCCGCCCCTTGATCTGAACCAGCTGTCGCCCGCGGAAATCGCGCGTCACACCCGCGACGGCATCGACATTAACGATCGTCGATCGATGGATCTGCCAGAACTTGGACGGATCGAGCTCTTCGACGAGTTCCTTGATCGGTTTGCGAATCAGCGCTTCAACCGTGTCGGTCTGAACCCGCGTGTACTTCTCGTCCGACGTGAAGAACAACACCTCAGCGACCGGAATCAACTTCAGCTGCTGGCCGACACTCGCCTGGATCCATTGAAGCCGCCCGGTTCCGGCATCGGCCGGAGCTGATGCTCCTCCGTCGAGGCGCTCGGCGAGGCGCGTCAGCAGATCCCGCAAGTCGCTTGGACGCTGACCGAGCCGCTTCTTCAATCGGGCGACCGTCAGCTCCAGCCGTTCTCGTTCGGCTGGCTTCAGCACGTAATCGACCGCACCCTGCTCGAACGCATCGACCGCGTACTCGTTGTAGGCGGTGATGAAGACGATGTGGCAGGCGTCGCCGATCGCCCGCGCGGCCTCGATCCCGGTCATGCCCGGCATGCGGATGTCGAGGAATGCCAGGTCCGGAGACTGTTCGCGCACCGCCGCGACCGCCTCCTCGCCATTCTTTGCCTCGGCCACGATCTCGAGTTCAGGCCAGACCTCGACGAGGCGAGCACGCAGCTGCTCGCGCATCAACCGCTCGTCGTCGGCAATGATTGCCCTTGGCATCCGGCAATTATGCGTCAGGCGGGTTGCGCTGCCGGCTGCATCGGCGTGTCGGTTTCAAAAGTGTATGGAACGTCGATCGTGACTATCGTGCCGGACGGATCGTTGGCATCGATCGAAAGGCGGGCTCGCCCGCCATACAGGGCCGACAGGCGCTCGCGCACGTTCGACAGGCCGACGCCGGTACCGGGGCGCGCAGCCGCCGCGAAACCGAGGCCGGTGTCCGCCACCCTCACACGCAAACGTCCATCGATGATGTCCGCCGATATCGTCACCGCACCGCCTTCCGGCTTCGGCTCAAGGCCGTGCGTGATCGAATTCTCGACCAGCGACTGCAGCATCATCGGCGGAAACTGCGCCGACATCAGCCCTTGCGGCACCGTCACCGTGTACTGCAGCCGGTCTTCCATCCGGAACTTCAGGATTTCGAGATAGGCGCGGCATAGCTGGACCTCTTTGCCGAGCGTGGTCGATCCCTCGCGCATCTGCGGCAACGCTGCACGCAGGTACTGGATCAGGTTCTTCTGCATCTTCGACGCGGTCGCCGGGTCGGTTTCGATCAGGTAGTCGACCGACGCCAGCGTGTTGAAGAGGAAGTGCGGCTCGACCTGGGCCTGCATCATCTTCAGCTGGGCCTCGACCAGCTGGCGCTTGAGGCCCTCTTCTGCAGCCGTGGCCGTAGCGACCAGCGCGCGACGCTCCGCGCGCTTCTTGCCGCCGAGGACGATCTTGACAATGACTCCGGTCAGGATCAGCAGGCCGGCGAAACTCATCATCCAGTCGCCGCTGCGTCGGCGGTAGTCGTGAACCTCGCGGGCGACGTTCCTCTCAACCTGGTCGGACACGATGCTTTCGATTTCGCGGCGGGCGCTTTCCAGCGCCTGCTCGACCTTCGCAGGGTCGCCGGCGACGTCGGGCGGAATGACCACGGCACCATTGCGCTCGATGACCACGGCGGCCGGATCGTCGGCAGGTCGGGGCAGCGGCTCGCTGGCGTCTTCCACCCGGATACCGTCGCCATCGATGATGACCTGCACCGGTTTGCCGTTGCGCTCCGAATAGATCCGCACACCGCTCTCGTCGATATTCACCGCACTTTCGCCTTTGCCCAACGCCACGCCCGGCGGTTTGGGCGCTTTGGGCGCCGCGGGGGCCTGCGCTGGTTTCGGCGGCTGCGGAACGGACGGTCGTTCGATACGGATCCCGTCGGCGCCGACCTTGATATCGACTTTGACTTTCTCCCCGGGTCCGTGCCGGTCGACGACGACCACCGGGCTTTCGTCGTAGATGACGTTCGACGCTATTCCGGCAAACGCGAGCAGCAGGATGGCCACCAGAGCGAACTTGCCCCAGCCGACCACGGCGAGCCAGTCACCGATCCGGTTGACGAGGCGTCGTAGCGGTGGCAGGACGCGCGACTGAACGAACTCCCAGCTGCGCGTGGCTCCACTGGCAACGTCGGGCGCTGCTGTACGTGCACCTTGCGCGGTCGCAGCGCTGACACGGCGCAACGTGCCGGACGGTTCGCCGTCGGGAGGTAATTCGGCGGGATCCTGTTTTTCGACCATGGGGAATTATCGCGGCAGTTCCGTTGGGGCCGTCGACGTGCGGACCGCGGCGCAACCCTGTGCCGTGCGGTTTCGTGTCGTCTGGCAATTGACCATGAGCGAACACTACGGTGAGGCCCCGCTGCCGGCCATGTTGCTGCGACGGGTTGCACGACACGGGGTCCAGACTGCACGAATACGGTATGAGGGGCTTCTTGGGACCGGCTTCAAAGTCGCCGACGTCGCAGAAAAGAAGCGGCCCGGACGGATCCGGGCCGAAGATTTTCCCGGGGGGCCGGGGCTGGAGGAAATCGGACCTGCTTGCGGCGCAGACTCCGCGTCGCCTGGCATTCAGCGAGTTGGCCGCAATGAACGAACGATAGGAGTTGCCACGAACGCAAGCGATACGATTGCGACGAACTGCGAAAAGGCCGGCATGAACCGACCTTCGCGTACGCTCGCCGTATCGACGAGCCGTCAGCGCGACGAAATGCGCGAGAGTGCCCCTCGACCGGCGTCAGGAGGTACCGGTGAAGCGCAGCACGAGCGAAAGGCCAGCAGGATCCAGCCGGCGCGCCCCGCCACATCCGCCCACGGGTGCGCAGCTTTCAACTCCGCCGCCTGCTTCAGGAGCGCTTCCTGCCGGCGCTTGGCGCGCTCCGGCGTGCTGTCGTCCTCCGCACTCGCGCGTATGATCGCGCGCACGAACGGATATTGAGCAATCAACGAAACCATGAGAATGGAAGCGCCCAGGTCACCCAGGCCGTGTGCCAACCGACCGGCGTCGAACTGAACGAGCGCCAGCCCCGCGAGCGACGCACTGAGAACGAAGAAAGTGTTGCGCCAGATCCGTTCGCCCGGCGTAATGTCGGGCGCGGGCGGCGCTTTGGATTGCTTGTCCATACGACGGTTAGATGGCGGCCAACAGGGTCGGTTCAAGCCGGGTGAACGCGCGACAGCGGCCGTGCGGTCGTGTCCTTGCTGCGGTCGAGGGCAAACGCGCGACTTGACGTCGATCACGGCCAGTTGACGCAGCAGCGGGCCCATCCAAACCGCGAAAAGTGTGGCAGGTCGTCGTTCTGGACCCGCAGCAAGTGATCCATCTCGCCCCTCATTCAAGCAAGCCGGCGCTTCCCGCCACCCCCTGCACGCAAAGCCGAAAGAGCATCCGTCCGCATCTTCTCGCGTTTCTCGAGCTTGACAGTGACATGGGCCAGCAATCCGAGTTCGAGTTGCTCGGGATTGAAAAGTCCGAAAAACCGCGGATTACGCCGAACCTTCGAGCCGCTTGAGGCGGCGAAGGCAGGCGAGGGTGCGAAGGTAAGTCGCTGCGCCAACGTCAGATGAAAGCTCCCTTCCTGGCGCCGCGGCACCACGAAAAAGCGGACTTTCGCCCGATCAATAGGGTCGAAGGAGCCTCCGTCGCGGAAACGGCATGCCTTTGCTCGGACTGCCGGTCGAGAACGCTTTGCGCTATCGCCTGTCCTTCCAGTTGACCGATACTTTCCGACTTTCGCCGATCCGGCCGCGCCAGGAGAACGCCATGCAGTTCACGCCATGGGACAACCCGATGGGGACCGACGGCTTCGAGTTTATCGAGTACGCAGCGCCCGATCCCGCAGCCCTGGGTGCGCTGTTCGAAAGCATGGGCTTCGTCGCGATTGCCCGCCATCGGCACAAGCATGTGACGCTGTACCGGCAGGGCGAGGTCAATTTCATCATCAACGCCGAACCCGACTCCTTCGCGCAGCGTTTTGCACGCCTTCACGGACCCTCGATCTGCGCCATCGCGTTCCGCGTGACAGGATGCCGCGGCCGCGTATCGGCGCGCGCTCGAACTCGGTGCCTGGGGCGCCGATTCGAAGTCAGGCCCGATGGAACTCAACATTCCGGCGATCAAGGGTATCGGCGACAGCCTGCTTTATTTCGTCGACCGCTGGCGCGGCAAGAACGGTGTGGCGCCCGGTGGTATCGGCGACATTTCAATCTACGACGTCGACTTCGAACCGATTGACGGCGCGCCGGTGCGCCCGACGGGTTTCGGCCTGACGACCATCGATCACCTGACGCACAACGTGCATCGCGGCCGCATGAAGGAGTGGGCGGAGTTCTACGAACGCCTGTTCAGCTTCCGCGAAGTCCGCTACTTCGACATCGAAGGCAAGCTGACGGGTCTGAAGAGCAAGGCGATGACCAGTCCATGCGGGAAGATCCGCATACCGATCAACGAGAGTTCGGACGACAAGAGCCAGATCGCCGAGTACCTCGATCTGTATCACGGTGAAGGCATCCAGCACGTGGCCCTCGGCACCGACGACATCTATGCGACGGTGCAGGCCATGCACGGCAACGGGGTCGCGTTCCAGGATACGCTCGAAACGTATTACGACCTGGTTGACAAGCGCCTGCCCAACCATGGCGAGCGCCTCGGCGATCTCAAGCGCCTGCGCATCCTGATCGATGGCGCGACCCACCAGGGAGCGCCGAACGAACTGCTACTGCAGATCTTCACGCAGCCGGCGATCGGGCCGATATTCTTCGAACTGATCCAGCGCAAGGGCGACGAGGGCTTTGGCGAAGGCAATTTCCGCGCACTCTTCGAGTCGATCGAACTGGACCAGATCCGTCGCGGCGTGCTCGACGCCGGGGCCAGCACGCCCGCGTGAACGTGCCGGCACTCCGCTTCCCTACGGACAAGCACACGAGCGCCGCGTAGCGATTCCTCAGTCGCCCGCGTCGATGACGCCTGCAGCAGGCGTCGAAGCACGTTTTCTCGTTGCGCAGCGTAGCGGCGGTTTCGGGTCAACTTCTGGTTGCGCCGCCTTCAGCCGGGCGAGCGCGTTCACGCACCCAACCCGGCAGTCAAGACGAATTGAACTGGCCGCGCGGCGCCGTGCCTCAGGGCTTGACGGGAGCGACGGGCGGATTTGGCGTACCGGGCTTGGGTTGCGCGCGGCGCCATGCCGTCATTTCGTCGCGGGTCAGCATCCCATCCTTGTTCGCGTCCATCGCGTCGAAGTTATCCACCAGACGCGGTGCGGCGCCGGCTTCATCACGCGAGATCGTGCCGTCCTGGTTCGTGTCGATGCGCGCGTGATGGCTGTGGTGGCCGTGATGCGCGCGCGACCGGCCCGCCCGCAGTTCGTCGGCGGACAGCAGCCCGTCTTTGTTGGCGTCGATGGTGTCGAAGCGCTCCGTCAGGCGTGCCGATGACTTGGCTTCGTCGCGACTGATCGATCCGTCGTTGTTCGTGTCGACGCGGCTCAGTTGGCCTTGGTGCGCGGCGCGCCGGCCAGCCCGCAGCTCGTCGACGGACAGGAGCGCGTCCTTGTTCGTATCCAGGCGATCGAACGATTCGGCGAGCCGTGGGCTAACCGACGCTTCCTCGCGCGATACGACGCCGTCGCCGTTCTTGTCGAGCTGGCCGATGCCAGAAGTACGCGCCGGAGCCTGCGTGTCGCTGGTCGCGGCATACAGTCAGGGAACAGGCGGCAGCGAATGCCGCAAGGGTAAAGGCACGAGCAATCATGAGCATCTCCGTGGTGGACGAGCTCATTGAACGGTGCGGTGCGGCAGCGGTCGACCGGACTTACGTTTTCTTACTTCTGATACCGGCCGCGAACACCGCGACGGCATCGCGGTGACGGCGTCCGAGTGCCGGACCTACTGCGTTTGCGGCGCGGTTCCCGGAGGGTTCTGCGGAACTGCCGGCGGCGGCGGCGGCGGTGCGGGCATCGCCGGGGTCGGGCGCGCAGCGGGAGCTCCGCTTGCGCTTGGCGCGGTCAACGTGTTGCCATCACGCGAGAAGTTCTGCGGCGGCGGCCCGCCGCTCATCGCGACCGCCGGACGCGGCGGCAGACGGACTTCCTGGCGGCCGCTCGGGCTGTCCAGTACGACCACTTCGGCTTCTATGCCCGCGAGCCGCGTTCCCGGAACGACTTCCTGCCCCACGAGATACACACGCGCCGGCTTGCCGTCGACAGTCAGGATCGCACTGGACTGCTTGCCCGCCGAGAAAGCGCCGACCGCCTGGATGTTAACGGCGACGACCGCTTGGGCCACTTCGACCTTGCCGAACATGCGCGCGGCGGCCGCTGCATCCGGGTCGCGCAACGGTGGCGGCGGCAACGGCGGCGGCGCCGAGGTCGGCGCGGGCGTGAAGATCCTGACCGACCAGTAAGCGCCGATCGCGACGACACCCGCGAAGAACAGCAGGTGGACGGCGGCTGCAGCAATCTTTTTCAGCATCGCGTGTCCAAACGGGGCCGATGATCGCGCACCCCGAGTTGTTGCCGATCATCCTGTTGCATTAGCGGTCGCTCCGAATCCCGTCTAAGAGGGGTAAGGTCACGACCTCGCATTGATAATATCCGCCGCAGTGCCTCTTGTCCGCGCCTAAAACACAAGAACTTCAAGGCCTTCGGCGCGTAACTTCAAGCTTTCTTTCGCTTTGGGCGATGGTCATATGAGCACAATGAAGGTTTTCCGTTCCCCGCGCGCGGCCGGCTTCACGCTGATCGAGATCATGGTCGTGATCACGATCCTCGGGATTCTGGCGGCGCTGATCGTTCCCCGCGTGGTCGGGCGCACCGACGACGCGCGCATCGCCGCCGCGCGTCAGGACATCGCCTCGGTGATGCAGGCACTGAAGCTCTACCGCCTCGACAATGGTCGCTACCCGACGACCGAGCAGGGACTGCAGGCCTTGATCTCGAAGCCGTCGACCGAGCCGGTTCCGAACAACTGGAAGCAGGGCGGCTATCTGGAGCGCAGCAGCGTTCCGAAGGACCCCTGGGGCCATACCTACCAGTACCTGAATCCCGGCCTGCGCGGCGAAATCGACGTCTTCAGCTTTGGCGCCGATGGGCAGTCCGGCGGGCAGAACACCGACGCCGATATCGGTTCCTGGTCGATATAAGCGCGCACCGGGTCGCTGTGCATTCGCGCTCCCGCGCAAGGTATCGACCCGCAAAGCCATGAAGAAACGAGCGGCGGATCCGAGTCGACGCGCTGACGGGCGCGGTTTCACGCTGCTCGAAATGCTGGTGGTGATCGTGCTGGCCGGCATCCTCGTGTCCGTCGTCACGATCAGCGTGACGCCTGACCCTCGGCAGAAGCTCACTCGCGAGGCACAGAGGGTGGGCCAGCTGATGGCCCTCGCGTCGGATGAAGCGCGCATCCGCCAGCTGCCGATTGTCTGGGAAGCGGACCTGCGCGGCTATCGGTTCGTTGCCGAAGTCGCCGGCGAGCGACAGCTGCTGACCGGTGACGACCTGCTGCGCGAGCGCGTCTGGGAAACGCCGTTGACGCGCCTGTCGGTGCAGGACGGCGCCGGGCCCCAGCCTGCGCAGGTGCTGCTCGGACCGGGCGCTCCGCCCGGTGCGCATGGCGATCGCCCGCGAATGGGTCCAGCCGCGCTGGCGGCTGGAACTGTCCAACGAGGATGCGACGGTGAGTCTGGACTTCGACGAGTCGGGCCGCGCCACGGTGATGCAATGAGACCCGGCGTCCGTGGCTTCACGCTGCTCGAGGTGCTGATTGCGCTGGTGATCATCGGGGTGGCGCTGGCCGCCGCGATGCGCGGCGCCATGTCGCTGACGTCGACCGCCGAATACACCCGCGAAAAGATGCTGGCGGTGATGACCGCGGAAAACCGGCTGCTCGAGCTGCGGCTGGCGCGCGAACGGCTCGAACAAGGCGAAAGCACCCTGCCCTGTGAGCAGGGCGGCATCACCTTCCAGTGCGTCCAGGCGGTGAAGCCCACGCCGAACCCGTTCTTCCGCCGCGTGGAAGTCCGGGTTCTGACGGCCGCCAGCGACGGCAGCCCCCGCGTGCTCGCCGAACTGATGACCGTGCTGCCGACCAACCAATGAGCGCAGCGCAGAGCCATCTTAAGCAGGCTCACGCCGCAGGGCGCAGCCCGGAGGCCCGTCACCGTGTGCGCGGATTCACGCTGCTCGAGCTGCTCATCGCGATCACGGTGCTGTCGGTCGTGTCGGTGATCGCCTGGCGCGGGCTCGATTCGCTCGTGATGACGCGCGAACGCCTGGAGCCCGAGGCGGACGACGTGCGCGCGCTGTTGACGGCGTTTGGACAGATGGAGCGCGACCTGGCGCAGGTTACGAACCCGAAGTTCCTCGGGCTGGCTGCTTCGCCGATCCAGGTCTCGATCGCCGATGGCGCGACGATGCTGCGATTGGCGCGGATCGCGCCGGCCGCGCCCGACCGGCCGACCGAGGTGCAGACCGTCTACTACCGCGTCGTCGAAGGCACGCTGATGCGCCAGGCCAGCGCCGCGCTGCCGGCTTTCGAGGTGACCTCGACCGACCGGCTCGAGACTGCACGCCTGCTCGGCAAAGTCAGGCTGATGCAGGTGCGCACCTGGTCGCCGAACGGCGGCTGGGTCGACCCGAATGTGCCGGAAGACACCGGCGGCGGCGCGCCGGCGGCCGCTGCGGTTGTCCCCGGCATCGAAGTGACGATCGAGCGCGACAACGGCAGGGTGTTCCGTCGCGTTCTGCTGGTGGGCGCATGAGCGAAACCGCGCGCCGGACTTCGATGCGACGCCGCCAGCGCGGCGCCGCGGTCCTGCTCGCACTCTTTGTCGCCACCCTGTCCACGCTGATCGTCAGCGGCCTTTTTTACCGTCAGTTCGTGCTCCTGCGCACGATCGAGAACCAGCAGTTGATGTCGCAGAGCCGGCTGCTGCTGCGCGGCGCGCTCGACTGGGGCCGCGCGATCCTGCGGGAAGATGCGAACCGCTCGAGCTATGACGCGCTGTCGGAGCCCTGGGCCCAGCCGCTGGCGGAAACTCGGCTCGACCAGCTCGGCGAAACCTCTGCGCTCGCGTCGCTGGCGTCGATCGCCGGCTCGATGGAAGACGCGCAGGCGCGTTACAACCTGCGCAATCTGGTCGAAAACGGCGAGATCATCGATACGGAACTGGAGGCACTGAGGCGACTTTGCACGCTGTTGCAGGTGCCGGAGCAGACAGCCGACCTGATCGCCGTGCGCATGCAGGAGGCGCTGCCGGCCACCTTGCCGGACGCCGACGGCAAGTTGCCCGCCGGCCCGCTGAGCGGCGACAAGCCGCGTCCGATCCCGCTGATGCTGCCGCATGACCTGATCGCGGTGCCCGGGATTGCGGCGGAAGCGGCCGAACGCCTGGCGCCTTACATCGTGATCCTCGATGAACGCACGCCGATCAACGCCAATACCGCACGCCCCGAGGTCATCGCTGCCCGAGTGCCGGACATGTCGCTGTCCGACGCCCGCGCACTGGTGGCCGAGCGCGAACGCATCTCGTACTTCAACAACGTCGGCGAGGTGCGAACCCGCCTGGGTGCGAAGGCAAACGGTGTGCAAGAGGCCGATATCGCCACCGCTTCGCGCTTTTTCTTCGTGCGCGGCGAGGTCAAACTCGACCGTGCGGTAACGCGCATGGAAGCGCTCGTTCGCAGGGGCGTGCCCGGCCAGGGCATCCAACCTGTGATCGTGCTGTGGATTCGCGAGATCTGACGGGACCATGAAAGAGAAGACACTCCAACGTTTGCTGGTGTTCGTGCCGCCGCGGCGCTCGTTTGCGCCGAAAGCACACATGTCCACTGGCACCGTCGTGAGCTTCGTCGCCGCCGGCGTCGGCGGCTCGAGCGGCGAGACGCCACTTGCGCTGCTGCCGAAGGCGGCGATCATCGATCTGGTATTCGATCCGACCGACGTTTTCGTCACGGCGATCGAGCCGCCCAAGCTCTCGGAAGGCAAGCTGCGGCTCGCGCTGCCCAACATGCTTGAAGAACGGTTGCTGGCCGACGCGGCCGACTGCCATTTCGCCTTCATGGTGCCGCGCGGCGGCACCGGTGCAACGACGATCGCCGCGATGCCTAAGATGCCGGTCGCGGTCATCGATCGCGGCGTGCTGACACATGCCCTCGACGCCTGCGCCGAGGCCGGCTACCGGGTGCGTGCGGCCTACTCGGAGATCTACACGGTGCCCGCACCCGCGGCCGGGGTGTTGTCGGTCCGCATCGACCGCGGCCGCGGCATCGCCCGATCCGCCACCCACGATGGCTTTTCATTCCCGATCAACGACAGCGAGGTTCCGGCCGCGCTGGCACTCGCAGTGCGTCAGCTCGGCGTGCGGCGCATCCAGGCGTACGGTCGCGAGGCAGCGCGCATCAGCCCGCTCGCGGCGACGCTGAATGTGCAGGTCGACATCGTCCCCGACGCCGTCGACCTCGGCAGCACGGATGGCGCGGTCAACCTTCTGCAGGGAAGCTTCGCGCAAAGCGGCATGTTCGGGGGCCTGATGCCGCTGGCGGGGCGCGCGGCGGCGCTGCGCAGCGCGTCGCTCAAGGTGCCGCTGGTCTGGACGGCGATTGGTTTCGCGGTCGCGCTTGCCGGCATGAACGCCTATTGGCTGAAGCTCGAATCCGAGTCGCAGGCGCTGAAGCAGCAGATGGAAAACGCGTTCCGCACTAATTTCCCCGAGACCACTGCGATTGTCGACCCGGTGCTGCAGACCAAGCGGCAGCTGAACGATCTGCGCGCACGCGCCGGTCTGCCCTCTGCAAACGACTTTTCGGTGCTGAACGCGCGTACCGCGTTGCTGCTGACCGCAGCACCGCTGGGCAGCGTGGGCGCGATCGAATACCGCGACGCCGCGCTGAAGGTGAAGTTCAAGGGCGGCATGGCTGACAACCCGGCATTCCAGAACACGCTGCGCGCGGCAGCCGTGCAGCAGGGGCTGGCGATCCGCTTCGAAGCCGACGGTTCGGCGCGCGTCACGGCGGCGGGGTCGTAATGGATGCGCTGAAGCAATTCTGGCTGGAACGCGCGCCCCGCGAGCGCATGATCCTCGGCGTCGGCGGCTCGGTTCTGCTGCTGGTCGTGCTTTATCTCATGCTGATCGAGCCGGCATGGACCGGAATCGCCCGACTCGAGCGCTCGTTGCCGCAGCAGCGTGCGCAGGCCGCCGAACTCGACGCACTGCTCGGTGAAGTGAAGGGCCTCAAGTCACAGCCCCAGGTCGCGACGGTCTCCGCCTCCGAGGTCAAGGGCGCGATCGAAGCATCGCTGGCGCGCGCCGGACTGAAGACCGCGCGCGTCGTGCCGCTTTCCGACGGCGATATTCAGCTGTCGTTCGCCAATGTTCCCTACGGCACGTGGGCAACCTGGCTGGCCGGCATCGAGCGCGAACTCGGAGCACGCACCACTTCGGTCGTCGTGACTGGCAAGGATGCAACGCCCGGCAATGTCGATGCCGAACTCGCCCTGCGTCTCGCGCGGAAATGACGCATCCACATGCGCGTAGCCTTCTACCTCCTCGCGGCCTTTGTTGTATTGCTGGTCACGTTGCTGGTGATTGCGCCGGCGCAGTGGGCGGCCGGAACGGTGCGGTCGTCCACCAACGGCCGCGTGGATCTCGCCGAAGCGCGGGGGACCGTCTGGAACGGCTCGGCGGTCATGGTGCTCGCTGCGTCCGCAGAGCCGGGCGCTTCAAGAGCGAGCCTGCCGGAGCGGCTTTCGTGGCAACTCAGCCCGTGGTCCCTGCTCGCCGGCCGCATCGACTTGACGCTGTCGCATCCGTCGGCACTGACGCAGCCGCTGATAATCCATGCGCCGCTCTTCGGCGGCAGCACGGTCCTCGGAGCCACGACGGTCCGTGCTGCCCGCCTCGCTGTTGGTCGGGCTTGGCGCACCATGGAACACACTGCGGCCGGGCGGGATCCTGATGTTGACGTGGGACCGGCTGCAGATCGAGCCGGGTCGGCTTGCCGGCAACCTGTCGGCCGAATGGCAATACGCATCCAGCGCGCTGACCCCGGTGTCGCCGATGGGGCATTACCGGCTGCGGACCAACGGTGTCTGGCCGGGAACTCAGCTGGAATTACTAACCATTTCGGGTCCCCTCGAGCTAAAGGGCAGTGGCACAATCCCGGAGGGTGGGCGCTTACGCTTTACGGGTCGCGCTCAAGCGCTGGCGGGCACCGATCCTGGTGTGAAAGCACAACTGACGGGTCTCATCTCGCTGCTCGGGCGGCGCGATGGCGATGGGGCCCTCCTGAACTTCGGCGGTAGCTGACATGACGAGCGGGCGCAAAACCGAACGCGCAGGGTGGGTCTCACTGTCCCGGCTGATCGCATTGTCATGCGCGCTCAGCATCGCGTTGACCCCGGTGCCGACGGCGTGGGCTCAAACCAAGGCACCGGCCAAGGCCAAGAAGGCTGACGCGAAGGACGAGGCGGCTGGCGAGAGCGTCATGCTGAATTTCGTCAATGCGGACATTGACGCCGTCGTGCGCGCCATCGGCCAGTACACGGGAAACACGTTCGTCATCGACCCGCGCGTCAAGGGCACGCTGACACTGGTGACCGAGCGCCCGGTCAGCAAGAAGCAGGCGTTCGATCAGCTGCTGTCGGCGCTGCGCCTGCAGGGCTTCACGATCGTGCAGACCGGCAACGTAATGCGCGTCGTGCCGGAAGCCGACGCCAAGCTGCAGGGCGGCACCGTCGTCGCGCCGCGCAGCCAGAACCCGGGCGGAGACCAGCTCGTCACCCAGGTATTCCGCCTGCAGTACGAGTCTGCGACTGC
Source organism: uncultured beta proteobacterium (assembly GCA_963712485.1). GTDB lineage: Bacteria > Pseudomonadota > Gammaproteobacteria > Burkholderiales > Burkholderiaceae_F > JALORV01. The sequence continues at coordinate 13,705 of CAVQID010000063.1, forward strand.
GATGGTGCCGATCCTGCGCCCGCTGATCGCTCCGAACAACACCATTTCGGCATACCCGCAGAACAACACGCTGGTCATCACCGACTACGCGGAAAACCTGCGGCGCATCCAGCGCATCATCGAGTCGATCGACACGCCGGCGACCTCCGACCTCGAGATGATCCCGGTGAAGTACGGCCTGGCGATGGAAATCGCCAGTGTCGTCAATCGCGTACTCGACGAAGGGGCACGCGCCTGCCGGCCAGGCGATCGACGCGGGACAGCGCATCTCGGTCCTCGCCGAACCCCGCACCAACACGCTGATCGTGCGAGCGCCGAGCCAGGCGCGGCTGACGCTGGCGAAGAACCTGATTGCGCAGCTCGACCGGCCGGCCTCGACACCCGGCAACATCAACGTCGTTTACCTGCGCAATGCCGAGGCCACGCGGCTCGCGCCGCTGCTGCGCGCCATCATCGGCTCGGATCCGTCGTACGTGCCTCAGACCGCCGCGAGCGGCCTGTCGCCGCAGAGCACGACGTCGGGCGCACCGGGTCAGCCGGGCGGCGCTCCCGGCGCCGGCATGTCGACCGGTGGCACGACGTCGCTCGGCGGTGCTGCGGCCGGCGGTGGCGGCGGTGCGGGCGGCGCGCTGGCCGGACTGATCCAGGCCGACGCCGCGACGAACTCGCTGATCATCACGGCGCCCGAACCGCTTTATCGCAATATCCGCGCGATCATCGACAAGCTCGACGTGCGCCGCGCGCAGGTGGTCATCGAGTCGCTGATCGTCGAGATGACAGCCGACAAGGCCGCCGAGTTCGGCATCCAGTGGCAGGCGCTTGGCGAACCTGAACAACAGCGATACCGGCGTGATCGCCGGAACCAACTTCGGCGGCGCCGGCACCAACATCGTCGGCGCATCGCAGAACATCGCGTCGCTGGGCCAGGGCCTCAACCTCGGCGTGATCAACGGCAAGATCAACATTCCGGGCGTCGGTGAAGTGCTCAACCTCGCCTTCCTGGCGCGCGCGCTGGAAACCACGGCCGACGCCAACATCCTGTCGACGCCGACGATCCAGACGCTCGACAACGAGGAAGCCAAGTTCCTGGTCGGCCAGAACATCCCGCTGATCACCGGCTCGTACGCCAGCGCGGGCGGCGCGACGGCCGCCGGGGTCAACCCGTTCCAGACCTTCGAACGCAAGGACATCGGCCTGCAGCTGCGCGTGAAGCCGCAGATCAGCGAAGGCGGAGTCGTGCGCCTCGCGATCTACCAGGAACTGTCGTCGATCCAGAACACGCTGACGGCGTCGCAGGGCGGCATCATCACGAACAAGCGCAGCTTCGAGTCCACCGTGCTGGTCGAAGACGGCAACATCGTCGTGCTTGGTGGACTGATCGAGGACCGCACCGATAACAGCCGCAGTTCGCTTCCGGTGCTCGGCCGCATTCCCGGGCTGGGCTACCTCTTCAGCTACGAGAACCGCGGCCGCAAGAAGACCAACCTGCTGGTGTTCCTGCGTCCCTATGTCGTGCGCGACGAGTCGACGTCGTCCGAACTGGCACTCGATCGGTACGCCTATATCCGCGGGCAGGTCGCGGCAAACACGATCCCGGACAACCTGATCTTCAAGGACATGCAGGGTCGGCAGCTGCCGGAGACACCGCCGGTGCCCCCGGCGATGCGGCGGCGCGCGCCTGAAACGACGGTTCCCCCGGCGAGTGCCCCGGCGCCGTCGAGCACGTCGCCGTCGGACGCAGCGGGCCTCGGTGCACGCGAGACGCCGAAGCCCGCTCCGACGACACCGCCCGCAGACGCGGCGCCGACCGCGCCGAAGGCTGCACCGCCGCCGGAGCCCTTGCCCGCGACGCCGGCCCCATCGAGTTCAACGCCCGCGCCGCCAACCGCCGCACCGCCTGCCCCGGTCATCGACACCGCGCCGGTGACCGCAGCGCCCGCTCCTATTATTGATACACGGCCGACGTCGGCGGTCGAACCCATGCCGCCAACGCAACCGCCGGCGGCCGCAAGCGCAGCTGCGCCGCGTGACGCACCGCCGACTGCCGCGCCCGCCGAGAGCTCACGGGCGGCGCCGCCGGCAGTGGCCGAACCGACGCCTCGTACGGCTCCACCGCAGGAAGCTGCAGCGCAGGCCGCGTCACCGGCGGTGTCCGCACCGCCGCCGTCGGCTGCGCCAGCCACGACCCCAGCGGCGTCGGCGGCAGCGATGCCGACGCCCAGCGGAACCTTCGCCGCGACGCCAGGCACGCCGTCAGCGGTGAACAGCAACCTGATACAGGTGGCCGCGGTGTCGCAGATCAGCCGCGGACGCGAACTGCAGCGGCAGCTGCGCGAAGCCGGGTTCGACGCCTACTGGGAAAGCATCAAGACGAAGACCGGCGACGTCGTGCGGGTCCGCGTCTCGGTCGACAACGCCACGCAAAGCATGGCCGAGACGCTCGCGCGGCTGAAGTCGATGGGCTTCGATCCCATCATCGTCGCGCCGTAAGCCCTAGCGCGGAACGTTGCATGACTCCGGCCAGCCGCTTCGTCCCTTATTCCTACGCGCGCGACAACGCCATCCTGCTCGTGCAGAAGACCGAGCGCGAGGCCGAAGTCTGGATTTCGGACGCCACGCCGCTCGCCGCGCTCAACGAGGTGATGCGCGTGTTTCCCGGGTCGGTCAAGCCGATCGTGGTGGAGCCCGCCAAACTCACCGAGGCGATCTCGCAGACCTACGGCGACCAAAGCGGCTCGGCGCAGCAGATCGTCGGCGACATCGAGGGTGAGTTCGACATCACCCGGATGATGCAGGAGGTCCCGGATGTCGAGGACCTGCTGGAAACCGAGGACGACGCCCCGATCATCCGCATGATCAACGCGCTGCTGACACAGGCCGCGCGCGACGGCGCCAGCGACATTCACATCGAACCGTTCGAGTCGTACTCGCTGGTGCGCTTCCGCGTCGACGGCACGCTGCGCGACGTCGTGCGGCCGAAACGCGCACTGCATGCTGCGCTCGTGTCTCGCATCAAGATCATGGCGGCGCTCGACATCGCCGAGAAGCGCCTGCCGCAGGACGGACGGATCACCTTGCGGGTCGGCGGCCGCCCGGTGGACGTGCGCGTGTCGACGCTGCCGACCGGCCACGGCGAACGCGCCGTGCTGCGTCTGCTCGAGAAGGATCTTTCCAAGCTCGAACTGACCAACCTCGGCATGGCGAAGGAAGCGCTCGACCGCTTCGACACGCTGATCCACCAGCCGCACGGGATCATCCTCGTCACCGGGCCGACCGGCTCGGGCAAGTCGACGACGCTTTATGCGGCGATTCGCCGGCTCGACAAGAACACGACCAACATCATGACGGTCGAGGACCCGATCGAATACGACATCGAGGGCATCGGCCAGACGCAGGTCAATCCGAAGATCGAGATGACCTTCGCGAAGGCGCTGCGCGCGATCCTGCGCCAGGACCCTGACGTCGTGATGATCGGCGAAATCCGCGACCTCGAGACCGCGCAGATCGCGGTGCAGGCCTCATTGACCGGTCACCTGGTGCTGGCGACGCTGCACACCAACGATGCGGCCAGCGCGGTGGCCCGGTTGATCGACATGGGCATCGAACCCTTCCTGCTGTCATCCTCGCTGCTCGGCGTCATGGGGCAGCGCCTGGTCCGCAAGCTTTGCCCTAAGTGCCGCGTGCAGGACAGCCCGACGTCGCCATGGCGCGCAGTCGGGTGCGAAAACTGCGGCAACACCGGCTACGTCGGCCGCACCGGCATCTACGAACTGCTGACCGTCGACGACGAGATGCGGATGCTGGTCCACCAGGGCGCCAACGACACCGACATCCGCCGGGTCGCCGAGAAGGGCGGCATGGTCAACATGCGGGCCGATGCGCAGCGCTGGGTCGTCTCCGGGGTGACTTCGCAAGAAGAAGCGCTGCGGGTCACGCGCGAGTGACGGCACCACCCGTTGGGGCATTCAGAGTGACGGCGCCCCCTTGCCTTTGTGTTCACGTCGGGCGCCCGGCCGCTCCGAAGCCCGACGTGCAAGTCAACTCGCGACGAGTGCACGTGCGACCCGCAGGGTCGAGTACACGAGGAGCGCATTAGTGGCTGCATTCCGCTTCGCAGCGGCGGACACCTCCGGAAAAGAGCAGACGGGTGTGCTCGAGGCCGACAGCGCCCGGGTGGCCCGGCAGCTGCTGCGCAGCCGGGGGCTGATCCCGCTGACCGTCGACCCGGTCTTCGACGAGGTCGCGACCGGCACCGGCATGTCGCTGCGGCTCGGGCGCCGGCTGTCACAGACCGAGCTTGCCGTCATCACGCGCCAGCTTGCCTCGCTGCTGGGCGCGCAGCTGCCAGTCGCCGATGCACTGACCGTCATGGTCGAGCAGAGCGAAAAGCAGCAGGTGCGCGAGATCATGGCGTCGATCCGCACCGACGTGCTGTCGGGAACGTCGCTGTCGCGGGCGCTGGCGCGTCATCCGCGGCAATTCCCGGAGATCTATCGCGCACTGATTGCTGCCGGCGAAGAGTCCGGCAAGCTCGGCTCGGTGCTCGGCAGCCTCGCTGACTACATCGAGGAACGCTCCAAGCTGCAGCAGAAGATCACGCTGGCGTTCGTCTACCCGGCCATCGTCACGCTCGTTGCCCTGCTGGTTGTCGTCGGGCTGCTGACCTACGTCGTGCCGCAGGTCGTGCAGGTGTTCGCCAACACCAAGCAGAAGTTGCCGTTGCTGACGACGGCGCTGATCGCGCTGTCGGACTTCGTGCGCAACTACGGCTGGATGGTCGCGGTCGGGCTGGCGCTCGGGGCGTTCTTCTGGAAGCGCGCACTGCGCGTGCCGGCCGTGCGCCTGCGCTGGCACCAGCGCATCCTGACGATGCCGGTGTTCGGCGTGCTGTCGCGGTCGATCAATACCGCGCGGTTTTCCTCGACGCTGGCGATCCTGGTCGGCTCAGGCGTACCGATGCTGCGCTCCCTGCAGGCTGCCGGCGAGACCGTCACCAATCTCGCGATGCGCGCGCGGGTGATGGATGCGGTGCAGCGGGTGCGCGAGGGCTTCTCGCTCGCGAAGGCGTTGCGCGCGGACGCCGACGAAGAAAACAAGCCCGGTCACGTCAAGCTTTTCCCGCCGGTGCTGATCCACCTGATTGCAGCCGGCGAAGCCACCGGCAAGCTGCCCGAAATGCTGACGCGCGCGGCCGACATTCATTCACGCGAAGCGGAGCGTCGGGCACTGTTCTTCACTTCGCTGCTCGAGCCGATTCTGATTTTGACGATGGGCGTCGTCGTCATGCTGATCGTCTTGGCCGTGCTGCTGCCGATCATCGAGATCAACACGCTGGTGAAGTAATCGCCGCGGCAGGCGCTTCGGGCGGGTAAGTTCCATGCCTGCCGTGAATGACGCAGGAAATCGGGCTTCCCGGCCAAACGATCACGCCGGTGTCCGCGGTCATCGGCCCGACGACAGACGCGCCGAAACGCCAGGTCGTTTCCGACAGCGCGTACAGCGCGCCGGAAGCGTCCGGCGGTGGGTCGTTACAAAGGCCCGCCGCCGGGATCGACCGGCTTACTTCAACGCCTGCAGTTTGTCGTAGGTGGCCTTGTCCCAGGTCGCGTCCGGGCCGTTGTGCATCTTCGCCACAGCGTTGCGGAACGGCGTGCGGTCGACCTTGACGACTTCCTTGCCGCGCTTCGTGAACTCGGCGCCCAAGCTTGGCCTCGATCTCGATGATTTGCGCGGTCGCGCGCGCAGCAGCCTCACGCAGTACGTCCTCGAAGATCTTCTTGTCGGCATCCGACAGTTTGGCCCACGTCGGCGCGCCGACGATGGTCAGCAGTGCGTCGGTGATGTGTCCGGTCAGCACGATGTACTTCTGCACTTCGTAGAACTTCTTCGCGTCGATCGTCGGCAGGGGATTTTCCTGCGCATCGACGGTCCCATTTTGAAGCGCCAGGTACACCTCGGCGAAGGCAATCGGCGTCGGATTGGCTCCGACGGCACGCGGGAACATCGTGTACAGCGGTGCGTCGGGCACGCGGATCTTCAAGCCTTTCATGTCGTCGGGCTTGTTGATCGGCTTGTTCGAGGTGACTTGCCGCTCGCCGTAGTAGGTGATCGCAAGGACCTTGTTGCCACCGCTCTTGCCACGATAGCCCTCGGCCAGCTCACCGAACAGCGGACTGGTCGAAAATGCCTTCCAGTGATTGAAATCGCGGAACATGTACGGCGCACCGCCGATCGCGATCGGGACCGTAGGTGCGGCCCGCGAACAACTGACCCGTGTAGATGATGTCGACCGTGCCGAGCGTCAGCCCCTGGTTGATGTCGGTTTCCTTGCCGAGCGTCGACGCCGGGAACACCTCGACCGTGTAACGGTTGTTGGTGCGCTTGGCGATCTCGCCGGCCGCCCACAACGCGGCGGTGTGATACGGCTCGCTGACTTCGTACACGTGCGCGAACTTGAGCTTGGTCTGAGCGCTGGCGCTGCCGACCGCGATCAGCGCGATCGCCGCGCCGGCGACCCAGCGGACCACCCCGTTTCCTTGATTACCCTGCTTCATGTCTCCTCCTTGTGACGGTGCTGTTGACCGGGCCGATCGACATTACATCGTCGCGCCCAGTTGCCATGGAACAAACTCGCTCTGGCCATAGCCAAAGCGTTCACTTTTCGACTTCGCGCCCGAAGCGGTCGCGATAATCATGTCGAACAGGCGCTCACCGACCTGCTCGATCGATGCCGTGCCGTCGGCGATCTCACCGCAGTTCAGATCGATGTCCTCTTCCTGGCGTTGCCACAGTTCGCTATTGGTCGAAAGCTTCAGCGACGGCGACGGAGCGCAACCGTATGCCGATCCGCGACCGGTGGTAAAGACGATCATGTTGGCGCCGCCGGCCACCTGACCGGTCGCCGAGACCGGGTCGTAGCCCGGAGTGTCCATGTAGACAAAGCCCTTGGCGCTCACGGGCTGCGCGTACTCGTAGACGTCGACAAGGTTGGTCGTTCCACCCTTGGCCACCGCCCCCAGCGACTTCTCGAGGATCGTCGTCAGCCCGCCCGCCTTGTTGCCAGGCGACGGGTTGTTGTTCATCTCGCCGTGATTGCGCGCGGTGTAGTCCTCCCACCACCGGATACGCTCGATCAGCTTCTCGCCTATCTCGCGCGAGACAGCGCGGCGCGTCAGCAGATGCTCTGCGCCGTAGATCTCCGGCGTTTCGGACAGGATCGCGGTGCCCCCGTGCGCGACCAGCCGGTCGACCGCGTTGCCGAGCGCCGGATTGGCCGTGATGCCCGAATAGCCGTCGGAGCCGCCGCACTGCAGGCCGAGCATCAGGTGACTCGCCGGCACTGACGTGCGCTCTACCCGATTGGCCGCCGGCAGCATCTCTTTCACCAGCGCGACGCCGCGCTCGATCGCCTTGGCGGTGCCGCCGACGTCCTGCATGTTGTAGCGGGCAATGCGCTCGCTTTCATCGAGTTGCTCGGCGCCGAACAGTGAAGTGATCTGGTTCGCCTCGCAGCCGAGGCCGATGAAGATCACGGCCGCGACGTTCGGATGGCGCGCATAGCCGGCCATCGTCCGGCGCAGGACCTGCATGCTTTCACCCATGTCCATGCCGCAGCCGGTGCCGTGCGTCAGCGCGATGACGCCGTCGACGTTCGGATAAGCCGCCAGCGCGTCGGGAAAGATGTCGCGGCGGAAGCGGTCGGCGATCGCGCGCGACACCGTGGCCGAGCAGTTCACGCTCGAGAGGATCGCGATGTAGTTGCGCGTGGCGACGCGCCCGTCGTCGCGCACGATGCCCATGAAAGTTGCAGGCGTCGCGACCTTCTCGGTCGGACGCGCATCGGCACAGAAGGCGTAGTCGCGCGCGAAGGCCCCGTGGTCGTCGCCCATGCCCAGGTTGTGCAGGTGCACGTGCTCGCCCGGGCGGATGTCACGCGTAGCGAAGCCGATGATCTGGTTGTAGCGCCGGACCGGGCTGCCGGCCGCGATCGCGCGCGTGGCCACTTTGTGGCCCGGCGGCACCAGCCCGATGACGGTGACGCCCTCGGATTTGATCAGCGTGCCCGCGACCAGCTGACGGCGCGCGATGACGACGTCGTCGGCCGGGTTGAGTCGAAGTACGAGTGCAACATCCTGCAGCATGGCGCTCACCTCAGTTACAGAAACTGCCGCGGCAGCCACAGGCTGATCGATGGCAGGTAGGTCACCAGTCCGAGACTCACCAGCAGCGGAATCAGCCACGGCAGGATTGCCATCGTCGTGCGCTCGATCGAAAGCTTGGCCACGCGCGCCAGCACGAACAGCACCAGCCCCATCGGCGGGTGCAGCAGGCCGATCATCAGATTCAACACCATGATGAGCCCGAAGTGGACCGGGTCAATGCCCAATTGATGGACGATCGGCAGCAGGATCGGCACCAGGATCGTGATGGCAGCGGTCGGCTCGAGAAAACAGCCGACGAACAGCATCAGCAGGTTCGCCAGCAGCAGGAACATCCACGGATCGGTCGTGAATGCCAGAACCCAGCCGGCGATCATCTCGGTGGTCTTGGTCACCGTCAGCATCCAGCCGAAGATCGACGCCGCCGCCACGATCAGCAGCACGATCGACGTGGTCTCGATCGTATCCATCGAAACCTTGATCAGCATCTTCCAGTTGAGCGAGCGGAACCAGAAGATGCCGAGGAACAGCGACCACACACAGGCCGCGATCGCACCCTCGGTCGCGGTGAACACACCCGCAGTCATGCCGCCGATCAGCAGCACCGGCGTCATGATCGGCAGCACCGCATTGAAACGGAAGACACGGTCGGCGATGAGCAGGGCCAGCAGCACTCCGGCCACCGTCGGCACGTGCGGCCATCCCAGCTTGGTCGTGAGTACCCAGATGACCACCGGAAACAGCGCCACGACCAGCAGTTCCGCCAATGCCTTGATGATGCGCGCCCACTCAAAGCGGATGTCCCCGCCCCACTTGTTCCTGTGCGCGAAGTACGCCACCGTGAGCATCATCAGCAGTGCCATCACGGCGCCGGGCAGGATGCCGGCAAGGAAGAGCGCACCGACCGAGACGTTGGCGAACATCGCATAGATCACGAACGGCAACGATGGCGGGATGATCGGACCGAGCGTGGCCGACGCGGCGGTGACGCCGACCGCGAACTCGGCGCTGTAGCCGTGATCCTTCATCGCCTTGATCTCGATCGTGCCGAGCCCGGCGGCATCGCCGATCGCAGTACCCGACATGCCGGCAAAGATCATCGATCCCAGCACATTCACGTGGCCGAGGCCGCCGCGCAGCCAGCCGACGAGCGACAGCGCGAAGTTGTAGATGCGGTTGGTGATGCCAGCCGAGTTCATCAGGTTTCCGGCGAGGATGAAAAATGGCACCGCTAGCAGCGGGAACGAATCGATGCCGTTCACCATGCGGTGAATCACGACGAAATCGGGCACCGTGCCGGTGGCCATCACGAAGATCAGGGATGACCCCGCCATCGCAATGGCGACGGGCACTCCGCTGCCCATCAGCCCCAGAAAAAGCAGCTTGAATGCGCCCGGGCTCATGTCCGCGAGTTCTCGACGCCCGGTTCCAAAGCGCCTTCGACGATTTCGGGGCGCTCGAGTACCGATGCCCCACGACGCCAGTTGTCGCGCGCCACGCCGAGCGCGCGCCAAGTCATCAGCGCAAAACCCGCCAGCACCACCGAATACATGAGGCCGATCGGCAGGTCCACCACCGCCATGCGCTGCTCACCGATACGTTGCAGCAGCTGGTAGGTGAGCCAGGTCGCATAACCAAAGAACGCGATGCGAACGACATCGACCAGCGTCGACATAACCCGCATCAGAGGCTTCGGCAGGATGCGGTAGAAGAAATCGACATGAATGTGATTGTTCTTGCGCACGCTGACGGCGGCGCCGATGAACACGGTGCAGATCAGCAGATAGCGCGAGATTTCCTCAGTCCATCCGGCCGAGTCGTTCAACGCGTAGCGCGTGAAGAATTGCAGGAACACCGTTCCGGCGAGCAGCCAGAAGAAGCCGAACGCAACCCAGTCTTCGAAACGATAGACGCGCAGGTCGATGGGTTCGTCATGCACATCGAACTCACCGCTCGCCGTAAGGACGTGTTCCTGTGTTTCCCCCGGCGAATGTGTGCCCTGCATGTCGTGTTTCACGCGGCAACGATGCCGTCGGCCTCCCGGGTCAGTGTTTCGCGCTCGCGCTCCAGCTGCGCTGGAAGCGTCGTGCGGCGGCGTCCATGTGGCGTCGCATCGCCAGACGGGCGCCGGCAAGATCGTGTCCTTCGATCGCCGTCATCACCGCCGTGTGTTCGGCGATCGCGGCGTCCCACAGTTCCGGCGTGTCGAAATGATGCTCAAGCTGCAGGAACAGCGGTCCGGTGCGCTGGTCCCAGAGCGTGCGGACCGCCAACGCCAGCGCGCTGTTGGCGCTCGCCTCGGCGATCTCGAGGTGAAAGCGCCGGTCGTTTTCCAGCGGCATCAGCGCGCGGCGCCGGTCGCGTTCCATGGCCGCCAGGGCTGACCTGATGCGACGAAGCTGCGCCGGACTCGCATGGCGAGCCGCGAGCGCCGCACACTCGGACTCCAGCAGGCGCCGCGCCGCAATCAGTTCGAAGGGACCCGAATCCTGCGGAAGCGGCTCGACGCGCGCGGTGGCAGGCGGCCGCCGCTTCGTGACGTACACGCCGGAGCCGACGCGCACCTCCACATAGCCTTCGACCTCCAGCGCGATCAGCGCTTCGCGCACGGACGGACGGCTGACCTTCAACTGCCGTGCGAGGTCACGCTCAGGCGGCAGGCGCTCACCGGGCCGGTATTCGCCACGACGAATGAGCCTCGCAATCTGCTCGGCAATGCGGCGGTAGAGCCGCTGCGGTTCGACCGCCTTGATCGGCATGGCGCGGGAATGGCGCTCCGGGAAACGGGTTGCGTGCAGGCTGGACAGTGCGCGGCACCGCCGCTTACACTGCTCCGCGCTGGTCAAGTGGTCTGACCAATTTTCTGCGGCTAGCTTCACACGCACACTTCGGGGTGTCAAGCCGCAGCATCACACGGAGACACGACCATGGCGGGGCGGTTGCAGGGCAAGTCGGCGCTGGTGACAGCGGCCGGTCAGGGGATGGGACGCGCCGCGGCGCTGGCGTTTGCGCGCGAGGGCGCAAGTGTGGTCGCCACCGACCTCAAACCGGAACTGTTGGCACAACTGCCGGCGGGCATCGCGACGCGTCCGCTCGACGTGCTCGATGACGACGCCGTCGTCGCGGCAGCCGGAGCGATCGGCGCCGTCGACATACTCTTCAACTGCGCCGGTTACGTGCATCAGGGCACGATCCTCGACTGCTCGATCGCCGACTGGGACTTCAGTTTCGACCTCAACGTCCGCAGCATGTTCGTGCTGACGAAGGCCATGTTGCCGAAGATGATCGCCGCCGGAGGCGGCGTCATCCTGAACATGGCCTCGGTGCTCGGCGCGCACAAGGCGGCGCCGAACCGGCTCGCCTACGCGGCCAGCAAGGCGGCAGTCGCCGGGTTCACGCGCGCACTGGCAGTCGATCACGTAAAGCAGGGCATCCGCGTCAACTGCGTCTGCCCCGGCACCGTGGATACGCCGTCGCTTGGCGACCGGATCAATGCCTTCGCAGACCCCGTGCAGGCACGCAAGGACTTCATCGCGCGCCAGCCGATGGGACGGCTCGCCACGGCCGAAGAAGTGGCCGAGACCTTCGTCTACCTCGTTTCGGAAGAGTCGTCGTTCATGACCGGGCAGGCGATTTTCGTCGACGGGGGGATGAGTCTTCTGACGGACAAAAGTGAAAACCTACTTTTGTCCGACTAGTTAGAAAAAATCGCTGGCGGAGCCAGACGATTTTCTTCATTACAACAGCGATGTAAAGGTATGCGATGAAACTGTTGCGCTATGGACTGTCCGGCTTCGAGAAGCCGGGGTTGCTCGACAGGCAGGGACGCTTGCGCGACCTGTCGGGTGTTGTCGAGCATGTGACGAGCGAGCACCTGTCGGACAAGGGGCTGGCAAAGCTGGCAAAGATCAATCCGGAGTCGCTGCCTTTGGTGACGGGATCGCCGCGCCTGGGCGTGCCGTATCTGGGGATCAGCAAATTCATCGCGATCGGACTCAACTATGCGGACCACGCCGCCGAGTCCGGGGTGCCGGTGCCATCGGAGCCTATCCTCTTCTCCAAGGCGACCACCTGCATCAACGGCCCGAACGATGACATCGTCATTCCGCGCAACTCGACGAAGACCGACTGGGAGGTCGAGCTCGGCGTCGTCATCGGCACCACGGCCCGCTACGTCGAGCAGAAGCGCGCGCTCGAGCATGTTGCCGGCTACTGTGTCATCAACGACGTCTCGGAGCGCAACTTCCAGCTCGAGCGCGGCAGCCAGTGGGACCGCGGCAAGGGTTGCGATACTTTCGGACCGATTGGACCCTATCTCGTCACGCGCGACGAAGTGCCTGATCCGCAGCAGCTCGACATGTGGCTGGATCTGAACGGCCAGCCGATGCAGCGCGGCAATACGCGCACGATGATCTTCGGCGTCGCGCACCTCGTCAGCTACGTCAGCCAGTTCATGACGCTGCTGCCTGGCGACATCATCACGACCGGCACGCCGCCAGGCGTCGGCATGGGACGCAAACCGCCGCAGTACATGAAGCCGGGTGACACCGTCACGCTCGGCATTGCCGGGCTCGGCGAGCAGCGGCAACGCGTCCGTTCGCACGCTTGAGCGCGTGGCCGCTGACACTTTCACCACGCCGGCGTTGCGGCATATCTCCGCTCCGGCGCTGACGTCCTGGGCGGCCGATTGCCTGGCGCGCGTCGGTGTCGACACCGCCGATGCCACGACGGTCGCACGTTCCCTGGTGCAAACCAGCCTGTGGGGCATCGACTCGCATGGCATCGCCCGCCTCGGCCACTACATGGCGCGCATCCAAGCCGGGTCGATCGCTGCGGCGCCTGAACTTCGCATCCTGCCGACCGGTCCCTGCACCGCCCAACTCGATGGCGGACACGGGCTCGGCATCGTTGTCTGCACCGCAGCGATGGACCACGCCATCGGACTGGCAAGCGAAAACGGCGTCGGCATCGTCGGTGTCTGCGAGTCATCCCATTGCGGCGCAATCGGCCTTTATACGCGGCAGGCCGCTGCCGCGGGACTGATCGGATTCGCTTTTACGCACGCCGACTCGATCGTTGCGCCGGCCGGCGGCTCGAGCAAGCTGCTCGGCACCAACCCGATCTCCATTGCCTTTCCAAATGCTGACGGCGAACCGATCTGCCTCGACATGGCAACCAGTTCGATCGCCTGGAATCGCGTGATGAATGCGCGTCGTGAGGGCCGGCGGCTGCCGGCGGGCGTCGCGATCGACGCGCACGGTGCGCCGACCCAAGACGCGGATGACGCGGCGGCGCTGTTGCCGCTCGGCGGCACCGAATACGGTCACAAAGGCTATGCACTCGCGTTGATGATCGAATTGCTGTGCGGCCCACTCAACGGCATGCCGAGCGCAGATCGCATCCCACCGATGTTTGCCGATCTTCACGAGCGGCGTCACCTGGGATCCCTGGTCATGGCGATCGACCCGCTGCGTTTCGCCGGCGGCCCAACGCTGGCCACGACAGTGCGCAACCTCATTGCGACGCTGCGACGCCAACCCGGCGACGTGCAGTATCCGGGCGAGCCCGAGGAACGCCGCGAAGCCGTGCGCAGGCGCGACGGCATTCCCATCGAGCCGGGCCTGTGGGCCGAGTTCGTCGAGTGGTCGACACGGCTCGACGTCCCATTGCCGGAGACCGTATGACCGTCGAACTGGTGCTCGTCTCGCCGATTTTCGGACCCAGTCAGGCTCACCTCGAGGCGGACTATCAGGTCCATCGGCTGTGGAGCGCCGCCGACCGCGACGCGCTGCTCGCGGAGATCGCGCCGCGCGTGGAAATCCTCGTGACCACCGGCGGCGCTGGTGCGTCACGCGCGCTGATCGAGCGGCTGCCGAAACTGCGTTTGATCGCCTGCTTCGGGGTCGGCGTCGACGCGATCGATCTCGCCGCCGCACGTGAGCGCGGCATCGCCGTCACCAATACGCCCGACGTGCTGACCGACGATGTCGCAGACCTCGCGCTGGGCCTGATCCTCGCGACGTTGCGCGGCATCGTCGCGGCCGATCGCTACGTCCGGGCAGGATCGTGGCTGCGCGCGCACATGGCGCTGCAGAAGCGCGCAAGCGGCAAGCGCCTCGGCATCATCGGCATGGGGCGCATCGGCACCGCGATCGCGACACGGGCAGCCGCCTTCGGCATGCCGATAGCCTGGAACGGGCCCCATGCGAAGGCGGTGCCGTGGCGCTACGAGCCCGACCTCATCGCTCTGGCCGCCTCCGTCGATGTGCTGGTCGCCGCCTGCCCGGGCGGCGCCGCAACGCGCGGCCTGGTGAGCCGCGCCGTGCTGGAGGCACTCGGACCCAGGGGGGTCTTCATCAATATCGCCCGCGGCTCGGTCGTCGACGAGGACGCGCTGGTCGACCTTCTGATCGCAAAAAAATTGGGCGGCGCCGGACTCGACGTCTTCGTCGACGAACCGAACGTCCCGCCTGCGCTATTCGCGCTCGACAACGTCGTGCTGCAGCCGCACCAGGCCAGCGCCACGGTCGAAACGCGCACTGCAATGGGCCAGCTGGTCATCGACAACATCGCCGCGTACGTCGCAGGACGGCCGCTTCTTACGCCCGTGAAGTGAGGACAACATGGCTACGGATCTGAATGGCAAGGTCGTTCTCATCACCGGCTCGAGCACCGGCATCGGTGCCGCGGCCGCACGCGCTTTCGGTCGCGAGCGCGCTCGCGTCGCGGTGCACTATCAGGCGAGCGAGGCTGCAGCAAAGCAGGTGGCCGTCGACGTGAGACAGGCGGGGGGAGACGCCGAGGTCTTTCATGCCGATCTGATGAAACGCGGCGCGGCCACGGACCTCGTGGAGTCGGTCCAGCATCGGTTTGGCCGCATCGACGTGCTCGTCAACAACGCGGGCAATGTGTTCGACCGCAAGCCGTTCGCCGAGTGGTCGGTGGACGAGTTCGACCGAATGCTGCAACTTAACGTCCGCTCGGTGGTCGAGATGTGCCAGGCGATCATCGCGGTGTTCCGCGCGGAGGCAGGCGGCAACATCATCAACGTCACGTCGATTGCCGCCCGCAACGGCGGCGGGCCGGGCGTCGTGCTGTATGCGGCCACAAAAGGCTTCATCAGTACACTGACGCGCGGACTTGCCAAGGAGTTCGTCGGCGACCGCGTGCGCGTCAATGCGGTCGCACCCGGCGTGATCCTGACTCCGCTGCACGATCGCCACACGCCGCAGGCCACGCTCGATGCGCTCAAAGGCACGATACCGATGGGGCGCCTCGGCACGGCGGACGAATGCGCCGGCGCGTTCATCTATCTCGCGTCGGATGCCCTGAGCGGCTACGTCACCGGACAGATCCTCGAGGTCAATGGCGGGCAGCTGATGCCGTAGTGTCGCCGCGGCGTGCGCGGACCGGCACGGGCCCGCACCACATGCCGGACGCGTCGTTGTGCCAATACCATGCTACGTCGGCGCTCGCCCCGCCTTGCCGGTCGCGCACATCACTTCGGTTCACTTGCCTTCGAGGAAGCCGGGCGGCAGCAGTCCGCCGTTGCGACCGACCGCCGGAATCTCCAGCATCAGGTCCCGGGCGGTTCCGTCCCGGTCGACCACCGGTGTTCCACCACGCTCCTCGTGCCCATTAGGAACGAATAGCTGCGGGTGATCGAATGGCGCAGCCTGCCGCACGACGCGAGGATCAGTCAGCGCCGTCGTCAGAAACTCGACCAGGTCATCGATCTGCTGCTCTGTCAAATTGAGCTTGCCAACCTCGAAGTCGACGAACGCAGCGTTGTGCTCACGAAAGTCGCCACCGCGGTTGTAAAACTCGATCGCCTGCCGGATCGTGGCTTGGCCGCCATTGTGGAAATACGGAGCAGTCAGCGCCAGGTTGCGCAAGGTCGGCACTTTGAACGCACCCGTTGTCAGAGCGCGATCGGCTGCGCTGATCGGCGGGTTGGCGATGTTCGGAATCGGCAGCGTCAGCAGTTCCTTGCTCGGTATCGACTGCGGCGGCAACGTCAGCAGGCTGATGAACGCGAGCGGGTTGCCGAACGGATCCTCGCCGCCGATACCGATGTCCTCTTCAAATGGCCGTACGCCAAGGTTGTAGACGCCCTGGTCATAAGCCACGACCTCGCAATTGCCGTTGAACATGCGCTCGACCACTTCGGCAGGCTGCTGGACGCCGTCGACGGTCGTGCCCATCAGGATGCGAACCGAGTTGTCCGTCGTCTCGGCGCCTGAATGGCAGGCAGCGCAGGTCGCGTCGCCGGTGAACACTTCCATGCCACGCAACTGCTTTGCTGTCATGGCACTCGGTCTGCCTTCGAAGTGCCGGTCGACCGGCGCATCGTCCGAAATCAGGGTCATCTCGTAGAGTTGCATGGCCAGCCCGAAGAACAGGGAAAAGTTGTACTCCAGCATCGTGTACTCGTTGGTGCGCAACGGGCGACGCGGAGTCGCCACGAACTCGATTCGTCCTTCGGAGGGCACCACGACGATCTCGTCGGCCTGCCACCAGCGCGCGTGAAACGCAGATCTCGACCAAAGCGCGGTACGTGGTGTCGAGCCCGCGGTCACTGAACTCGTCACGGTGCGCGTCGGATGCCGTGCGCGCATGTCGCCCGAGCACACTGTCGTCCGCCGCCACACGTTGCTTGCGCAGTGGCCGCGCAGACGCAAGCCGCTTGCCGATGTCGCGGAACTTGCGGTCAAGCGAACCCATCTCACGATCGCTGAGCGGCGGGCCTACCGCCTGCGACGCGAGGCCGGCATTGTCGATGCGGATCCTGATCGGCCGGATCTTTCCATGGGACGAGGATATGAGCACCCGCGCGTCGGCGTCGCCTGCGCCGAATGGGCTCACTCCGTTGAATAGGTTTGATCCCCGGGCGTCCCAGAACTGCCGCCGGTTGTACGCGGCATTGATCACGGTCGGCGTGTTGCGCGGCTCTGCGCGGCGCGTGTTGAGGCCGGAAAGATTGAATACCGGGTCGGCCACGGTCTGCACGATGTCCTGCTCCGTGCCCGGCAGGACGCCGACGAAGCGACTGAGCTTGACTCCGGCCGAGGAAACAACGTCGTCGCTGTCGCGCAGGACGGCCGAGCGGCGGTCCGCAGGATCGGCCAACTGGCGCAGCGGAAAATCCGCCGGCTGCAGGCGGCGGTTGATGCCAAGGTCGACGATCTGACGCGGATTGTCCTGCCCGCCGGGATTCACCTGGTTGATCGAGCGCGGATCGGCGCCGGCGCGAAAGTGGCAAGTCGCGCACGCGACGATGCCGTCGCTACCGACCTGCATGTCCCAGAAGAGCGCCTTGCCGAGCACGATGGCCGCCGCCCGATCGCGCACGTAGTAGCCGAGATCTGTCGGCTCGGGGACAACGATTTGCTTGAGCGAGCCCGGACCCGGATTGGTGTCGGGGAACAGAGTCGCCGCATTGGCGCAGGTTCCTTCGCGCTCGCCCTGAGTCGTCGCCGCGCGAGCGGCCTGGCTGATGCTGAGCGCCGACACCGAAACCAGCGCGACAACGAACAGCCGCTGCCTGGAAGTTCTGAACATGGGGCCCCTGCCTTTCCTGCTCCGTCGTCTATGGAACGCAGGGGGCAGCTTTCCGGCCCCGCCCCGGCGCCACCGCTGCCAGGTCGGCGGGAACGGCCCGCGTCGCTCGCGCGGTGTGATGTCAGTGCGTCCGTCTACCGACAACTTCGCCACGCGGCCGAAATTGTGTTGGCGAACTCCGGACACCGCCATTTGCCAAACGACATATTTCGTTCGGCCGAGCGCAACGACGCGCCGCCGGCAAGCCGGCGTCGTCCGGCTCTCCCGCCTGCGCTGACGCATTGCGCAAAGTCGGTCGTCGCTGATGCGGTGGTATCGCGCAGCCACCTCCCCAGGGAGATCAGCAGCCGCACGGTCTGCTTTTGGCATCGACGGCGATGACATCGGCCACGACGGTCGCGTCAAACGCCGCTCGGGCGAGCACCTCTCTGCACTTCCGCGGTGGACCGGAAGGCTCGTCGACCATTGCGGGATCCGGCGCGCCGGACGCTGCGCATATACCCGACGCGACCCTCTCACCTCAGCGCGAGGGCTGGCGCATCAGCGTGCTCTTGCCGAACAGGCTTTCGATCAGGTCGACCGTCAGCAGCGCGGTCTTGTTGCGCACGTCGAAGGCCGGGTTTAGCTCCATCACGTCAAGCGATCCCAGACGTCCGCTGTCGGCAATCATCTCCATGCACAGCTGCGCCTCGCGGTAGGTCGGGCCGCCGGGTACCGTTGTACCCACACCAGGCGCAATCTCGGGGTCGAGAAAATCGACGTCAAAGCTGACGTGCAGATGCGTGGCCGGATCCATCGTCGCCAGCGCAAGTTCCATCGCGTGGCGCATGCCGAGTTCATCGATGAAGCGCATGTCAAACACCTCCAGCCCGACTGCGTGCACGAACTGCTTCTCGCCGGAATCGACGCTGCGTATGCCGATCTGCCGGATCCAGCGCGGCTCGATCGCCGGAGTGACACCGCCGATCTCCGTAAGCTGACGCGGCCCATGGCCACACAGGCACGACACCGGCATGCCGTGGACGTTGCCGCTGGGCGTCAGCGCGTCGGTGTTGAAATCGGCGTGCGCATCGAGCCACAGCACGCGCAGACGCTTGCTGCGTTCACGGCAGAAGCGCGCGACCGCGCTGATGCTGCCGATGGCGAGGCAATGATCGCCGCCGAGCAGAACCGGCAGCCGGCCCGCGATCAGTTCCGCATGGATCGCTTCGTGCACCAACCGATTCCACGCGACCACCTCGTCCAGGTGGCGGTACCCATCGATCGCCGGTTGCCAGGGATTCGGCGGACCACTGAGGTTGCCGCGGTCGATCACCTCGGCGCCGTGCCGTTCCAGCCGCGGGCCGATGTGCGCGACACGCAGCGCTTCGGGTCCCATGCTGGCGCCGCGCTCGCTGGCACCGACATCGGTCGGTGCACCGATCAGGGAAACGCGCTGGGCAACGGCGACAGTCGACATCAGAGGGTCATCGCGTAATTCGGCGGGCCGGCCCGCGACGAGCGCAACGCCCGTTGACGGAGCCGGTTTGCGTGCAGCGTATCAGCCGGAGTGCGGTGCCGACCAGAGCGCAGCAGTCATTCCTTCACGGCGCCGGTCATCCCGGAAACGTAATGCTCGACGAAGAATGAATACAGGATCGCGACGGGCAACGAGCCGAACAGCGCGCCCGCCATCAGCGCACCCCAGTGGTACACATCGCCTTCGACCAGTTCGGTGATCACGCCGACCGGCACGGTCTTCACCTCGCTCGAAGAAATGAAGGTCAGCGCGTAGATGAACTCGTTCCACGACAGCGTGAACGCGAAGATGCCCGCCGAGATCAGTCCCGGAACCGCGAGCGGCAGCACGATCTTGATCAGGATCTGCATGCGGCTCGCACCGTCGATCAGCGCGCACTCCTCGAGCTCGAAAGGGATCGACCGGAAGTAGCCCATCAACAGCCAGGTACAGAACGGGATCAGGAAGGTCGGGTAGGTCAGGATCAGCGCGAGCCGCGTGTCAAACAGCTGAAACTTGTAGATGATCGCCGCCAGCGGGATGAACAGGATCGACGGCGGCACCAGGTAGGCGAGGAAGATGCTCATGCCGACGTAGCGGGAGCCGCGGAAGCGCAGCCGCTCGATCGCGTAGGCCGCCAGCACGCTGCAGACAAGCGACAACAGCGTCGACACGACCGACACCAGCATCGTGTTCCACAGCCACTCGGGGTAAGCGGTGTCGAACAGCAGCTTCTTGATGTGCGCCAGCGTCGGGTTGATGACCCAAAATGGATTGCCCTCGCGCGACAGCAGTTCCGCGTTCGGCTTGAACGCCGTGATCGACATCCAGTAGAACGGGAACAGCAGCACGAACAGGAACGCCGCGAGCGGCAGATACACGGTGACGATGCGGCGGCGCGTCGACTCGAGGTACTTCATGCCCTGCGAGTCGGCCGTTTCGGGGGTGGCAGGCACCTCGCGTTGTTCGGCGGCGCTCATTTATCTTGGGCCCCCTGCTGCCACGCGCGGCGCTGCAGGCCGAAATAGCTGAACAGGATCGCCGCCATCAGGAAGGGCACCATCGCCGTGGCCAGTGCCGCACCCTCACCGAGCGCGCCTCCCGGGATCGCGCGCTGGAAACTCAGCGTGGCCATCAGGTGCGTGGCATTCAGCGGTCCGCCACGCGTCAGCACGTAGATCAGCTGGAAGTCGGTGAAGGTGAAGAGCACCGAGAATGTCATCACGACCGCGATGATCGGCGTCAGCAGCGGCAGTGTCACGTAGCGGAACTGCTGCCAGTCGGTGGCGCCGTCCAGGCTGGCGGCCTCGTAGTACGACGGTGAGATCGTCTGCAGCCCGGCGAGCAGGCAGATCGCAACGAACGGCACGCCGCGCCAGATGTTGGCCGCGATGACCGAAAGGCGCGCGAGCCAGGGCTCGCCGAGGAAATCGATGTAGCGGTCGATCACGCCGAGCTTGACAAGCGTCCAGCTGATGATCGAGAACTGCGAGTCGTAGATCCACCAGAACGCGATCGCCGACAGCGCCGTCGGCACGATGAACGGCAGCAGCACGATCGCGCGGATGAACGACTTGAACGGCAGATGCTTGTTGAGCAGCAGAGCCAGCCACAAGCCGAGACCGAACTTGATGATGCTGGCGATGATCGTATAAAACAGCGTGTTGAAGAGCGACAGCCGTGCGACAGCGTCTCCAAACAGAAACTCGTAGTTCTCCAGCGCCGATCCATACCCCGTCGCGCCCGATCTTGGTATCGGTGAACCCCAGCCAGGTGCCGAGGCCGAGCGGATAGGTCAGGAAGAGCAGCAGTACCAGCGCCGCGGGCAGCATGAACAACAGCCCGAGAAAATTGCGACTCTCGAGCAGGCGTCCCAGCGCGCCGCTACGTGGCGCAGCGATGGGAAGGGGAGCGCTGTTCACATCGGCCCGATTCGCAGAGGTTGAGGTCCGCGCATGGCAGCGCCCGAACTCGGCACTGCCATGCGCCAGGTAGCGTCAGACCTTGTAATACCGCTCGGCGCGCTTCTGTGCACGGTCCGCGGCTTCCTTCGGCGTCTTCGATCCGGATGCGGCCTCGGCCACCATGTTGACGACGATGAAGTCGGCGAGCGCGCCGGCCGACGCGTAGCCCATCTTGCCCGCGTAGCCGCTCGGCCACATGTTCTTCATCGAGTCGCGATACGGCGTGTGCTTCGGATCGACGGTCCAGATGGGGTTCTTCTCGTAGTAGGTAAGAGCGGGCGTCACGTAGCCGATCGCCGCCTGTACCCACGGATCCATCTGCTCGGCTTCCATCATGAAGCGCAGGAACTCCTTGGCCGCCTTCGGATACTTGGTGTACTTGAAGATCATCTGGTTGAAGAACAACTGGAACTCGCTCGGCTTGCCGATCGGTCCGATCGGCATGTTGGCGTGATTGATGTCCGCGGCCAGCGCAGCGACCTTCGGGTCCTTCGAGGTCTTGGCCGCGTAGTAGATCGAGATGCCGTTATTGGTCAGCGAAATCTGTTCGTCGAGGAAGGCCTTGTTGTTGTTCGGGTCAAGCCACGACAGCGTGCCGGGCACGAAGGTCGAGTAGAGCTCCCTTGAATATTCGAGCGCCTTGATCGTTTCCGGGCTGTCGATGACGACCTTGTTGTTGGCGTCGACCAGCTTGCCGCCGAAGCCCCAGACCAGCGTCTGCGCCCACGTGTTGCCGTCGCCGGTGGCGTTGCCGAGCGCGAACCCGGGCGGTGTACCTTTGTCCTTCAATGCCTTGCACAGCTTCAGGAAGCCGTCGGCGTCCTTCGGAAAACTGCTGAAGCCGGCTGCCTTGACGTGGCTTTCGCGATAGACCATGCAGACACCGGCCACGCCGAGCGGCACGCCGATCCACTTCTTGCCGTCGGGCCGCAGGTAGGGATCGCAGACCGGATAGAAGCCGCCGTACTTCTTGCCGAGGTAGGTGCAGAGATCGGTCACGTCGACCAGCTTGTCGGGATACAGGTTGGCGTCGTCATTGGTCGACAGGATGATGTCCGGTCCGGCGCCGGTGTTGGCAGCCACCGCCGCCTTCGGCCGCACGTCCTCCCAGCCTTCGGCGTCGACCCGCACCTCGATGCCGTACTTCTCGGAAAACTTCTTGACGTTGGCGAGATACTGGTCCTCGTCGCCCTGCACGAAGCGCTTCCAGCGCAGCACGCGCAGCTTGGCGCCTTTCTCCGGCGCGTTGCTCCACTGCGCCTGGGCATCCTTGACCCAGATGAGTGGGCCGGCGGCGGCTGCTGCCACGCCCGCCGACGTCTTCAGAAACTCCCGCCGCTTCAGATTCTTCATGCATGTCTCCTTCTGTGATTGGCTCGCTGCCTCAAGCCGGGTGGTATGACGCCGCGAGCCGTTTGCCGCTGGCGGCGTCGAAAAGGTGTGCGCGCGCAGAATCCGGAACGAGCGTGATGCGGTCGCCAGGACGCACGGTGGTCCGGTCGCGGATCGTCGCCGTCACTTCCTGCTCGAGCAAGCGACAGTAGATCTGCGTGTCGGCACCCGTGGGTTCGACAACGACAACCTCGACATCGATGCCGCCGGAACTGCCGATCGCACAGTGCTCCGGCCGCAGCCCATAGAACACCGCCTGCCCCTCGCGCACCGGAGCATCGGCCCGCAACGGCAGGCGATTGCCGTTGGCAAACGCCACCTCGAGGCCGCTGCCGTTGCGCTGCGCCGTACCCGGGATCAGGTTCATCGCCGGCGAGCCGATGAAGCCGGCGACGAACGTATTGGCGGGGTTGTCGTACAGATCGAGCGGGCCGCCGGTCTGCTCGACGACGCCGTCCTTCATGACGACGATCTTGTCGGCCATCGTCATCGCCTCGATCTGGTCGTGCGTGACATAGACCGAAGTCGTCTTCAGGCGCTGGTGCAGTTCCTTGATTTCGGTGCGCATCTGCACGCGCAGCTTGGCATCCAGGTTGGACAGCGGCTCGTCGAACAGGAACACCTGCGGGTCGCGCACGATCGCGCGCCCCATCGCGACGCGCTGTCGCTGCCCGCCCGAAAGCTGGCGCGGATAGCGGTCGAGCAGCTTGCCGAGGCCGAGGATGTCGGCCGCGCGCGCGACCTGCCTGTCGATCGTCGCCTTGTCGGCGTTGGCAAGCCGCAGGCTGAACGACATGTTGTCGCGCACCGTCATGTGCGGATACAGCGCGTAGTTCTGGAACACCATCGCGATGTCGCGTTCCTTCGGCAACATGCGATTGACGACCCGGCCGCCGATCAGGATCTCGCCTTCGGTGATCTCTTCGAGGCCGGCGATCATGCGCAGCAGCGTGGTTTTGCCGCAGCCGCTCGGACCCACCAGCACCGCGAAATCGCCGTCCGCGATGTCGACGTCGACGCCGTGGATGACGGTGGTTGCGCCAAAACGCTTGGCAACGCCGCGAATTGCGACCTGCGCCATGTAGCTTCGTCTCCTTTGCGCGCCGCCGATGCGGTCGCCGCGCTTATCTCGTGGGGATCTTCGTCCCTTGAATCACAGGATACATGGGGCGTCCTGCCGACGCCCACTGCACGATGTTCATCGCCGCCTTGCGGCGCAGTTCAACTTCCGCGGCGACCGAATAAAAGGCCGCATGGGGCGTCAGCAGCGCGCGCGCATGCCGCGCCAGCGGATGGCTGGTCGCCAGCGGCTCCGTCGGCAGCACGTCGAGCGCCGCTCCATCGAGCTGTCCGCTGTCCAGCGCCCGCACGACCGCGTCGACATCGACGACGGCGCCGCGCGCCGTGTTGACCAGCATGCTGCCGCGGTGCATCCGCGAGATCAGGCGCTCGTTCACCATGCCGCGCGTCTCGTCGTTGAGCG
This sequence comes from uncultured beta proteobacterium, assembly GCA_963712485.1. Lineage (GTDB taxonomy): Bacteria > Pseudomonadota > Gammaproteobacteria > Burkholderiales > Burkholderiaceae_F > JALORV01. The sequence continues at coordinate 37,762 of CAVQID010000063.1, forward strand.
GCACGTGCAGCGACACGATGTCGCTGCGCTCGAACAGTGTCTCGAGACCCACGCGTTCGACATAGGCAGGAAAGTCGCCGTCGATGATGTAGGGATCGCAGGCGATGATGCGTGCAAAGCAGTTGCGTGCCAGGTGTGCGTAGCGCTTGCCGATGCGTCCCAGTCCGAGGATGCCGACCGTCATGTCGCCGGCACGGCGTATCGTCCCGGGGGAAAGGTAGCTCCAGCGGCCGGATTTCACGTCGCGGTCGTAAATGGCGAGGTGGCGCAGCAGTGACAGAGACATCGCCAAAGCATGCGTTGCCACTTCGCCGACGCCGTAGTCCGGCGAGTTCGCGACCCAGACCCCGTGGCGCTGGCAGGCGGCCGTATCGATGGTGTCGAATCCGGCCCCGTAGCGGCTGACGATGCCGACGCCGGGCAACGCGGCGAGCACGCGCTCGGTCAGCGGCGCGTACTGCAGCAGCAGCGCCTGGCAATCACGCGCCGCGTCGATCAGCTGATCCTCGGAGCGGCACTGCGCAGCCGCAAACGGCAGGCCGGCGTCACGGAAGATACCTTCTTCGAGCGCGATGTCCGGGAAGTCGTAGTCGGTGACGAGCACCTTCACGGGTGCCTCCGTCGCCAGCAGTCGCGCTGGTGGTCATCGACCATGCCCGTCGCCTGCATGAACGCGTAACAGATCGTCGAGCCGACGAACTTGCAGCCGCGCGACTTGAGCGCCTTGCTCATCGCGTCGGATTCGGAGCTGCTGGCCGGTGCTTCGTGGTAGTCGCTCCACTGGTTGACGATCGGCCGGCCGCCGGTGAACGACCACAGATAGCGGTCCAGTGAACCGAATTCCTCGCGGATCGCGAGCACGGTGCGGGCGTTTTGTACCGTGGATTCAACCTTGGCACGGTTGCGCACGATCGCCGGGTTCTTCAGCAGGCGCTCGATGCGCGCCGGCGTGAAACGCGCGACCTGCTCGACATCGAAGTCCTCGAACACTTCGCGATAGCCGTCGCGCTTGTTCAGGATCGTCTTCCACGACAGGCCGGCCTGCGCCCCTTCGAGCGTCAGCATCTCGAACAGATGCCGGTCGTCGTGTGACGGCACGCCCCACTCGTCATCGTGGTAGGCAATCATCAGCGGATCGTCGCCGGCCCAGCCGCAGCGGCGCCGCGCAGGGGCCGCGCGCAATCGGATCGCTGCAACTTCAGACCCCATGTCCCCGGCAAGGCGAGTCATGTCGTGCCCCGCGCGGCTGGAGAGCACCGTGCGTTGGGTTCGAGCATCGGCGGAACGCGCGGTCGCCTCGAAGTGCAGCCGACGGACCTTCCTCTGCGCTCCGAGTACGCGTGCGACGCGCAAAACGCGTCGCGTACACGAGGAGCGCCGTCTTCATCAGTGGTTGTCTTTGGGAACCGCGGAGCCGCTGCCGCCGACGAGGAAATCCAGATCGGCGCCCTTGTCTGCCTGCTCGACGTGATCGAAGTAGAGCTTCGTATAACCGCGCGACATCGGTGCTTTCGACGGTTTCCACGCGGCGCGGCGGCGCGCGAGTTCGGCGTCCTCGACTTCGAGATGCAGCCGGCGCCGTTCGACGTCAAGCTCGATGATGTCGCCGTTCGTCCACCAGTGCCAGCGTGCCACCTGCCGCAGCTTCCGGCGAGGCGTGGAGGACTACGGTGCCGTAGGCGGTACCGCTCATGCGCGCATCCGAGATGCGCACCATGTCGGTGACGCCCTGCTTCACGAGCTTCGCCGGAATCGGCATGTTGCCGACCTCGGCCATGCCTGGATAGCCTTTGGGACCGCAGTTCTTCAACACGAGGATGTCGTCGGGCCGTACATCGAGGGTCTCGTCCTCGACCTTCGCGTGCATATCGGCGCTGTCTTCAAACACCACCGCGCGGCCGCGGTGCCGCATCAGCGCCGGCGTTGCAGCCGACGGCTTGATGACCGCGCCGTCCGGCGCAAGATTGCCGCGCAGCACCGCGATGCCCGCTTTCGCCTTGAACGGATCGGCGAGCGGACGGATCACCCGCTTCGTTGCCTCGAGGTCATAGCGCGGCGCATCCTTCACGTTGTCCCACATCGTCTGCCCGTTCACGGTCAGCGCGTCGCGATTCAGCACGTCGCCGAGTTCACGCAGCACCGCCGGCAGGCCGCCGGCGTAGTAGAAGTCTTCCATCAGGTACTGCCCCGACGGCTGCAGGTCGACGAGGCAAGGCAGGTCGTGGCCGAAGCGGTCCCAGTCGTCGAGCGCGAGTTTCACGCCGGCGCGGCCGGCCAGTGCGAGCAGGTGGATCACCGCATTGGTCGAGCCGCCGATCGCGGCATTCGCACGGATCGCATTTTCGAACGCCGCGCGCGTCAGCACCTTCGACATCACGAGGTCTTCATCGACCATCTGCACGATGCGGCGGCCCGCCATGCGTGCCAGCACGTTGCGGCGGCCGTCGACCGCCGGGATCGCCGCGTTGCCCGGCAGCCCCATGCCCAGCGCCTCGACCATGCAGGCCATCGTCGACGCGGTGCCCATCGTCATGCAATGGCCGTGCGAGCGGTGCATGCAGCTTTCGGCCTCGAAGAAATCGGCCTGCGACATCGTGCCGGCACGCACCGCCTCGCTCATCTGCCACACGCCGGTGCCGGAGCCGAGTTCGCCGCCGCGGAACTTGCCCGACAGCATCGGTCCGCCCGACACGCCGATCGCCGGCAGGTCGACGCTCGCGGCACCCATCAGCAGCGCCGGCGTCGTCTTGTCACAGCCCATCAACAGCACCACGCCGTCGAGCGGGTTCGCGCGGATCGACTCCTCGACGTCCATGCTGATGAGGTTGCGGAACAGCATCGTCGTCGGCCGCATCAGCGTCTCGCCGAGCGACATGACCGGGAACTCGAGCGGGAAGCCACCGGCCTCCAGCACGCCCTGCCGTACCTGGTCGGCGAGCACGCGGAAGTGCGTGTTGCAGGGCGTGAGCTCCGACCAGGTGTTGCAGATGCCGATCACGGGCCGGCCATCGAACTGATCGTGCGGAATGCCGCGGTTCTTGGTCCATGAGCGATAGATGAAGCCGTCGCGGTCGAGGCGACCGAACCAGCTCTGACTGCGGCGGGGCTTGCGTGGCATGGCGGAAGACCAGCGAAAAGTGGCGGCGAGTGTATCGGCCGCTTCATGGAGGGTCAACGAAAAGCGGTCAAGTGGTCTGACCAATTTGCGCCGGAAACGATATAGTCGTGCGGCGGCGCACCAGCCGCCCGGAGAGACAAAACATGAATCAGCTGGACATGCAGGGGCGCGCTGCCATCGTGACCGGCGGCGCGGCAGGCATCGGCCTGGCCATCGCGCGGCGACTGGTCGACTCCGGCGCGCGCGTCAGCCTGTGGGACCGCGACGCCGCGGCGCTCGAGACTGCCGCGCGGGCGCTAGGCCCGGCCAACCCACGTGGCGGCGGTTGACGTCACGCGGAGGAGGCCGTTGCCGCGGCGTTCGCCGCTCGGCCGCCGCACTGAAGCGCGTCGATGCGCTGGTCTGCAGCGCCGGAATCACCGGTCCGAACACCACGGTGGAGCAGTACCCGCTGGCGGCTGGAAGGAGTCATCGACATCAACCTGACGGGACTGTTTCTGTGCAACCGGGTCGTGATTGCGCACATGACCGCGAACGGGTACGGCCGCATCGTCAACATCGCGTCCATCGCCGGCAAGGAAGGCAATCCCAACGCGTCGGCCTACAGCGCATCGAAGGCCGCCGTCATCGCACTGACGAAGTCGCTCGGCAAGGAACTGGCAAAGACCGGCATCCGCGTGAATTGCGTGACCCCGGCCGCCGTCAAGACCGGCATGTTTGCGCAGATGACCCAGGCCCACATCGACTTCATGCTGTCGAAGATTCCGATGGGCCGTTTCGGCGAAGTCGATGAGATCGCAGCGCTCGTCACCTGGCTCGCCACCGAGGAATGCTCGTTCTCTACCGGAGCCGTGTTTGATTTGTCTGGCGGCCGTGCGGTCTACTGATGGCACCGCGCTACGCCGCCGACGCACTGCGCACCACGGCCGTCGCACTGCTGCGCGCGGCCGGGATGGACGGCGTCTTTGTCGACGATGTTGCCGACATCCTGGTCGAAGGCGACCTCCTGGGACACGACACCCACGGACTGGCGCTGCTCGGACCGTACCTGGCGGAACTCGAGGCCGGATCGATGCGCAAGCGCGGAAGCTACCAAGTCGTCAGCGAGCGCGATGGATCGGCTCTGTGGGACGGTGATCGCCTGCCGGGTCCCTGGCTGACGCTGCGCGCCATCGACGATGCGATCGCGCGCGCGCAGCGCTGCGGCACCGGGACCGTCGTCATCCGCCGCAGTCATCACATCGCGTGCCTGGCGGCCTACCTGACGCGCGCGACCGACCGCGGTTACGTGTTGCTGCTCGCGTGTTCCGATCCCAACGGCGCGAGCGTCGCGCCGCACGGCGGGCTCATGCCGATTTTCACACCCGATCCGCTCGCATTCGGCGTGCCGACGTCAGCTGACCCCGTGCTGGTCGACGTGTCGGCTTCGCTCACCACCAACGGCATGACGGCACGGCTGCACAAGCACGGACGAACGCTGCCACATCGCTGGCTGCTCGATGCCCGCGGCGAAGCGACGAACGACCCGAGCGTGCTCTTCAACGAGCCCAAAGGAACGATCCTCCCGACCGGCGGGGTCGATGCGGGGCACAAGGGTTATGCGCTCGCGCTGATCGTTGAAATGCTGACTGGCGCTCTCGCCGGTTTCGGACGTGCCGACGCGAAGGAAGGCTGGGGCGCGACCGTCATGGTGCAGGTTCTCGATCCGGCCGCGTTTGGCGGCGCCGACGCTTTCGCGCGACAAGCCGACTGGCTGGTCGCGGCGTGTCGTGACAACCCGCCGCGGCCCGGCGTCGATGCCGTGCGGCTCCCTGGCCAGCGCGGCCTTGCGCGCAAGCGCGAGCAACTGCAACGCGGCGTCACACTGCACGAAGACATCATGCCGACGCTCGCGCCGTGGGCCAGCAAGCTGGCCGTGCCGCTACCGGCGGCGCTATAACGGCCTGCGTCTTCACAGCACGCGCGGGGGCGCAGACGGCGTGCGAGGCCGGGTCAGTCGCAGTTGCGATAATCGAGCGATGACTCGACCAAGCATCCAGCAACTGCCGGCCTCGCGCATCCGCGAAGTCGCCAACGCCGGGCATCGGCCGCACCGACGTCCTGAAATTCTGGTTCGGCGAAGGCGACCAGGTGACGCCGGCCTTCATCCGCGACGGCGGCCAAGGCGGCACTCGACGCCGGCGAGACCTTCTACAACCACAACCTCGGCATCATCGAGCTGCGCGAAACACTGGCCGCCTACGCCAACCGCCTGCATGCGCCCGCGCCGGCCGATCACCGTCGATCGCATCGCGGTCACCAGCGCCGGCGTGCACGCGCTGTCGCTGATCGACCAGACGCTGATCGATCCCGGCGATCGCGTCGTCGATCGTCACGCCGGTGTGGCCGAACCTGACGGCGATGCCGCGCATCATGAGCGCCGAGGTCGTACGCGTTCCGCTCGACTTGCCACAGGGGCGCGTGGTCGCTCGACCTGCAGCGCCTGCTCGACGCCGCGACGCCGGGCACGCGCATGGTGCTGGTGAACTCGCCGAACAACCCGACGGGCTGGACGATGCCGCGCGCCGACTGGGATCGCGCTGCTCGCGCACTGCCGCCGCCACGGCATCTGGCTGGTCGCGACGACGCCTACGAGCGCATCGTCTTCGATCCGGCGCTGACGATCAACGGCCATGCGCCGAGCGTGCTGGCCCAGGTCGACGCCGACGACCGCGTACATCAGTGCGAATACGTTCTCGAAGAGCTGGACGATGACCGGCTGGCGCCTCGGCTGGCTGGTCGCGCCGCGAGAGCTTCATTGCGCAGATCGGCAAGGTGATCGAGTTCAACACCTCGTGCGCGCCGACGTTCATTCAGCAGGCCGGCATGACCGCGGTGCGCGATGGCGAACCGCTCGTGGCGGAGACGATTGCCCGGCTGCGCGCTTCGCGCGATCTGCTGGTGAGTGCGCTGGCAGGCCTGCCGGGCGTCGAGGTCGCGCCACCGCCGGGCGCGATGTACCTGTTCTTCCGCATTGCCGGGCGCAGCGACGACAGCCTGGCGTTCGCCAAGCAGCTCGTGGCCGAAGTCGGGTCTGGGCATCGCCCCCGGCGTGGCGTTCGGACCCGAGGGCGAGGGCTATCTGCGCTGGTGCTTCGCGGCGTCCGACGCGCTGCTGCTGCAGGGCGTCGCGCGACTGCAGCGCTTCTTGACGGCGGCTTAGGCGTCGACGTGATCCCGATCGGGCATGCGCTGAACGCCGCGCTGCAGACCTGCGGCGACAAAGCCGACGCTGGCATAGAGCTGTTCCGGCATTTCGCCGGCGGCGGCGACGATGATCAGTCGATCCGCCCGCAACTGGTCACGCGCATAACGAGCCGCCAGCGCGATCAGCGCCCGGCACAGGCCGCGGCGACGAAAAGGTTCTGCGGTCGTGACCGCCTGGTAACGCGCCAGGCGTTCACCGTCCTCGCGTTCGGCTTCCGCATAGATTCCGAGCGCAGCGACCAGCAGCAATCGGCCGCCCGGCATCGTCGACAAACGCGCCGAACCAGTTGCCACGTCCGACCGCCGCCAGCGCCCGCCAGCGCGCCACGCTGCGCTGTGCGTACGGGCGATATCCCTGCTCCCCGAACTGCGGCGCGCGCGTCGCGACATGCAGTTCGACCAGCTCCGTCCAGGCGCGCTCGGCGTCCTCACCCGTGGGCTCGAAGGGCTGTAATCGGGCGTCGAGCGTCGGTGGGCGGACTTCGGGTACCCGGTTCGACTGCATCACCATCGCGTTGTTGAGGGTGTAGCTGTCCGCGAGAAATCCCGCGATGTCGCCGGGCTGATCCTCGATCCAGCCGAAGGCGCGGTGCCCCGACTCCGGCTGTTGCGCCGTGATCAGCCGCTCGAAGAGCCGCGGCCAGCGGCGCGCGTCTTCGGACTCCGGAGCTCGCTCGAACAGCAGGTAGTTGCCCCAGAAGAAGGTCGGATTCGACGGCGTGCGGATCACGCGACAGCCATGCTCGGCACGGCAGTCGATCACCTCGCCGTCGGCGCGGTCGAAGATCAGCTCGCTGCGGAAACCCAGCGCGGCTGCGCTTGCCGTCGGCGCCTGTTTGCTTCCGTGCCCTAGCTCGCGGCCGGGGCTGCCGCCAGTCCGCGCTTGGACAGCATCGGCTCGACTTTCGGGTCGCGTCCGCGGAACGCGCGGAAGGCGGCTCCGGGCTCCAGCGTGTTGCCGGCCGCGTAGACATAACGCTGCAGCCGTTCGGCGACGGCGGGGTCGAACGGATTGCCCGCTTCCAGAAAGGCATCATAGCCGTCGGCATCGAGCACTTCGGCCCCAGTGTAGACGTAGTAGCCGGCGGCATAGCCGGAACTCGCGAACAGGTGCAGGAAGTGCGGCAGGCGATGCCGCATGACAATCTCGCGCGGCATGCCGATGCGCGCGAGTTCCTGTCGTTCGAAAGTCGCGATGTCGACGCCCTCGGGGGCCGCCTGCGCGTGCAGCGCCATGTCGACCAGCGCACGGGCGGTGTACTCGACCGTCTCGAAGCCCTGATTGAAGCGCCGCGCCTGATCCAGCCGCTCGATCAGGTCGTCCGGCATCGGCGCGCCGGTTTCAAAATGACGCGCGTGCCGCCGCAGGACTTCGGGTTCGAGCAGCCAGTTCTCGAAGATCTGCGACGGCAGTTCGACGAAGTCGCGCAGCACCTGGGTGCCTGACAGGCTTTCAAAAGTGACCTGCGACAGCAGCCCGTGCAGACCATGACCGAATTCGTGGAACAGTGTCAGCGCATCGTCGAGGGACAGCAGGTGTTCACCGGGCGCACCCTTGGCGAAGTTGTTGTTGTTGACGATGATGGGCAGCACGTCACCGGCGATGCGCGATTGCAGGCGATAAGAGCTCATCCACGCACCGCCTCGTTTCGTCGGCCGGGCAAAGTTGTCGTGCAAAAAGACGCCGACGAGCCGCTCATCACGATCGCGTACTTCGTATACC
>CAVQID010000064.1:0-34629 GCA_963712485.1 uncultured beta proteobacterium
ATGGGTGCCAGCACCAGAGCGAGCGTGTAGCGCACCGCGACTGGCCAGCTGACGAAGCCGCCGAGTGCCTCCGGCGGCAACGGCGGCGCCGCGATCGTCATCGCAACGTAGGCGCCGAGCGCGAAGAACGAGCCGTGCGCCAGATTGATGGTTTCCATCAGCCCGACGATCAGCATGAAGCCCAGCGCCAGCAACGCGAACAGCAGCCCCAGCGAAAGGCCGTTGATCAGGTGGGGGGCCAGCGTCGCTAGCATCGGCGCGGACCGCGCGCGAGGACCGTGCGCCACAAGCGCTGTCCCTGCGCGCGGTTCGGTCTGAGGGCCATCAGACCTCGTAGCTGGGCGTGTCCGCGTAGGACTCGAGCTTGCACGCGCCGGGCGCCGCCTTGTCCTCGACTTCGGCCGGCGGCACGGCCGACAGGATCTTGTAGATGTCGTCCTTCTCGGCCGGCTTGTCGTTGTAGCTCGCCATGTAGATCGTTTGCTGCATCTGATGCGTTGCCGGGTTCATGTAGGCATCGTAGGTCTGCAGGCGGTCGAGCGCGGACACCTTGATGTTTTCGAGCACCTTGATGACCGCGATGTTGTTGGTGGTGCCGGCCTTCTCGACGGCGCGCAACAGTTCGCGCGTTGCCATGTAGCCGTTGTAATAGACGTTTCCCGGCACGCGGATCGCCATGCCCGGGTAGGTCTTCTGGTACAGCGCGACAAACTCCTTGACTCCGGGCAGGTCGAGCCGCCAGTACCAGGTCGTGCCGAACACGCCAAAGATCTGATCGGGTCCGAGCCCATAGACATCGGGCCAGTCCTGCTGGTTGTTGATCCACGCAATCGTCTGGTGCAACCTGGCCTGCACCACCTGCTGGCGCAGCGCCTTGATGTCGTCGCCGCCGACCGCCGCCGCAACGACGTCGGGCTTCATCTGCTGCACTCGAAGAAGGTACGACGTGAAATCGCGCGTGTTCTGCGGAACCAGGATCTCGCCGATGATCTTGGCGCCTTCGGCCTCGGCCAGCGCGCGCGTGGCCTTGGAGGTGTCATGGCCCCAGACGTAATCGTTGGTCAGCAACAGCCAGTTCTTGCCGCTGACCTTGATCGCGTTCTTGACGATCGCCGAGGCAAAGTTGGCGCCGTTGCCATCCCAAACGAATTTCGTGCGATGACAGTTCTGGCCGGCCTCGGTCGGCGAACTCGAGTTCGTGTTCAGGTAGATGACCCCGTGTTTCTGCGCGATCTGGGAAATTGCGTTGGCCACACCCGAATGCAGCGCGCCGATCAGGAACGCCGCTTCGTTGCGCGTGATCATGCGTTCGGCCACGCGCGAGCCGGTGGCCGGCGTGGTCTCGGTGTCGATATGGATCGCCTCGATCTGACGGCCGAGCACGCCGCCTTTAGCGTTGAATTCTTTAATCGCCAGCATCGCCCCGAGGCGCTCCATCTGCCCACTGGCGCCATATTGACCACTCGCATCCATCGTCAGGCCGATCGTCAGCGGTTTTTTCTGTCCGGTCTGCGCCCAGGCATGGTGATGCTTCCACGGCCCGAAGAACGGGGCGACGCCGTACAGGCCGGTGGTTGCTGCCGACAATGCGGTCGCCTTCAGCAGGCGGCGTCGTGCCGGGTTGTTGCGTGTCTCCTCGCTCATTTTGTGCCTCCTTTGCGGCAGTGGTTCGTGCGCCCTCGGACTTCAGCGCGAGACGATCTGGAACTGATTCAGCTGCTCCTGGGCCTCGATTAGCGACGGCAGGAAGCGCGCCCCGAGGCCGAGTGCACTGGCCTGGACCAGGCTCTGGTGGACGGCTTCCCCGATGAAACTGGCGATCCCCAGGCTTTCGGTCATGTGCGTGTAGTAGCCCATGTCCTTGCGCCCGTTGGCGATCGAGAACTTCATGCCCGTGAAGTCGCCGCGCGACGCGCCTTCGCCGATCATGCGGAAGACTCCTGAGCTGACGCCACCGGCCGAGATCACCTCAACCAGCTTCGTGAGCGGCAGGCCGGCCTTGGCGGCGGCGGCGAACGCTTCGGCCGTGCTGGTGGCGATCGAGAGCGCAAGGAAGTTGTTGATCAGCTTCAGCACGTGGCCGGTGCCGGGCGGGCCGACGTGAATCACGTTCTCGCAGAACGCCTTCATGACCGGCACCAGACGCGCGAAGTCGGCGTCGGCGGCGCCGACCATCGTATTTAGCCGGCCTTCTTCCGCCTCCTTCGGCGTGCGCGCCAGCGGAGCGTCGATGAACGTGACACCACGCTCGGCGCAGGCGGCTCGCAGACGTGTCGTCGAGTCCGGCTCTGCGGTCGAGCAGTCGACGATCATCTGGCCACGACGGCTCGCATCGAGCAGCCCGCCGTGCACGACGGACTCGACCTGCGGCGATCCGGTCACGCAGATGAACACGATGTCGCTGGCCGCGCCGACGTCGGCCAGGGTCGGCACTTCGCGTGCGCCAGCCGCCAGCAAATCCGCCAGGTTCGCGCGGTTGCGGTGCGCCTTGAACGACAGCGGGTAGCCCTTGGCGAGCAGGTGCTTGGCCATGCCGTGTCCCATCAGCCCGATGCCGATAAATCCGATGCGTTCCATGGCTTCGTCCTCAGTGCGCTGAATAGTGAAAGGGGTCCATTGCAGCCTCGCGCGTGATGCTCGAGTCGAACAGCAGTTCGACCAGCGCGCCATAGCGCGACGCGATCTGCTCGACGACGGCCGCGTCGTCGATGACACCGGCAAACCAGCCGCGCGCGGCGTCACCGAAGATCGTGCGTCCGACCGCGAATCCGCGGCAGACCGGATGTCGCGCCGCCAGCGCGATTTTCGGCGCCAGTTGCTCGAGCGGCGCGTCCTGGCCGAGCACCAGCACGCCGCGGCAGTGCGGGTCGAGCGCGGTCACGGTGGCAGCCAGCTCGCGCCAGCCGTCTTCGTCGACCGGTGCGGGCAGCTTCCACCAGTCGGGATACACATCGGCTGCGACGATCTCGGCCATGGCCGCCCGCAGACGGCGATCGATTTCGCCATCCGCTGGTTCGGCCGGCAGCACGATCTCCAGCAACAGTTCCCGATCGGTCGCGATGCATGCGGCGGCCAGTTCGCTCATGCGCCCGATCTGCTCGCGGCGCAGCGCGGCCGCGTCGTCCGGATCGAAGGCGACCAGGCACTTGGCGACATGGCTGCGCGGCCAGCGACGCAGCAGCGCCAGCACGTTCTCGCCGTCCTCGAACGCCAGCGGCCGCTGCCCGGGGCTCTCCACCGGGCGTGCCACCCAGAAGCGGTCGTCGAGCTGCGGCAGCAGCGACTCGCCGTAACGATCATCGATGATCAGCCCACCGGCCGACGCCAGTTGTGGGCGGTCGTCGAGCGCGCGCCGCGCGCCGCGCGCGATCAGCCGCTTGAACTCGACGATGCATGCTGCCGGCCGACCGTGTATCGCCGCCATGGCCTCAAACTGGGAACGGTGATCAAAGGCGAGCACCGCCAGCAGCGGCGGCACAGAATCGCGCGTCCCGGCGCGGTGCAGCCGATTCAGTGTGGTGTCTTCGCGCAGGCGCGAGGTAGGACTGCCGTGAGCCAGGAAGTGATCGAGTTCCTCGGCGGTCGGCATTGCTGGCGCGCAGCCATGACGCGAAACAACCAGCGCGCCACAGGCGTTGGCCCGGGCTGCGCATTCGGCGAGCGGGCGGTCGCGCAGCCACCCGGACAGGAATCCCGCCATGAACGCATCGCCGGCGCCGAGGACGTTGAAGACTTCGATCGGAGCGCCGCGCAGCGTCAGGGCGGGGACAGCATGGCCATCGGCGGACGAGTACACCGTGCAGCCATCGGCACCCCGCTTGACCACCAGGGTCGCGCCCGTCGCGTGCTGCACCTTGTCGATCGCCTCGTCGACCTGCGCCGATCCGCCGGCGATCGCAAACTCCTCCTCGGTCCCGACGATCACATCGCATCGCGGCAGGAACTCGCGCAGCACCTCCGTGACGGCGTCCGATTCGACATAGCGAGTCGCGCCGTCACCGAGCGGCCGCAACCCCCACAGCACCGGGCGAAAGTCGATGTCGAGCACGACGCGGGTGCCAGCCGCCACCGCCGCCGCGATCGCCTTGCGGCAGGCGGCCCGCGTCGAATCGCGCGAAAGGTGTGTACCGGAAACGAGCAGTGCGCGCGCCGAGGCGATCAGGCCTTCATCGATGTCGTCGGCGGTCAGCGCCATGTCGGCGCAACGGTCGCGGTAGAACAGCAGCGGAAATCTGTGCTGATCGCGGATGCTGAGGAATGCGAGCGCCGTCAGGTGCTCGGGATCGGCGAAAACGTGGCTGACGTCGACGCCGGCGCGCGCGAGTTCGTTGCGAACGAACTCCCCGTTCTGCTCGTCGCCGACGCGGGTCAGCATGGCCGCCTGCAGCCCGAGCCGTGCGCAGCCGACGGCGGTATTGGCCGGTGAGCCGCCGAGATAACGCGCAAAGGTCGAGACCTCCTCCAACCTGGCTCCGATCTGCTCGCCATAAAGGTCGACCGCCGCACGACCGATGCAAACGACGTCGAGGCGGCGCTTCACTGGCGCGCTCCATTGCGACGTGACGGGGTGTCGGTCAACCGGTGGCCGAGCGCGATCACCAGCGACTGGGCCAGAACGACAGGCTCGACCAGTGAACGGAACGGCAGGCGACGGTCGTCGCCCAGCAACAGCGCCAGCGTCGAGCATGGCACCAGCGGCGAGGCGCGACTGTCGGTGACGCCGAGGACTGCGGCGCCGTGGCTGTGTGCGCGGCGTGCGATCTCGATGACTTCCGGGGTATAGCTGCGGAAGCTGACGACCAGTAGCAGGTCCCGCGGACCCAGCATGGCGGCGAGCTGCGCGTTCATGCCGCCGACCCCATCGAGCAGCGTGACGCGCCGTTCCAGCTGGGCCAGCGCGTAGGCGAGATAGCTCACGACGGGGAACGATCGGCGCGCCGCGAGCAGATGGACGTGCTCGTGGCGGGCCAGCAGGTCAACCGCGGCGTCCAATCGGCGCTCGTCGAGAGCCTGCGACATGTGCTGCAGACTGCCGATGGCGTCGTCGATCTGCATGCGCACGACGTCACTCGCCGTCGCGGCCTTCGAGCTCCGCCGCAGGGTCCGAATGCGCTCTCGATACGAGGGGGCGCGCGCGACCAGGTGCGACCGGAACACCTGGCGCAAGGCTGCAAAGCCGCTAAAGCCGAGGGCATTGGCAAAGCGGACCAGGGCGGACGGCTGCACTCCCGCGGCGCGCGCGAGCTCGGCCGCTGTGCCGAAGGCAAATGTCTCGGGCGAATCAAGCGCGAACTGCGCGATCGAGCGAAGTTGCTTCGGCAGGTCATCGAGCCGCCCGGCGATCTCGGCCATCAGGGGCTCGAAGCCGGCCTCACGCTCGCGGCGTCTGGACTGCGTTCGAACGACCGCCTGCTGCACTCGCTTCGCCTCCCGGCCTTGCCGTGGCCTGTCGCTTGTCGTTCGGCACAATAGAACGTACATTTTGTTTTGTCTATATCATGGAATGAATATTCCATCAGGCTATGCCCTGGATGGCCATCGACGAATCTGGGTTCATGGAGAAGCGATGAGTGCAGTGCCGACGGGCTGGCAGCGCGGGCCGGCGACACGCCTTCCCGCCGCGCGGCCGGGCTTCGCCGGGCCGTTTGCCATTTCGCTGATCGTGCTGGCGACGACGCCGCTGTGGATTCGCGAGATCGGCCTCTACCAGTACATTGCGCTGGAGATCGTCATCTGGGCGCTTTTTGCGCTCTCGTACAACCTGCTCCTCGGCCAGGCTGGCCTACCCTCGTTCGGCCACGGCGCATTTTTCGGCGTCGGCGCCTACGCCTTCGGCCTGGCGGTCAAGCACATCGCACCGAACCTGTGGCTGGGCCTTGCCGCGTCGCTGGTTGCTGCTGCGCTCGCCGGGGTGCTGGTGGCCGCCTTCATCTCGCACCGGCGCGGCATCTACTACGCGCTGATGACGATTGCGTTCGGCCAGGTGCTGTGGTTCGTCGCCATCAAGTGGCATAGCCTCACCGGCGGCGAGGACGGCCTGCTCGGTATCGCCACGCCCACCACTCGATCTCGGCGTCATCGCGTGGAGCCTGCGTAGCAACGAGGCGCTGTTCTATTTCGCGGTGGCGCTGTTCGCTCTCGTCACGGGGTTTCTGTGGCAGCTGCAGGACACGCCGTTCGGGCGGGTCATGGCAGCGGTCAAGGGTAACGAGGAGCGCGCACGTTATTGCGGGCATGCGGTCTGGCTCTGCAAGTTCACGACCTTTGCGTTGTCGGCAGCATTGGCCGGACTGGCTGGGGCGCTGTTCGCGATGGCGCAGAACTCGGCCTATCCGAACGTGATGAGCCTGCACAACTCCGGCTTCGTCGTGATGATGGTTCTGATTGGCGGCGGGCTGGTCAGCTTCTGGGGGCCGGTCATTGGTGCCGCGTTCTTCATCCTCGCGCGCGATTTGCTCGGCGCGACGACGGAGGCCTGGCTGCTGTGGTACGGGCTGCTGTTCATGGCGGTGGTGCTGTTCAAGCCCGAAGGAATCGTCGGGGCCTGGCGAATGCTGCGCCAGCGGTTGCGAAACTCGTGGCGAGGCGGCTGATGGCACTACTCGAGGCCCGCGAACTGCATAAGCGCTTCGGCCACCAGGTCGTGCTCGATGGCGTTTCGCTGAGCTTCGACGAAGGCACGCTGTCGGGAATCATCGGACCCAACGGTGCCGGCAAGACGACCTGCTTCAACGTGCTGACCGGCCGCTACAAGCCCGACCGCGGTCGGGTGATCCTCGACGGCGACGACATCACCGGCCGCTCGCCGGCAGCCATCGCACGACGCGGCATCGCACGTTCGTTCCAGCTGATGAATCTGTTCGACGCGCTTGCCGCCATCGACAACGTGATCGTCGCGATGCCGGCGCTCCGCCGCCACGCGTTCCGGCCATTCGGCGCCGTACGCCGCGACAGCGAACTGCACGCGCGGGCCGCGGCGCTGCTCGCCGACGTCGGGCTTGCCGGCCGCGAGCATGCGCAGGCGCGAGACCTCGCCTACGGCGACCGTCGCCGCCTGGAGATTGCCGTTGCGCTTGCGGCAGAGCCGCGACTGCTCTTCCTCGACGAGCCGACAGCCGGCATGGGCGCCGAAGGCGCGCTCCAGTTGGCGGCACTCATCGAACGCCTGCGCGCTCGCGTGACCATCGTGATCATCGAGCACGATATGCGATTCCTCTTTTCCCTGGTCGACCGGATTTCGGTGATTCAGTGGGGCCAGGTCATCGCCGAAGGCACCCCTGCCGAGCTGCGTGCCGACCCGTGGGTCGCACGCTCGAACTTGGGGGCGATCGCCTGATGCTGCGTGTCGACGCCATCGACAGCGCCTACGGCGAGACGCAGGTGCTGTTCAAGGTTTCGCTCGAGGTGGGGGCAGGAGAGGTCGTTGCGCTCCTTGGCCCGAGCGGTGCGGGCAAGACGACGACGCTGCGATCCGTTCTCGGGTTGACGCCAACGCGCTCAGGCCGCATCGAGTTCGAGGGCGCCGACATCACCCGGGAGAAGTCGTACCGAATCGCCCGCCGCGGCATCGGCTGGGTGCCGGAGGAACGGCGCATCGTGCCAAGCCTGACGGTGCGAAGAAATCTCGAAATCGCGCGGAAATCCACGCGCTTTCGCGCCTGGACACTCGCCGAGTGCTGCGAGATCTTCAGTGCGCTTGGCTATCTGCTCGAACGCGAGTCGGAGAATCTGTCCGGCGGCGAGATGCAGATGGTTGCCATTTCTCGCGTGCTGGTCGGCAGCCCCGGCTTGGTGCTGATGGACGAGCCGAGCCAGGGGCTCGCACCGAAGGTGGTGCAGGACGTGTTGCGCACGGTCTTGCGCATGAAGGCCGAAGGGATTGGCGTGCTGCTCGTCGAGCAGAACGTGCACGCAGCGCTGTCAGTGGCCGACCGCGTCGTCGTTCTCGACCAAGGCACCGTGGCACATCACGGCTCGGCGGCCGAACTGCGTGACAACGTCGCGCTGCGCCAGCGCCTGCTGGGAACATGATGCCTCCGCTGCTCGAGGTCGATCGCCTGCGCAAGGTCTACCGGCGACGTTACCTGGGTCGACCGACGTTCGAGCTGCACGCCACATTGCGATTCGAGGCACCCGCCATCGTCGGCGTGCTGGGCCCGAACGGCTCGGGCAAGACCACGCTCTTCGAGCTGATCACCGGGCTCAATCAGCCAACGAGCGGCGAAGTGCGCGTGCGTGGCCAGGTCATCCATCGCGTCAAACGCAGTCAGCGCGCGCAGCTGGCGCGGCACTATCACCAGTCATACCAGATGCGCCGCTTCCACGAGTGGACGCCCGAGATCCTTCAGCAGCGGGCAGCGCTCGGTGCGGCCGTGATACACCTTTTCGACGAGCCGCAGCTCAACGCGCAGGATGGTTATGTCGGCTTCATGCTGAGCTTCTTTCGGCGCCTGCGCAGTCAGGGCATGCTCGTGTTCGTCTGCCTGCACCCCAACGAGCGCTGGCAACTCGACCTTCTGCGCGACCTGGTGGAGCGCCTTGTCTTCGTCGATCGCGGCACCATAACCGAATACGCAACGTTTGCCGCGCTGGCAGCACGGGCCGAGGCGCGCGAGTATCTTGGCGCGCTGCTTGACTGATCGCGCCGCAATCCAGGGCGCCCCCAGGTCTGCAATGGGCCGGATTGCCCGTTGAACCTTCGTCCCATGCCATCGGCCGCGCTAATTGACGGTTCGCGGCAGTCGTATTCCAGAGTTCATGCGTGTCCGGAGTCGGTGAAGATCCATGCGAGCCCACTCATTCGACAACGATGCACGAGCACGCTTGGAGGTTCAACGTCATGGCTGCTGACGCTCCGTCGCCAACCTGGGTATGGAAGAAAGCGCAGGACGGGGTCATCAACTACGTCCACAAGAAGCCGGAGTAAACGACCGCAATCGGCGGCGCGAGAACGTTTCCAGTCGGGGCGGACTCGATCTGCAATTTGCCCGACCGTGCTTCGATGGGCAGGCCTCGCCGGCCGGCCGGAGTTCTTCGCGAAATCGTTGTTCAAGCACGCGACCAACGCGAACTCGTATTGCCGGCATGATCACCGCAGCAATCCGCGGGCGGCCTGTCTCACGTCGGGCGAGGCGAAGCGAAACACGGCGCGATCCAGCACGTAGTGGATGAAGGCGGTGGCAAAGCCGAGGGCCAGCAGCGCCGGCACGAAAGGCGAGGAGCGTAGCCACCACGCCACCTCGCCAAAGATGCGGTCGGCGTAGACGTATTCGTCGGTTACGGCCTCCACCTCCAGCAGCGGCAGTAGCAAGGCGGAGGCAGCGGCGAGCACCAGCAGCACGGCCCAGCCGCGCCGGTTGATGGGCGCCAGCAGCCTCTGCCAGCGCGTCACAGGGTCCTGGCTTCCGCCGGACGCTGCAAGCGAGGCGAGTCCCATCGCGGCGCTCCAATGCTGCACGCTCCACAACACAATGAAAAGGAACGGATCGCGCGCCAGGAAGGAGAACAGCACCATGGCCGCAACATTGAGGACGTAGGCGACGCGCGGCAGCGATGGGCGCTGCGAACGCACTTCGACGCTCAGCATCAGCGCGGTCAGGATCACGACGAGAACAATGCCGCCATCGCGCAGCGCACGCACAAGCAGGTCCGACCCGACTGCTCCCAGCAGCGGGTCGATCCAGCGCTCCTGAAAAGCGATCGATCCGGCCAGGGCTTCGGCCACCACGACGAACCCGCCGCCCACGACCAACGCGAACCACCGATCGAGTCGCCGCGTGCTCGCCTCCGACGCTCGCCCGGAGCGCGCGCGGTAAAGGCTCAGTAACCCGAAGTGCTGCGCGGCAAAGTGGTAACTCACCAGCAGGTAGTTCAGGACCGCGAGCCAGACCACGCGCTCGGTAAGAGGCATCGGCAGCACGCTCTCGGGAGCCAGCAGCACGGCGAAGCAGGCCACGACGATGGCCAGCGGAGCGACGACGAAGCGCAGCCGCTGCGTCGTGAGAAGGGAGCGGTACGCCGGCGTCGCATAGGCCAGCCAGGCCGACGAGATCCGGTGACCGAACCACAGCGGCACGGCGAGCGCGAAGAAGAGCACGTCGACGGGACTGGCGCGCACGTCGTCATGACCCCGCGCCAGCAGAAGAATGAGCGGAGCCAACCACAGCCCATTCAGGATCCAAACAAGATCCCACGCCGGGCTCTTGATCCAGCGCGGGTGGACCGAACGTAGCGCCTCGGCCCCGCTCGATGTCGTTCCGGTCGGTGCTTCGATTTGGCTCGACGCGATCGTCTGCTCTACCCACATGGTCGCTTTTTGGCGAATCGCCCCAACTCCGTCAACGTCGCGCACTGGGCGCGCTCTGTCCTGTGACAAGAATCCCGCTTCCCGCACAAGTCCGGCCTCGCGTCCTGCTGCCGGCAACGACCGCCAGTATGCATGCGCACGAACGCGCTCCCGGCCCGCTTCGCATCGGCGCTCTCCGGCGTTGTCATGTACGGACAGCGCGTCGGGCACACCGGTTGCTTAGTCCATGCTTTCTTCTTCCTCACGAGGGCTCGCATGATCTACTGGGCGGCAGTGTTCCTGGTCATCGCGCTGGTTGCAGCTTTCCTCGGCTTTTCGGGTATCGCCGGCGTGTCGATGAACATCGCGTGGATTCTATTTGTCGTCGGCGTGATACTGGCCGTGGTCTTCTTCATCATGGGACGCCGCCCGCCTGCCCCATAGAAGGGGAAGGCCATTTGGCACGTCCTTGACACAGTTGCGCGCCCTGCGGTGCTGTCATCGCGGGGCGTGCGTTTGCCTTCGTGCAAACAAGAAACGTGGCTGGGGGACCGCTGCCCGGGACAACGACAGGCCATTCAAACACGGGATCAGTCACAGCACCTTGCTTTGACATGACTGTTGATAGGCGTACCGGTTCAAATGTCGTCAGACGACGGCTGAGCTGAATCTGCTGAAACGTGCGGCTCCGCCCCGCCGCACCACTCCCGGCAGCGGAGTAGCGCGTACGACTTAGGCGCGGCGCCGCTTGCCGAGCCCTCCCCCAAGGACGCCGGCTCCGGTACCGCCGTTGCGACGGCTCAGAACACATGGGAACGGTTTCCATCAGGCCGCCATCGAGATCTTCGATCATCACTCGATAGTAGTAACTGTGGCCGGACTGAAGTGCGCCTAACGGCGGCGTGAAGCTCGTGGCAGATTCCCCTTCACTGCTGCCCCTCAAGCGGGAAAGCAATGACCAGCCGAACTGAGCGGGCCTCTGTTGTAAGGTAGTCCGACACTGTCACCGGACCTACGGTCCGCGCACGTAGCAGCGTTCTCGCGTCGCGAAAGTTCGGATCTTGGCCGTCTCCAGTCTACTTCGACGGGCTCGCGGCCCGCTCGAGCCACTCGACCTGCTTTTCATGCGCGCGTGATCGTTGACCAGGCTGTTTGCTATGGTCGATTGGAGTCCGATTGTCTAGAGTTACGTACTCAAGCAGTAGCGGCGCCTGGATCCTGGCCACATTCTTCAGGGCGATATCGTGACCGTCGGAATCGACATGGACCCGGTCGCCGCGAGCGGGAAATTGGCCGAGTGGCACATCGCGAAGGCCTGCGACTTACCCAGCACGTAACGGAAGGAGAGCCATGATGCGAGACGGGTTTTCATGGCTGCTGAGCGCGGTGTTGCTGCTCGGTGTGACCGCGGCCACAGCACAGCCCTTGCCATGTACCTCGGTTTCGCCCGACGTGCGCGAATATGTACGGCAACGGGGCGCTTGCCGCGATGTCAAGCCTGCGCCGCGACCCAGAGCCTCGAAGAAGTCCAAGTCCAGCGTTTCCGATAGTCCGACGTCCGCGCGCCCGACGCGCTCCGTACCGGATGTGATCGGCCGCAGCTACGCGGACGCTGCCCGCGCGCTCGCCAGCTTCAAGGTCGAACGAATCGATGCGGCCGGCGCCGCCCCACGCGGTGAAGTGCTTGCGCAGGACCCTGCGCCGGGGCGCCCGGGGAGCACGGTCATCCTGCACGTATCGGATGGCTCGCTGGCCACCGCTGCGAGCACGCAATCAGCCAAGGCGCCGCTCACCGCGGCTGCTGCATCGTCCACGACGACGCCTCCAGCGGACCTTGCGCCTCCAGCGCGGGCCGCCCCAATGCCGCCTCAGGAGCCAGCCGCCCCGCCCGAGGCACGCGGTCAATTTTCGATCGCACTCTCGGCCAACGCTGCCCTTATCTTCGGCGCTGGCGCGTTGCTCGGGCTGTTGTCCGGCGCGTTCTTGATGCGTGAGCGGCTGCTGAAACACCAGCCGGCAGTTGGCGACTACGTCCGGCCACCGACGCTTCCTCAAGTTCAGAAGCCGGTCGAGCCGCGGCCGGTCGAGCCGCGGCCGGCCGCATCCGACGGCGGCGGCGTCTCGGAGCCCGGCACGTCTGCAGAAATCCGATTCGCCGCGCGCATCATTCCAATCGAAACAACGATCGTGCTGGCGCCGTTTCCGGAAGGCGATGAAGTCTCAGTCGACTCTCCGAGCGACCACCATGCATAACCAGATCAGACTGCACGTGCCCATCGAGGTCACCGGCGACGACGTTGAGAGGGCACTGTTCGAACAGAGCAAGGACGAGCCTGCCGTTGCGCGTCTCCTCGAGCGACTGCGCGGGGCTGCCGCTGAACGCGCGGCAGACGAGCTGAACCGTGCGCTCGTAATTGACATCTTCGACGTGCTCGCACAAGGGTGGGCACAGCTGCCCGCAGTGCAAAGAGCGGTCCAGCTGAGTGCGCTGACGCGCGGGCCTCCGACGCTCGTCGATGTCGAACGGCACAACGTCGAATCGACGTCGCTTGTCGTGCTCGACACCGGCATGACGGAGCGCGCGCTGCCGCCGCTGGAGCTGGCGCTCGAGATCGTTGCAGACGTGCAAAGCGCGACCCTCACCGCGCGCGATGGCAGGATCGAACTGGTCGCGCTCGGCGAAGCTTCGATCCGCGCACGGCTCAAGTTCAAGGATGTGCTGGTGAAGGAACACGCGACAGGTATCTCATGCGAACCGCGCGACCCGTTCAACCCCCGGCGGTCTGCACCCGAGCGACCGGCGAGCGTCGACATCCCGATTTAAGCCGACCCATCGTGGGCGGTCCCCCGCAGCACATTGAACGACGCCCAATGCACAAGCCCTCGAGCTTCTCGAGGCTGCGCGGAGCCCAACAAGCAGGACGGCAACTCCGCCAGCATCACCATCCTATGCCGTGATCCTCGCCATGATTGGACGAGGCACCCCAGAACGTGCGATATCGTGGGTCGATCAGAATGGCGTTGACCGGACCCATGGTGCGTTGACCATAGGTTGGCCGGTAACCCATACGCACGAGTTCGCTGCGCACGTAGGGCGGCGTCACGTCATTCAGCCAGATGCTTCCGGGTTTCGAGTCGTGGTTGTCGAAAGACTCCCGCATCTGCTCGCTCACGAACGCCGGTGACTCCGCAGACTCCTGTGGCGACATGCCGAATTCCACGATGTTGAGGAAGAACTGCAGCAGGTGCTGGTCCTGGGCGTCACCGCCCTGGATCGCGAAGGCGAGCCACGGGTTGCCGTCCTTCAGTGCAAGCGACGGAGTTAGCGTCACGCGCGGACGCTTGCCGGGCGCAACCACATTGAAGGGGTTCTCGGCGGGGTCGAGCACGAAACTCTGCATACGTTGAGAAAGCCCGATTCCGGTCTTGCCGGCGATGACGGCAGGAATCCAGCCACCGCTGGGGGTAATCGACACAACCCAGCCATCGCGATCGGCCGCAATCACAGAAGTCGTCCCGGAGAAGAAGGCGCCTTCCAGCGTGTCAAGCGAAGCCATCGGCGTTCCGCCGGTGCGCTGCCGTGTCCGGCGCGGTTCGTCCCAGCGCTTCAGCAGATCGAGATAGGGATTGCGGCCATCTTGGAAGGGGTAAGGATCGCCCGGCACGACGTTCGGAACATTGTGGCCAGGATTCACGAGCTTCGCCCGCGCCCTCGCGTAGTCCTTGGAGAGGAGCCCCGCTACCGGCTCATCCGGCGGCTGCGTCGTGTCGCCGTAGTAGAAATCGCGATCGGCGTAGGCGAGGTTCATCGCCTGATAAACGGTATGGATGTAGCGAGCACTGTTGAAACCCATCGCCGCGAGGTCAAAGTTCTCGAGAATGTTGAGTGTCTGCAGCATTACCGGCCCCTGGGTCCACGCCGTGAGCTTGTAGACCTCAACCCCCTTGTAGGTCGTTTTCACCGGCTCCTCGATGCGCACCGACCAGCCGGCCAGATCCTCCCGCGTGAACAGCCCACCCTGCGCGCGCACGCTCTCCACGAGGTCGGCGGCGACATCGCCCTTGTAGAACCGGTCATAGGCGGCGCCGATGGCTGCCCTGCGGTCCTTACCGGCAGCGAGCGCCTGGCGTTCCGCCTCGACCAACTTGCGCAGCGTTGCCGCGAGTTCCGGTTGCCTGAAGATCTGCCCCGCCTCGGGCGCCTTTCCTCCCGTATTGGGAAACATCAGGCGCTTCGAGTCGGGCCACTGTTCAAGATGCTTGCGCTGCGCCTCGATATAGCGGGCGGTCTGCGCTTCCATCGGATAGCCGTCCGCCAGCGCGATCGCAGGCTCGAGAACCTGAGCGAGTGAAAGGCGGCCGTACTCCGCCAACATGATCATCAGGCCACCCGGTGTGCCGGGCGTGACGGCGGCGAGCGGCCCGTACGGCGGTGGGTAGTCCATGCTCTTCGACTTGAAGAACTCGGGGGTGGCGCCGTTCGGCGCGACGCCGAGCGCGTTGATGCCAACGACTTTTTTCGAACGCGGGTCGAAGATGAGCGCCTGCGTCTCGCCGCCCCAGTGCAGCGTGTCCCACATCGTCGCCGTCGCCGCCAGCATGGCGCAAGCCGCGTCGACGGCGTTGCCGCCCTGCAGGAAGATCTTGGCGCCCGCTGTGGCGCCGAGCGGCTTGCCGGTGATCGCCATCCACTCTTGCCCGTGCAGTGGCGGCTTGTGAGTGCGCTGTGCGGCTACCGTAAGGGGGAGCAAGCAGACCAATAGAACGGCCAACAGACGCATGCGCATTATTCGCTCCAAAGTGTGAAAGGACCACGTTCGCCGCGACTCAGCCGTTCAGTTGGCTACTGCGGCTTTGCAACTACTTCGTACCGCAACTCTGCGAAGCCTGACCCGATGGCGCGCGCCGATGTCAGGCGAAGCGGCGGAAAGGCGATGAAGCGCGGCAGCAGAGGCTTGCCCTTGCCTAGCGTCACGGAACAGACCTGAACGATCAGTTCATCGAGCAGGCCGGCATCAAAGAACTGGCCAACGAGGTCACCACCCCCGACGAGCCAGATGTTCTTTTCCCCTGCTGCCGCTCGCATCCGTTGGTGTACAGGACGGACGTCTCCACGGACAAAGCGGATGTCGGCTGAATCGACCCCGGGAAGTTGTCGGCTGGAAAACACCCAGCAGGGTTGACGATAAGGCCACGTGCCCGTCGACCCACTGCCGATCTTGATGACGTGACGCAGCATCCACTGGTAGGTCGTCGACCCCATGGCCAGCGCGCCAACCTCCTGGATGAACTCGGGGTAGCCGGTGTCGTTCACGTCGCCCAATTGAAACAGCCAGTCGAGCGAATCGTCTGTCGTCGCGATGAAACCATCCAGGCTGGATGCGGTGTAGTACTGCGTCGCCATCACTGCCGTCCCGGGCTCGCCCGCAGGCGTCTGCATTCGATTCATTTTGGGCAATGGCGCGACCGGCGGCAATGGGCCGGTATCTGTGCGCAATGGAAACGCCGCCATGCCCACCGCGCCTGCCTGACGGCTGGACGCGCGCGCCCGCCGGTGCAACGATCGCGGCCGACGGATCTTCCGAGGGAGGCGCGCCCGTGTCCGCTACACCCGTTAGTGCAGCATCATCGGTGCGCACCGAGCGACCCGACCGGCCACTGTTTGTCGGCGCCCTGGTTTTCGTCCTCGTGGTCGTCTTCGCCGGCTTCGCGCCGACCTTCTATCTGAAAGGCTGGTTCGGCACCCCGCCACTCTCCAATCTACTGTTTGCGCACGGCCTCGTGATGTCGAGCTGGCTTGCACTCTTCATCGCGCAGACTGCGCTCGTCGAGGTCGGTCGAGCCGATCTGCATCGCAGGCTCGGAGTTATTGGCGTCGGGGTCGCGATTCTGGTGGTCGTCGTCGGCGTGGCGGCCGCGCTCGATGCCGGGCGCCGTGGGTTTTCGCCGGCTCCGCAAGTGACACCGCAGATGTTCCTGGCGATTCCGCTCGTCGACATGCTCGTGTTCGCTATCCTGGTGGGGAGCGCGCTCGCCAAGCGACGCCAGAGCGCAACGCACAAGAGGCTGATGTTGCTCGCCACGGTGGGGATTCTGACGCCGGCTGTCGCGCGCCTGCCGGTCGACGCACTCAAGCAGGCGGGCCTGCCCGCGTTCTTTGCGGTCACGATCGTCTGCGTCCTTCTGGTCGTGGCGATTGATACCCTGCGCCACCGTCGATTGCATCCGGCCTTCGGCTGGGGCGCGGCACTGCTTGTTGCCGCAGTGCCGGCGCGCATCGCCCTGGCGCAGAGCAATGCATGGCTTACCACGGCGAACTGGCTGATTTCGCTCGCTCGCTAGACCAAGCGCATCCGGCGCGATGGCACGAGCCGCGCGCTCAGCGCCAGGCAACAGGTTCTATGTCACGAGCAGGATGGAACTGCTTTCGCACTGCGGACTGCGCCTAGCGCGGCGTGCAATCTCGCCTTCCGCGTTGAAGTGTGTTGGTAAGCCTCGCTTCACGTACGGACCTTGATCGTGTAATTGCCCATGCCGCTCGCACGGTTGTAGTGACGGATCTGCGCCCAATACTGGCCGGCAATCAACCCGGTTGCGATGCGGGCGTTGGTTGCGACACCGGAATCGTCGTCCTCGGCCACCAAAGCGGTCTCGCTGTTGGGGCCGAACAACTTCATGACCACATCGGTCGGACCCCGCGTGTCGATGACGTAGTGGCCGTCAGCCGGTGCAGTAAACGTGAACAGATCTTCTTCGCCGAACTTGCCGATCGAGGCGGCGGTGCGCCGCGACGCGTTGACCTTGAGCGGCACCGCGGTCGAAACCACATTGCCGGTCTTCGGGTACATCTTGGCTCCGGCGATGAATGCCCTGTCCATTTTGGAAAGCACTTCATTCGCTTGCGTCCCGATGCCGTTGAGCGACCACGTCGACGGAAAGAAATAAAGCATGATCGACTCCGGGTCGAACGCGGTGCCGTTGATTTGGTCCGCGGCGTACTTGCGCAGGATGTTGTGGCGGGTCGTCTGCTCGTTCCAGAAATTTGGCGACTTGGCCATCTCCTGGATGACCACCGGTTCATTCCACTCGATGCCACCAGCCGGGTTCTGGTGTTCGTGCGCCAGGCCGATTGCGTGACCGAACTCATGCGCCGCGGTTCCACCATCAAGAAAACCGAGGTTCATGGTCGCTTCGTTGAGCGGAATGCTTCGACAGTCGGTGCCGATATACGACCATGCCCCATCGTTCGGATCGAAAGTGATTCGAATTTCCGCGTCGGAGGCATTGTTGAAGTCGAATTTGAGGTTGGCAACCGCCGCCCACCACGCGGCCTGCTCCCGCGCCTTGGCCTGCTCGGCCGCAGTGCCGCCGTTGAATCGCACGCGCAACGTCGATCCGTTCATCCACGTCTTGCCGATCGGCGCTATGGCACGGGTCCGGCCCTGCGGAGTGCGCTTGGTCGGTTGCAGCCGCATCAACTCGCGTGGAAGGATTCGATCGATACAGACTCTGGGTCGATCAGCCATGGTGTCAGCTCCGTTCTATGTCCGGGGTTCCGGGGGAACCGGGCGCCGCTTTCCAGCCCTTCCGGAGTCAACGAGAATATTCACGTCGGTCGCGCCCGTCGATGCGGACGGCATCGCGTGGATACGTACGCAGGTGTGGCTCACATCCTGAGCAGATTCGACCGCGCCGAGAAAACACAGGCGACATCGAAGCGGGATATCGACGTCGCCAGGCAGCGACTGGCGCAGGTCATGAAGGAATGAACGTGAGGAGGAAGGCTGAGAATCGTTACGACGGCGTGTGGGATGCACTGGCCGACACCCCTGAGCAGACAGCCAACCTGCGGGCGAGGACGGAGCAGATGCAGAAGATCGCGGCGATCGTCAGGATTACCCTATCGCGCGTCCCACAGAAAGCATGTCCTCAGACATGCGGGCGAGCTCGATGAACGGCCATTTCGCTTGCGGCAACTGCCTCGGGGTGAGTTTGAACGGCGTCTGGTTTCCGACTCCACCTACCCGGACTGGCGCGTGGTATCCATGCCAGAATGCCGGGGCGAACTCCGATCCAAGGTGAGCGAGCAAGGAGATCAATCCGGACCAGTTCGCAGGTGGTGTACCCGTGCCCATTTCAGGCTTCCACGGAACTTCGCGTACGTTCGTCCGCCTCGCTCTCGTGAGCCTGGCCCTGTCGTGGCCTTCGCTCACCCCCGGCGCCGATGACAGTTGCCGGCTGACTACCTCCCAGAAGGTGCGGGCGGTCAAGGCGTTCAAGGCCTTGTCGCCTATCTTCCATGACCCGAGGTGCGTCAATTGTCATGGTGCAGTGAATCCCTTCACGGTTGACGGGGGCCACCCCGAATACATCAACATGGTCAAGGTGGCCAAGACGTTCCTAAATCAGGCCGATTCGAGGTCAAAGCAGATCGACAAAGAGGGGCCTGCCGCCACGCGTGAGTCGCAGGGCATTCGTGAAATCGCCGAAAGTCCGGTCGAAGTCTCCGACAACGATCTGATCCGCATGAAGGCGCTGAAGCCCATGGAGAACAAGTGCCTCGAAGAATGTCACGTCGAGGACTGGGTTCCGATGCCCATGAGCCACAACCGGTTCGTCGGGCGAAGCTGGAAGCAGATCTGCATGCACCTGAAGGAGTCCGCTGACACCGGCACGCCGGAGGATTTCCTGCGTCACATGCAGAAGGATAAGCAGGTGTTGCTAGGCTTCAAGGGACAACGAGGGCTCCAGAAGCCGGCCGGTGCGGCGCCGCCGGCAATGTCATTCGAGACCATGGCGCGGCACGCAAACGCCTGGATCGAGGCGATGGGCCGCAACATGTATCCGCCGGCCGAGTGCGGCTGCGAAGTGGAAGGTCTCGCCCTGGAGATTCGCCACCACATGCGGACGAATCCGGAATCAAGCGCGTCGAAACTCGGCTACTTTCAGTTCGACGGCACCGTCGAGTTCGATGTCGTCCTCGAAGAGGAGGCGCCGGGCTGGTTTCGCAACGACGACGTCGTGGTCAGGCGCAATGTGGACGTAAAACACACCAAACCGTCGGCATGGCTGTGCAGTGGAAAGGGCTGGCGCGATGAGCGCTGGATGATGACGGCGAGATTTGATGAAGCTGGAGAGACGATGAAAGTCAGTTTCAACTTTGTCGAAGAAGCTCAGGAGGCCTCGGTTACCTGTACGCAGAAGGGCTACAAGATCACCGACCCGGCGTACATCAACGTGCTTGGCGATCTTGAATCGCTGATCATGCCGACCACCGACGATGCGGTGGGTCGGGCCAGTGGTCAGAGACCGAGAGGTGAGAGGGATGTCCGGCGGGTCACTCAGTTCGAGTGGATCACGGTATCGATCATCGACAGGCCGCCCCGACGGCCGTGAATGCCACGAGTTGGGGAATCGGCGAGCGCGGCTCTTCAAGTCGTTTCAGCTCGCCTGCATGTCGTGGAGTCTCGCTGAAGCGCGCAGACGATGACACTGCTCTACAAGTACCGCTCCAGATCGCATGCTTGAGGAGTCGCTTCTTGTCCCAGAGATCAGGAGATCGACGCACCTTGTGGAACTTCTCGCTGACGAGTTCATCGAGTTCGGCAGCTCGGGGCGTGTCTACACCAAGGACGACCTCGAGGCCGTGCTTCAGCCCGAGTCACCAGTGGTGCAAACGACCTGCGACTTCCGCGTGATGACGTTGGCACCGGACGTTGCGTTCCCGACTTGCAAGATCCGTCGACATTCCGAGGCTGTCGTCGACACCCTTCGTTCCTCCTTGTGGCGGAGGTCAAACGGCAAGTGACAGGTGGCTTTCCATCAGGCAACCGCGACCCCGATCACGTAACGATGCCGGGTAGGGCCGATTGCTGAGGCTGGTAAGCGGCGCGAAGATGACCCGATAGCAGTCGTTCCGTTAGCCCAATGCTGACGAAAGACGCCGACAGCTGAGGCTTGCACAAGCTCAGAGGGCGAACTCAACGCGATCTAGACTACGCCGAACGCAACCGCGTCGGCTCGCCGGATAGGAGCGTGAACGCAGGGGGCTTACTTACGCCGCCTTAAAGCAACCGCTGCAAGCCCTGTAGCGAGGAGTAAGAGCGTAGCGGGCTCCGGCACCGTGCTGACTGGCGGGGCGGAAGAAATAGCGCCGACCGCATCAATGTCGGCACCGACCGTTACACCGCTTGTGGCATCCAA
This sequence comes from uncultured beta proteobacterium, assembly GCA_963712485.1. Classification (GTDB taxonomy): domain Bacteria; phylum Pseudomonadota; class Gammaproteobacteria; order Burkholderiales; family Burkholderiaceae_F; genus JALORV01. Next base: position 20,489 of record CAVQID010000064.1, read on the forward strand.
GGCCTTATTGTCGGTCAGCCGCACGAAGGAGAAGAAGTCCGATGTACTGAAACCGAAGGCATCGATATCAACCCCCCTCGTCGACCCGGTGACCGCGCCCACGCTAAACCAGGTGGCGCCGTCCTTGCTGATATCAACAAACGTGTCCTCCACATCCGGGCCGATTTCGAAGATCCACAGATCCAGATCCGGGTTATCACTCCCCGTCAAAGAATTGTTGGTGAACCTCAGGACGATCCGCCCTCCGGCACCCAAACTGACATATTCCGGGTCTGCACCTTCCGGAAAGTTTGGAGCACCCAACGCTTGAGACGCATCCTGAAAAGCAGCAGACGGTACGGCTCCGCCGCCAAACGCCGGGTCGTATGAGACGAAAATGTCCGCGAAGGAAGCGACCCCATCAGGAAATTCGACGCCGTGAAAAAGTTCGGCGGACGCTGACATGCTGAACAAAAGACCCACGCAAGCAAGTGCCGGCTTGACTGCAGTCCGAAACTGATTGACCTTGCCTAATGCCATGGCGCTTCTCCTTCCGGGGCATGCGAAGCGGTTGAAGCAAAAGAGATGCCATGAACCCATCCCATTGATTCATCAACAACGGGATGCCGCAGCCACGCGAGCAGGCAGTTGGACCGTAAGAAGCATCGACATCGTCGCCGAGTTGGCGAAAGTCGGCGACTGGTTGACGAAGAGTTCCGTCGGGCCATTTACCAATATCAATGGCCAAAGGGGAACAGCGCTTTCGGGGTTGCCTCGCGTTAGTTGGGCTTGACGGCCAGAAACGGCCTTGGGCCGTCGCGGCAAGATCGCCAAGTTGCAGTCGACAAACAGGTGGTGCCTAAAGGCGTGCGCCGGGAAGTGCGCTGGTGCCGCGGACGTCGCCAGCATGGCATCCATGAGCGTGATGCCGAGGTTGTCTCTGTGCTCAGTGGGACGGCTGCCCAGAAGGTGAAGCTTGGAAGTTGTCCAGTTGACCGTGGTAAGCAAGAGGCCAAGTGGATGGTCGCCGAGCAGAAGCTTGTCGGCGGCCGGCATAAGCGTCCTGATCGCCGCTCGCAGGTGATGCGGGTCGTACGGCGCCTTGCCGACGAGCTTGCGGAGGCCGCGTAAGTGCATTGGCGGAAAGATCGTGCCACCTTGATCTCGCAGTATGGCAACCAGGTCGCAGCCCTTAACCCCACAGGACAGGGCAGCGCCAGAATGCCTCCGATGGAGGTCCCAGCGATGAGGTCGAAGTGCTGACCAAATGGTGTGGGCTGTTCGGGATCCGTGCTGAGTTGCGTCTCCAGTGATTGGATCACCGACGCGGTGAAAAGACCTCGATAGCCGCCACCCGACAGACTAAGGACCTTGACCCGGCTTTTTCCCCCCGGAGGCAAGCCCGGAGGCAGTTGGAACTGATCCACCAACGGTTCGCTCAGAGAGCTTCGACCCTCACGGTGGTGGCGGCCTGCAACTGAGCGAGATACACGTCGTTGTATTCGGTGTAGACGAGATTCATGACGTCAGCGGTCGTGATCAGCAAGCGAACGTCCTGTGCTACAGGCTCAAGTCCCTTTCGCGTCGTGAACTCCAGGGGCTGGTGCAAGCGGTAAACATGGAATTGCTCCAGGATGGTTTCGTTCACGTCCACCAGGGTCGCCCCTTTGGAAACCATGCGGGCCACGGTTGCAGCTAGAGCCTGGTGCCAGCTCAGTCTCTCAGCTTCCGAGGCTGAGCCGCTATTGATGACCGACCGGACCATGGCAATGGCCAAGCGACTCAAAACGCAATCCCGATCCTGGACTGACGCTGCCCATTGCACCGCCTTCTGCTCTTTACCGCAAAGGCCGATCAGCAGCTTGACGCCCAGGAGATAGCGCTCCCCTGCCGCCATCTCACGAGCCCGCGTCCGTCAATGAATACGGATCATGCTTGGAGCCTGCAACCATCGCCCCCGACGTGTCCAAAGGCCTGGACGGGGCCTTGATCGAAGCAAGCGTGTCAGCCAAAGAGCTTTTCGTGCGGCTCGCTCCAACCATCGCAATCACCTGCTCTTCGGTCAGCACGACAAACCGCTCCCCGCCTCTCGAGATCTGTTGCAGGCGGCCGCTCGAGGCGGCCTTCAACAGGCCGTTGTAGTACGACTTGAACTTTGAGATCGGCATAGGATCGTCCTTGACCTTCAGCCCAAGCCTTTCGGCGAGAGAGTGCAGCGCCGACATGAAGGTGTCGGTTTGGGTCTGGTCGTCCTGGGACTTGACAACAGTAGTCATGGTGGTACCTCCGAACCTGACCACGCTGGTCAGATCATGGCAGCATTATCTGCCCAAGTAGACCAGATTGCAGCCCCCGCCTGTCACAATGCTGACGCTCCTCCATCGGGGAGGTTGCACGCGCCAGTGGCTTGCGCCGCGAAAGCCTCTACAAGGCGCTGAGCGAGAGAGGCAATCCGTCGTTCGCCACAGTGATCGCGGTCTCTAAAGCACTTGACCTTTGCCTGCACCTCGGTGCATCGAAGGTAACGAAGGTCCGTGCGCGTCCGCGCGCCGCCGCTCCGGTGCACGCCGCCGCGAGGAACGTCGTGTGCTTACGACGGCGAGGTTGACTGTCAAGACCCTCGTGAATACTGGCTCTCCGCGGCGCTCCTAGCGCGATCCGCCAGTCTATCCGCCACGAAACAGTCCGCCGCTGCCGCACCCACTCGGCACCGCCTGTCCCTTTCTTGCGACGATCTCCTCGAAGGCCGAGAGGCTGGAACACGCGGGCATGAGATCGCTGCCACATACATCGCCGCGCAGTTTGCCTCGTTGGGAGCGAAGCCTGCTGACCCGACCTGGCCAGCGAATTGAGGTGACAGTCAGTCGCTAGATGGGTCCGCGCGGTGAGCAGGCGCGCGGGCTCGCCATCGAGGGGGCAAACGACTTCAGATTCAAGCGACGCTGCCACCCCATGAGGAACGACTCAGGTAGCGCATTCCTCAACCTTTATCTGCACCCGCCGGTCGATGGCGTCGACCAGATCGTCTGAGCCCGTGCCAACTACCCACTCACGCGATCCGACGCCCGACGCAACCATGCGCTTGCCGAGCGGCTTCGCCGCTCGTTCTAGTTGAGCTTTGACGAAGTTCGCCCTCTCCACGGAAAGCTTTTCGTTGGCTGGCTCGGGGCCTGACCGACTCGCATGGCCGATCACCTGCAGGCACGACGGTGTCGCGACCGTCTTGCGTGCAACCTGCCGCAGCAAGACGGGATAGGCCCCGCTAACCTTGCGATCGGGCGTGAACTGGGCACGGCCCGGTGGAAACAGAAACATCATCGAGAAGCTCTTACGTTCCAGCCCATAGTCGGCGAGCTGCCCGGCAGCCTGTTCGGCTTCACTCGCACGGTTGAGGCTCCAGCTCGACAGGAACCAGCCGTTGAGCACCCGAAGTTGGTTGCCAGCCGGGGTCTTCGCCGCACCACGGAACAACTCGTTTGCAGCCTTGTAATTCTGCGCCTCGAGGAGATCAATGGCTTCATTGACGAGCGCCGCCGTCGCGATGCGCTGCAGGTAAACAGCATCGATCGGATCGCCCGGCTTGGTCGCCTGACACGTTTTAACGTAGCCGTCTATCGCAGGGTCCCCGCCGCTCCATACCGGGCTGTCGCGATAAAAGTTCGTAGGGGTTGAATCGACTCCCTCAAGCTGTGATCGTGCAACGCCCTTCGAAAGGATCTTGCCGCTGTTGAGGTCGGCCAGCGCCAGACAGATGCGGAACTGCTCGCGTGTCGTGCGGACCTGGTTCTTGCTGTCGATGGGCGTGAAAGTCCCGACCAGCACGATCGGAAGCTTGGCAACGCTCGCGACGTTGAACGGCTGCACCTCGAACTGGGGATATTTTTCCTTCACCAGATCGACGATTCGCTTCTCCATCAGCCGTGTCTGCTGCGATTCCATGCCCGACACGGCATCGATCAGCGGGTCGATGACGACCACGCGTTGCTCCTTTGACTCCTTGGCAGCCCCAGCGAGCAGTGTCGAGGCCGCAGCAACAACGGCTTCATCGAACGGCAGCACGCGGATCGGCGCGGGCGCGGGCGGCGGCGCCGGCGCCGCTGCAACCGGGGGCGGCGGCGGAGCAGCAGGAGGCGGCTCGGTAGTCTGACAGCCGATCACGGCGATGCCTGCCAGGGCGGATACAAGAACGCGACTCATCGTTGTCATGAGCACTCCTTCTGCATAAAGGATTTTTCTTCGGGGCTCGGGAGTTCTCCGAGTTGCATGCGCTGGAGAATCTGGACACAGCGGGCGCGTGGACCCGCAGGCGGCGCGGCGCGCACGGCGGCCTCACTGCTGTTGCGTCGCGACTTCGAAGGCTCGGCGCTTCTGCGGTCGACCGATGAGGGATCGCCTTTCGCCGGACCGGCTTCGGCCGGCGCCGGTGCGGTATCAGGCACAGGCGCCGTGCGCGCGGGCACCCCTGTGACCGGATTGACCGGAATGGCCGGAATAACGGGTGCGACCGGAGCGAGCGCCCCTGTCACGTTAGCTTCACCCGGTTGCGCCGCTGGACCCTCGGTCCGGCTGCCGGCGTGCGCCTCGGCCGGGGCGTTCGCCGCAGCGGTCGCAGGCGCCTCCTGCTTTGGGCGCTCGCCGCTGACCGATGACGGCCGCACCGCCAGATCTTGGCCGGACCGGTCGACCGCTAACCAGACCCCGCCCGAAGCAAGCAGCAGCAGCATCGCCACACCGATGGAAGCTCACGGCGCGCGGGCTTCGCCACCAAGGCTTGGCCGATGGGTTGTTCGCGATTCGCGACACCGTCCCCGGCGCCCTAACCGTCGCCGGTCCGGCCAACAGCAGTTCGCGCAGTTGCGCGATCGACTGCGGTCGCGCCTCGGGCCGAACGCCGAGGCCCGCGTCGATCGCCCGCAGGAACCGCGCGGAGTAGCGCCCGGCGCCCGCCTTGACCGCGGGCACCATCTTGTCACTGATGGATCGGGCAACGGCCGAAGGTGGTGCAGCGCCAGTGATCGCAAAATAAAGCACGGCGCATAGCGCGTACACATCGGTCCATGGACCCTGGCGCAGCTGTGCCATGTCGGCATACTGTTCGATCGGCGCATAACTGGGTTTGAGGATCGCCGTGAGCGCCTTGTCCGAGTCGGCCAGCACCTGGCGGGCCGCGCCGAAGTCCAGCAGCACCGGTCGGCTGTCGCCGAGCAGCAGCACGTTGTCGGGGGCGATATCGCGGTGGTAGACGTTTTCTGCGTGCAGGTGCTCGAGGGCATCGAGAATCGGTGCAACCACTTGCGTGAGTTCGTCCTCTCCGGGAGGCTGCGCGCGTTCCTTGAGCCACTGCTTCAGCGTGCGCCCTTCATAGAGCGGCATCACCATATAGGCCGTGCCGTTCTCCTCCCAGAACTGATGCACCTTGACCAACGCCGGGTCGTCGAACTGCGCGAGCAGGCGCGCCTCATTAAGGAAGCTGCGTCGTCCAAGGTCAAAGACTTCGCTGTCGCGACCCGTCCTGGGATGCACGGTGCGGTCTTCGCCACGCCGGGCGAGCGCGGTCGGCATGTATTCCTTGACGGCGACCCGACGACGCAGGTTGAGATCGATAGCGGCGTAGACGATGCTGAAGCCGCCTTCGCCTATGACGCCGTCGATTTCCAAGTCACGCAGGCGCGTTCCGTGAGGTAGACCGCTGGGGGGATCAGCGCGAAGCACGATCCGCGTCGCATCCGGATCGTCGTTCGAATCGTTTGCCCGGTATTGCTCGACTGCCATAGTGTCGCCCTTCGGGCCCGATGCGCACGACTTCACGCTCGGCTCAGTGCATCGTAGCCAATTCCCGCGTCCCGCGCGATGGGTCGACAAGGATCACCGTAGTCGAATCGTCCCCTTGACACGCGTCGCAGGGCGCCCTTCAATCCGACGCAGCCGCGAAATGTCGACATCCGTGCCGACACGCTGGTACTGTTTGGACACACTTGCGCACAGAACGACTGACATGAACCGGGACGTGGTGAAGCGCCGCGGACGCACGCGGCGCGAACTCCTGCTGGCCGCCGGCGCGGCGAGCTTTGCCGCGCTCGCCGGCTGTTCATCGGCGCCGAAACCTATCGTAGCCAAACTCACGCTGGAAGCCAGCAAGGACCTGAACCCCGATCAGCGTGGACGGCCGTCGCCGGCTACCGTCAAGCTCTTCGATCTCAAATCGAGTGCCAGTTTCGAGAAGGCCGACTTCTTTTCGCTGTTTGACAGGGAGCGCGAAACGCTTGGACCCGAATTGGTCGGTCGCGACGACCTCGTGCTGAAACCGGGCGACCGGATCGCGCAGGAACGCAAGCTCGCGCCCGAGGTGCAGTTCATTGGCGTTCTGGTGGGCTATCGCGACCTGGAGCGCTCTCAGTGGCGACTGGTGATCCCAGTGGCGACCGTGCGCAGCAAACCCGCGATCATTGATGTCGGCGCGCTCAGGGTCTCCCTGAAGTGAGATGACCGACGGAGCCGTCGTATGCCGGAGCGACCGTCGTCCGCATGCGGGCGAGGCGGGGCCGTCGCAGATGAGCCAATGACACGACCAGCCCAACAGGATCGCAGCGCTCAGTCCCCGCCGTCAGGTATTCCGACCGATGTCATCCCATAGCCGCGTCATCTGGACCGAGGGCCTGTTCCTGCAGCCGCAGCATCTGCAGCAGCAGGAGCGGCGGTTCGAGCACCTGCTCGCCCAGCACACCGCCGAGCATGCGCCTCTGAGCTGGGGCTTCGCCGAGATCGAGATCGACGAACCGGCGCTGGCCCTGGGCAAGCTCGTGTTGAACCGGGCCCGTGGCACGCTGCCGGACGGCACGCGCTTCGACATTCCGCGGACCGACCCGGCACCCCCGCCGCTCGACGTCCCGGCCGACGCGCGCGACGAGTTGGTTGTACTGGCGCTGCCTCTGGCGCGCACCGATGCGGTCGACTTCGACCAGAACGGCGATGCGGCCAGCATGGCGCGGCATGCGATCGGCGAAATCGAAGTGCGCGACACCACGCTGCCGGGCGAGCGCTGGGCGCAGATCCAGATCGGTCAGCTGCGCTTCCGACTGTTGTTGTCCCGTCGCGGCACCGAAGGCTTTGTCTGCCTGGGCGTGGCACATATTCTTGAGCGGCGCGCCGATAGTACGGTCGTGCTGCATCGGGACTACCTCGCGCCGACGCTGCGCACTGGCGCCTGCCCGCCGCTGCAGGCCATGGTGCAGGAGATCCTTGGGCTTCTGCATCAGCGCGGCGAGGCGCTCGCCCAGCGACTCGCGCACCCGGGACGCGGTGGGGTCGCGGAAATCGCCGAGGTGCTCAACCTGCAGGCCATCAACCGGCATGAGCCGGTGTTTGCCCATTTTGCAGCGCAGCCAGGCCTGCATCCGGAATCGCTGTACCGGGCCATGGTGGCCCTGGCCGGCGACCTGGCCACCTTCGATGCGCCGCGGCGCCGCGTCGCACAGTTCACCGCGTATCTTCAGGACGATCTGCGCGCCTCCTTCAGCGCCGTCGTCAACGAACTGCGGCGCCTGCTCAGTCTGGTGCTGGAACAGGGCGCAGTCGCCATTGAACTGCAGCCGCGCAGCTACGGGGTCCACGTCGCGATCATTCGCGACGTCAACCTGCTCAAGGCCGCGAATTTTGTGCTGGCGGTGGCGGCACAGATGCCGGCCGAAACACTACGCAGTCGGTTCCCGGCGCAGGTCAAGGTTGGCCCGGCGGAGCGCATCCGCGATCTCGTCAATCTGCAGCTTCCCGGCATCCCCCTGAATGCGCTGCCGGTCGCACCGCGCCAGATTCCCTTCCATGCCGGCTTTGCTTACTTCGAACTCGACCGCGGCGGCGAACTGTGGCGTGAGCTGGAGAAGTCCGGCGGGCTGGCGCTGCATGTGGCGGGCGATTTCCCCGGACTTGAACTGGAGTGCTGGGCCGTCAAAGGCTGACGATGGCGACCGAAGATCCGTTTGGCCGGTCGGATATCGAGCGAACCATCATCGTCCCGGTCCCCGGAGGACGGGGTCGCGCACAACCGATGCCGCGGCTGCCCGACAGCACGGCCACTGGCTTCGACGGCACGGCGGCGACGATCGATTCAACCAGCGGCCTGAATCCGCTGGTCGCGGCCGCCAATCCGTTGTTGCGGCTGGTGCCGCAGTTGCGCGCAAGCGCCTCGCACCCGGATCCCGACGCGTTGCGCGAGCAGTTGGTCGCGGCACTGCGCAGGTTCGAAGAGCAAGCGCGCAGCCACGGCGTCGAATCGCACAAGATTCGGGGCGCGACCTACGCACTGGCCACTGTGCTCGACGAGGCGATCGCCTCGACGCCATGGGGCAGTTCCGGCGCCTGGGCCAAGCAGACGCTGCTGGTGCTGTTCCACAACGAAACCTGGGGCGGCGAGAAGTTCTTCCAGCTGCTGGCACGACTCGCGGAAAACGTGCCGGCCAATCGCGACCTGCTGGAGTTGCTGTACGCGTGCCTGGCGCTGGGATTCGAGGGACGTTACCGCGTGGTGGACAACGGCCGCTCGCAGCTCGAAGCCGTGCGACAGCGGCTGGCGGAACTGCTGCGCAAGGACAGCGGCGACTACGAACGCACGCTGTCGCCGCGCTGGCAGGGACGCATGGCGGCTAGGGTGACCGACTGGTCGGCGGCGCCGCTGTGGATCGCAATAGCGCTGGGCGCCTTGCTGCTGCTCGGGAGCTACCTTTGGGCCCGCTACCTCCTGAGCGTGGCCTCGGACCCGGTGTATGCGCAGATTCAGTCGATTCGGGTCAAGGGCCCGCCACCCCCGGAACCGGTGCCCGTTCAGAAGCCGCGACTCGCGTCATTCCTCGAGCGCGAGATCGCTGAAGGCCTGGTGGCGCTGCGCGAGGACAGCCGCTCGAGCGTCATCACGATCCGCGGTGATGGACTCTTCGGGTCGGGATCGGCGGTCGTGGCCGATGCCTATCGGCCGCTGCTCGCTCGTGTTGCGCGGGCGCTCGCCGCCGTGCCCGGCCGGGTGCTCGTGGTGGGCCACACCGACAACCTGGCGGTCAATCCGACCGGCCGCTTCCCGTCGAACTGGCACCTTTCGCAGGAGCGCGCCCGCGCCGTGGCCGCCGATCTGGCCGCGCTCAGCAACGATCCGTCGCGGTTCAGTTCCGAGGGACGGGCCGACTCCGAACCGATCGCCCCGAACAACACTGCCGAAGGTCGCGCACGCAATCGCCGGGTCGACATTGTGCTGTTTGCGCCGACAGCGGCCGCGCCGTCCAAGTCCAAGTGAACACGTTCCTGTCGACGGCCTTCGCGTAGCGCACATGATCAGAAAACTGCTCCAAGTGCTCTTCAACCGCTGGCTGTGGACGGGGCTGGGTTTGCTGGCGCTGGCGCTGCTGATCTGGTTCGGCGGCGAACTGCTCGCGATTGGAGAGTTCCACCCGCTCGCCAGCGAACTGGCGCGCGTCGTACTGATCGGCCTCATCCTGCTTTTCTTCCTCGGCAGGTTTGCCTGGCGCACATGGCGTTCGCGGCGCGCCAACGCCAAGCTGATCGATGGTCTCGCGCCCACGCCCGCGCCGGACGAGCAGAAGGAAGATCCGGAAGTGGCGACGCTGCACGAGCGCTTCCGCGAAGCGGTGGGCATGCTCAGGCAGGTACGTCGCGGCGCGGACAAGAAAAGGACACTTGCCGGCTGGGCACAATCGCTGACGCCGGGAGCGCACCTCTACGAGTTGCCCTGGTATGTGTTCATTGGTGCCCCAGGCGCCGGCAAGACGACCGCGCTGCTCAACTCCGGGCTGCGTTTTCCGCTGGCGGAGAAGCTGGGCCAGGCCAAGGTCCAAGGCGTCGGCGGCACCCGCAACTGCGACTGGTGGTTCACTGACCAGGCCGTGCTGCTCGATACGGCCGGTCGTTACACGACGCAGGACAGCAATCGCGACACGGATGCCGGCGCCTGGCAGGGCTTTCTCGCGCTGCTGAAGAAGTATCGCCCGCGCTGCCCGCTGAACGGCGTCATCGTCAGCGTAAGCGTCAGCAGCCTTCTCGGACACTCGGCGACCGAACGCAGCCAGGAGGCCGAGGCGATCCGAGCCCGTGTGCAGGAACTGCAGTCGAGTTTCGGCATCACGCTGCCGATCTACATCCTGGTCACCAAGGCCGACCTGATGGCAGGCTTCTCCGAATTCTTTGCCGACCTAGGCAAGGATGAGCGCACTCAGGTCTGGGGCTTCACCTCCCCGCCGCGCAGCGGTGATGACGCGCCTGCCGCCCTCCTGCAGTTCGCCACCGAGTTCGATGCGCTCGAACTCCGGCTGCATGAGCGCCTTATCGACCGGTTGCAGAACGAACGCGATCCGCAGCGACGGGCGCTGATCTACTCGTTCCCGCAGCAGTTCGCGGCACTGCGTGAACCGTTGCACGCACTCCTGCAGGAGGCGTTTTCGCCCAGCCGCTTCGCGAGCACGGCCGAGTTGCGCGGCGTCTATCTGACCAGCGGCACGCAGGAAGGCTCGCCGCTCGACCGCGTTTTGGGCAACATGGCGCGCGCCTTTGGGCTCGAACAGAAACTGCTGCCGCCTCAGCGTTCATCGGGCCGCAGCTACTTCCTGCAACGACTACTGCAGGACGTCGTCTTCCCGGAAGCTGCGCTCACCGGGACCAACCCGCGCTGGGAAAAGCGCAGGCTGATGGTTCGCTACGGCGTGGCTGCCGCCGCCGTTGTGCTCGGTGCCGGGCTCGCCGTTGCCTGGTCCATCAGTTATGTGCGTAACCGAGCGTATGTGAACGAAGTCGCCGAACGCATTGCACCGGTCACGAAACTCGTGGCTACCGTTGGAACTGCACCGGAGTCTGGTGTCACCGCGGTGCTGCCAGTGCTGGATGAGGTCCGCAATGTGACCAGGACCGGGGCGCTGGAGTCCGGCTCGGTGCCCTGGTCAATGGGCTTCGGTCTGTACCAAGGCGACAAACTTGACGCGGCGGTCGACAACACCTATCGCAACCTGCTGCGCGATGCTTTCCTGCCACGTCTGAGCCGTCGGATCGAGGACCTGTTGCGTTCTGGCGCGCAGAACCCCGAACAGCTGTACGAAGCCTTGAAGGCGTATCTGATGTTGTACGACCCCGAACGCATGGAGCCAGAGGCGTTCAAGCGGTTCGTCCTCGATGACTGGGAAAGCAATCTCGCGCAGTCACTGCCGGCGTCGCAGCGGCCCGCCGCCGAAGAGCACCTCGACGCCATGCTCCAGCGTCATCGCGAACTGCCGGCGCTGCGGGTCGATGCCGATCTGGTCGCTTCCGCGCGCAGCAAGCTCGCTGGTCGAACGATCACCGAGCGCATCTACCAGCGTCTGCGGCGGGACGGCGTGGGTGGCGACGTTCCCGATTTCACGATCTCGGCCAAGGTCGGTGCGTCGGCGCCGCTGGTCTTTGCGCGCGCGAGCGGCAAGCCGCTGACATCGGGGGTGCCGGGCCTATTCACCTTCGCCGGCTACCAGGCGTTCCAACCGGCCGTCGAGAAAGTCAGCCGCCAGTTCGCCGACGAGGAGCCCTGGGTGATCGGCACCCGGAGCGCAGCGCTCGATGCCGGCGCCAGGCGACAGGTCGCCGAAGACGCTCGCCGCGTCTATCTGGAGGACTACGCCCGCACCTGGCAGGAATTTATCCGCGACATCCGGCTGGTCCGTGCGCGTGACCTCCAGCAAAGCATCAACCTGTCACGCCTGCTCTCGGCGCCGGACTCGCCGTTGCCGGTACTGCTGCGGGCGGTCGTCAAAGAGGTGACGCTGGTCCGCCGCGATGACGCCGACAAGAACGTCGTCGAGCGCGGCTCGGACATTGTCACGAAGCAGGTTGAGAAATATTCGAAGAAACTGCCGGTCAAGCAGTCACCACAGACAGCGCGCGAGATGGCCTCGGCCGAGCAGATTGTCGACGCGCGCTTTGAGGAGCTGCGGGCCTTCGTGCGCGGACCCGAAGGCAAGGCGCCGGTCGATCTGATTGCACCGCTAATGCAGGAGATTTACAGCCACCTGCTGGCGGTCGACATGGCCCAGAAGAAGAAAATGGCGCCGCCAGAAAGTGGCGCGCCGCTGAAGTTGAAGGGCGATGCTGCCGGCATGCCCGAGCCCGTGCGCGCTGCATTGAACGAACTCTCGGAGGTCGCACTGCGCGGCGTGCAGACACAGACGCGCGCCAACCTGACGGAGAAGCTCTCGCAGATCAGCGAGTTCTGCAACAAGGCGATCAACGGACGCTATCCGTTCGTCAAGTCGAGCGACCGCGATGTCACGCAGGAAGACTTCGGCCGCCTGTTCGCCCCGGGCGGCCTCTTCGACGACTTCACCCAACGCGAACTGACGCAGCACGTCGATGTCAGCACCCGCCCGTGGACCTTCCGCCGGGTCGACGAGAAGGTCGGCGGCGACACCAATGCTGCACTGGTCCAGCTGCAGCGCGCGCAGCTGATCCGCGACGTGTTCTTCCGCGGCGGGGGCAAAGCAATCTCATTGCGCTTCGACTTCAAGCCGATCGAGATGGATGCCTCGATCACGCAGTTCCTGCTCGATGTCGATGGCCAAGTGGTGCGCTATGCGCACGGGCCGCAGCAGCCGACACCGATCCAGTGGCCCGGGCCGCGCGGCACCTCGCAGGTGCGACTACAGATCGAACCGAAGCGCGTCGGCGCCGAGTCAGGGCTGGTGTTCGAAGGACCCTGGGCACTGTTCCGGCTGCTCGACCGCGCCCAGATCGATGCCGGTCCCCAGCCCGAACGCTTCAACGTCACGTTCCGCGTCGACAACCGCCGCGCCGTCTTCGAAGTGGTCGCGAGCAGCGTGCAGAACCCGTTCCGGATGCGCGATATCGAGCAGTTCCAGTGTCCGGGGCGCCTGTGAACGGTGCGCAGGCCACCACCGGCCTTTACGGCAAGCTGCCCTGCGCCGGCGACTTTGTCACGCGTTCATTGCCGACGACCTTCGTCGCGCAGTGGGATGACTGGCTGCAGCGCTCGCTGGTGGCGAGCCGGGCGAAGCTCGGCGGTCGCTGGACCGAGATCTACCTCGAAAGCCCACTGTGGCGTTTCGCTCTGCAGGCGCGCGTGTGCGGATCACAAGCGTGGACTGGCATATTGCTGCCCAGTGTTGATCGCGCGGGACGCTACTTCCCGCTGACGCTGGTGGCACCGATACCGGCCGCCGCCTCGACCCTGCTAACGGTGGCTGCCGCTGAGCACTGGTTCGCGCAACTTGAGCGCCTGGCCCTATGGGCGCTGGAACCCGAGGCCACAGTCGACGCCATCGAAGCACACCTCGCGCAGCAGCCGCTCGCTGCAGTACCCGCCAGCGTCGAGGGGCGCGAGGACTGGGACATCGCCCTGCAACTCGCCCGCTGGTGGACCAAGCCGGGTCGGCCCCTGACGATTCATATGGCGGCCACCCATCCGCTGCCGGCCATCGCAGAATTCGCGGCGGCGCACCTGATGGACAGCCCCTCGGATGGCCGTAGCCTCTGGTGGATGCGCGACGCCAAAAGCGGCGCGATCACGCTGCGCGGCTGGCTGGGTCTGCCACCGCCGGTCGAATACATCGCGCTGCTGGGCGCATCCCGCGACAGCGAGACTTGAGACGCCCGCTTCAACGTCGTGAAATGGGGGTAATAAAATCTGTCGGACGGGCACGACCAATCTGAATACCGAACTGCTGAAAGTCCGTCGGGCCCACAATGCAGCAGCGCGAAGCACTGAATGGAAGTCGGTCGAAACCTGCCGACTCAGGTCGGACCCATAGCGGCCATCACAGATCGCCAAGAGCAGACGCGACGGGTCGCCCTACAGGCGGACGCTTTAACGCCAAGCATCACCGCGGCGCTGCGGTGTCACGCGCTGTCGGCTGCATGCAGGGTTAGACGGCAGGTCACCTCGTTGCCGCAGTCGACGCTCAAGGGCCGGCTCCCACCAGCGATTTGAGTTCGGTCGTCAACAACTCTTCTAGGTGACGGATGCTGCGGAAAACGAGACATCTCTGCGTCCGAACATCGAACTTGAGCTCATCCCCTTCGGCCACGAGTAGCACTGTGTTTACGCCGCGGCCCCACGCATAGCCAACCTCCAGATACACGTTCGGATTTGCAGCAGTAAGGTCCGCAATTACCAATGCAGCGCTGCC
>CAVQID010000065.1:0-16273 GCA_963712485.1 uncultured beta proteobacterium
GCCCATCAGTTCGGCGGGGCAGTTCAACTCAGTTGCCAGCGCTTTTCGTGCGGTGAGACTGCTGTCAATGTCGAGGAGCTTCAGCAGATCGACGATTGATGTCTTCCAGTTGAGCTTTTGCGGGCTGGCGGCCGCGAATCTTTCGAGCTGGGCCACCACATCCACGACTGCGATCGCGACCGGAGCGGGCGGCGAAGCCGGAACGGAAACGGGAATTACTCCAGGCGGAGGTGAGTAGTCCGCCGGCATCGGCGTAGGCACCGGTGCGGCGGCGGCGGACTTCAATCCAAGCTTTTCGAGAATCGAGCTGAAGAATCCCATGTTCTGTTCCTGCACTTTCTGAAAGTGAAACGCTACGGCGCACCGCTATCCCAGAGTTGGGGCGACTATCGACTCGACCGCAGGCGCGCCAAGCGAGCGAGTCAGAGCAAGCGGCCGCGGGGAATGCGTCGGCTTGCTGGCTGTGTGGTGCCGGGCGGCTTGCCCGGCCACTGGTTCGGAATTGCGGTACTTACGCAAGTCCCTTTTTCACCGCGTCGACCGCGTCCTTGGCTGCCGTCTTCGTAGCCTCGGCGGCCTGGTCGGCGACTTTGACCGTCTTGCTTACGACTTCCGTTGCCGTCGTGCCCGCGCTGTCGGCCAGGGCCGCCGCGCCGTCCGCGGCCGCGCCGGCCGTGGATTTCGTCGTGTCCCAGGTTGCCGCAGCTGCAGCTGCAGCCTCATCCGTCACTTTGCCTGCGGTATCAGCAATAGCCTTGCCGGCGTCAGATGCCGCGTTGCCGGCCTCGGTCGCGAGTTCTTTGGCTTTGTTCCATAGGTCAGACATTTTCACCCTCCATCGTTTGGTTGAACGTGCAGTGATCCGTTGTGAAGTTGTGCGCTGTTGGCGTCGAACGCCTTCGCTATTCCTTCCAGCAGGGATGATACGTTTGAGTTCTCCGGCCGGGTCATTACCTGCGAGTTGACATCCGTTCCGTGACGATTACGTGACAGACGTCCGCGTATTCCGGCACAACCGTTGCTGGGGTGGCACGATGCTCAAGTGCGGCTCAGGCGCCGCTCGTCGCGACTGCTTGCAGTTCACCCAGTTCGATCGGCAGTTCGTCGAGCAGGGTGCCGCTCCACGCGACTCAAGGGCAAAATTAACCTGCGGAGTCGGTCAGTACAGCCGGGTCCCGACATGCCACCCGGACGGAGGTCTGATGAGTAAGTTCGCCACGCCGAATTACCTTACTGCGCAGTCGCGGACAAGCCTTGGCTCCGATCTGGAGTTCAGGGGCGTTCGCGGTTGGCTTCTCGCCCTTTGTCTGATGCTTATAGTGATCGGCCCCGCCATCGCAGTTTGGCTGATGGTGTTTGAGTACACAAACGCTCAGCTTCATTTCAGCGAATCCATGGGCATGCAGGCGGCGACGCTCTTCACACTGCTGCTTTCGGCATGTTCCGTTGTCTTTGGCGCCTATGCAGGACTGCGACTGTGGCTCGTCGCTCCGAACGCGGTAAGCACGGCGAAATACGCGCTTTTGTTCGGGCTAGCGGTCGACATAGTGACCACGGCTCTCGAAGCTGCAGCTGCACGGGTACCCAGTGGTCAGCTCCTGTTTCAGGTAGAGATTGGCCTGATACCAACGCTTATCTTTTTCACCATCTGCTACACGTACCTCACCCAATCCAAGCGCGTCTACGCCACTTACGGACCCGACTAAGCGACTGCGTGAGCCTTGCTCCCGGCCTAAAAGATCGCGTTCGGCCAACTGCCGACGCAACCGAGTGGCGCCAGAACTTCCGCAAAGCAGACCATGGGCTGTCCTGTGCTGATCAATCGATGACGCCGAATCCAGAAGAGTTGGCTGCTGCCCGTGCGCAGTGGCAGTGGCGCGGCCAACGACGGCCGCCGTTTGCCGCCGTTCCGCAACCGGGGCAGGTGTCGGTGTGGGACTTCCCGCGGCCGCCACAGCTTTCATTCGATGTGCGCGATGTGGTTGTGCGATGGGCGGGCGTCGAGGTGGCGCGGACGCGTCGCGCCGTTCGCGTGCTGGAGACTGCCCACCCGCCCAGCTTCTATCTACCGTGGGACGATGTGGCTCGGAAGTACTTGCAGCCGGCACCCGGTTCGTCGTTCTGCGAATGGAAGGGACCGGCGCGTTACTGGTCACTGGTCGACGGCAATCGCCACCTGCCGCGTGTTGCCTGGAGCTACCCTCAACCGCTGGCGGGCGCCGAAGCCCTGGCCGATCGCGTTGCCTTCATCGCACGCCTCTATGCGGGCACTGCTTGTCAGCGCGCCGTCGTTCATCCGCGACGGGGTCCTCAAGGTCAAGCCAGAGGACTGTGTTGCGGCCTGTGCGGCGCTGCCTCAGGACGATGCCAATCTCGTTCTGGCGAGTCTGAAAACGACGCTGCAGTTGTTGGCGAAGCGATGGACGGCGCTGCACGAAGAACTTCGCGAACTCGACAAGCAGCTCACACGATTGACGAAGCTGGCAGCTCCCAGGCTCCTCGCCCGCTTCGGCGTCGGACCTCAAACCGCAGCCACCTTGCTCGTCACGGCCGGTGACAATCCCACGCGGCTGCGCAACGAAGCCGCTCTTGCGGCACTGTGCGGCGTCAGCCCCCTTGACGCGTCCTCGGGCAAGATGACCCGACATCGACTCAATCGGGGCGGCCAGCGGCAGGCGAACAATGCACTGTGGACCATTGCCATGGTTCGAATGCGCAGCGACGTACGCACGCGTGAATACGTTGCCCGGCGCACGCGCGAGGGCCTGTCAAAGAAAGAAATCCATCGCTGCCTCAAGCGCTACATTGTTCGCGAGCTGTACCCGCTCATCGTGGCCGACTTGAGAGAGTCGATGCGTCCTGCTTGACATAGGAGCGTCAATGCGGTCGCCGAATCCTTCTTCGGAAGCTTGAAGAAGGAACGGATCAAGAAGCACATCTACAAGGACCGCGATCTTGCGAACGCGGACATCGCTGACTACATCGAAGCCTTCTACAATCGAACCCGTCGTCACAGCCATCTTGGCGGCGTCAGCCCAGATGAGTTTGAGGTCGCTGCTAGGCGGCGCCGCGACCGTGTCCACTGAATCCTGGGAACTCCACGAGTCTCGGCGATGATTGAAGCGGCTACCACGCGCGCGGCGAGTTGGGGATTGAGTGTGTCCGGGCGAACTGCTACGTTAACAGCCGTTCTTGAGGGGGGCGTCATGAGCGAACTGGGCCTGTCGGAAGCGATCGGGCAACTGCGGTGCGAGATCAGCGCCTCGATAGAGGCGGCGCGCAACGAGCCGCTGCAATTCCAGCTCGGCCCCGTCGAGCTGGAACTCCAGGTGCAGCTGTCGGCGAAGGCAGGCGTCAAGGGCGAAGCAAAGTGGGTGGTGGTCTCGTTCGGCGCCGACGCGGGTGCCGAGCGCACCCGAACGCACAAGGTCAAGCTGACGCTTACGCCCGCCTTCGAGGGTCGCGACGTCGCGGTCGGCGACGAGATCAAGAGGCCCGGCTAGTCCCCCGCGCAAGCTGAGAGCGCGCCATGGAATGGCAGCGCGTCGTCGAGATCTACGGTGGGTCGCGCGGCCAGCACGGCAGCGGCTACCTGCTCGGACCGGGTCTGGCCGTGACCGCACGCCATGTGGTAGACGGGCTGCAGGAAACCGAGTTCCGGCTGCTCGAGTCGGACAAGCTGGGCCTTCCCGGGCAGGTCGGAGCATGGCAGGCCGCGCGCGTCGTCTGGACCGGCCCGGACGCCGACCTCGCGCTGCTCGCAGTCGACACCGGCAACAAGGTCCGCGAGCTGACGGGCACGACGACGCTCGGTCGCCTTGACGGTCGCGCGCCAGTGCGCGTGCACGCGATGGGCTTTCCGCGGGCGCTGATGGCACCGACCCACAGCGACGTGCTGCAGCTGCAGGCGACGGTCAATGCCTGGAGCGGCGCGCGCAGCGAGGCGCTGCTGCTCGACGTACAGACCACGCGGCCGGCCGAGGACGACGGCTGGAAAGGCATGTCGGGTGCGCCCGTCTTCGCCGGCGACCGCCTAGTCGGCGTCGTCGAGGCGGTGCCTAAGAAGCTCGACGGATCTGCGCTGCGGGCCACGCCCGCCCACCTCCTGTTCGCCGACGAGGACGCCGGCAAGGAGCTGCGTCGCGCCCAAGTGGAACTGGCGGCCGAACCCGTCGATGCCAAGTACGTCGACAAGCTGCCGCTGGCCGGCACTTGGGGCGGCACGCGCGAGCAGTACGCCCGGGCTGTGGTGGAGACCTTCTGTGGCATCGACTTCCTGGGGCTGGCCGTGGCCGGCGCGCCCGATCGCCGCAAGCCTGCATTGGCTGCATTCACGGCGCGCAAGCTTCGGCTGTGGCCGGACGAGCCACCGCCCGCGAGCCGCTGAGACGGTATGGGCTTTGTTGGCATTCTGACCAATGCGATGCTGCCCGCGCTGGGCAGGCTCCTGTCGGGCGTGGTCGATCATCTGACGGTGCCGCTGGTGCGCGGCCTGGCGAGCCAGGGCCAGTTGCCGGCGCTTGCAGCGGCCGGGCTGTCGCGTGTGGTGATCGTTGGTGACGGCGGCGCCGGCAAGTCGACGCTGCTGAAGCAGATGCTGGCGCGTGCAGGCAGCGCTGGTCGGGTGCCGGTGTGGGTGCCGCTGGCGTCGCTAGCCGCCGACGGACCGCTGACCACGACCGTACTGGTCGATCACCTTGTGCACCAGGCGCGCAAGCTCGGCCTGGACGACGTCAACGACGCGTTCTTCCGCGCGCTGGTCGACGAAGGCCGTCTCACCATCGGCTTCGATGCGCTCGACGAATGCGGCTCGCTGGCGCGGCGCCAGAAGGTACGGGGGCTGATCGTCGAGGTGGCGCGCGAGTGGAAGCGCTGCCAGGTGTTTGTCACTTCGCGGCCCGATGCCCTGCGCGAGACGCCGTTGGAGTATCTGAAGTCCACCAAACCGGTTGGCGAAGAGTCAAAGCCCGACGAGTTCTATGCCTTCGAGCCGGTGCCGTTCGGCCGCGACGACATCGCGCCGTTCCTGAAGGCGGCCTTCGACGACGACGGAAGCCTGGCGCAGACACTGCTGGTGCGCACCGGCATCGAGGCGCTGCTGGAGACACCGCTAACGCTCACGCTGGTGGGCCTGGTGGCGCGCACGTCGAAGGCGGGGCTGCCGGCGACGCGAACACCGCTGTTTGCGCAGTGCCTCAAGACCGTTTGCGAGACCTGGGAGGACGCCAAGGGGGCACTGCCATCCGATGGCCTGGATGACGAGCAGCGCACGGACGTGCTACGGCGGCTCGGCTGGGAAGCGCAGCAGGTCGAGGGTGATCAACTCGGCGCGCGCGCTGCGCGCCGCGCGCTTGGAAGGGTGGCGTCGCTGGCGCCGCGCGCCGAGGCCATCGTCAACGGCCTTGCACGACGCAACTTGCTGCTGCGTGCCGAGACCTCGGAGGCCGGCGAGGTGCAGCTGATCCGTTTCTCGCACCCGCAGTTTCGCGAGTACCTGGCCGGCGCGCATCTCGCCGAGCAGTTCGCGCTGGACGAGGCGGCTGCCGCGACGCTAATGGCGTCGCACTGGTTCGACAGCGGCTGGCTCGAGGTGCTGCGCTTCGCGGTGGCCACGGTGGAAGGCGACGCCGAACTGCGCGACGCCCTGCTGCAGGCGATCCTGGCTTCCGACGATCCGTACCGCGATATGCTGCGCCGGCCGGAATTTCTGGTGGCGCGGTTGTCGGCACGACTACCGGCGGCCGACGCAGCGCTGATCACCAAGGTGGTCGAGGTGCTAGAGCAGACCGCGTTGCACGAGCCAGCGCTGCGCGACGAAGCTGCACGGCTGCTGCTTGGCCTGACCCAGCATGCAGCCGCGCGGCCGGCGATCCGGCGTTTCGCCGAGGGTGACGGCATCGCACGCGCGTTCCCCGAGGAAGGCCGCGGTTCGGAGCATGCCCGGCTCGAGTACTTGCGCTGGCGGCTGCGCGCCATCGAGGCGCTGGCACAGGCCGACGGTCTGGACGCTGCCCGCGCGCTGTTGCAGCAGCTGGCCACGCCGCAGTTGCAGTTGGTGCTAGAGGCCTGCGAATTGCGCCTGCGCCTGCATGACCGCGATGGTGCGCTGGCGATCTGGAAGGCGTGCTTTGACGCTGAACGTCCCGCCGTGCGGCCGGAGATTGCGGCCTCGATGGATCGCGCCGGCGAAGGCATGCAGTTCAACACCTGGCTTCAGTCGCGGCTGGCACAGGCAACAGCCGCCGCGTCCGACATCGTGCTCGCGCGCCAGCGCAAGATCGCCGCCGACTACGACGCGGTGTGGAGGCGGCTGTTCGAGCAGGCCACGCAGGCGCTGCCCGCGCTCGGCCCGGAGGAGATCTTCGCGCCCACGCCGGTGGCCGATGCGGTATACGCCGCGCTGGAGCCGGACGCGGTCAGTGCGGGAGCGCAGGCGGCACAGCGCGCGCTGCTGGTCGCGGCGCTGCGCCACCCGGCGTTTACCTGGATCGTCGGCGGCAAGGTCGGTGAGTTGTTTGCCGACCTGCAGACCGCCGCGGTTGAGCAGTTGCTGCGTTATGTGCTGCGCTCGTTCGAGCCGGATGCGTTTTCACCCGACCACTCTCGGCTTAGCGCCGCCGTAGGGGCGCTGTGCGACGCACCTGACGATGCTCTTGCCGTGCCGGCGCTGCGCGAGCTGCTGCGCCACTTCGATCCCGAGGAACGCTGGAGCCTGCGCGTGGCGGCGTCGTTAGCACGCCGCGGTCACGGCAGCGAGGGTCTGGAAGATTTGGCATCTACGCTGCGACCTCCGGCGGCTGGCGTCGACGATCGGCATCCCGATGGACAGGCCCGCCATAGGGAGGTGGCATGGCGGCTGGCGCGCGAGCTGGACTGGCCGGGCACGCGCAAGCTGCTCGACACGATGTACCGCAGCGGCGATCCGCAGACTGCGGCCGAGCGCCTGATGGGCCTGTGGAATGTCAGCGGCGTGTGGGCACTGGCGCGTGACTGGTTCGGCGAACTGGCGGCTGAAGAGGAAGGCAGGAAGTTCCTGCAGATATTGACCACGCACGAGCGCGACACCGGTTTCACCGACCACGCTCGTCATGCGCTGCATGGGGGCGTGTTCGACGACGAGTTCAAGGAAGTCCCAGCGAAATGGACGCTGGCGAGCTATGAAGGCGCCTTCGAGTCTGCGCTGCGAAGCGGCTGGTTCTTCGATGAACGCGATTACAAGGAAGACGCAAGCGTGGCCAAGCTCCTTGGTCTGCTTAGTGGTATCGCCGCCGCCGATCCTGCTGTCGCCCTGCGCCATGCTGATACTTGGGTTCAGCTCACCTTGCAGGACGCCTCGCTCGCTGTTGACGAGAAGTCCGACCGACTGGCCGACCAGCTGCAGGGGCTGGCGAGCCGGGGGATGCTTGCTAAGCACTGGGTCGTGCCAGTGGCGGGATTCGCGCGCACGGTGGCGCCTGCGGACCGGGTCGGCCTCATCGAGTGGTTGAACGCCAGCGCCTGAGAGGCGCGCCACCGGCAGCGCGTTCCAACCCTGGCGTGCGCGCTGTATCCATGAGAATAATTCGAAAGCGTCCGTCTGGCGAACGACCAAATGAGTTCAGTGTGATCCTACCCACGATCGGTGGAGACGCGTCCGCTTTCGAACGAATCAGCCGCTCGGCGCGAGCGTCAGCTTGTGGCGGAATGCGGCGGTCCCGGAGTCCGCAATGGGGCAGGGGAGTGGACCTCAGCGGGATAATGTCAAAAACTGACATGCTGCAACACATTGATTCTTATGACTTAATCTACTTCTCCTAGTCATGTACATACAACGTAAGTACTTTCGTCACCAAGCCGCTTGTTTGAGGAACCAATGGCAAACTTTCTGTCCGGTCGCGATACGACCATAAATCTTCGCGCCGAAGGCGCCCAGCGCGATCTGATCGACCGAGCCGCCGCGACTCAGCGAAAGTCCCGTTCGCAATTCATGCTGGAGGCCGCCTGCGAGAAGGCTGAACAGGTCTTGTTGGATCAGACAGTCTTTGTCCTGGATGCGACGAGGTTCGATCGATTTCAAGCCGCGCTGGAGGCTGTACCGCGCCCTAGCGCTCAGCTCGTGCGGCTGCTGTCGACGAGGGCGCCTTGGGAGTAGGGGTCCGAGGTGCTCTCTCCCCGCCAGAACCCATAGCCGAGCATCACCAACTCGCAGATTTCGTTTGTGAAGAGAGCACGCTTGAGCGGTGGCTCAAACAGCGCGCACTCTCGAACGAGCGCAAGGGCGCTTCGCGAACATTCGTCGTCTGTAATCAAGCGCAGGACGTTGGCTACTACTGTCTAAGTGCCGGCTCGGTACTCCACGAGTCTGTCCCCGGCTCCCTCAAGCGCAACATGCCGGAGCCCATCCCGGTAATTCTCGTCGGACGACTCGCAGTTCACTCCGGCTGGAAGGGGAAGGGCATCGGCCGCGGCTTGCTTAAGGATGCGGTCTTGAGGGCTGTCAACGTCTCGACGGAGATCGGTGCACGCGCACTGCTATGCCACGCGATATACCAGAGCGCCAAGAATTTCTACGAGCACTTCGGCTTCGTGGAGTCGCCCGTTGACGCAATGTTGATGATGATAGATCTCTCTTCGTTGCGAGACTGACGTCCGCGTCAGAAGTCTGGCCTTGAAAAGGTGTTCGTACGGGATACCTTTCGAATGTGACGAGTGGGCCTTGCGCCCACCGAACTCGGAGGCCTATGTACACAGCGCCAAATCTCTCTCCTTGTGACCTCGAATACCTTGTTCGAATTTGCGGGGGCCCAAAGCCGGCCGCCAATGCCTTGGGAGTAACGCCCGCACAACTGACAAGATGGCTACGACTCCAAACCGCGCCTGCCTGGTGCCTGAAGATGCTCTGGTATTGCAGCCCGGACGGCCGTGCCGCTGCCGAAACTGATCTCCACAATGAACTCCGACTGCTTGCGGCACAGCGGGATGCGCTGATCCACGAGGCAGCGCTTCGCTCCAGACACATCGACGAGTCAGCGGCGACAATGAGGTCAGAGATTGAAGCTCTTGAGCATGAAAACGCCGAACTCAGGCGGCTCTTGGGAGCAGACAAAGTTCGTGACCAGATCGAGCGCGCGCGCGATCAACTTGATCATGTGCTCATGGCACTTGCCTCCACCCGCCGGGCCCCATCTTTGGGGACGCTTTGCCAGAGCGAGGCAGCGAATGGCGCATCAACGACCGCAACTTCAGGGCCGCTGGTTCCTTCAGCGGAAGTCTCGATTCTGCACAGAGGCAGCTGGGCACGCAGGAGCGCCTGATTCACAGGAACGCCGATCCCGTCCGGGAACTTCACCTTATCGACGAGCATCGAAAGCCGACCGCTTCGCGTCGTGTCCGAGATCCGCACGTAGAGCTCGCACATCGGCTTCCGCGGGGCGCTGAGCTTTCCACTGCGGGCGTACCGAGATGTACTGATCGCGGCCCACACAGGCTCGCGCAACCAGGCCGCTACGTGACGGGAAGCGATCTTCTTGCAAAGTGGGACGTCAACAATGGCAGGACCGTGGTCCACGGGGTAGCACTGCGACTATGCAAGTCACTACTGGAACAGTCATAAGCGGCAAGGTCGTCGTCGAAGGCACCACGCTGCTCGAGCGTGCCGTGGTGGCCGTGCTGTCCCGTGGAGCTGAGGAAGGTTTCATGCTCTCTACATCGCAGGAAGACGAGTTGCTCGCGGCCATGGCTGAGATAGAACGCGGGGACTTTGTTGGACTGGAAGAACTCATAGCGTCACTTCCCAAACCGCGCTAAGCATGACCCTTCGGGTCAAGGTCTCCGCGCGGGCGGCAAGTCAGGTCAGAGCAGCGGCGATTTGGTGGGCGGAGAACCGGCCGGCGGCGCGTGGTGCAATAGCCGCGGACTTCGGGCAAACGGTCGCGCTTTTGGCGGGCCAGCCTCGCCTCGCAAGGTATGCCGTCACTCATGTGACTCGGGGCATCGCTTTCGCGTTGAGCCTATCAAAACCTCGCCGAGGTCAATTGCGCAGTCGGCTTAGCCCGGAACGCCAGGCGCCTACGCAGCGCGCGACAATCTGTCCATGATTGAACCGGACGCCGACGAGATCGCCAAGCTGGTCGAGCAACTCGACGAGGTTGCTCTGAAATCCTTGCTCATCGAGCTCGCGGGCGACCATGAAGTCGTTCGTGAGCGGCTTGAACGGCTGCGCCTGTCCGCTCAGCCGCGCAAGCTGGCGGCGGCCTTTCGCGCGACGCTGAACGGCTGGCGCCGATCCACCCGCTACCTTGACTACCGCCAGAGTCACGCGTTCGCCGCGGAACTCGAGAGCTGGCTACACCAGGTCGAGCTCGAACTGCTGCCCCGGGATCCGCAGTTGGCGCTCGAACTGTTCGAGGCGTTGATCGGCAGCGACGCCCGCTTCTTTGAGCGCGCCGATGATTCCGACGGCCGCATCGCCGACGCGATCCGAACCGCCTGCCGGTTGTGGCTGACGACCGCGCAGCGGTGCGAGCCGCCGCCGTCGGGATGGATCAAACGACTCCAGCAATTGGTCCAGCAGGATGCCTACAGTGCCCGTGAGCCCCTGCTTGGGAACGCCGACCTGCTGTTGGACGCGCAACAGATGCGTGCGCTTGTGGCGCAGTTCGAGGCTGATCTCGACGCCAGCGTTCAGGCCGGCGCCGCGGCCCGGGCCTTGCCGCCCGCCGTGTTCATGGCCTCCGGTTCGCTTCGGCTGCTGTCAGAGGCGCTGCGTGACCCCGACATCGAGGTCCGCGCGGTGCTGCGCTACAGCCCCGTGCCCAATGCCTTGCAGAAGGCCAGCTTCGTACGGGCGTACCTGGAGTGTGGCCGACCGGCCGACGCACTGTCCTGGCTCGAAGGCCAGTGGGACCACCACCACGAAGACAGCCGTCTGCGTCTGCTGGCGCAGACTTATCGCGACCTAAAGCGCGATGACGAGGGCGCCGCGATCCGGCAGCGGCTCTTCGAATCGACCGGAAGTGTCGAGGACTTCGCAGCCTGGCGCGCATGCCTGCCGGTGGCGTCGCGACCGATAGTCGAGGCGGCGGCACGTCGACGGGCGGAGGCGGAGTCTGATCCGATTTCGGCGGCCAGCTTGCTGCTCGAGATCGGCGACACAGCGGTTGCCGAGTCCCTGCTCGTTGCCCGCTATGGCGACATCGACGGCAATAGCTACCCGCGACTGGTGCCGCTGGCCGAAGCGTTAGAAGGGCAGCATCGCGCGCTCGGCGCCACCGCCTGCTACCGCGCATTGCTGCTGGGCATCCTAACTCGCGCCTACGCCAAGGCGTACGGACACGGGGCGCGCTATCTGGCCAAGCTCAGACAGCTGGCAACCGAGGTGCCGGATCCTCACCCTTTGGAACGACACGCATTGTTCGAGGCCGCGCTCAAGGTAAGACACGGACGGAAGGTTGCTTTCTGGAGTCAGGTCAAGGCGAGCTAAACACCGCGAACTCGACGGTAAAGACCGATGCCGCTCGAACCGGTTGCCCATGCCACGGCGGCGGCTTAGTGCGATTGGCGCGGCGCCCCACCCAGCCGCAAGACTCAAAAACGGAGCGACGCGATTCAACCGCCGAATGAAGGTCGGTCGGAGCAGCCGAGTTCATGAGCAGCCAGCGGATCGGCTCTCCTCGTATGCCTGAAAGCGGTCAGAATTCGATGCTCCATCCCACCGCATAGCGGACACTGTTGCTCGCAGCCGACTGGCAGATTCGCCCGCTGTTGCCCAGCGACATTCTGGAGCAACTGACTGACCTCATCCACCGGGCCTACGCCCCGCACCTGACGCAAGGTCTGCGCAAGTTTGGTTGTCTGAACTGCTCCAGATCTCCGGACGCAGACGACCGTCGGCCGCCCAATCCAGTGGCCAGATCCGCACATCCCGCAGCCGCTACAGCGCTATGCCGCTCTGCTTGAGGGCGAAGACGGTGCGTAAGGTCATCGGTCGCGGTAAGCGGCGATGGCCTTGAGCCAGAAACCTGACCGTCACCTGATCAGCAGATTCTGGCGGGTTCAGCCCTACCGCTTTTCTGAGAGTTTCAATGGCAGCGCCGGCCAAACCGCATCGCATGGCAGAAGCGCGCTAATTTGGGCGCTAGAGGATTACTATGTCGCCTCAAAAAAAGGCCCATTAAATCAATCATATGGGACCCATAAAGCGTCTCGTGCCTAGTGTCTCTGACGAACCCATCGACGGTACAGGTCAGGGTGCTATTAACGCTTTACGTTAATAACGCGATGCGTTAGTATTTTAAACAAGTGGCGATCAAGTCGTTTCGGTGCAAGGATACGAGAGCGATGTACGAGGGAACTCGGATCGCGCGCTTTCGCAACATTGAAAACGTCGCCATGCGAAAGCTCGCAATCCTAAACAGAGTCATCGAAGTAGCTGAGCTAAAGATCCCGCCAGGGAATAGGTTGGAGCGGCTGAGCGGCGACCGAGCCGGCCAATGGAGTATCAGAATCAATGATCAATGGCGGGTCTGCTTCAAGTTCGTAAAGGGTGACGCGGTTGACGTTGAAATTTGCGACTACCACTAGGTGAAAGTCATGCGCAGAGTTCCTTACCCGACTCCGGGGGAGATCCTTAAGGAAGAGTTTCTTGTTCCCTTGAACATTTCGATGTACGCCTTGGCGAAATCTATCCACGTGCCCGCGCCGCGTATCAGCGAAATTGTTGCGGGGCGCCGTGCAATCACCGCCGATACGGGTCTTCGCCTCTCGCGGTTTTTCCGGCTGAATGATGGATTTTGGGTGGGCCTGCAGCAGGACTATGACCTAGCAATTGCACGCGACGCACTCGGCGACGAGCTGGAGGAGATTGAGGCCTGCGCATAGCAAAGTAGTTCAGGGCCGCTGGATCCTGCAGCTCAAGTCCCGAATCTGAACAGGGGAAGCTGGGCACGAAGGAGCGCCTGACTGACAGGTTGGCCCCGATCCCGCCCGCGTATCCCGTTTCAGCGAGAATTGAAAGCCGACGGCTTCGCAGGGTTCCCGCGATCCGCGCATAGGCGGCCGGCAGCTTGTCTTCATTGCCCAGTCGAAGTCTCTCCGATGCGAACGCGTTCATCGCCCGCGCCGCCATGTCGCTCACGGAACGGCTCGCCCAGTTCATCAGATCGGCCACGTCCGCGGCAAACTCGCACTCCCGGTCGATCGCAACGAGTCAATGGCCGTTCCGCCAACCAGGCTCCCGTTTGATTGGCATCGGACGCGCAGAACTCACCGCCAGAGCGCGTGGATCTTCCGCCGATGTCGACTGTGTGACAAGCGGAACGCAAAATCGCATCCAGCGTCGAACAAGCCATTTCGCACTCGAAGGTACCTATCTGGTGAGCCAATGGACGGTCTCGACCGAGTTCAATGCGGTCGAAGCGTCTGCGAGCCGATCTACCTGGCAATGGCAGACGTCCCAAAACGGCGGCGCGACCTGAACGTTGACCACTCGGTAGATGTTCTTACCGGACCCGACAGCCAGTGAGCAATCTAGCGTTGCGGACAATGTCTGTCCGCTGAAACGCGCAAGTTTAAGAACATGGAAGTCACGCTCGTTTGCGCAGCGCACGGTGATTGTCGCGTTACCAAGGTTTCTCGGCCCAGCGGCAACCTGCACGGAAGGACTCCCCCAGCAGCCGCGCAGTTTCGCGCTCGAGTCAGCGCCAAGATCGTCGACGCGTACGTCGTCCATCGCTTGTGAGAAGCGAATGTACATGGGCACCGAGGACATTCCGCCAATCCAAACATCCTCGTTAAGGCGAATAACTTCTTCGCGCCGCCAAAGGTCGAGCAGAGCTGCTTTCGTTCTCCTGAGCTGCATGTCGGAGTCAAGCCAGTGCGACAGCTCCTGCGGGGTGAGTGTCTTTCGCTGCGCACTTCGCATGATCTCCCGCGAAAACGGTTCCGAAGCGTCGGCCAAAGGCTCCTGATCAATGCGGTATCTCTGCTCGCGGCCGATACGCCCGACGGCCGCGTTGGGCTCGGCGCGCTGGGCCAGTACCTAAAGCGAACGGACCCGGGCTTTTCGCCGAAGGTATTCGGCCACTCGGCGCTTTCGGACATGGTCCGCACTTATCCCGACCTCGTTATGACGGAGGGAAACGGTACGGGCATGTGGGTCAGTCTCAAACCGAAGGCGGATTCGGCAGTGTCTAGCATGCCTCGCGCTCGAGGCCCATGCCCGAACTGGAGAGGATTGACTTAAAGATTCATCCGTTACGTCAACTGGGATGGCGATAGTGAAGGGACGAGACTTCGAGTGCACCTGAACAGCAAGCCGCGGCAGTGGAAGCCCTGGCAGTTATCCGTAAGAGGGTAGAAGCTAATGAACTTATCAACGGGTACGGCACGCTGGCCGAACTTTGTGGCCGACATGCCGGATCGACCGATGCTCGCTTCTTTGGTCAGGTCACATCGCGCATCGACGCGGCCTGCTTTTACGCTGGACTGCCGATGCTGTGCGCGCACTGGGTTCGGAATGCGGCCGGGGACATCAATCCATTCTCCTTTAATCAGGAGTTCGCGCAGTACAAGGCTGAGATTCTGAAGGCCTCGGGTGAGTACAACTGGACTGCAGACGACTTTCATCGCGTTCAATCCCAGCTGAATGCGCTTCCTGATGAGTCCGCGACCTCCATTTGGGAGAACATCCGGGTCCGTGAATATGCGAAACCGGGATTCATCAAGTACAACTTGCACCGAAAGCTTTCGAAGTGACGGGACACTGCCTACTCGGCGCGCACGTTTGGGTCGTGGTTCAGGCGCCGGCCTGTGAAGAGAAGCGCCCGCATTGCCCAAAACGGTGATACCGCGGCCAGAACCTGACCTTGCGTCGTGCCGTACTATCGGCACGAAAGGGACGTGTCGGCGGAGCAGTGGCAGCGCTGCTCATGCTCGAGCAGCGACCCTGCGACAACGACGCCGGGCGCTACTCAAGGCTGATGTGGGATCCACTGAACCGCGGCTTCACTCGACGGGCCATCCAGCAGCAGGCTGTGGCAACGGACGGCAAGGAGCGCGATGCAAGATCGCTACGCCGGAGACATCGGCGACTACGTGAAGATGGCCTTCCTGCGCGAACACAGCCACAGGGTGCCTTCAGGCCGCCCGGCGTGGCCTGGACAGGGTGCCGAGCGAGGCGGCAACGAGGACTGGGGCGCTATACGCAATACCTGCTCGCCCCCGGCTACTTGGCGTCACTACTGTGCGCGGACTTTCGACAAGCCAAAAGGCGTCGTAGCCGCGTGGCGCTCGGCTGCGTGCTTGAGCGGAACGGCTGCTGCGGAACGCTCGGGCTTCACGATAAAGCGACCATCGACGCGCGCAGGCGCGGCCACGGAAGGCGGCGCGAGGCACGTCGAAGGTGGTTCAACGGCGTTACATGGACGCTGAGGAACTGTGACTGAGCTTCGTTGACCCGGACAACGGCATCGAGCCGGAAAAGTACGTCACGAAGGCGTCAAGTCGCACAAGAGCGCGACCTTCCCTGAACTCGCGGAAGCTCGCGCGCCGAGATCGCGCACTGCTGATCTATCACCATCAGACGCACCGGAAGGGCGGTCATCTGCGCTAGATCGACGTCTTCCATCGGCGGCTGCGCGCCAACGGGCTGCGGCTGGGGACGAACCTGCGGATCGGCCCCTGGTCGCCATGAGGTCGACCTCGTTGAACGCGACCCGCACGCAGATCGAGACAGCACGCCAGTTCTCACGGCGCTGGAGCAAGAGGACAGGGTTCCTGGTTCCCGGCGCATGCGCGCGCCGTGAACTGCTCATTGCTGTGCTCGTCAAAACGAACCTGCTGATGATGAATCGGCCGCGACGACGCGAACAGTGATGTGTCGCTCAATTTGTAGCCGCGACTATTGGTTCAAGCCGCTGGACAACCAGCAGATCAGCTGGTGCCTAGTTGATGCAACCCATCAACGGGACGCAGCACGGCCTTCTTCTTCCACGAGCTCTCCGGCGTCTTCGACAGGTTAACGTTCGTTGACCTGGAGCGAGGCCGATCGCGCGCTGCGCCATAACGGCTTCACTGTCTCGCTGATGCCGATAGGTTGATTCAGAATGCGGTGCCGCGTTGCCGTTTCAAGAGGATCAACATGGGAATTGTCGATCTGATCCGTCCGGGCGCTGGCATGCGCCGCCCGATCGATCGTCGACGTGAGTGCTTTACGCAGGTCGGCGCGTACGGCGTGCTTCGGCCACTTCCGGACATCGCATTGCCCTGGCTGATTCGCCTGTAAGCGGACGTTTAG
>CAVQID010000066.1:0-126520 GCA_963712485.1 uncultured beta proteobacterium
CGCACGTGCGATCGTGCTTGCGGTGCCGGCCTATGCAGGCGCCACGCTCGTCCGGGCGCTCGCGCCCGACGCGGCGGCGTCGCTCGAGGCGATTCCGTATGCGCCGGTAGTGGTCGTCGCGAGCGCCTATCGGCGGTCCGACGTCGGTCATCCGCTCGACGGCTTCGGATTTCTCGCACCGGCACGGGAACAGCCGCGCGTGCTGGGGTCGCTCTTCTCGAGCACGATGTTCGAGCATCGTGCGCCCAGCGATACGGTGGTGTTCACCTCCTTCCTCGGAGGACGGCGCAATCCGGCTCTGGCCGCCGCGTCGGACGAAGAACTGCTGCAGGCCGTTCGGTACGAGCTGGAGCGATTGGTCGCCGCGCGCGGGACGCCGCTCTTCAACGAGATCACGCGCTGGCCACGCGCTATTCCGCAGTACACGATCGGTCACCTCCAGCGAATCGCGCAGATCGAACGGGCCGAGCAAGAGCTGCCTGGGCTGACCTTCTGCGCAAACTATCGGGGCGGTGTTTCCATCAGCGACTGCATCACGAACGGCGAGGCCATGGCGCGCACGGTGTCGCAGTACCTGGCCGGTGCCGCGGCGAAGTCGACCCCGGGTGCAGGCTCGGCGGGCATCGACTGATGCGGGCCGTGGGACCGGTCCATTTCGTCCAATCGGATGCCCTGCCCAAGGCGATCGCGTGGCAGAATCAGTCTCGGAAGTCGTGCCCCGCGATGCCGACGTCGGGGCGCTTGCACAGCCCGAGGTCACGCTGAGTTCGACCGTCATCCCGTTGCGGCAGTCCGCTGTCGAGCGCTCGCTCAAGCAGGCGAGCTTCGACACCGCGGGCGTGCCGATCCTCGCTGTCAATCACAGTGGCCAGATCCTCGCGATCAACTCCGAGGCGATGGTGCTCGTCGGCGGAGAGTCCGTGGTCGGGCGCAGCGTCGCCGAGCTGCTGGGATTCCTCAGCCACCGAGCCTTTACACGCCGTTGGCAGCGACTGTGGTCACAGGTCACGGCGGAAGGGCGCTGCGAATTCGAAGCCAAGCTGCCGCTGCGCAGTGGTGCACGCCTGAGCGCGCGCTTCGTGGTCCGGCTGTTCCGCTTCGACCAGGATGACTTCGCCTCGATCTCCATCGTGGACACGTCGGCCGAGCGGGCCGCACGCCGCCGCGTGCGCGCCGCCGAAGCGCGGGCGCGCGCGCTGGCGCTGCATCAGAGCGAACTGACGATCATCCTGAATGCCGATCGCCGGGTGGTCTTCGCCAACGCCGCGCTCGAGCCGATCACCGGCGAGCACGAAGCGGACATCATGGGCTCGCCGTTCGAGTTCATCCTCGATCAGCCGTCGCGCATCGAATTTCGCCGTGCGGTGGATCGCCTGCTGCGGGAGCCGGCCGGCGACCGGCAGCCTACGTCGTTGCATCTGCGCACGCGCGCTGCACTGGCCGGCAACGGCCGCAGCCTGTCGTGCGTGCTGGCGAACCGGCTGGACGACTCGACCGTGCGTGGTCTGGTGTTGACCGCGCGTGATCTCGGACCGGCCGAGAAGGCGCAGGCGCGGCGGCTGCGGTTCCGCGAGCGATTGCTCGAGCTGGCGATCCAGCCGAAATCGGATTTCACCCAGACGCTGGCGACTGTTCTGCGCTCGACGGCCGAAGTGCTGGACGTGAGTACTGCCAGCTTCTGGCGCCTCTCGCGCGATCCCGATGTGCTGCGCTGTGAGGCACTGTTCGATCGGACCGCAGACCGCTTCCTGCGCGACTGGGTCGGCCGCGACTTTCCCGCAACCCGGTTCGCGGCTTACTTCGCGCAGCTGATGAATCGCCAGCCGGTTGTCGTCAATGACACGCGCACGTCGCGCCTGACGACGATGTTTGCAGGCGATCAGGACTGGGCGCACGTGCGTGCGCTGCTGGATGTTCCGATACTCGTCGAGGGCACCATCGCCGGCGTCCTTTGCCTGCAGCATCGCGACATCCGTTACTGGGACGAGGACGATGTCGGCTTCGCCAACACGACCGGGTTGATGCTGGCGTTGTCGATGGAGGCGGCGCAGCGGCAGGAAGCCGAGTCGCGCATCGAGCATCTGGCCTGGTACGACGCGCTGACAGGACTGCCGAACCGCAACCTGCTGCGCGAGACCATGCGCGACATGGTCATGACGGCGTCGAACCGCAAGCGCCGCATGGCAGCGATGCTGATCGACCTCGACCGCTTCAAGGACGTCAACGACACCCTCGGACACCTGGTTGGCGACGCGCTGATCAAGTCGGCATCCGATGTGCTGCGTGAGACCGTCGGCGAAGATGGCACCGTCGCCCGGCTGGGTGGCGACGAATTCGTCGTGCTGATCAGCGAGTTCGTGCATCGCCAGGAAGTTGCGCTGCTTGCGGCCCGGATCGCACAGGCGCTGCACCGGACCGATCTCGTGTCCAACATCGATACCCAGGTATCGGCTTCGATCGGCGTGGCGCTCTTTCCCGAACACGGGCGCGACATGAGCACGCTGCTGAAGAATGCCGACGCGGCGATGTACCAGGCCAAGCGTGATGGCCGCAACCAGTTCAGCTTCTTCAATCCGATTCGCTACGAGCGGGCGGCACGCGAGGTTCAGCTTGGCATTGAACTGGTCAAGGCCGTGCAGAGTGAGAGTCCTCAGTTCATCTGCGAATACCAGCCGCAGATCGAGATGGCTAGCGGCCGCGTCGTCGGGCTGGAGGCGCTGATCCGATGGAATCATCCGGTGCACGGCATGCTGACGCCCGACCGTTTCATCGGCGTGGCAGAGATCAGTGGCCTGTCGGAGCGGATCACTCGCTGGGTGATGAACGAAGTCTGCAGCCAGATCAATCGCTGGCGGCTCGTGCGGCCCGACTTCGATGTCCCGGTCGCTGTGAACGTCGCGGGACGAGAGATGGGCTCGACCGCCCTGCCGATCCTTGTGCGCAGCGCGCTCGTCAAGCACGGCATCGAGCCGCGGCTGATCGTCCTCGAAATCACAGAGCGCACGCTGGTCAAGGAAACCGAGATCAACAACGATGTGTTGGCCGAGCTCGCCTCGCTGGGCGTTGGCCTTGTGCTCGACGACTTCGGCACAGGCTATTCGATGCTGGGTTACCTGAAGCGCATGCCGATACACGCACTCAAGATCGACCAGTCGTTCATCGAGGGCATTCCGGCCGACCCCGACAGCCGCGCCATCGTGCACGCGATGCTGGCGGTCGCGCGCCACTTCCGCCTGAAGGTCGTCGCCGAAGGGGTCGAGTCGCAGGACCAGGTCGACTACATGCGCGACATCGGCTGCGAATTCGCACAGGGCTTCTTCTATTCGCACGCCATCTCCGGCGACACCATCCTCGACTACCTCGCGCGCGAGTCACCGGCGCCGTAGTCGCAGTCCCCACGCCCGCTAAACTCGCGTGACACTGCGAGGAGGCATCTATGGCGTACCAGAACATCCTGCTTGAGACCCGTGGTCGCGTTGGCCTGCTAACGCTGAATCGTCCGAAGGCGCTCAATGCACTCAACGACCAGCTGATGGATGAACTGGGCGAGGCCCTGCTTGCTTTCGATTCAGACGAAGCAATTGGTGCGATGGTCGTCACCGGAAGCGAAAAGGCATTCGCGGCCGGAGCCGACATCGGCGCGATGAAAGAATGGACCTACATGGATGTATTCAAGTCCGAATACATCTCCCGCAACTGGGAAACGATCCGCCGGGTGCGCAAGCCGGTCATTGCTGCCGTCGGGGGCTATGCACTGGGCGGCGGCTGCGAACTGGCGATGATGTGCGACATCATCATCGCGGCGGACACGGCGAAGTTTGGGCAGCCGGAGATCAAGCTGGGAATCATCCCCGGCGCAGGTGGCACGCAGCGCCTGCCGCGCGCCGTCGGGAAGGCCAAGGCGATGGACCTCGTGCTCTCGGCGCGCATGATGGATGCGGCGGAAGCGGAGCGCGCGGGTCTGGTGTCACGTGTGGTGGCTGCCGACAAGCTTCTCGACGAAGCCATTGCTGTCGCGGCAGCCATCGCCAGTCATTCGTTGCCAGCGGTGATGATGGCCAAGGAAGCGATCAATCGCGCCTATGAAGCGCCGCTGAACGAAGGCATGCTTTTCGAGCGGCGCCTGTTTCATTCACTCTTTGCGACCAACGATCAGAAGGAAGGCATGGCTGCGTTCGTCGAGAAGCGACCGGCGCAGTTTCGTCACACGTAGACGGCGGTCAGCGACATCGTCTTCAGCTCTGCACATTCTCTGGCGCGCGCTCGGCCACACCTAGAGCATCCCGTCTAGCGCGCCGCCCGGGGCCGAGCGGATCTGGGTGAGAACGCCGCTGGCCCCGTTACGGAACAAGGATTTATAGGCTCTGTGCGCCGGGCCGAAATGCGTTGCATCATTGCCCGCCGACACGTGGATGGCCCGCCGATTTGACGCTTTGGAGTCCAAGCTTCGCGTCCCAGAGCGTTGCCGCGGCCGGTCAACTTGACACTAATTTTGCCGGGCCCCATAATTCCGCTTCTCTGCTGCTTCGGTTGCGTCGCAACACGACGATCCGACCGGGCGGCACGTTCTTTAACAACGAAACAGCCGATAAGTGTGGGCGCTTGGTGAAAGGCGCAACCGGCACAGAAGGTCGTCGAGGTCTCACACCGCGACATCAACCGACTGCGCCGGCTGAACTCAAAACATCAGGTGCTCACGCAATGGAAAGAGGGAAATGATGGAAACATCACATACCTCGATTCCAGCGAGTGAGTAATCAATCGTGCCTAGCACGGTTGCGCAAACAGAATCGAACTGAAGAGTTTGATCCTGGCTCAGATTGAACGCTGGCGGCATGCCTTACACATGCAAGTCGAACGGCAGCACGGGGGCAACCCTGGTGGCGAGTGGCGAACGGGTGAGTAATGCATCGGAACGTGCCCAGTAGTGGGGGATAACCAGTCGAAAGATTGGCTAATACCGCATACGACCTACGGGTGAAAGCGGGGGACCGTAAGGCCTCGCGCTATTGGAGCGGCCGATGTCTGATTAGCTAGTTGGCGGGGTAAGAGCCCACCAAGGCGACGATCAGTAGCTGGTCTGAGAGGACGACCAGCCACACTGGGACTGAGACACGGCCCAGACTCCTACGGGAGGCAGCAGTGGGGAATTTTGGACAATGGGCGCAAGCCTGATCCAGCCATGCCGCGTGCGGGAAGAAGGCCTTCGGGTTGTAAACCGCTTTTGGCAGGAACGAAACGGCGACTTCTAATACGGGTCGTTAATGACGGTACCTGCAGAATAAGCACCGGCTAACTACGTGCCAGCAGCCGCGGTAATACGTAGGGTGCAAGCGTTAATCGGAATTACTGGGCGTAAAGCGTACGCAGGCGGCTTTGCAAGACAGGTGTGAAATCCCCGGGCCTAACCTGGGAACTGCATTTGTGACTGCATGGCTAGAGTCTGTCAGAGGGGGGTGGAATTCCACGTGTAGCAGTGAAATGCGTAGAGATGTGGAAGAACACCGATGGCGAAGGCAGCCCCCTGGGATGAGACTGACGCTCATGTACGAAAGCGTGGGGAGCAAACAGGATTAGATACCCTGGTAGTCCACGCCCTAAACGATGTCTACTAGTTGTCGGAGGGTAACTCCTTCGGTAACGCAGCTAACGCGTGAAGTAGACCGCCTGGGGAGTACGGTCGCAAGATTAAAACTCAAAGGAATTGACGGGGACCCGCACAAGCGGTGGATGATGTGGATTAATTCGATGCAACGCGAAAAACCTTACCTACCCTTGACATGCCACTAACGAAGCAGAGATGCATTAGGTGCCCGAAAGGGAAAGTGGACACAGGTGCTGCATGGCTGTCGTCAGCTCGTGTCGTGAGATGTTGGGTTAAGTCCCGCAACGAGCGCAACCCTTGCCATTAGTTGCTACGAAAGGGCACTCTAATGGGACTGCCGGTGACAAACCGGAGGAAGGTGGGGATGACGTCAAGTCCTCATGGCCCTTATGGGTAGGGCTTCACACGTCATACAATGGCCGGTACAGAGGGCTGCCAACCCGCAAGGGGGAGCCAATCCCAGAAAACCGGTCGTAGTCCGGATTGGAGTCTGCAACTCGACTCCATGAAGTCGGAATCGCTAGTAATCGCGGATCAGCATGTCGCGGTGAATACGTTCCCGGGTCTTGTACACACCGCCCGTCACACCATGGGAGTGGGTTTCACCAGAAGCCGTTTGCCTAACCGCAAGGAGGGCGGCGACCACGGTGAGATTCATGACTGGGGTGAAGTCGTAACAAGGTAGCCGTACCGGAAGGTGCGGCTGGATCACCTCCTTTCTAGAGTACGCGCTTCGAGTCAGGCGTCCACACTTATCGGTTCGTTTCTTGCAGCAGCGAGTGGCGCAGGGTGGCGCAAGGATTTTTAGTTTTGGCGTCGCGCAGCGCCGGGCCCTGACGAGTTTGAGTTTCGGAAGGGTCTGTAGCTCAGCCGGTTAGAGCACCGTCTTGATAAGGCGGGGGTCGTTGGTTCGAATCCAACCAGACCCACCACACTCGGTGCGGGTGATGTACCGGGGGTGTAGCTCAATTGGGAGAGCGCCTGCTTTGCAAGCAGGAGGTCATCGGTTCGATCCCGTTCACCTCCACCACTACTTGAGCAAACGTCAAACGAAAGTCCGTGTCGCGGATTTCCGTTTGACCATTGGTCAAATCGCTGTTTCGATCTTTAACAATTCGGAAGAAGCAAAGCGTTTCAACTCTGCAACTGGTGATGAGCCAGGAAGGAGTTGATAACGGGTTGTGATTGCATACGAGCTCTCAGCAATATCTGAGAACAACGGCAACGCGGTCGCTTGTTAACCGTGCCTGGCAAAAGGCGGCAGGGTTATAGGATCAAGCGACTAAGTGCATGTGGTGGATGCCTTGGCGATCATAGGCGATGAAGGACGTGGCAGCCTGCGAAAAGCTGCGGTGAGCTGGCAAACAAGCGTTACTAGCCGCAGATGTCCGAATGGGGAAACCCACCCGCAAGGGTATCCCGCGCTGAATACATAGGCGCGTGGAGGCGAACCTGCTGAACTGAAACATCTAAGTAGGCAGAGGAACAGAAATCAACCGAGATTCCGAAAGTAGTGGCGAGCGAAATCGGACCAGCCTGTGCGTTTTAGCTGTCGATCTAATGGAACGTTCTGGAAAGTACGGCCATAGCGGGTGATAGCCCCGTACATGAAAGATCAGCAGTGGAACTAAGCGCACGATAAGTAGGGCGGGACACGTGAAATCCTGTCTGAATATGGGGGGACCATCCTCCAAGGCTAAATACTCGTGATCGACCGATAGTGAACCAGTACTGTGAAGGAAAGGCGAAAAGAACCCCGGGAGGGGAGTGAAATAGATCCTGAAACCGCATGCATACAAACAGTAGGAGCCCGCAAGGGTGACTGCGTACCTTTTGCATAATGGGTCAGCGACTTACATTCTGTGGCGAGCTTAACCGTATAGGGAAGGCGCAGCGAAAGCGAGTCCGAATAGGGCGTCCAGTCGCAGGGTGTAGACCCGAAACCAGATGATCTATCCATGGCCAGGCTGAAGGTGGGGTAACACTCACTGGAGGGCCGAACCGACTACTGTTGCAAAAGTAGCGGATGAGCTGTGGATAGGGGTGAAAGGCCAAACAAATCTGGAAATAGCTGGTTCTCCCCGAAAACTATTGAGGTAGTGCCTCGCGTATCACTCCAGGGGGTAGAGCACTGTTATGGCTAGGGGGGCATGGCGCCTTACCAAACCATGGCAAACTCCGAATACTTGGAAGTGTCAGCGCGGGAGACAGTGCACCGGGTGCTAACGTCCGGACACGAAAGGGAAACAACCCAGACCGCCAGCTAAGGTCCCTAATACCGACTAAGTGGGAAACGAAGTGGGAAGGCTAAGACAGTCAGGAAGTTGGCTTAGAAGCAGCCATCCTTTAAAGAAAGCGTAATAGCTCACTGATCGAGTCTTCCTGCGCGGAAGATGTAACGGGGCTAAGTCGGTAACCGAAGCTGCGGATGTAGACGCTTCACTTAAGTTCGCTCGCACTCCGATGTATTTGCGTCGGCGCCTGTGCGTAGCGGACGAAATCTCCAGAAAGTCGAGCAGGAGTTTCTGTCCAGGGTTGTGCGGACAGAGCCCTCTCTCTTTCTGAGGTTTGTCGACGGCGCTGCGCGCCATCGACAAACCGAGCGAACTTAAGCGAAGCGTCTACGTGGTAGGGGAGCGTTCTGTAAGCCTGCGAAGGTGGCTTGAGAAGGCTGCTGGAGGTATCAGAAGTGCGAATGCTGACATGAGTAGCGTTAAAGAGGGTGAAAAGCCCTCTCGCCGTAAGCCCAAGGTTTCCTGCTCCACGTTCATCGGAGCAGGGTGAGTCGGCCCCTAAGACGAGGACGAAAGTCGTAGTCGATGGGAAGCAGGTCAATATTCCTGCACCGATCTCCAATGCGATGGGGGGACGGACTGTTGAAGATCATCCGGGTGTTGGATGTCCCGGTTTCTGATCGTAGGTGGCCAGTAGGCAAATCCGCTGGCGTATCACCGAGGAAAAGGATCGAGTGGCGTAAGCCGCGAAGTGATTGGATGTGGTTCCAGGAAAAGCCTCTAAGCTTCAGTTGGAGACGACCGTACCGAAAACCGACACTGGTGGGCGAGCTGAATATGCTCAGGCGCTTGAGAGAACTCGGGAGAAGGAACTCGGCAAATTGACACCGTAACTTCGGAAGAAGGTGTGCCTTGGTAGCGTGACCGGAGAAACACCGGAAGCGTGAAGAGGTCTCAGAGAATCGGTGGCTGCGACTGTTTATTAAAAACACAGCACTCTGCAAACACGAAAGTGGACGTATAGGGTGTGACGCCTGCCCGGTGCTGGAAGGTTAAGTGATGGAGTGCAAGCTCTTGATCGAAGCCCCAGTAAACGGCGGCCGTAACTATAACGGTCCTAAGGTAGCGAAATTCCTTGTCGGGTAAGTTCCGACCTGCACGAATGGCGTAACGATGGCCACACTGTCTCCTCCCGAGACTCAGCGAAGTTGAAATGTTTGTGATGATGCAATCTACCCGCGGCTAGACGGAAAGACCCCATGAACCTTTACTGTAGCTTTGCATTGGACTGTGAACCGATCTGTGTAGGATAGGTGGGAGGCTTTGAAGCGGGGCCGCTAGGTCTCGTGGAGCCAACCTTGAAATACCACCCTGATTTGTTTGCGGTTCTAACCTGCGCCCGTCATCCGGGCGGGGAACAGTGCATGGTAGGCAGTTTGACTGGGGCGGTCTCCTCCCAAAGGGTAACGGAGGAGTTCGAAGGTACGCTAGGCACGGTCGGAAATCGTGCTGATAGTGCAATGGCATAAGCGTGCTTAACTGCGAGACCGACAAGTCGAGCAGATGCGAAAGCAGGACATAGTGATCCGGTGGTTCTGTATGGAAGGGCCATCGCTCAACGGATAAAAGGTACTCTGGGGATAACAGGCTGATACCGCCCAAGAGTTCATATCGACGGCGGTGTTTGGCACCTCGATGTCGGCTCATCTCATCCTGGGGCTGTAGCCGGTCCCAAGGGTATGGCTGTTCGCCATTTAAAGAGGTACGTGAGCTGGGTTTAAAACGTCGTGAGACAGTTTGGTCCCTATCTGCCGTGGGCGCTGGAAGATTGACGGGGGCTGCTCCTAGTACGAGAGGACCGGAGTGGACGCACCTCTGGTGTACCGGTTGTCACGCCAGTGGCATCGCCGGGTAGCTACGTGCGGAAGAGATAACCGCTGAAAGCATCTAAGCGGGAAACTTGCCTGAAGATTAGTCTTCCCGGAGGCTTGACCTCCCTGAAGGGTCGTCCAAGACCAGGACGTTGATAGGTCGGGTGTGGAAGGCGTGTAAGCGCTTAAGCTAACCGATACTAATTGCCCGTGCGGCTTGATCCTATAACCGTGCTGCCTCCTCGGATACGAGTTGAGGCTCGACATCTCAATCGCCACCTTGCGTGGCCTGTGCTTCTTCCGATTTGGATCTTTCGAGCGTGACCGCACTGCGGCCGCAATCGCAAGATCAATCAGTGCAAGTTTTGCCTGACGACCATAGCGAGTTGGAACCACTCCTTCCCATCCCGAACAGGACAGTGAAACGACTCAGCGCCGATGATAGTGGGATGTATTTCCCGCGAAAGTAGGACATTGTCAGGCTCGCATACCGACGCCCCGCTGCATTCGTGCAGCGGGGCGTTTTCATTTGTGCTGCGGCCAAGGCTCTGCCCACATGCCGACAGCTCGCCTCCTATACTCGCTCGATCGGTGCGCAGGAGGGCCCATGGAACGCTTCACGATTTCTCTCGACGACCAGCTCGCGCACGAGTTCGACGCACTGATCGAGAGCCGCGGATACAGCAACCGGTCCGAGGCGGTGCGCGACATCCTGCGGGCGCATCTTGACCGGCTTCGAGAACACGCGGACGCCGAAGCGCACTGCGTCGCAAACCTCTCCTATGTTTACAACCATCACGAGCGCGACCTGGCCGAGCGGCTGACGTCGCTGCAGCATGACCACCACGACTTGACGATATCGACCATGCATGCGCACCTCGATCACGATCACTGCATCGAGAGCGTGATGCTGAAGGGTCGCTCTCGAGATGTGCGCAAATTTGCCGACGCCATTTCGGCGGAGCGTGGCGTGCGCCATGGACAGCTCAATCTCGTGACGGTTGAAGTCGGGCATCCATCCCGGCACGTTCATTCCCACCTGACCCCCAATCACTGAGCCGGCTTCTCCGGCGGCCTTGATCCGACGCAAAGCACGAGTAAGAAGAAATGGGCTAGAGTTCATACATCGAGGGAGAGTCCATGCACGAACTGCCGACGGAATGGACAGCGCTTTGCGCGCTCGTCTTCCTGCTCGGGCTGAAACACGGTTTCGACGCCGATCACCTGGCGACGATCGACGGCCTGACGCGCTTCAATACGCGGCACGGTCGCCGATTTGGACGTTACTGCGGCGCCCTGTTTTCGCTGGGGCACGGCGTCATCGTGCTGCTCATCGCGGCCGCCGTCGGACTGGCGAGCGAACGTTGGGACGCGCCGGAATGGCTGGAAGTGTTCGGGGCCTGGACTTCGATCCTGTTCCTTATCTGATTGGCGTGGTGAATCTGCACGCCGTGCTGAATGCAGCGCCCGGGGAGGTCGTTGCGCCGGTCGGGCTCAAAGGCCGTCTCCTGGGCGCTTGAGCCGGGCCAGCCATCCGCTCACCGTGGCGCTTGTCGGCGCGCTGTTTGCGCTCTCCTTCGACACGGTCAGCCAGTCGGCGCTGTTCGCCCTGACCGCGACGCAGTTCGGCGGGGTCGGGCACGCGTTGGTGCTGGGCGGACTGTTCGTGCTCGGCATGCTGGTGACCGACGGCATCAACGGGCTGTGGATCTCGCGCCTGATCGCCCGCGCTGACCAGCTGGCCTGCATCGCCTCGCGCGTGATGAGTCTGGCGGTCGCGGGCGTCAGCCTGCTGGTCGCGGCCTTCGGCGCGGCCAAGCTTGCGCTGCCCGCGGTCGACGCCTGGAGCGAAGGCAAGGAACTCGCATTCGGCGCTGCCGTCATGACGCTGATTGCCATGTCGTTCCTGGCCGGGCGCGTGCTGGGCCGCCGCACCGCCGATCATGCCGTCTAGAAGGCAGTCTTTGATTCGACCCGGCCGGTAGCCACGACGCAGGGCTTTCACGCACAATTCTCGACTCATCGATTATCGGAGTCGCGGTGCGACTGCTGCGTTGGGGTGCATGGAGCGCGGCCGCGCTCGTTGTTGGCATTGCGTCGGCGTCGCTGTGGTATCGGCAGGCCAGCCAGCCGATCCACGAAGGAACGCTGCGCCTGCAAGGGCTCGCCGCCACGGTTGACGTCCGGCGCGACGAACACGGAATTCCGACGATCGTTGCCGGGAGCGAGCGCGACGCCAGTGTCGCGCTCGGCTTCATCCATGCGCAGGATCGGCTGTGGCAGATGGAGTTCAATCGCCGCCTCGCCGCCGGCCGGCTGGCCGAGGTACTGGGCGCGGGTGCGCTGCCGACCGACAAGTTCCTGCGTACGCTCGGCGTCTACCGCGCTGCGCGGCGCGTCTATGACGGGCTTGACGGCGAGCATCGCGCGCTGATCGACGCTTACGTCGCCGGTGTCAACGCCTACCTCGAGACGCGCGGCGGACCTCTGCCGCCGGAGTTCATTCTGACCGGCACGCCGGCACCGCAAGCGTGGACCGCAGCGGATTCGCTGGCATGGTCGTACATGATGGCCTGGGATCTGGCCTCGCACTCGATGCGCATGGAACTGCGTCGCCTGCGACTGGCCCAGCACTTCACCCGCGCCGAGATCGACGACTTCTATCCTCCGCTGCCGGAGGAGACGGCGCCGCAGACAGCCGACTATGTCGAGGTATACCGGCTGCTGGGCACGCTGACGACCGCTCGCGCGCTACGGCTCGACGATGCACTCGCGGAAGTGCCGGGCGTTGGGCTGGGCGCAGGCGAGGGGATCGGTTCGAACAACTGGGTGCTGTCCGGTCGTCGCACCGTGAGCGGCAAGCCGTTGCTTGCCAACGATCCGCATCTCGGCCTCACGACACCGTCGGTGTGGTACTTCGCGAGGATCGAGACCCCGGGGCAAATGGTCGCAGGGGCTACGCTTCCCGGCCTGCCAGGAATCGTGCTGGGCCGCAACGACCGCGTGGCGTGGGGCGTCACGAACACCGGCGTCGACCAGCAGGATCTCTATCTTGAGAGGCTGGTGGCAGGAAGCGATGACGAGTACGAAACTCCCATCGGTCCGCGTCGCTTTGGTCAGCGCGTGGAAAGGTTTCGCGTCAAGGGCGAGGCCGACGTCGAAATCGTCGTTCGCGAGACTCGCCATGGGCCCGTGCTCAGCGGGCTCGAGTCGATCGACAAGAGTTTCAAGCACCCGCAGTTCGTCCTCGCATTGCACTGGTCCGCGCTGGAGCCGGATGATCGGACCTGGGTCGCAATCAGAAGCCTGAATCGCGCACGCTCACTCTCTGAAGCGGAACGGGCGCTCAGCGACTTCCAGATCGTCACGCAATCGTTTGTGCTCGCCGACGTCGACGGCAATATCGGGTTCGTGGTCGCTGGCCGAATACCCGTGCGGCGGCCCGACAACGACCTGCACGGAATTGCACCGGCACCGGGCTGGGACGAGCGCTACGACTGGCAGGCGTATCTGCCGTACGAGCAGGCGCCACGCAACATCAATCCATCATCGGGCTTCGCAGCGACCGCGAATAACCGTGTCACCCCGCCGATGTATCCGCACCATTTGACCTACGACTGGTTTCCAAGCTACCGGGTGCGGCGAATCGAGCAACTGATCGACGGCCGGGAGCGACACGACGTGGCCTCGACCCAGGCGATTCAGGCCGACGTTGTCTCGCTGGCCGCGCGGGACTTCCTGGGGCTGCTTGCGAGCGCCGACCCGCTGACCAGCGCCGGCCGCGAAGCGCTCAGCCGGCTGAAGGCGTGGGATGGCTCGATGTCGCCCGCCCGGCCCGAGCCGCTGCTGTTTCATGCGTGGCGGCGCGAACTCGCGTTGCGTGTTTTCACCGATGATTTCGGCGACCTTGCGCAGGACTTTGTGGCGAACGCCGATTTGACGCTTGCATTGCTGCATGTCCTGCAAGGCCGCGGCAGCTCCCGCGACTGGTGCGACGACCGGCGTACCGCGCAGCGTTTTGAAACCTGCACTGCACTGATG
This sequence comes from uncultured beta proteobacterium, assembly GCA_963712485.1. GTDB lineage: Bacteria > Pseudomonadota > Gammaproteobacteria > Burkholderiales > Burkholderiaceae_F > JALORV01. The sequence continues at coordinate 13,752 of CAVQID010000066.1, forward strand.
TCGGAGTCGCTCGATGCGGTCGTCACGAGCCTGGCGGAGGACACCGGACACGATGTCGCTGGCCTTCGATGGGGCGAGGCGCATCGGGCCGTGGCAGAGCATCGCCCGTTTTCCAGCGTCGCAGCGCTTGCACGGCTGTTTCAGCTTGAAACGCCTTATCCCGGTGATACGTACACGATCAATGTGGGCGCGCTCTCGCATCGGCCGGAAGCGCCGTTCAGTACACGCCACGCGGCCAGCCTGCGTGCGATCTACGACCTCGACGCGGCCGGCCGCTCGCTCTGGATTCACCCGGCGGGCCAGGTCGGCAATCCGTTTTCGTCCCTTTACTCGTCGATGCTTCCACTGTGGCGTGACGTCGATTACCTGCCTATGCATCCGGGCGCAAAGCCGGTCTCGAAACTGGTGTTGCAGCCACGACGCTGAGGCGAGCTGTCGACTGCCAGTCTGCGCGCGTCGTCCCACCGTTCACGAGCGATCAGCCGCGCCTTGCCCGATAAGCGCGGACGGCGGCACCGTGGAGCGCTGCCGACCTGAGCACGGCCGGCGCCGCCGTAGAGAGCGCGGCATCGATCATCGCCTGGGCCACGTCGTTAACCTGTACCGGACGGATCGATGCTGGCAGCAGTCCGCGCAGCGGGCGCGTCAGCGTCAATGCGAGCGACTCGCCTGGTCGTTGCTCCGTGCGCTCACCATCGAGCAGGCTGGGCCTCACCAGCATCAGCGTCTGCGGCGCCATTGCGCGTAGTGCATCTTCCATCTCGCCCTTGACGCGGTTGTAGAAGACCCGGCTCTTGGCGTCAGCGCCTAGCGCACTGATGACGACGAGCCGCCGCGCCGTGTGGCACGTTGCCCAGCGGCCGAAGGCAACAACGAAATCGAAGTCCACCTCACGGAAAGCAGCCTCGGATCCGGCGGATTTGAGCGTCGTTCCCAGGCAGCAATAAGCGTCCAGCGACGCCTCGTCGGGAACGACCGGCGAAAGTACTTCGTCAAGGTCGTTATATTGAGCCGGCACTTCGACGAGGCGGTGATCGAGGCCGAGAGGCCGGCGCGTCAGTGCGACAACCCGCGCATAAGTCGGCTCTCGCAGCAGCCGGCGAAGAAGCTCGCGCCCGACCAGGCCGCTTGCGCCGGCGACCACAGCAATCCGCGATTCCGCTTCGGGTGCCACTGACATCAGCTCCGATCCCCGTCCGTCGTTCCGGCGCCACCAAGCGCCGCGCGAGATGTTCCCCCAGCTTTGCGAGGTGCACCCAGCAGGCCGTGTCCTGCGGCATCCTGTCGACCGCGATCCGTAGTCCATCCGACTGCAACATGATCTCGACGCTGTCTTCGGCGCGGAAGCGCGTGCCGTCGGAGACCGGCCAGCCGAGCAGCTGTTGCTGAAGTTCCGCGTCAAGCCAGGCTTTGGGCATGTCCGGAGCAACCGCGATGGCGAAACGCTCGCGAAAAGCGGGGCCGCCTGCTTCGACCTCGACAGCGCTTTCATAGAACTCGGCCTTCTCTGACCGCGGCTCGTGGCCGGAGACTGCTTGCACGACTCCTGCAGCGACTCCCGCCAGCAGGCGGCCGAAGGCCCCGCTCTCGAGCTGGAAGCGGCGGCGACCGAGTATCAGCAGCGCGAGTTTCGGGGTGCGCAGATTGGCGCTCTTCCAGTGCGCGCGGGGTGTCGGCGACTTGTCGCCGCGGTCGCTGTCGAACCACATCTGCCAGTCCACGCCTTGCGTGTTGCCCGTGAATCGGTAGTCGATCCGACCGGATCGATCGCCGCTGTAGCTCCAGCCCTGCTTGCGCGCGAGCACCTTGCGCCCGAAGTCGCGCCGGCGTTCCAGCTCGCGGCCTTTGGCGACGAGCCAGAAGAGGCCGCCGCCGACACCGGCGAAAAGCGCAAGGGCGAGCAGGGTGGGCATCACGCGGTCGGGGCCATGAACGGCGAATGCTAGCCGCAGTCAGGAGCCAACGTGGCGGATCAAGGCTTTGCCGTAACCCGTGACCCACGAGAACGCGCGGCCTTGCAGCCCTTTCCCGCTTTACCTACGATGCACCGGCGATGCGTATCGCTGCACTCTTCTTCGCGCTGCTCGCGGGATGCGCCAGTGCGCCACTGCCCGAGGCGCCGGCGGCTCAGGTCGGCCGTTTTTCCGCGAACGAAGATCTCGGCGGCTTTCCTAGAGGCTGGCAGCCCTGGATCATCAACCGCGCCAAGGCTCCCACAGAGTACCGGCTGGTGCGCGACGCCACTACCGGCACGGTGGTTCTACAGGCGCGTGCTGACGCGGCCGCCAGTGGATTGCGCCAGTTGCTCAGCGTCGATCCCGCGCAGCGGCCCATCGTCGAATGGCAATGGCGCGTCCTCGATCTCATCATCGGTGCTGACAACCAGGACCGCTATGCTGAAGACTCGCCGGTCCGGTTGATGCTCTTTTTCGACGGCGACAAGAAGTCGCTGCCGCTTCGGGAACAACTGCTCATGGAAACCGCGCAGCTGCTCACGGGTCAGGAGCTGCCGTATGCGACTCTGATGTACATCTGGGAGAACCGCTTTCCGGTCGACACGGTGCTGCCCAACAGCTTCACCGCGCAAGTGAAGTTGGTCGTCGCGGGCAGCGGCCCGGACCATCGACTCGGCCAGTGGAAGACTTTCCGTCGCAACTATGTCGATGACTATCGGCGCGCCTTTGGTCAGCCGCCCGGCCGCGTGGTGGGCATCGGTATCATGACCGACACTGACAACACCGGTGAACGGATCGAGGCGTACTACGGCGATATCGAGCTGAAGCCCGCGCCTTAAGGTCCCTCCGATGCTTCGTTTTCTCCTCACGCGGGTATCACTGCTCGTGCCGACGTTTTTCGGCATGACGCTGCTGGCGTTCTTCCTGATACGGCTGGTGCCTGGCGACCCCATCGAGACGATGGCAGGGGAGCGCGGCATCGACAAGGCGCGCCACGAGATGCTGCTGAAGGAATACGGGCTCGACCGGCCCGTGATCGTGCAGTACGGCATTTACATCGGCCGCGTCCTGCAGGGCAACCTCGGCAAATCGATGATCACGCAGGAGCCGGTGCTGAAGGAGTTCTTCACGCTGTTCCCGGCCACCATCGAGCTCGCCAGCTTCGCGATCCTGTTTGCGCTCGTGTGCGGCATACCCGCCGGAATGCTCGCCGCCGTGAGACGAAACACCATTTTCGACCACGGGGTCATGGGTCTGTCGCTGACCGGCTATTCGATGCCCATTTTCTGGTGGGGACTGCTGCTGATCCTGCTGTTTTCGGTTCAACTCGGCCTGACCCCAGTGTCCGGAAGGCTCGACTTCAAGTACTTCATCGAGCCGGTGACTGGTTTCCTGCTGATCGATTCGCTAGTTGCGAAGGACTTCGGCGCCTTTCGCTCAGCAGCACTGCACCTGGTGCTGCCGATGATCGTGCTGGGCACGGTACCGCTGGCAGTGATCGCCCGCATGACGCGCTCGTCGATGCTGGAGGTGATGGGCGAGGACTACATCCGCACCGCGCGCGCCAAGGGGCTCGCTCCGGCACGCGTCATCGCGCTGCACGCGTTTCGCAACGCATTGATTCCCGTCGTCACGGTCATCGGCCTGCAGGTCGGCGTGCTGTTCACCGGCGCCATCCTCACGGAAACGATCTTTTCGTGGCCTGGCGTCGGCAAGTGGCTGATCGAAGCGATCAACCGGCGCGACTATCCGGTGCTGCAGGGCGGGTTGCTGCTGCTCGGCCTGATGGTCATGACGGTCAACCTGTTGGTCGACATCGCCTACGGCTTCATCAACCCGCGGATTCGCCATTCCCGATGAGCGATCCGATCGTCACCGCCACCTTGACTGACACGGAGCTCGCTTCGTTGTCCGGCATTGCCGAACCGGCCGCGCAGCCGACGCCGTTGCGCGAGTTCTGGCGGCACTTTTCCGCGAACGCGGGGGCCGTAGGCGGCCTCGTCATCGTATTGGCGGTGCTGCTGATCGCCGTCTTTGCCGGCGTGCTGGCGCCGCATTCGCCGATCGCGATCGACAATGCCGCCTACCTGAAGCCGCCGGCCTGGACTGAGGGCGGATCATGGACCTACCCGCTGGGCACCGATGCGATCGGCCGTGACATTCTGTCGCGCCTGATGTACGGCGCGCGCCTCTCGCTATCGATCGGAGTGGCCGTGGTCGCCCTGTCCATCGTTGTTGGCACCTGTCTCGGCATGGCTGCCGCATTTTTCCGTGGCGCCACCGACATCGCGATCATGCGACTGATGGATGTGCTGCTGAGCCTTCCCAGCTTGTTGCTGGCGATCGTCATCGTCGCGATCCTCGGGCCGGGGCTGATGAACGCGATGCTGGCCGTCGCGGTGGTTGTGCTGCCCCATTACGTGCGCACCGCCCGCGCCGCGGCGCTCACCGAACTTTCGCGCGACTACGTAACCGCTGCGCGCATGGTTGGCGCAAGCAACCTGCGGCTGATGTTCCGCGAGGTCCTTCCGAACTGCCTGGCACCACTGATCGTGCAGGCCTCGCTCGGCGTGTCGACGGCAATCCTCGACGCCGCCGCACTCGGCTTCCTCGGCCTCGGCGCCCAGCCGCCCTCTCCCGAGTGGGGAACGATGCTGGCCGATGCACGCGAATTCGTGCTTCGCGCCTGGTGGGTCGTGACCTTCCCAGGCCTGGTTATTTTGATCACGGTGCTGGCGTTCAACCTGCTCGGCGACGGCATGCGCGACGCGCTGGACCCGAAACTCAAGCGATAACCGATATGCCCCGAAGCTCACTTCGTTCGCAGCCTGCCGTGGGGCGGCCTGCTTCCATCGGGGCGGTCGGGCGCGAGATCTGACGATGGCACTCCTCGAAATTGAATCGCTGCAAGTCGAATTTCAGGTCGGCGGACGCGTGCTGCGTGCCGTCGACGACGTCACCCTCTCGGTCAACGAGGGGGAAGTGCTCGGCATCGTCGGCGAATCGGGATCGGGCAAGAGCGTGACGATGCTCGCGCTTATGGGCCTCGTCGGTTATCCGGGCAAGGTGCGCGCCGGGCGCGTGAACTTCGCCGGCAAGGACGTACTGGCGCTGAGCGATCGCGAGCGGCGCAAGCTGACTGGCCGCGACATGGCGATGATCTTTCAGGAACCTGCTACCAGCCTGAACCCCTGCTTCACGATCGGCTTCCAACTCGTCGAAACGCTGCGCCAGCACCTGCGGCTTTCGCGCGACGAGGCGCGCAAGCGCGCCGTGGATCTGCTCGGCCAGGTCGGTATTCCTGATCCGGCGCGGCGGCTTGAGGACTACCCCCACCAGTTGTCAGGCGGCATGCGCCAGCGGGTGATGATCGCGATGGCGATCTCCTGCAACCCGAAGTTGCTGATCGCCGACGAGCCGACGACCGCGCTGGACGTGACGATCCAGGCTCAGATCCTCGACCTGCTGCGGCAGCTGCAGCGCGAGCGCGGCATGGCACTCGTGCTGATCACGCACAACATGGCGGTCGTCGAGGAAATGGCACAGCGCGTCGCGGTGATGTACGCAGGGCAGGTGGTGGAAGAAGGTCCCGCGCGCAGCATCTTCACGCGACCCCAGCATCCCTACACGGCGGCGCTGCTGTCGGCGCTGCCCGAACGGCACGCCGACGAGGGCGAACGACTCGCGACGATTCCGGGTATGGTCCCTGGCCTCTACGATCGCCCGAAAGGCTGCCTCTTCAGTCCGCGCTGCAGCAGCGCGACGGTGTACTGCCACAAAGTGCTGCCGAAACTGCAGGCCGTTGAGAACGGACGAGCGCGCTGCCACTACCCGCTCGCGATGCCCGGTCGCGCCGAAGCGATCCAACGCGACGGCCACGTCGGCGCAGTCGCCGCCCGACACGAACAGACGGCGTCAACGACGTGAACCAGAGTACCGCTCCGGTTTGCGAGGCCAGGGACGTGACACGGGTCTACACCGTGCGCCGCGGCATGCTTCAGAAACCCGCGACCCTGCAGGCGGTCGGCGGAATTTCGTTCAGCCTGCAACCCGGGCGCACTCTCGCAGTGGTCGGAGAGTCAGGATGCGGCAAGTCGACGCTGGCGCGACTGGTCACGATGATCGAGCCGCCGAGCGCCGGCTCGCTGCGACTCGCGGGAGTCGACGCCGTATCCGCGCGGGGCGAGGCGCGTGCGCAATTGCGGCGTACCGTCCAGCTCGTGTTTCAGAACCCATATGGATCGCTCAACCCCCGTAAGACGATCGGCTCGATCCTCGCCGAGCCTCTGGCGATCAACACCGACGTGACCGAGGACGAGCGACGCGCCCGCGTCGGCGAAATGATGGCCAAGGTTGGACTCAGGCCCGAGCATCTCGGCCGCTACCCGCACATGTTTTCCGGCGGGCAGCGGCAGCGGATCGCGATCGCGCGCGCCTTGATGCTGCATCCGGCACTTGTCGTGGCCGACGAGCCGATCTCCGCGCTCGACGTTTCGATCCAGGCGCAAGTGCTCAACCTGCTCGCCGACCTGCAGCGGGAATTCGGCGTTGCCTACCTCTTCATTTCCCACGACCTTGCCGTGGTGCGGCACATCGCGGAGGACGTACTCGTGATGTACCTCGGCCTGGCGATGGAGCAGGGCCCGAAAGCCAGCATCTTCGGACGCCCCCTGCACCCGTACACGCAGGCCCTGCTGGGTTGCACGCCGGGCCTGGGATCCGCGGAACGACGCACCGTTCTCCGCGGCGAATTGCCGTCGCCGCTCGCGCCGCCGCCGGGTTGTGTTTTTTCCACCCGCTGCCCGCATGCGACCGACCGCTGCCGGGCTGAACGCCCGGCCTTGCGTCCGCTGGACGGACGTCTTGTCGCCTGCCACTATGCTGAGTTGTTCACCGGCGGCGAGCCCGCGCCGGAATCGGAATTCGTTCAGTCGCGCCCGCTGGCGCGGTAAAAGGAGGCAGGAGCATGAGGCATGTCCAATTCAAGCCGGTATTGAAGGCCGCGGCGCTGTGTGCGGCGCTGGCACTGGCGGGAACCGCATCGGCCAAGACACTGGTGTTCTGCTCGGAAGGCAGCCCGGAGAACTTCTATCCGGGTGTCAACACGACCGGGACGTCGTTCGATGCCAACAGCCAGATCTATAGCCGCATCGTCGACTTCGAGCGCGGCGGAACGAAGGTCGTGCCGGGTCTGGCCGAGAAGTGGGACATCTCGCCGGACGGCAAGGTCTACACGTTCCATCTGCGCAAGGGCGTCAAGTGGCACGAGAACAAGAACTTCAAGCCGACCCGCGACATGAACGCCGACGACATCATCTTCGCGTTCGAGCGGCAGTGGAAGGAGTCGAACCCGTACTTCAAGGTCACGAGTTCGAACCACTCGTACTTCAACGACATGGGCATGCCCAAGCTGCTGAAGTCGGTCGAGAAGGTCGACGACTACACCGTGCGCGTCACGCTGGAGAAAGCCGAGGCGCCATTTCTGTCGAACCTCGCGATGGAATACGCCGGTGTGCAGTCGAAGGAGTATGCCGACGCGATGCTGAAGGCAGGCACACCGGAGAAGATCGACCAGGACCCGATCGGCACCGGGCCGTTCTACCTGGTCCAGTACCAGCGTGACGCGGTGATCCGCTACAAGGCGTTCCCGCAGTTCTGGGGCGGCAAGGCCAAGATCGACGACCTGGTGTTCTCGATCACACCGGATGCCTCGGTGCGCTGGGCCAAGTTGCAGAAGGGCGAATGCCATGTGATGCCCTATCCGAACCCGGCCGACCTTGACGCGATCCGCAAGGACGCGAAGGTCAAGGTGCTTGAGCAGGCTGGCCTGAACGTCGGCTACCTCGCCTACAACACGACGAAGAAGCCCTTCGACGACGTGCGTGTACGCAAGGCCGTCAACATGGCGATCAACAAGAAGGCGATCATCGACGCGGTCTACCTGACCACCGGCGTGGCGGCGAAGAATCCCATCCCGCCGACGCAATGGTCGTACAACGACGCGATCAAGGACGATCCGTTCGATCCGGCGGCGGCCAAGAAATTACTCGCCGACGCCGGCTATCCAAACGGCTTCGAGACCGACCTGTGGGCCATGCCGGTGCAGCGTCCGTACAACCCCAACGCGCGCCGCATCGCAGAACTGATGCAGGCGGACCTCGCCAAGGTGGGTATCAAGGCCGAGATCAAGAGCTTCGAGTGGGGTGAATACCGCAAGCGCATGCAGGCGGGCGAGCACCAGATGGGCATGCTCGGGTGGACCGGCGACAATGGCGACCCAGACAACTTCCTCAACACGCTGCTCGGCTGTGACTCGGCCAAGACCAACGGCAGCAACGTAGCGAAGTTCTGCTACCAGCCGTTCGAAGAACTGGTGCAGAAAGCCAAGACCACGTCGGGCCAGGCCGCGCGCACGCCACTCTACGAAAAAGCGCAGGTGATCTTCAAGGAACAGGCACCGTGGTTCACGATCGCGCACGCGGTCCAGCTGAAGCCGATGCGGGTGGAAGTCATCGATTTCAAGCTGTCGCCCTTCGGTCGACACAACTTCTACGGCGTAGACATCAAAGAATAGCGTTTTCGCAGCGCGATCCCGCAACGGGCCGGAACTCTCCGGCCCGTTGTGTTTCCGATGGTCGGTGCGTCGGGTTCCGGCTGGAAGAAAGAGCTTCCGCGCTATATTTCAAGGCACTTGACAGCCCGGCCACCCGCGCCGGGCGTTTTCTTGTCCACCGATGCTCGCATTCATCATTCGCCGCCTGTTGCAGGCCGTCCTCGTCATGCTGACGGTCGCGCTCGTGGCGTTCCTGCTGTTTCAGTACGTGGGTGATCCGGTGTCGCAGATGGTCGGGCAGGACGCCACCCCGGAAGACCGCATACGGCTGCGCACCGATCTCGGGCTGGACCAGCCGTTCTATGTGCAGTTCAGCACCTTCGTCGGCAACGCGCTGCAGGGGGACTTCGGCATCAGCCTGCGGCAGGGCCGGGCGGTCTCGACGCTGATCCAGGAGCGCCTGCCGGCCACGCTGGAGCTGGCGTTCACCGCGGCAATCCTCGCGATCGTCGTCGGTATTCCGGCCGGCGTGTACACCGCTTTGCGACGGAACTCGTTTATCTCGCAGGTCCTGCTTGCCGGCTCACTGGTGGGAATTTCGCTGCCGACTTTCCTCATCGGAATTCTTCTGATACTCGTGTTCGCGGTGACGCTCGGCTGGCTGCCGTCGTATGGTCGCGGCGATGTCGTCAAGCTGGGCTGGTGGTCTACCGGGTTCCTGTCTCCAACCGGCTGGAAGCACCTGATTCTGCCGGCGATCACGCTGTCGCTGTTCCAGCTGACGCTGATCATGCGGCTGGTGCGGTCCGAAATGCTCGAAGTGCTTCGCACCGACTACATCAAGTTCGCCCGCGCCCGCGGCCTTACCGACCGCGCCGTCAACTTCGGCCACGCACTCAAGAACACGCTGGTGCCTGTCATCACCATCACCGGCCTGCAGCTGGGCGGGATCATTGCTTTTGCCATCGTCACGGAAACGGTGTTCCAGTGGCCGGGCATGGGATTGCTCTTCATCCAGTCGGTTCAGTTCGCCGATATCCCGGTGATGGCTGCCTACCTGTGCCTGATCGCGCTCGTGTTCGTGCTTATCAACCTCATCGTCGACCTGCTCTATTTCGCGGTCGACCCGCGGCTGCGCATCGACCGCGCGGCCCTGGCCCACTAGCTGCCGAATGATGGGAACCTATCTCGGGGCAGCGTTGCGGGGTCCGCTCACGGCCATCCTGCCTCATCACGAGGGGCTGACCGAGCTGCGCCGCGATCTGCATGCCAATCCGGAGCTGGGCTTCGAGGAGCATCGCACGGCTGCGCTGGTCGCGGAGAAGCTGCGGTACTACGGCGTCGACGAGGTTCACACCGGCATCGCGCGAACCGGCGTTGTCGGCGTCATCCATGGTCGCGGCTCGTCGAGCCGGGCGATCGGGCTGCGAGCCGATATGGACGCGCTGCCGATGGGCGAAGAGAGCGAGTTTGCCCATAGATCAACCCGGCCGGGCCTGATGCACGGTTGCGGGCACGATGGCCACATGACGATACTGCTGGGCGCAGCGCAGTATCTGGCGGCGACGCGGCGATTTGACGGCAAGGCCGTGCTGATCTTTCAGCCGGGCGAGGAGGGTTTTGCCGGGGCCAAGGCGATGATCGACGACGGTCTTTTTACGCGTTTCCCGATCGACGAGGTCTACGCATTGCACAACTGGCCCGCGCTCGAGCCGGGCCAATTCGGGCTCAACCCGGGGCCCATGATGGCCTCGGCGGACCGGGTCGAGATCATCATCTGTGGCAAGGGTGGCCATGCCGCCCACCCCCACCGCGCGGTCGACCCGGTCGTTGTCGCGGCGCACATCATTACGGCGGCACAGACGATCGTCGCGCGCAACGTCGGACCGCTCGACGCCGCGGTGCTGAGCCTGTGCTCGATCCAGGCGGGTAACCCCGGTGCCTTCTCGGTCATACCACGTGAAGCCAGGCTCGTCGGCACCGTGCGCACGTTCAGCGCCGACGCGCAGGACCTGATCGAACAACGCCTCACCGACCTTGCCGAATCGACAGCTAAAGCGCTAGGCGCCGAAGCCAAGGTGATCTACGAGCGCATCTATCCGGCGACCATCAACCATCCGCTGCAGGCCCGGTTTGCGGCCGATACCGCCGCCGAACTGGTTGGCCATGACAACGTCGTGCGTAACCTCGAACCCTCAATGGGGGCCGAGGACTTTTCCTTCATGCTGCGCGAGAAGCCCGGCTGTTATGTGCGCCTCGGGCAGGGTGGCGGTGCCGAAGGCTGTTTCCTGCATAACACCCGATATGATTTCAATGACGCTGTCATCCCGCTGGGTGCCGCGTTCTTTTCTGCCCTCGCCGAGCGCGGCATGCCGCTCCAGGGTCCTCAGCGTTCGAAGGAGCACTCATGAATATTTTCGATCGTTTTTCGTCACGCATTGCCGCTGGGGCGATGATCGCGGCGCTGGCCCTTGGCGCCGCCGCCGTTCAGGCGCAGACGTTCAAGTTTGCGAACCAGGGCGATGCGCTGTCGATGGATCCGCATTCCCTTAACGAATCGTTCCAGCTGTCGTTCACCGGCAACGTCTACGAGCCGCTTATTGGGCGCGGCAAGAAGCTCGAGCTCGTGCCCGCGCTCGCGACAGACTGGAAGCAGACCGCGCCGACGGTATGGCGCTTCAACCTGCGCAAGAACGTCAAGTTCCACGATGGCACGCCGTTCACCGCCGACGACGTTATTTTTTCGTACAACCGCGCCAAGAGCGGCGGTTCCGACGTCAAGACCTATGTCGGCTCGATCAAGGAGATCCGCAAGGTTGACGACCTCACGATCGACATCGTGACCAACGAGCCGTTTCCGATCCTGCCGGACGTGGTCACCAACTGGTACATCATGTCGAAGAAGTGGTGCGAGGAAAACCGCGCGGTGGAGCCGGTCGACAAGCGCAAGGGCACCGAGAACACGGCGTCGTTCAGGGCCAACGGCACTGGGCCATACCGCCTCCGTTCACGTGACCCCAACGTGCGCACGACGCTGCAGCGCAATCCGTCCTACTGGGACAAGATCGAAGGCAACGTTCAGGAAGTGATCTTCACGCCGATCGGTAACGCTTCGACGCGCGTCGCGGCGCTGCTGTCGGGCGAGATCGACATGATGGAGCCGGTCCCGGTGCAGGACATCGCGCGGATCCAGGCGAATCCGAACTACAAGGTCCTGCAGGCACCGGAGCTGCGCACGATCTTCCTCGGCATGGACCAGTCGCGCAACGAACTGCTGTCGTCGAGCGTCAAAGGGAAGAACCCGTTCAAGGACAAGCGCGTGCGCCAGGCGTTTTACCAGGCGATCGACATCAACGCGATCCAGAAGGCCGTCATGCGCGGCGCGTCGGCGCCGGCCGGACTGATGATCGCGCCCGGCATCACCGGCTATCCGAAGGAACTGGAGAAGCGGCTGCCGTACGATCCTGAGGCCTCGAAGAAGCTGCTCGTCGACGCCGGCTATCCGAACGGCTTCGAGGTCGGCATGAACTGTCCGAACGATCGCTACGTCAACGACGAGGAGATCTGCAAGGCGGTGACGGCGATGCTGGCCCGCATCGGCGTGAAGGTCAACCTCAGCGCCGAGACCAAGGGCACCTACTTTCCGAAGATCCTGTCGCGCAACACCAGCTTCTATCTGCTGGGCTGGACGCCCGGCAGCTACGACTCGCACAACCCGCTCTTCGCGCTGATGGCGACACCGGGAGCGGGTGGCCAGGGCCAATTTAACCTCGGTACCTACAGCAATGCGAAGGTGGACGAACTCACGAAAGCGATTGCAACAGAGACGGATGTCAAGAAGCGCAACGCGATGATTTCGGAGGCGATGAAGATCCATCAGGACGACATCGGCCACATTCCGCTGCATCAGCAGGCGCTCGCCTGGGCGATGAAAAAGAGCGTCGAGGTGGTCCAGCTGGCGGACAACTACATGCCGCTGAAGTGGGTCCATGTAAAGGGCGCGGCGCAGTAGCGTCCGATCGACTCCGCATGAGCGCGCTGGCTCGCGTCTGGGACAGTGACGTCGCCTACAGCTTCCGGCATTCGCCGGTTGCCATAGGCGCGACGCTCATCGCCTTCATTCTGATCTTCTCCGCGGTCTTTGCGCACTGGGTCGCACCGTACAACCCGTTCGACCTGGCGACCATCAACCTGCTCGATGCTTCATTGCCGCCGGCCTGGGAGGAGGGCGGCAACCCGAACTTCTGGCTCGGCACCGACGACCAGGGGCGAGACATCTACTCGGCCGTCATCTACGGCATGCAGATCTCGCTGCTGATCGGCATTGCCTCGGTCGTGCTGTCGGTGGTCATGGGTGTCGGGCTGGGATTGCTCTCGGGCTATGTCGGCGGGCGGCTCGACGCCTTCATCATGCGTGTCTGTGACGTGATGCTGTCGTTCCCGGCGATCCTGGTTGCATTGCTGATCGACGGCGTGGCGCGCGCGATCCTGCCGCGCGACTCGCACAACGAACTGGCCTTTGGCGTGTTGATCGTGGCGATTGCGCTGTCGGGATGGGTGCAGTACGCGCGCACCGTCCGCGGCTCCACGCTGGTCGAAAAGAACAAGGAATACATCCAGGCGGCGCGCGTGATCGGGGTGTCGCCGTTCAAGATCATGCTGAAGCATGTGTTGCCGAACGTGATGGGCCCGGTCCTCGTTCTGGCCACCGTGCACATCGCCACCGCCATCATCACCGAAGCGACGCTGTCGTTCCTTGGCGTCGGCGTTCCGCCGACGACGCCGTCCCTCGGCACGCTGATCCGCATCGGCAATGAGTTCCTGTTTTCCGGTGAATGGTGGATTACGATCTTTCCGGGACTCGCGCTGATCCTCCTGGTCCTGTCGGTCAACCTGCTGGGGGACTGGCTGCGCGATGCCCTGAATCCGAAATTGCGCTGAACCGGCACTCGCCGGCATCGGCGTTAACCCGAGGAGAAACCTCATGAAGATCAAGTCCGGTCCTGCCGCACTGCTGATCGCCGCCGCGAGCCTGCTGTCCGGCTGCGCAAGTTCCTCGTTCGACGGCTCCTATCTTGTCGGAAACCGCTATTTCAAGACCAACATCGATACCCAGCCGGTGATCATCCTCGGCGTTGACGACTGGGACACGACACAGCGGCGGGTGCTGGTCGAGCCGGGCGTGCGGGTGGTCCGCGTGCAGGCGATGCCGGTGCCGGGTGCGCCGAATGAAACGTCGTCGTTGAAGCTCGACGTGAAGCCGTGTTTCACCTACTACATCGTTGCTGTCCGCGAGAACCGGATCGCGGCGAACTTCACGCCCAGGGTGGATTACGCCGAGCCGCTGAGCGGCTGCAATCCGAACCCGCCCGCGAAGAAGTAAACACGATGGCGGCATGATCGGTCCCCTGCTCGAGGTCAGAAACCTGCGCATCGAGTTTCCGACGCGCCGCGGTACGCTGGTCGCCGTCGATGACGTTTCGCTCTCGATCGCGCCGGGTGAAGTGCTCGGGGTCGTGGGCGAGTCGGGGGCCGGCAAGTCACTGACCGGCGCCGCGATCATTGGCCTGCTTGAGCCCCCGGGGCGCATCGCGGCCGGTGAGATCAAGCTCGCCGGTCTGCGCATCGACAACCTGCCCTACGACGACATGCGCAAGATCCGCGGCCGCGAAATCGGCGCGATCTTCCAGGATCCGCTGACTTCGCTGAATCCGCTCTACACGGTCGGGCAGCAGATCGTCGAGACCATCACGACGCACCTGAACATGTCGAGCAGCCGGGCACGCGAGCGTGCAGTCGAACTGCTGCTGTCTACGGGCATTCCGGCCGCCGAGCGGCGCATCGACCACTACCCGCATCAGTTTTCCGGGGGTATGCGCCAGCGCGTCGTCATCGCGCTGGCGCTGGCGGCACAGCCCAAACTGGTCATCGCGGATGAGCCAACCACGGCCCTCGACGTGTCGATCCAGGCGCAGATCATCTCGCTGCTGAAAAAGCTCTGCCGGGATCACGGCACTGCCGTGATGCTGGTGACGCACGACATGGGGGTCATCGCCGAGACGGCGGACCGGGTCGCGGTCATGTACGCCGGGCGCCTGGCCGAGATCGGTCCGGTCGCCGACGTCATACACCGGCCGCAGCATCCTTATACCGTGGGGCTGATGGGTTCGATTCCGAGCATGATCGACGACAAGGAGCGGCTCACGCAGATCGACGGTTCGATGCCGCGTCTCACGGCGATACCTTCGGGCTGCGCCTTTCATCCGCGCTGCGCACACGCGTTTGACCGCTGTTCGCGCGAGCGACCGGATCTGCTTCCTGCCGGAACGTCACAGGCGGCATGCTGGCTGCACGACAGCTCGCCTCTGCGGCGGGCGGCCTGACAATGGCGGCCGTACCGAACCCGGTTCCGCTGGCGATCCCGGAGCCGGGCTCCGCCGAGACGATTGTCCAGGCCGACGGCATCGCGAAGTACTTTGACGTTTCGCCGCCCTGGCTGAACCGGGTCCTCGAGCGCAGCGGCCGGCAGATCCTGCACGCCGTCGACGGCGTCAGCTTCACGATCCGGCGCGGCGAAACGTTGTCGCTCGTCGGCGAATCGGGTTGCGGCAAGTCGACCGTGGCACGCCTGCTGGTGGGCCTTTATACGCCGACACGTGGCCGCGTCGAGTTCTTCGGGCACGACCTGGCCGAGATGAATACATCGTCGGGCCGGAGCCTGCGCCAGAAGCTGCAGATGATCTTCCAGGACCCGTTTGCGAGCCTGAATCCGCGCTGGCGCGTGCGCGACATCATCGCCGAGCCGCTGATCGCGCACGGCTTGATGCGCGACCGCGCACAGATTGCGGCGCGGGTCGACGAGTTGCTGCTGCAGGTCAAGCTGGCACCCGCCGACAAGGAGAAATACCCGCACCAGTTTTCCGGCGGCCAGCGGCAGCGGCTGTCGATCGCGCGCGCGCTTGCCACGAAACCGGAGTTCCTGGTCTGCGACGAACCGACGTCGGCGCTCGATGTCTCGGTGCAGGCGCAGGTGCTCAATCTGATGAAGGACCTGCAGCGCGAGCTGGGCCTGACGTACCTCTTCATCTCGCACAACCTGGCGGTCGTGCATCACATCTCCGACCGCGTCGGCGTGATGTATCTGGGCAAGGTCGTCGAACTGACGACGCGGCGGACGCTGTTCGAGACGCCGAGGCATCCCTACACCCGCATGCTGCTCGATGCGATCCCTGATCTCGAGATGTCGGGCCGTCCGCGCACGCCGGTCGCCGGCGAAGTGCCCAACCCCCTCAATCCGCCGAGCGGCTGCACCTTCCACCCGCGTTGTCCGCATGCGAACGCGCGCTGCAAGGCAGAAGTACCCGTGTTGCGGTTGGAGCGGCATGCGGGGGGAGCCACCGAGGTCGCCTGCCACGCGGTCGAGGAAGGTCGCATCTGAAGTTGTTCCGGACCGTCAGTCCGGTCCGCGCCACGTCGGAGCGCGCAGCCCGCCCCGTCATGCGCCATTGCGATCGATCGGCACGGCATCAATGGCGACGAGCTATTACCGTCGCCAATTCCCTAAAGCCGGCTTACGAAGCCTGTGTGACGTGGCAGTTTGCGGTGTCTGCGTCCGCATCGACGTCGGGGCACGGCATCGAGCCTTGCCGTCGACGTCTGATCAGCGCAGCAGCGTCAGCAGCCGGGGTTCGACCGCCACTGCCGCCATCAGGCCACCCATCAACGCGCCGGTGACACCGGGGCAGCATGCGTCCTGACCCGCGAGAAAAAGCCCGCCGATCGGAGTTCGCGGGCGCAATGCCTCGCTGAGAAAGCGCTCCGGTGTCGTCGCCAGCCCGTAGACCGCACCATGCTCGGCGCCGGTGTAGGTGGCAACCGACACCGGAGTGGACGAGGTGACAAAGCGCACCATCGGTGCGAGCCGCGGGAAATGTCGCCCAAACTGGGCGAGCAGGTTCTGCTCGATCTTTTCCTTGAGCTCGAGGTAGCCGGGATCACGGGCGTCGCCGCGCTTCATGCCCTCGCGCTCCCAGGGCGTGAACGCGTCGGGGTCGACAAACGCGACGATTTCGCAGGTGTGTCGCTCGCGCTCGCCCGGATCGTGCCTCGGGTCCTTCAGTGAAGGAAACGACACGAACATCATCGGCGCATCCGGTTCGATCAGCGGATTGCGCCACAACTGGTCCACATCCCAGCTTTCAAAGATCCAGTCGTTGGCCGTGGTGGCGCCATTGGCCGCGATGTCACCTTCCAGCCCAATGTACAGGCCGACATAGCCGACCGACGGTTCGATCTGCAGCGCGTCGCGCGCCCACTCATAGTCCACTTCTTCGGAGGGCAGCAGGCGCAGTGTGTTGCGCACGCCGGCATCCGATATCACGCACGGCGCGTCGATCGACGCACCGTTGTCGAGGGTCACACCCTGCACGCGACCCTCGTGCACGCGAATCGCCGACACCGTCTCGCCGGTGCGCAATTCGCCGCCGGCGCCGCGCACCGTCTCGGAAAACGCCTCGGCGAACACGCCCGAGCCGCCCACCGGATACCAGGCCCCGTCGAAGTAGTTCGACATAACCACGGCATGCAGCGCGAAACTGGCCTGGCTGGGACGGCCCCCATGGTCACCCCATTGCGCTGCGAGCACGGCCTGCAACTTCGGGTCTGCAACACAATCGCGAATGACATCCATCAGCGTGCGTCCCACCCAGTTCTGGATGTCTTCGTCCTTCCACCACATCAGCCCGCGCGCGACGAGTTGCGGCATCGAATGCGCTGCGAACACCGCCTCGAGCGCCTTGCGTGCCGAACGCATGCTTTCAAAGTAGCGGTCGATGCCGGACGCATCGGCCGGGAAGCGCGCCTTGAGATTCTGGACCAGCCGTTCCGCCGGATGCTCGAAGTCGATCGTCATGCCGGGAAAGTGCACCCGGTCGTAGACGGGCCCCATCGAGGCCATCGGGATGCCATGCGGTGTCAGCGCATCGAACACCTTCTTCGCGGCGCCGGAACGGCCGTCGGTTTCGCCCGCGCCGCCGATGTAGTGAACGCCGACGTTGAAGCGGTAGCCGTTGCGCTCGAACGACTGGGTCAGACCGCCGAGCTGTGTATGACGTTCGAGCACAAGCACGCGCTTGTCGTCGCGCGCGAGTGCGGCGGCCGCCGAAAGCCCACCGATGCCGGAACCGATGACGATGACATCCCATTGAGACACGATGCACCTCCAGAATCTGTTATCTGACCGTACCCCGTCTTGTGCGGTGTTGACGCGGGTCAGCGCGCATCGTCCAGCGCGAGCACTGCAAATGAGGCGAGCCAATGCGTGCCGACATAATCCCCGGCCGTGGCGGCGGACAGGGACGCTGCGAGGTGGTCAGCGACCGCGCGATCGGCGGTCGGTCGTTGCTCGAGCGGCAGCTCGGCGCGCAGCAGCGACCAGCACCAGGCGCGCGACAGGTTGAGGCCGTGCAGGTGAACGATTCTGGCGTCGGCGGCGTCGCTGACCTTCGCCGGTTCCAGCCAGCCGGCCAGGCTGGCCTCGTCCGGCCGGAACAGTTCCCACCAGTCGGCAAATGAACAACCGTCGACGACCTTGATCATCAGCGCCGCCTCGACCAGCCCGGCGGAGAGGAAATCATCGCCACCCGGCTCATAGGACGCCGGATAACGGCGATCGCGACCGAACCAGCGGTTTGCGCGCTCGCTGATGGTCTTTCGCAGTGCGCGGTGCTCGATCGCATCGCACCAGTCGAGTGCGAGTCTCAGCGAAAAGGCGCTGTTGCTGTGGGTGCCGGCGCGGGTCGGGTAATCGGCGCGTGGCAGGAACGCGACAAAGCGTTCGGCGAACTCTTGTGCGAGGGGGCGAACCGCATCGCGCCAGGCAGCGGCCCGCGGCAGCGTGTCGGCGAGCGCTTCGAGTTCGGCGGCAAGTTTGAGCAGCCAGCCCCAGCCGTACGGGCGTTCGAAGGTCTGCCGATGGGCCCCGCGCAGCGTGGCGAGTTCTCCGGCCAGTGCCGGCCCCGTCAACCGGCGGTTCAGGTGATCCTGCGTCTCGTTCGCCTGGGCGTGATCGGGGAACCGGCGTAGCAGTCGCGCGAGCGTCCAGTGCATATGAACGCACGAGTGCCAGTCATAACTGCCCCAGAACGCCGGGTGCAGGACCCGAGGAGGCGCCAGGTCCGCGTCGCCCGCGAGCAGCTGGTCGAGCTTGTACGGATATTCGGTGGCGGCATTGACGAGTGCGGTGTGTGCCAGCGTGGCAGCGAACGAAGCAGTCAGCATGCGGCAAGCGTACCGCCTGCTGCGTTACTTCGCCTTGCGCACCTCGCCCGAGCCGGCGACGCGCTTGCGGATCACCGGCGTGCCGCGATAGATCACGTCGCCCGACCCGGCAACTGCCACGTCAAGCAACTGCTCGGCGTGCACCCGCACGTCACCGCTGCCGGCGATGCGCACCTTCACGGTCTGACCGACCAGGTCGGCGGCACGAATGTCGCCCGAACCGGCAATGTTGTAGCCCTGCTCGCCGGCCCGCCCGGCGGCCGAGAAGTCGCCGCTGCCGCCGATGGAGACACCGAGTACATCCACGTCCATCCGGTCGATGCGCACGTCGCTGCTGCCGGCGATCGCGATCGCCATCGTTGCACTGCGCAACGTATCGGCGCGCACATCGCCGGTTCCGCGCAACGCGATCGAGTTCAGCGATTTGAACTCGACGGTCACTTTCGGGGTGTTCGAGCTCCTGAAGCTCGCCTCCGGGGCAAGGCCTATTTCAAGCGTCGGCGCGTCGTCGGCGACCACGCGTGTCTCGATGACCGCCAGCAGGTTGTCGTCGAAATGCACGGTCACCTGCTCGCGGTCCGAGGCCTTGAGGACGAGGTCGATCGGCCCGGTGGCCCGGATCGCGGTAAACGGCTGCATCGGCCGGACCTCGTCGGCGTCCCGGCCGGATCCCTTCACGCGGTTGCTCGAGGAACCCACGACGACGGTGCCCGCGATCGGGACGGCCGCGGGCTGTGCCAGCGCGGCGCCGGCCAGCCAGAGACCCAGAGCCAGTATCAGGAGGCGCATCACTTCACTCGTGGTTTCGATGCCGCATCCTGCCGCAGTTAGCGCAGGGCGGCCCGGGTTATGCGATGCGCTGCGCAGTGGACGGAATGGACGGTGATTCCGGACGACAGGGGGAAGTCGTCCCGGACGTCACTTGGCAGGGGGCCGGGCCGGACCGGACGGCGGCGCGGCGCCGTCACGGGCGCTTTTTAGCAGCTCCTGCGCCTCCTTCTGACCGCGGGCGGCCGAACGGGTGATCCAGAGGACGGCTTCGCGCTGATCGGGCGACAGGCCATCCTTGCCGGACAGCAGAGCGATGCCCAGTTGATACGCAGCCCCCGCATTGCCTCGCTCGGCGGCGCGACGAAGCAGCGCTTCCGCCAGCGCCGGGTCCTTGGTCACGCCGGGTGCCCCACGCAGCATCAGCGTGCCGAGCATCCACTGGGCATCGGCCAGCCCGCGCTCGGCCGCGGGCTCGAGCAGCGCCTTGATGCGCGTGCCGGCTTCCTTGGGTGCTGGCACGGCGCGCTGGACGATCTGCGCCAGAAAGTACCGCGCCCAGGCCGCGTCGGCGTCGATATACGGCTTCAAGAGCGCTTCGGCGTCCTTGACGTCGCCTGCGCGGGCAAACTGGGCCGACTTTTGCAGCGCGGCCTCCGTGTAACGCTGGAACGACAGGCCGGCGATCGCCTGCTCGGCCTCGCGCAGGACTTCGGCATCCATGCCGTCGCGCGGGCTGCGCTCGGATACGCCCACCTCGACCAGCAGGCGCGGTTCGGTCGGGTGCACGCATGACAGGCCCGCCACATGAAGATGACTGCGCGACACATTGGCCTTGGCCGCGTCCTTGCGCGGTGACTTGTCTTCAGGCTCGCGCGCGCTGATGGAATGGCGGGCGCATCGCGTGCCGGCGTGCCGTACCAAAGTTTCTTCGTGCTTGCCGATCGTCCATCGCTCGCCCAGCCGCGCATGCCGGTCCCGGGCGGCGGCAAGCAGTTCGGTGTCCGAATCGATCGGCTGCTCCAGCAGTTCGCTCGATATCACCAGCACCGCGCCATGCGCTTCATCGGTCGACAGGCTGCGACCCATCGCACCGCTGCGGGGTGTGCTCACCGTGACAAACCACTGCGGACTGCTCGGTGTCACGACGGCAAAGCCGATGAACGACCACGGACTGCCCGGGGCTGACTGCGGGATCTGCCCGACGTTCTCGTCGAGACCGGGAACGCGCTGCGCGTGCACGGGGTCGCTGCCGAGCAACGCTGCAGCGGCGAGGAGGGAAGCAAGGAGGCGCATCAGGGTCGGTCAGTGAGTGTCGCCGCATCATAGCCACGCGGCCTTCGCGTCAGCGCCCGAATTGCGCAGGGTTCCGCCGGCGTTCCACCTCGCGCAGTAAGCGGTTCACGCCACGTGCAGCAGGCGGGCCTCGGTGAAGTCGCGCAGCGCACGGCTGGTCGGGGTCGACTTCGCCGGCAGGTCATCCGGCGAGCACTGGGCGATGACAAGACCACCGCCGGCGCCGCCTTCGGGACCGAGGTCAACGATCCAGTCCGCTTCGGCGATGACGTCAAGGTTGTGCTCGATGACGATGACCGTATTGCCCGCATCGACCAGGCGATGCAGCACGCGCACCAGCTTTTCGACGTCGGCCATGTGCAGGCCGACGGTCGGTTCGTCGAGGACGTACAGCGTTCGTGGCGTAATCTGGCCGCGGCGCGTCACGTCGTCGCGCACCTTAGACAGTTCCGTGACCAGCTTGATGCGCTGCGCCTCGCCGCCGGAAAGCGTCGGCGAGGGCTGGCCGAGCGTCAGGTAGCCCAGGCCGACGTCCTGCAGCAGCTTGAGCGGATGCGCGATCGATCGGTGATGTTCGAAGAAGCTTGCCGCTTCGTCGATTTCCATGCGCAACACGTCACCGATGGAGCGCTCGCGCCAGCGCACGGCCAGCGTCTCCTCGTTGAAGCGGGCGCCGCCGCAGACGTCGCACAGGACTTTGACGTCGGGCAGAAAGCTCATTTCGATCGTGCGCATGCCCTGGCCTTCGCACGCGTCGCAGCGACCTCCGCCGGTGTTGAACGAAAACCGGCTCGCGCCGTAGCCGCGGGTGCGTGCCTCGAGCGTGTCCGCATACAGACGGCGCACCGCATCCCAGAAGCCGACATAGGTCGCCGGACACGACCGGGGCGTCTTGCCGATCGGCGTCTGGTCCACCTCGAGCACGCGATCGACGTCCTGCCAGCCCTCGATCCCGGCGCAGCCCGTCCACTGCTCCTTCGGGTTGCGCTGGCCAACGACGCCTCGCAAATTGGCGAGCAGGACATCGCGTGCCAGCGTTGACTTGCCACTGCCCGAAACGCCCGTGACGACCGTCAGCCGGCCCAGCGGAAATCCGGCGTCGACGCGCCGCAGGTTGTGCATGCGGGCATCGCGCACGGTGAGGCGCGGGCTCACCCGCGCCACCGGACGGCGAGCGTGCAGCGGATGCGCCAGCGGTGCCTTGAGAAAGGCGCCGGTCGTCGATTCGGGCGCGGCGATCAGGTCGTCGACGCTGCCCTGCGCGACGACCCGGCCGCCGCGGACGCCGGCCGCCGGCCCGATGTCGATCAGGTGAGCGGCCCGGCGGATCGTGTCTTCATCGTGCTCGACGACGATCAGCGTGTTGCCCTTGGCCTCGAGCCTCTGCAGCGCGTCGAGCAGGATCTTGTTGTCGCGCGGATGCAGGCCGATGGTCGGCTCGTCCAGCACATAGGCCACGCCTTGCAGGTTCGATCCGAGTTGCGCCGCCAGGCGAATGCGCTGTGCTTCGCCACCCGAGAGTGTCGGCGCCGCGCGGTCCAGCGCCAGGTAGCCGAGCCCGACTTCTTCAAGGAATGAGAGGCGCGAACGGATCTCGGCCAGTGCGTCGCGCGCAATCTCGCCCTCGCGCCCGCCGAGCGCCAGCGCGTCGAAGAATGCCCGCGCCTCGGCGACCGCGCCGCGGGCGAGTTCGGCGATGGATCGGCCGCGGAAGCGCACCGCCAGGGCGGTCGGGTTCAAACGCGCACCGTGGCAGGACTCGCACGCCACTTCCTCGCCTTCGTACCAGGCGTTCCACCAGACCTCTTCACCGCTTTGTTCGGCGTCGAAACCGGCCAGCTTGAGCCCGGTGCCAAAGCAGGCGCCGCACCAGCCATGCTTGCTGTTGTAGGAAAAGAGCCGCGGATCCGGCTCCGGAAAGCTGGCGCCACACGACGGGCAGGCGCGCTTTGTGGAAAAGCTCTTCTGCGTCAGCGCGGGGCCCCAGTCACCGCGCGTAATCGACTGCTGCAGCGCCTGCAGCGGTGCAACGACCGTCACCACGCCGTGGCCGTGCTCGAGCGCACTGGCGAGTGCGCCGCGCAGCCTGTCTTCGTTCTCCGGCGCGACGACGAAATCCGCCACCGGGAGTTCGATCGTGTGCTCCTTGAACCGCTCGATGCGCGGAAACTTCGCGGTCGGCAGGAACACGCCGTCGACACGCAGGTGCGAGTGCCCGCGCGCTGCGGCCCACTTCGCCAGGTCGGTGTACACGCCCTTGCGATTGACGACGAGCGGGGCGAGCACGCCGATGTGCTGCCCGCGCGATTCACGCATCACCTGCGCGACGATGGCGTCGAACGACTGCGGAGTCACCGCGACGTTGCAGTCCGGGCAGTGCTGCACGCCGAGTTTGACGTAGATGAGCCGCAGGAAGTGGTAGACCTCGGTCATCGTCGCTACGGTCGACTTGCGTCCGCCGCGCGAGGTGCGCTGCTCGATGGCAACCGTCGGCGGGATGCCGTAGATCGCATCGACGTCCGGCCGCCCGGCCGGTTGCACGATCGACCGCGCATAGGCGTTCAGCGATTCGAGGTAGCGACGCTGGCCCTCGTTGAAGATGATGTCGAACGCCAGCGTCGACTTGCCCGATCCCGACACCCCGGTAATCACCGTGAACGTGTCACGCGGGATCTCGACGTCGATTGATTTCAGGTTGTGCTCGCGGGCATTGCAGACCTGGATGACGTTGCGATGCGGGCGCCGCGCGGCGAGCAGCGTCTGCAACGGCCGGCCGGCGGCGTAGACGCTGCGCGGCTCGTTGACGCGCGTGCGCCGATCCGCCATCGCGCTGCGATACGCCTGCAGTTCGCGGCCGGTGTGCGATCGTGGCTGCGCGATGACGGCATCCGGCGGCCCGGATGCGACCAGCTCGCCGCCGCCGTCGCCGCCCTCCGGGCCGAGATCGATCAGCCAGTCGGCCGCGGAAATGACATCGAGGTTGTGCTCGATGACCACCAGCGAATGCCCCGCGGCCAGCAGTTTGCGGAACGCCCGCATCAGCTTCGCGACATCATCGAAGTGCAGCCCGGTGGTCGGCTCATCGAACAGAAACAGCGTGCCGCGTGTCGGTGGCTTGCCCTTGGCCGCCTCGGCCAGGAAGCCCGCGAGCTTGAGGCGCTGCGCCTCGCCCCCGGACAGCGTCGGCACCGGCTGGCCCAGCCGTATGTACTCGAGTCCGACATCGACCAGTGGCGTCAGCACGCGCGCGACTTCGTTGTCGTCGCGGAAAAAGGCGAGCGCCTCGCTGACCGTCATGTCGAGCACGTCGGCTATGCTGGCGCGGCGCAGCGACGAGGGCCTGGCCGCCCCGGGCGCTTCGCGTGCCCCCGCCAGCGGAAGCGACGCGAGCGGAGGCGCCTGCACCTCGCGTTCCACCATGACCTCGAGCGTCTCCGGACGGAACCGCTTGCCATCGCAGTCCGGGCAACGCAGATAGACGTCGGAAAGGAACTGCATCTCGACGTGCTCGAAGCCGTTGCCGCCGCAGGTTGGGCAGCGGCCGTCACCCGAGTTGAACGAAAACGTGCCGGCCGTGTAGTTGCGTTCCTTCGCCAGGCGCGACTTCGCGAAGATGGCCCGGATCGCGTCGAACGCGCCGACGTAACTCGCCGGGTTGGAGCGCGTGGTCTTGCCGATCGGCGACTGATCGACGAACGCAACGTCGTCGAGCCAGTCGTCTCCGAACAGGCGGTCGTGTGCGCCGGGAGTCTCGCTCGCCTTGCCCTTGGCCTTCGCCAGCGCCGGGTAAAGCACGTCCTGGATCAGCGTCGACTTGCCGCTGCCGGAAACGCCGGTGACGCACACCATGCGCTTGAGCGGGATCTCGATGTCGACCGACTTCAGGTTGTGCTCGCGCGCACCTTGCAGTACCAGTCGTGGCGCGCTGGCCGGCACTGCGAGCGGCAGGCTGGAGTCGACGAACTGCCGGCCACCGAGGTAGCGCCCCGTCAGCGTCTCGGCGTGGGTCAGTTCCTCCGGCGTACCGTTGAAGACAATGTGACCGCCACGCTCGCCCGGTCCGGGCCCGATGTCGAGCACGCGGTCCGCGGCGAGCATCACCTGCGGATCATGCTCGACGACGACCAGGGAATTGCCGGCGTCGCGCAGGCGATGCATCACCTCGACGACGCGGTGCATGTCGCGCGGATGCAGGCCGATCGACGGCTCGTCGAGCACGAACAGCGTATTCACCAGCGAAGTGCCGAGCGCCGTCGTCAGGTTGATGCGCTGCACTTCACCGCCGGACAACGTGCGGCTCTGCCGATCGAGCGTCAGATAGCCGAGGCCGACGTCGACGAGGAAGGCGAGGCGTGCGCGCACTTCGTCGAGCAGCATCTCGGTGGCCTCGTCGAACGGCGGCGGCAAGGCGAGATGGTCGAAAAAACCCTTGACGCGCTCGATCGGCAGCAGCATGAGATCGTGCAGCGCCAGTCCGGGAAGTACGGCAAGCTGGTCGTCGCTCCAGTTCGCCCCCATCGGGAGATAGCGGCGGTAACGACCCGAACTTTCCAGCGCGTCCGCGGCCTCCTTCATTCCGCCGACCCGCCACAACAGCGCCTGCGGCTTCAGGCGCGCGCCGCCGCATGCGGGGCACGGTGTGTACGAGCGGTAGCGCGAGAGCAGCACGCGGATGTGCATCTTGTACGCCTTGCTCTCGAGCCACTCGAAGAACCGCTTGACGCCGTACCAGACGCCGGGCCAGCTCTTGTTCCAGCTCTTCCAGCCGGCCCCGCCCTCGATAACCCAGCGTCTCTGCTCGGCCGTCAGCTCGCGGAACGGCACGTCGAGCGGAATGCCGTCCTTGGCCGCCGATTTCTCGAGGTCGCGCTGGCTCTCGATGAACGACTTGGACTGGAACGGCTTGATCGCGCCGTCGCGTAGCGACTTGCGCTCGTCCGGGATGACCAGGCCATAGTCGACGCCGATCACGCGCCCGAAGCCGCGGCAGGTGTCGCAGGCGCCGAGCGGCGAGTTGAACGAAAAGGTCGACGGATGGGGTGTCTCGTAATGGATGTCGCAGTCAGCACAGTGCAGGTCGGTCGAGTAACGGCTGACTGCGGTCACCGCGCCGTCGGCATCCATGTCGTGCACGTCGACGCGCCCGGCGCCGAGGCGCAGCGCACGCTCGACCGCATCGGCGACGCGCGAACGCTCGGCGCTGGCACGGAAGCGATCGGCGATGACGTCGAGCACCTTCGCCTCTCCTTGCTGCCGCTCGCCGAGCATCTTGCCGTAGCCCTGCGCATCGAGGTTCGCCCGGACTTCGTCCTCGCTGAAGTTCTTCGGGATGCGCACCGGGAACGTCACGGTCAGGCGCGGATCGCCGGCGGCCGCTGCACGCTCGAGCAGCGCCGCGACGATGGAATCGACACTGTCGCGACGCACCGGCTGCGCACACCGGCGGCAGTACAGGCGGCCGGCCCGTGCAAACAGCAGCTTCAGGTGGTCGTTGAGCTCGGTCATCGTGCCGACCGTGCTGCGCGACGTGCGCACCGGGTTGGTCTGGTCGATCGCGATGGCGGGCGGCACGCCATCGATGCGGTCGACCGCCGGGCGGTCCATGCGGTCCAGAAACTGGCGGGCGTAGGGCGAGAACGTCTCGACATAGCGGCGCTGGCCCTCGGCATACAACGTGTCGAAGACCAGTGAGCTCTTGCCCGAGCCCGACACGCCGGTGACGACGACAAGTTCGCCGGTCGGGATGTCAAGGTCGAGATTGCGCAGGTTGTTCTGGCGCGCGCCGCGAATGCGGATCGTGTGCCGCGCGTCGCCAGACACGGGCTTGGGGTCGTCAGCCATCGGGACTTGGGGTGCTGGCGCAGAGGGGCGCCTGGACGGGCATGTTACCCGCTCGCTGCGGACGCCTCTAACCGCAGCCCACGTTGGCCGCGGTCAGCGCCGGGTCACCGGTCGGCGCACGTCAGAGCTGGGCGTCGCGGCGACCTCGGCCACGCCGGGCAACGCCAGCAGGCCTGGCGCGACGTCCGGTCAATCGAGCCGGGTCTTCGTGTTGCCCGAGGCGAAACGCACGAAATCGTCGAACTGGCGTGTGATGAGGCCGGGCGTCGGACCGCGGTCCGATGTCTCGTCGCGGCGGTCGAACACCATGTCGGTACCGACCTGCAGCCGTATCCAGCGCGGGTAGTCATACATGTACCCGGACAGGTGATCGATGATCATCATGCTGGTCCCGCCGGGCAGCAGCATCTGGATCGGCTGCATGTTGACGCCGCGCGACACGACGACGGCGCGCGCCAGCGGCAAGCCGTCGCGCCGGCATTCGACCACCAGCGGCGATGACGAACGGCGCACGCGCAGGTCGAACATCGGCGTCACGCCGACATAATGTGCCGAGGCGTTGTCCGCGCGACAGCTCATGCCTTCGACCACGCGTCCCTCTTTGTCGATCGTCTGGATATTGAGCTTCTGCGTTGAATCACCCGCAAGCGTCGCGCAGCCGGACAGCGCGGCAAGCGCCAGGACGGCCAGCAGGGAGCGGCAGGGCAGTCGGATCATCGGCGGTCGGATGCGGGCATTGGCGGAGCGTTGTGCAGGCCAGCGTAGCGGCCGCGGCCCGCGCGCACCCTCCAGCAAACGGATTAGCCGTCAGCCGGATTCACCCCCTTTGGAGGTAGGTCCGGGGAGCCTCTGATGCGCGTCAAGCCTTCAGCGACGGGTTCCCGGACCATGCCTGCCGGAGCGAATTCGACGTGAACCTGCTGCGCCTTTTCGGACCCGCCGTTGCGCTGCTGCTGCTGGCCGCGCACTTCGCCCGCGCCCAGTGGTGGCTGCCGGCCGGCATCAGCGTTGGCGCTCGTCGGTCTGCTCGCGATCCGCCGGCGCTGGGCCGCGCGGGCGGTGCAGGCGGCACTCGTACTGGGCGCGATCGAATGGCTGCGCACGCTGGCGGCGCTGGCAGCAACCCGCATCGCCATCGGCCAGCCCTATGCGCGACTGGTCGTGATCCTCGGCGTTGTGGCGGTGCTGACGCTGGCGAGCGCGCTGGTGTTCCGTTCGCGCGTGTTGCGGGAACGCTTCCGCCTCGACCGCTGAGCCGGCGCCGGGTCTCAGCGACCGAGATACTTCTCGACCAGCCGGATCCAGAACGTCGCGCCGAGCGGAATCAGTTCGTCGTTGAAGTCGTAGCTCGGGTTGTGCAGCATGCAGGGACCGAGGCCGTGGCCGTTAGCGCGGTGCGACCCATCACCGTTGCCGATGAACACATAGGCGCCCGGGCGCACCTTCAGCATGAAGGCGAAGTCCTCGGAGCCCATGGTCGGCTCGAGTCCACGCACGACATTGTCCCGCCCGACGACGTCGTCCATGACCGAGGCAGCGAAATCCGCCTCGGCCGCATGATTGACGGTCGGCGGGTAGTTCCAATGGAACTCGACGTGCGATTCCGCGCCGTAGGCGGCGGAAGTCATCTGCACGATGCGGCGCATATGCTCCTCGACCTCGGCAGTCACCGCGTCACTGAAGGTCCGCACCGTCCCCGAGATACGCGCCGTTTCGGGAACGACATTGGTCGCCTCGCCGGCGTGGATCATCGTCACTGACAGCACGGCCGATTCGATCGGCTTCTTCACGCGCGTGATGATGGCCTGCAGTCCATTGACGACCTGCACGGCGACGAAGACCGGGTCGATGCCAAGATGGGGCATCGCCGCGTGTGCGCCTTTGCCGTCGATGCGGATCTCGAATTCGTTGCTCGACGCCATCGCCGGCCCGGGCGCGACGCCGAACTGCCCGACCTTGAGGTTGGGCCAGTTGTGCATGCCGAACACGGCATCGCACGGGAAGCGTTCGAACAGGCCGTCGTCGATCATGCGCTGCGCACCCGCGCCGCCTTCCTCGGCCGGCTGGAATATCAGGTGGACCGTGCCGTCGAACGGCTTGGCTTCCGCGAGGTAGCGCGCCGCGGCCAGCAGCATCGCCGTGTGGCCATCATGGCCGCACGCATGCATCTTGCCCGCGTGCTGCGAGCGGTGAGCGAAGTCGTTCACTTCCTGGATCGGCAGTGCGTCCATATCGGCGCGCAGACCGATCGAGCGACCCGACGTGCCATGACGGATCGTCCCGACGAGGCCGGTTCCGCCGAGTCCGCGGGTGACCTCGACGCCCCATTCAGCGAGCTTGGCCGCGACCACATCGCTGGTACGGTTTTCCTCGAAGCGAAGTTCGGGATGGGCATGGATATCACGACGGATCTGCTGGATCTCGGCGCGGAACTGGACTACCCGGTCGATCAGTTGCATGGCAAAACCTCATTGGCGGACATTCATGCTACTCAACCGGGCCGACCGATGCACTTCGCGCTCTGGCGGCGCAGGAGGCCCTAGAATCGACCCGAACCCCGGGATCATCGAATGAACAAACCGCTGTCTGCAGCAGCGCTCGTGCCGTCGGCGGCGGCGCTGCGAGATGATCGATCGGCTGATCGCGTTTCCGACGGTCAGCCGCGATTCAAATCTCGGCCTCATCGAATTTGCGCGGGATCACCTTGCACGGCTCGGCGTGCGGTCGCACCTCGTCTACGACGCCTCCAAGCGCAAGGCGAATCTCTTTGCGACGCTGGCGGACGACGCCGAGGCGGTTCGTACCGGCGGCATCGTGCTGTCGGGCCACAGCGACACCGTCCCCGTCGACGGCCAGGACTGGTCCTCCGATCCCTTTCGAGCCCATCACGCGGACGGCCGTATCCATGGGCGCGGCACCGCGGACATGAAAGGTTTCATCGCCATCGCGCTGGCCTGGGCACCGCGCTTTCTCGCGGCCCAGCAGAGCATGCCGATCCATCTGGCACTGACCTACGACGAGGAAACGACCTTCATCGGCGTGCGCGAGCTGGTCGCCGATCTGGCCGACCGCGGCATACACCCGGCGGGCTGCATTATCGGCGAGCCCACTGACATGAAGGCGATCGTTGCGCACAAAGGCAAGCGCGATCACCGCTGCCAGGTGCGTGGTCGGGAGTCGCACTCGGCATTGACGCCGAGCGGCGTCAATGCGATCGAGTTCGCCGCGCGCCTGATCCTCTACATCCGTGCGATGGCGGACCGCATGGCGCGCGAGGAGCCGCAAGACGCGCGGTTCGACGTGCCGCACACGACATTGCAGACCGGGGTGGTCTCGGGCGGCATCGCGGTGAATGTCGTGCCGCGCGACTGCGAGTTCATTTTCGAAATGCGCAACATCCCGGCGACGTCGCAGGACGACCTGTCGCGCGAAATCATCGCGCACGCCGAGCGTGTGCTGGTGCCCGAGATGCAGCGTGTGGCGGCCGATGCCGGCATCGAGTTCCAGCTCGGCATGGACGTGCCGGCCTTCGGCATCGCGCCTGACGATCCACTGGTCCGCTGGGCGCAGGACCTCGCGCGCACCGCGCATCTGGGGGCAGGCGCCGTCAGCTTCGGCACCGAAGCCAGCATCTTTTCGCAAGCGGGCATCCCGACGGTGGTTCTCGGGCCCGGCTCCATCGAACAGGCGCACAAGCCGGACGAATTCATCACGCTCGAACAGGTCGCGGCCTGTGAGCATTTCTTCGAGCGGCTGGTCGCCAGCCGCCCGCCGGCGCGCTAGCCGTGGCCGAAGCGGACGATCGCCTGGAAGTCGTGCGTGCGGCCTGCCCGCACGACTGTCCCGACACCTGCGCGATGCTCGTCACCGTACGGCACGACGGCGGCCGGCGCGTGGCGATCAAGATTGCGGGCGACCCGACGCACCCGACGACGGCCGGAACGCTGTGCACCAAGGTCAGCCGCTACCTCGAGCGCACCTACCACCCCGAGCGCCTGTTGCATCCGCTGCGGCGGATCGGCCGCAAGGGCGAGGGCCGGTTCGAGCGGGTCAGCTGGGATACGGCTCTCGACGAGATTGCCGCACGCCTCCATGCGATTGCTGCGATCGACCCGCAGCGCATCGTTCCGTACAGCTACGCCGGCACGATGGGCATGGTGCAGGGCGAGGCCATGGCGAGCCGCTTCTTTCACCGGCTCGGCGCGAGTTTCCTCGACCGCACGATCTGCGCGACCGCCGGCGGAGAGGCGCTTGCCGCGACGATCGGAACGCGCGACGGCACCGATATCGAGCAGTTCCAGAACGCAAAGCTGATCGTCTTCTGGGGGACTAACGCGATCGCCTCCAATTTGCACCTGTGGAGTCGGGCGCAGGAGGCCAAGCGGCACGGCGCCAAGCTGATCGCGATCGACCCGTACCGCTCGCTGACCGCAGAGAAGTGCCATCAGCACATCGCGCTGATGCCCGGCACCGACGGTGCGTTCGCGTTGGGTGTCATCCACGTGCTGGTGCGCGAAGGCTGGCTCGATCGCGACTACATCGAGCGCCATACCCTGGGATTCGACGAACTGGCCGAGCGCGCGCTTGCATTCGATCCGACGCGCGTCGCGGCGATCTGCGGCATCGGGGCGGCGGAAGTCGAGGAGTTTGCACGGGAGTACTGGCAGATCCGGCCGGCGGCGATCCGGCTGAACTACGGCATGCAGCGTGCTGCCGGGGGCGGCAACGCCGTGCGCGCGGTGGCGTGCCTGCCGGCGCTTGCCGGGCACTGGCGTGATGCCGCCGGCGGAGTGTTGCTGTCCACCAGCGGCAACTACCCGGTGGATGCGGCGCGGCTCTACCGGCCGGACCTGCTTGGAGGCCGGTCACCGCGCACGATCAACATGTCGACGATCGGGCATGACCTGCTGCGGGCGAACCCGCCGATCGATGCGCTGATTGTCTACAACAGCAATCCGGTGGCTGTGGCACCGCAGTCGCGCGAGGTGGCGCAAGGTTTCGCGCGTGAGGACCTCTTTACGGTCGTGCTCGAGCAGTTTCAGACGGACACCGCCGATTACGCCGACTTCATATTGCCGGCCACGACGCAGCTGGAGCATGTCGATGTGCACAAGTCGTACGGACACCTCTACCTGCTGGCCAACAATCCCGCCATCGATCCGCTCGGCGAGGCGCTGCCGAACAGCGAGATCTTCCGCCGGCTGGCGGCGCGCATGGGCTTTCGCGAGTCGGCCTTTGCCGAGTCGGACGACGAGCTGGCCGCGCAGGCCTTCGCCCGCAGCGGCCCGACAAAGAAATTCGACTGGACCCGCCTGAAGCAGGCAGGCTGGGAACGCCTGGATCTGCCGCTGGACCATGCGCCGTTCGCGAACGGCCGGTTTCCGACACCGTCGGGCAAGTGCGAATTCCACAGCGCATCGCTGGAACGGCTGGGTGTCGAACCCGTACCGGCATATGTGCCACCGTTCGAGGGCCCGACGTCGAATCGCGAGCTGGCTCAACGCTTTCCACTGGCGCTGATCTCGCCGCCCGCCCGCAACTTCCTCAATTCTTCCTTCGTCAATGTCGCGAGCCTGCGCGCGACCGAAGGTGAGCCGAGCCTCGAGATGCATCCGTCGGATGCCGAGGCGCGGCGCATTGTCGATGGCGAAACCGTGCGCGTGTTCAACGATCGCGGCTCGCTGACGCTGCGTGTCCGCGTGACCGACCGCGCGCGGCCGGGATGCGTGGTGGCCCTGTCGATCTGGTGGAAGAAACTCGCTGCCGATGGCCGCAACGCCAACGAAGTCACCAGCCAGGCGCTGACCGACATCGGCCGCGGGCCGACGTTCTACGACTGTCTCGTGCAGGTCCAGCGGGTCGATTGACGCCAGTCCCATTTGCGTCATGGCGGCCGTCGCCGGATCGGCCAGAATGACAGTGTGAAGGTGGAGGAGGGCGGGACCGACATGCGGGCAGCGCATTCGCTTTTCCATTTGCCCAACGGGTCAGCGTATGACCCGGCGCGCTGGGCCGAGGCGGCATTCGACGTCTGGCAAGGCTCCTACCTGAGCCGTGGCGCGATCGCCCATGCGGCGGAGCGTCGCGTTCGCGCGATCGTCACCTACGCGCGCGCGGCGTCGCCGTACTATGCGGCGCTGTACCGCGACCTGCCTGCCGGCAGCGTCCAGCTGACCGACCTTCCGCCGGTCTCCAAGGGCGAGTTGATGGATCACTTCGACGAAGTGATCACACAGCCCGGCGTCACAAGGCGCGCAATCGAGACATTCATCGCGGATCCCGGTCGCATCGGGCATGCGCTCGAGGGTCGCTATGGCGTCTGGACCAGCTCGGGCACGACCGGAACGCCCGGTTTTTTCGTGCACGACCCGGATGCGCTCGCGGTCTATGACGCACTCGAGTCGCAGCGCTTCCGTGGCCTGCGTTCGCCGACCGATCTGCTGCGGCAGTTGATGGAAGGTGACCGGTACGCAATGGTGGCTGCCACCGACGGACACTTTGCCGGTATCAGCACGGTCGAGCGTATGCGCCGCTGGGCGCCGTGGATGGCCGACGCCGTGCGGGCGTTCGCGTTGCTGCAGCCGTGCGCGCAACTGGTGCAGCAGCTCAACGCGTACCGTCCGACGATCCTGGCCACCTATCCGACCGCGGCCGAAATGCTGGCCGAAGAGCAGGAGGCCGGCCGTCTGCGGCTGCGGCCGCGCGAGATCTGGACCGGCGGAGAAGTCCTGTCGGAACCGTCGCGGCTGCGGATTCAGCGCGCTTTCGGCTGCCGGGTGCGCAGCGCCTACGGGTCGTCCGAGTTCCTGCCGATTGCGTGGGAGTGTCCGCACCGGCAGCTGCATGTCAACGCCGACTGGGTCGTGCTCGAACCGGTCGATCGGCACGGCGCTCCGGTTGCTCCGGGCGTGCGTTCGCACTCGGTGCTGCTCACCAACCTGGCCAACCGGGTGCAGCCGCTGATCCGCTACAACCTGGGCGACGCGGTGACGCTGGACGGAGCCGCCTGCGCCTGCGGCAGCCATTTTCCGCAGATTTCGGTCGAAGGCCGCTGCGACGACGCGTTACGACTGCCCGGTCGCCTCGGCGGCGAGGTCACCGTGGTCCCGCTGGCGCTGGAGACGGTGCTCGAGGAAGGTGCCGGCGCGCACGAGTTCCAGGTGGTCCAGCGTGCGGACGGCGGGCTCTCGGTCCACCTCGGCGTGCGCGAGCGTTCACGCGCGCGCCCGGTCCGCGCGGCGCTGCGCCACTATTTCGAGTCCTGTGACATCGGCCCGGTCGATATCCTGGTGTCGCGCCGCGCGCCGACGCGAGAGCCCGGCAGCGGCAAATTGCGGCGCGTGGTCTGCCGGCTGGAGCGCTGATCCCCGCCTTGTGCAGGGCCGGTTCCGCTGATTGCGATTTGTGCAGAATGGGGGCATGGCACATCCTGCCTCCTTTGCTTCGATGTGGCGCCGCCGGGCGCTCTGGCTGACTGCAGCAGCGGTGTTCCTGCTGGCGGTCGCGCTCTCGGGCGGCTGCTCGACGATCGGCTACTACGCGCAGTCGATCCATGGCCACTTTGCGATGCTCGAAGCGGCGCGGCCCATTCCCGATGTCATCGCGGATCCCGACGCCGCTGCGCAGCTCAAGCAACGACTTGAAAAGGCGCAGCAGATCCGCGCCTATGCGTCGACCGCGCTCGCGCTGCCCGACAACGGCAGCTATACGCGCTATGCCGACCTGAAGCGCCCGTACGTGGCGTGGAATGTGTTTGCCACAAAGGAACTGTCGCTGCAGCTCAAGCAGTGGTGCTATCCGGTCGTGGGCTGTGCCGGATATCGCGGCTACTTCGACAAGGGGGCCGCCGACGCCGCCGCCGAAGAACTGCGCTCGACCGGCTACGAGGTGAATGTCAGCGGCGTGCCCGCGTATTCCACTCTGGGCTGGTTCGCCGATCCGCTGCTTAACACCTTCATCGGCGGAACCGAAGGGCAACTCGCCGGCCTGCTGTTCCATGAGCTCGCGCATCAGGTCGTCTTTGTCGGCGGCGACACCACCTTCAATGAATCGTTTGCCACGACGGTCGAACGCGAGGGCGTCCGCCGCTGGCTCGCCACCCATGGCAGTGATGCGTCGCGTCGGGCCTATGCGGAGTTCGCACAGCGGCGCACGCAGTTCCTCGAACTGCTGCTGCGCTATCGCGAACTGCTGCAGCAGAACTACGCGAGTGGTGCGCCGGACGAGGCCAAGCGTGCGCGCAAACGCGAACTCTTCGCCCAGTTGAAGCAGGACTACGCGACACTCAAGTTGGCGTGGGGCGGATTTGCAGGCTACGACCGCTTCTTCGAGCAGGACCTCACGAATGCTCACCTGGCGGCGGTGGGAGCCTACAACGACCTGGTCCCCGCCTTTGACGCGCTGCTGGCGCAAGACGGCGGCGATTTCACGGCGTTTTATGCTGGCGTCAAGCGGCTCGCCGCACTGCCGAAGAGCGAGCGCGACGACGCTCTGCAGCGACTGCAGCCTAGGCGTTAGCCACCACTGCTGCGCGCGGGTCGAGCAGCTATGATTCAAAGGTTTCCCCGCCTTCGTGGCGGTGCAACCGATTCCAATAAGGCGCCGAGTGCGATCGGCGTGACAAGGAGACTTCGATGGACCGGTTCTGGCTGAAGAATTATCCGAAGGGCGTCCCCGCCGACATCGACTACCACCAGTATTCGTCGCTGGTAGAACTGCTGGAAGAAGCCTTCAAGAAACATGGTGGCCAGCCTGCGTACAGCTGCATGGGCAAGACGATGACGTTTCAGGATCTCGACACCCAGTCGGCGGCGATCGGCGCGTGGCTGCAGAGCCGCGGGTTTACCAAGGGCAAGCGCGTCGCGATCATGATGCCGAACGTGCTGCAGTATCCCGTCGTGCTGGCGGGTGTCTTGCGCGCCGGCTGCACGGTCGTCAACGTCAATCCGCTTTATACGCCGCGTGAACTCGAGCACCAGCTGAAGGACTCCGGTGCAGAAGCCATTTTCATCATCGAGAATTTCGCGACCACGCTGCAGCAGGTCTACGACAAGGTGCCGACGCGCACCGTGGTGGTCTGCGCGATGGGCGACATGCTGGGATTTTTCAAGGGGCTGCTCGTCAATTTCGTCGTGCGCAACGTCAAGAAGATGGTGCCGGAGTTCACCATCCCCAATGCGCTGCGCTGGAACGAAGTGCTGGCCGACGGCCTGCGCATGACGTTGAAGCCGGTCGAGGTCACGCTGAACGACACGGCATTCCTGCAGTACACCGGCGGCACGACCGGTGTCAGCAAGGGCGCCCAGTTGTTGCACAAGAACATCGTCGCGAACGTGCTGCAGTCCGAGACCTGGTATCAACCCGCGCTGAAGAAGCTCAAGCCGGGTGAACAACTGACGGTCATCACCGCGCTTCCGCTGTATCACATCTTCGCGCTGACCGCGTGCGCGATGCTGTCGGCGCGCGTTGGCGGTCATTGCGTACTGATTCCGAATCCGCGCGACATCCCCGGCTTCGTGAAGGAACTGCAGAAGCACACCTTCCACGTCTTCCCGGCGGTCAACACGCTGTTCAACGGCCTGCTGAACAACGAGGATTTCCGCAAACTCAATTTCTCACGTCTGCTGGTTTCGCTCGGCGGTGGCATGGCCGTCCAACAGGCGGTAGCAGAGAAGTGGCTGAAGCTCACCGGCTGCCCGATCTGCGAGGCGTACGGGCTGTCGGAAACGTCTCCGGGGGCGACGTGCAACCCGACCGACACCGACCGTTACACCGGGTCGATCGGCCTGCCGATGCCGTCTACCGAGATCGCGATCCTGGATGACGCGGGCAAGCCGATGCCGGCGGGCTCGGTCGGCGAAATCGCGATCCGCGGACCGCAGGTGATGGCGGGGTACTGGAACCGTCCTGACGAAACCGCCAAGGTCATGACGCCCGACGGCTTCTTCAAGACCGGCGACATCGGCGTCATGGACAACGATGGCTACACGAAGATCGTCGATCGCAAAAAGGACATGATCCTCGTGTCGGGCTTCAATGTGTACCCGAACGAGGTCGAGGGTGTCGTGGCCGGGCATCCGGGCGTGCTCGAGTGCGCCGCCGTCGGGGTCCCCGATGAGGGTTCTGGCGAGGCGGTGAAGCTCTTCGTCGTGAAAAAAGACCCGGCGCTCACCGAAAAGGAAATCATGGAGTACTGCAAGGAGCAGCTGACCGGCTACAAGAAGCCGAAATACATCGAGTTCCGCAGCGACCTGCCGAAGACGAACGTCGGCAAGATCCTGCGCCGCGAGCTGCGGGACGAAAAGAAAGCAGCCTGAGCATCGCGTTGCATCCTCGAAGGCCGCCTTGTGCGGCCTTCTTTGTTGCAGCCGACATTCGCTTCGGCCGTATCGACTGGCAAACACTGATTCCTGCCCGAGGAGGCACCGATGAAAGAGCGTGAGAAGAAAGATCGCCGCGGGCCGCCGACGGGAACCCGCACAGGGCCGCGCGCGCGCGCGGCGCAGGAGCGGACCTTTGGCAACCCCTATCAGCGCGCCGAGCGGCCGGGCCGTGCGGAAGCGCCGCGGGAGCGCCTGCATGCTGCGCCTGCGGGATCGATCCGCCTGGACCCGGACGTCGCGCGCGTGTTTCGCGACTCCGAGTCGGTCAACGAGGCGCTGCGCATGGTGATGCGGCTGGCGCGTTTTGCCGGCGGACGTCCGCCAGGCCCGCCGCGCGACCGCCCGGCATTTGCGCGCGATCGCAGCAGTGCGCCGCGCCGCGCCGAACGCGGCGATCGACCAGCGCCACCCCGGAAGCCGCGCTTCGACGAGTAGCGTCGTACTTTCGCGACGCGCGAGTCTTCACTTTCAGGCGTACAACCGACCGCCCCATCCCCCAAACGTGCAGGGAAGCTGATTTACCGCAGCATTTGGGGGATTCTTCGGCTATGAAGGGAGTCTCGTCTGTCCTAACGTTTGAACTCGGACGAGGCAGCCGCTCCGGAGGCAGTCATGAGTCAACGGCGAATTTGCACAGCGCTACTGATGCTGGTCGCGGCGCCCGCCGCCGCACAGTTGCAGGGTCCTGGGCTGACGATTCCTGCGCTGAGCGACGAACGTACCGTTGAGTTGAGCCCGAGCATTGGTCTGCGGGGCTGGGTCGGCGGCCGTCCGGGACTGCTTGCCAGCGACGGCCTCGTCGCCAGTTCGATGGTGCTCGCGGACTGGTATCCGCTTTCCAGTGGTTTTCGTGTCTCGGGCGGCCTCGCGTACGGCGCCACGCGCGTGGATTCAGCGACGATGGCCGGTTTGCGCGCCGAAGCGATCGCGAGCGACGCGTTGCCGAGCGGATTCGCTGCCGATCCGCGCTCCTGGCTGATGCGCGGGAATCCGTATGTCGGGCTGGGCTGGGGCCTCGGCGCAACGAAGCGCGGAGGGCTGTACCTGAGTGCCGATCTCGGCGTCATGTACCAGCGCAACAGCCTCGCGACGTGGGGTTGCCCCGGCGGGCTTCCGACCGCTTCGTGCGCGGCCGATGTGCGTGCGCTGGATGGTGCCAGCGCCGCGGACGAGGCACGGTTCGCGCCGGTGATGTCGCTCGGGGTCGGTCTGCGGTTCTGAGCACTGCGCCGACAGGCGCGATCAGCCGGCTGCCGAAGCGTTGAAGGCACTGCGGCCGGTTTCGACCAGCGCGCGGCGCAGGCAACGATACAGATGCGTCACGTCGAGCGTCTCACCGGTCTTGGCACGCAACCTGACGTTCATCGCGTCGGCGCGCGAACGTACCGACAGCGTTTCGAGCTTGGATCGGTCGACCATCTCGTCGCTCGCGCCCGACCCGCTGAGTGCCACCATGACGGCGTGCTGACGTCCGCCGAGACCGCTAAGCTGGATCTCGACTTCGTTGTTCCGCTCTCTCACTCGCATCAGCATGGTGGACCTCCGCAGCGCATTTTCAGCGCTCAATGTGACAGTGCAATTGTTGTGCCCCACCGGCAATCCGCTGAATGGCGGATTACCGGCCTCGCGTGCTGAATAGTGGACAGGCGGCAAAGGAAGACCTGGCCGCTGGGTCAGCGGCCAGGTCCGTCACCTGGATTTCGCCCTAGAAGTTGTGACGCAGCCCCATCGCGAACTGAGCGCGATCGAAGATCTGCGCCGCATTGGGCAGAGCGCTGCCGGTACTCGTGGTCACGCTTCCGTCCCACTCGCGCTGTGCGTAGCCCAGGTACACATTGGTGCGGCGCGAGAACGGATAGTCGAAGCCGATG
Organism: uncultured beta proteobacterium; assembly: GCA_963712485.1. GTDB lineage: Bacteria > Pseudomonadota > Gammaproteobacteria > Burkholderiales > Burkholderiaceae_F > JALORV01. The sequence goes on from CAVQID010000066.1 coordinate 52,696, forward strand.
CCCCAGACCGAGTAATCCGGCTCGTACTGCGACAACCCGCTGACGGCGTTCTTCGCATCCGAATACTGGTAGGAGCCGCGCAGGTTGCCGCCGAGCAGCGGCACCGTGACGCCGGCCATCCAGGCGCTGTTGTCGTAGGAGCCGATGCCGACCGGCACGAGCGCCGACGGCACGCCGCTGCCGACACCGCCCAACGTGTTGGCGGTACTGATGTTGCTCTGGTCGGCCCAGCCAGCGTGAATTTTGAGGACCTTGAAGTCGAACGTGCCTCCGAGCTGCAGCATCTTCTGGTCCGGGTTTCCGGCCCCGGGACGCCCGGACGTACCGGCGTCCGCGTAAGCGATGACGTCATAAGTGGCGGCGAGGAACAGCGGACCCCATGTCCAGTTCGCGCCGAGGTTGAGGGCCGAAGTGTTGGTGCCCTGCGGTGTGGTCTCGCCGGTGTCGATGTTTGCGGAGTACTGCGCCGCGAGCTTGAGGCCCGCCCAGGTGGGAGATGCCCAGATGATCGAGTTGTCCTCGCGCAGCGTCGAGCACGGGATGAATGTGTTGCCGAGCCCTGCGACACCCCAGCTGCAGCCGAACGGGTCGACCGGGCTCCACAGGTCGAACGCGCCGCTTCCCGACGAGGGCGTGGCGATGCGGCCGAGCGCGATCGTGCCGAGGCTCGCGTTCTGCAGCCCGGCCCACGCCTGGCGACCAAACAGCCGGCCGCCCTGACTCGACATCCCGGTGGACGCGTCGAAACCGGCTTCAAGCGTAAACACTGCGTTCCAGGCGCGACCGAGCGCCTCCGAGCCGCGCAGCCCGAGCCGGCTTCCCGACTGGTAGCCGCTGTCGACGCCCCACGCGCTCTCCTGCTGCCAGTTGGGCAGTGAACTGGTCCCCGTGTTGATGCCGGATTCGTTCCATTGCACGCCGAGGTCGATGATTCCGTACAGGGTGACGCTCGACTGCGCGGCCGTAACCAGTGGCAACGCCCCCAGAAGCGCCGCAATCGCCAGTGACTTTCTCATCAGGCTGCTCCGAAAGTGAATTGCGCCTAAAAAGCGCCCAATGTCACTTTTAACGCCTGCGGGATCGGCCGACTTGTCGCCGCTCAAGCAGGCCTCACGTGACGCGCCGGTCGTAACGACGACGTCTATCGCAGGTCGCTCGACACGGGGCGCGACCGCAGTGCCTGCAACTGCCGGTCGTGCAGCCCGGACAGCGCAAGCAGTGCGGCCAATGCGCCGATCAGCGCCATCAGCATGTCCGATTGCGTATCCCAGGGGTCGCCCTGCGTCCCGAGGAACTCGTCGGCACCCTGTCCCAGCGCGAGCGCCGACCACCACTCGATCAGCTCGTAGGCGGCGCTGATCGCGAGTGCGACGCATACGCACAGGAACGCGGTCATCCGGCGCCCGTGCACATATCCGCCGCGGATGAAAATCTCCCTCGCAATCAGTGCCGGGACAAAGCCCTGCATGAAGTGGCCGAGTTTGTCGTACGGATTGCGCGCGAGTCCGAACGCCTCCTGCACCCAGTGCCCCGCTGGAACGCGGGCGTAGGTGTAGGCGCCGCCCAGGATCAGCACCAGCGCGTGCGCGAAGATCAGGACGTAGAGCAGGGTAGTCAGCGGATAACGCTCGCGAGTCTTGAGCAGCAACGGAATCGCAATCAGCACCGGCAAGACCTCCATCAGCCAGGTGAGGCGGTCGAACGGCCGCCAACCCGAAGCGACGAGTGCGATGATCGTGGCGAGCAGCAGCGCGCCGAGCAACGGCGTGCGACGGTCGGAGGCAGGCATGAGACGGGGCGGGCGGGTTTTGCTGGGTGCGGCGGCAATGGCCGCGATGGTAACTGCGGTTGCCGCCGAGAGGCTGCCGGCGCTCAACGCGCAGGGCGATCGCGTGACGGTCTCCGGCCTTTCATCCGGTGCTTACATGGCGGTGCAACTCGCCGTCGCCAACTCGTCGCGCGTCAGCGGTGTCGGCGTTTTTGCCGGCGGGCCGTACTACTGCGTCGGTCTCAATGTGACGCGCGCTGAAGGCATCTGCATGCAGGGCGACCCCGGCGCCGACGGGTCGATCCGCGATGCAGAGCGGCTCGCGAGTCTGCGGCTCATCGACCCGACCCAGAGTCTGCGCTCGATGAAGGCCTGGCTGCTGGCCGGCGAGAAGGACAGCAAGGTCGTGACCGCGGTCGTGCGTGCGAACCGCGATTTCTTCGCGCACTACAACAAGGCCGGCGTGCAGTTCCGCGTGCAACCCGGCCTCGGACATGGCTTGCCGACGCCATCCAATGGCGTCGACTGCGCCACCAGTGCGCCGCCGTTTCTGAACCGCTGCGGCGTCGACGTCGTCAGTGAAATGCTCGGTGCGCTGCACCCCGACGTGGCTGCGAAGCCGGGAGGCGGAGGACGTGTACTGGAGTTCAACCAGGCCGACTTTGTTCCGGCATGGCGTCGCTGGTGGTCGATGACTTCGCTCGACAAGACCGGCTACGCCTTCATCCCGGCCCAGTGCGAAAGCGGCAGGCGCTGCCGCATCCACATCGCGCTGCACGGGTGTCGGCAAGGCGCATCTGCGATCGGCGATGTCTTCATCCGCGAAGCGGGCTACAACGCGTGGGCGGCGGCGCACGACGTCATCGTGCTGTACCCGCAGGCCCGCAGCAGCGAACCTTCGCTGGTCGCCTGGTGGCAACCGTTCAATCCGAACGGTTGCTGGGACTGGTGGGGCTACACCGGCACCGACTATGCGGTGAAGACGGGTGTGCAGATCAAGGCGATCATGGACATGGTCGACCGGTTGGCACTGCCGCGCTAGACGCGGCTAACCGGCCACCGAATCTTCGGTCGCCAGTGCCTCCAGTTGCGCAGCAATTTCGTCGACGAGCGAGGCCGCGAGCGTGGCGAGCGCATCAGCGTCCGGCACAAAGGCGTAGCGCGCGATCAGTGCCTGGGCGGCTACCGGCAGTTCCCGCTCGACATAGCGCCAGGCGAAATCGAATCGATGCGGGCGATGCCGCATGCCGAGCAGTTCGATCAGCATGCGCAGCAGCGCCTGGTAGAAGCCGAATGCTTCGAGCGCATGTCCGCGTGCCAGTTCCTTGTCGACGAGCATCGCGTACACCGGGACCGATTCCTGCAGCTGCTTCAGCCGATGGCCGCGTCGGCGCGCCAGCGCATCTGAATCCAGCGGTCGGGCCCGCAGCAAACCGTCGGGATCGAACCAGGTGACCACCTCGCCATGGCGTTCGCGATCGAGGAACGCGCCGATACCGCTCTCGCTGATCACCAAGCAGTCGATCGCGAAGAAGCGCGGCGCGCCGGCGAGGAAATAGAAGCGCTGCGCCGTTTCCGGGAAGCCCGCGGGCTCGACGGACCAGGTGTGCGTAATCGGGGCAACGGTTCGCGTGGCCGCCTCGACCCTCGCGAAAATTGCGCCAGCGTCGGGCAGCGGCGCGACGATCATCAGGTCAAGATCGGAGTATTCGTCGGCTCGCCCGCGCGCCGCAGCGCCACCTTCGCCGATCGCGCGAATGGCGACATCGTCGCGCAGTGCCGCGACGATGACCCCAGCGAGCCTGGTCCGGTAGCGGGCCGCGGCTTCAGTCACATCCAATGGAAGTCCGGGCCATGCGGCCAGCGCGCTGCTGACGAGAACTTCTTCCCGGACCTCAGTCGACCTTGGCGTTGGAGAACTTGACGACGCGTGTCCACTTTTCGGTCTCGGCGCGGATGAACGCGGCGAACTGCTCCGGCGTGCTGCCGCCGGGATCGGCTCCCTGCGCGACAAAGCGCTCGCGCACCTCGGGAATCGCGAGCGCCTTGGCCACGTCGGACTGCACCTTGTCGACGACGGCGCGCGGGGTCCCCGCCGGGGCAAACAGCCCGAACCACGACGTCGCGTCGAAGCCCTTCAGTCCGGCGGCTTCCTCGATGGTCGGCACGTTGGGCAACGCAGGCGAGCGCGTCCGCGAGGTGACCGCCAGCGCCTTCAGCCGGCCGCTCTTGATGTGCGGCAGCGCCGACGGCAGGTTATCGAACATCACGTTCATGTTGCCGGTGATCACGTCCGTCACCGCGGGCGCGGAGCCGCGATATGGAAAGTGCACCATGTAGACACCGGTCACCGTCTTGAAGAGCTCGCCGGAAAGATGGATCGAGGTGCCGTTGCCGCTCGAGGCCATGTTGAGCTGCCCCGGCCGGGCCTTCGCATAGGCGATGAATTCGGCCACCGTGTTCGCCGGCAGCTTCGGGTTGATCACCATCACGTTCGGGACACCGGCCGCCAGCGTGATCGGCACGAAGTCCTTCGCCGGATCGAACGGCATCTTGGCGCCGCTCTGCGCGAACAGCGCGGCATTGATCGCATGCGTGCCGACAGTGCCCATCAGCAAGGTGTAGCCGTCCGGGGCGCTCTTGGCGACCACGTCTGCGCCGATATTTCCGCCGGCGCCCGGCCGATTCTCGATGACGACCGCGTGCTGCCACATGCGCTGCAGTTCGACGCCTAGCGAGCGCGCCACGATATCGGTCGTGCCGCCCGGCGGAAACGGCACGATGATGCGCACCGCCTTGGTGGGCCAGCTCTGAGCATGCGCTGGCGCAAGGACCGCCAGGGCCAGACCGATCACGGCCATCAGGCCACGCAGCATAGGTGTCTCCTTTGATCTAGGTTGTAGACCAAGTCTGCCGTGCGCGATGCCGTTCGTCTATGCTGGCTGCAACAGTCTTAGAACAACGACCGGACCGCGACACGCATGAGCCACGTGCTGGCACTCGACCAGGGAACCACCAGCTCGCGCGCCATCGTCTTCGATCGCAGTGGCCGCATCGTCGGGTCGGCCCAGAAGGAATTCCGGCAGATCTACCCGGAGCCGGGCTGGGTCGAACACAACCCGACGGAGATCTGGTCGACCCAGCTCGCCTGTGCGCAGTCGGCGCTGCGGCAGTCCGGCGTGGCTGCGCGCGAGGTCGCGGGCATCGGCATCGCTAACCAGCGTGAGACGACGGTGCTCTGGGACCGGTCGACCGGCGCGCCCATCGCCAACGCGATTGTCTGGCAGGACCGCCGCACGGCCGGGCACTGCGCCAGCCTGCGCGAGCGCGGACTCGAGGAGCGGGTCCGGGCGAAGACCGGGCTCGTGCTCGATCCTTACTTCTCCGCCACCAAAATTGGCTGGCTGCTCGATCATGTTCCGGGCGCGCGTGCCCGCGCCGAGCGTGGCGAACTCGCCTTCGGCACGGTCGATAGCTGGCTGATCTGGAACCTGACCGGCGGTGCGGTTCATGTCACCGACGTCAGCAACGCATCGCGTACGTTGCTGGTCGACCTGGCGACGTTGCAATGGGACGACGAACTCCTGGCGCTGTTCAACGTGCCCCGTGCGCTGCTGCCGCGGATCACGGCTTCGAGTGAGGTGGTCGGCTCCGCACGCGAAGAATTGCTGGGTGCGCCGATCGCGATCGCGGGCAATGCCGGCGACCAACAGGCCGCGACCTTCGGCCAGGCGTGCTTCATGCCCGGCATGGCCAAGAACACGTATGGCACCGGTGCGTTCATGTTGATGAATGTCGGTGCCACGGCGCGAACCTCGGGCAATCGCCTGCTTTCGACCGCGGGCTGGCGCATCGGTGCGGATCCATCGGCCACCTTCATGCTCGAAGGCAGCGTCTTCGTCGCGGGCGCGGTCGTGCAGTGGCTGCGCGATGGGTTGGGACTGATCGAACGGTCCGAACATGTCGAGGCGCTCGCGCGCCAGGTCGATGACAGCGGCGGCGTCTTTCTGGTGCCGGCGTTTGTCGGGCTCGGCGCCCCGCACTGGGACCCGGATGCGCGCGGCCTGCTGATCGGCGTCACGCGCGGCACTTCGCGCGCGCATGTGGCACGCGCGGCGCTGGACTCCATCGCGTTCCAGTCGACCGATGTGCTGGACGCGATGCAGCGCGATGCCCACCGGCCGATCACCGAATTGCGCGTCGACGGCGGCGCCTCCCGCAACGACCTACTGATGCAGTTCCAGGCCGATGTGATGGGGGTGCCGGTGGTGCGCCCCGAGGTGACCGAGACCACGGCGCTGGGCACCGCCTACCTGGCCGGGCTTGCCACCGGGGTGTGGTCGTCGACCGAAGAGCTCGCCGGGCTCTGGCGCGCCGAGCGGCGCTTCGAGCCGCTGATGAACGACGATGAACGTGGAGCGTTGCTGGCGCAATGGCGCCGCGCGGTGGAAAGGTCACGGCTGTGGATCGAATGATCGACGCCGTGCGTGCTCCGGTCATCGAGCGCGCTCAACTCCTCGCGTCGCTGCGCGAGGCGCGGCCGTGGGACGTGCTCGTCATCGGCGGCGGCGCGACCGGGCTCGGCATCGCTGTCGACGCCGCGGCCCGTGGCCTGCGGACGGCGCTGATCGAGGCGCACGATTTCGCCAGCGGCACGTCGAGCCGCAGCACCAAGCTGATCCATGGCGGCGTCCGCTACCTGGCGCAGGGCAACGTCAAACTGGTGCGTGAAGCGCTGATCGAGCGCGCGCTGCTGATCGAGAACGCGCCCGAACTGGTGCACGCGCTCGAATTCATCGTGCCGTGTTATCGGCCGCTCGAGCGCGAGCTCATGCGCATCGGCCTCGGGCTTTACGACAGCCTGGCGGGTACCCGCGGCGTCGGCCCGACCCGCTGGCTGTCGCGGGCGGAAACCATCGAACGGCTGCCGACCGTGCGAACCGAAGGGCTGCACGGCGGCGTTTCCTACTGGGATGGCCAGTTCGACGATGCGCGGCTGGCGATCGCGTTGATGCGTACCGCGTGCCGGCTCGGCGCGGTCGCCATCAACTACGTGCGCACCGAGGGGCTGCGCGTCGACAACGGTCGCGTGGCCGCGGTTTCAGCAGTCGACGCGGAAACCGGCGAGCGTTTCGAACTGCGCGCCAGGGTCGTCTTCAACGCCACCGGCGTCTGGGTCGACCAGATCCGCGCGCTCGCCGATGCCTCCGCCGCGCCGATCGTCGCGGTGAGCCGCGGCTCGCATATCGTCGTCGGCTCGCGCTTCCTGCCCGGCAACCGCGCGCTGATGATCCCGAAGACCTCGGACGGTCGGGTGCTGTTCGCTATTCCGTGGATAAAGCACCTGGTCGTCGGCACGACCGACGTGCCGACCCGCGACATCGTGTGGGAGCCGCAGCCAACGCCGCAGGAGATCGACTTCATCGTCGAGACCGCGCGCGGCTACCTGCGCGACCCCATTCTTCCGGACGACATCACCGCCACGTTCGCCGGGCTGCGTCCGCTGGTCGCGCGCGGTGCGGCTGGCGCAACGAAAACGCTGTCGCGTGAGCACAGCATCATCATCGAACACGGCAACCTGATCACGGTGACGGGCGGCAAATGGACGACCTATCGCCGCATGGCCGTCGACGCACTTCAACAGGCGATGAAGTGCGGTCTGCTGCCGCCGGCGGCATCGCGCACCGAGACGCTGCGCATCGATGTCGATCCCGCAGTGGAAGCGGCACACGCCACTGCGACCACGGCGCTGCCGAACGACGACGCGGCGCTGCTGCGCTACCGCGATATCGCGCGCGCCTGCGAGCAGGCACGGTCCGCGAGCGACCTCATCGACCGCCGGCTGCGCATCGGGCTGGTCAACCGCAAGCGCGCCGAGCAACTCGCGCGCGCATTGGGGTAGGGGCGAAAAAAAGGCCGCTGCAAGCAGCGGCCTTCGAGCAGAACGCAGTACCTGGGTTTAGAACAGGTGACGAATACCCAGCGCGAACTGTTTGAAGTCGAAACGCTCTGAGGCTCCGCCCAAAGTCGTAGCTGCCTGAGAGATAGTTCCGTCCCACTCGCGCTGGCCGTATCCAATGTACATATTGGTCCGACGCGAGAACGGGTACGAGTAGCCGACACCCCAGACCGAATAGTCCGGCTCGTATCCGTACGCCACGTTCGTCGCCGTCACGCCGTTGACGTTGTCGGCATCCGCGTACTGATACGACGCGAGGATCGACCCGCCGAACAGCGGCACCGTCACGCCGAACATATAGGCCTGGTTGTCATACGGTGCGCCCGGGATCGGGTTGAAGACACCCGGGTTGGCACCGGCCGCCTGCAGACGGATATTGTCCTGAATCGCATACGCCGCATGGAGCTTCAGGAACTTGAAGTCGAACGTTCCGCCGAGCTGCGTCATCTTCTGGTCGGGATTGCCGTAGACCGCGTTGTTGAGCGTGTTCGACGGCGACAGCACGTCATAGGTGGCGGCCAGGTGCACCGGACCCCAGTTCCAGTTGGCGGCCAAGGTCATGCCGGTGGTGTTGTTGCCGCTCGGCTGGGACTCCTGTCCGTTGACATTGAACGAGTACATCGCGGCGAACCTGAAGCCGGCCCATGTCGGCGACGCCCACAGCAAACCGTTGTCCTCGCGCAGCGCGTTCGACGGGATGAACGTGGAACCCAGGCTGTTGATGCCCCAGCCCGTCTCGAACGGGTCGACACTTCCCCACAGGTAGAACGAGCCGGTACCCGACGACGGGGTGGCCAAACGACCCGCCACGAACGTGCCGGCAGCGCTGTGCTGCAAGCCGGCCCACGCCTGACGACCGAACAGACGACCGCCCTGGCCGGACATGCCGGTGTCGGCGTCGTATCCAGCTTCGAGGGCGAACACCGCGTTCCAGTTGCGGCCAAGCGCTTCGGAGCCGCGCACGCCGAACCGGCTGCCCGACTGGTAGCCGCTGTTGACCGCGAATCCGCTTTCTTGCGTATAGACCGCCGGTGTTCCGCTGCCGAGGACGCCCTGCTCGATCCACTGCACGCCGATATCGACGATGCCGTACATCGTGACGCTCGACTGCGCAGACGCGGCGCCGGACACGGCACCGAGTACTGCCAGTGCGATGAGACTTTTCTTCATTCGAAGCTCTCCTAGCTAGTGTTTGAAATTCTTTGGTGCGGCGGGCTTTGGACAGCACCGCTGCCCGTTGAATTACTTCCCCGAAGGAAGCTGTCGAGGATTGTTCCAGAGGGGGGCGGTCAGGCAAAGCTTCGAGAGCAAAAAGCGGCCGAATAGCCTGTAAATTGTTGCTTCACAGCAACAACGGAAAAGGGCGCCGAAGCGCCCTTTTGGTTTCAGCATACGAAACGATCAGAAAGCGTGGCGCAGGCCCAGCTGGTAGGCCGCCGTGTCCGCACCGAACTCGGTCGCGAAGCCCGACGTATAGCCGGCCGAACTGGGTGTGAGGCGGCCCTGATCGCTGTTCGCCATGAAGGCCACCACGGCAAACAGCGACGTGCGCGGCGAGAACTGGTACTGGTAGGCGACGCCGTAGTGGTTCACCACCGCGTCCTGCGTCGCCCACACCGAGCGTGCATCGTCCTTCGCGTAGTTGTAGACCGCATAGAGCGTGCTGTTCGCCATGAACTGCCATGACGCACCGAGGTGATAGGCCTTCGTATCGTAGTTCCCGATCAGGCCGCGCATCGTGTCGAAGTCGAATGCCTGGAGCTGAAGGCTCCCCAGCGTCGCGGTGATCGCGGCGAGATTGCCGCCGGTGGCAACCAGCAGGTTCTGCGCGTCGAGCGGCGTGATCAACGGGTTGTCGTTCTTGCGCTGGACGTACTGGCCGTAGACCTTGAAGTTGCCGAGGCCGACCCAGGCGCCGGCGTTGAACATGACGAGTCCGTCCTTCTTCTCCGGCGTGCCGGCGGCCTGCGTCGCGTACGGCACCACGTAGTTGTGGTTGTAGCCCGCGCCGACACCCCAGTTGGGCGCGTTGTACATCAGGTTCAGGCCCCAGTAGTCGTCACCACCGGTCGGCGGCGCTATGCGCTCGGTGCGCGCCGCAGCAGGGGCCTCCGAACCACCGAAGCTGTACATCGCCGATGCGCTGAAGCCCTTCAGCTCGGCCCGGTACTGGATCGCATTGTTCATGCGGATGCCGGGCGTGTTGTAGCCCTGCCCGAACGACAGCGCCGAAGCATCGCCCATCACGCTGAACCGGTTCAGGACCTCGTAGCCGGGGGTGTACATGACGGCCGGCCAGGACCGCGCCGTACGGGCGTGACCATGCCGACCCACGATTGCCGGTCGAAGATCGCGCCGGCGCTGTTGATCGTCGTGATCAACTGCAGCGCTGTGTTGTTGAGTGTGTTCAGTCCGCCGAGTATTCGCCTGGTAGGTCGGGCTCGTCGGCGGCAGTGCGGCGATAGCAGTTCCGGGAACTACGGTCACGCCGGGGCAGACGGGAGCCGTGGTCGCGCCGGAGAGCCGGCACCAGTTCACCGATTCGTTGTAGGTGACCGAACCCGAGTCGAGCGAAAAGCGGCCCTCGAGCGTGAAGATCGCGCTGTATCCACCGCCGAGGGTCTCACTGCCGCGGATGCCAAAGCGATTGCCGGACCACATGCCGCTGCCCTGCAGCCGCGTTGCCGTGTCGCTGCCGGCATCGAGCACTTCGATACCGACGTCCAGAATGCCGTACACGGTGACGCTGCTCTGGGCATAGACGGCCGGAAAGGCGCATGCGAGCGCCACGGCGACCAGGGTCTTGCGCATATTGGGTCTCCTGCCTGTTTTGCTTTTGAAATTTGGTGCGGCGAACGCTCCGGCCCGCTCACAAACGAGTGGGAGAATAGCGCCGGGCTGCCGTGGAATGCCGCCGTATCTCAAGACCCGTGCAGGGGCGTTACATTTGCGCAACATATGAATCGCTCGCTCTCGCTGCTCGATCGACTCACCGCCGCGGCCGACCGCGCCCTTCGGACTTTGGGTGCGCCGCCGGCCGCCTTGCGACCGAGTCCGGCCGCCGGGCTGGCCTCAGCCGAACCCGAGATGACAGAAGCGCAGCGACGCGAGGCGGCCGCGCTGATGCGCGTCAACCACGTCGGCGAGGTCTGCGCCCAGGCGCTTTATGACGCGCAGGCATTGGCGAGCCGCGATCCGGAACTGCGCGCTCTGTTCGAGCGTGCGGCCAGCGAGGAGTCCGACCATCTGGCATGGACGCAGGCGCGTATCGAGGAGCTGGGCGGACGCACCAGCCTGCTCAACCCGCTCTGGTACGGCGGAGCGTTCGCGATCGGGTTGCTGGCGGCCCGTGCGGGCGACCGGAGGAGCCTGGGCTTCATGGCCGAAACCGAGCGGCAGGTGGAGCAGCATCTCGACGGTCACCTGGAGCGCCTGCCCGAGGGTGACCTGGCGTCGCGCGCCGTCATCGAACAGATGAAGGACGACGAGGTCCAGCACGCCGAAAGCGCGATCCATCACGGGGGCGCCGAATTGCCGCTGCCGGCGCGTCTGGCGATGCGGCTCGCGGCCAAGGTCATGACCAAGACGGCGCACTACATCTGACCGACCGAAGGTCAGATGTCTTCGACGACGACCTCGTGCCGAATCACCGCAGTCTTGGCCAACATCGCGGTCGCCGAGCAGTACTTCTCGTGTGAAAGCGCGACCGCGCGTTCCACTGCGGCGCGGTCGAGCTGGCGGCCGCGGACGGTGAAACGCATCGTGATCGACGTAAACACCTTCGGGTCGGTCGTTGCGCGCTCGGCCTGTACGGCGACATCACAGGCGCGGACATCATGGCGTCCTCGTTTCAGGATCAGCACCACGTCGTAGGCGGTACAGCCGCCGGTGCCGATCAGCACCATCTCCATCGGTCGCGGCGCCAGGTTGCGGCCACCGCCGTCGGGCGATCCGTCCATCGTCAGCAGATGACCGCTTCCCGATTCCGCGGTGAAGCTCATGCCTTCACCGGTCCAGCGCACTACACATTCCATGACTTCACTCGCCTCCGTGGACGCATAGCAACATTTTGAGGGATTCCTCGATCCTCTCAAACGGCTGCATAAGCATTTGAAATATTGGGTGTTTTCTCTTTCTTGAGCTACTTTCTGCGGAAAAGCTGCGCCCGTTCGTTTTGCGGCGCACCATTCTTCTGGCAGACTGGTCTTCAGGAGAGAACAAGTTCTCTCAATCGCTGTCTCCTCCACCCTCTTTGGTGGATTCGGCCCGAGGCTCTGTCCTCGGGCCTATTTTTTTGTGCGCTTGCGAAAGCCTGGCCAAAACGCTTAAAATTTAAGGCTTTCCGCGATTCCGGTTTGCGGCTCGGCAGCATCAGCCCCCTCAATCGGAGTCCGAAGCGGCGCGGGCCGTTTGGCCTCGCCGGCTTCTTGGCGGCCGGATCTCCAAGGTTCCCGAAGTTCTGCCGGGGTCGCTCGACAGTTCGGATGCCACGGTGCAGTGACCCAGTTCAGGACGGATTTTCAATGAAAACCTTTTCTGCCAAAGCGCACGAGGTCAAACGTGATTGGCTGCTGGTCGACGCGAGCGACAAGGTCCTTGGCCGCCTCGCCAGCCAGATCGCGCTGCGGTTGCGCGGCAAGCACAAGCCCGAGTACACGCCCCACGTCGACACCGGCGACTTCATCGTCGTGGTGAACGCCGCGCGCCTGAAGGTGACCGGCGCGAAGTTCGAAGACAAGAAGTATTACCGTCACACCGGCTACCCGGGCGGCGTCTACGAGACCAACTTCCGCAAGATGCAGGAGCGTTTCCCCGGACGTGCGCTGCAACTGGCGGTCAAGGGCATGCTCCCCAAGGGGCCGCTCGGCTACGCCATGATCAAGAAGCTGAAGGTCTATCCGGACCAGCAGCACCCGCACAGCGCGCAACAGCCCAAGACGCTCGACATCTGAGGTTCTCATGATCGGCAACTACAACTACGGCACAGGCCGCCGCAAAAGCTCCGTCGCGCGCGTTTTCATGAAGCGCGGCAAGGGCGCAATCGTCATCAACGGCCGTCCGATCGAGCAGTATTTCTTCCGCGAAACGGGCCGCATGATCGTGCGCCAGCCGCTGGAGCTGACCCATCACGCCGAGACCTTCGACATCATGGTCAACGTCAACGGCGGCGGTGAGTCGGGCCAGGCCGGCGCGGTGCGCCACGGCATCACGCGCGCGCTGATCGACTACGACTCCACGTTGAAGCCCGCGTTGTCGAACGCGGGCCTCGTCACGCGCGATGCACGTGAAGTCGAACGCAAGAAGGTCGGCTTCCGCAAGGCCCGTCGCCGCAAGCAGTTCTCGAAGCGCTAGCGCGCGCGATCGCGTATCCCGCGATCGCGTTTCAGCTTTCCGAGGGCGCGGTTTCATGGGATGCGGGCGGCGCAATTCCGCGCTTTGGCGCGCGCCGCCGCCTCCTATACTTCGCGCGCCATCCAGAACAAAAGCCGCTCACCAGGCTTGGTGGCGGCTTTTTTGTTGCGCCGTGTTTGTCGCGAGGCGCAGCTGAGTCACTTGCTGTCTGCCGATGAAGTTGAAGCTGTGGTTGCGGAATCTGTCGATTAGCGCGCCGCGCGTTGCGGTGCGCACGCAGTTGCCGTGGGCGATGCGTGCCGCCCTGGTGCTGGTGGTGCTCGGCGTCGCAGGGGCGGGCCTGTTTGCCGTCTACCACTATGCAATGAATGTGAAGGCGCCGGATCGTGACGCGATTCTTGCGGAACTGGAAAGCGAGCGTGCCCAGTTCCAACGGGCAGTGGCGGAACGCGATCACTTTGCAGCCCAGGCGGTCCAGGCCGAGAATCAGTTGAACATCGAGCGCGCAATGCAGCAGCAGATCGCCACGCAGATCAAATCGCTCGAAGACGACAACGCAAGGCTCAAAAGCGACCTGGCGTTCTTCGAGAGCCTGCTTCCTGCCCAGTCGGGCGCGCGCGGCCTGCTGATCCGAAGCTTCAAGCTGCAGCCCGACGCCGACGACAGCACCGTGCGTTACCGATTGCTGGTCCAGCAGAGCGGAAAGCCCGAGCGCGACTTCGTTGGCCGTGTCGTGCTCAAGGTCAGCCTGCTGAAGGACGGTCTTTCGACGTCGTTGCAGCTACCTGATCCCGCCTATCCTGCGGCAGGACCCGCGCCGCTGTCGTTCCGCCATTATCAGCGTATCGAAGGGACCTTTCCGCTGCCCGCCGGCGCCACCGTCAGTTCGGTCCAGGTGACAATCGACTCGGGCGGCGAGACCCGCGCCCAGCAGACGTTCTCGATGTAGGAGGCAAGAATGTTCGGTTCGAAACGCGCCACGCCAAAGACCATCGGCACACTGATCGGCGGTGGAACAACCATCGAGGGGACGGTGTCTTACGCGGGTGGGCTGCGCATCGACGGGACGGTGAAGGGCGATGTCCGCTGCGTCAACGGCGACCCCGGAATGGTGATCATCAGTGAACTCGGTAGCGTGATTGGCGAGGTTCACGCGGCGCACCTTGTGGTGTCGGGCAAGGTAAACGGGCCGATTTTTGTCTCCGACGTCCTCGAACTCCAGCCCAAGGCCCAGGTCATCGGCGATGTTCATTACCGGGCGGTCGAAATCCATCATGGTGCCGTGGTTGAAGGACGCCTGATTCATGAGGTTCCCGAGGCCCGGCCGGCATTGAAATTGGCCGCCGGAGGTACCACTTCCGAATCGATATGAGGGCAGCCCAGCTGTGGATGCGATGCCTATAATGTCTGACGTTTACGCGTGGAGAGATCATGAACGCTGCTGTTGAGATGCCCGCCCCGCTGCTCTTTACCGACGCAGCAGCGTCGAAAGTCAAGGCGCTGATCGATGAGGAGGGCAACCCCGAGCTGAAGCTGCGCGTGTTCGTGCAAGGCGGGGGCTGCTCGGGTTTCCAGTACGGTTTCACCTTCGACGAAGTCGTGAATGAAGACGACGCGACGATGGAGAAAAATGGAGTGATGCTGTTGATCGATTCGATGAGCTACCAGTACCTGGTGGGCGCCGAGATCGATTACAAAGAGGACCTCGAAGGTGCTCAGTTCGTGATCAAGAATCCGAACGCCACGACGACCTGTGGCTGCGGTTCGTCGTTCTCTGCGTAGAGCGAGAGTTCGGAATAAAGGGGGCGCCTGGCGCCCCTTTTGTTTTAGCGCGGGTAAATGGCGCCGAGTACGCGCGCAGCGCGTGCACCGGTGACGGCGGCAATCGCGCCAGGTTCACGCCGCAGGCATTGTCGAGCCAGCCAGGCAAAGGCGAGCGCCTCGACCTGATCATGAGGAATGCCGATCGCGTCCGAGAGCTCAACGGCACGCGGAGCGACGGCGGCCTGCAACGAGCGGACCAGAACGGCATTGCGCGCTCCGCCGCCGCAGACGATCACGTCCTGTGCCGAAGCACACCACCGGACGATCGCGTCGGCGATGCAGCGGGCGGTGAATTCGGTGAGCGTGCGCTGGATGTCAGCACTGCTGAGGTTGAAACCCTGAAGGGCGGCGTCGAGCCAGTGCGCCGAGAACAGTTCACGGCCGGTGCTTTTCGGCGGAGCAATCTGCAGGAACGGCTCGGCGAGCAGGCGATGAAGCAGCGCGTCGTCGACCCGTCCTGTTGCGGCAAATGCGCCGCCACGATCAAACGTCTCGCCCGAATGCCGCGCCGTGTGGATGTCGAGCAGGACGTTGCCGGGGCCGCAATCGAACCCGAGCGTTGCGCCTTCATCTCCTGACAGAAACGTGATGTTGCTGATGCCGCCGATGTTGACCACGGCCCTCGGCGTAGACGACGCGAACGCGGCCGCGTGAAAGCCGGGAACCAGCGGTGCGCCCTGTCCGCCGGCGGCAATGTCGCGACTGCGGAAGTCCGCGACCACGTCGATCCCGGTGGCTTCCGCGAGTCGGCCCGGCGCATTTAGCTGCGCGCTGAAGCCCGCCTCGGGGCGATGTCGGATGGTCTGGCCATGCGCACCGATGGCCCGGATGTCGGCGGCGCTCAGTCCGGCCGCGGTAAGCGTGCCGCGCACGCACTCGGCGTAAAGATCGGCCAAACGAACTGCAGCCCGGCCCGATCGCTCAATCTCGTCAGCTCCGGAAACGGTAAGCGCCGCCAGCTCATCGCGGAAGTCGGCGGGAAATGGTCGGTGAACGTGGGCGAGCACGCGTGGCCGGCTCGATGCGAAGTCGGCCAGTACCGCGTCGACGCCGTCGAGGCTGGTGCCCGACATCAGTCCGATAAAGAACTCGGGTCCCGCGGGGTTCGTGGCTGGACCGGCCATGCGGCCGTCAGCGGGGTGCAGCCGCGACCCGTATCCGCTCAAGCAGCGCCAGTTGCTCGCGCAGTGGCGCTGCCGCTGCCGCCAGCGCGTCCCGCTGGGATCCCGCCAGCGGCTCGGCGACCGGCAGATCGGCCGTGATCGGATTGACCTGGGCGCCGCGGATCTTCACCTCGAAGTGCAGGTGCGGTCCGGTCGCCCACCCGGTCGCGCCGACATAACCGATCACATCACCCTGCGCGATGCGTGCCCCCTTTACGACGCCCGGCGCGAAGCCCTGCAGATGTGCATATAGCGTCGAGTGCTTCTCGTCATGGCGGACCTCGACGAGATTGCCATAGCCCCGCTGCCAGCCGGCAAACTCGACGGTGCCGCCGGCCACGCCTCGCACCTTCGTGCCCGCGGGCGCTGAATAGTCGACGCCGCGGTGCGCCGCGTCGTAGCCGAACACCGGATGCGTGCGGCTGGCGCTGAAGCCGGAACTGAGGCGGGTGTACTCGAGCGGCGAGCGCAGGAATGCACGCTTCATGTTACGGCCGCCAAAGGCGTAAAAGCCGCCGTGCTTGCTGCCGTCATCGAACCAGAACGCCTCGACGGGCTTGTCCTGGTTGACGAACTCGACCGCAAGCAGACGTCCCGCGCGCACATATTCGCCATTGGCATGCAGCGTTTCGTAAATGGCGCGGAAGCTGTCGCCGCGGCGCAGACTGCGGTGAAAATCGATCTCGCTTTCGAGCGCGTCGATGATCTGCTGGGCAATCGAATCGGGGATGTCGGCGGCATCGGCGGCGGCGAAGAATGACAACAAGATGTCCCCGCCGCGCATTTCAACGCGGCGCTCGAGCGCAACCTCCAACTCGGTGACCGCGAAGCCGTCCATCGACGCATCATCGCGGTTGACGGCGACAAAGCGCGCGCTCGGCGACGCCGCCGTGTCGTCCGAGCCGCTGTAGGCGCGCAGCCAGTTCACGCGGCCCGCGCTGTCGATACTTGCCTGCACGAACCGTCCGGGTGCCAGCCGCACCAGCGGCCGCGCGGCGGGGTCGGTGCGCAGAAATCGCGTCACTGCCTCGTCATCCACTCCCATGCGGACAAGCAGCGCGGCAATCGGCTCGCCTCGCTGCACGCGCGCCTCGCGGAGGAACGACTCACTGCGAGGCGCCAGCGCCTGAAGCTGATCGCCGATCGACGGGGCGTCGACGACCTCGACGATCGGAGTGGACTCCAGTGAATCGAGGTCCAGCGCCGACGGCGCGGCAGCTATGGCGGCGATTGCGGCGGAAAGCGGCAACAGCGAAAGCACCGCCGTCAATTCGATGCGGCTGCGGGTCGACCGGTCGAGCTGCTTCCAGCGACGTGTCAGCAGTCGCGCGCCGAGACGGACGTCGGCGCCGAGTCTTTTGCAGCGTTTGGATAGAATCTCGAGCGACATCGACCGGTAGTCAGGAAAAAGCGCACTGGGAGTGCGCTTTTTTGCGAAGGGCGAAGTATAGCCCGGTCGGACCGTTTGACCGGGACAAAAGCAGCCCTAAAAGCATGGACCCAGGCGCGACAAAAACCTACCCAATCACTCGGGAAATCGAGCAGGCGCTCGCGCTGGTCACGCGTGGCTGCGACGAACTGCTGGTTGAGGCCGAATTTGGGCAGAAACTCGCGCGCTCGCACGCCACCGGGCAGGCTCTGCGCTGCAAACTGGGGCTGGACCCGACCGCTCCGGACATCCACCTCGGACATACCGTGGTGCTGAACAAGCTGCGTCAACTGCAGGACCTCGGGCACACGGTCATATTCCTGATCGGTGACTTCACCGCCCTGATCGGCGATCCCTCGGGCCGCAATACGATGCGGCCGCCACTGTCGCACGAGGAAATCGAGGCGAATGCCAGGACCTACTTCGAACAGGCGGCGCTGGTTCTCGATCGTGAGCGCACCGAGATCCGCTACAACTCGGAATGGTCGGAACCCCTCGGTGCTGCCGGCATGATCAGGCTGGCCGCTAAGTACACGCTCGCGCGTCTGCTCGAGCGCGATGACTTTTCCAAGCGGTTCCGCGACAGCACGCCGATCGCGATGCACGAACTCTTGTACCCGCTGATGCAGGGTTATGACTCGGTCGCGCTGCGAGCGGACATCGAGCTCGGCGGCACCGACCAGAAGTTCAACCTGCTCGTTGGCCGTGAGTTGCAGCGGCACTACGGCCAGGAGCCGCAGTGCGTGCTGACGATGCCGCTGCTCGAGGGGCTCGACGGCAGTGAAAAGATGTCGAAGAGCAAGAACAACTACATCGGCATCACCGAGCCGCCGTTCGAGATGTTCGGTAAGGTCATGTCGATTTCCGACGAGCTGATGTGGCGCTGGTACGACCTGGTATCGATGCGCTCCAACGACGAGATCGCGACGCTGAAGCGCGAGGCCGCGGACGGCCGCAATCCGCGCGACATCAAAGTGCTGCTGGCGCGCGAAATCGTCGGCCGCTTTCACTCGACGCGTGCGGCCGACGCGGCGGAACAGGAATTCACCGCGCGCTTCAGTGCCGGCGCGGTGCCTGACGAGATGCCCGAGTTCACCATCACAGCCGACAGCGCCGCCGGTCTTGGGATCGCGTCACTGCTCAAGCAGGCCGGGCTCGTGCCTTCGACAAGCGAGGCCGTGCGCAACATCGAACAGGGCGGAGTGAGGGTCGACGGTGCGCGCGTCGCCGATCGGGCGCAGCGGCTGGGATCCGGCACTTATGTGATCCAGGTCGGCAAGCGCAAGTGGGCTCGGGTGACGGTTGTCTGACCCAACGGCAGCGGCCCCCTTTGACGCAGGCCTGGCGCGGTGAATCAGTACCCCGGCCAGGCGCGCTCGAGCAGCGCGTCCAGATCGAGCCCCCCCGCTAGCGTGCCGTAGGCTCCGCGACGGTCCTCCAGTCGCGACGCACAGAAGGCTTCGGCGACTGAGGCGGGCGCATCGCGGGCGAGCAGCGCAGCCTGCAACAGCAGCACCAGCCGCTCGACGAAGCGTCGCGCGTCACGCTCGCTGAATTCGTCCGCCGCCACCTCGCGCATCAATTCGGCGCAGACGCGTGCGATACGCGCGTCCCCGCCGCCGAGTCGCTCGAACTCGGCGGCCAGTGCGTTGGCGGTGCCCGGCTCGCGTTTCAGCGCACGCAACACGTCGAGGCACATGATGTTGCCGGACCCTTCCCAGATCGAATTCACCGGCGCCTCACGGTACAGCCTCGGCAGGATCGAATCCTCGACATAGCCGTTGCCACCCAGCACCTCCATTGCCTCCTGGCAGAAGCCTGCGGCGCGCTTGCACAGCCAGTACTTCGCTGCCGGAGTGACCACACGCCGCAGCGCGGCCGCGTGCGGATCGTTGCCGGCATCGAACAGGTGTGCCAGCCAGAGCGCGAGCGCGGTGGCGGCCTCGGACTCCAGCGCCAGATCGGCGAGCACGTTTTTCATCAGTGCGTGCTCGGCGAGCCGCCGGCCGAACGTTGCGGCGATGCTGCGCGTGATGCGACTGCCTGCGCTAGCGCCTGGCGCAGCATCCCGGTCGTGCCGAGCGAGCAGTCGAGCCGTAGTCAGGTTCACCATCTCGAGGATCGTCGGAACGCCACGGCCCTCGTCACCCAGCAGCCACGCGACGGCGTCGTCGAACTCGACCTCGGAGCTCGCGTTGGCGCGGTTGCCCAGCTTGTCCTTCAGTCGCAGGAAGCGCAGCGCGTTGACCCGGCCGTCGACGAAGCGCGGCAGGAAGAAGCACGACAGACCGCCTTCGGCCTGAGCGAGCACGAGGAAAGCGTCGCACATCGGCGCCGACATGAACCACTTGTGGCCTCTGAGGCGATAGCGCTGCCCGGGGCCGCGGCCTTCGACCGGCGTCGCGCGCGTGAGATTGCTGCGCACGTCGGAGCCGCCTTGCTTCTCGGTCATGCCCATGCCGATCGTCGCGCCAAGCTTGTCCTCGATCGGCGCGAACCGCGCGTCATAGCGGCGCGCGTAGAGGCGCGGCAACCAGATGGCCTCCAGTTCCGGCAGGCTGGGCGCGTGATGTGCGAGCAGCGGGGTTGCCGCAAACGTCATCGTCACGGGGCACTGAGTGCCATTTTCAATCTGCCCATAGAGCAGGTAACCGGCAGCGCGCGCCACCTGGGCGCCCGCGCGCGGCTCGGCCCAGGGGCTGGTGTGCAGACCCGCGGTGCAGGCCAGTGTCATCAGCTCGTGGTAGGCGGGATGGAACTCGACCGTGTCGCGGCGATTGCCGTAACGATCGTGCGTGTGCAACACCGGTGCGTGGCGATTGGCGAGCTGGCCCAGTTCGATGATCCGCGATGTGCAGGCGTCCGCTCCGAGCTGCGTCAATTCCGGCTGCGCCCAGGCCGCGCCGTAGCGCGCCACGCTGTCCTGCAGAGCCTGGTCGGCGGTATAGAGATTGACGTCCTGCAGCGGCGGCGACTGGTTCGGTGCAAGATCGGCGGCCAAAAGCACGGGCGCGGGGTCGGCGTTCACGGCGGCTCTCCGTAGAATGAGATCGATGATTGCGCTGATCCAGCGGGTGACGCAAGGCCGGGTGACGATCGATGGCGCAACGGTGGGAGCCATCGGGCCGGGCCTGGTGGCGCTGGTTTGCGCCGAGCGCAACGACGGCGTCACCCAGGCTGACGCGCTGGTCCGCAAGGTGCTCGGGTATCGTGTGTTTGCGGATGCGCAGGGCAAGATGAACCTCAACGTTGCTGACATCGGCGGAGGGCTGCTGCTGGTGCCACAGTTCACGTTGGCAGCGGACACCAACAGCGGTACGCGGCCGAGCTTTACGCCGGCGGCGCAGCCGGAACTCGGGCGGCGGCTCTTCGAGTGGTTCGTCGAGCAGGCGCGGGAACTGCACGCGACGGTCGAGACCGGTCGCTTCGGCGCCTACATGCAGGTCGAATTGATCAACGACGGACCGGTGACGTTCTGGTTGCAGGTCCAGGCCAGGCAGGAGGAAACACGATGAAACTCTGGAGTGACTCTTTCGCGAACGGCAGTTCGATCCCGGGCGAATGCGCGTTCTGCGTGATCGATGCCGCGCATCACGTCAAGTTGTCGTCCAATCGCAATCCGCACCTGGCGTGGTCCGACGTGCCACCGGGCACGCGCTCGTTCGCATTGATCTGCCACGACCCCGACGTGCCGAGCAAGCCGGACGACCTGTTCAAGGAAGACCGCGAGGTCCCGGCGTCGCTGCCGCGAGTCGATTTTCATCACTGGGTGCTGGTCGACATTGCCGCCGCGACGCGCGCGATCGAGGCGGGCAGCTACTCGAAGGAAGTCACGCCGCGAGGCAAGAATGGGCCGGCGGCGATCAACGGATCGCGCCAGGGGCTGAATGACTACACCGGCTGGTTCGCCTCCGACCACGACATGAGCGGCGACTACTTCGGCTATGACGGTCCGTGCCCGCCGTGGAACGACTCGATCATTCACCATTACGTATTCACGCTCTACGCGCTGGATCTCGATCGCGTGCCGGTCGACGGGAAGTTTTCCGCTGCGGACGTGCGCAAGGCGATCGAGGGGCACGTGCTCGGCCAGGCAGCGATCCAGGGTACCTACACGCTCAACCCGCGGCTCGCGTGACCACGACGACACTGCTGCTGATCCGCCACGGTGAAACGGCATGGAATGCCGAACACCGCATCCAGGGGCACCTCGACATTCCGTTGTCGGCCGCAGGCATTCGACAGGCGGCGCGGCTGGCGGATCGCCTCGGCAGCGAAGTCGTCGACGCGGTGTATTCGAGCGAGCTGGTCCGCGCCTGGCTGACGGCCGAACCGCTGGCGGCGCGCTTCGGCCTCGAAATCCGTGCCGAGACACGAATGCGCGAGCGTTCGTTCGGACTTTTCGAAGGACTGACGCTGGACGAGATCGCGGCGCGCCACCCCGCAGGTTTCCGGAGCTGGCGCGCGCGGGACCCGGCCTGGGTGATGGACGGCGGCGAAAGCGGCCAGCAACTGATGGACCGCGTGCTGGCGGGGTTGCAGGACATCGTCGCCCGACATCCTGGGGAAACCGTGGCGATCGTTACCCACGGAGGTGTGCTGGATGTCATTTATCGCGCCGCGCGCGGCCTCGGATGGGATGCGCCGCGCGAGCACCAAATGCTCAACGCCAGCATTAACCGGCTGGCCGCCGAGGCGCCGCCGCTGGAACTGAGCCTGTTGAGCTGGGGTGATGTGGCACATCTGGAACAGGCGCGCGACGAGTCGCTTACCTGAGCTGTACCGCGGTTGACCCCTGCCAACCCGGCGCGGGCCGGCGCTCGTACAGTCGAGCCATGGACGCATCGCTCGCGCTGGTCATCACGTTTGCGGTCAGCGCCGGCATTGGCCTGCTCGTTGGGCTCGAGCGCGAGCGCAAGCCAAGCGCCAAGGCCGGCGTGCGGACGTTCACCCTGATCGCGGTGGCCGGATCGCTCGGTGGGCTGCTGACGGATGCGACCGGCTCGGCCTGGCCGCTGGGCGTCGGGGCTCTGAGCGTCACCGGAGCGTTGGTGGCGGCCTACCTGCAGGACCGCGAATCGATCCGCGACGACTCCGGGACCACCACGGTAATCGCCGCGGTTGCCGTCTTCTTCCTCGGAGCCGTCAACTACTACGGTTATCGCACGCCAGCGGTCGCGCTCGGCGTCGGCATCACCGTGCTGCTGTACTTCAAGGCGGAGCTCGAAGGATTCAGTCAGAAGCTGACCGGGCAGGACATCCGGTCGATGTTGCAGTTCGCGGTGCTGACTGCGGTGATCCTGCCGCTGCTGCCCGATCGATCGTACGGGCCATACGGCGTGCTGAATCCGCACCAGGTCTGGCTGATGGTGGTGCTCGTGGCCGCCGTCAGCCTCGCCGGTTATGTGGCGTGGCGCCTTACCCTGGGACGTCACGGCCTGCTTCTGACCGGTGTGCTCGGCGGCGTCGTTTCGAGCACGGCGACCACGCTCGTCTACGCGCGCCACGTCGCTGCCGGCACACAGCCGATGCCGGCGGCACTGCTCGTGATCCTGCTCGCGAACGCGACGAAGCTGGTGCGCGTGCTGTTTCTGGTCGGCGTTGCGGCGCCGGCCTCGTTGCCGCTGGCGCTGCTCGTCATCGCTCCCTCACTGCTGGCATCGCTGGTCGGCGTCGCCCGGCGCTGGAGCGCGGCAGGTGCAGCGCCGCCGGCCGATGAAGCGGCCTTCAGAAATCCAACCCAGCTGACGACCGCGCTTGGCTTCGGCGCGATCTATGCGGTCATCCTGTTGCTCGCGGCCTGGGCCAATAATCGGTTCGGCGAGAGCGGGTTCCTTGCGCTCGCCACGGTTTCCGGACTGACCGACGTCGACGCGATCACATTGTCCTCGTTGCGGCTGCTCGATCACGGAGCGCTGTCACAGACAACGGCGCTGGCTGCGGTCGGAGTCGCGGTCGGATCCAACCTCGTGTTCAAAACGGTCGTGGCGGCCAGCGCGGGAGGGGCACAACTGCGCTGGCCGGTGGTTCGCGCGTTCATGGCTCCGCTGCTCGGTTTGGCGGCCGGCCTCTGGGCCCTGTACGCACTGGCATAATTTCCCCGCCATCCCGTTCCGCGTGACTGGCGAAAGGGTGAGTACACCCGGGGAGCGCGGACCAAACTGCTACCCGCGTAGCTGCCGTTCGCCTGGGCAGATGGCAAGTGACGAACCACTTGCAACCCGCCGCGAGGAACCATGTTCAATCGAATCACGCATACGGTCGAGGCGATCGACCCTGAACTCTGGGTCGCCATCCGCAAGGAGAATGTCCGGCAGGAACAGCACATCGAGCTGATCGCCTCCGAGAACTACACCAGCCCCGCCGTCATGGCGGCGCAGGGCAGCCAACTCACCAACAAGTACGCCGAGGGCTATCCGGGCAAGCGCTACTACGGCGGCTGCGAGTTTGTCGACATCGCCGAAACGCTGGCGCTCGACCGGCTGAAGCAGTTGTTCGGCTACCCGACGATCGAACTCGCGGCCAACGTGCAGCCGCACTCGGGCGCGCAGGCGAACACCGCCGTGTTTCTCGCACTGCTGAATCCAGGCGACACGATCATGGGCTTGTCGCTTGCCGAAGGCGGGCACCTGACGCACGGCATGGCGCTCAACATCTCCGGCAAGTGGTTCAAGGTGGTCAGCTACGGCTTGAACGACCGCGAGGAGGTCGATTACGACGCGATGGAGCAACTCGCGCATCGGCACAAGCCCAAGCTGATCATCGGCGGCGCCTCGGCGTACTCGCTGCGCTTCGACTGGGCGCGCTTCGCCCGGGTCGCCCGCGATGTCGGTGCCTACTTCATGGTCGACATGGCGCATTACGCGGGCCTGATCGCGGCAGGTGTCTACCCGAGCCCGATCCCGCACGCCGACGTGGTCACCAGCACGACCCACAAGACGCTGCGCGGGCCGCGCGGGGGTCTTATCCTGATGAAGCCGAGCCTGGAAAAGGCGATCAACAGCGCGGTGTTTCCGGGCATCCAGGGCGGCCCGCTGATGCACGTGATCGCCGCCAAGGCGGTCGCTTTCAAGGAAGCGCTGGCGCCCGAGTTCAAGGCCTACCAGCAGCAGGTGATCACCAACGCGCGCGTGCTGGCAGAGTCGCTGGTCAAGCGCGGCCTGCGTATCGTCAGCGGGCGCACCGAGAGCCACCTGATGCTGGTCGACCTGCGCGCCAAGCAGATCACCGGCAAGGATGCCGAGGCGGTCCTGGGCGAGGCGCACATCACGATCAACAAGAACGCGATCCCGAAGGACCCGGAAAAGCCGATGGTGACCAGCGGCATCCGGCTCGGCAGCCCGGCCATGACGACGCGCGGCTTCAAGGAGGCCGAGGCCGAACAAACCGCAAACCTGATCGCCGACGTTCTCGACAACCCGCGCGACCCCGCCACCGTCAGCCGCGTGCGCAACGAAGTCGGCCAACTCACCGCCCGCTTCCCCGTCTACGGCGCGTGAGAGAAAGCCGAAGGCGCTGACGCAGTGACGACAAACGCGGTGAGCCCACACGCCCCGTTGCCGTTGGAAATGGGCCGGGCGCCCGGCCGCCCGAAGCCCGGCCCACTAATCAATCTCGAGCGAGTGCACGTGCGACCCGCAGGGTCGCGTACACGAGCGAGACTTCCATGAAATGTCCCTTCTGCCAGAACGCCGACACGCAGGTCATCGACTCGCGTGCGTCGGACGAAGGGGCGACGATCCGCCGGCGCCGCAAGTGTCTCGGCTGCGACAAGCGCTTCACGACCTACGAGCGCGTCGAGCTGGCGATGCCGACGATCATCAAACGCGGCGGCGGGCGCGCTGACTACGACCGCGACAAGCTGCGCGCGTCGATGCAGCTGTCGCTGCGCAAGCGGCCGGTGCCGCGCGAGGCGGTCGACGACGCCATCGCGCGCATCGAGGACAAGCTGCTGTCGGCGGCGCAGCGCGAAGTCAAAAGCGAGAAGCTCGGTGAACTGGTGATGCGCGAACTGAAGCGGCTCGACAAGGTCGCCTACATCCGTTTTGCCTCGGTTTACCGCAGTTTCGAGGACGTCGACGAGTTTGCCGAAGTCGTCCGCGAAGTGCGGCCGGGCAAGCGCCCGCGTCGTCGACCTGCACGCGGCGGCTAGGGCCTTCCGGGGCGCCGCGGGGGTCTTGAAACCGCGGCGGCGGCCCCGAATTGGGAGGGACCGCAGGCTATGACCTGTCGACAGCCCAATCGGAGGTCCGTATGAATCAACTTTCTGTGCGTCGCAGCGATCCGTTCGGCTCGCTGGTTGATGATGTGTTCAACGATTTCTTCCAGCGTGCCGGCCTGGTCCCGACGCGCGGTGCAGAAGCGCCGACCGTCGCCCGCGCCCGCATGGACGTCGTCGATGCGGGCGACAAGTTCGACATCAAGGTCGATCTTCCGGGCGTTGCCAAGGAAGACATCAATGTGTCGGTGGAAGGCGCCCGGGTCACGTTGCAGGCGGAAACCCGCAGGCAAAACGAGACCAAGGACGGCGAACGGGTGCTTCATACCGAACGCACCATCACCAGTTACGCGCGCAGCTTCGAACTGCCGACGGAGGTGAGCGAGGACGGGGCCGAAGCCACATTCGAGAACGGTGTGCTGACGCTGGCGCTGCCGAAGCGGGTGGCCGTCGCCAGCAAGCGACTCCAAGTCCGCTAACCGGGTTGGCCGAAGCACGGCGGCCGGTCCCGCGGGCCGCGGGCCGTCGCGGCGCCGTTGATGTGTGTCAACGGCGCGCTCAGGGCCGGCTTGCAACTGCCGCTCGGCAACCTATGTTGTTAGTTGAGCCCGGGTCTCCGGGCTGCGCTGGAAAAGGAGGTCACGATGGCAAATCTTCTGGTACGTCGTCGCAATGATCCGTTCACGCCGCTCTTTGGCGACTGGATGGACGACCTGTGGAACCGCACCGGACTCGCAACGATGCCGCGTTACTCCGACATGCCCGCCGTGGAGCGTGCCTTGATGGACGTCGTCGATAAAGGCGACCATTTTGAAGTCAAGGTCGACATGCCGGGTGTGAAGAAGGAGGACATCGAAGTATCGATCGAGGGTTCGCGGATCGCGATCCGCGCGGAAACACAGAGCACGAAGGAAGAAAAGGAAGGTGAGCGCGTTCTGCATACCGAACGCTTCGCCGCGATGTATGGTCGTTCGTTCGAGTTGCCGGCCGAAGTCAGCGAGGCCGGCGCTGAGGCTCGCTACGAGGATGGTGTGCTCACGCTGATGTTGCCGAAGCGCGCACCCACAACGAGCAAGAAGCTGACGATCAACTGACTCCAGTGAGCGCCGCTGAAGCGGCACGGCGCAACACCGTGCCGCTGGCGCTTCGGCCGCTGCTTCGGTAGCGGCTTTTTTTATGTCGGAGGCGCTGCGCCGGGGGCGCGCCGGCGCAGCGTTCGCGCCGCAAGAACCTCCGTAGAATCCTATGGATGAGCCGAGACCACGCTTGTCGCTGGGTCCTCGTCGCGCTGCTCGGCGTGGCGGCCGTGCCTGCGACGCAGTCCGCGCCACTGGTGAACAAGATGCTCGGGGCGGCGGCCTCACGCCAGGACAAGGCCGCCGCGCCGGAACCGTCAATCTCCGAGCGCCGGGCCGAAATCGACAAGCAACTCGTGGTCGCGCAGGACGCGGTCGAGCAGGAACGCGCCGGCAAGTATCCGATCCCGGCCGGGGCGACGCCCAGCCAGGTCGCCGAGTTGAGCTGGCTGCTGGGCCGGATCCCGCAGGCATTGCAGGCGCAACTCGATCTTCTGCGCGAGATCGAAGCCGCACGCGCCGGACGTACGGCGGCCGCCGATGCGCTGCAGTCGTGGAAAGGCCTCGATGAGCCCGGGCCGTACTCCCTGACTCAACTGGATCGAGCGCTCGACCAACTCGATGCCGAACGCACGCGCCTGCATTCGTTCCAGTCGGTCGGCGAACTGCAGCGCGAAGAGCTGTTCCGCGTGGAGACGCAACTGAGAGCCAACCAGGCCGACGAACGCCTCGCGCTGGAAAAGGCGGCCGATGGCATCGTCGCGCCGCTTGAACTCGCGCGGCTGCGCACGCGTCGAACCAGCGAACTTTTGCAGTTGCTGCGGATGCAGGGCGAGCTGAACACCGAGTTGATCGCCGCTGCCCAGTCGCGCGCCGCTTTGCTCGAACGGCAGGCGGCCGCCGTGTCGGCAAATTACCGCTTCAGCGCACAGGAGCTGGACCGTGTGCTCAAGGGACTGCAGTCGCAGCAGCTGGCGCTGGACAAACGCATCGAGAATGCTGCCGATGCACGCAGCCGTAGCCTGCAGGAACGCGACCAGGTGCGCCGCCTGCTTGCCGAGATGGCGCCGGCGCAGACCGTCGCCGAGGTGCGCCACCACGCCGAACAGCAGACTCGGCTCGAGGCGGCGAACGCGACGCTCGAGGCGCTGCGCACCGAGCAGAGCGCGCTGACGACGTTGCGGGGACTGGTGCCTTTGGCCACCGAGGCCTGGCGGCAGCGTTACACCGCGCTCAGCGACCCCGACCCTGAGGCTCGCAGAATGGCCGAAAAGGCGCTGGATGCTTCGCTGGCGCGCGTGACCACGCTGAAGTCCTATGCCGCCGATCTGAACTCACTGGCGGACAGCGGATTGCGCAACCAGCAGGGGCGGGTCGACGCCCTCGATGAAAACGCGCCCGGGCGCCGCTATGAGCTGGCCGCGCTCGACGCGACGCGGCGGGCAGCAGAAGCAGTCGGCGAAGTCGAGGCGCTCGCGCAGCGGCTGGTCGCTGCGCAAGACCGCTGGAAGCAGCAATATGCCGATGCCGCGAAGCAGCGCCCGGCCGAGCAGCGCGTCGCCGAGTTCTGGGTCGGCACCAAGGATGTCGCTCGCACCGTGTGGGACTTCGAACTTTTCGCGGTCGAGGACACTGTCGAGCTTGGCGGCAAGCCGGTCACCCTGGCGCGCGGGGTGACGATCGGCAAGAGCGTCGGCGCACTGCTGATCTTCGTGTTCGGCTACATGCTGGCGCGTGCGCTGGCGCGGCGTGGCGAGTCGCTGATGGTGAGCCGTTTCAGCGTCGCCGAGTCGCAGGCCCGGCTGCTGCGGCGCTGGCTGATGGTCATGATCGGTTTCGTGCTGGCGGTCATCACGCTGAATCTCGCTCGCATCCCGCTGACGGTCTTCGCCTTCTTCGGCGGCGCGCTCGCCATCGGCGTCGGCTTCGGCACGCAGACGCTGATGAAGAACTTCATCAGCGGCATCATCGTGCTGTTCGAGCGCAAGGTCCGCGTCGGCGACATCGTCGACGTGGACGGCGTCAGGGCGTCGGCACCGTCAGTCGAGGTGAACACCCGCTCGTCCATCATCCGCAGCTCGGACGACATCGAGACCATGATTCCCAACTCGTTGCTTTCTCGAAAACCGGGTGACCAACTGGACCGCGCATCAGCCGACGATGCGCCGCAGTCGTCACGCGTGGGCGTCGCCTATGGCGCCCACCCGCCGAAGGTCGCGCGAGATCCTGCACCGCAGCCGCGCGACCGGACCACGGCCTGGTGCTGAAGGATCCCGACGCCCTTCGTCACTCTTCGAGGACTTCGGCGACAACGCGCTGATCTTCGCCTGTACTTCTGGATCGACCTGGCGAAGAGCAACGGCATGCAGATCCGAGCGACCTGCGCTTGATGATCGACAAGCGCCTCGCCGAAGCCGGCATCGCGATGCCCTTCCCGCAGCGCGACGTTCACGTGGATAGCTCGCGGCCGCTGCAGGTCGAGGTCGTGTCGGGCTCGGCCTCGCTACCGCGCGCTGCCTGATGTACGACCAGGCCGATCGCGAGTTCATGGCGCGCGCGCTGGCGCTGGCCACCCGTTCGATGAACGATGCCGCGCCCAATCCGCGCGTCGGCTGCGTCATCGTGCGCGAGGGCCGGGTGATCGGCGAAGGCTGGACGCAGGCGCCGGGGTCGAACCACGCCGAAATCGAAGCCCTGCTCGACGCGCGCCGCAACGGACACGACGTTCGCGGCGCCACGGTTTACGTCTCCCTCGAACCCTGCAGCCACTTTGGCCGGACGCCGCCCTGCGCCACGGCGCTGATCGAGGCTCATGTGGGCCGCGTGATTGCCGCCGTCGAGGACCCGAATCCCCTGGTGGCGGGCGGCGGTCTCGAGATGCTGCGCACTGCCGGCATCGACGTGCGTTGCGGACTGCTGGAGCAGGAAGCGGCGGAGATCAACGCCGGATTCTTCTCGCGCATGCAGCGCGGCCGCCCCTGGGTCCGGATGAAGATCGCCGCCAGCCTCGACGGCAAGACAGCCCTCGTCAACGGCAATTCGAAATGGATCACCTCGGAAGACGCGCGCCGCGACGGTCACGCCTGGCGCGCGCGCGCGTGCGCCGTGCTCACCGGCATCGGCACGGTACAGGCGGACAATCCGCGAATGGATGTGCGGCTGGTCGAGACGTCGCGGCAGCCCCTGCGCGTGCTCGTCGACAGCCGGCTCGAGGTCGATCCAGGCGCGCGCTGGTTCGAGGCCGATGGCCCGGTCCTGGTGGCGACCGCGGCCACCGATCGTGAGCGACTCGCCTCGTTGCGCGCGGTCGGCGCCGACGTCGTCGTACTGCCTGACGAACACGGAAAGGTGGACCTCGCCGCACTGATGAAAGACCTCGCGAACCGCCGCATCAATGAAGTTCACGTCGAGGCCGGTTTTCGACTGAACGGATCGCTTGTCAAGGCGGGAGTGGTCGACGAGCTGCTGGTGTACCTGGCGCCGATGCTGATCGGCGAGGCGCAGGGCATGTTGCATCTGCCGGCGCTGTCGGACCTGGCCCAGGCGCAGCGGCTCGAATTCCGCGAGGTGGCGATGGTCGGTGGCGACGTGCGCCTGCGCGCACGGCTGGTCTGAGCGCGATGTTTACCGGCCTCGTTCAAGGCATCGGGCGCATCGAGCGGGTCGAACCGCAGGCGGACGACGGCGGCGTGCGCATCCTCGTGGACGCGTCGCGCATCGGCGGTTTCCGCGCCCGGGTCGGCGACAGCATCGCGCTCAACGGCGCCTGCATGACCGCGACCTCCGTCGATGGGGCGCGCTTCGCCTGCGATGTGTCGGCGGAGAGCCTGGCGTGCACGACCGGGCTGAACGTGCCGGGTGAAGTGAACATCGAGACTTCGCTGCGCATCGGCGATGCCATTGGCGGCCACCTGGTTTCGGGGCATGTCGATGGCATCGGCATCGTCACACGCCATGCGCCGGTGGCCGAGTCATGGGAGCTGGTGATCGAGGCGCCACGGGAGCTGGCCAAGTTTCTCGCGACCAAGGGGTCCATTGCCGTCAACGGCGTCAGCCTGACAGCAAACCGCGTCACCGATACGGCGAGCGGCTGCGAATTCTCGATCAACATCATTCCGCACACTCATGCCGTCACCACCCTGGGCGGTCTTGCGCCCGGTGCGCGGGTGAACCTCGAAGTCGATCTGATCGCACGGTACGTCGAGCGCATGCTGCCGCGCGCGGGCTGACCGCGCGATGGACGATCGCGTCGCCGGCTGGCTGCTCGCACTGGCGTTGAGTGCCACGCTGATCTTCGTCGCCGACCGCGGCGGACGTGAAGACGCGCTGGGGTTCGCCGGCCTGCTGTTGCTCTACGTGGTTGCGCTGGCAGCCTCGGCCTGGCTGCTCGAGGCGAACTGGCGCGCTTGGGCGCCGGCCATCGCGGGCGCTGCGGTCTGGCTGGCGGTGCAGCCGCTGCTGGCGCTGGGCCGGCTGGGTCGTCGCGAGATCGGCCTGGTAGCGTTGCAGCCAGGCAGTGCCCGGCCGGCGCTGATCGTCACGATCGTTGCGCTGATGGTGAACGCCGTGATCATCACGACGCGGCAGCCGGTGGCGATAGAGCCCACACTGGCGCTGCTTGCGGCCGTCGTTCTGGCCGCGATCGTCGAGGAACTCGTCATGCGTGGCGTGCTGCTGGCACTGGCCGATCGCGCGAGTGCACCGCGGTGGCGGATCGCGGGAGCGGCAATCGGTCCCGGGGGAATCGTCGTGACGCTGGTTTTCGTCGCGCTGCATGGCCTCCGACCGGGGCTGTTGCTTGGCGTGCTGCCCGCGGCAGTGCTCTATCTTTGGCTGCGCGCCCGCACCGGCAGCCTGCTGGCGCCGATCGTTGCGCACGTCGGCTGGAACCTGTCGGTGGTGCTGCTGCACCGCTGACGCACCTCGCCCATTTCATTGCACCGATGCCCAAGCTTTTCACTCCGCTCCCGCTACGTTCGATCGAACTGCCGAATCGCATCGTGATTTCGCCGATGTGCCAGTATTCGGCCGCTGACGGCTGCGCCGGCCACTGGCACCTGGCACACCTCGGATCGCTGGCGCTGTCAGGCGCCGGGCTGCTCTGCATCGAGGCCACTGCCGTGACGGCCGCGGGACGCATCACGCCGGGCGATCTCGGGCTGTACAGCGACGCCAACGAAGCCGCACTGGCATCGGTACTGCGCATGATTCGTGCGATCACGACGACTCCGGTGGCAATCCAGCTCGCGCATGCGGGGCGCAAGGCGTCGAGTCGCGAGCCGTGGAACGGCGGCAAGCTGTTGCCGCCATTCGACGGCGGCTGGCAAGCTGAAGCGCCGTCGGCGCTGGCCCACGGACCGCAGGAGCCGGCCCCACGCGCGCTGGACCTCGACGACCTCGCCCGCCTGCGCGCGGCGTTTGCCGATGCCGCCCGACGCGCTGCACGACTGGGCATCGACGCCATTGAGGTCCATGCCGCGCACGGCTACCTGCTGCATCAGTTCCTGTCTCCGGTCGCGAACCGGCGCTGCGACCGTTATGGCGGTTCGCTCGAAGACCGGATGCGCTTCCCTCTCGAAGTATTCGACGCGGTGCGTGCCGCCTTTCCGGGCGACCGGCCGGTCGGCATGCGCATTTCGGCGACCGATTGGCTCGAGGAAGTCCAGCCCTCTCAGGACAGCTGGACACTCGAGCAGGCGCTGGCGCTGGCGCGAGAACTGAAATCGCGCGGCTGCGACTGGATCGACGTGTCGAGCGGCGGCGTGTCGCCGCAGCAGCGCATCAAGCCTGCGCCCGGTTACCAGGTGCCGTTTGCCGAGATCATTCGCAGCGAAGTCGGTATTGCGACGATGGCGGTCGGCCTGATTACCGAACCGCGCCAGGCCGAGGCGATCGTTGCCGAGGATCGCGCCGACCTGGTCGCTCTTGCGCGCGGCATGTTGTTCGATCCCCGCTGGCCATGGCGTGCCGCCGCCGAGCTCGGCGCAACCGTGATCGGCCCGCGGCAGTATTGGCGCGCACTGCCGCGCGAGGCTGCGGCGATTTTCGGCCCGCTGACGTTCGGACAGCGCTGACGCGCAGCATTCGTACCCGGCTTGCAGACGACTAGAATCCGTGGCTTGCATCGCAGGCAAGGAGTTCGCATGAACGCGCTTTCGCTGGTCACGGCCCGGCCCGAGGCTTCAGGCCAGATCGCCGGGGTACCGGAGATCCTTGACGAGCTGCGCAAGGGCAACATCGTCGTGCTGGTTGACGACGAGGACCGCGAGAACGAAGGCGACCTGGTGTTCGCCGCCGATTTCGTCACGCCCGAGAAGATCAACTTCATGGCCAAGCATGCGCGCGGCCTGGTCTGTCTGACGCTTACCGAGGCGCATGCGCGTCGGCTTGCGCTGCCGCCGATGGCGCGCGACAACGGCACCGTGCATGGCACCAATTTCACGGTCTCGATCGAGGCGGCCGAAGGCGTCACGACCGGCATATCGGCGGCCGATCGCGCCCGCACCGTATGGGTCGCCACGCGGGCGACCGCGAAATCGTCGGACATCGTGCAGCCCGGGCACATCTTTCCGGTGGTGGCGCAGCCTGGCGGCGTGCTGATGCGGGCAGGGCATACCGAAGCGGGCTGCGACCTGACCCAGCTCGCTGGCTTGTCGCCGGCAGCCGTGATCTGCGAGATCATGAACGACGACGGCACGATGGCCCGGCTGCCGGATCTGATCCCGTTCGCGCAGCAGCATGGCCTGAAGGTCGGCACGATCGCCGACCTCATTCACTACCGCGCGGCAAACGAATCGATCATCGAGCGGGTGGGCAGTCGGCCGGTGAGTCTGGCGTCCGGCGACTTTGAACTGGTGCTTTACCGCGACAAGCCCAGCGGCTCGCCGCACGTCGCGCTGGTGCGGGGCGCGATTTCTCCCGATCGTGAAACGCTCGTGCGCGTGCATGAGCCGGTTTCGGTGCTCGATTTCATGGACGCCAGCGCAAGTACGCACTCCTGGCCGATCGCCAAGGCGCTCGCTGCCATTGCAGAGTCGCCCGCCGGCGTGCTGGTGCTGCTGAACTGCGCTGAACCGGCCGAACGCCTGTTCGCCCAGTTCGAAGCCCTGGCCGCGGTGGAGCCTGGTGACGACATCGCGCGCCAGGCGCGCATGGACCTGCGCACCTACGGCGTCGGCGCGCAGATTCTTCGTGACCTCAACGTCGGCCAGATGAAGCTGCTGGCCCGTCCACGCAAGATGCCGTCGATGGTGGGGTTTGGCCTGCACACGACCGGCTTTATCGAGACCTGAGCCGCGATTTCAGCTCCCGGCGGGCAGAACCGCTCGCGTACACTGTTCCGCAGGAGGTTTCATGGCGATCGACTACGTCGCGCCCGATTTCGACGGCGCCGAGCTGCGCATCGGCATCGTACAAGCGCGATTCAACGAATGGGCGGGCCGGGCGCTCTTCGAAGCGTGTGTGACCGAACTGGTCACCCTCGGGGTCGACGAAGACGACATCACGCACGTCACGGTGCCCGGAGCGCTGGAAGTCCCCGTCACGCTGTCCAAGCTGGCCGCTACCGAGGATTTTGATGCGCTGATCGCACTGGGCTGTGTCATTCGCGGCGAGACCTATCACTTTGAAATCGTTTCCAACGAGTCCGCCCGCGGCGTGGCCCAGGTGGCGCTGAGTTTCGGGCTGCCGATCGCCAACGGCATCATTACGACAGAAAGCGACGAGCAGGCGCGCAGCCGCGTCGCCGAAAAGGGCCGGGACGCTGCCCGTGTCGCGGTCGAGATGGCGAACCTGGTGCTGGCACTGGCCGAAGACGGAGATGAGACCGGTGCCGGCTGAGCCGTCCGCCGCCGCGGCCGGGCGCAGCGGCAGCCGCAGCGCGCGGCGCCGCGCACGCGAACTAGCGGTGCAAGGCCTGTATCAGTGGCTCGTCGGTGGACAGGACTTCGCTGCGATCGAGGGCCATCTGGCCGAGACCCGCGGTACGCAGGGGCTGGACGAGCTGGCCGCGAAGACGGACATGCAGCACTATCGCGAACTGCTGAACGGCGCGATAAAGGGCGCGGACGCGCTGCGGGCCGACTTTGCGCCGCACCTGGATCGCAGCGTCGAGGCACTTTCGCCGGTCGAGCACGGCATTCTGCTGCTCGCAACCTACGAGCTCAGGCACCGCGCCGAGATTCCGTACCGGGTCATCATCAATGAGGCGGTCGAGCTCGCGAAGAGTTTCGGCGGCACCGAAGGCTTCAAGTACGTCAATGGCGTGCTCGACAAGGTTGCCGCGCAGCTGCGGCCGACCGAATTCGCCGCCCGCGCCTGATCCGCGAGGGTCGCGACGGCGCAAAGGCCGCGATGGCTGATCCTGCCGGCGAGTTCGAGCTGATCGCGCGCCACTTCGTCCGATCCAGCGCCAATGCGCCGCGCGTCGACCTGGCGATCGGGGATGATTGCGCGCTGGTCGACGGCGGGGCCTCCTGGCAGTGGGCCATCACGACCGACATGCTGCTGGAAGGTGTGCACTTTCTGGCCGACGTCGACGCCGAGGCCCTTGGCCACAAGGCGCTGGCGGTCAACCTGTCCGACCTCGCAGCGTGCGGAGCGCAACCACGCTGTTACTTCCTCGCACTCGCGCTGCCCCGGCCGGACGACGCCTGGCTCGCGTCCTTTACGCGCGGCATGTTCGCGCTGGCGGACCGACATGGCTGCATGCTGGCCGGCGGCGACACGACGCGTTCGCCTGCCGGCGTTGCCATCAGCATCACGGCAATGGGTGAAGTGCCGCGGGGCCGCGCGCTGCTTCGATCGGGTGCGCGGGCCGGCGATGACCTCTGGGTGTCCGGCACACTGGGCGATGGCGCACTCGGGCTGGCGTGCCGACGCGGCGAAGCTGAGCTTCCCGAGGCGGAGGCGCGCACGGTATTCGAGCGGCTCGAACGGCCGCAGCCGCGCATCGCGCTAGGTCGGGCACTGCTCGGGATCGCGACCAGCGCGATCGACGTGTCCGACGGCCTGGCCGGCGACCTCGGCCACATCATGGAGCGCTCGGGTGTTGCGGCGATGGTGGAGTGGCAGCGGATTCCGCGTTCGTCGGCGCTCCAGCGGCTCGACACGGCGACGCAGCTGCGGCATGTATTCGGCGGCGGGGACGACTACGAACTGCTGTTCACTGCACCGGCGTCCATGCGCGATACGGTTCCGGATGCCGGCCGGGCTGCAGGCATTGCGGTCACGCGGATCGGTGCGGTCCACAACGGCAGCGGACTGTCGGTCACCGGTGCCGACGGCCGGGCGGTGGACATGCTGGCGCGGGCGTTCGATCATTTCCGCCCATGATCGACCCGTCCCAGCCCGCGATGCCTGCGCCCATGTCCGCGTCGCCCCGTCCTGCGGCTGAAGCGACAATCAGTCCGTCGCTCGCCTTCATGCTGTCGCACCCGGCGCACGGTGTCGCGCTTGGATTCGGCAGCGGCTTGCTGCGGCCGGCCCCCGGAACCTGGGGATCGCTGGCGGGCTGGGGAGCGTTCATCGCGCTGGACGGGTGGCTGACGCTGACCGGCTGGGTTGCCGTCATCGTCATCACCTTCCTGGTCGGCAGCCTGTGCGCGCAGCGTACCGGCCGCGCACTCGGTCGCCCCGATCACGGCGCTATCGTCATCGACGAGATCGTCGCTATCTGGATCGTGCTGCTGATGCTGCCGCCGAGCCTCGGCGCGCAGGCGTTCGGGTTCCTCGCGTTCCGGCTCTTCGATATCCTGAAGCCGCCGCCGATCCGTGCGATCGATCGGCGCTGGAAGAGCGGCTTCGGCGTCATGGCCGACGACCTCGTTGCGGCGTTCTACGCGCTGCTGCTGGCGGCCGTCGTCGCCCGTTTGCTGCCGTGATGGCGAGGTGGGCTGATGAGTGAACCGTCGCAACGCCTTGAAGCCCTTTCGGCCGAGCTCGGTCGTGAACTGCGGGCCCAGCACCTGACGCTGGCGACGGCCGAATCGTGCACCGCGGGCGGACTGGCCTATGCGGTGACGCTGAGCCCCGGGTCCAGCCAATGGTTTGACCGTGGCTTCATCACCTACACCAACGATTCGAAGATGCAGGTCCTGGGCGTGGCGCCGGCGTATCTGCGCGATTTCGGCGCCGTCAGCGAACCGGTGGCGCGTGCGATGGCGCTCGGCGCGTTGTCGCACAGCAGCTCGCAGGTGGCGGTGGCCGTAACCGGCATCGCAGGGCCCAGCGGCGGCACGGCCACGAAGCCGGTCGGCACGGTCTGCTTCGCGTGGGCGATCCGGCGCGATGCGAGCCAGGCGGCCTGGGTCAAGACCGAAACGCGGCGCTTCGAGGGTGACCGCAGCGGGGTGAGGACGCATAGCATCGTGCATGCGCTCGAGACACTGGTTGGCCTGCTGAAGCAGCGCCAGGACGTCTAGGGACTGCTCGGTAGCCCGGATGGTCGGGGTCGATTCCTGGAATAACCTGCACTTGGCCGCCCGGACAGCCACCTCGGGTGTCCGTGTTCAGCACAAGGCCGGGTGGAAGTTCCGGGCCCACGCGGTGAACGGTCTTTGGAGAAGGAAACTTGTCTGACCTCTTCGAGGGTTACGCGCTCGAGCGGCAGCGCGTAAACGGAGTGGAAATCTGCTTCCGGCAGGGGGGCAGCGGACCGCCGCTGCTGTTGCTGCACGGCTTCCCGCAGACGCATGCGATCTGGCATCGCGTGGCGCCGAAACTGGCGCATCGCTTTCGTATCGTGATGCCGGACCTGCGCGGCTATGGTGACTCCGGCAAGCCGCAGACCAGCAGCGATCACGCGCCGTACAGCAAGCGCACAACGGCGCGCGACATGGTCGAACTGATGCACACGCTCGGGCACCAGCGCTACTTCGTCTGCGGTCACGATCGCGGCGGGCGTGTGGCGCACCGGCTGGCGGTCGATCACCCGCGCGAAGTGATGCGCCTGATGGTGCTGGACATTTCGCCGACGCGGACCATGTACGAACGTACGACGATGGACTTCGCGCGCCTTTACTACCACTGGTTCTTCCTGATCCAGCCGGCGCCGCTGCCGGAGACGCTGATCGGCGCCGACCCCGAGCTCTACCTGCTGACCAAGCTCGGTGCCTGGTCGTCGAGCGGCACCTCGGCGTTCGATGCGCGCGCCGTGGCCGAGTATCAGCGCTGTTTCACGCCGGAGTCGATCCACGCGATGTGCGAGGATTACCGCGCGGCCGCCACCATCGACCTCGAGCATGACCGTGCCGATGATGCGCGCGGGATCAAGTGCCCGGTGCATGTGTTGTGGGGCGACCGCGGTGTCGTGCATCGGCTTTTCACCCCGTTGGCCGACTGGAGCGAAAAGTCCGCCGCCGCGGTGACCGGGCGCGCACTGCCGTGCGGTCACTTCATCCCCGAGGAGCTACCCGACGTCTTCGTGGACGAGGCACTTGCCTTCTTCGTTGCTGACTGATGCACCGCCGGCTGCAGGCCTGTTTATTCGCCGCAGTGCTGTTGCTGCCGGCCGTTGCCGCTGCGGCGCTGCCATTGAACGAGCTGTGTCTGTCGGATGCGCGGGGTCTGCAGGTTGCCGACGCCCGGCTCTTCGACGGCACCGGTCCGTATCGCGCATTGCCTGTTTCGGCGGACCGCGAAGCGCAACGCTACTTCGAGCAGGGCATGGTGTTCGGCTGGGGTTTCAATTTCGCCGAAGCGGCCCGGTCTTTTCGTGCGGCGGTCCGGCGCGACCCGGACTGCGCGATGTGCCGCTGGGGCATTGCCTGGGCCGTGGGCCCGAGCATCAACCACGACATGGACGCCGCAGACATGCCGATTGCGCGCGATGCGGTGGTGCAGGCGCGCGTCTACGCGGTCGATCCGCGCACGCGAGAACTGGTTGCGGCCCTCGCGCTGCGCTATCCGGAGGGCGCTGCGACGCCGTCCGACGACGAAGCCCGGCGTTATGCCGAGGCGATGATTGCGCTGGCCGAGCGTCGGGCCGACGACGCGGACATCGCCGTGCTGGCGGCCGAGGCGCTGATGACCGCGCATCCGTACGACTGGTGGCAGGGCGACGGCACCGCGAAGCCGTGGACGCCCAGGATCGCTGCGCTGCTGGACCGCGCCGTGGCGCTGGCGCCCGACCATCCCGGAGGGCATCACTACCGCATCCACCTATATGACGAGTCGCGCTCACCGGCGACGGCGCTCGACTCGGCGCAGCGACTACCCGGCATTGCCCCCGGGGTCGGACATCTGGTGCACATGCCGGCCCACGTCTACCTGCGCATCGGCCGCTATCACGATGCCGTTCTCGCCAATCGTGCTGCCGTCGCGGCGGACCAGCGTTACGCGTCGGTCACGCTGACCGATCCGGCCTACGCCGCAGGCTATGCCTTGCACAACCAGCATTTTCTCTGGGCCGCCGCGCTGTGGAGCGGCGAATCACAGTTTGCCTATCAGGCGGCAACTGAGATGGCCGAGACCGTCGCCGCCTGGCCAGCGCAAGGTCGCGACTTGGGCACGCGCCAGCACCTGCAGGCGGCGGTGTGGCTCAGCGATGTCCGGTTCGAGCGCTGGGACTCCGTGCTGCAGCGACTCCCGGAGGTGACAGGTGGCGTCTACCTGCGCGGTGTTGCCGCGTACGCACGCGGCACCGCTTACGCGCGCACCGGAGCGATCCCGCTCGCGGAACGGGAACTCATCGCGGTGCGCGCGGCGCGGCGGCAGGCGGCGGCGCAAAAGCTCGAAGTGAAAAGCATCAATCGCGCGGCAGACATCCTGGGCGTGGCCGAGGCGCTGCTGCGGTCCGACATCGCGACCGCGCGCGGCGCGCGGAACGAATCGGTGCGCCATGCGCGGATAGCGGTGGCGCGCGAAGACCGCCTCGCCGCGGACGAACCCCCGGCATGGCCGATCCCGGCGCGCCAGCGGTTGGGACGAGCTTTGCTGATTGCTGGGCAGGCGCAGGCTGCAGCGCGGGCCTACCAGGCCGACCTGGCGCGCCATCCGGCCAACGCCGTGTCGCTCGCCGGGCAAGCCGAAGCGGAGCGACGGCTGGGCAACACCGGCGGCGCTGACGATCTGCATGCGCAGGCCCGCGCCGCGTGGAGCCACGCCGACGTGCCGCTCCCAGCGCCTTAGATCCCTCCCGATGCTAGTCTGAACCGTTACCTCCCCACGGATTGCCATGCCGACCGAAGTCCTGTTGCTGTTTGGATTGATCCTCTTGAATGGCGTGTTCGCGATGTCCGAGATCGCGCTGGTCACTGCGCGGCGGGCGCGGCTGCAGGCGCTGGCGGAGCAGGGCGATAGCGGGGCCACGGCCGCCCTGGCCCTCAACGACGAGCCCACGCGCTTCCTGTCGACGATCCAGGTGGGGATCACGTCGATTGGCATCCTGAGCGGTATCGTCGGCGAGGCCGCGTTCGCCGAGCCGCTGGGCAGCTGGCTGATCGGGCTCGGTGCCGAGCCCAACGGCGCGCGTATCGGTGCGACCGCCCTGGTGGTGGTTGTCGTCACCTACTTTTCAATTGTGCTGGGCGAGCTGGTGCCCAAACGCATCGGCCAGATTTCGGCCGAGTCGATCGCGCGGCGGGTCGCACGCCCGATCGGCTGGCTGGCGCTGGCGGCCAAGCCGTTCGTGCGGCTGCTGTCGGCATCGACGGACCTGATGCTGCGAATCGTCGGCGCCCCGTCGGACAACTCTTCGCTCGTTACCGAAGAGGAAATTCATGCGCTTATCAAGGAGGGCTCGGAAACCGGCGTCATCGATGAACAGGAACGCGCGATGGTGCGCAACGTGTTCCGCCTCGACGACCGGCAGATCGCGTCGCTGATGACGCCGCGCTCGGAAATCGTCTATCTCGACCTGGCCGATGACCTGCAGGACAACCTGCGCCAGGTGCTCAACATCGAACACTCGCGCTTCCCGGTGTGCCGCGGCGGTCTGCGCGACGTGGTCGGCGTCGCGAGTGCCCGCCGCCTGCTGCAACAAGCCATCCGCGGCGACAAGATCGACCTCGAACGCGCGGCCGAACCGGTCGTCTACGTCCCGGAATCGCTGACCGGCATGGAGCTGCTGGAAAACTTCCGCGCCAGTGCCGGGCACATGGCGCTGGTGGTGGATGAGTACGGCGAGATCCAGGGGCTCGTCACCTCGCAGGACCTGTTCGAGGCGATCGCCGGCGAGTTCAAGCCGCAGCACACCGAGGACGCCTGGGCAGTGCAGCGGGCCGACGGCTCATGGCTTCTCGACGGCCTGATTCCGATTCCGGAACTCAAGGACCGACTGAATTTCGGCGCCGCCCCCGAAGAGGAACTGGGACGCTACAACACCCTGGCAGGCATGGTGATGCTGCTGCTGGGGCGAGTGCCGGCCACCGGCGACATCGTCAACTGGCACGGCTGGCGTTTCGAAATCGTCGACATGGACAAGCATCGCATCGACAAGGTGCTGGCCTCGCACACCGGACTCGTCGACGGCGGCGACTCGTTCCCGCCGGGTCAGTGAGGCGCGCCGCGTGCGCGTCGGTGCCGGTTGATTTCGTCGCGCGTGGCCAGCGCCACGGCGCGGGCGCGTTCGGCAAAGTCGCGACCGTTGCCAGCGTAGATGATCGCGCGCGACGAGTTGATGACCATGCCGGTTCCGTCCGCCGACTGGCCCGCCGCGACACTGGCGGCGATATCGCCGCCTTGTGCGCCGATGCCGGGGACCAGCAGCGGCATGTCGCCCACCAGTGCGCGCACCAGCGCCAGTTCCGTGGGATAGGTGGCGCCGACGACGAGACCCAGCTGGCCGTTGAGGTTCCACGCCTGCGACGCCTGCCGCGCGACATGCTGGTACAGCGGCGTGCCAGCCACCTCGAGCATCTGCAGGTCGTCACCGCCCGGATTGCTGGTGCGGCATAACAGGAATGCGCCGCGGTCTTCGTAGGCGAGGAATGGCTCGATCGAATCCTTGCCCATGTACGGCGACAGGGTCACCGCGTCCGCGTTGTAACGTTCGAAGGCTTCGCGTGCATAGTGCTCCGCCGTCGCACCGATATCGCCACGCTTGACATCGAGGATGACCGGCACCTCCGGGTGCGCCGAGCGACAGTGCGCGATGAGTCTTTCAAGCTGGGATTCAGCGCGGGACGAAGCGAAATAGGCGAATTGCGGCTTGAACGCGCACGCGACGTCGGCGGTGGCATCGACGATTTCGCGGCAGAAGCTGAAGATGGCGTCGTCGCCCGTCTTCAGAGACGATGGCAGGCGGGCCGGATCCGGATCGAGGCCGACGCAGAGAAGGGTGTCGGCGGAGCGCCAGCGATTCGTGAGGCGATCGATGAACTTCGGTCCGGTTGCCATTCGACATTCTCCGGCCTGCATTTTACGCGGGCTCATCCGCGCGGCTTTCGCAACACCGTCGTGTGCTAGAACGTCGCCCGATGTCCCGACTCGGTTCACGCGATCTGCTGCTGCTGGCCCTGCTCACCGTCTTCTGGGGCGTGAACTGGCCGGTGATGAAACTCGGCGTTGCGGAACTGCCACCGCTGTACTTCCGGACGATCTGCCTTGCAGGCGGGTTGATCGTCATCGGCACCTGGGCGCGGCTCAATGGCATTCCTCTGGCTGTGCCGCGTTCGGCGTGGCGTGAAATTGCGTGGCTCGCGCTGCCGAACATGATCGTCTGGCATGTGCTGGCCATCGTCGCGGTCAAGATGCTGCCGTCCGGACGGGCCGCGATACTTGGCTACACGATGCCGGTATGGGCGGTGATCTGCGGACTCATCTTCTTTGGCGAGCGACCCCTGCCGCGGCACTGGCTGGGTGTCGGGGCCGCGCTGCTTGGAACACTGCTGCTGCTGTCGTCCGAACTGCTGGCGCTGGCCGGTTCACCGCTGGGCACCGGGATGATGCTGACGGCCGCGGCTGCCTGGGGTTTCGGCACGCATCTGATGCGCCGGCACCTGGTCACCCTTCCGATCATCACGCTCACTTTCTGGATGATGTCGCTCGACTGTGCTGGTGATGCTGCTCGTGTCGCTGACGTTCGAACTCGAGCACTGGCGCTGGCCGACAGCGGCCGAGTGGCTGCCCATCCTTTACAACATCGTGTTTGCGGTGGCGTTCTGCCACGTCGTCTGGTCGATGCTCGCGCGCAAGCTGCCGCCGGCGGCAAGCGGACTCTCGGTGATGATGATTCCGGTACTCGGTGTCTTCTCCGGAATGTGGATTCTGGATGAGCAGCCCCACTGGCAGGACTACACGGCGCTGGCGCTGATCCTGGTTGCGCTGTCGACGGTACTGCTGCCGGCACGCGCGGCTCGCGGCTGAGTGATCGCAAGCTTCCGTAGGCGGCCACGCGACTGTGACTACCCGCCGCCGCCCGGGCTGTCCGTGTCCGGCATCGCGCTGCCATCGGCCGAAGCCGCGCGTTCGGATCTGTCCCG
This sequence comes from uncultured beta proteobacterium, assembly GCA_963712485.1. Lineage (GTDB taxonomy): Bacteria > Pseudomonadota > Gammaproteobacteria > Burkholderiales > Burkholderiaceae_F > JALORV01. The sequence goes on from CAVQID010000066.1 coordinate 95,906, forward strand.
ACTGAGCCACCATGCTGTTGCCGCGACCGCGCCTGCGACCAGCCCCCAACGTAGTGCGCGGCTGCGTACGATTCGTGTCGAAACGCTCGCGACCGCGGGAATGATCCACGGACGCCGGCGGGCGACTCCGAGCGCGGCCGCGGCAAGCCGCAGCATCGACCCTGACGGGCCGCCGGAGCCGAGCAGGGAGTGCGCAACGCGCCGAACGCCGCGCGTGCGTCCGCTGATCTGATCGAAACGGAGAACGAGCTGGGCACGCTCGGTCGCCGCACGAGCCAGAATAAGCTCGCGCTTCAGTGCCTGCAGTTCGCGGTCAGCCGCTGTCATCGCCCGACTCACGGGACCGGCTGCGCAGGGCTTCGCGGTCTTTTTCCAGTTCGATTCTCGTCTGTGCCAGCAGCGGCGGGCTCGAGGCAACTTCGCGGCGCACGAGGTAGCCCAGCGCGACGGCGACCGCGCAATAGCCGAACGCCAGCAGCCCCGAGCGCGACGCCCCGAGGCCCGTCCCAAAACACCGCGGCGACCCACAGCGATAACGTTACGAGGGCCGCCAGCAGCAGTACCGCGGCGATCAGGCCCAGCACGGCCCAGCGGACCGCACGGTCCCGGGTTTCCTGCAACTCGAGTGCCGCCAGTTCGCCGCGCGTCAGCAGCAGCGCTAGCGTCTGCGCGATCAAGGCCCGCGCGGAGGAGATCAATCCCTGCGATGAATCGCCGTCGGACATGAGATCCGCCGCGCCCGCGTGTGCCGGCCGTCTCGTCAACGGCGGTTGATCACGAGGCCGATCAGCACACCCAGGCCGGCCGCAATGCCGATCGCCTTCCACGGGTGATCGTGCACCCAGTGGTCCGTTGTTTTCGCCGCATGCCGGGCCTGATCAACCACCTTGTGCTCGACCTCGACGAGACGCGTCTTCGCGTTGGTAATCGCGGACTGCGCACGCCGCCGCAGATCGGCGGCCTGCTCGCCGCTCGCCGCGGCGGCCTGGCGCAGCAAGTCTTCGGCATCCGCCAGCACGGTGTTGACATCGGAGATCAGGCGTTCCTTCGTGGCTTGTTCCATTACTTCTCCTTCGGTTGGATCACCCTGTTACCACAGTAGACAGGCATCATGCCTGCGGCATGACGCAGATCGAATCCCGCGGATTCCCTAGCCGTTGACGTAGACCCAGTTCAGCAGGTCATCGAGGGCACCCTGCGCGCCGTTCGCATTCGGGTGGTTGACGAAAGCGACGACCACGTAGCGGCGGCCACTTGCGGCGAGGACGTAGCCTGCCACGGCGCGCGTATCGGCCAGCAGCCCGGTCTTGATGTGAGCCGCCCCGGCGGCGCCCAGGCGCTTGCGCATCGTGCCGTCGACCCCCACCAGCGGCAACGAGGAGACGAACTCCGGCATCAACGGGCTCCCGAAGGCGCCGAGCAGCAGCCGCGACAGCCCGGCCGCGGTCAGCCGCTCCACGCGCGACAGGCCGGCGCCGTTTTCGAGCACGAACTCGCGCCGGTCCAGGCCTTTGGCCACCAGCCAGTCGCCGACGACGCGTTGCGCGCGCTCCGCGCTGGCGGGCTGCCTCGTCGCTTCGGCGCCGATCGTCAGGAACAGCTGGCGGGCCATCACGTTGTTGCTGAACTTGTTGATGTCGCGGATGACCTCCGCCAGCGACTCGGACTCGTGCTGCGCAAGACGCCGTGCCTCGGGAGGCGCGCCGCCGTCGCGCGCGCGGCCCCGCCAGGTGCCGCCGCTGCCGGTCCACAGCGCGCGGAACACGGCGTCGACATACTGCTCATGGCTGAGCAGGCTGACATGCCAGACGCGCTCGCCGCATGCGAGCGGGAAGGCGCCGCGAAACTGCGGGCGCATCGGATCGACGAAGTCACCGCCGAGTCGCGCACGCCAGTCGTTGCACGGACCGTCAGCGGCGCGCACGGTCGCGGGAACCGCCATGCCCGACAGCTGCGGCAGCGCGTAGACGCGCACCTGTTTCGTCTCTGAATCCGGGACAAAGTGAAAGCTGACGCTCTTGTAGTTCAGCAGCAGCGCGTCGGGTCCGGCGTTATACGGACGGAACGATTCGCCGTCGAAGGCGGCGGGGTCGTGCGGTGCTGCTTCGAAAGCGCCGCGATCGAGTACGAGGTCACCGCGTATCTCGCGCAGCCCGACGCCGCGCAGGCGCTGCACCAGCAGCCAGAGATGCTCGACGACAAAGCGCGGGTCGCCGCTGCCGCGCAGAAAGAGATCTCCGTCGAGGACGCCCTGGTTCAGCGGCGCGACGGCAAGCGCCTCGGTGCGCCAGAGGTACTGCGGGCCGAGCAGCTCGAGCCCGGCCAGCGTCGTGACGAGCTTCATCGTCGACGCCGGATTCATCGGTGTGTTTTCGTTGTGGGTCAGGCTCAGGCCTTGACCCGAAATCGGCAGCACGCTGATCCCGACGGAACCGGCTGGAAGATGGGCCGCCTTCAGTGCAGCAGCAATCGGTTCGGGCAACGCCGGCAGCGCCCGCGGCGCTTGGCCAAAGGCAGTGCCTGCCCCACTCGCGCTGACGACAAACGCGAGGATTGCCCTGAATATCCACATCACTCTGAAGGACTCCCCAGCCTGTACCTGCAACTGCTAGTTCGTTCGCCCGATGGACCCGCTTTGGCCCGCTGTTTAGCCTGCGACACGGCCGCACCGCTTTCGCAGCCCTCTGTGGCGCGCAGGTGCCACCCTGTCCCGGACCCCGCGATGACAATTCTTTCCTCGTTCAGACTTCGAAGCTTACTGGCTGCGTCGGCCATCGCGCTGTCGCTCGCCGCGTGCGGCGGAGGTGGCGGTGGCGGCGATGCCGGCGTCGACGCCGGCGCCGACCGCGCCAGTTCCGTCGATCGTGATTCCGGAACCGCCGGCCGGAGGCTTCGAGCCGTCGGGACCGACACCGGCACCGACGGCGATACCGGACGACGCGCAGGCCGTTCGTTTCCTGGCGCAGTCCAGCTTCGGCGCGACCAACGCGGAGATCGATCGACTCAAGCGGCTCGGCTACAACAACTGGATCGAGCAGCAGTTCCTGATTCCTCGCACTGCGCATCTGGACTTCGTTCTCGGCGTCTATCCGATCCCGACGCCCGACGGCGTGACCGTGACCATCGACCCGCTCTATCAGTCGTTCTGGAAGCAGGCGATCACCGCACCGGATCCGCTGCGGCAGCGCGTGACCTATGCGCTGTCGCAGGTCCTCGTTACCTCCGCGGCCGAGGCCGCGCTGCAGACGGCGCCGCACTCGCTCGCGTCGTACCTCGACACGCTGTCGACGCACGCGTTCGGCAACTATCGCGATCTGCTCGAGGCCGTTTCCAAGCACCCGGCCATGGGTCAGTACCTGACCTCGCTCGGCAACCGCGGCGACAACGGCCGCGTCCCGGACGAGAACTATGCGCGCGAGGTCATGCAGCTCTTTTCCATCGGCCTGGTGGAACTCAACACCGATGGCACGCCCAAGCTGGTCAATGGAGAGCCGGTCGACACGTACAGCATGGACGACATTCGCGGACTCGCACGGGTGTTCACCGGCTGGGGCTGGGGCAACGAGGGGACACCCAATCCGGTCAACGGGCGCTTCACCGGCAGTAATCCGGCAGACCCGATGCGTCGGGTGATCCCGATGCAGTTCTACGCGCAGTATCACTCGCCTCTCGAAAAGCAGTTTCTCGGCGTGACGGTGGCGGCAGGAACGCCAGGGCCGCAGGCGCTGAAGACGGCCCTCGATAAGCTTTTTACCACCCGAACGTCGGGCCGTTCATCGCGACGCGGCTGATTCAGCACATGGTGATGAGCAACCCGACCCCGGCCTACGTCGAACGCGTCGCCGCGGCGTTCAATGACAATGGCAAGGGTGTCCGCGGTGACCTGAAGGCGACCGTGCGAGCGGTGCTTTTCGATGCCGAGGCGGTGACACCGGCCACCGCGCCCAACGCCGGCAAGCTGCGCGAGCCCAACCTGCGACTGGCGGCATGGATGCGTGCGTTCGACGCGACTTCGCAGAGTGGCAACTTCCGGCTGGGCGTGCTCGACAACCAGCTGGCGCAGACGCCGATGCGTGCACCGAGCGTCTTCAACTTCTTCCGGCCGGGCTTCGTGCCACCCAACACCAGCCTTGCAGCGGCCGACCTCGTCGCTCCGGAATTCCAGATCGCGCACGAGATCTCGGTCGCGGCCTACGCCAACTTCATCCAGGGCGTGATCCAAAACGGCGTCGGTACCGGCAGCGACGTGCGCGCGGACTACACCGCCACCTATGCGCTGGCGGACAACGCGGATGCGTTGGTTGCGCGCGTCAACCTGATGATGACGGCCAATGCGCTGTCGAGCGCGACGGTGGCGTCGATCCGTGATGCCGTGAACGCCATCCCGATGACGGCCAACAACGCGCGCCAGAACCGGGCGCAGCTCGCGATCTACCTGACAATGACGTCGCCGGAATTTCTGGTGCAGAAGTAGGCGGACGGAGCCCAACAATGACGAACAACGCATCCCGCCGCGAATTCCTGCGCACGGCGTCGCGACTGTCAGTGGCCGGCGTGGCCACGCCGTGGGCGGTCAATCTCGCCACGATCGGTGCAGCGGCGGCCCAGACCGCGCCGACCGACTACAAGGCACTCGTCTGCGTCTTCATGTACGGCGGCAACGACCACTCGAACATGGTCGTGCCGTATGACGACGCCAGTTACACGCTGTACGCGCAGTCCCGCACCAACCTCACGTTGGCGCAGACCGCGCTGCTGCCGCTCAGCACCCCGACCAATCCGTCGATGACGGGCCGACAGATCTCGTTGCGCTCGGAGTTGCAGCCGCTGAAGACGATCTACGACGCCGGCAAGGCGGCCGTGCTGGCCAACGTCGGCACGCTGGTGGTGCCAACGACGATGACGCAGTATCGCGCGCGCAGCGTGCCGCTGCCGCCGAGCCTCTTTTCGCATAACGATCAGCAGTCCGTATGGCAGACCTACAACGGACGACGTGAAGGCGCTCGCGTCGGCTGGGGGGGCCGTATGGGCGACCTGCTGACCGCCGCCAATCAGTTCCAGAACTTCACCTGCGTGTCAGCGTCGGGAACTGCGGTGTTTCTGTCGGGGCAGTCCAGCGTGCAGATGCAGATCGGCAACAACGGCGGTCTGGCGATCAATGGCATTGCCGGCACGACGCTGTACGGCTCCAGCGCCGGTCCGGCGACGGCGCGACGCCTGATGACCGAGGACCGTAGCAATTTGCTCGAGAAGGACTACAACGGCATCGTGAAGCGATCCGCCGAGGCGGCGCAGACGTTGAACGCGGCGCTTGTCAACTTCCCGTCCACCGCGGCGCCGTTTTCCACCTTTCCCAACACCGGGCTGGGCAACCAGCTGCGCAACGTCGCGCGCATGATCGCCGCGCGCCAGGCACTTGGCGCCCATCGACAGGTGTTCTATGTCTCGATTGGCGGCTTCGACCAGCACTCCGGACTGATCAACGGGCACGGCGCCCGAATGACCGAGCTTGCCAACGCGCTGTCGGCGTTCTATCAGGCGACCGTCAGCCTCGGGATCGCCGATGGTGTGACCGCCTTCACGGCCTCGGACTTCGGACGCACGCTCGATTCCAACGGTGAGGGCTCGGACCACGGATGGGGAGCCCATCACTTCGTCGTCGGTGGCGCCGTCAAGGGTGGCGAACTCTACGGCATCTGGCCCGATACCGTGCTGCGCGGTCCCAACGACGTCGGCCGCGGCAATCTGCTGCCGACGACGTCGGTCAATGAGTACGCCACCACGCTGGCCACCTGGTTCGGCATCGCCGGCGCGCAACTGGCCGACGTGTTGCCCAACGCGTCGAATTTTCCACAGCCCAATCTTGGCTTCATGGCCTGAGCTGCTGGAGGCTCTGACTGGCACCTGGATGGGCGTTCCGGTGGGGAGCATGCGCGACGTCGTTCCGAACGCGGCAAACTGGCCCTCGCTCGATCTCGGAATCCTCACCGTCTAGTTCGGAGCGGCTTGAAAAGCAACGGCGCCCTCGGGCGCCGTTGTCATTTTGGCTGTCGTAGCAGCCGGGTGCGGCAGGTCAGTTCGAAAGCTGCAGCAGGCCCAGCCCGACACGTCGGTACGAGCCGATGCCGCGAAGCAGCGGCTTCTTTATGAGGTCAGCGTCAGTGACTTCGAGAACGCCTTCGATCGAGGCATAGGGCAGCGTGATCGTGCGGTTGCCGTACGGGAAATTCAGTTCCTTGATGGCGACGTTGAAAAAATCGGGCTTGAAGCCGAACTTGGGTGCCACGGCGACGAGCCAGGCTTCGACTTCCTGCGGCGTCTTGAACGGTTGGACTTCCTTTTCGCCGTCGACCATACGCTCACGTCCAACGCAGGCTTCGAGCGCAAAGCGATACGGCAACCCCTCCGGCAATTGCACCACGATGCGCTTCGGCGCCAGCGCACTGACGGCTTCCGCCGGTGGCTCGAGCCACGGGTCGGGCGAGTAAACCCAGTAGCGGCCTTCGGTGGCCGTATCGGCGCGGAACACGAAGCTCACGCCGGCTTTCTTGCCGAATGTGCGGGTCAGCGCCGAATGCGCCGACAACGGGTCCGCGTACTTCTGGGAAAACGTCACCGCGGTTTCGTACAGCTCGACCGTCGGCACGTCCATCTTCGTGTAGCTCATCACCGAATTGACGAACGCGCGCAAGGTCTTCGGACCCTTGCCCTTCGCGGTCGTCGCACCGAGCCAGTGCGAAGGCAGTCTTATCGATATGTCCATGGCAACCCACCGCCTCATTTCCGGTTAACTAACGTGATTGTCGGCATAACAAGGATGAGACGTATCACGCAAAGCAATTAGACCGTCGACGACCTGTAGTGCAATGCCGACAGAAGGTCACTAAAACCTGCCTCTTCCGGCCGCCGCGATTTCCTAGATGGCCTCCCCGCCGCTGTATACCCGCCGAATGGAGAGGCTATTTCAATGAAGTCAGTGAACGCTCACATTCGCCTTTCTCGCGATGGAATTTAACTGACGCAAGGCTGCCAGGAAAATTTTTTGCCGCCGAGCTTGAAAGTGAGGCCGGCCGCCCCTAGAATTAGCACTCGCCTCGGTCGACTGCTAACAACGCACCGAGGTCGGAGTCCACCTCCCCATTTTCTGTTTCTCGTTCGTCGAGAGATCAACTGCTAGGAGACCTTATGAAGATTCGTCCTTTGCACGATCGCGTGATCGTCAAGCGCCTGGACCAGGAGCGCAAGACTGCATCCGGCATCGTCATCCCCGATAACGCCGCCGAGAAGCCCGACCAGGGCGAGATCGTCGCGGTCGGACCGGGCAAGCGTGATGACAACGGCAAGATCGTGGCGCTCGACGTCAAGGTCGGCGACAAGGTGCTGTTCGGCAAGTACTCGGGCCAGACGGTCAAGGTCGATGGCGAGGAATTGCTCGTCATGCGCGAAGAAGACCTGATGGGCGTCGTCGCCTAAGCATCAGTACCTAACGGACAACAGGAGTTCTGATTATGGCAAGCAAGCAGGTATTTTTTGGCGATGACGCGCGTCATCGCATGGTCAAGGGCGTGAACATCCTCGCCAACGCGGTCAAGGTCACGTTGGGCCCGAAGGGCCGCAACGTCGTGCTCGAGCGCAGCTTTGGCGCCCCGACCGTCACCAAGGACGGCGTCTCGGTCGCTAAGGAAATCGAGCTGAAGGACAAGTTCGAGAACATGGGCGCGCAGATGGTCAAGGAAGTCGCGTCCAAGACTTCGGACATTGCTGGAGACGGCACGACCACCGCGACCGTACTCGCGCAGTCGATCGTGACGGAGGGCATGAAGTATGTCGCCGCCGGCATGAACCCGATGGATCTGAAGCGCGGGATCGACAAGGCCGTCATCGCCGCGGTCGAGGAACTCAAGAAGATCAGCAAGCCGACGACGACCAGCAAGGAAATTGCCCAGGTCGGGTCCATTTCGGCCAATGCAGATCCCGAGATCGGCAAGATCATTGCCGACGCGATGGACAAAGTTGGCAAGGAAGGCGTCATCACCGTCGAGGACGGCAAGTCGCTCAACACCGAACTCGAAGTCGTCGAGGGCATGCAGTTCGACCGCGGCTACCTGTCGCCGTACTTCATCAACCAGCCCGACAAGCAGATCGCAATCCTCGAGAATCCCTACGTGCTGTTGCACGACAAGAAGATCGGCAACATCCGCGACCTTCTGCCCATTCTCGAACAGGTCGCCAAGGCGGGTCGTCCGCTGCTGATCGTCGCCGAGGAAGTCGAAGGCGAAGCGCTGGCAACCCTCGTGGTCAACAGCATCCGCGGCATCCTGAAGACCTGCGCGGTCAAGGCCCCGGGCTTCGGCGATCGTCGCAAGGCCATGCTGGAAGACATCGCGACCCTGACCGGTGGAACGGTCATTGCCGAGGAAACCGGCATGACGCTGGAGAAGGCAACCCTGAACGATCTCGGCCAGGCCAAGAAAGTCGAGATCGCCAAGGAAGACACGACGATCATCGACGGCGCTGGCGAACCCAAGACCATCGAGGCCCGCGTCAAGGCGATCCGCGCGCAGATCGAGGAAGCCACCAGCGACTATGACAAGGAGAAGCTGCAGGAGCGCGTCGCCAAGCTCGCCGGCGGTGTGGCGCTGATCAAGGTCGGAGCCGCCACCGAAGTCGAGATGAAGGAGCGCAAGGCTCGCGTCGAGGACGCGCTGCACGCGACGCGTGCTGCAGTCGAGGAGGGCATCGTCGCCGGTGGCGGCGTTGCGCTGATCCGTGCGAAGCAGGCGATCGCCAAGCTCAAGGGCGAAAACACCGACCAGGACGCCGGCATCAAGATCGTGCTGCGCGCCATGGAAGAACCGCTGCGTCAGATCGTCCAGAACTCGGGCGAGGAGCCCAGCGTGGTCGTCAATGCCGTCGCGAATGGCAAGGGCAACTATGGCTTCAACGCCGCGACGCACGAGTATGGCGATCTGGTTGAAATGGGCGTGCTCGACCCGACCAAGGTGACCCGCACCGCGTTGCAGAACGCCGCTTCGGTCGCCAGCCTGATGCTGACGACGGATGCGATGGTGGCCGAGCTGGTGGAAGACAAGCCAGCGGCGCCGGGCGGCGGTGGCATGGGTGGGATGGGCGGCATGGGCATGGACATGTAATACCGACGACCGCTCGCGGCGCATAGCGGCGTCGCGCGCGCTTGACGTACCACTGAGTACTGTCTGCGCGCGCGCTCCTTGCTCTGCCTCCGCGAATCGGTCGCCGGGTTGCGAGTTCGGCAGCCTGCCAAAGCAGAAAGACAAACGGCCCGCAATTGCGGGCCGTTTGTTTTGGCGAGGATGCTCGACTCAGTACTTGATGGTGCAGCCGTAGGCGCTCGAGGTGGCGGTGGCGACCGGTTTGCCCGCACGGGCGTCGGTCAGTGCGGCCGTTACATAGTTCGTGGCCGACTTTACATCGGCCGGGTTTGCACTGCGCTTGTCGTCGATCGCGCCGGCGTAGATGACCGTGCCCTTCGGGTCGACAACATACATATGCGGAGTGACCTTGGCGCCATAGGCACGGCCGATTTCGCCCTTGGTGTCCATCACGACCGCAGCGGGGGCGGCGTTCTGCTGCCTGAACCACGCGGCGAGCTTTTCGGGCGACATGTAGTCCGAGTGTGAGTCGCTGGTCGAATTGACGGAGATCCACGCGACGTTGTCAGCCCCGAAGCGTTTCTGCAGTGACTGCATGTTGCCGCTGTCGTAGTGCTTCATCACGAACGGGCAGTTGGGGTTGTTCCACTCGAGGACGACGTACTTGCCCTTGAAGTCAGCGAGCGAAACGGGCTTGCCGGAAACATCGGTGCCCTTGAAAGCGGGTGCGGGCTGGCCTGCGGTGACCGCGGCAGCCGCAGCCCCGGCGCCGAGCAAACAGGTAGACAGAAGGATCGAAGCGGCGCGCTTCATGAGGAGCTCCTCAGTTGAGTTTTTCGAGCGCCGTTAGGACCGTGTTCTCCGTCAGAAGTTCGGGCAGGACCGTAGGTTGACCCTTGCGGTCATAAAGGACATAAAGCGGAACGCCGTTGCGCCCGAATTCGGCCAGTGCGCGAGTGATGTGCTCGTCCCGGTTGGTCCAGTCGGCCCGCATACGGATGATCTCGGTATCGGCAAACTTGGACTTCACCTTGTCGGTGTTCAGCGCGACGCGCTTGTTGACCTGACAGGTGACGCACCAGGCGGCGGTGAAATCCACGAACACGGCCTTGCCCTGTCCGCGCAGGTCTGCGAGCTTCTGCGGCGAGTAATCGACCCAGTCGGCGCTGGCATTGGATGCCTTCAGACCGTTGGCCACCGGCTCGGACGTCGCAATCGGGGTGAACGTGACTGCAGCGGCGACGGCCCCCGCCAGCGCGACCCAGCGGAAGCTCGCGGCGCCGCGCTGTGCCAGGCCGAGCGACCAAAGCGCGAAAGACACCGCGACCAGCACGCCGAGCGCCAGCGCGACGCCGCCGGCGTCGACCTGTTGTGCCAGCACCCACAACAGCCAGACGCAGGTGGCGAACATCGGGAAGGCCATGAACTGCTTGAACAGCTCCATCCAGCGTCCCGGCCGCGGCAACTTCGCGAGCAGCTTCGGGAACAGCGTCAGCAGCAGGTACGGCGCCGCCATGCCGACGCCGAGCATCGCGAAGACGGAAAGTGCGATGGCGGCGGGCTGAGTGATCGCGTAGCCAAGTGCCGCGCTCATGAACGGTGCCGTGCACGGCGAGGCGACGATGACCGCGAGTACACCGGTGCCGAAGCTGCCGCGCCAGTCGGACTTGCCGACCAGCGCATCGGCCGCGCGCGTATTGCCGAGGCCACTGCCAAAAGTGAACTCGTAAACGCCGAGCAGATTGAGGCCGATGACGAAGAACAGCACGGTGAGCGACGCGACGACCCACGGCGTCTGCAACTGGAAGCCCCAGCCGAGCGCGCTGCCGGCCTGCTGCAAGGCGATCAGCAGCCCGGCGAGCAGCACGAATGACAGGACGACGCCAACCGCGAAGGCAATGCCATGCGCGGCCATCGGACCGCTGTGCGTGCGGTGCTGCGCCAGGCCGATCAGCTTCAGCGACAGCACCGGGAAGACGCAGGGCATCAGGTTGAGGATCAGTCCACCGATAAATGCCGCCCCCAACGCCGCCAGCAGCGACATCGTCGGCGCCGTGGCGGCGGAAGTCGCTGCGGCCGACGAGGTCATCGAGGCCGGACTCACGGCGCCGGCAACCAGGGGCGCTTCGATCACCGCCGTCCAGCCGCCGGGCTTCGACGGGCCGCCGTTGGCGACAACCACGCCGGCCAGCGACTGGGCGTCCGCCTTGACCGGTTGCGCGGCGGTCAGGTAAAGCGCCACCTCGTCAGAGCGATTCAGCACCTGCGGTGCCGCAGGTTCGATGCGCGACTCTTCCAGCGGGAAGAATTCGACCGTGTCGAATTTGCGCCCGGCCGGCACATCGAAGGCGAGACGGATGCGGTTCGCCTCGATCGTGCCCCGCGCCGCCAGCCCCGGTACGGCGACCGGTACGAGCTTGCGCGCGTCGCTGAAGCGACCGGCATGCGACGACGGACCGGCTTCACCCTTGACCGGCAGGGTCAGATTAAGGTCGGCACTACCGGGAATGCAGACGTCCTTGCACTCCAGCCACTCCGCCTTGGCGGCGAGCGTAATCGGTGTGCCGATCTTCGCGTCGCCGGCACTTTGACGGTCGTCAGCAGCAGCGTGTCGCCTTCGTAGCCGAAGTTGACCAGCGGCCCGGCCGGAAGACGGTGCGGATACGGCCACTCGATCGGTCCGGGCGTGAATCCCGCCGGCAGTTGCCATTCGATGCGCGTCGGCAGACCGGAATCTCCGGGCACCTGCCAGTAGGTATGCCATTCCTTGTCGTGCAGCAGCCGCAGGCCAAGCTGCAGCACTTGCCCGGGCACGGCCGCATCAGTGGCTGAAAGCAACTCGGCCTGGACATGCGGATCGGGTGCGCCAAAGCGGGGCAGCGACTGGGCGGTGGCCGCGGTGGCGCCACATGCAAGCGTGGCGGCGGCCAGGAAGGAAGAGAGAAGTCGTAACGTTCGCATGTCGTGATTTTCGTCTATCCAGCGCCCCAATGGTTCCCAGCCAAACGGTCTACCGGGCCGCCTTTTTGCCGATTTCGTCAAAGGATTCGCGGGCCGCAGCCACCGTCGTCTCGATCACAGCGACATCATGCGCTATCGAAACGAAACCGGCCTCGAATGCCGACGGGGCCAGGTAGACGCCCCGGTCCAGCATCGCGTGGAAGAACCGGTTAAATCGTTCCTTGTCGCCCGCCATGACCTGCGCATAAGTCTCCGGGGGCTCCGGAGAGAAGTAGACGCCAAACATGCCGCCGACGCTATCGCCCGAGAAAGCTAAGCCCGGCGCCGCGGTCTGCGCGGCTGCGACCAGGCCGGACACCAGAGACGCGGTCCGCTGCCCCAGCTCTTCGTAAAAACCCGGGCGCTGGATCTCGCGCAACGTTGCCAGCCCGCAGGCGACAGCCACGGGGTTCCCGGACAGCGTGCCGGCCTGGTAGACGCCTCCCAGTGGCGCGAGATGCTTCATCACCTCGCGCTTGCCACCGAAGGCTGCGACCGGCATGCCGCCGCCGATGACCTTGCCCAGCACGGTCATGTCCGGATCGATGCCATAGAGCGCCTGGGCACCGCCGAGCGCAACGCGGAAACCCGACATCACTTCGTCGAACACCAGTATCGCCCCGTGCTTCGCGGTCAGCTCGCGCATCGCGCGGAGGAACTCCGCAGTCGCCCGAACCAGATTCATGTTGCCCGCGATCGGCTCGACGATCACGCACGCAATGTCATCACCATGCTGCCGGAACGCCTCGACGAGCTGTTGCGGATCGTTGTAGTCCAGCACCAGGGTGTGCTGCGTGATCTCGGCGGGTACCCCGGCGCTGCTCGGGTTGCCGAACGTCAGCAGCCCAGAACCCGCCTTGACCAGCAAGCTGTCGGCGTGGCCGTGGTAGCAGCCTTCGAACTTAATGATCTTGCGCCGTCCCTTGCCGTCACCCGCGGCGCCGCGTGCCAGGCGGATCGCACTCATCGCCGCTTCGGTTCCGGACGACACCAGCCGCAGCTGCTGCATCGACGGCACCAGCTTCAGCAACTCCTCGGCCATCACCACTTCGGCCTCGGTGGGCGCGCCGTACGACAGTCCGCGTGCCGCCGCGTCCTGCACGGCTTTGACGACCGCCGGATGACCGTGGCCGAGGATCATCGGCCCCCACGAACCGATGTAGTCGATGTAGCGCTTGCCCTCCGCGTCCCAGAAGTACGGACCCTCGGCACGCTCGATGAAGCGCGGCGTGCCGCCGACCGACCGGAAGGCGCGCACCGGCGAGTTCACCCCGCCGGGAATCGACCGCTGTGCACGTTCGAAAAGCTCTTCATTGCGACTCATGCTGAACCGGTTCCTTGGCTGAATTGATTTTGCAACTCCCGTACGGCCTGACCGGGATCCGCGGCGTCGAATACGGCGCTGATCAGTGCAGCGGCGTGTGCTCCCGCTGCAGCGACGGCGCCGATGTTGTTACGCGTAATGCCGCCGATCGCGACGATGCGCTGAGGTCCGAAGCGCGCGCGCGCCTGGCGCAGAATGTCGAGCGAAGCCGCCACCGCGTGCGGCTTGGTGGACGAGGCGAAGATCGAGCCGAACGCGAGCACATCCGCGCCCGCCGTGACCGCTCGCGCCGCACGTTCCAGGTCGTTGTAACACGACACGCCGAGCAGTCCCTGCGGCAGGCGCATGCGGGCCGCAGCGATGTCGCCGTCGTCGCGGCCCAGGTGCACGCCGTCGGCCCCGAGTTCCACCGCCAGATCGATGTCATCGTTGATGATGAACAGCGCGCCGCGATCCCGTGCCATGCGCTGCAGTGCTTCGGCCTGGGTGCGCCGTTCCCCGGCGGATGCCAGTTTGTTTCGGTACTGCGCGACGGATATTCCCGCCGCGAGTGCAAGCTGCAGCTTTCCGGCCACCGCGTCGAATCGGTCCCGATTCACGTCGGGCGTCAGCAGATAGATCCCGGCGACGCGTGCAGCGAGTGCACTTCGGTCAGTTGATCTCGCCGCCGTCATCATCGTCGTCATCGTCTCCGGCCCAGAACAGACGGTCGGGAACGGCCACCCCGATGCCCGCGTGGAACGCGTGCAGGAGGGCGGCAGCAGCGTACTGGGATGCTTCCTGCGCCGCCTCGGGCATATCGAGGCCCTGGGCCAGCAGGCCGGCCAGCGCGCCGGACAACGTGTCGCCCGCGCCGAACAGCCGCGACGAGGTGGTGTCGACACGGGGCAGCGAATCGCTGCGCACCAGCCCGGACTCGTCGTAAAGCGCGTTCACGACGAGCGCGGAACCGGGCTCGGCGTCGGTCAGCAGCACATATTCGGCTCCCCAGCCGATCAACTCCCGCGCAAAAGCCGATGCGGGCAGGTCATGGCTGCGCTCTTCATCGTCGTTCGCGAGGCTGACCAGTTGGCGCGCCTGCGACAGATTGACCGTAATGACCGTTGACTGCGGAACCAGCAACTCGCGCAGCGCCATGGCCAGTTCCTCGTCGTCCTCTGCGAGCATGGAAAGGTCGAGGTCCGGGTCGAGCACCACGGGCACACTGTCGTAGTCGGCCAGGATCGCGGCTATCGGTTGCACCTGGTCGACGCTGCCGATCCCGCCGACCTTGAATGCCGCGACGGCCATGTTCTGCAACACCGACTGGGCCTGCACTTCGATCGTCTCCGCATCAAGCGCGAGCCCGGCTGCGGACCGCTCGCCGTCCTGGGTTGCGATGGCAGTGATGACACTGGCCGGATGGCAACCCATGCTGGCGATCGCGAGTTGGTCGGCTTGGATGCCTGCGGCACCCGTGGCATCCGAAATGCCGAAACTGAGAACGACCGGAAGTGACGACATCCGCGAGACAGTGAAACGTGAAAGGGGATCGATGCTACGCGGCTCGCAACGCGCTAGCGCGAAAACGGTAGCGGAGACCTATGAGCCCACGTTATGATCCTTGGCTAAGTGATTGATTTTAGCCGCTGAGCGACCGATTGGGCGTTCAAGTTCCTAGTCCATGATGACGACCAACGTGGGGACAAAAACCTGGATGTGCCTGATCTGCGGTTGGATCTACGACGAGGCCGCAGGCGTGCCCGAGTCGGGAATCGCGCCGGGGACACGGTGGGAGCAGATCCCGCCGAACTGGACGTGCCCTGAATGCGGAGCTCGCAAGGAAGATTTCGAAATGGTCGAAATCTAGCGGCGGAACCGCTGTATTCAGCGCGGCGTGTGCAGGCAGCTTCGTTTAAAAACACGGGGATCGGTCGATAGAATCGTTCGCGTGTTTCTGCCAAGGCGAGTCCCGCATGGCATTGACCGGCGGCGTCCAGGGGCCGGTTGAGGATCGAGGACACGACATGGCGGCACAGGACTTTTCGGACATCCGTGGCAAGAAGGTGATGGTGATCGATGATTCGAACACCATTCGCCGGAGCGCGGAAATCTTTCTGTCGCAGGCAGGTTGCCAGGTGATCCTGGCGCAGGACGGCTTCGAGGCGCTGTCGAAAATCAACGACCACCAGCCCAACATCATTTTCTGCGACATCCTGATGCCGCGGCTGGACGGCTATCAGACCTGTGCGCTGATCAAGCGCAGTCCACGCTTTCACAAGACGCCGGTCGTGATGCTGTCGTCCAAGGATGGACTGTTCGATCGGGCGCGGGGCCGCATGGTCGGGTCGAGCGAGTACCTTACGAAGCCGTTTACCAAAGACAGTCTGCTGACCGCGGTGCGGCAGCATTCGATGAACTGAGCCGGCCTTTGCGGGGGGGCCAATGCCTATCAAGAAAGTTCTGATCGTCGACGATTCGCCCACGGAGCGCTTCTTCCTCAATGAACTGCTGACGAAGCAGGGCTACGCGGTCTCGACGGCCGAAAATGCCGAGGAGGCGATGATGAAGGTCAAGGCCGTGATGCCTGACCTGATCCTGATGGACGTCGTCATGCCGGGCCAGAACGGTTACCAGCTGACGCGGGCACTGTCGAAGGACCCGGTCACGCAGGACATTCCGATCATCATGTGCACCAGCAAGAATCAGCAGACCGACCGCATCTGGGGGCTGCGTCAAGGCGCGCGCGACTACATCACCAAGCCGGTCAAGCCCGAAGAACTGTTCGAGAAGATCTCGGCGCTCGGCTGACTCTGCACGCCATGGCCACGCAACGCGACGTCAATCCTCGGCAGCTGGTCAAGCTGCGTGAGTTCTCGACGCAGCTTGCGCAGCGTCTCAAGGAGGCGCCCAACCTGCCGACCGAGCCGACGCGACTGGCGGTTCGGATCGGTACCGAGAACTATCTCGTCGAAATGGGTCTTGCGGGAGAGATCGTGTCGCTTCCCGAGATCGCGCGCGTTCCCTGGACCAGGCCCTGGTATCGCGGCCTGGCGAACGTGCGCGGCCGACTGGTTGGCGTCATCGATCTGCAGCATCTGGTGGGGCGCGAGCCACTGACCGCCGACCAGAGCCAGCAACTGCTGGTGCTGGGCGAGGGACTGGGCGTGCCCGCCGGCATCCTGGTGACTCGCGCCTTTGGCATCCGCAACCTCAAGGATCTCGAAGCGCTCGAGGCGTCCGCATCGGCGGTCGGTTGGGAGCGAAACCGATATCGCGACCTTGAAGGCATGACACTGACCGAACTGGATTTGCGCGAGTTGGCGGCGGCGCCCGCCTTCACCGCGATCAATGCGTAAGCGGCGGCGTCGATCGGTCGGCGGCGCCTTTGCGGCGCCGGCCTCGAGTACGACGAAGAACATCGCCCGGCGCTGCGCCGGGCGCGGGAATTGGCGGAGGACTGAATGGCACTCGAAATGGGTTCGCTCTTAAAGCGCAAGCCGCGCGAGCGCAAGGGCAGGGACAGCCCGGAGTCAACGCGCGGCGCGAGTGCCGAAGCGGCGCGTCCGGCACCGAGGACGATCATGATCGATCGCGGCAACGAAGGCATGACGATGCAGCTGGTGGACCGGCTGCTCGCGTTCCGGTTGCCGCTGATCGGCGACAAGCCGGTCAACACGCAGGTCCAGGTGCTTCTGATCCTGCTGGGCTTCAGCTTCTTCGTGCTCGTGGCGGTGCTGTTCTTCGACAACCGCATGGCCGCGAATGGCGCGTTGCAGACGGAGATCGTCGGCGACACATTGATGCACACCCAGCGCCTGGCGAAGGCGGCGCCCAATGCGGTCGAAGGCAACCGCGAGGCGTTTGCCGAGCTGCGCGAGAGTCGCGACGCGATCGCGGCGAACCTCGATGCGCTGGCCAACGGCGATGCAGTGCGCGGCCTGTCGGCGTCGTCGGGCGAGCTGCAGCTGCCGCTCACGAAACTCATCGAGCGCTGGAACGCCAGCCAGGCGGCAGCGTCAGTGATTGTCGCGAACGAGAAAGCGCTGCTCGCCTTCGGCGATGTGATCAAGAAGATCAACGAAGCCAGCCCGCGCCTGCAGCAGCTGACGGAGGAAGTCACGGCGCTGAAGCTGCAGTCCGGCGCGCCGGCACGAGAGATCGCCACCGCGGCCCAGCTCGTCACGCTGACGCAGCGGCTCGGCAAGAGCGCCAATTCACTGGTGGCGGGCAACGTCGCCAATGCCGAGGTGGCGCTGACGCTGGGTCGCGATATCAACCAGTTCCGCGACCTGACGCAGGCGCTGCTTGTGGGTTCCGACGCACTGCGCGTCGCCGCAAGCACCGACAGCGAAACGCGTATTCGGCTGCAGGAACTGACGCGCGTCTACGGCGAGTTCCAGAGTTCGATTGCCGGTGCAATCGGCAGTCTGCAGGCGATCGTGCAATCCAAGGAGGCCGAACTCGCCATCCTGCGCGACTCCGAGCAGCTGCGCCAGCAGGTCACCGAACTCGGCGGCCTTTTCACCAAGGAACAGGCGACTCGCAAGGTCAACCTGTTCATCATGGCGCTGTTCGCGATCAGCCTGCTGCTGTGCGCGTTTGCGATCGTGAAAGTGCTGCTGGAAGACACGCGCAAGCGCGCGGCCGAAGCCGAGATCCAGCGGATGCAGGCCGAGCGCCTCGAGCAGGAAGCCAAGCGCACCAACGAGACGAACCAGGCCGCCATTTTGCGGCTGATGAACGAACTGCAGGAGGTCGCAGACGGCAATCTGACCGTGCAGGCGACGGTGTCGGAAGACATCACCGGCGCCATCGCGGACTCGGTCAACTACACGGTCGAGGAGCTACGCGGCCTGGTGGGTCGCATCAACAACACCGCCGAGCAGGTCAACACCGCGTCGACCGCCGCGCGCGACATTGCGACACGGCTGCTGACCGCCTCCGAAGCGCAGTCCAAGGAGATCAAGGACACCGGCGACAAGGTGCTGAAGATGGCGTCGCAGATCAACGACGTCTCCAAGAGCGCGGGCGAGTCGGCCAAGGTGGCGCGTGCCTCGCTCGATGCCGCCGAGCGCGGCCAGCGCGCGGTGTTCAACCAGATCGCCGGCATGAACGAGATCCGCGAGCAGATCCAGGAAACGGCGAAGCGGATCAAGCGGCTGGGCGAGTCTTCGCAGGAGATTGGCGAGATCGTCGAGCTGATCACGGACATTACCGAGCAGACCAACGTGCTCGCGCTGAACGCCGCGATCCAGGCGGCGTCGGCCGGCGAAGCGGGCCGCGGCTTCTCGGTGGTCGCGGAGGAAGTGCAGCGCCTGGCGGATCGCTCCGCCGAGGCGGCCAAGCAGATCGGGGCGCTGGTGCGCACGATTCAGACCGACACGCAGGACGCGGTGGCGGCCATGGAGAAGAGCACGCAGGGCGTGGTCGAGGGAACGAAGCTTTCCGACGCGGCCGGCAACGCGCTGGGCGACATCGGTCGCGTCTCGCGCCAGCTGGCTGAACTCATCGAACGCATTGCATCGACGACGAACGACCAGGCCAGTTCAGCCGGCGGCGTGGCGCAATCGATCGAACGTATTCTCGCAGTGACCGAGCAAACCTCACACGGTACGCGTCAGGCGGCCCAGTCGATCGGCCAGCTGGCCACTCTGGCGCGCGAGCTGAAGGCGTCGGTCGCCCGGTTCCGCGTCGGTTGAAGCGTTGAAATGGTCGCGCCGATGCGCCTTCGCATGCGGATGCACCGGCAGCCCGCGCCGCTAGAGTCGCGCGAACGCGGCCGGAACCGTCCGGCGTGCGCGCTTGAGGTCGCGCGGTCCCGATCCGGCGGCTGAGGAAGAGATACATGCCCGAACGACACGATCCCAATCAGCTGGTCGGCGCCGCGCCGGACATCGCGCCGCTGGCGTGGGTCATCGACGAGATCCGTACGTCGCTAACCGAGGCCGTCAACGGCATGAAGGCGTTCCTTGCGAACAAGCAGGACGTCGACAGCCTGCGCAATGCCCGCAACCAGGTGCACCAGGCCAACGGGGCGCTGCAGCTGCTCGATCTGCGCGGCGTCGCCCTCGTCACCGACGCGGTGGAGCAGCTCACGCGTCGTTTCGAGGCCGAGCCCAAGGACTGTCTGCCCGCAGCGGTCCGCGCGGTCGAGACGGCGCTTATCGCCGTCGTCGCCTACCTGGAAGCGCTGTTGTCGGGGCGCCCGAACCAGCCGATACGTCTATTTCCTTATTACCGCGACGTCCTGCAGCTGAATCGCGCCAACCGGGTGCACCCGGCCGACCTGATCTTCCCCGATCTTTCGCGTCGTCCGGCGTTCCACCATATCGAGGCGCGGCAGTATCCGCCGGAACAGCTGCGCGATCGGCGTGCCCGATTCGAACTCGGCCTGCTGGGGTTCCTGCGCAACACGGACGACGCCGGCGCGCGCAAGCGCATGCGCGAGGCGCTCGCCGACCTGGAGCACCTGCCGCAGCGCGGACTGGCGCGCAGCTTCTGGTGGGTGGTTCGCGGGCTGCTCGAAGGGCTGGACGCCGATGTGATTCCGGTCGACCTCGACCTCAAACGGGTGCTGGCCCGGCTCAACCTGCAGTTGCGCCGCATGATCGAAGGCGGCGGCGCAGTGGCCGAGCGTCTGATGATCGACTCGCTCTATTACGTCGGTCGTGCGCAGGGCGGACCAGCGCGGGTGGCGGAAATCAAACGGCTGTACGGCCTCGAAGCCCTGATTCCCGGCGACTTCGAGCGCGCCTCGCTGACCGCAGTCGATGCCGATGCTCTGCGGACGCTCAAGGAAGCCCTGTCGCAGGCCAAGCAGCTGTGGGGCCAGATCGTCGCCGGTGCCAACGAGACCGCGAAGTTCGAACAGGAAATCAAGCTGGCGCGCACCTCGTCGTTGAAGCTCTCGGCGCGTGCGATCGGCACGACCGTCGAGGTGATTGGCAAGGTGACGCATGACTTCGCCAAGCTTCCGGGCGATGTCCGCGAGCGCCTCGGGCTCGAAGTTGCCTCGGCACTGCTCTTCACCGATCTTGGCGTCGAGGACCTGCCACAGACCGATGACGAGTACGAGCAGCGTGCACAGCAGGTCATTGAACGCCTGCTGAAAACACGCCAGGGCCAGCCGCTGCCGGACGCGGGACCGTGGATGTCCGAGATTGCGCGGCGTGCCCAGGACCGCCTGACGATGGGCACGGTCGTGGCGGAAACGCAGTCGACCCTGCGCGAGATCGAGCAGCGGCTCGATCGCTTCTTCCGCAATCCGGTCGAGCGCTCGGACCTGCCGGCCACCACGGCGATGTTCGACCAGGTCTGCGGCGTGTTGTCGCTGCTGGGCTACGAAGACCCGGTGGCGGCGCTGCGCAACGTTCAGGAATCGATCGCGCGCTTCGCCGATGCGAAGATCGCGCCGGAGCCCGACGAGTTCGGTCGCATCGCGCAGAACCTCGGCGCGGTCGGCTTTTTCGTCGAGAGCCTCGGCCAGGACACCGAGCGCCCGCGCGGCATGTTCCATTACGACCCGGCGACCGGCGTGTTCACCGCCGAGCTTGGTCAGCTTCCCGCCGACGAGAACGTCTTCGCGCCGACTGAGGAGGACTATCACGCGGCACCGCGCACCATCGACATGCGCGTGCCCGAGCCGCGGCGGACCGACAACGTCGAAACGGCCGCACGCAAGACGCTCGAGGCCGCGCATCAGCAGGCGCGGCGACTGACTCAGGTGGCCGGCGACGCGCGCGCCATCGGCGAACTCGACCGGCTGCTGCCGATGCTGTCGAACGAGGCCGACCTGCTCGATAGTGAGCAGCTGAAATCCACCGCGGCGCGCGCGGGTCAGTTGCTGGCACAGCTGAAGGACGCGCCGGCGCGGGAGGACGCCGTCGAGCTCGAGCGGTTGCTGGCGCCGCCCAAGGCGCCGGAGGCGCCGCCACCGACCGCGCCGCTGCCCTCCAGCCAGGCGGCTGCAGACAGCGAACTGCGCGAGATCTTCGTCGAGGAAGCGCGCGAAGTGCTCGACAGCATCGTCGAGAACCTCGCCGAACTACGCGACCATCGTGACGACAAGGCGACGCTGACGACCGTGCGCCGGGCGTTCCATACGTTGAAGGGCTCGAGTCGCATGGTCGGCTTCAAGCACATCGGCGAGGGCGGATGGGGCGTCGAGCAATGCTTCAACCTGTGGCTCGCGCAGGAGCGGCCGGCCACCGACGACCTGATCGATCTCGCCCAGGGTGCACAGCGCATCATCCGGGCGTGGGTGGACACGATCGCGAGCGACCCGTACGCCAACATCGATCCGACGCCGCTGGTGCTGGCGGCGCAGCGCGTGCGCGAGGGCGGCATGTTCGAGTTCGCGGAGCTGCCGCCGGGAGATGCCCCCCCAAAGCGTGACGGCGGCGCGCCGGTAGTGCAGGACGTCGCGCTGCCGGCCCCAGCCTCCCAAGCCAGCGCGCCGTCGGCGACAGGAATCGACTTCGACCTCGATGCGCTAGCCGCCGGCCCGGGGCCGGAAGAGTCTGCTGAACTGCAGACACCAACCGGCGTAGACGTCGAAGCCGACAAGTCGGCAGACGCGACCGCACTGGAAATGCAGTTCGAGCTGCCGGTCATGACGCCTCCCGAGTCCTCGACCGTCGAACCGCCCGTCGCGTTCGAACTGACCGGCGAAGAGCGAAGCGAGGCGGTCTCCGAAGACGAAGAGGTGCGCCGCATCGGGCCACTGGAGATCAGCCACGGCCTGTATTCGGTGTTCCTGAACGAGGCCGACGAATGCGTGCGCGTGCTTGCGCACGACATCAACGAGTGGCGCTACGAGCCCGCGCGCCCGGTGTCCGCGCAGGTGGTGCGGCGGGCGCATTCGCTCTCGGGCATTTCGAAGACGGTGGGCCTGCTTCCGGTCATCGCGATCGCCGACCCGCTCGATGATCTGATGCACACCCTGTCGATGCTGTCGGGGCCGCGTCATTACGCGCTGACCGCGGCGCACTTCGACACGCTCGAGCGCGTGATCGAACACATGCGCGGGATGCTCCATCAGTTTGCCGCCGGCGTGTACCCCGAGGAAGCGCCGCTGGATGCGGGTGCGTTGCAGGACGTGGTTGCGGTCGTCAGGGCGCACAGCGCGCTGCACGACGAGCTGGCCCCCGTGGTGGTCCATCCGTCCGCGACGGCAGCGATCGAGATGATGGCGTGGAACAGTCCTGCGGCCGAGGAGCAGACGCCGTCCGCAGTGACGCCTGACGCCGCCGCTGCGGCAACGCCGATCGATGACGCCGCGGACTTTGCGGCGAGTTTTGACGAGGAGCCGGACGTTGCTTCTGCGGCGGTGACCGAAGCCGAGGCGGAGGCCACTGACGCAATCGAATTCGCGGCGGTGGTGCCGGCCGATGCCGAGCCGACCGCAATGACGATTGTCGAGGCGGCGGGTGTCGCGGACGACAACGAGGCGGCCGATATCGAGCCGAGCACGGCAACGCGCGTGCGGGACGAACTGGACCCCGACCTGCTTCAGGTCTTCCTCGCCGAGGCCGCCGACCTGCTGCCTTCCATCGGCACCGCGTTGCGTGGCCTCGAAGGCGATCCGAATGACAAGGAGCTGGCGCGCGACCTGATGCGCCGGCTGCATACGGTCAAGGGCAGCGCACGCATGGCCGGTGCGATGCGCCTGGGCGAACTCGTGCACGACATGGAAACGCGGATGGAAGCTGCGATGCAGCTATCCGACGTGCCCGGCATCATCATCGAGGACCTGCAAGGGCAGTACGACCAGGCCACGGCACTCTACGAGGAGCTGCAGAACCCGGATGCGGCGCGGGCCGCGCCCGAGGCGGTGCCAACCGAGCCGGGCGCTCCCGCGCTCGCGCCGGTGATCGACATCGCGGCGGCGCGCGCCGACGGCAAGCCCGAGCCGCGTGTCGAGCGTCCCTCGGTGGCGCTGCCGTCGACCGTCGAGGCCACAATGGCCGCAGCACCCGCGACCCAGCAGACCGCACCATTCATCCGCGTGCGCGCCGATGTGCTGGACAAGCTGGTGGACCAAGCCGGCGAGGTGTCGATCGCGCGCTCGAAGCTGGAAAACGAGGTCTCGACGATCAAAGGCTCGCTGACGGACTTGACCGAGAACATCCAGCGACTGCGCTCGCAACTGCGCGAAGTCGAGATCCAGGCCGAGGCGCAGGTGCAGGCGCGCGGCGCATCGTTGTCGCGCGAATCGTCCGACTTCGATCCGCTCGAGTTCGACCGCTATACCCGGCTACAGGAGCTGACCCGCATGCTGGCGGAGTCGGTCGAAGACGTGGCGATGGTCCAAAGCACCATGGTCAAGGGCCTGCAGATGGCCGACACGGACCTGACCTCGCAGTCGCGTCTTACGCGAGACCTGCAACAGCAGCTGATGCGCGTTCGCCTCGTGCCGTTTTCAAACGTCTCCGAGCGGCTCTATCGTGTCGCGCGGCAGACAGCCAAGGAGCTCGACAAGCGCGTGAATGTCGACGTGCGCGGCGGCGGCACCGAGATCGACCGCGGCGTCCTGGAAAAGATGGTCGGGCCGTTCGAGCACCTGATCCGCAATGCGATCGTGCACGGACTCGAACGTCCGGCCGAACGCCTGGCCGCGGGCAAGGCCGAAGCCGGCGAACTGGTGCTCGATGTGCGCCAGGAAGCCAATGAAATCGTCGTCGTGCTCAGCGATGACGGGGCGGGTCTCCATCTGGAACGCATCCGCGAACGCGCTCTCGAGCGCGAGCTGATCAGCGCGGACCAGGTGCTGGGCGACCGCGAGGCGATGGACCTGATCTTCCTGCCAGGCTTCTCCACGGCGACCGAGGTGACCGAGCTGGCCGGACGCGGCGTCGGCATGGACGTCGTCAGGGCGGAACTGGCGTCGTTCGGTGGTCGTATCGCCGTGTCGAGCGAAACCGGCCGCGGGACCCGCTTCACGTTGTACCTGCCGATGACGCTGGCCGTCGCGCAGGTCGTGCTGGCTCGGATCGGCACGCGCCGCTATGCGCTGCCGGCCGGCATGGTGGAGCAGGTGCGGCGCTATCGGCCGATCGCGCTGCTGCCTTCGCTCGCCGAGGGCATCATCGACATTCCGCCGATCGGTCCGGTGGTGCTGCGGCCGCTGACGCAACTGGTCGGTGAGGAGACCACCGGGCATTTGTCCAAGCAGACCCCGGTCGTGGTGCTCAAGTCCGGCGACGATCGCATGGCCATCGCGGTCGACGACGTATCGAGCAACCAGGAAGTCGTCGTCAAGAACGTCGGCGCACAGGTCGCACGCCTCGCCGGCATCCTCGGTGCGACGATCCTCGGTAACGGTGAGATCGTGCTGATCATCAACCCGGTCCAGCTCATCACCCGCGCGCCGGAGCCGCCGCCGATCTTCGAGGCCGAACTGCGTGCCGAAGTCAAGGCTGCACGGACCGAGCCCGCCACCGAAATCGGCGTCGCGACGCAGCCGACCGTCATGGTGGTCGACGATTCACTGACGGTTCGCCGCGTGACGCAGCGCCTGCTCGAGCGCAACAACTTCAACGTCCTGCTGGCCAAGGATGGCGTCGACGCGCTGCGCCAGCTACAGGACGTCAAGCCGGACGTCATGCTGGTGGACATCGAAATGCCGCGTATGGACGGCTACGACCTGACCCGCAATATCCGCAGCTCGCCGGTGACCGGCTCGATTCCGATCATCATGATCACGTCGCGCACCGCCGAGAAACACCGCAGCACCGCGTTCGAGCTCGGCGTCAACGAGTACCTCGGCAAGCCGTACCAGGAGGACGAACTGATGAAACTGGTGCGGCACTACGTGGCGGAGAGGGCGACCGCGTAGCGGTTAGCCTGGCTGCGGGCGGCACACGCAGGGTGTGCCGCTGCGCGAGCTTCATTTCCTTCGTTCCGAGGTGCGCTTCAGGGCCGCGCGGCCCGTTACTTTCTTTGTCTTGGCAAAGAAAGTAACCAAAGAAAGCCGCGCCTGCGAAGGCGCCCTGCGGGTGCCCTGTGCTGCTCGGGGTCGCGGGCGGGCCTGCAAACTCGCGCCCTGCGGTCGCTCAGACAGGCAGGCCCTCAAAGGCCCCCGCGCCCCCTGCGCTGCGCGGCGCCTTCGAAGGCATCCAACAGCGTCGCGTTTGGCGGACGACGGCACGGCGACGGGGTGAGTCCGCTCGGGGACGCCGCAGCGGTGCGGGGCGGCAGCGGAGCTGTGCCGGGCGCGTGTCTGAGCCGGGCGCGGCGTAGCCGGAGGGCGAGTTTCGCGCACGGCCCGCTGACGCCCTGCAGCGCAAGGGAAGCCGAGGCCAGCGCAGGCCGGCCTCGTGCGGTCGCCTTTCTTTGGTGACTTTCTTTGGCGAAGCAAAGAAAGTTACCGGCGCGCGCCGTGAGCGTCGGTCGTCGCACGACGAAAACGAGGTCGCGCAGCGGCACGCAGTGAGCGAGCCGCGCGCTATCGGCGCTTCACGACTGCGTACCGCTCCAGCGTCCTCTTCCGTGCCTCCGCGTGATCGACAATCGGTGCCGGATAGTCCATCCCCGATGACGCACCCCGTCTCGCGTTGCCGTGCCGCGCTGGCGAGCCACGGCGCATGGATCTCCTTCGCCGTGAAACTCGCCAGTTGCGGTAGATAGCGCTTGATGAATGCGCCTTCGGGATCAAATTTCTCGGACTGCGTCACCGGATTGAAGATGCGGAAGTACGGCTGCGCATCGCAGCCCGTCGATGCCGCCCACTGCCACCCGCCGTTGTTGGCGGCAAGATCGAAGTCGTTCAGCTGCTGCGCGAAATACTGTTCGCCGCGGCGGTAGTCGATGCCGAGGTCCTTGGTCAGGAAGCTGGCGACGACCATCCGCAGGCGGTTGTGCATGTAGCCGGTCTGGTTGAGCTGCGCCATCGCCGCATCGACCAGCGGATATCCGGTGCGCCCGTCACACCAGGCCGCAAAGGCGGCCTCCGCAGCGGTGCCCGATTCCCACGCGATCGCGTCGTAACCCGGTCGGAACGCGCGCTCGGCCACGTGCGGGTGGTGCCACAGGATCATCTGATAAAAGTCGCGCCAGATCAGTTCCGATAGCCAGGTCTGCGCACCGGCAGAGCCGTGGGACACCGCGTACGAGGCCAGCTGTCGGACCGAGATCGTGCCGAAGCGGAGGTGCACGGACAGATACGACGGCCCGCGAATCGCCGGGAAGTTGCGCGTCTCGTCGTAGCGGTCGATGCGCGACCTGAAGTCCTCGAACGCCTGCGCCGCTCCGCTGGCACCGGGCTGAATGCCGAGCTGCGTCAGGTTGGTTTGCAGCAAAGCCGAGTTGCTCCAGCGAGGGTATGGCGCCGGCAGTCGACGGCGCTGCGAAGC
This sequence comes from uncultured beta proteobacterium, assembly GCA_963712485.1. Taxonomy (GTDB): domain Bacteria; phylum Pseudomonadota; class Gammaproteobacteria; order Burkholderiales; family Burkholderiaceae_F; genus JALORV01. The sequence goes on from CAVQID010000066.1 coordinate 122,695, forward strand.
GCGTGCGGTCGGTGGCGGACGGTTTCTTCGTCAGCGCATCCGGCGTGACCCGGCGCATCCAGGCGTTCCGGTACGGCGTGTAGACGCTGAAGGGTCGACCATCGCCGGTCATCACTTCCGACTTCTCGAAGATGACGTGGTCCTTGACACGTACGAACCGCCGGCCGTCATCTGCGAGTGCGCGCTCGACGGCGGCGTCACGCTGCCGCGCATAGGGCTCGTAATCGTCACCGGCGAAGACCGCGTCGACGGAGAGCTGCCGCGCCAGCGGCGCGATGGCGTCCGCAGCATGATCGTGCAGCACGATCAGCGCGCCGCCGTGGCGCCGCAGTTCTGCGTCCAGTTCGATGACTGTGCGGTGGATGAACTCGACGCGCCGGTCGGCGCGCAGTCCGGCGGCGAGCAACCCGTCGAGAATCGCGCGGTCGAAGACGAAGGCGCAGTAGACCCGGCGGCACGTGGCAAGCGCCGCCGCCAGCGCCGCGTGGTCGTCAAGACGCAGGTCGCGGCGGAACCAGACCAGGCCGGCGTCGTAGGTCATGCGAGTGCGGTACGGCCGTCCGTGAGGCGGCGCGACGCGCTCACCAGGGTTGCGAGCGCCGCAGTTTACAATCGCAGCCATGCCGAGTGACTCGCTGGATCTGAGGCATCAGCTGCTGATCGCCATGCCCGCCATGGCAGACCCCAACTTTTCCGGCTCGGTGGTGTACATCTGCGATCACAGCGACCGCGGTGCGCTCGGGCTGGTGATCAATCGCCCGACCGAACTCAGCCTGTCGACGCTGTTCGACCGCATCGATCTCAAGCTCGAAATCGCTCCGTGGAAGGACGCGCCGGTGTTCTTCGGCGGGCCGGTGCAGACCGAGCGCGGCTTCGTTCTGCATGTACCGCCGGGTGACTACAGTTCGACCTTGACGGTGACACCGGAGATCTCGCTGACGACCTCGAAGGACGTGCTCGAGGCGGTGGCCAGCGGCAGCGGGCCGCAGAAGATGCTGGTGACGCTCGGCTATTCCGGCTGGGGTGCCGGCCAGCTCGAAGGCGAGATCGCGGCCAATGCCTGGCTGACCGTCACGGCCACGCCGCAGATCCTTTTCGACGTGCCGGCGGACGAACGCTACGACACCGCACTGAAGATGCTCGGCGTGGACCCGACGCAGCTTTCCGGCCAGGTCGGACCATGCGTAGGCTGCGTCGACCGCGCCTGCCGCCCGCTGCCCGTCCAGGTTCCTTTACTTTTCCGGCTTGCTCGATGACCGATGCTGTGGTGCTCGGCTTCGACTACGGTGCGGTCCGCACCGGCGTCGCGATCGGCAACACGGTCACCCGCAGCGCGCGGCCGCTGACCACGATCCGCGCCGAGACGGCCGTCGCCCGCTGGGCCGCGATCGAGTCGCTGGTCAACGACTGGCGACCGACATCGTTCGTCGTCGGCATTCCGCGCCATCCCGACGCGACTTCGCACGAAATGACGGCGCGCTGTGAACGGTTCGCGCGACAGCTCGAAGGCCGCTTCCGCCTTCCGGTCGCGCGCGTCGACGAGCGCTACAGTTCCGCCGTTTCCGCGCGGGCCAGCGACGTCGATGCCGAGGCCGCGGCGGTGATTCTTCAACAATGGCTCGACGAAGGGCCGGCGAATGCTTGAACTCGATGCAGAAGCCCTTTATCGCACGCTGGCCGCGCGGGCACGCGAGACGTTTGCCGGCACCGCGGTCAAGCTGGTCGGCGTGCATACCGGCGGTGTCTGGCTCGCGGAGCGGCTGCGCCGCGACCTGCATGTGGAGGAGCCCGTCGGCATCCTCGACGTGTCGTTCTACCGCGACGACTTCGACCGCAGCGGCCTGAAGGCCGATGTGCGCCCGTCGCAGATCGCGTTCGAGGTCGCCGGCAGCCACATCCTGCTCGTCGACGACGTGCTGAACACGGGACGGACCGTGCGCGCGGCGATGAACGAGATCTTCGACTACGGCAGGCCGGCACGCATCGATCTGGCGGTGCTCGTCGACCGCGGCGGCAGGGAATTGCCGGTAGCCGCGACGGTCGTCGGCGCGACGCTCGAAGTTCCCGCCGATATCAGCGTCGTGCTGACGCGCGATGACGATGAACGCCTGCACCTGACGATGGAGAACCGCAGTGGCGAGTAACCCGCAGCTGAACCGCCACGGCGAGCTGCACCATCTGCTGTCGATCGAAGGCCTGCCGCGGCCGATCGTCGAACGCATCCTGACGACCGCCGACAGTTTCATCAATATCGCCGAGCGCGAGGTGAAGAGCGTCCCGCTGCTGCGCGGCAAGAGCGTCTTCAACCTGTTCTTCGAGAACAGCACCCGCACTCGCACGACGTTCGAGATCGCGGCGCGCCGGCTGTCGGCCGACGTCTTCAACCTCGACATCGTGCGTTCGAGCACCGCCAAGGGCGAGTCGCTGCTCGACACGATCGACAACCTGACGGCGATGCAGGCCGACATGTTCGTCGTCCGGCATGCGACGAGCGGTGCGCCGTACCTGATCGCCAAGCACACGTCGACGAGTGCGCCGCACGTGCATGTCGTCAATGCGGGTGACGGGCGCCATGCGCACCCGACGCAGGGCCTGCTCGACATGTACACGATCCGCCACTACAAGAAAGACTTCAGCAACCTGACGGTGGCGATCGTCGGCGACATCCTGCATTCGCGTGTCGCGCGCTCCGACATTCACGCACTGACGACGCTCGGCGTGCCCGACGTGCGCGCGGTCGGACCGCTGACGCTGCTGCCGGCGGGGCTCGAGCAGATGGGTGTGCGCGTCTTCACCGCCTCGACGAGGGCATCCGCGGCGCCGACGTCATCATCATGCTGCGGCTGCAGAACGAGCGCATGCGCGGCGCACTTCTGCCGTCGGCGCAGGAGTACTTCGCGCACTACGGCCTGACGCCGGAACGGCTGGCGCTCGCCAAGCCGGATGCGATCGTCATGCATCCGGGGCCGATGAACCGGGGGGTCGAGATCGATTCGCGCGTGGCCGACGGCACGGCCAGCGTGATCCTGCCGCAGGTCACCTTCGGCATCGCGGTGCGCATGGCGGTGATGTCGATCGTCGCTTCGTCGGCGAGGATGCAATGAGGGCGGCCGCGATGAACGTCGAGATCATCAACGGTCGCATCATCGATCCTGCGTCCGGGCACGACGCAACAGGCGACCTCTACATCGCCAGCGGGCGCATCGCCGCGATCGGCCGCGCCCCGGAGGGCTTCCGCGCCGACCGCAGCATCGACGCGCGCGGCGCGATCGTCGCGCCGGGGCTGGTCGATCTGTGCGCGCGGCTGCGCGAGCCGGGCTCGGAGGGCGCGCTGAAGGTCGAGATGAAGGCGGCGCTCGCGGGCGGTGTCACCGGCGTGGTCTGTCCGCCGGATACCGATCCGCCGCTCGATGAGCCGGGCCTGGTGCGCATGCTGCGCCAGCGTTCGCGCGAGGCGGCCGGCGCGCGCACCTATCCGTTGGGCGCGCTGACCGTCGGACTCAAGGGCGAGGTGCTGGCCGAGATCCAGACACTGGCCGAGACCGGCTGCGTCGCGTTCATGCAGACCGGCAGCCTGCCGCACGACAATGGGTGCTGCTGCAGGCGATGCGCTACGCGCGCACGTTCGACCTGCCGCTGTGGCTGCGGCCGGTCGAGGACACGCTGGCCGGCTGCGGGCGTGGCCGCCGCCGGGCCGGTTGCCGGGCGGCTCGGACTGCCGTCGATCCCGGTGGTCGCGGAAACGGTCGCGCTGCACACGATCTTCGAACTGCAGCGCGCGAGCGGCGCGCGGATTCACCTATCTGCCGGCTCTCGTCCGCGGCCG
>CAVQID010000067.1:0-19925 GCA_963712485.1 uncultured beta proteobacterium
TAACCGATGTCGTCGGCTGGAACGTCGGCGCTGAACTCGCGGCGCTGGCCGACGGCGCGTACACGCTCGGGCTGCGGCCACATCATGTGAAGCCGGCGAAACCGGGCGCAGATCCCGGTGTGGATGTCGACCGGGTAGTCGACGGTGCGCGGGTCAGCGGACGCGTGTCGGTCGCCGAGATCAGCGGCTCGGAAAGCGTGGTGCACTTCGATCTGCACGGGCTCGGATGGGTGTCGCAGTCGCACGGCGTGCACCGGTTCGCCGTCGGCGAGGTGGCCGACTTCCGGCTCGACGTCGCGCGCGGTCTGTACTTCGATGCCCGCGGCCGCTGTGTCAGCGCGGGTGGCCACATGATGGCGCCGAGGTAGCGATGGCGCGCATCGGCCTGAAGAATGTGCGGCACAGCTACCGCGAGCATCCGGCCGCTGATGCCGACTGGGCGGTCAAGCGCCTGGATGTCGAATGGGCCGATGGCAGCGCGAATGCGCTGCTCGGCCCGTCGGGCTGCGGCAAGACCACGCTGCTGAACATCGTCTCGGGCCTTTTGCGTCCGACCGAAGGGGCGGTGTTCTTCGGTGACCGCGACGTCACCGCTGCACCGCCCGATGCGCGCAACATCGCGCAGGTGTTCCAGTTCCCGGTCGTTTACGACACGATGAGCGTGTTCGACAACCTGGCGTTCCCGCTGCGCAACCGTGGCGTGCCCGCCGCCGAAGTCGAAAAGCGCGTGCGGGAGATCGCCGCACTGCTCGATCTGGAACCGATGCTGATGCAGCGCGCGGCCGGCCTGACGGCCGATGGCAAGCAGAAGATTTCGCTCGGGCGAGGACTGGTGCGCGACGACGTCAACGTGATCATGTTCGACGAGCCACTGACCGTGATCGATCCGCACCTGAAGTGGCGGCTGCGCGGCAAGCTGAAGGAGCTGCACCAGCGGCTGCGCCCGACGATGATCTACGTGACGCACGACCAGACCGAGGCGCTGACTTTCGCCGATCAGGTGCTGGTGATGAACGAGGGCACCGTCGTGCAGTCGGGCACGCCGGTCGAACTTTTCGAACGGCCGCGCCACACCTTCGTCGGTCACTTCATCGGCTCGCCCGGCATGAACGTGCTGCCGGCCACGTTCGACCACGGAGTCGCCCGATTCGCGGGCCACGCGGTCGAGATCGCAACGCCGCTGAAGGCGCCGCAGGATGGTGCGCGGCTCGAGATCGGCGTGCGTCCGGAATTTGTCCGGTTCGCGCAGAACGGGATCGCGGTGCGCATTCTGAAGGTGGCCGACAGCGGTCGTTACCGCATCGTCGATACGGTGGCAGATGCGCAGCCGCCGGCGACGGCGACGATCATCAAACTGCTGGTGGCCGAGGGGACAGCGCTGCCGTCGCAGCGCGCATTTCTGAAGTTCGATCCGGCGTACACGCAGTTATACGTCGACGGCTGGATCGCGGGCTCATGAACAACAAGACCGTCAATCAGAAGGCGTGGTGGCTGGTCGTGCCGGTCGTCGTGTTGGTCGCGTTCAATGCGGTCATTCCGCTGATGACGGTGGTCAACTACTCGGTGCAGGAGACCTTCGGCGAGAACGTGTTCTTCTTCGAAGGCGTCAAGTGGTTCGAGCAGATCCTGCGCTCGCCGCGCTTTCATGAATCGCTGGGGCGGTCGCTGTTGTTCACGGCGATCGTCCTCGCAATCGAGGTGCCGCTCGGCGTGGCCATCGCGTTGACGATGCCGCGCAAGGGCCCGTGGGTGTCGGTGTGCCTGGTGCTGATGGCGATGCCGCTCTTGATCCCCTGGAATGTCGTCGGGGCGATGTGGAACATCCTCGCGCTGCCCGATATCGGCCTGCTCGGTCACACGATGAACGCGATGGGAATCGACTACAACTTCACGCGCCAGCCGCTGGCCGCGTGGGCCACGCTGATCGCGATGGACGTCTGGCACTGGACCTCGCTCGTCGTGCTGCTCGCGTACGCGGGCCTGTCCGCGATCCCGGACGCCTACTACCAGGCGGCGAAAATCGACGGCGCATCACGCTGGGCGGTATTCCGCTACATCCAGCTGCCGAAGATGAAGCGCGTGCTGACGATCGCCATTTTGCTGCGCTTCATGGACAGCTTCATGATTTACACGGAGGCGATCGTCGTCACCGGCGGCGGACCGGGCAACTCGACGACGGTGCTGTCGATCGACCTGGTCAAGATCGCGCTCGGCCAGTTCGATCTCGGGCCGGCGGCGGCGATGTCGCTGATCTACTTCCTGATCATCCTGCTGCTGTCGTGGATTTTCTACACGGTCATGACCAAGGACGAACGGTCGTGAGCCCCCACGCTCACTCCGTTCGCTGCCCCCCGCGGGGGCCAAGCCTCCCTTGGGGCGGCCCGGCGGGAGGCCTGAAATGAAGCGATACGCCTGGCTCGTGCCTGCGCTGTACATCGTGTTCGTCCTGCTGCCGATCTACTGGCTGCTGAACATGTCGTTCAAGACGACCAACGAGATCCTCGGGTCGTTCACGCTGTGGCCGCAGGAATTCACGCTCGACAACTACCGCAAGATCTTCACCGATCCGACCTGGTATCGCGGCTACCTGAATTCGATCAGCTACGTCGCCATCAACACGGTGCTGTCGGTGACGGTGGCACTGCCGGCGGCGTATGCGTTCTCTCGCTACCGCTTCCTGGGCGACAAGCACCTGTTCTTCTGGTTGCTGACCAATCGCATGGCACCGCCCGCCGTGTTCGCGCTGCCGTTTTTTCAGTTGTATTCGGCGATTGGTCTGTTCGACACGCGACTGGCGGTCGCGCTGGCGCACTGCCTGTTCAACATTCCGCTGGCGGTGTGGATCCTGGAAGGCTTCATGTCGAGCGTGCCGAAGGAACTCGACGAGACGGCGTTCGTCGACGGCTACCCGTTCTGGCGTTTCTTCGTGCGCATTTTCATACCGACCATCGCGGCAGGCATCGGCGTGGCGGCGTTCTTCTGCTTCATGTTCTCGTGGGTGGAACTGCTGCTGGCGAAGACGCTGACGGCGGTCGACGCCAAGCCGATCGCCGCGACGATGACGCGCACCGCGAGCACGTCGGGCTACGAACTGGGGCTGCTGGCCGCCGCGGGTGCGCTGACGATGGTGCCGGGCGCGTTCGTCATCTATTTCGTGCGCAACTACATCGCCAAGGGCTTTGCCCTCGGCCGCGTCTGAGGTTCAGCGATGACGCCCGCACCGGTTGCTGGGATCGGACTCGGATGGATGGCGTGGACCTGGCAGACGGCCGCGTTCTTCATCGTCATCGGGCTGCTGTTGCTCGGCATGGCGGTGTGGGAATGGCGCGCGCCCGGCGGGGCGCCGCGGCGCGGTGTGCTGGGCATCGTCACGACGCGCGGCGACCGGCTGTTCATCTCGTTGCTGTCGGCCGCCTACGTCCACCTGGTCTGGCTCGCGCTGGTTCCTGCGCCGTTGTGGGGCGCGACGCTGCTCTCGGCCGCCCTTGCAGTGGTGGTGTTCCGCAAGGTCTGAGTTACTTCCGCTCGCGCGGCCGCCGCCTTCGGCGCAGCAAACCATGCCCGATGTGCCACTCGCGCAGCGATTCCCCGGGCCAGTGCCGCCGAGCCGCGGCCGGCCGGGCGGTCGAAATCTATGCGCCGTCACTTAGTGGAGTGAGTGACGCTCGGCTCTCCCGCGCGCACCATCGGACGATAAGGAGGGCCTTATGACAATTGAATTGGATCTGCCCGATCTGGACGCCGGTACCGAAACCGAGATCGTCGCCGACAACATTCGCGCGGCGGGCGTGATCTATTCCAGCTGGATGCTGGAACAGGCGCGTGTCTTCGCGGTGATGGACCGCATCGTCGAACTGTTCCAGCAGGGGTTGCTGCCGCTGGTCCAGGGGCCGGCGGGGAAGAAACTGGATGAGCTCGCGTGGTCGGGCGATCGCCTGACGGCGGATGAGCGTTCGGCGTTCTACGCGCGGGCGCTGGGCGTGCCGGGTGGCGACGCCCGCGCGGGCGAGCCGAACCGCGAGTTTCTGTCGCTGTGGTTGCGCTTTGTCGCGGCCGTGTCGATGTTCGCGCGGCAACGCGGGGCAGCGCACCTGCTGGCGCCGCGCGCGCGGGCGAACGCGTCAGTACGTGCGGCGGCGCGCGCGCTGGCGGCCAATGCTTCAACGCACGGCGGTGGACTGGTGCGCGTTGCGGCGCGCCGACTCGTGGCCGAAGTGCGGGCGATGTTCGCGGCTCTCAGCGAGCCACAATTGCTGCAGGCATTCGGCGCACGCAACGTTTGGCAACTGATCGATCGCGTTCAACGCGATCACCTGGGTGGTGCAGCCGACGTCGCGCGCTATCGCGCGCAGGCCGCCGCGGGCAGTCGCGTCTTCGACTGGCTTTCGGCTCATGCTGCGGTGTTGCATGACCCGGCGGCGCCGGGCGCTTCGACGCAGGGCGATGCGGAACTGGTCAAAGCGGCCGAACTCGTGCTCGCGGCGGGCGCCGGCGCGGCGCCGACGGCGCAGCCGCCCGAACGCATTGACTTGCTGCCGATCGACGCTGACGCGCTGGTCGCCGCGCTCGATCTCGCCGGCGAGCACGCGGCCAGTGCAGTCGGGCAGGACATCGCGGTGCTGTTGCAGGGGCCGCGCGGCGCAGGCAAGACGCTGGCGGCGCATGTGCTGGCGCAGGCGCTGTCGCTCGACTTGCTGCGCGTGGACCTGCAGCAGGTGGTCAGCAAGTATCTTGGAGACACCGAGAAGCACCTGGCGACCGTCTTCGAGCGCGCAGAGCAAGCCGGTGCGATGCTGTTCTTCGACGAGGCCGATGCGCTCTTCGACAAGCGCAGCGAGGTCAAGGACGCGAACGACCGCTACGCGAACATGGCGGTCGCTTACCTGCTGCAGAGGCTCGAGAATTACGAAGGGCTCGTCGTCGTCGCCTCCAACCTCGAAGACGATGACGATGGGACCTTCATCCCCGAGGCGTGGCGCCGCCGCGTCTGGCGGGTCGTGCGCCTGCCGCGGCCGCGTCGCTAATCGAAGCCGCGCCAGCGGGGCTGCGCTTCTAGGCTTGCCTGCGCGTCGCCTTCGGCGACAGCAGACCGTGTCGCAGGTGCCACTCGCGCAGTGACTCCGCAGGCCAGGTCTCGCAGTGCACGTGGCCCTCGCCGCTCGGCACGTCGACCCAATCGGCGGCGTAGGCCAGCGAGGCTTCGACCACTTCCGGCGGCTTCGGCAGCGGGGTGTCGATCGCCGAGGCGTGCGGGTGGATCAGCTCGGGCCAGCGCTTGTCCCACAGCCACAGCGGGCTGCCGCACTTCTTGCAGAAGTGACGCCACGCCGGCGAGCGCCGGGTGCGCTGGCCGGGCTCGCGGATCAGCGCGTGGAAGCGCGTGACGTTCTTGCTGCCGGTGACTTTCATCGACGATGCGTCACCGCTGAGGTTGATCGCATAGCCGCCCGAGCCTGCGGTCTTGCGACAGATCGAGCAGTGGCAGTGCATGAACGGCACCGGCGAATCCGATTCGAGCGTGAAGCGCACGGCGCGGCAGTGACATGAGCCTTTGAGTTTCATGGGGCCTCCAATCGGGCGTTCATAGAACCTTCCACCACGGGGCGGCGAGCACTTCCGGCGCGATCCACTCCAGCGTGCGCCCGGCGTGCAACAGCAACCCGGCCCGCGCCTTCTTGCCGTACTCGCTGCGAAACGTTCGCAAGTGCGTGGCATCGGCCAGGCGCGGGCGGGCGGCCGCCTTGAGCCACGAGCGCGGGGCCAAGGATCGACTTACCGGCCGGAAAAGGGTTGGGAGTTGGTGGCCGCTCGAGGTGAGGCGAAACGACATGTCGCCTCTGGGTTTCAGATTTCGGCGAGCCTCTCGACCGTATCGGGGTAGCGTCGTACCAGATTGATCAATAGTGCGGCCTGAGCGTTAGGCTTGGCGCGTCCCTGCTCCCAGTTCTCAAGGGTGCGCACGTTGGTGCGCAGGTAGACCGCAAACAGGGCGCGCGACATCTTCAATTGCCTCCTCACTCGCAGCAGCTGATCCGGCGAGACCGCGGGCGCGGGCTTAGGTTGAGCCACGTGCGTGCGTAGCGTGCGTTTTCCACTACGCGCCTCGCCAAGGGCAGTCATGCCCTCGCTGAGCTCCTTAAACAAGTCGCGCTTAGAAACACGCGCGGCTTTGGGTTTGGCAGTTGTCATGATTTTCTCCTGGCTTCCAGCTCAACCTTGATCCTGGCCTTCAGCGCTTTGCGCTGCTCAGCTGTCAGGTCGGACATTTCGTCCTTGTCGAACAAAGTGAATAGCCAGAACTGCATTCCAGCAATCCACCAGTAATAGATGACTCGCAACCCGCCCCGCTTGCCCTTGCCACGGCGCTTATCCATAAACCGCAACTTTCGCAGTCCACCCGTGCCTTCGATGACGTCGCCTGCCTCCGGGTTACGCATCAATTCCAGCTGCAATTCACTGAACCCCGCGTCGTCCAGATACTTGGCGCGGTGACGCTCAAACGCGGGCAGTTCTACGAAAGTGGCTTTCATGGAGCGGGACGCAAGTATACGCAAGTTACGTATAAAATGCAGAATCTTGAAACGACCAGGAACCTACGGTTCTGCGTGACTGAAGATGTGACCGACAAAGTGACGGCCCGAGAAGCAAGGTGGTCCTTTCCCTGACGCTCAGTTTTTTGACACGACGCGAACGACCGATTCCCTGTAGTTGCGGAATCCTATCCGCTCATAGAGAGAGCGCGCGCCGCTGTTGGCGCTCATCACGTGCAGGAACGGCGTTTCGTGGCGCGCGAGTTGCCGACGGATGAGCTTGAGCATCAGCCGTCTGGCGAGGCCGCGGCCCTGATAGTCCGGGCGCGTGGCGACACCGCTGATCTCGCGCAGCGCGCCGGCGTGCATGCGCTCGCCCGCCATCGCGACGAGGCGGTTGCCCTCGAAGACGCCGAAGTAGTCGCCGAGTTCGATGGTGCGCAGGCCGAACGGGCCGGGGCGCGTCAGCTCGGCGAGTTCGAGCGCCTGTGCGCGCGTGCCCGGGGCCGAGCGGGATGGCGTCGGGCGCTTCGTCGGATTCCGGCGGCGCGCCTTCCCAGATCATCTTGAACATCGTCGACTCGACGTCGATCTGCCAGCCGCCGGGCGCCGCGCCGGACCAGCCGTCGCAATAGAAGTGTTCGCCCGGCGCGCAAAACGCTTCGAGCGCGGCGAAGTCGGGCCGCGCCTGATCGGCAAAGCCGACGATCGGCGAGAACCCCTGCGCGTAGCGGCGCGCCGGTCACCGCCGATCGAGAATTGCGCCTGCGGTCCGGACAGGGCGTGCCAGACGATGTTGTCGAGGAGGCGGGTCATGGGCGTTGGGCGCGCGTGGCGAAGATTATCCGCGTGCGATCGCATCCCGCCGTGCGTCTGCGGCAACTCGGCGCGCGCGGTGTGAGCCGCGCTGCCGATGCGCAGTCCTCTGCGCCCCGTGCTACGCCAGCGCTCTTGCGGCGCGGTACTCCGCCTCCAGCCGGTCGACGATGGCGGCGGCGGTCGGCGCATCCTGCATCTGTCCGACGCCCTGCCCCGCGCCCCAGATGTCGCGCCAGGCCTTCGCCTTCGCGCTGCCCGAGCCGAAGTCCATCCTGGACTTGTCGCTCTCCGGCAGGTTGTCCGGATCGAGGCCGGCGTTGACGACACTGCCCTTCAGGTAGTTGCCGTGCACGCCGGTGAAGAGGTTGGTGTAGACGATGTCTTCCGCGCGGCTGTCGATGATCATCTGCTTGTAGTCGGTCGGCGCATTGCGCTTCTTCGCTCGCGATGAAGCGCGTGCCGATGTACGCGAGATCGGCGCCGAGCGCCTGCGCGGCGAGGATTGCGCCGCCGCTGGCGATGGCGCCGGAGAGAATGATCGTGCCGTCGTAGAAGTGCGCGCACTTCGGGCACGAACGCGAACGGTGACAGCCGGCCGGCGTGACCACCGGCGCCGGTGCAGACCAGGATCAGACCGTCCACGCCCGCCTGCAGTGCGCGCTTTGCGTGCGCAATCGTCGTGACGTCATGGAACACGAGGCCGCCGTAACTGTGCGCCGCCTCGACGACGGTCGTCGGGCGCGCGCAGGCTGGTGATCATGATCGGCACGCGGTGCTTCACGCAGAGATCGAGGTCGTGCTGCAGGCGCGTGTTGACTCGAATGCACGATCTGGTTGACGGCAAGGGCGCGACGTCGGACGCCGGATGCTGCGCCTTGTGCTCGGCCAGCTCGCGGTCGATGCGCGTGAGCCATTCTTCGAGCACGTATTCCGGCCGCGCGTTCAGCGCAGGAAAGCTGCCGACGATGCCGGATTTGCACTGCGCGAGAACGAGCTCGGGACCACTGACGATGAACAGCGGAGCGCCGATGACGGGCAGGCGCAGGCGGTCGCGCAGCAAAGTCGGCAAGGACATAAGGGGTTCGCTCGGTCGTTGTTCTTGGTGCCCGACGCTGCGTACGGACGGTTGCCGCGCGGGCGGGCGAAGGATACCGAGCCCCGCGCAAGCGCCCGTTGTGCGTACGGATGGTGACTGCTTTGGCGACGATCCGGTCGATTCGTTCGCGCGCGACGGTGGACCGACCACGCAAGCGCGGTCAGCCGAAATTCATTTCTCGGCTTCGACGTTGCTTTGCACAGCGGAGATCGCGCATATGCATATGTGAAATGGTTTTGTAATAAAGCGTGCACGACCCACGGGCGCAGGGCCGCGACATCGCTGCAGAACGCCTGTTGGCGCGGCTGCGCGGAGAGGTCGAGACATTCAGCAACGTGGGATTTCGAGATGCGGACACACGCGCTGCGCGTTGTTTTTTGCTCGGGCGCCTCACTCATTGGTGCCGCGCTGCAGCGACCGCATCGTGGGGCGGCTCTTTGTACGCGCATATGGGGGATGCGCAATCGGGGCGCGCTCGCTAAGGTTCATCGCTCGTGGATCCGCCCCGCACTTCCGCTTCACGCCGCACCGGGGCCGCGGCACAGCCTCAGGACATACAAGCATGAGTTCTGAACGCCATTCATTCCATGCCGAACTGATTGCGCGCGACGAAGAGGCGCTGTGGAACTGGCCGCGCCGTTCCGCCGCCGTCATGGCCGAAGAGCTGGCGCTGATGTGCGAACAACTGGCCGCATTGCTGCGTCATCAGCGCGAAGTCAACGAAGCCGACGGCAAGCCCGACCCGATCGCCAGCGCCAAGCTCAACTACATGTACGGCAGCACGCTGCTGACACTGGCCGAACGCGAGAAGCCGTCGCTGCTACCGCATGCGATCGAACGGCTCGGCGACGCGCTATCGCTCGCGCGCCGGCACGTGCCGGAGCGTGTCGTCGCGATTAAGTCGCAGCTGTATCGCGCCGAGCATTCGCTGGCGATGCTGAAGAGCTCCACAGCGCCCGAAGAACACGCCGCCTGAGCGCCACCCCGGGCCGGGTGGTTCGCTTTTACACGTTGCCCGTTCACTCGGGCGCGATTTTTCAACTTCGTCGTCGACGCTGCGGTTCGCTGCTGAGCGCAGCGATCCGCGGCACGTGCATTGCCCACTTCAAGGGTCTCTAGGACCGAAAAGATTTCGGTCCGCCGGGCGCTCCGCCGGAGCCGCGGTTAGTTGAAACCCAACCAGGAGTGATGCAAATGAAGTTGAAGCACACGGCAATTGCAGCGGCCCTTTTGGCCGTTGCTCCCTTTGCAATGGCAGAGCAGGGCAAGGCGAGCGGCATGTCCACGGACACGCGCGCTTCCGGCATGCACAGCGACGCGACGATGTCGGATTCCGCGACCGTCCGGCACGTGCAGGAACAACTTTCGCAGCGCGGCTTTGACCCGGGCCCGATCGACGGCGTCATGGGACCGCAAACGCGCGCGGCACTGCGCAATTTCCAGCAGTCGCAGGGCATAACGGACAGCCGCGGACTGGACGATAAGACGATGAGCGCACTGGGCGTCGAGAAGTCGGCCGGCACGACACCGCATAGCTCGAAGACGGTCGGCGAAGGCACGATGGGTACGGCCCCGGAACAGCAGACATCGGGCACCGGTACCCGCGGCGCGGCGCCGGATCGTCCGGGCATGACGACGACGCCACCGCAGGGCGGCACTTCGCGCGGCGACACCACCTCCGCGGGCGAGGGGACGATGGGAACCGCGCCGGCGCAGCAGCCGAATGCATCGCGCAGCGGTACGACGGTTGAGCGTCCGGATCGATCGGCGACCACCACGACCACGCCTGGAGGGACGACCCGGTCCGAATCGACCACCGCCGGCGAAGGCACGATGGGTACTGCTCCGTCCCAGCAGAACGACGCTGCGCGCGGCACGACCGGAACGCCGACCAAGCGCTACTAAGTGTCTCGATTGCCGATGACTGGAGCCGGGACCGTCCGGCTCGAACACCACCGACCCGAACACACCGGATAGAGCCGGTGGTGGCTCGGGCTCCGGCTCCAGTCGCGGCATCTCGACTTAATGCCACTGAAGGGCGCCCCGCCACGGGGCGCCCTTTTTAACGCGCTCCGAATTCAGCGTGCTGTCGCCGCTGCTGAGCACACGCGCAGCAGCGCGATAACTTCGTCGTCGCTCAATTGATGAAAGTCGTCGTAGAAGCGGCCGATCGCGCCGAAGTAGGCCGGTTGCGCGAGGCAGACCACGTCGTCCACTTCGTTTTGCAGCTCCGCGATCGTTTCAGGCGGCGCGACCGGAACGGCGAGCACCAGCCGCGCGGGACTGCGCTTGCGCAGGCCCTTCAGCGCCGCGCGCATCGTGGTGCCGGTGGCGATGCCGTCGTCAACAACGATGGCGGTGCGCCCCGCCACCGAAACTGGCGCGCGATCGGCCAAATAGTGGCTCCGCCGCCGCTCGATTTCGGCGAGTTCGATCTGCGCCTGCTGCTCGATGTAGTGGAGCGTAACGCCGGTTTCGGAGCGCACGTTCGGCTCGATAACCACGACAGGTTCGGCGCCGTCCATGACGGCGGCAACGGCAAGCTCTGGTTGCCACGGCACGCCGATCTTGCGTACCAGCAGCAGGTCGAGCGGCGCGTCGAGCGCGCGTGCGATCTCGACGGCGACTGGGACGCCGCCACGCGGCAGCGCGAGCACGACCGGATCGACGAGGCCGAGCGCTGACAGACGCGCGCCAAGCAGGCGCCCCGCCTCGGAGCGATTGGCAAATGGCGTCCGCACCTCGTCACGCATGACTTCTTTCCTCAGTCAGGTGCAAGGCGAACCAGTCGGCCGCGATATCCGCTACGGCTGCGAGCGTTCCAGGCTCCTCGAACAGGTGCGTGGCTTCGGGCACCACGCGGACCTCATGCGCGCAGTTCATCTGCCTCGCCGCAACCTGATTCAGCGCGAGCACTTCGCGATCCTCGCCGCCGACGATCAGCAGCGTCGGTGCGCGCACGAGTGGCAGTGCTGCGCCGGCGAGATCGGGACGTCCGCCGCGCGAGACCAGTGCGGCGACGCGGTCGGGATGATCGGCCGCGGCGACCAGCGCTGCCGCGGCGCCGGTGCTGGCGCCGAACAATCCGACGGGCAGCTCGGCGATTTCCGCACGTTGCGTCTGCCAATCGATGGCCTCGCCGAGGCGGCGTGCGAGCAGCGGGATGTCAAACACGTTGCGGCGGTCGAGCGCCTCGTCTTCAGTCAGCAGGTCGAACAGCAGCGTCGCCAGACCGCGTCCCTGAAGCGTTCCGGCGACGAACTGGTTGCGTGGACTGAGCCGGCTGCTGCCGCTGCCATGCGCAAAGATCACAACGCCGCGCACAAGGCCGCCGGGGACATCGAGCGTGCCAGGCAGACGACGCGGGCTTACAAGGACATTGGAGCGGGTCATTGGAACCTCCTTTGCGCACAACGCAAGGTAAGGCAATCAATGCTCCTCGAGTCGCGTGCTCTGTTCCTCGGCCGGACTTCCGGTGTCCGGGTCGACCCACTCGGCGATGCCGAACTCTGCTTCGGCCTCGGCGATGCTGCCGCCTGGCTCGAGCGCGGTTTCAATGCCCTCGCGCATCGCGGCGAGCGCTTCGACCGCGGTCCCGAAGGGTCCGAACTCCTGACGGCCGTCGTCGGCAATCCAGTAATAGCCGTCGGGCCGCGCGGCGACGCGTGACTCCGCTTCATCGGGCACTGCGGTCGCTTGCAGGGTGGATAGATTGGCACTGGGCTTGCGTTGCATCTTTGACTCCCCGTTTCACCACTTCAAGCGTATGGAGCGCACGCTCGAGGCCGTTGACGGCAGTCAATCAGGAGGTCAACGAGTTGCAGAACGCTGCGGCGGGGCCGCGAGCAGGGCGGGTGAAACGGGGAGGGGAAGAACCGATCAGGCGAACGGTTCGATTGGCAGGAACGCGCCGAGTCCGGTCAGGTTCACACGGGACTCGATCTGCTCCAGGCACTGCTGTGCGTCACCGGTCGCAACGCCGCGCTGGAACAGTGTCGACCACGGCTTGCGCGCGGCCCTGGTCGTGACGACATAGCGCGGGGGACGGCGGTCCGCGGGCTGATGCCGCCCGGAGACGGTCACCTGTTGCACGGTCGGCAGGGCCGCGAAGACTTCGCCCATCAGACGCATCACCAGGCCGAGCGCATGGCGGTTGTGCAGTTTGGTGTGGATCACTTCCGACATGCGACGGACGATGACGCGGCTGCCATAGTCGATCGCGGCCTCGCGGTCGGGCAGCGTCGGCACCAGCGGCAACTGCACGTCCATGCGCACGCCGGTGACATCGTCGAACTGGAAGCTGACGGTGGCGGGCAGCGGCCACAAGATATCCGCCAGGCAGATCAGCAGGTGCTCGCGCATCGCCTCTGGGTCGCCGGCGGCGGCGCGTTGGCTATGCTCCTGCAGGCCCTTCTGGCCGGACTCCCACGCGAAGCGGCGCTTCGTCCACTTCGCGCGGTCATCAAGGTAGTCGTTCATCGCCTGCGGGTCATAAACGTGCTTGCCGTTCTTCTGACCGATCGGTCGTGGCATCTCCGGGGCCTGCTCCGCAAACGGACGCACCGACAGCGGCACGAGCTGAATGTCCGGCGATGGCGTCCAGCGCTGTGGCAAGGCCATCGCATCGACGTGTTCGTTCAGGTGAGCACAGACCGCGAGCGCGGCTTCGCGCTCCATGTCGGCAGCGCCGTCGACCATGTTCGAGAGCGGATCGACGTGCTGCGTCGAACGCGTCGGACGCACCAGCCGGGCGTAGCCGTACTGGTCGATGCGCACTTTCATTTCGCTGTCGGGCAGCGCGAAGCTGGTGGCCTGGCCGCCGCTGTCCTCGCCGTCGCTGGTCAGCACGACCTGCGACCGGCGCCGGTAAACCGCGCTCTGGCCGTCCGCGCTGGCAAACGAGGGAATGAGCCGGTAGGGCGGCAGCCACTTCACCTTCTCGCCGAAGGAGGCTGTGTGCCGATAGCGCAGCGGCACCTCGAGCGTCGGGCCCGAGGGTTCTGCAACAGCGGCGGAAGACGAGTACGTCACCTACGTTCCTGCATCGCAGCGGCGAAAACGGTCGGCGCATTTGCCGTTGCGTCCGCTCCCGCCAACGGAGTCACTGGAAACGCATGTTCGCAGCCGGACCGAGCGGCGCAACCGACAAAAAGGCGGGACTCAGGTGCCTAATCTCCGTGCCGACGGCTTTCTGACATCCGATTGGTTGAGGTAGCTCAGGCCTGTACGATCTTCGCCGGGCGACGCCGCAAGGCCGGCCCAGGTCTCTCGGGTACCCTTTGCGCCCATGTCCTCGGTCCTGCCCGCGCTGCGCGGCGCCCTGGCGTCGACGCTGCTGACGCTGAACACCGTGTTCGGCGTTGCGTTGATGTTCCCGTTTGCGCTGGCCAAGGCGCTGCTGCCGTTCGCCGCAGTCCGTCACGTCACGGACCGTGCGCTCAACAGCATCGCGACCGGCTGGATCGGCGTCAACAACGCCTGGATCGACTGGGTCGGCGATACGCGCTGGGACGTGCAGGGCCTCGAGGGCCTGGACGCGCGCGGCTGGTATCTGGTGTCGAGCAACCACCAGAGCTGGGTCGACATCCTCGTGCTGCAGAAGATTTTCAACCGCCGCATTCCGATGCTGAAGTTCTTCCTCAAGCGGGAGCTGATCTGGGTGCCGGTCATCGGCCTCGCGTGGTGGGCGCTCGATTTCCCGTTCATGCGACGGCGCGGTGGCCTGGCCGGCGCCGAGGATCTTGAGCGCGCACGCAAGGCCTGCGAGAAGTTCCGCTTGGTGCCGACCTCGGTGATCAACTTCCTCGAAGGCACCCGATTCACCCAGGCCAAGCACGACGCGCAAGGATCGCCGTACGTTCATCTGCTGAAGCCCAAGGTCGGCGGCATCGCGACGGCGGTCACCACACTCGGCAGCCAGTTCCATCGGATGCTCGACGTGACCATCGTCTATCCCGACGGACCGCCGGACTTCTGGACGCTGCTTTCGGGGCGCCTGCGCGCGGTCACTGTGCGGGTGCAGCAGCGCGAGATTCCGGCCACCCTGCTGGCCGGCGACTACGCCAACGATCCGACCTTCCGTGGCCGCATGCAGGAGTGGATCAACAGCTTGTGGGCCGAGAAGGACGCGCTGATCGGTCGCCTGAAGACCGCGCCCTGAGCGCGTCTTTCGATCCCGACGCGGCGCCTCGCGCGTATCGTTCACGCCTGACCGCAGGGAGTGAACCGATGTTCGAAGCGACCGTAGCCGGCAGCCTGCCAAAACCTGGCTGGCTCGCCGAAACCGACAAGCTCTGGCCCCAATGGAAGCTCGCCGGCGCTGAGCTCGCCGCCGCCAAGCGCGACGCGACACTGTTGTGGCTCAAGGAACAGGAGGACGCCGGACTCGACATCGTCGGCGACGGCGAACAGTCGCGCCAGCATTTCGTGCACGGTTTTCTCGAGTTCGTCGACGGCATCGACTTCGAGCACAAGGTCGAAATGGGCATCCGCAAGG
The DNA here is from genome assembly GCA_963712485.1 of uncultured beta proteobacterium. Classification (GTDB taxonomy): domain Bacteria; phylum Pseudomonadota; class Gammaproteobacteria; order Burkholderiales; family Burkholderiaceae_F; genus JALORV01. The sequence continues at coordinate 14,942 of CAVQID010000067.1, forward strand.
ATCGCTACAAGGCGATGGTGCCGCAGGTCGTCGGGCCGCTGAAGCTCAAAGGGCGCGTACATCAGGTCGAGGCACGGCTCGCGCGCAGTCACACGAAGAAGAAGCTGAAGATCACGCTGCCCGGGCCGATGACGATCGTCGACACGGTCGCGGACCGCTACTACGGCGACCGCGTGAAAATGGCGATGGCGTTTGCCCACCTGCTGAACCAGGAGGCGCGCGCACTGCAGGCTGACGGCGTCGACGTGATCCAGTTCGACGAGCCAGCCTTCAACGTTTACACCGACGACGTCAAGGCCTGGGGCATCACCGCGCTCGACCGCGCCGCCGCAGGACTCACGTGCATGACGGTCGTGCACATCTGCTACGGCTACGGCATCAAGGCCAACGTCGACTGGAAGGCGACGCTCGGCTCCGAGTGGCGCCAGTACGAGGAGATATTCCCCGCGATCGCAAAGAGCACGATAAAGGCGGTGTCGCTCGAGTGCATGAACTCGCATGTGCCGATGCACCTGATGAAGCTGCTCGAAGGCAAGGATCTCCTGGTGGGCGTCATCGATGTCGCGTCGGACGTGGTCGAGACGCCCGAGCAGGTCGCCGACACTATCGGCAAGGCGCTGCAGTTCGTCGCGAAAGAGCATCTCTTTCCCTGCACCAACTGCGGCATGGCGCCGATGAAGCGCGAAATCGCGCTGGCCAAGCTCGCCGCGCTGGGCGCCGGCGCAAAGCTGGCGCGCGAGCGCTACGGCGCCGGAGCCCAGGCATGAGTCGTCGCACGCTGACGCTCAATGATCGCGTGCATGACTATGTCGTGCGCCATAACCGCGAACACCCGGAACTCGCCAAGTTGCGTGAGGAGACCGCCGCGCACCCGCGCGCTTCGATGCAGATCTCGCCCGAGCAGGGCGCGCTGTTGCAGATGCTGGTGAAGCTTGCCGGCGCGCGGCGCACGATCGAGATCGGTGTCTTCACCGGCTACAGTGCGCTGGCGGTGGCGCTGGCGCTGCCGGCGGACGGCAGGATCCTCGCGTGCGACATCAGCGACGAGTTCACGCGCATCGCCAGGCCGTACTGGCAGCGTGCCGGCGTCGCGGCCAAGATCGACCTCGTGCTCGAGCCCGCGCTGCACACGCTCGATGCGCGTCTGGCCACCGGCGAGGCCGGCCACTACGACTTTGCGTTCATCGACGCCGACAAGGTGAGCTACGACGGCTACTACGAACGCTGCCTGAAGCTGCTGCGTACCGGTGGGCTGATCGCGATCGACAACGTGCTGTGGGGCGGTCGCGTCGCGTACGCCGACGTTGCATCCGACGATGCCGACACCGCCGCGCTGCAGCGACTCAACGACAAGCTGCAAAGCGACGAACGCATCGAGCTCGCGTTCCTGCCGATCGGCGATGGGCTGACGCTGGCCAGAAAGATCTAGCCCGCTACAGCACGAGTCGCGTCAGCCATTGCGCGGTCAGCGCCGGCCGCGAGTCGCCGAAGCGTTCGACCGTGACATGCCAGGTCAGCTGTACCCCGCCGCGCACGTCCTCGTAGTTGGCGAGCGCGAAGCGGCCGCGCAGCCGGCTGCCGGCGGGCACCGGGGCGACGAAGCGCACGCGGTCGAAGCCGACGTTGACCCCGGCCTGCGCGCCGGTGATGCGCAGGCAGCTCTCGATGAAACAGGTCAGCAGCGACAGCGTCAGGAAGCCGTGCGCGACAGTGCAGCGCTGGCCGTTCGCATCGACAAATGGCGACTCGCGCGCCGCGCGCTCGCTGTCGACGTGTATCCACTGTGCATCCCGCGTGGCTTCGGCGAACTCGTCGATGATCGGTTGCGAGATCGCGATCCAGTCGCTGACCGCAATTTCGCGGCCGACGCACTCGCGCAGTTGTTCTACGGCGACGACGGTGGCGTTCATCGTTCAGCTTCCCGCGCACGCGGTGGACCGTCCTCCAAACGCTGCCTCAGGCAGGCGGCGCACACGCAGCTCGTGGCCGGGTCCAGGAGAGCCGCCGGAAGGGATGGCAGCTGCGCGCACCAGCAGGGCGTGGTGCTTTCGGCGCCACACCGGAACACCGTGCCGCAGGCGGCACACGCTCGCGCAGTCCAGTCGGCATTGCAGTCCGCCATTTGCTGAAGCGTAACGCGAAGCCGAAAGCGTCTGGAGATTGACGCGGCGCAAGGGCCTGGTGAGGCCGCCGGGCGGTTCCGGCGCTGCGGGCTAGAGTGAAGCTGAGGTGTCAACCTCAAAGGGAGTGAAAACAATATGAAACGCTCTGGCCTTCAAGCGGCTTGTGCCGGTGCCTGCCTGGCGATTGCGGCGACCGGGGTACTGGCCCAGGGAAAGGTGGATCTCGGCAAGCGCGAGTCGACGCCAACTGCGCCAGTTGTCACGGCATGAAGGGAACCGGCGACGGACCCAGCGCGCAGTATTTGACACGCAAACCGACGGATCTGACAAAACTGGCGAAGGCCAACGGGGGCGTGCTGCCGGTCAGTCGCCTGCACGAGTCGATTGACGGGACTCTGGCCGTCCCCGGTCACGGCACGCGCGACATGCCGACGTGGGGAAATCAGTATCGCGCCCGTGCCGCCGAGTACTGCGTGGACGTCCAGTACGACCGTGACGTCTTCGTACGAGGCCGGATCCTCGCGCTGATCGACTACATCTCCCGGTTGCAGACGAAGTAAGGTCGGAGCCGGCCGGCCGCCGCTCGACGGAGGATCCGCGGGGCGGTTGTAAGGGGTTGTAACGATGCTGCCGGGCGGCACCGGCTTCGTATTCAATGGCGTCATATAGGCCATGTCGGTGCGAGCGCTGATTCCGGCGAGCACCTGCGCAGCTTGATTGAACTGTGCCCCGGTTTGCATTGCGCGCGACGATCGTTTCCCGCTGCAGGCGGTCGCGGTGCGGAAACGCATTGACGTGATCTCGGTCACGGGGTCGTGGTGATCATCTGCGGCACGGCGCGTAGCATCGACTTTGCCGGCCGCCCGTCGGCCGTTGTCATCGGAACCCTGGCGCTCGCGTTAGTCCGACAGGAGAGAGCGATGAAGAAACGCTTCTATGCTGCCGCCGCACTGATGGCGGCCGCGTCGCTGGCGGCGCTGCCAACGGCCGCAGACGCGCAACGATCCGGCTCGGGTCACGCGGCCGGCGGCTATCGTGGCGGACCGCCCGCTGGTGGTGGTCGGGCGGACCACCGTCCGGCGGCGCCTATCGCGGCGCCTACCCTGCTACTCGATACGGCTACGCCGGCGGTTACCGCGGCTATGGCTATCGTGGTGGCTACGGCTATGGCTATCGAGGATATGGCTACCCCTATCGAGCGGCACCGTACTGGCGTGCCGGCTGGGGTGGCTGGGGTTGGGGCGTCGGCTGGTATCCCGGATGGTGGGGCTACGGCGGTCCGGGCTACTGGGGCTGGAGTGCCGGTGCGCCGCTCATCGTTGCGCCACCGGTCACTGGCGCGTGGATCCTGCCGCCCAGCGCGACCACCTACATCGAACGTGAGAGCGAGGTAACGGCCGCCCCGGCCGCGCCGCAACAACAGTGGTGGTACTGGTGCGAGAGCGCGAAGGCTTATTACCCGTATGTCGAGTCTTGCGCCGAAGGCTGGCAGCGCGTCGAGCCGCGGGCGCCGCGCGGAACGCAATGATGCGACCCGCGACCTCGCTGCTGCGCCTGGCCCTTTCCGCAACGACGTTGCTGCTGGCGGCCTGCGTAACCATTCCGGCCGGCCCGTCGCGGTCGGCGCTGCCGGGCAGCAGGAATTCCTGCGGGACCAGTATCAGGCCGATGATGCTTCGTGCCGTGGCTATGCCAGCAGCCAGGCTGGTTCACCGAACGATGCGGCGGCCGCGGCCGGTGTCGGCAGCGCGGTGGCCGGCACCATCATCGGCGCCGCGATCGGCGGGCTCATCGGGGGCGGTGAAGGCGCCGCCGTCGGTGCCGGCATGGGGCTTTTTACCGGCAGCGCCGTTGGTGTCAGCAATGCGCAGGCGGCGGGCTACGGGACGCAACAGTTCTACGACAACGCGTACTACCAGTGCATGTACGGGCTCGGCAACCGCGTGCCCGCTCCAGCCGGCTACCGTGTCGCGGTCGGCCACGCCTGCTGTCGCCGCGCGCAGTGGGCCGCCGCCCAATGCGGCGATTCCGCCGCCCGACGCTCCGCCGCCCAACCGCTCGTTGTCGAGCGCTCCGCCGCCGAATGCGGCCACGCCGCCGCCCGACACGCCGCCGCCCTACCGCCTGCCGCGCTGAGGCGACCGGCCGGCGATCCCGCAACACGGGTATCGTCTCGCTCGCGAAGAACACCCGCGAGCCCTGTCATGAGCCACAAGCACGCCAACCTGCTGCGCGAGATCTTTCACGATCCGGTCAATACCAACATCCACTGGCGCGAGATGAATCGCTGCTGAAGCACCTCGGCGCCGACGTCGAGTCGCTCTCGGGCGCGCGCATCCGCGTGAAGCTGGGTCACGCCGAGGGCATCCTGCATCGGCCGCACCACGGCGGCGACACGCTGGACCGCAGTTCGGTCCAGCACCTGCGCGAACTGCTCGCGCGCGGCGGCGCTACCCGGCGCTGTACGAAGCCTCCCACAAGGAAGCGGACAACCCGCGCGACGGCAAGTCGCACGGCTGAGGCCGCGCTGAAGCCGTCATACGAGCGGGCAAGGACCTTGCTGCTCCGTCATGTTTGCTCACCAATCGGGGTGCACCCATGGCGAAATACGGCAAGAAGGCGCAGGACAAGGTCGAACGGACCATGCACGAGTTCAAGGAGGGCAGCCTGAAGAGCGTCGGGTCGGGCAAGACAGTCACTAACCCGAAACAGGCGATCGCGATCGGATTGTCGGAAGCGCGCGAGGCCGGCGCGAAGGTGCCCAAGAAGGCATCCTCAAAGCCTGCCGCCAAGGGCAGTCGCACGTCACCGGCAAGAAGTCAGCGAAGAAGCGCTCGAAGTCCTGAGTCGATCGCGCCGCG
>CAVQID010000068.1:0-26605 GCA_963712485.1 uncultured beta proteobacterium
CATCACGCCAACCGCGCCTTGATGGTGCGCGCGACCAGCCAGGCCTGAGGCACCCCCCAAGGCGATCGTCTGCCAGTCGAGGCGCACTTCAGCAACGTGCTGCCGGCCGCATGAGTTCCGTCGCGGTGTGACGCCTACGCACGAACAAACCGGTCAGAATCCAGGGGATCGAGTTTCCGGAAGGCTTCGCGCACACACTGTCCGCCACCTGCGCGGCAATGTGAGCCGAATCATTCCCACTCGATCATCAACGAGTGCCCTGTGGGATCAGCTTGGCGCGTCCTTCACCTTTTACGCTGGTGCTGCGTTCTGCATCATCGCACTGCTAGGACTGATCAGGCGAACGTAGCAATACTGCCGTCGGGCCGTCCGCTTCCAGCGACCGCGCCGGGTCCGCTTCTCTAATCGGGCGTTGTTGTCAAGGGTCGAAGCTCCGGTTGGTTTGAAGTGTAGGTCCGGTTGGTGTGTGGGTCACGCTTCTCTACGCAGTCGGGCGCGGTGGTGCTGGCACGCTGCAGGCATTGGTCGGAAGGTTTGGACGAGCCATGCTTTCGGGCGCGCTCGAAGCGCAGCGGACACTTGCGGCTTCATCCATGACCATCGTCCACACAATCAACACAGAAGCGAGTTTGCGGAGTTGCGACTGGTTTAGCTCATGCGGCCCCCTGCAGCCGTGCGGCCCGGAAGTCGGTGCCGTCGACCCACATGCGATGCAGGATCACTGCGAGCTTGCGGGCCACCGCAACGACGGCGCGACGATGGCCACGGACCTTGGCGAGCCGCAGTCCCCAGGCCTTCAGCGTCGACCAGGCGCCGGAGCGCGTCATCATGATGTGCGCGGCCGTGTACAGCGCCTGACGTACCTCGACATCGCCTGCCTTGGAGATGCGCCACGGGTTGTCGGTCTCGCCCGACTGGTAGCGCCGCGGCGTCAGCCCGAAGTGCGCGGCAACGTTGCGTGAGGAGCGGAAGCGATTGACATCGTCGACGCCCGCCTTGAAGGTGAGCGAGGTAACCGGCCCGACCCCCGGCGCCGTCATCAGCCGCCGGCAGACGGGATCGTGGCGCACGACGCCCTTCACGGCGTTATCGAGCTTGAGATACGACTTGTACAGCACCGTGCGTGCGTCGAGCAGTGGCAGCAGACTCATGCCGAGCTCGGGCGTCGCCGACACTGCCGCGCGCACCGTCTCGTCGAAGCGGCCATGAGCGACGTGGGAGGCCAGGCGCACGCCGAAGATCTTGAGCAAGCCGCGCAGCTCGTTCTCAAGATCGACGCACTTGGTCAGGATCGCCTTGCGACTGGCGAGCAGCGCGCGCACCTGGTGGCTCTCGAGGCTCTTGACGTGAACGGTGCGATACCAACCGCTGCGCAGGATCTGCGCCAGTCCACGGGCATCGTTGCGATCGGTCTTGTTGCGCATCGCGGCCAGCGTGGCGGCTGTCTGGCGCGCCTCCAGGCAGATCACTTCGTAACCTGCCTTCTGCAAGCCATACGTCAGGTACTGCGCGAGGGTGCCGGATTCAAGGCCGACCTGCCTGATCTCAGTGCTGTAGCGGCGCAGTGCTGCCACGATGAGGTCGACTTCGGCGGGGATCTTGCCCTCGTACCGCACCACCCCCGCGTCGTCGACCACGCAGATCGACACGGAACGCAGTGACACATCGATACCGGTGAAGTACTTCATCGCGATCTCTCCTTCGCAGGCTGGGTGTCCTGCAAGTCTAGGGAGAGCTCGACCCTATGCCACGGTCAGCCCGATTACCGATGCTTTCGGCAAATGCTAATGACTGCAATGGGTCGAGACCTCGCTTAGCCGCCCACCCCGTTTGTTGACATTACGCCCCGAAGGCCAAGTCCCCTGCCCTCTAACATCAGCGATGACGGCCGCAAACGGGGTGGAGCGGACATCTTGTCGCGCGCGGAAATCGACGGCACGCGACCCCTTGCTGCCATTCGCGTCGCCCGAAAGCCGCCTCCGATTTCACGCCGAAAGCCGACGTCGGGCTGATTGGCTGAGCGCGACCCTAAGCACCGGCTCGCGCAGCAGCCTTCGTGTCATCGGGTGGGATGCGTGGGTGGCGGCACCGTGCGCGCGGGTCGCGTCGATGCCGGATTTCGACGATCAACTCGGCGTGTACCAGATCGGCGACGTGTAGGCGCGCTCCTGGATGCTCGCCGGCACATCGGTGGGCAGCTTCACGCCGAAGACCTTGGCGTCGAAGGTGGTCCAGCGCGGCGTCGGGATCTCGAGTACGCGCACGTAGTAGAAGGCGCGCTGCTTCGGCGTCGAAGGCGGGGTCCTTCCAGTAGCGCGGTGAGGTACGGTGCACCGATGGCGTTGCTGTAGCTTGCTTCCTTCACGTTCACCGTGTTGCCCACCGGCGGCAGCTTGCCGTCCTTGCCTGGCTTGCGGTTGCCGGACCAGGCCACGTCGTAGACCTTCTCGTGCGTCTTGCCGGCGGCGTCGAGCCAGCCCTTGATGACCTGCACACGGTCGAGGTTGGCTCCGTCGGCGTCGCGCATCGCGCGAATCAGCATCGCTGGGGCCTTGCCTGCCGGCGCGGCCTTCAGGTCACCCCCCATCGGCACGCCGCGCTGGTAGCCCTGCTCGGCGAAGTCGGAGCGTTCCAGATCCTTGGCCGTGAAGTCGAAGCCGCCGAACACCCGCACCTGCAGGCGCGTGCCGGTGGTGGCGTAGACCTCCTTGCGCGCCATCGCGTCCCACAGCGCTTCGCGCGTGTTGTCGCGTGCCCAGACGGCCGCCAAGCCCGATGCACTGGTCTCGCGTGCGAGGTGCTGGTTGCTGCGCGCGCGGTCGGCCGGCACCCGGCCAACGATCACTTCATCGAAGCGGATCGGGTCGGCGGAGGGTTCCAGCACGGCCACCTTGCCGAAGAAGTTGTCCTCGGTGGTGGTGACCAGGCCGGTGTGCATGTCGGTCGAGCCGACGAGGCCGAACTTGAAGGGGTTGACGCCGAGCTTGGCCTCGTAGGCCAGCCCGCGCTTGAACGTCTCGCGGGTGTATTCGCGTGGCAGCATGTCGGGCGTCTTGAGCACCGGTCCGAAGCTGCCTTTGTCCCAGCGTTCGAAGTTGGCGAACTCGTCGTTGCGCGACAGCGCCGGGTGCGTCTCGCCGTCGCCCTTGGGCTGGGTGGTTTCGTAGATCGGCTCCCAGCGCATGCGGCGCTCGGCGTAGTCGCGGTCGAGCGGCTTCTTCGTGGTCAGCGTCACGTCATCGAACATCAGCCCGTTCGACAGGTTGCCGTTGTGCGCAATCGCCAGCATCTTGCCGCCGGTCTTCTTCTCGTAATCGGCCATCCACTTCCAGAGGTCCTCGGGATCCCCGGTGTCGTAGTAGGACAGCGGGATGATCTGGTCGGCCTTGTCCTTGCCGTCGCGGAACAACACGTTGCGGTGCAGGTTGTCGCCGTTCGGCCCCGAGGTCCACTCGAAGCCGATGATGGCGGTGAAGCGCCCGGGCTCGTTGTATTTCTCGGCCGCCGCCGTGATGCGCTTCCACGCCGGCTGGGCCATGGTTTTTTCCTGGCCTTTGAACGGGTCTTTCAGCTCCTGCATCGCGGCGATCCACATGTTGAAGGCGGCTCCCTGTCCTTCGATGGTGCCGGTCTTGGCCAGGTCGTGTACCTTCTTGCCCCATTCCGACTTGAGCAGTCCGGGATCGGATTCCGCGATCATCGGCGCGAGGCCGAGGTTCTCGGCGTGGTCGGCAATCACCAGAAAGTCGAGCGGTCGCGACAGCTTGACGGGCAGGCCGCTGTTCGACTTGACCTCTTCGCCGCGGGCAAACCGATAGGCGTCCTCGGGCCCGACGATGGCGCCGGCCATGCCGGCATCGGCGGAGTACGAGGTATGCAGGTGCGTGTCGCCGAAGTACACGCGGTTGGGAAAAGTCTTCGCCGGGTAGGGCGAGTAGGTGATCTTCTTGCTCGCCGGTCCCGGGGCGTCCTGCGCAAACGCCTGCGGGCTGCCGGCCAGCAGGATGGCGCTTGCCACCGCGGCCATCCGGTACCAGGATCGTTTCTGCATGCTCTGGGCTCCTTCGGTCGGTTGATTGATGAGTGTCAGCGCGGGCTGTACCAGATGGGTGAGGAGAACACGCGTTCCTGCCTGGTCACGCGGATCCTGCCGGCGTCGCTGGTGACGCTGGCGGGCGCAGAGGCCTGCGCTGCGCGCTCGGCCACAGCGCGGCGGTGGCCGACAACGTCAAGGTGGGTGCGGCGGTTGTGGCGAGCAGCGTCTTGCAATCGCTTCTGGTTTGCATGGAGCTTCTCGCTGATGCCGGTGGACGCTGGCCGGCCCGCCGCCAGGAAATTAGACTGGTAACCACCTGCTGAAGGAGCGTCGCCAGGACAGACTCTCGCTTGCAGGCTGCGCTCCAGGATTAGCTCGGCGCCAGGTTCGAAAACGCCACACGCGCCACTTATCGCTGCGTCGACGCCGCGCCGTGGCAAGCTACTTGCCCCCCATGCTCGACTCGATCTGCTTCTGGATCTTGTCCAGATTGAACGAGCCAGGCGTCGCGCTCGGCGGGTAGTCCTTCATGCTCAGCAGAAAGTTGCCGGCCATGGCGTTCAGCGGCGCAAGAATGAATACCCGGTCGAGGAACCAGTCGTCATAGGTCGTCGCGTTGTGCTGCGCCTTCTCGAAGGGGTCGCGACGCAGGTTGAACAGCAGCGGCACGCGCAACTCGGTGAAGGGCTCGCGCCACACGCCGAAGCCCTGACCGCGGTTCTCCAGGAACACCGACTTCCAGTCTTGGTAGCGCAGGGCGACGATCTGGCCGTCGTCGTTGACGTAGAAGAACTCGTTGCGCGGCGAAATCTTGACCTTGCCGGTCAGATAGTCGAGCTGGTTGTAGCCGTCGAGGTGAGCCCGGTAGCTGCGCCCGTTGACCGTCGTTCCCTTGAGCAGCCGTTCCTTCACGTCGGTGTCGCCGGCGATGGCCGCAAAGGTGGTCAGCCAGTCTTCATGCGCGACGATGCCGTTCAGCGTCGTGCCTGCGGGGAACTTGCCCCGGCCAGCGCACGAAGGCCGGCACCCGATACGCGCCTTCCCAGTTGGAGTTCTTCTCGCTGCGGAACGGCGTGGTGCCGGCATCGGGCCAGGTGTTGTAGTGCGGGCCGTTGTCGGTCGAGTACATCACGACGGTGTCGTTGGCGATGCCCAGTTCGTCCAGCTTCTTCAGCAGCGCGCCGACCATGGCATCGTGTTCCACCATGCCGTCGCTGTACTCGTCCTGCCCCGACTTGCCGCGGTTCTCCGCCTTGACGTGGGTGCGAAAGTGCATGCGCGTGGCGTTCCACCACACGAAGAAAGGCTTGCCGGCCTTGTGTTGCTGCTCGATGAAGGCCATCGCCGCCTTCGAGGTCTCCTCGTCCACGGTCTCCATGCGCTTCTTCGTCAGCGGCCCGGTGTCCTCGATCTTCTGGCCGCCCTTGCCGTCGGCCCACGAATGGATCACCCCACGGGGTCCGAACTTCTTGCGGAACTCGGGGTTCTTCGGATAGTCCTCGTTCTCGGGCTCCTCCTCGGCATTGAGGTGGTACAGGTTGCCGAAGAACTCGTCGAAGCCGTGCATCGTCGGCAGGTGCTCGTCGCGGTCGCCCTGGTGGTTCTTGCCGAACTGCCCGGTGGCATAGCCCTGGCCCTTGAGCACCGTCGCCATGGTGATGTCCGACTTCTTCCAGCCTTCCTTCGCGCCGGGGACGCCGACCTTGGTCATGCCGCTGCGCACCGGCACCGAGCCGCCGATGAACGCGGCGCGGCCAGCGGTGCAGCTCTGCTGCGCGTAGTAGTCGGTGAAGCCCACGCCTTCGCGGGCGATGCGGTCGATGTTGGGCGTCTGGTAGCCCATCATGCCGCGGTTGTTGTGGCTGATGTTCCAGGTGCCGATGTCGTCGCCCCAGATGACGAGGATGTTTGGCCGCTTGGCGGTCTGGGCCGATGCGATGTTGGCGAACACGATCGCCGCAAGGAAGGCACAACCGGCTAGATACTTCATTGCGTTACGCGGAGTCATCGGCGGAACCTTCCTCCGTTTCGCTCACGCGCTATGCGTTGAGCGTGATGGGACGAAAAAAGTCGCGCAATGTCGCACCGGTGTTGCGATCTGTCCAATGTCGTAAACGACAGCTTCTGATACGATTTTCGTATCGTGAATGATCTCCGGCTCATCCGCCTCGCGATCGCGCTCGGGCGCCACGGCAACTTCGCGCGGGCGGCCGAGGAGATGAATATCTCGCAGCCGAGCCTTACCCGCGGCATTGCCGCGCTGGAAAGCTCGCTCGGTGTGCCGCTGTTCGATCGCACGCGCAAGGGTGCGATACCGACGCCGTTTGGCCGCGTTCTGCTCGAACGCGGCGAATCGATGCTCAGAAGCGACGCCGATCTGCGGCGGGAGATTCGGCTCCTCGCCGGACTTGAAGTGGGAACGCTTGCGATCGGTGCCGGCCCGTTCGCGGGCGAGATCTCCGTCGCCAAGGCCGTCGCTCGTGTCGTCAGAACCCATCCGCGCTTGCGGATCAGTTTGACCGTTGCCGATCCGAAGCAGGTTGTTGAGGACGTCTTGGCAGGACGCATCGACGTCGGCGTCGCCTCGATTGTTGGGTATGAAACGGAGGCACGGCTGGTGGTCGAAACCCTTCCGCCGCTGCGCGTCTATCTTGCATGCAGACCTGGTCACCCTCTGACCAAGGAAACCAGGCCCTCACTCGCGCGGGCGCTTGAGTTTCCCTTGGCGACGACACCGCTTCGTGGCGCCCAGGCGCTGCTTGCCTCCAGTAGCGGCGCCGTGACGATTCGCGGCGACTCTGGCGTCACAGACTTCGTCCCGCAAATCCTGGTGAATTCGCTCGCACACGCCCGGCAGATCGCGCGTGACAGCGACGCCCTTTTCCCCTGTACCGCCGCACTGCTGGAGGATGATCTGGCGGCGGGTGTCCTCATCAGGCTTGACTGCCATGTCCCGGCAATGCGGACGACCTACGGCGTGCTCTACCTTCGAGACCGTACGCTGGCGCCGGCCGCCAGAATCTTCATCGAGAACTTGCGCGCGGTGGAGGCGGAAGCCATGAGGTCCGATGTCACATCACCTTCGGCAGTAAAGGCAGCGGCAAAGCGTCTTCGCCGCGCTAGCGCCCGCCGCTGAACCCTGCCGGCGCGACATCACGCCGGCGGGTGACCGCGTCGGACAACGCGGCTGTGACCGGTTGTGGGCGAAGTCGTATGGTAGCTAACCACTGGGGACGCAGACGCGATGGCTGCCTACGCCTGTCATCTGAGTATCGGCCGCAGATCCTCAAGCTTGTCGAATAGGTTGAGCGTATAGACCGGTCCGGACATCGGCACATCGTAGATTCACATCTCTAGCGGCTTGAGCCGTCGCTGGTGATGTCGGCTTTTGGGCAGATTCTTAACCAGCAGCTGACGGCAGGTTGTGGCCGACCTGTGCCCTCGTATGGAAGTCGTGATCCCCTCCGGGCGCAACGTACAAAAGGTCAGGCTACAACAATTGCCGCAAGGGAAGGAGCTCCAGCAGCCTCACCTTGGCGCGTTTGGATAGAGGCGCATGTTGATCCGGGTTGTCAGATGCCGCGCTCCAGCTGCTGCCCGGCGCCATGTCGGCCACGATCGACGCCTCTACTGCCTTGGCGACAAGCGCGTCGAAGATGATCACGCCGACTTCAGTGTTCAGGTTCTCGGATCGCGGGTCCAGATTGAACGTGCCGACGAAGGCGACGGTCGAGTCCACGACCATGGACTTCGCGTGCATCGAGAAGATTGGCGGCTTCGCGGCCGCGGCGAGGTACGGACGCATCGACGCGCGCTGAACGGCCGCGTCTGGCCGGTACTCGAAAATCTCAATGCCCATCGCCAGCAGGCGCTGGCGTTGGCTGCGGTAGCCGCTGAATGCTGGCAGATTGTCGGTGGACGCCATCGAATTGGTGCTGACGGCCACCCGTACGCCGCGCGCGCGGGCACGCTTGAAGAGTTCGATCGCGGCGTCGCTCAGGACTAGATACGGCGACTGGATGATGATGCTCTCCTGCGCGGCATCCACGAGCGCGGCGAGTCGCCGGGTCGTCTCGCCGCCGCCGGCCAAGCTGACGCGACTATCGTTCTTGCCCGGCCGGTCGCCGATGAACTCGACGCGACCCCAGGCCACGTGGCGAGCGATCCGCGGGAAGGCGGTCGGCGTGGAGGCGATCGCCGCACGCACCTCGGGTGCGAAGTTCGACGGCAATCGCGCATAGGCGCGCAGATCCTTGTAGACCTCCTGGATCTCCTCGTCCTGCACAACAACGTGCTTCTGCATCAGGCCAAGGCCGTCGTACAGCGCTTCGACCGGCACCGCGAGTTCGCTCGACCAGAAGCGCTCGAAGCTGGACCGCACGTCGGCGACGACGGCACCGAGCAGCAGGACGTCGCGGTCTCGGAAATTGTAGGAGTGGTTGTAGTCGAAATACTCGGCCGCCATGTTGCGGCCGCCGGTGATGGCGACACGGCCGTCGACGACCACTGTCTTGTCGTGCATTCGCTGGTTGACATCGCGGAAACCCAGGACCACGTTCAGCAGCCGCGTGTGCAGCGGCACGCCGACCGAGGTCTTGGGGTTGTAGACGCGGATGTCGATGCGAGGGTGCTTCGCGAGCGCCAGCAGCGACTTGTCGGGAACGTCGATCAGCAGATCGTCGACGATCACCCGCACGCGCACGCCGCGGTCTGCGGCGCGCAGCAGCGCCTCTGCGGCGAGGATGCCGATGTTGTCAGTGCTCCAGATGAAGTACTGGACCTCGATCGACTCTCTCGCCTGATCGGCGAGCCAGGCGCGGGCGAGCAGCGCTTCCTCGCCGCTGTCGAGCACGTAGACGCCGCTCTGCCCTGCATGGACGGCGACCTGCGTCTCGACGAACGCCATGTCGGCCGTCGCGCCGTCGGCGCCTGTTGGCCCGACGAGCCCGAGCGCGCACGCCAGGATGATGGCGGGCAGGCGCGCCTTGAGGCCGGTGATTCGACGTGAGTGCATATCGAGCTGCGACGATACCAATTGAGGCACTCGTGTCCGCGCGTCCCCTCCAGTGCGGCGCACCAAAGGCATTTCGCCTTTGCTGCTGCGACAGTGCTGACGTTGGCGGTCAAAGTAAATAGACTTCGGCCCGGCCCTCATTGCCGGGAGTCCTCCATCGCCATCGACCGAAACGCCGTCGTCCGAGCGGCGCTCAGCTGGGCCTTGCCGCGCGGGCGGATCGCTCGGGGACGGTTCGTGGTTTCGATCGCGATCTTGCTCGCACTGGGCTACGTGCTCGTCCAGGGGCTCGACGCCACGCTGGGGGAGACGGCGGGAACCGTCGCTGTCGCCCTCATGGTCTGGCTGGTCTCGATGCTGTCTGCCCGGAGGCTGCACGATACGGGCCGCTCGGCGTGGTGGCTGCTGGTCTTTGCGGTGCCGGTGCTCGGAGCCCTGTGGCTAGCTTGGGTGCTGCTTCTGCAGCGAGGCACCGAGGGTGACAACGCGTTTGGTGCGGACCCGACACAGCGCGCGGCCGACTATCTGACGGTGGCGTGACCATGGCGAACGCTGTCATCAACGACGTCACTGGACTGAACCCCATCGGCGTGGCCGGCGTCGTCACGCCGCGTACGGTCGACGATGTTGTCCAGGCGCTGCGCTCGACACGCGGACCCGTATCGATCGGCGGCGGGCGCTTCAGCATGGGCGGCCAGACCGCCAGCCCCGGCGCGCTGCAGATCGACATGCGGGGCATGAATCGCGTGCTGGCGTTCTACCCGGCGGATTGCCGGATCAAAGTCGAGGCGGGCATCCGCTGGTGCGACATCCAGCGATTCGTCGATCCCCACGGCCTGGCCGTGAAGATCATGCAGACCTACGCCAACTTCACTGTGGGCGGGTCGCTAAGCGTGAACGTGCACGGCCGCTACATGGGCCTAGGACCGCTCGTTCTCTCGGTGCTCTGGCTACAGCTGGTGCTGGCTTCCGGGGAAACGGTCGAGTGCTCGCCGGCGATGAACCCTGAGCTCTTCTACGGCGCGATCGGCGGCTACGGTGCCGTCGGCGTCATCGTGGCTGCGGAACTCGACCTCGCCGAAAACGTCCGCGTCAAGCGCGACTCCCGCCGGATGCCGGTAGCGCAGTACCTGGAGTACTTCAAGAACCACGTCCGCGCCGACCGCCAGGCGCTGTTCCACAACGCCGACCTCTATCCGCCGCACTATCGGCGCCTCAATGCCGTCACGTGGCGGGAGACCTTGGACCGGCCGACGAGCGCGCGCCTGCAGTCGCCCGGGGGGCTGTATCCGCTGCACAAGTACTTCCTGTGGGCCATCACCGAGACGCCGTTCGGCAAGTGGCGGCGCGAGCACCTAGTGGACCCGCTCGTCTTCGCCGGCCGACCGGTGCACTGGCGCAATTTCGAGGCCGGTTACGACGTGGCCGAGCTCGAGCCGCTCTCGCGACGGCACTCGACCTACGTGCTGCAGGAGTTCTTCGTCCCCCTCGATCGCTTCGAGGCCTTCACGCTGCGCTTCGGGGAGATCCTCGCGCGCCACCAGGTCAACGTCATCAATGTCTCGGTGCGGCACGCGCTGGCTGACCCGGGCTCGGTGATGGCCTGGGCGCGCACCGAGTGCTTCGCCTACGTGCTCTATTACAAGCAGCGCCGCCGCCCGAACGCGATCGAGCGCGTCGGTGTCTGGACACGCGAACTGATCGAGGCGGTCCTCGAGTGCGGGGGAACCTATTACCTGCCCTACCAGCTGCATGCGACGCCCGAGCAGTTCCGTCGGGCGTACCCCGCGGTCGAGCGGCTGTTCGACATCAAGCGTCGAATCGATCCGGACGGCCGTCTGCGCAACGCGCTTTGGGACAAATACGGCCCGGACGCCAACCAGCCTTCCGCCGCGCCGGCGCGGACGAGTGACTTCCAGTCGGTCTATGGGCACACGAAGTGGCGGGATGACTTCTACCGCTTCCTGCAAAACGTCTTCAACGTCTACCCGGAGGACCGGTTTCACTGGCTCATCGCTGAGGCCGTCGCAGAGGGCGGCGACGAGGAGGCGATCTACCGCCGCATCCTGACGCGCCGTAGCCAGGCCGCCGCCTTCCTGAATCCGCTGCGGCATGCGTTGCCGTCCCTGTTCCGCCAGAAGGCGGAGATGAAGCGTCAGACGCTCGGGCTGCTCAACGGAGCCAGGGCGTTCAGCGGCTACGCCGAAGTCGGCTCCTTCGGCCGCTATGCGTCGGTACTGCGCAGGGACCTCTCGCTCGCGCAGATCACGCTAATCGATGACAAGCCGCCGGACAACTCCCCGGTGCAGATCCTCGAACGCGGCGGGTTCGGCAAGCTGGGGCGGCATGTGCCCCTAGCGAACTACGCACCGCTGGGTCCGGCCCTACCCGATGCTTCGGTCGATCTGCTCACCTGCTACATCGGACTGCATCACATCGAACCCGACGACCTGCAGCCGTTCCTGCGGTCGATCGCGCGCGTGCTAACCCCCGGGGGATTGTTCGTCGTCCGTGACCACGACGTCCGCGATTCGTCGATGTTCCGCTTCGTCAGCCTGGCGCACACGGTATTCAATGCGGGCCTGGGCGAGCCGTGGAGCGTCAACGCGGCGGAGAAGCGCTACTTCCGGCCGGTTGCCGAGTGGGTACGGCTACTGGGCGACGTCGGCCTCGAGGACCAGGGGGCTCGTGTGCTGCAGGCGAACGACCCGACACTTAACACGCTGATGGCATTTCGCAGGTCGTCGGCGTGAGGCGCGTTGCAGCGTTGTTGCTCGGAGCCGTCCTACCGGCTCTTTGCCTGGACGCAGGTGCGGGAGCTGCACTGTCGACGCCGCCCGAGCATCGCCGCGGTGAGGACCAGACATACCTGACCTTTCCCGAGTGGTTCCTGGTGCACTCGCCGGCTGAGTACGCCGCCTTCCTGAAGCGCGACGACCCGCACCACTTCCCGCTGCTCGCGCATGTCGGTCAGCTGTGGTCGAGCTACGGCGCGGTTATCGACGCCACCCGCAAGTACCCCTTCAACGGCGAGTACCACGTAATGATCGCTGTCATCGCGACCAGTACGACCGTGGAGTACGCGCTCAAGAGCCTGTACGAAGGCACGTTCGGACGACTGGCGGCTGCTGCGCGAGGCGACAAACGGACGCCGGAGGATGAGTTTGCGGCTGCGACCGCCCAACGCTACGTCGACTTCATCCGTGACCGCCCCTGGTACGAATTCCCCTTCATGCAGGAGTTGCGCGTCCTCTGGTTAGACGTCCCGCTGGCGGGCGGGAACGTTCTCCGAAAGCTTGAGCGGCGCTTCGCCCTGAGCAGCGAACTACTAGTCAAGTCGGGCTACGGGTGGCTGATCGAGCGGGCCACGCGGTCGAGCTTCGAAGCCCCCAAGCCCGTGACCGCGGTCATTGTCGACCGGGAGGCTTTGCCGGTACGCGACGCGCCCGACGTCGTCGTCCTGGCTGTCGGTGACAACGGCAGAACCCTTTTGGCCCTTCCGCGCTACGAGCGCTTTACGCTTCACGCACAGGGGCTCGCGCGCCAGGGCGCCCGGTTCGAGGAGATCGCCGGCAATCGCGGCCTCATTGTCGTCAGCGTGCTGACAAACGAAAGTCGGGCTCCGGATTGGGCCGACCGCACGCTAATGCAGGAGCCATACCTTACGCGGCCAGGGTGGCGTCGCCTCGTCGTCGAGGTGCCGATCGCCCGGTTGCACGAAGCCGTGCTCGCAGCCTCACCAACTCTCGAGCTTGAGCACGTTTACGACTTCTAAGGACGTCGACGCATCGAGCCCTTTCGGGGCTTGCCTGCACGGTCGCTGACGCTGGAGGGGTGAAGCGCTTGATCAGCTGTTGCATGTGCGCTTTCTTAAGTACGAAGCTGTCGCGTTCATGGCGCACTTCTTCTGGGGTGCACTCGTAGTAGTCACGAATACTGAGTTCCCAGCAGTCCATCATGGAGTCAGTGCCTTGAAGTACACGACTTCGGGGTCGCCTTAGTCCAGGTTGTAGATCTGCCCACTGCGCTGGAAGCCGCACTTTTCAAACAGACTCTGCGCCGGCAGATTGGAACGGTTGCAGGATGTGAAGAGTTTCTGCCGACCGCAGGCTCGTTCGGCCTGCCGCAGTAACAGCGTCCCGATGCCTTGTCGGTGATGCGCCGGGCAAACGATGAGCAGCTCCACGAACGCTTGTCCGAGGAAGTGACCGTGAAGGACGGCGTAGCCCGCGACGTCGTCGCCATCGAACGCTGCAAGGCACCGGCGTTGCTCGACGGCCTGCTTCACAGACTCGGCCCGATCAGGATTTGCGCGCAGAAGCGGATCGATGAATCGCAGACCCGCCAGATCGACAGGGGCGGCGATCCTCACCTCATAGATCGACGTTTTGTCCTGAATTCCCACGAGAGCCAATCCGCCAATGTCCGCTTCGAGGCATTTTGACGGGGTGTCTGCGTGTCCGCTAGTAGGCGAACCAGAAGGCCTGGGTCAAAGGCAGCTCATGGCCGTGATTGGTCGACCTACCTGTTTCGCCCCGCGCTTGGATTATCCGACGCGATTGGATAGCGCTTCCTCAGTTCGAGCGCCCTAACTACAAACTGGCCGGCATCAAAAGTACCGTTCGTTACTTCTCCGCAGAACCTGCGATCTCGCTTGCTCACGAAGTAGATAGTTGTTGCCAAGACATCAGTTGTGCGCAAATCCATTACCGTCAGCTCGGTACCCTGGATACCCAGCTTGCGTTCGCGCTCAGTGGTGAGATCCTTTGCGAAGACACCAAACTCGCTTTCCGCTTCGTTTGTAGGCTGTCCCTTCCAATCGCCTGCTACATGTCGGCGATACTTGAATTGCTCTTGGTCGTCGCGGTTGCCGTTAATGGTTTCGAAGAACAAGACTAGACCGCCGTTAACCAATGGTTCGCCCAATATGCTGCCACCTGAACCGCGGTAGACGCCATCCGTGATCTGCTCATAGCGGTCCCCGCCGTTGGTCTGAAGAAAAAGGCCTCTCGCATCTGCTGTCGGGCGAAGGTGGATTCGCTCGCCGGCGAGCCCGCACTTTTCGTGCATCAATGTCCTTGCCTCCCGAGCGAGGCGCAAGGGAGCGTTGTCTCCAATGTAGAGCGTGGATGCGAATGCGATTGGCACTGCAGCCGCTGCCGCCAGTGCGGTGTACTCGGGCCAGCTAAACGCTTGTCGTTCGGGCGGCGACTCACGGCGCGTTCTCACTGATCGAACAGCCAACCAGGCGAAACCGATCAAGAAGAAGAATCGAGCCGGGAAGACAAAATACGGACTAAAGGAGATAACTACAAAGCTTGCGCCACCGCCCTCGACCCCTGAAGCGAGGATCCGCGATACGACGTACACGACCAGGAGAACATTGCCGATTCCAAATACTGCAACTATCGCAGGCCTGAGTCTTAGCCAGCGCTCCGCTCGAGTGAGCCGTAGAAGGACATAGACGAGCACTGCAGGGACCCAGTAGCTCGCCAACGAGTTGAGCAGATGCGCTTTGTATGGCGGAAGACTTTGTAGTACCGGGCGCTCAACCAGGGCCTGCAACAGCCTGCTGCCTGGCGAAAGCCACGTCGACAAACTGAACGCAATAGCGATCGAGAGGTTCGCCCAAGCGAGCCGTCCCGGCAGATAGGGGCGAACAACCGGAGTACTTGACGCTTCTGCCGCTGATTCGCTGTGAGTCAACGTCTGCGTGGCAACCTTCGCGGGCCTTACAGGAACCGGGCCTGAAGGTTCGATTGTCGGCGTCCATGCAGAGCCATGCCCGAACAGCGCGCCGCACTTGGGACACTCGGCCTCATTCGGCTCAAGAGGGCATACGCAGTTTGGGCAATAGGGCATTCGGTGTCGGCGAAAGGATCGGCGCAAACCGTTCCGTGCTGAGTTGAGCGGAGGTCCGCTTAATGGTCAATCACCCGACAGGCTGAGGAGTCCGCAATTGGCCGGCTACTGCGTCAGGCGCTTCCCCATTGAACAAGATCGAACCTCGTAGCCCAGTACTTCGTATAGCTTCATTGCGCGCGCGTTGAACGACCACACATTCAGTAGGACGTGTCGTGCACCCTTCGCATATGCCCACGATTCCGCACGACGCATGAGCTCCCTACCGATCCCCTGACTTCGGTGCGCGCTGGCCAC
Organism: uncultured beta proteobacterium; assembly: GCA_963712485.1. Taxonomy (GTDB): domain Bacteria; phylum Pseudomonadota; class Gammaproteobacteria; order Burkholderiales; family Burkholderiaceae_F; genus JALORV01. The sequence continues at coordinate 15,210 of CAVQID010000068.1, forward strand.
GCCGACGGATCCCACCTTGGCCACTGGAAGCGGCTGCAGCAGAGGATGCGACTCCTTTTCAATGAAGCTGATATTTACAAAGCCGACGATGGCGCCAGCGACTTCAGCAACAAACGTTGTGGCGTCAGTCTGACCGATAGTCTTCAGCCACAGTTGGTCATCGCGGGCCGGTTCGCCAGACGGTGCGAAGATCTCCGGCCAAGCTGCGTGATGAATTGCATTTACCTCCTGGCCCAAGATGCAAATCGGCCGTAGGTCCGATCGGGTTGCTTCTCGATACGTCACCACGCGAAGTGCTCCCTCTACGTGCCGAAAAGCGTCGGCTATCGCGCTGACATCGTCAAGGGACAGGAGTCCGCCTCTGGCCGGCTACGGCACTATCCTAACTTCAAGTTGCAAGTTCGGATGAGCGGCACGCCAGATTCGAACCTGCTCGAGGACCTCGGCTTCGTTTCTCCCTGGCAGTTCGTTCGCCAGTCTGAACGCAACACGCGTCCCAGTGGCTTCGCCGGCCGGATCACTGCGTACCGGACCATCCGCCTGACCCCATGAGTAGGATTGCGTGAACCGTCGACCGCCTCGCCGTGACTCGATGGTTAGAAGTGGCGAGGACATGGCCAGGATTGCAAGCCCAATGCCGTGCAATGCAACTTCGCCTTGCCGCGCTGTGAGTTGCTCCAGCAAACCGCTGACATAGCTGTCGCGGTCGAGCCCCATACCGCGTCCGTCGTCCTCGACGGTGCACGAATGCGGCGCCAGCGTGACGACCACCCGCGTGGCCGAACCCTCCTGGTGCTCATGCACGGAATAGGCGATTAAGGCTCGGACTAGAACAGAGGACGGATTTGTCACCACGCTGGCCATTGTCAAGAATGACCGGTTTCGGGACAACTGGGCAAGTGACCTGAACGGCAGGTCGTGGCCGGCTGCCGTCTTGGGGCTGCCAGGGACCCTGTAGGGAATTCTTAGTTACTTTGACTCGGAATTTCACTAGCCGTGAAGGAAATTCCAATGGAAGAGACTGCCCGTATCTTTGCGGAGCAACAGCGATCGCTAGACCGCCCGTCCAAAATTAAGCTCTACCTTTGATTACGCGATGGTCTAACTTTGATGATGCGCAGTCAGCGTGGAGCGCACGTTAGGGGCTCAGACCGGGCGATCTCGGCCCGATTGGCTTCCTCGAGATACAGACGTGCGGGTCCCGAACGCGGTTCCTTCAGCTTCGCGTTAAAACGGCTGATATACGCCTCGCTGCCATAGTCGGCAGGCAGTTCAAGACCATCCACGCAGAACAGCCGCATGTCCTGGGCCGTTAACGTCCAGCCGTCGCCCGGATAAGACCATGACGGCTCCTGGCCCGCGCGGGTGATGTATTCCTTGACTCCAATAGATGCGAAAAAAGCGTGCTGCCGCGCGCGGTTCTCGGTTGACTTCGCCACGCGCGCGGCATCGCGTTCGAGGAGCAGCGTCAGGGTCGGATTGAGCGGCTCGCCTCGAGCGCGACGGTCGGACAGCTCTGCCACGCGCGCATCGCGTTCGCGGTAATTCTTCTGTTCAGCGCTGCCATGCCAGACCACAATGCCGCCATCAAGTACGCGCTTGCGTCGCGCGGCTAGGAAGACATAGTTCGCGCACGACGAGAAGCACACGGTGTTAACGGTCACCGTCATACCATTGCGCAGAATCCACTCTCCCAAGGTCAAGCCATCTCCGATCGGCCCACCCATCGAGTCGATAATGAGTTCCTTGGCTTGCCACTTTTCCAATGCGGCGATGATCTCGACCACGCGAGGTTCGGTTAGAGCTCCCATGAAAGCTACCCGTTCAGGCGTCGCCTGATACACGCCACGTTCGGCGTATTGGGCCGATCCGGGGGTTGAGGCGAACATCCCCGCCAGCAGCATCACAACGTGGAATACAACACGCCGAGCTCGCGGACATGGCGGCCCGCGGCTAAGGCGCAGCCAGTCGTCTCTCATCCAACTTGACGTCAGCATCAGTCGTTCAGAGGTCAACAAAGCGGCGCCTTACCGGGCAGCAGCGACGGGGAGGGCGGAAACCCATCGCTCCGGCGCCGTACAGCGGCGCCTCCATGCCTCCCGCCAGAGTTGTGATGCTGCAAACTCACTTCAACTGCCGCGAGGCGCTTGATCGCGCGTTCGTCGCCGGCGCGTGCGGCGATGCTGAACAGCCGTCTTGCTTCACGCATGTCCAGCGGGAGTCCGCCACCGCCGTGCGCGTAGTACTCGCCCAGGAAGTACGCGACGTCGGGATCACCGTCCGCGGACAGCTTCTGCAGAAGCGCCACCGCTTCTGCGTGGCGACCCAGGCCACTCAATGCGTACGCCTTCCAGCGCTGCCCGTTCTTGCTCCCGGGTGCGATCGCGATGGCCGCATCGGCCGCCGCCAGGGCGTCTGCCCAGCGCTTTTGGTCGACCCGGATGCGCGCGATGTTCATGTACGGCTGGTTGAGTCGGCACGCCGTGGCCGCAAGTTCATAGAAGACGATCGCCTGGTCGGGCTGCTTGGTGAACTCGAAGTCGCCGCCGATTTCGAGTGCAGCGGTGTAGACCACCGCCGCCAGCACCTCGGGCGGCAGCCCGGGGTGCGCTGACGGCCGCGAATACTCTTCCAGCGCCTGCAGGCTGCCGCCCCACCGCGGCGCGAGAACGTCCACGTAGGCCAGCCGCACGATGACGTTGTCCGGCTGGATGCGATTGCCGGCTTGCAGCAGCGGTACGACGTCGGGGCGCGGGTTGCTTGCCGAAGGCGTGAACGGGCCGCGGGCGTTCAGGCCCAGCGACTTGTAGAGGCTGTCGTGAACTGGCAGTGCACGCGCGTTGGCGACCAGCTGCTGGTAGGCGAGGATCGGCTTGGGATGCAGTTTCGTCGCCCGCACCGCCCATTCGCGCGCTCGCGTCAGGCGGCCGGTGAACTCCTCGAGCTGCTTCTGCGAGGTGTCCTTGGCCAGCGCCCCGCCTCGCATCTGCCAGGCCACCGAACTCAGGTGCAGCGCCATGGCCTGATGCGCGGCGAATGACTTCGGGAAGCGCTCGATCCACTCCTGGAAGATCGGCGTGAGCGCCGGGCTCCAGCGATCGAAGGCGCCGAACTCGTAGAAGAGTTCCTCGTCGGACAGGCGGCCCGCTTCGTACGCCTGCAGGAAGCCGTCCATCCGCGCCTGCACCTCGACCAGGTTGCGCGCGCGCAGCAGTGTGAGCGTCACTTGCTGGCGCTCGTCGATCTGCTGGCGCAGCAGCTTGCCTTCGCAGCGCGGGGTGGCCGACGTCGCGCTTGCGCAGAGAGCCAAGGCGATCACCAGAGCGACGCGGACTTGCCGCTGCAAGAGTCCCGTCATTTTCGCGGCTCCTGTGGCAAAGTCTCTCGTAGCCGCTCAATGCGTTCCGGCGTCGACGGATGCGACGACATGAAACCGGGCATCTGCGAGGGGCGCCCACCTTGGCTGCGCTCGAGGGTCTCGAACATGTCGATCAGCGGCTGGGCATCGAGGCCGTTCTCGGTCGAGCACCTTCACCGCGAACGCGTCGGCCTCTCGCTCCTCGTCCCGGCTGTAGTTGAGAAGCCCGACGACGGCGGGCACGTTGGCCGCCACCGACGAGATGTCGCCCCATAGCAGTCCCGCCATCAGTCCGAGCCCGACGCCCTTCGTCGCCCTGCGGATCGGATGTCGCAGGGCGACGTGCCCCAGTTCGTGAGCGAGTACCGCCAGGACCTGTTCGTCACTGCCGCTGGCCGCCACGAGACCGTCGAGAACCACGATCGTGCCTCCTGGCAGCGCGAACGCATTGATGCCCGAGCCGCTCTTCACGGAGCGGAACTCGACGCGCACCTTGACTCCGGGCGCCGAGTGCTCGGCGAACTCGGTAAACCTGTTGGCGATCACTGCCTTTTCGCTCTCGTAGCCCATCGTCGGACCGAGGACGCGCTTGTCGAGTAGCTTCAGCACCTCGTCGCCGACCTTCGCTTCGAGTGCCTGCGGCACGGCCGCGGCCGCCCGTTCGGCAAGCCACGGCAGACCTCGCAAGTAGAAGACCACCATGCCAGCGACGATGAGCGCGAGCGCGACCAAAACGGCCGGCCACGATCGCTGCAGGCGTTGGGCCGGCGAATCGCGGTGCCCCAGCAGTTGCTCCACACTCTCGGCGACGTAGGGATGATCGATCTGGAGCGTCGCTCCGTGCGGCAGCGCCAGCATCAACGGGCCGTGGTCGAAACGCTCGCCGTAGCGGAGGTCTGACACCCGCACCTGCTGCAACAGCACGTCGTTGTGCCGCAGTACGAGCAGGCTGCTGTCCCTGCGCGCAACGTTCGCCGGGACCGCTTCGGCATGGCGACCGTCGAAGTACCAGGCGGTGACTCCGTCGGTGGTCATAAGCCGATGTCCAGTCCGAAGAGGTCGGCCGCGCCTTCGCCGGCGGCCGCGCGAGCCGTGGCCTGTGTCGACGCGGCGATGGAATCGATCGGCACCTCACTGACCGCACTGAATGCTTCCACCCGGTACCTGGCGATGGCGATGGCGGCGAACGGCCAGTACAGGCCGAGCGTGAGGACAGTCAGCGCCACGTTCTTGAATACCAGGGCATAGAGCGCCGCGGCCGAGATCTCCGTCCTGAAGCGCACTCCCGGGAGGCTGGTCCGCTCCCAGACGACCTTCTGCAGCTTCGCCGCCAGATACGGGGCGACGCAAAGGTACGCGAGGACACCGAACGCTGCGCCGAAGATGAAGAAGTACGCTGTGTTCGGCGGCCCCTCGCTTTGGGTCGCCGCCACGAACACGCCGACCGCCGCCCCCATCCCCATCGCAACCGGGATGATGATCACCGACCCAATCAGATACGCGAGGTAGAAGGCACCGCGGGCCGGGGTGAAGCTGAACGGCCGGTCGCCATAGGTGGCATGGCGGTGCTGGAAGCACTTCAGCTCGTGATGCATCAGCGGAAACAGCATCGCCGACGCGAAGCCGGCAAGCGCGGCCGCCGCGAACACCTCGTCAGCCGCCAGCGTCATCAGCGTCGGCGCGAACCAGACCAGGAGCAGTGGAAGGAAGCGCGCGTAGGCCTGCCGCGCCGTGCCGACAAATCCGAAGCGCAGCCCGCGATGGCTTGTATTGCGCAGCTTGAACTGCTGTGAGCGCAGGAAGAGCCACGGCGCCACCGCGATCAGCACGGTCACGGAGACCAGTCCGACCGTCGCCGAGAAGCTCGTGCCGAACGAATAGATCGCCAGCAGCGCCACCGCGAGGATCCGGCCTCGCAGGATGGCCAGCGGGTTACCGTGGTAGTCGAAGGCCATGCCTTCGAGCCGCGTGTTCTGCCAGAAGTAGCGGGTCTTGCGCACCTTGGCAAAGGCCGAGTAGATGCCGAGGGTCAGCAGCGTCAGCGTCAGGTTGACGATCCAGATGCGGAAGTACTCGCGCCCGTCGCCGGTGAAGCTCATCCGGTACCCGTAGGCCGATGGCACCTCGATCCGCTCTGGCTCCGCGGCCTTCGGGCCAAACATCTCCTCGCGCAGCGGACCCTCTTCGAGCTCGTGGGCAAGGGATCGCGCGGCCACGGCGGTTCGTCCTATCGCGCGGCGACGCGAGCCGCCATAACTTCGAATGGGACAGCTTCGCCGTGCGGCACGCGGTCGAGATACTGCAGGCCGTTCGGCGTCACAAAAGCGAGGCGGTTGAAGACCCGGGCGATGAAGAAGTGCGTTGCCGGCAACGCCTTCGCATCCACCACTGCCAGTGTCTTCTGCTGGTGGTTGAACAGATAGAACCGTCGCTCGTCGACGCGTCCGGCCGGATAGAGCGCCACGATCCACTCATTCGGTTCCAGCGACGGGTAGAACGCCTCCTGCGCGAATGGAGCGAAGGACAGCTGTTCGATCTGGAACGCTTCGAGATCGAAGATCGCCAGAAACGGCGCGCCGTCGGCGAAATAACGCCCGTCCAGACTCAGGCCGTCCCAGCCGGACCACGTACGCCGGTCGATCGCGCGCTCGCGCACGACTTTCGGCGCGTTGCGGTCGTCTTCTGCGGCGGCCAGCACCACCTGCTGGATTGAACTCGGGCCTAGCACGAGGTGCTCGCGTTGACCGGGTCGCTTCGTCGGCGCCGGAACGCTGCGCGACTGGGTGGCGCCGTCGGTCAGGATGTCGAATTGCTGGTTGGTCCTGAGATCCAGTACGCGGCCTTGCGCACCGGTGGTGTAGAAGAGCGCGTCCGGATCCATCCAGAAGACGGAGAACGGCTCCTCGGCGCCTTTGATCTCCAGCAGGAGCTCTCCGGTCACCGTCGAGCGCACCCACACGACGCCGTCGCGCGCATAGAGGAAGAGGCGCCCGTTTGCACTCGGCGCTCCGACGGCGACGCGTGGCGCCACGGGCTCGCTCAACAGGATCTCGCCACTGGCCGCATCCACCACCCGGAACTCGCGCTCGACTTCGAGTACGGCGATTGGGGCCGTCCGAGCGAATCTCACCTGGAAGATCTGCTTGTCGCTTGGCATCACCGTCGGCGCAATCGTCGGCATTGCGCGTAGCGGTGGTGCTGCCGCAAGCGCGGCTGCGCGCCAGATCAGCGCGGTGCGTTCGCTCTGCAGGTCGCGCTTCTTGCTGCAGGCCTGCGCCAGCAATTCCTTCAAGGCGGGATCGGTTGGTGGCGACCCAACAGGGCCTGAAGTGCAATCAGCGGCCGACGCCGACAGCCGGTCCGTCAGCGCCTGTTCGAAAGTCCGAGCCCAACCCAGCTCGACCGACGGCCCGGGGTTCGCAGGCGCTGCGGGAGCCGACACAGCGGCCGGCCGCACGCCCGACAAGACCGCGGCCGGATTGTCGGTCGTCTGGAATTGCGGTGACACCGCGCGCTCGCTTGGCCGAGCGACTTCGTCACGACCGCAGGCGGCGACGACCAGGAGGCTCGCGAGGGCGAGGAGCGGCTTCACTTGGTGCACTTGATTGCGTTCGCGTCGCGCACGGTGGAGTGGCCGCGCTCGCCCACCGGTGCCGGTGTTCCCTTGAAGACGTAGAACTCCGCCGCATTCGCACCGTACAGACCCGGCGGAAAACGGAAGGGCTTCAGAACCACGTAGCCGTTGTGGGGCGGGATGAACTTCTCCGGCTTGGGGTTCGCGATGGGCGGCACATCCATCGGCCCGATGCAGGCACGATAGAAAGTCACCCACTCCTTCACGTCGTCGGGCGTCATGCGCCGGATCAGTCCTGCCTGCTCGGCGCGCTCGAGCCCGACCTTGCCTGGGAGCGCCATCGTGTTCTCGACCATCACCGTGTAGGGCGGGCCTGCGCTTGCGAACGACTGCTTGTCGCGCAGCGGTGCACCGATCAGGATGCGCTTCTGGTCGGAGAGGTCGTAGAACGATTCCGCGGACTGTGCAAACGCCCGGCGTGCGAGCAGGTTGGCGGCGCCGTGGCGGGGCTCGGCGGTGGCGCACGGGGTGTTGTCGGCCGTGCTCGACTTGTGCACCAGCACGTCGCTCCCCAGCCCGGCAACGAGCGGCATAAAGGATCCGGTGGCCCACACTCCGACGACCCTGGTTTCAGCAGTCTTGCGGATGTTCCACACGGTCGGCGAAGTCGACACCAGCACCAGTGCCACGGGCAGGTCGGAGCGATTGAGGTCGATGTCGAAGCGGCCCGCGCGCCCGCCGCGCGGATCGACCGCTTCGGCGATCGGTTCCCCGCTCGATCCGCCGGCCACGTACACCACAAACTTGCCGGGCAGCCGTCCTTCCCACGGAAACTTGCAATCGGAGGACGGCGTCCGGTTCACTTTGCCCGCGTCAGAGGTCGGTCGACCCGGGATGACTCGCACGCCGGACCGGCGCTGCGGAGCCACCGGATCCATAAGATTCGGCCGGGCGTCGACCTCGCGGCCGCGCCCTGCATCGCACGGCACCTGCTGATACACGATCGAGCCATTGGCTTCGCACCGGTAGACCTGCGCGCGTATCGATGGCGTGAACGCCAGGCCGAGCACCATAAACGTCAGCGCAGTGCCATTCGGCGTCGCGCGCTTACAGAACACGGCTGCCCTCGATCCTGCGTATGCGCTTGCCGACAACGGCATTGTTCGCCTCGACGCAGACCACTAGGGCCGACCCCGGGAGCGAGACCGACTGCACGAGGGCATCGCGCGCGGCGTTCGCCTTCTTCGCAGACAGCGGCAAGTACCACGGTGTCGTTTTGAAACCGATGACGAACAGAGGGTGGTCCGGATACTGCTCGACCTGCTTGCGCACGAGCCAGGCGGCGCGCACGCCCGGCACGCCGGCGATCTGTTGGCGGACAGTGTTCAGCTCGTCAGGCTTCAGCCCATGCGGCAAAAGCGTGTCGCTCGAGGAGACGCGGCTGCGCTCCATATCGTCCAGATACAGCACCTCCTGGCGCTCGCTCCAGATGCGGTGCCAGCGCTGCGCCTCCGCTTCGCGTCCGTTTTTCGCGTGAAAGTCCCGCAGCAGCGCTGCCCCCGGCCCGGACGCCTCGGGGTCCCGCTCTATGGCGCGCTCGATCAGTGCCACGCCGCGCGCATCGTCGCGTTCCAGCAGTCGCCGGCCCAGCGAGAAGCAGCTGGGCGCGTGGTTGGGGTGCTCGGCCAGGATGCCCTGAAGCTGGACGAGCGCGGCTTCCTGGCCAGTGCCCACGTCCTCGGTCAGCAGGGCGCGCTGAAACTTCTCGTCGAGGCTCAGCGTCCCGTTTCCGGCGCGCGCATCCAGCTCGGCCAGTTCCTTGCGATCCTGTTGCGCCTGCTCATGGCGACGCTGCCATGCCGGAGCGATTCCGTCCTGCCAGCGGCGGTCGAACTCTTCTGTAATGGCCCGCAACGAGGGGCCGAGCAGGGCGTCGGCCGCTTCGCCGGGTGCCGGCGGTGCCAGGCGCGGGGGCTGCCCAAGCGCCTTCAGCCGGTCGGTGAGCGCCGGGTGCGTGTCCGCCACGGAGGTCTTGCGCGCCATCGCCTCGGCCAGCCAGCTGCGAAGCGCACGCTCCTCGACCGACGTCCTTAGGGCGGTGCCCATGTCGGTGAAGGGCGAGAACTGCGGGCGCGCGTGGTTCGTAGCCTGTCGATGCAGTTCCGGCCAGTATCTCGACTCAAGGAAACTCCCCAACACGTTGACCGTCGTCAGCGCGGCGGCCGCGGCCGTCGGCGAAGTCAGACGCGCGGCGTTGCGATCGGCTTCATACTCGTTGGCACGCGCCAGCGGAAACGACACCGCACTGAAGTACGGCAGGTATCGGGTGAAGAAGGGCCGAAACACGAAGCTGGCCACCGACTCGGACTGTTGTAGCGCGCCCGCAAGCCGGGCCCATCCCAGCCTCAGCCTGTAGATCCAGTTGCTCAGCCGCCCGTGTCCGCCCGCCAGATGACCCAGCTCGTGTGCCAGCACGGACGCGAACTGCTTGCGCGTGAGAGCCTTCATCAGCGGCAGGCCGATGATCAGGTAGTTGCGATACCAGCCGAGGATTCCGAGGCGCGGCACCTGGACCACGGCAGCGTTGATGTCCTCTGTTACGAGTACGTGGTCGACATGGGCCGAGACGTGCAGATCTTTCTGCAGTTTGTCGATCATGGCCAAGAGTTCCGGCGCTTCCTGGCGGGTGACTGCACGACCCTCGGGCGGGTCGAGCCGCACCCACATCGCACGCACCACCAGGAAGATGAAAGCGCCGACGACGAAGATCATCTTGGCTGCGACATAGTGACTCTTGCCGATCGCGAGGGCACCCAGCAGCAGCGCGATAGCGCCGATGATCACAAGTGCGATGTAGGCGTATCCGCCCGCTGCGAGCCACAAAACCTTCCGCCGATACTTGGCGGGATCCTGCGCCTGCTCGCGCTCCAGGCGCGCTATGAGTGTCGCGAACTGTACCTCGTCCATCCCTCGGCCCTCAGGAGATTAGCGAATCGTAATCACGCAGCGTCGGGCTTGAGAACAGTGCGAACGGACGATGGGCCGACGTCGTCGCCATTCCGCCACTTCTTAACGGAATACTTGACACCGTCACGACGCAAGCCGTAAACGGCCGTCCCGGCGCACAACCACATGACGTCGCCGCGCTCTTCGACGAGCGACCCTGTGAATTCGAACTCAATGCGTGGCCCCAGCAGTTTGGAGGAGAACGTCGCGGGTCGCTCACGCTCGAGGCGGGCCAGTGACTCTGCATCAATGAACTCGAAGAGTTGCTCATACCCGTGTCTCACCTGGGCGCGGATCCCTATACAGCGGCACAGAAGACTGCGGCCTTGGCGGCCGCACTGTGACGGTCCCGATCAGTTCGTCCTGCGCTATCGCCACAAAGGCGTGCGTCGAGGCGAGTCGTTCGGCAGTGACTTCGACGGTCTGGTGAGTTCTTACGAACCGCAGACCGTGCGCCATGTGCGAGGCATTGGCCCTGTGGATGAGATCGGTCAGCTGCTCCAGACTGTCGCTGGGCAACAGCGGGCGAATCTGCCAGTCGGCTGCGAGCAAAAGTGTCTGCTATGCAGTAGGGTGGAGCGTGGAATTCTGACCGCTTTCAGGCAAACCAGGGGAGCCGATCCGCTGGCTGCTCATGGCCGCGTGGCGACAGCCACACCCTGGAATCAACATCACGCTTGCGGCTGCTCACAGATCTGCAGTTCGTTGTCCGATGGATCTTTGAAGGTTGCCAGTGTGCCGCCCCAGAACTGCTTCTCAGGCTCCCCCGTGAACGTCACCCCGCGGGAACGCAAGTCTCCATATGCAACGGTGGGCACTGGGCACTTCAAAGGAAAGGCCAGTGAAGCGGCCAACAAGATCCAGATCCGCTGGCGTTGCGTCGCTTGGAACTGCTTCGACTACTAGAGTCGCAGCACCCGCTTCAAAGACACAGTAGCCGTGCTCGCTGCCGTCTGCGCTGATTCGCAGGCCCAGTGCCTCCCCATAGAACCGCTTCGCGCTGACAATGTCACGCACGAACACCCGCACGGTATTGAGGTTCATGGTTCAAACACTCCGCGACAGTCAGCTTCTGTGATTGTGTCCGGTTCGAGGACGATTGGGCAATCGTCGGCAGCGACCGGTTTTGGCCGGCTACCGCCAGATCCGAACCAGATAAGCCAAGAAGAATCCAACGGGTATTGCCGCAAACGCGATGATGAAAGGCAGCCTTACGGCGCCCGCCTTGCGAAGAATTAGGAGCGCGGCCGTCAGGCTTGCCATCTGCAGTGTGAATGTCGCCGCGAACGGAATACCAAGCAGTGACCCGATTGCTGGAACACCGATTCCGAGTGCCATTAACAACTGACCGGCAATTCGCCACGACCGCGGCAGCGTCGCAACTGCATCGGACGCTCCCCAAAGGATCGCCTTCGATGTGGCTCGCTTTTTGCTCCTCTGTCGTTTGCATGGAAAGCT
>CAVQID010000069.1:0-12847 GCA_963712485.1 uncultured beta proteobacterium
TGCGCACGGCTTCGAAACGATGATCTCGGTACCTGGCGAGGGCGGCGAGTCGCACACGCTCGAGGTGAAGATCCCGGCCGGCATCCGCGACGGGCAGAAGGTGCGCCTCGCGGGTCGCGGCCAGCCCGGACAGCAGGGCGGCCCCGCCGGCGACGTGCTGGTGGAGATCCATATCGAGCCGCATCCGCGCTTCGAGCGCGAAGGTGACGATCTCGTCACGCGCGCAACGATCAGCCAGCCGCACGCGGCGCTGGGTGGGGAGGTCGAAGTGCCGACACTGGACGGACACGTCACGATGACGATACCGGCGGGCACGCAGCCAGGGCGCCGCTTCCGTCTGCGGGGAAAGGGCGTGAAAGGCATGAAGTCGGGTGATTTCGGCGATCTGTATGTGCAGGTGCAGGTCGAAACTCCGACGCATCTGACGACGGAGCAGCAAGGGCTGTATCGCCAGCTCGACGCGACGCTGAAGAAGCGGAGCGGGCCGGGCCACGGTTCGTAGCCGCGGGCGCTCGCAAACTGCGCCGTCTGCGCGGGGAGTAACACCAATGAATGCGATCGGATGGGGAGTCCATGTCTAAGCGCGATTACTACGAAGTCCTCGGGGTAGCGAAGGACGCGTCCGAACAGGACATCACCAAGGCCTATCGAAAGCTGGCGATGAAACACCATCCGGACCGCAACACCGATGGCGACGCCAAGGAATCCGAAGAGAAGTTCAAGGAGGCGAAGGAAGCCTACGAAGTGCTTTCCGACGCCAGCAAGCGCGCCGCCTACGACCGCTTCGGCCATGCCGGGCTTGGGCAGGGGGCGGGCGGATTCGGCGGTGGCGGGCCGGAGGGCTTCGGCGGTTTCGCCGATGCGTTCGGCGACATCTTCAGCGACATCTTCGGTGGCGGCGCGCGCGGTGGTCGCAACGCGGTGTATCGCGGCGCCGACCTGCGCTACAGCATGGAGATCACGCTGGAGCAGGCAGCCGAGGGGTTTGCCACGGAGATCCGCGTGCCCAGCTGGGAGACCTGCGAGACCTGCAGCGGATCGGGAGCGAAGCCCGGTACCAGCGCCAAGACCTGCGGCACCTGCGGGGGTGCGGGCAACGTGCGCATGTCCCAGGGGTTCTTCTCGATCCAGCAGACCTGCCCGACCTGTCGCGGCACCGGCAAGGTGATCCCGGATCCGTGCGCGACCTGCAATGGCGCGGGTCGCGTGAAGAAGAACAAGATCGCTCGAAGTCACGATCCCGCAAGGCATCGACGAAGGCCAGCGCATCCGCCTGTCGGGCAAGGGCGAGCCCGGCATGAACGGCGGGCCACCGGGGGACCTATACGTCGAAATTCACATCAAGCAGCACGCCGTGTTCCAGCGCGACGGTGACGACCTGCACTGCGAGATTCCGGTCGGCTTCACGACCGCGGCCCTCGGGGGCGACGTCGACGTGCCGACGCTCAACGGCAAGGCGAGCCTTTCGATCGCCGAAGGCACGCAGTCCGGCAAGAACTTTCAGGCTGCGCGGCAAGGGCATCAAGGGCGTGCGTTCGAGCTACCCCGGTGACCTGTACTGCCACGTGACGGTCGAAACACCGGTGCGCCTGACCGAGAAGCAGAAGAAGCTGTTGCGCGAATTCGACGAGTCCCTGAAGGCCGGAGGGCAGAAACACTCGCCGCAGGAGAAGAGCTTCGTCGACCGAATGAAGGGTTTCTTCACCGCCGAGTAGCGCGTGAACAGCGGCGTTGCGCGCCCGACGGTCTGTGTCTACATCGCGGTGAGCCTCGACGGCTACATCGCGCGCGCGGACGGCCGCATCGATTGGCTCGACGCGATGCAGGTGCCCGGCGAGGACTACGGTTACGCGGAGTTCTTCGCGACGATCGACACGATCTTGCTTGGACGGGCCACCTACGACCAGGTGCTGACCTTCGGCGACTGGCCGTTCGCAGGACGGCAGGTGGTCGTACTCACACATCGGCCGCTTGTCTCGAAGCATGACGAGCGCGGGCATGACGGGGCGCTTGGTCCGCTGCTGCGCTCGCTGGCGGCTGCGGGCGCGCGACGCGTCTATCTCGACGGGGGCGAGGCGATTCGCCAAGGGTTGCGCGACGATCTCGTCGACGAGATAACGCTGTCTGTCGTTCCGATTCTTCTTGGCGACGGCCGGCCGCTCTTCGATCGCGGACTGCCCGAATCCGGCTGGACGCTGCTTTCGACGCGCGGGTTCGCTGGCGGCCTGGTGCAGAGCCACTACCGCCGGCGTCGGCGCTGAGCACCCATGATTCGCGCGCGCGCCTCTTGGCCTCAAAAATGAGCGCAGCGACCCGGTTCGATGTTGCGGTAATCGGCGCCGGCGCTGCCGGCATGATGTGCGCGGCAGTCGCCGGCCAGCGTGGCGCCAGTGTCGTCCTGATCGATCATGCGACACGACTGGCAGAAAAGATCCGCATCTCCGGCGGCGGGCGCTGCAACTTCACCAACGTCGACGCCGGTCGACACGAGCGCTACCTCTCCGAAAATCCGCAGTTCGCGCGCTCGGCGCTGTCGCGCTACTTGCCGGCGGACTTCATCGCGCTGCTAAGGCGCCATGGAATCGCGTTCCATGAGAAGCACAAGGGCCAGCTCTTCTGCGACGACAGCGCCGAGCAGATCATCGAGATGCTCAAGGCGGAGTGCGGTGCTGGTGGCGTTCAGTGGCGTATGCCGTGTGGCGTGCAAGCCATACGCCGTAGTGTCAGCGGATTCGAGCTGGAAACGGATGCCGGCCTGCTGCAGGCAACGCGCGTCGTCATCGCCACCGGCGGCCTGTCGATACCGAAGATCGGCGCAACCGACTTCGGCTACCGCGTCGCGCGCCAGTTCGGATTGCGCATTGTCGAGCCCCGACCGGCCCTGGTGCCCCTGACCTTCGACGCCGAAACGTGGAAGCCGTTTTCGGAGCTTGCCGGCGTATCGCGCGAGGTGCGGGTTAGCTGCAACGACGGCACCTTCGACGATGACCTGCTGTTTACGCATCGCGGTCTTTCGGGTCCCGCGATCCTGCAGATCTCCAGCTACTGGAAGCCGCGCAACGAATTGCGGATCGACCTTGTGCCGGAGCTGTCTTCCGCCGAGCTGGAAGAGGCGCTGCTGCAGCTCAAGCGCGCCAGCCGTCAGACACTGGATAACGCGCTCGCGACCCTGCTGCCGCGTCGCCATGCGGAACAGTGGGGCCGGATGCAGGGCCATGCACCTGACCGGCGCATCGCCGATGTTTCCGACCCTGACCTGCGCACGCTTGCTGCTTCTCTGAAGAATTGGCGCATCGTCCCGACGGGCACCGAGGGCTACCGCAAGGCCGAGGTCACGCGGGGCGGCGTCGCCACCGACGAACTGTCGCAGTCAACGTTCGAAGCGCGCAGGGCGCCGGGACTGCATTTCATCGGCGAGGTCGTCGACGTGACCGGCTGGCTGGGCGGCTACAACTTCCAGTGGGCGTGGGCGTCGGCGTTCGCGGCTGGCCTTGCTGCTGGATTGTGACGCCGCCTCTATGCCGCCGTGCGGATTAGTCGATGAATGCGTTCCCTCATCTTTATGTAGTCGTTCTCGGCAGCCTCCGCTGCAACGTGAAGCTCGAATTCGTCGACCTTCCAGGCCTCGCTTCGCACCCAAACGACGAAGCGGTCGCTGAGATCCGGGTCGAACTGCAATCCAGCATTCTCACGAATTACGCGTAGCGCTGTCGAAGGCGACATGGCGTGGCGCCACGGCCGCCAATGGGTTAAGGCATCGAACGAATCGCACAGTGCAATGACACGGGCCTCGATGGGAATATCTTCGCCTTGAAGAGCCCACGGCCCGGTCCCGTCCCAACGCTCGTGATGAAAGCGAACGATCGGCACGATCGGTTCAAGGAGAGCGAGTCGAGCGCCGACCAGAACATCCGCCCCAAACTTGGCATGCTCGTTAACGATTTCTCTTTCTTCCTCGGACAGTCCTCGTTGTTTGGACAGCAGGTGGTCCGAGATCACCATGATCCCAACATCAATTAACTTTCCGGCCAGAGCGATCGATTCCGTGCGCTCGGCAGGCCATCCTTCTGACTTGGTGAATAGTTCGGCCAACCGGCCGACGCGGAAGATGCGGCTATGGTCATACCCGCTACGTAGTGACTGGGTGATCGCCAAATTGACCAGATCGGTGATCTTCCTGTCAACCGCCGTACCCAGGTGCGCAAGAGTGGCCAAGCCGCCTGCTTCTTCTGGCGAGGGCCGGCCGAGGGCGCGGCGCACCTCCGAAAATTTTTGTTGCGTGCTAAACGCGAGCAGCTCGCGCTGAAGGAGGAGTGCCTTGTCAGTCAGGCCGGCTCGGTTGTAAGTGCGAATTGCGGCGTCAAGGGCGCACCAGAACGTATTTGGGGACTCCGCCCGCGCTCGAACAATGGCACTCTCGATGTCTGCGCTTCCGGTGGCGCCCGTACAAAAAGCGGAGATGGCCTCCGCTATCGCGGCGAACGTTTCTGCCTGTGCCATTCCTGGCTCTTGCGCGAGCGCCCGTGCGTTGCGCGCACAACTCAAGGCTTCTTCGGCTCGATCCGCATGAATCATCAGCTGGCAGTAAGTCAACGTCCCTTGTGCGAACCATAATCGCTCAAGAGCTGTCAGATCCTCTCCGTGAGGCACCGACTTCCACCGCTCAGCTAGCTCGGTGCCCCTTCGCGTGTCTCCAAGCCGTAAAGCGGCCAGTGCGGCGTTGACAAGGGCCACCCGTAACGCGAGTCGATCGTTTACTTCTTCCCAATGCTTGGCGAGTCTTTCAAAAATTGCCAGTGCCTCCTCGCACTGTCCTGCATCTGATAGCAATCCGGCAAGATTGTTCAGTATCCTTGCCTCCCGCAATGTGTCGCCGTCCGTACGAGCAATCTCCAACGCTTGCGCAAACTCGCTCTGCGCGGCAGGAAAGTCATACGTTTCGCCCAGGATGACTCCATTTGTCATCCGTGCACGCGCCTCAAGGGCGCGGTGCTTACCAAGCGATGCCGCGCGCACTGCTGCTGCCGCGGCGAGATTCGCCAGTTCCACTTGGGCATCGATATGGTGGTAGGACGCTACATCGATCAACACCTCAGCTCGCTCCGGTGGCAAGAAATCTTCCGGCAGTCGGTTGATGGCGTGATGGGCGGCCAACATGAAGCAACGTGTCTGGGCGTCAGGAACGTCCCGTTGCCGGATCACTTCGTCTCTTAGCGCCAGCAGCTGCGCCAATGGGTTTTCTTCCCATTGTCCGGGAACTACAGCAGATGCCTCCGCTGTCGGCGGCCTGACCTGACTTTTCATGGGTTTCAAACCTCGCGCGCTTTCAATGATAGGCACGGGTCGTGGGCTAGCCGCAAGGGCGTCCGTGCGGACAGCCGGGTCAAGGACTGTCATGCTTGGTTTGTCGTTCAAGCGGGGCTAACAGACTCTAGGAATTCTGCGGATAC
This sequence comes from uncultured beta proteobacterium, assembly GCA_963712485.1. Taxonomy (GTDB): domain Bacteria; phylum Pseudomonadota; class Gammaproteobacteria; order Burkholderiales; family Burkholderiaceae_F; genus JALORV01. The sequence continues at coordinate 5,451 of CAVQID010000069.1, forward strand.
GATATCCTGCTTATAGCCGATTCCCATATTGCAAGCCTAAGTGGCGACAGAATCTCGCGGCGCTCATTGGCCCGATCAAGTGTGGAGCTGCGACGGTGTTGCCTAGAGAAATCCAACGGCAGGTAGTTCCTTCGCGCCTGACAGGACATCAAGGATCAGTTCAAACTTTGGATCTGACAAAGGCTTACGCAGCACTGGCACTGTCGCTGCGATTCTCTGCAGTGCCTGATTGTCGGCATGTCCGGTGACGACGATAACCTTGGGCCGTGCCGCGCCCCACTTTCTACGGACAATATCCAGCAGTAGTGAGCAGTCCTGTCCCTTGAGCTGAAAGTCGAGCAGGAACAGATCTGGCATACGCTTCAGCTCGGTAACGACATTCAGCCAGCGCAGCGGATCGCTGTCTGCGTACACTTCGATGCTCAGGCTCTCGAAAACGCGCTGAGTCGTTTGTAGCACCTGCTCGTCGTCGTCCAGGATCGCCACGATCCTGTTCTGAGTGCGCAACGGAGAGCGGCGCGCACGTGTAAGTGGCCTTCTTTCGAGGGTTTGAACGGGGCCGGGGAGCCGCACCTGGAAGAGTGTGCCGAGACCGGGTGCCGACCTGCACTCGACAGTGCCTCCCATCCGTTCCGTGAACAGTCTGACGTTGTAGAGTCCAAGGCCAGATCGCGCCGCCGAGTAACCGACGGGTGAGAAAGCCGGCGCCTTCAGCGGTTCGAACACCCGATCCACCTTGTCCTGCGTCATCCCGCGGCCATTGTCACGAACCTCGAAGACGATGTCGCCGCCACGACGGCGCGCAGTCACCAGAATGCGACTTGCGCCCGAGTGCCAGATCGAATTGCTGATCAGATTGTTCAGGACGCGCTCAGTCCAACGCTCGTCCGCCACGAACGCTAGCCGGGTGGGCGCGCCGTGGAGCGTGACGTTTGCCGCCAGTACGCGGTTGGTTTTGATCGCGCGACTGATCAGGTCGTCCGCGCGGATCGTCCTCGGTGTCGGGCGTGTGTCGTCGAATTCGAGCCGGATGGCGTCGATCAGATCCTGCTGCGTGTCCACGATCTGGCGCGCAGCCGCCTGCACTGATGCGAGTTCCGCCCGCATGCGCTGAAGCAGTTCGCCCTCGGGCGTTGATTCGGAGATTCCTTCGCCCATCTCGCCCAGGAGCATGCGCAGGTTCCGCAGTCCCATCTCAATCGCGTGCTGCGGCTGGCGGACATCGTGATCAAGAGCTACCACGACGCGCGCTCGTTCCTCGGGGCTCATCGCGCCGGTGAGGCGTCCCTTCGAGTGCGGCGAGTCGTTCAAACGCGCCGCTCACTGCCGATCAGCCCGAGCTGGCGCGCTCGGCTGACGGCTTCGACTCGAGTGCGGACCCCGAGCTTCCTGTAGATCGCCCGAAGGTGAGTCTTGAAAGTGCTTTCGGCAACGCCGAGTATGTCGGCGAGTTGCTTGTTCACCTTGCCCGACGCAAGCGCATTTATAGCGGCCACTTCGCGCTCCGTGAGGTGCGCAGGCCGCTTGGGTTTGGGCGTGGGTTCTGCTGCTTCCGGAGGGAAGAAGAAGCCGCGCTCAAACAGCTTTTTCAGTCCGTCGGTGAACTGATCAACGTCGCGTGTCTTGGTGAGATAGCCGCGCGCACCCTGGGCAAACGCATCGCGCATCACCTGCGGACTCACTTCGCCGCTCACGATTGCAATGATCGCGTGGGGGGCCGCATGTCGCAACCGGGTCAGGCCCGACAGTCCATCAGCATCCGGCAGCAGCAGATCAAGCAGGATGAAGTCCGGAGTCTGCCCGTTCTGCGCGATAGCTTCTTCCGCGGACGCTAATGATTCAACGCAGCGGGTTTCGGCCCCAGGCAGCAGCGACGCAGTCTCGCGCGCCGTGGCAGCGGCAACGAACGGATGATCGTCAACGATGAGGACGCGCGTCATACCCCCTCGCCATGATCCCGCGATTCTGCCAGCGGAATTTGCCCGCGTGATGTCACCCGTCGCGGCTGGCCGGCAAACGGACTCCTCCGATCGGACGAGGCGCTACCCGCACATTGAACGATTCATTCCCCGGTAGCGCACGTGGAGCATTCGCACTGCAGTGCTCGTTGTGATGTGCGAATTGAGGGGTCTCGAAGTGCATGATCTCTTCCGCAAGGAAGCATTGGCCGCAAAGGGCAATCAGTTCCTGGGCAGGACCGTCCTGCGCCCGCCATTGTCGTTTGCAGCCTGGAGCTGGATCGCTGCCGGGCTCGCGGCCGCGGTGGTCACGTTTCTCGTCGTCGGCGAATACACCAAGCGCACGAGAGTCGTCGGCATCACGGCCCCGGAAGCGGGCCTGATCAAGCTGATGGCTCCCCAGCCCGGCATCGTCGTCGACCGTCGTGTCCAGGAAGGTCAGCAGGTCAAGGCGGGCGACACGCTGTTCATACTGTCGGCGGAACGCCTGACCGATGCCGGCGGTGGTGTGTCGGGTGCCCAGAGCGCCATCCTCGAGCAGCTGCAGCGCCGCCGCGCGAGCCTGCAGGACGAGCTTGCGCGACAGTCACTGGTAACCGAAACGCAGATGGCGGCCTCAGCGCGCCGACTAGCTGATCTGCAAGCTGAGGGCGCCCAACTCGGCCGTGAACTGGTAACCCAGTCAGCGCGCGAAGCATCGATGCAGGCGCAACTGCGGCGATTCGAGGATCTGGCCGGGCAGAACTTCATGAGCCCGCTGGCGCTGCAACAAAAGCGCGACGAGCTGCTGGAGCAGACGGCGCGCACGCAGGCGCTCGAACGCAGCCGTCTGGCTTTGCAGCGTGAGGCCGCCACCGTCAGTGCCGAGCTGCGTCAGATCCCGCTGCGCGGAGAGCAGCAGCTGGCCGAATTGCAGCGTTCGCTGGCGGCATTGCAGCAGGAAGTAGCAGGCACCGAGGCGAATCGCCAGATCGTTGTCACGGCGCCCAAAGACGGCACCGTCACCGCGATCATTGCCGAGCGCGGTCAGATGGCAGGAACCCAACCACTGGCGACGCTGCTGCCGCGTGACAGCGCGCTGCAGGCGCACCTCTACGCGCCGAGCCGTGCGGTCGGCTTCATCGAACCCGGTCAAACAGTGCGCATTCGCTACGCAGCCTATCCGTATCAGAAGTTTGGTCAGTACGAAGGCAAGGTCGAGCAGGTCGCGCGCAGCGCCCTCGCCTCAGGAGAGCTGCCGCCGCAACTGGCCGCCATTGCGCAGCAGGCTCAGGGCGAAGGCATGTATCGCATAACCGTTGCCCTCCGTGCGCCGACCGTCATGGCCTATGGCAAGGCGCAGCCACTGACGGCTGGCATGCAGCTGGAGGCCGACGTGATGCAGGACACTCGACGACTTATTGAGTGGGTGTTCGAGCCGCTGGTGAGCCTGCGGGGAAAAGTGTGAGCATCAAGGCCGCCGTGGCCGAGCCTCGGGCGACCGGAGTTCAGGTCGCGATGCAACGAAAGGGGACCAGTAATGCGAGAACTGGGACACCGAGAGCTACACGGGATTGCTGGAGCAGCCGATTGGAATGGCAACGGCGTTGAGGATGAGTACGAGGACAACGTTGAATCCCAGGGTGTGACTTCCCCGCCCCCGACTTCTGGAGGCTTCTCGTGCTCTGGCGGGACATACAGCCACTGGGGATGGTGGCCGCGCTTCGCGCTTCGGTAACTCGAAGCACCGCCATTTAAGAGCAAAACCCTGAACAAATTCGTCGGCTAACGAAAAGTGAGTCTTTGAGAAGAACTCCGCGCGTGGAGGAGTTCTAGGAGTGCGACCGCTTTTGCCGAAACCCGTCGTGCCCAAATCCGATGGCACAAAGATTCATTGGAGGAGCAGATGAGGGAGGTCGATCGGAGTGAAGTGAGTTTGGTCATGGAATGCGGAGAACGCTGGTCGGACGCTCATGCATAGATTTCGGCCGAAAGGTCGGAACCCGAGGCGCCGGGGTTAGGCGCAGGACGCAGTGCTTGTCCCGAAGTCACGTTACTAAACTACTAGGAGATGACCCAATGAGAGAGCTAACGTTTGACCAAGTCCAAGAGGTATCCGGCGGGAGTGAGTTGACCGATTTCCTCACCCTAACAAGCGCAGGCGGAGCACTTGGAGGCGCCTTTACCTCGCTGGGTGTAGCAGGAGGTGCGGCTGTTGGTCTCGCCCTTGGCGCCTCCTTCGCGCTGGGTTACGGTGCTGGGACATGGATCTATCAAACGTTCATTCTTCAGTAGGGGGGAGTGGCACTTAGGCTTCGGGGCGTGACATCAAATCGCCCCGACGCAGTTCTTACAGTGAACCGTTCGGACGGAGAACTCCAAGATGAAAACGCATGGCGAACGCCGACGCTCAAGGGTGGGTTTCTTCTTTTCAAGTTGGACAACGTTTCTCCTTGTTTGTTACATGGTATTCGCAAACGCAGGCCTATTTGATGCGGCCATCACGGAAGACTTTGTTCCCTACGTGGGCTTCGCGGTGGTGGCGGGACTGGTGGGAATGTTGTTGTGGATTGCTGCGGGTCGTATAGCGCGGGACGGAAAGTTGCGCATTTTCTAGAAACCGCGCCGCATTGCATATGAATGCCAAGGCAGCAATGCTCTCTTCGGCGCCCGAGATCCTACTGGGTCGCAGCGGACGATGCATATCTGTTCTGCAGACCGAGGCTGCCGAGTGCGGACTCGCTTGTTTAGCCATGATCTCTGGTCGGTATGGACACCGCACGGATCTCTCCACGCTGCGGCGTCGGTTCTCGATTTCGCTAAAGGGCTCGACCCTGAAGCAACTGATCGATATCGCGGGCCAGATGAAACTCGGTTGCCGCCCCGTGCGGCTCGAACTTGAAGAACTCGGGGCACTCAAGACGCCCTGCATTCTCCACTGGGACTTGAATCACTTCGTCGTCCTCACGCGTGTCGGCAAAGACCGCGTCGAGATACTTGACCCAGCGCACGGTGAGCGACGGCTTACCTTCGCCGAGGCTTCGCCGCACTTTACCGGGGTCGCCCTTGAACTGACCCCCACTCAGGCCTTCGAGCGCAAGGAGGAACGTCAGTCGATCTCGCTGCGAACGATGATGGGGAGGGTGGTCGGGCTGAGGAAGAGTCTGGTCCAGATCCTGGTCCTTGCGCTGGGCCTGGAAGTCTTCGCACTGGCCTCACCGTTCTTCATGCAGTGGGTGGTCGACGGAGCCATCGTTTCTGCTGATCGCGACTTGCTGCTGCTCCTTGCGCTCGGCTTTGCCTTGCTGATGCTGACCCAGGCCGTGATCGGTCTGGCGCGCTCCTGGGTGGTGCTCTTCATGTCGACTCATCTTGGGCTGCAGTGGAACGGCAACGTGCTGACCCACCTGCTCCGGCTGCCGGTAACGTGGTTCGAGAAGCGTCACATGGGCGATGTCGTGTCGCGGTTTGGAGCGATCGGGGCGATCCAGCGGACGCTGACCACCAACTTCGTCGAAGCAATCATCGATGGGCTTCTCGGAGTCGCCACGCTTGTGATGATGCTGTTCTATAGCGTCGCGCTGTCGGCAATTGTCGCCGTGTCGCTTGTTCTCTACGGACTGCTGCGCTGGGGTGCGTACGGCCCGCTGCGTCGTGCGACGGAAGAGCAGATTGTGCTGAACGCGAAGGCCAGCTCTCTCTTTATGGAGAGTATTCGCGCCGTCACGTCGATCAAGCTCTTCAACCATGAAGACGAGCGTCGCGCGCGATGGATGAACGCCACCGTGGATGCCACCAACCGTGGGTTGGCAACCGAGAAGATGATGATCGGCTACAAGCTCGCGCAAACGCTGCTATCGGGGGTCGAGAACATCCTGATCGTCTATCTGGGCGCCGTCGCCGTGATGGAGAACAACTTTTCGGTCGGGATGTTGTTTGCGTTTGTCTCGTACAAGACCACGTTCTCAGGGCGCGTGGCGAGCCTGATCGACAAGTGGGTGCAGCTAAAAATGCTGCGACTGCAGGGTGAGCGACTCGCCGACATCGTGCTTGAGGCACCGGAGCAGACGCCAGGCGACGAATATGCCGAGCGGGAGCTGCGCGACACTGCCATCGAGGTGCGCAATCTCTCGTTCCGCTATGGCGACGCGGAACCCTGGGTGTTGCGCCGCCTTGATTTCACCATCCCGCCCGGAGAGTCGGTGGCAATCGCTGGGCCTTCGGGGTGCGGCAAGACAACGTTGCTGAAGGTCTTGTTGGGCCTCCTGTCGCCTACGGAAGGCGAGATACGCGTCGGAGGAGTGAGGATCGAGCAACTCGGTGCGCGCCAGTATCGGCAGTTCGTGGGCGCCGTGATGCAGGAGGATCAACTGCTGGCAGGCTCGATCGGTGAAAACATTGCTTTCTTTGACGTGCGTCCCGACCAGAAGCGGATTGAAGAGTGCGCGCGCATTTCTGCCGTGCACGAGGAGATCATGGCAATGCCGATGGGCTATGCGACGCTGATCGGCGACATGGGCACGGCCATTTCCGGCGGGCAGAAGCAACGCCTCCTGCTGGCACGTGCCCTCTATAAGCAGCCAAAGCTGCTGTTCCTCGATGAGGCGACCAGTCATCTTGACGTGCAGCGGGAAAGCATCGTCAACGCCGGAGTGCGCGACCTGAAACTCACGCGCGTGATCGTCGCGCATCGGCCGCAGACAATCGCCAGCGCGGATAGAGTCATCGTTCTGGAAGGCGGCTCGATACGGCAGGACCTGAGGGTGGCCGCAGCGGACGGCACGCCAGCGGCGTCCGCGCCCGTGCCCGCGGCGTCCTTCCGCACGAGCTCCGTCCATCCGGTCCCGGTGATGGCAGAGTCATCAGGGCCCGCAATGTGAAGCGCCAGTCCCTACCGTCTATCGGGCAATGGGTCGGATTGCTCTCGACCCTCTTTTCGCGTCAGTGTCTCGCAACGAGGCGGAGCGATCTGCTGGCAGATTCTCGCCGCATCCCCCGAAGGGACGACGGTTTCTCCACCGCTTGAGCGATGTTCTGCGTGCGCGACACGACCGAACATAAGGCCACGGCGCCATCGGCCATGCGCTTCACCCCGTTCATTAAAGGCCGAGAAGCCCGACCCCGGACCTCCGCGGGAGCTCGGAGGAACGCACCGAAGGAGTGAAAGATGACCGAACTCGATAGACAACAAGTACAACAGGTTTCCGGCGGCGAAATTGATCCGTTCACCCTCGTGGATACAGCTTCCCTCGCGGATCAGCAATCCCTGCAGGAGTTTCTCAGCCGCGGCCGTCGCGACCTGCTGAGCATCTACGGTTACTAAGGAGCGGTACTGGCTGCTCTTGCGGACGGGGCATCACGACTGGCGGGATGCCTCGCCTGTCTTCCTTTCCTCCGGGTGTGAGTTGGTGCCATGCCTCGCACCTATGGCGTCATCGGCACCAGCCGCACTCGTGGCCT
>CAVQID010000070.1:0-16018 GCA_963712485.1 uncultured beta proteobacterium
GGCCACGGGGAAGGCGAATCCGCCCCCGATCAGCCAGACGCTCGGACGCACGCGCCGGCGCCCGGTCAGTGCGTAGCATGTCAGTGCCAGCACCATGAGAAAAATCAGTGCGGCACCCCCGAACAGCAGCCACGCCACCTCGGTGGATATCGCCGCCTGCGGCCCCGCCGGTGCGAGCATGGATGGCGGCAGGGTTCGCATCAGTGTCGGGCGGATACGAGAGGCTAGCGAAGGGCCAACAGATAAGCCGCCATCGACTGCGCGTCAGTGGCCGACACGCCCATGGCCGGCATCAACGTGCCGGGCACCAGCGCCGAAGGGTGCTGCAGCCAGCGCTGCAACAGGGGCGCCGTGTTGGGGATCTGCCCGGCAATGTAGCCGCGGACTCCAAAGGCCTCGAGCGTGGGCCCGAAGCTGCCGCGCGCCGCGCGCACGCCCGGAATCACGTGGCAGCTGCCGCACTGGTACTGCTCGAGCAGCGCACGGCCCGCTTCGATGCGATGCTCGGGTCGCAACTGCGGCGTCGCGGTCTCGGCGGTGCGACTGAAGTCAGTGCGGCGCGGATCACAGCCAGCCAACAGCAGCCATACACCCGCCAGCAGCACCCGCGCGAGACGGCGATCCGGCGAGCGCGCTGGTCGCCGATTAAACGCTGCTCCGCACTTCGGTGCCCGCCTATGCATGCAGTCTCTCCGCAGTCGACAGGTACGGCTGCAACCCCGACGCGGCGCGCGGTGGTCGACGCGCCCGCGGGCAACCCGTTTGCCCATCGGTCAAAGACCAATCCCTCCTGGAGGCAGATCGCGTGCCACATACCCCTTGGCACTTTGTCGGCCTGACACTAATGGCCGTCGTCGCCGGTGCGCTGGCCGCCGCGGCGCTGTTCATTCGCGCCGGCGTTTACGACATCAGCGCCACGGAGCAGCACACGACGCCGGTGTTCCGGCTGATGGAAATCACGATGCGCTATTCGGTGCAGCTGCGCGCGCGGAACATTGCCGTACCGGCGCTGGACGCAACCGGCCAGGGTGATGACGGGCTGAGCTGTTTCGCCCGACATTGTGCGGGCTGCCATGGAGCGCCCGGAATCGCCGGCGAACGTTTCGCACTGACGCTGCAACCGCTGCCGCGGCCGCTGACGGACGCGGCGCGTCAGTGGCGTGCCAACGAGCTGTACTGGATCGTCCTGCACGGCGTCAAGATGACCGGCATGCCAAGCTGGCGCGGGCTGCTGTCCGATGCCCAGATATGGGCCATCGTCTCCTTCCTGCATGAACTGCCGGCGCTCGCGCCGGCGGAGTACCGCGCGCGCGCGGCTGCAGCGTCCGCGCAGCAATGCGACGCCGCCGACGCCCTGCGGCTCGGACCGAGGCGCAACGAAGCAGGTTGGCAGGACACGGTCGCCGAGGAGGGACGCGATACGTTGCGGCGTTACGGCTGCCACGCTTGCCATCGCGTCCCCGGCGTCGTCGGGCCTGAAGCGCTGATTGGGCCGCCGCTGGCCGGCTTTGGAACACGAGCGCTGGTCGCCGGGCGCTGGCCGAACACGGAGACTAATGTCGTTCAATGGATCCGGCGGCCGCAGCAACTCGATCCGCAGTCGGCGATGCCGGACCTTGCGGTCAGCGAGCAGGACGCAATTACCATCGCCCGCTTTTTGCGGTCGCTGCAGTAATTCGGGGGCCTGACGAGTGCGCCGCGAGCGTTCGACGGCGATAGCGTCATGACGAGGCGCTGGCGCAGAGCCTGGCCGCGCATAAGGCAAGTCCTATGGATTGCATTTGCGGCGGCGGTGCTCGGACTGATCGGCTGGCGTGCGCGGGAAATTGACTGGGGCGAAGTGCTCACCGCCCTGCGCGCGCTGCCGCTGACGAACCTGGCGCTCGGCGCGGTGATCGCGGTCGCTGCGCACGCTGCCTACATCAGCTACGACCTCCTGGCCCGTCGCTATACCGGCCACCGGCTCGGCATCCGCCGGACAGCGGCGGTCGCCGGAGTCTGTTTCGCGTCCAACGTGAATCTCGGCGCCCTGGTTGGCGGCGTTGCATTTCGCTATCGCCTGTATGGCCGTTTCGGACTGTCCACCGCGGTGATCACGCGCATTCTCGGTTTCAGCCTGCTGACGAACTGGATCGGCTACTCCGCGCTGGCGGGCGCAGCCTTCGTCAGCGGCCTGGTCGATCTGCCCGACGACGCTCCGATCTCGAGCGCCGCGCTGCGCGTGATCGGCGCGTTCTTGCTGCTCGTCGTTGCCGCGTTGCTCGTGGCATGTCGATGGTCGCGGCGGCGCCGATGGCGGGTGCGCGGCCACACGATCGAGTTGCCGCGAGCTCGAATGGCGCTGCTGCAGGTCACTGCATCGGTTACTCACTGGTCGCTGGTCGCGGCCGTGCTGTACGTGCTGCTGGACGCCAAAATCGGGTTCGTTACGGTCCTGGGCGCGCTGCTGCTGAGCAGCGTGGCCGGAGTGATCACACATATTCCTGCCGGACTGGGTGTGCTGGAAGCCGTGTTCCTTTCACTGTTGGCCGGCACGCTTCCGGTCAACCAATTGCTCGCGGCGTTGCTCGCCTACCGAGCGGTGTTCTACCTGGGGCCGCTGATCATCGCCGGCTGCGTCTATCTCGGACTCGAACTTGCAGCACCCGGCCGGCACGCGAAGATCGGTGCGTGATCGCAATCGATATGCGCGTGGACGGGGGCGGTCACCGGCAGTACCACCATCCAGGCATTCCGGGTACCGTTACCGTATCGGGCAAGGCGAGAAGACGGACGACCGGTGCCCGCGCCGAGATCGTCCATTGGACTTGTTACGGTCGACGCATATCTCGTCGGTCCAGCGGACGGTTGAAGACCCGCCGCTGACCTTAGACGTTGGGCGACAAGTGACGCTACGCAATTGACGCATGACTGCCAAAGAAATCACGAGCGGCACGGTTCATAAGCTACCGGCAGACTTCCGGAGAGCCATCGAATCCGACGCTGCTGCGAAAGACCTCTGGGCCGATATCACCCCGCTGGCGCGAAACGAGTGGATCTGTTGGGTCACATCGGCCAAGAAGGAAGAGACCAGGAAACGCCGCATCGAGGTCGGCATCGATAAGATGCGTGGAGGAATGCGCAGGCCGTGCTGTTGGCCCGGATGCCCGCACCGCTGAAGCCTGCGGCGCCTTCGTGCTTCGCGCTCAGGTCCCCTCGTTCGCTTCGCTCACTCGGCGGGGCTGAGCGCGGGCTTTAAGGCCCCTGCGGCCTCGGACGAGATTTCCTCACTGAACTGGGAGAGGCCCCTTGAAGAGCGGATCCTGCATCTGCGGTGCGGTGAAGTTAACGGTGTCGTGCGAATTGAAGCCGCCTGACGCCTGTCACTGCGTACAGTGTCGCAAATTCTCTGGGCATCAGAAGGATCGCCTATGCCACTCGTCACTCTGACCGTTCGTAGGCCCGCACCCGCGTTGTTCAAGTCGACCATCCTCGACGCAGCTCACGACGCGCTGACATCCGTGGGTGTCCCAGCTTCTGACAAGTTCCAACGGGTCATCGAGCTCGAAGCTGAAGATTTCCGCTTCGACACGTCGTACCCTGACGTGAAAACTGCGAGAGATAAAAACTTCGCTCTCATCGAGATCTTGTGGTCTGTCGGCCGGAGCGTCAAAGTGAAACGGCAACTGATGTCACACCTGATGGCCACCCTTGGCCATGCAGGCTACGACACTGAGAACGTCATGGTCGTCTTCAAGGAAACGATGTGGGAGAACTGGTCGTTTGCCGGTGGGCGTCTCATCCACACGTGATCCGGCCGCCTAGCCCCACCATCGAGCGGATGCGTTTCTGAGTCCGGGAGAGTGTACCGCGCCGTCCTGCTAGCCGACACGGACGAGGGGGGACGCGAGACTCCTGCGCCGAACACTGTCCGGCTCCGACCGAGTGACAGCCCTCGGGAGGGACGCGTGCTCCGCGCTCAGACATTGAACGTCGATATCCCGGTCCTTTGACTTTTGTACCGAACATCGGGATCGCAAATCCGACAATGCAGGCGCACACTGCATTTTCCCCACCAGCCAACGTAATTCATGCGCGATCCGATCGCCGCCATCCCGTCGCTTGCCCGGAACGAGGTCAACCAGCGCCTTCGCTTCCGCAGGTTCCTGCTCGCCAGTACGTTCTCGGCGCTTTACCTGGTGGTTCTCGCCATCTTTCACACGCAGGGCAGGGTAGACCTCGAGACGTTTGTGCTGGCTTCAGCAATAGCCACGGCGGCAATACTCGCGTTTTTCGCGCTCTTCCGCTCAGGGTTGAATCTGCGGTTTCGCGATCCCAGTCTCACGGCACTGCAGTTTCTCGCCGCGGTGTCCACGATGTTGTTCGTGGCCTACCGAGCACCCGATACGCGACTCGCGTTCGCTGCCTTCTTCTTCGTCGCGCTGATGTTCGGAATGCTGCGTTCGAGCGGAACCCCGTTGACCATTCTCGGCTCGGTATCGTTGGCTTGCTTCGCGCTGATGACGGTGCTGCGCTACGCCAACAACCAAGACGTCGAGATGTTGCGCCTCGACCTGCTTCAGCTGGTTGTTATGGTAGTCACGTTTCCGTGGTTCGTGTTCATCGGGAGGCGGGTCACACGTCTGAGGGAGGCAGACCGCCGCAAGGACGTGTTCCTCGCGAGCCTCGCCCACGAACTGCGCAATCCGCTGGCCCCGATCAGGACCGGGATAGCGATCCTTCGAATGACGAGTACCGAGCCACGATCGCAGACGGTTCTGGTGATGATGGAGCGCCAGCTTCAGCACATGGCGCGACTTCTCGACGATCTCCTCGACGTCAGCCGGATTTCACGAGGCAAGATCAGCCTGCATCGTGAGCGGATAGACCTCCGGCACGTGGTGGACGCGGCGGTGGAAGCGAACCGTCCGTTGATCGATCAGATGGGACACGTGCTCTCGGTATCGGCGCCCTCCGAGCCTGCGTTTTTCAATGCCGACCCGGTGCGCTTTACGCAAATTCTTTCGAACCTGCTCAACAACGCGGCAAAGTACACGCCCCCCGGAGGAAGAATAGCGCTGAGGGCCGACCATCGAGGGGATGAGGTCGAGGTCTCGGTCGCCGACAACGGCATCGGTATTCCTGGCGAGAGTTTGGAGTCGATTTTCGAGATGTTCACGCAGATCGAAAGCCAGTCGTCGAGCGCTCAGGGTGGCTTAGGTATCGGTCTTTCACTTGCCAAGGGTCTGGTGGCATTGCACGGCGGCACGATCCAGGCACATAGCGAGGGGCTCGGCCGGGGAAGCCAATTCCGTGTCTGTGTGCCGACAAGATTGACGCTCGATGCGGCACCCGCAACGCCGGTAAGCACGGGGTTGGCTCCACAAAGATTGAAGATCCTTGTCGCGGACGACAACGGTGATGCAGCGGAAAGCCTCTCGATGCTGCTGGAATTGAAGGGGCATGAGGTTCGAATTGCCTACGATGGACAGAGCGCCCTGCGGCTCGCTGAGGACTTCGGTCCGCATATGGTGCTCCTCGATCTCGGCATGCCCAAAATGAACGGATACGAGGCATGCCGTCGAATTCGCGAGCATTCGTGGGGTGCGCAGATGACGCTGATCGCGGTGACCGGCTGGGGCCAGGAGGACGACCGGCGCAAGTCCACTGCCGCAGGATTCGACGGACACCTCGTCAAACCCGTCGATCCCGAGTCTCTCGAAGAAGTTGCCATGCACTGCATTCGCGTGTCAGACGGCCTGCGCTTGCGACAAGCCAGTCGTAAGACAGCCTAGAGGTGTCGCGCCGCTTGGACCGAATCGTTCAACCAGGAGCAATGTCATGGCTCTCGTTCCGCCTGCCATTACTGCGAAGTCGGGTGCCGGCGTCATCGCGCGGATCCTTCGCGCCCGCGGGGTCGAAAGAGTCTTCGGGTTGTGCGGTGGACACATCATGCCGATGTGGATGCGCGTGGACGCTGAAGGCCTTCGGATCGTCGACGTGCGCGACGAGCGCGCTGCCGTGTACATGGCTCACGCCCATGCCGAGCTCACGGGCAACCTCGGCGTCGCGCTGGTGACCGCCGGGCCCGGCGTGACCAATGCGATGACGGGCATCGCGAACGCCTACGTCGCGAAGGCGCCGGTGCTGGTGCTGTCCGGCCTGCCGCCGCGCAAGCAGGAGAATCGTGGCGCGCTGCAGGACATGACGCACACCGAGTTCGTCAAGCCGCTCACGCGTTACGCCCGAACGGTGCGCGAGGCGTCCTTGATCCCGCAAGAACTCGACGAGGCGATCGCGCGTGCGTTCGGGCAGGGCGGAGAGCCGGGGCCGGTGTACCTCGATTTTCCGGTCGACACACTCCGCGCCGAGGTTCCCGAGGCCGTGCAGCTCGAAGAGCACTTCGCGCGCAAGGATCGTCCGCGCATCTTGCCCGATCCCGACGCCGTGCAGTGCGCGGTCGATCTGTTGTGGTCCGCGCGTCGCGTGCTGGTGATCAGCGGTCGCGGGGCGCGCGGGTCTGGAGCACCGCTCGTGAGGCTGCTCGACCGTCTGGGAGCGCTGTATCTGGACACCGGTGAGAGTCGCGGGCTCGTCTCCGAGGATCATCCCTCGGTGGTTGCCGCGATGCGCGGCGCGGTCATGGGCGACGCCGACGTGGTCGTCACGCTGGGACGACGGCTCGACTTCCAGCTCGCGTATGGCTCGCCCGCGGTGTACGGGAAGGCGAAGCTGCTCCGTATTGCCGACACAGCGAGCGAGCTGCGCGACAATCGCCGTGGCGCCGTGGAGATCCTCGCAACCCCGGGCCTCGCGTTGGAAGCGATCCTTGGCGCCGCCGGCAACCGTGCGGCTGCGGGCGACCGCGAATGGGCGCAAAGAGTGCGCGCCAAGCACGCGGAGCGCACGTCGAAGCTCGTCGACACCATGCGCAAGGCACCAGCCGGCCGCGATGGTCGCATGCATCCAAACACACTGCTCGCGGCGCTGCGCGATGCGCTGCCGCAGAACGCGATAATCGTCGCCGACGGCGGCGATTTCCTGAGCTTCGCCCGTGTCGGTCTACCGGCGAGCACGTATCTCGATCCGGGCTCATTGGGCTGTATCGGCATCGGCACGCCGTTCGGTATCGCAGCCGGCCTCGCGTTTCCCGATCGATTAACGGCGGTGCTCACCGGCGATGGCTCGTTCGGGTTCAACGCCATGGAGATCGACACGGCGGCGCGCCACAAGGTGCCGATACTGATCGTCGTCGCGAACAACGGCGGGTGGGCGATCGAAGTGCGAGATCAGCAGGAAACGCACGGCAAGGTCGTCGGTACACGCCTGCAATACGCGGATCATGCAGCAATGGCGCGCGCGTTCGGGCTGCACGCAGAACGCGTCGAGCGCGCGGAAGACCTGCCGGGCGCGATTCAGCGGGCGCTTGCCAACCGCCCGGCGCTGCTGGACGTGGTGGTCACACCGGAAGCCGTTTCGTCGGATGCGAAGTCCGGCCTCGCGTGGGTGCCGGACCTGCAGGCGATCGGCGCGTGGGAAGAAGCCGAAGCGAAGTGGCGCGGCGGTGCGGGTGGCTGATAACACGCGCGGCCATACCGCGACCGCGCGCATTGTTCGACATCCTGGCTCCGATCATTGTGTCATCCCGCGCGGATAGGCATCGTTCTGCTCCGTGTGCTGCCCCAGCTCGCATGAAACCGCTTCGCTTGTACGAGGTGAAGGGAGAAAGAAATGCCCAGGAGAACGAATTCTCGAAGGTGACACCCGTTGCAATTCTCGGCGGAAAGGCCAAATAATCCGGTCTCGTCGAGCGGTCCGCGACATCGGCTGAGAGGCTGCCATGAGTACGGTCCTCAACTTGGCGCAGGCAGTACGCGCATACGCACGGCTGCAGCCCGACAAGATAGGCGCGCGTGATTCGCGTCGCGCGCTCACCTTCGCGCAGTGGAACACGCGCGCGTGCCGACTCGCCAATGCATTAGGGGCACGCGGGCTGCGGAAGGGCGATCGCGTTGCGCTGCTGGCACACAACCGTGTCGAATGGATGGAGATGTACATCGGCCTCGGCAAGGCGGGGCTCGTCGCTGTACCGGTCAATTTTCGGCTGGTGGCGCCCGAGATCCGCTACATCGCCGAGCATTGCCATGCGCGCGCGATGATCGTCGAGGACGAGCTCGTCGAGCGCGTCGACGCTCTGCGTGGCGAACTCGACATCGCGCCCGATCGTTGGATCCGCATTGGCGAGAATTCGCTGGCCGGCTGGAGTGACTACGAAGCGCTGGTGTTCGGCGGATCGGACGCCGAGCCGGACGTCGACGTCGCGCCCGCCGACACCTGGGCGCTGATGTACACGTCAGGCACCACGGGCAAGCCGAAGGGCGCCATTCGCAATCACGAGGGCATGGCGCTGATATCGCTCGTCACCGCGCTCGACATGGGGCTTAAGCGCGACGATACCGCGCTGCTCGTGATGCCGATGTGTCACGCCAACTCGCTCAACTTCGCGTGCACGTTCACCTATCTCGGCGCCACCGTCGTCGTCGACGACCGAAAGAGCTTCGATCCCGAGGCACTGCTCGCGACGATGGCGTCGCAGCACGTCACGTTCACTTCGCTCGTACCCACGCATTACATCCTGACGCTCGGCCTGCCGGAGGCGGTGAGGGCGAGCTACGACGTGAGCCGCGTGACCAAGCTGATGATCTCCTCGGCGCCCGCGCGAAAGGACACCAAGCTCGCGATCCTCGACTATTTCAAGAACTCGCAGCTCTACGAGCTCTACGGTTCGAGCGAGGCAGGTTGGGTGACGTTGCTGCGTCCCCACGAGCAGATCGAGCACCTGGGTTCAGTCGGCCGCGAATGGACCGGATCGGGACCGGTGAAAGTTCTCGATCCCCAAGGTAACGAGGTTGCGGACGGGGAGGTCGGCGAGCTTTATTCGCTCACGCCGTACACGTTCGACGGCTACCTCAACGATCCGGCGAAGACCGCCGAGTCGATCCGGCCAGACGGCTACTGCAGCGTCGGCGACATGGCGCGCCGCGACGAACACGGCTATATCTACCTCGTCGATCGCAAGAGCAACATGATCATCACCGGCGGCGAGAACGTATATCCGAGCGAGATCGAAGGCGTGCTTGGCCGCTATCCGGGCGTGCAGGACGTCGCCGTGATCGGCGTGCCGCACGAGAAATGGGGCGAGGCCGTGCACGCCGTGATGGTGATGCGGAACGGCGTGGACGCGACCGAAGCCGAAGTGCTCGAATGGTGCCGCGACAAGATGGCCGGCTACAAACGTCCGCGGTCGGTGAGCTTCGTCTCCGAATCGGAAATGCCACGCACGGCCACCGGCAAGATCCAGCACCGGTTGCTACGCGAGCGCTTCGCCGGAAAGCGCTGACACCGGCGGGCGAGACTTTCCGGAAATCGCTTCTGACGCATGGCGTGCGATCGGGAACAGCTGCGGTCCCAAACAGAACGTCCAACGCCCTCGCCGGGCCCACGACCATCGCGTAGTGCACTAGCAGTCGGATGACGGATTCCCGGTGCGCTGTACGGTGGGCGTTGACGAGAGATGACGGCAACGAAGATTCGTGACTTAAGGGCCTCTATGTACCCGCCGGTGGTCGACACTGCTCGTCAAACTTGACTCATGGGAAGTAATGTCAAGATCGAAACGGGCGCCTGCAAGCGGACGGGCGGAGCTGTACGGCGCAAGGACTTTGCTTAGCGCCGATCAAGTGACCGAGACGCGGCCCTGGGGGTCGAGTCACCGCGATCGCGGGGGTCGTGAGCCGGCCAGGAGCCGACTCGACGTCGGGTTCTTCAGTTCGCGACCGCGCGCGGATCTTGACCTAAGTTGGATATCTTGCAGATATCCACTTCTTGAGCTTCATCCATGGCCACTCGCAACACCGCCGACCAGATCGCGTTCCGTTATTGCCCTCCGATAGCGCCACCGGGGTATCGCGCGACACAGCCAAGCGTTTGGCGCAACGCCTGGGTGTCGACGAGACGCAAGCCATCCATCTCGCGTTGCACAGCATGGCGGTGCGGCTGCTGCCGCAGTACGAGGCCGACGCGGGTCCGCTAACGGCGGCTCAAGTGCGCCAGCTCAGGAAGCGCGTTCCGCAAGGCAAGAAGCGCTCGGTCCGAACCAGCCTGTTCGATGTGAAGTCTGCATGATCCTGCGTTGGTGGGCCGAACCCACCGCCGGTGAGATCGTTGGTGCCCCTTTCCCGATGACATCAGCCCTCGGCCCAAGCCGCGACCGGCTTTGATTCTGGTCGTCTTCGATGACGATGCTCCGCAGTTCACGATCCGTGTCGCTTACGGCACCAGCCAGCGCACCACAACTTGGCATCAGGGCGAGTTTGCAATACTGCGCGACCGCAATCCTGCCGCTTATGAAGCTGCGGGCCTCAGCTACGACACGAAGTCCGATCTGGGAAAGACCCTCGATCTGCCCCACACAAACGAATGGTTCACGGTGCCGCCGGCTGCACCCCATGGTCAGATCCCGAAGCTCGGCACTTTCCATCCTTCGCTGGTGCGTGCCGTGCAAGCGGCGCATCGAGCGTCAAAGGCGCTTTAGTGCTTGCGGCCAAGTGCCGACGTGCCATGTAACGCGCAAGTTCGCCTCAAACCGGACTCAATTGCGGAGATCCGGTTCTTCTGCTCGGACCAATCGAGCCGATACTTGAGCGAATGAGCGACCGCGACTTCGAGATATTCGTAGCCATGGCACCCCCGCCTATGCGGTAGACACAGTGAACAACATCTCGAGGCTCGCCGATTCGCTTTGATCCCTGTCAATGCCCAGATCGATCATCCGGATTTACTGGCATTACAGCGAACGCGGGGGAAGGTGCTGTGGTCGATCCGGTCGCGGCCTGGCGCGAGGAACACGAGTACTTTGTTCGATTGCTGCGGCTGTTGCAGAAACAGGTTGACGTGTTTCATGCCGGCGGCAAGCCGAACTACGCGTTGATGCGGGATATCGTGTCGTACCTGCGAGAGTACGCAGATCAGTATCACCATCCGCGCGAGGACGTGGCTTTCGAGCGGCTCACGTCGCATTGTCCAGAGTTCGAGTTGGTCGTGGCGCGGCTTCGGCAGGAGCACCGTGTGATCGCGCATGCCGGTGCAACCCTCCTTGCATACGTCGAGGCGGCGCTGGACGGTTCAATCCTGCCGCGCGAGCAACTCGAAGCGGCCGCGGCAACGTACTTCATCTATTACCAAAACCATATCCGCATTGAAGAAACGACGATCCTCGCACGCGCGGCCCACCACCTAACTGCCGCCGATTGGGAAGTGGTTCGCTCGGCCGGTCCCGTCGCGCCCGATCCGCTGTTCGGCGTCAATCCGCAAGCGCGCTTCCGCGAACTTCGGCGGCAGATCGCACAGGAGGCGCACGCCGAGGAATAGACAGGCTCACTGCCAATAGGGTCCGCGGCTCAGCTCGCCGAGTCGAGAGATGCGCATCATGCTCGCTCGCGCTGGCGGCGCGTCGTTAGTTGCCAATCGGCGTTGCCCTGTCACCTTGAGGCTAGGCCGGCGTCGGCCAGTAGCAGAAGGCGCATCCAGCGGCGAGAATCGCCTGTCAGCAGACATTCCGGCCGTGGCCTCGCGTCACGAGCCCATTGGACGGCACATGGCGGGTCACATCGTGGCGCTGGGTGGCGGGGGCTTCTTGATGGAGCCCGACAACCCATTGCTGGACGACTTCATCCTTTCCCTGAGTCGGCGCGAGCCCGCGCGGGTGTGCTTCATTCCGACGGCGAGCGGCGATTCCCCGACCGCGCTTGCGAGGTTCTACCGCGCCTTCAGCGGGCGTTGCGTGCCGACGGATCTGACACTCTTCGACACCCAAGGCCTGCCGCGGCATCCGGCGCTGACGGGCGATCTTGCGCGCTTCGTTGCCGCACAGGACGTCTTTTACGTCGGCGGCGGTAACACCGCGAACCTGCTCGCTGTATGGCGAGCACATGGGCTCGACCGGCTGCTGCGTCGCGCCTGGCTAAACGGCGCAGTACTAAGTGGTATCAGCGCCGGGATGCTGTGCTGGTTCCAGGGTGGAATCACCGATTCCTTCGGCGGCTTTCGTGCTCTGCAGGATGGTCTCGGCCTGCTGCGCGGAACTGCCTGCCCGCACTACGATGGGGAATCCCAGCGCCAAACTGCGTTCCGACGACTGATCGCGCGCGGTGCCCCAGCGGGCTATGCCGCCGACGACGGCGTGGCATTGCACTTCGAAGGAAGACGACTGAAGCAGGCAGTTAGTTCAAGACAGGAGGCTCTTGCGTATCGAGTTCAGCTCAGGAAGGGCGAAGTGGCAACAAGTCCGCTCAAGGTGCGCTATCTGGCCGGGTGACTAGCTGAGCGCACAAGAACCGGCGCAATCGGCCAGACCCGGACGTCCGCTGTACGCTGTGACTCCGCCGAGAGCGGACAACATCCGTCGCCTTTTGGTCGAACACACCGTGAAGCACGCGCGCCGCGAGTCACTTGCTGCTCTTGAGCCGATGCTTCGTCAATTGCGCAAGGATTCAACGCTAGGTTGAGCGGAAGCCTGGCTCTTTTTACCGCAGGTCCAAGGCATACCTGCACTTTCACGAAGACGCGATGCTCGAAGAGAACTTCGACGACTATGTCGAGAACTTCTCCAAGTACATGAAGGTGGACTGAGGCGCGGCATTAAGCGGCCCGAACCGGACAGCCGCCGTCGGTCGTTCTGTGATCTGCCTGCTGACCTAGGTGCCGGGGTTGTCTTGAGGTTGCCAGCGCCGCACCTGGGTAGCTCACGGGATGGGCTAGCGGAACTCTGTTGCTCAGGCCGACGCGTAGTGCACGTACGACTCGCGGACCACACCGTCCTTGTCGAAGAACAGCACCTCGATGACGTGCGTGCCTGTGATGCCCTTGTAGTGGATCGCAATGCTGTCGACGCCGCGCAGCACGTCGAGCACGGTGAACTTGATGTGGTCGAACACCTCGAAGCCTTTCTTCACGTACGCGCGCAGCGCCGCCTTGCCCTGCACGGTGCCGCTGGGGTCATGGCTCAGCCGCGCAATCAGCGGGGAGTGGAAGATCACGTCGTTGGTGTAGAAGGCCAGCACGCGATCGAGGTCCTTCGACTCGAACGCGGCGACCCAACGCTTCACATAGTCGGCCGTCTTCTCCATCGTCAGCATCGATGTCTCCTCTGGGGTGGGTTGCGGCGGCTGGATCTGAGCCGGGCGTCGGCCAGTGTGCCACGGGCCACCGTCACCGTGCGGTAGGCGGCCACGAGCAGCCGCCGGTCGAGGAGAGGTAATCAGCACAAGAGCGGCTCGATCAGGCGAAAGGAGAGCGGCCGCTTTGGTTCGGAACGATGGGGCGAAAAGTGGGGAACCTACACAAAGTGCACGCCGAGATGAGATCGACTGCTGCTACGTAAAATTTCCGTGTCGCACTGTCCTTGCATAGGCTTGATCGAGAAGGCGGAGGTATTTGGCCAGGAAAGCTGCTCCCATTCGCCCTCTTGTTCTGACGTAGTCTTGGAAGTCTTCTCTTAAAGCGTTGTTGACTGTACGCATGTTTGTGCCGCCCGCCTGCGCGCCTCTTATGGCGACGTCGCAAATCTTCCAGATCAGATCGTCTGAGGCACGTTCTCCGTAGAGCCATCTCGCCGTCGGCATGACAACACCATAGATGCGGTTTCTGTCGTCGAGGTGTTCTTGGGCGGGTAGACCAAGCAGGTCTCGAGACGTGGCGAGCGCGGCTAGCGCGCAATGTGTCACGGCGACCAGATCTTGCCGGGAATGAAACTTTCTCCCAGATTTCACGCACGTTTCCACGGAGCTGACTGCGTACGCAGCCGCGGCGACAAGCAACATACTCTCAGGTTCCGCGCGCAACTCCGCTGCATTCGCTTTTCCGACCTTCTTCGAAACAATTGCGAATAGGTCCGCCTCGAAGACATCCGTCGTAGAGCCCAGCTTCGGCCTTTCTCTCCTGTCAAATATCCGCAACACCTCGGATTCTCCGTCGATGGATGGCCACGATTTACTCGGCGTGTCGGTTGGCGAGCCCTTGGTTGGCGTCCCTTGCGGGAATGAGTGCGTTCACGCTTCCACCGGCGTAGTGGAAGTTCAACTATCTCGGAAGGTTCAAGACTGATTGGCGAGAAAAGCAGCTTGTTTGGACAGGATTTCCGCGCGCGACAGATCGAAAGGCATTGAGGAGCAACTGGGCTCACTTGCATCGACGGTTCAATCGGCAAGCACCTCCGGCTTGATGGATGAAAATCTGCTGGATACGTCCAGGGCGGCCAAGTGCCGTCATCGACGGAGACCGTCAGAATCGCCCGATAGATTCTATGAAGGACTGCTCTAGCGGCCCACCGCTGAGCTACAACGGTGTTTCCAATCCTCTAGCCAAGGAGTACGGAAATGACGGCACCCAAGTCCTTCTCGACAAAGATACGACGGTCTGTGGCGATCTGTACCTGAGCGTTGTCGTATCGCACCACGCAATTTCCACGAATCACATACGCCAACCGGTACTTGAAGCGGTGCTCACAGCCTTCCAATGGACGATCCAATCGCCCGGACGCTTCAGGAGTGGGAGCAAGGCCGCCGAGCACCGTCGGGAGCGTCCCGGACTTTGCTGATGGTAGCGGCAAAGAATCCAGATGCGCTGCTAGAGGTTGCTTAACTGTCACGGCGCAGCTCGGCCTTACGTGCCATCCAGCCACGCCGCACGAACCGCTCAATAGCCGACGCTCTGGTCCGGAGCGCAGCGGCGTACTTACTGCCGCCCTGTGCCCCGGAGGGCACACCCCGGCCAAGCCGGGGCGTATCACGCAGGGCAGCGTCAGCCGCATGATGCGGTGATTGCCGCGGGCATCCGGATCCCTAACGCGGCGCGCCGCGGACCCCGCTCAGCCCGTGCTCGGCTGCCAGTCGCGGTCCTTGAGTTCGACCATGTAGGCCCGCACGCCGCTGCCGCCGATGTTCTCGACCGAGTGCGTGGCCGCATCCTCCCAGAAGACGTCGCCGGCCTTTCTTTGACCGAAGAACGTCTTGCCGTCAGCCGTAGTGATCTTGGCCTTCGAGTCGGTCAACAGCACGTTGAGGTGCGGCGGATGCGAATGCCTGCCGCGTCCGCAGATTCCCAGGCCGGGGCGGCTCACGTACTCGAGCACGCGCACGCGATCGTTCTCGAACACGACCTTGTAGCTGCTGGCATTGGTGCGCGCTGCGTCCTGCGCGAGCGCCTCGCGGCTGACGCCGAAGGCGGCGAGCAGGGCGATGACCTGGCGCCGGTTAAGGGTGCGGGTACAGCGGTCGTTGCTGGGCATGGTGGCTCTCCTTCGGGCAAACTGTTACATCTGGCGGAACAGGTAGTGGTACTGCTCGGCCACGGGCAGCCTCTCGCTGCGCCCCTTGAGGCGCAGGTTCATGTTGCCGCGGTCGTCGTGCACCACGGTGTCGATCGCGTGCACGTTGACGATGCCCGAGCGGTGCACCCGCCAGAACATCGTGGGATCGAGTTCCTCGGCGAGTTCCTTGATCGTCTTCTTGATCAACGCCTCGGAGTCCGCGGTCGCGACCACCGTGTACTTGTTGTCGGCGCGGAAGTACAGGATCTCGTCGACCGTGATCAGGCGCACGGCCGCGCCGCGCGAGGCGCTGATCCATTGCAGGTAGGGCGCGGCGGCCGGCCGGTTGATCCGCGGCGCGATTTGGTTGAGAAGGTGCCCGAGATCGGGCGGCGTCTCGGCGACGCGCGCCTTGAGCCGTTGCACGGTCGGCAGGAGGCGCGCGGCGGTGATCGGCTTGAGCACGTAGTCGACCGCACCGGCTTCGAAGGCCTCGAGCGCGTGCTGGTCGAACGCCGTGATGAATGCCACGTGGCACCGCCCCGAGATCTGCCGCGCGACGTCGAGACCGGTGAGCCGTGGCATATGGATGTCCAGGAAGGCGATCGTCGGTGCGTGCTCCTCGACTGCGTGCAGGGCGGCGACGCCGTCGGCCGCTCGCGCGACGACCTT
>CAVQID010000071.1:0-6956 GCA_963712485.1 uncultured beta proteobacterium
CGGCGTGATAGCTCGAACGCACCATCGCGCCGCAGGCGGCATGCGTGAAACCCATCTTTGCTGCCTCAGCCTCGAACATGCGGAAGACGTCCGGGTGCGCGTAACGGCGCACCGGCAGGTGATGTGCGGTCGGCGCGAGGTACTGCCCGATCGTTAGCATGTCGCAGTGGACCGCCAGGTCGGCCATCACCTGCAGGTTCCTCGTATCGGTTTCGCCGATGCCGACCATCAGGCCGCTCTTGGTGCACGTCCGGCGCGTCGCTTGACATACTCCAGCAAGCCAGCGAGTGCCGGTAGTCGGCCCGGCCGCGGCACCTTGCGGTACAGGCGCGGCACCGTCTCGGGGTTGTGGTTCATCACCTCGGGCGGCGCCGCCTCGAGTATCGCCAGCGCTCGATCGCGGCGGCCCTGGAAGTCGGGCATCAGCACCTCGATGCGGGTCCGCGGTGCGCTCGCGCATGGCGAGGATGCAGTCGACAAAGTGCTCGGCGCCGCCGTCCGGCAGGTCGTCGCGGGTCGACGGAAGTGATGACGACGTGGTTGAGGTCCAGGCGGGAATCGTGTCGGCGAGATGGGCCGGCTCGTCGGTCTCCAGCGGCTCGGGGCGGCCGTGACCGACGCAAAAGGGGCACCGCCGGGTGCACGTGTCGCCCATGATCATGAAGGTCGCGGTGCCCTTGCCGAAGCATTCGGCGATGTTGGGGCAGGTCGCCTCCTCGCACACGGTGTGGAGCCGATGCTCACGCAGGATCGACTTGATCTCGTAGAACCGCGTCGACGGCGACCCGGCCTTGACGCGTATCCACTCGGGCTTGCGCAGCACTTCCGCGGCGGGAACCGGCTTGATGTCGAAGCGCTTGAACACCTTGCCCGTCTTGGCTTCGCCCTTGAGCTTGGCGTACGGGTCGCGCGGAACGGGCGGTGCTTCGCTGGACATGTCGGCGGGCCGCGGCGTGGACCGGCGGCGCTTGGGGCCACTCATCGGGCCCGAAGGCTGCAAGTGTAGCCAACCGTCAGGGTTTCAAGGCGTGAGGTGCGCCGACAGTCGCTGCGCCAGACGCGCGGCAACGGCGGCGCGGTCAGCTCGCGGACCCCGACACCGGCGAGGTCAATCGTCGACAGGCCGGCATAGCCACAGGGGTTGATCAACTTGAACGGCGCTAGGTCCATCGACACGTTGAGCGCGACACCGTGGTAGCTGCGTGCGTGCGTCACCTTGATGCCCAGCGCGGCGACCTTGGCGAGACCGGCGAATTCGCCGACCGCCGCCGCTTCAGGCCATGGCACGAAGACACCCGGCGCGCCGCGCACGCGGCGGCCCTCGACGCCAACAGTTTCGAGCGTCTGGATGACCGACTGCTCGATACGGAACACCAGTTCCTTGACGAAGACCCCAAGGCGGCGCAGATCGACCAGCGGATAGGCGACCACCTGACCGGGTCCGTGATACGTAATCTGGCCGCCACGATCCGTGGCAACGACGGGTATCGAAGTGTCGGCCAGCAGGTGCTCGCGACGACCGGCCTGCCCCAGAGTGAAGACCGGCGCATGCTCGACCAGCCACAACTCGTCTTCGGTAGCCGCTGTGCGCTGCGCAGTGAACTCGCGCATGGCCTGCCATGTCGGCAGATAGTCGGCGCGCCCGAGGTCGCGCACGATCATCGCAGGGTCGCGTGCATCAGTTCAAAGGACGATCTTGACCATCGGATGGCTGGTCAGCGCGCGATAGAGCGCATCGAGCTGTTCGCGCGAGACCGCCCGTATCGTGGCGGTCAGCGAAATGTAGTTGCCATCCTTGGAACTGCGCATTTCCAGCGTCGATGCATCGAAATCCGGCGCGTGCAGCAGCACCACGTCAACGATCGCCTGAGCGAAGCCGTCGTCCCTTTTCCCCATGATCTTGATCGGGAAGTCCGTCGGAAACACGAGCCCCTTCGGGCCGTTCGACTCGGAGGTATCGCTCACTCCGTCCTCCCCGTGACAGCCCGCATCGCGCCGATGCGGCGGCTCACGCCGCGAGCGCGCCGCGTCCGCCACGCAGCGCCTTGCGCTCGACCCAGCGGAGTGCATCGACGCGCTTGGCCGCCTGGAACCATGACTGCATTTTCCGGTAGACGGGCCCGGGCCGGCCGGTGCCGACTGGAACACCGTCGAGCAACGTGATCGGCAGGACCTCGCGGCCCGAGGAGCTGAGCCACAGTTCGTCGGCGCTGCGCAGTTCCTCTTCGGAAACCGGACGTAGCTCCAGCGCGAGTCCGTGTTCGCGCGCCAGGTCGTAGCTCGCATCACAGGTGATGCCGGGCAGGATCTGCACCGACTTGCGCGGCGCGAGCAGCGTGCCGCTGCTGACCACCATGACGTTTGCGCTCGATGCTTCGGTCAGAAATCCCTCACGCAGCATCACCGTCTCGAAGGCGCCCCGGTCTACGGCGTACTGCTTCATCAGGACATTGCCGAGCAGCGAGACACTCTTGATGTCGCAATGGAGCCAGCGCTCGTCGGCGTGCGTGACCACCGCGACGCCGTTCTCGACCTGTTCGGCGGGAATCACGGGCCACGGAGACGTGTTCATGAACACCGTCGGCGCGACTTCGGCCGGAAAGGCGTGATCGCGCTTGGCTACGCCGCGTGTCACCTGTAGGTAAACCGACTGTCGCTGCCACGGATGGCGCTCGATGATCTCGTCGACCAGATTGAGCCACTGCTCTGTTGTATACGGGTTCGTCATGCGGATGCCATCACAACTGCGCTGCAGCCGATCGCAGTGCTGCTGCGCGCGGAACGGCGCCCGCACGCCGTCCACGGTGTCGACCGGTATCACCTCGTAGACACCGTCGCCGAAGATGAATCCTCGATCGAGGACCGAAATGGTGGCATCGGCCAGCGCTTTCCACTGGCCGTTCAGAAAACAGGTCGACTCGTTCCATTCCATCAGTTCCGTCTCCGCCACCACAGCCTGACCGCATCGTACGCGCGCCCGAAAAGGCCTGCCGGCTGTACCGCCTCGAGCGCGACGATTGCCGCGTCGGCGACGGTTCGCCCGTCGGCTGACACCTTCAGCCGGCCGACGGTTTCGCCTTTGGCGAGCGGAGCGAGCAGCGGGTCGGGACGTTCGATCGCTGAGCGCAGG
This sequence comes from uncultured beta proteobacterium, assembly GCA_963712485.1. Classification (GTDB taxonomy): domain Bacteria; phylum Pseudomonadota; class Gammaproteobacteria; order Burkholderiales; family Burkholderiaceae_F; genus JALORV01. Next base: position 3,131 of record CAVQID010000071.1, read on the forward strand.
CCGCGCTCGCCGAGCCGTTGCAGCTCGTCCGTCGGCAGCGTGATGTAGACGTCGCGTTCCGGTCCGATCGGCACTTCGGACGAGTCGCCTTTCCACACCTCGGCGCGGGCCAGCACATGGCCACCGCGGTAGGCGAGAACGGTGTCATACGCGGTGTAGCCGTAGTTCAGCAGTCGCAACGCATCCTGGGTGCGTACCGCATCGCTGGGTGCACCGAGCACGATCGCGACGAGCCGGCGCTCGAACGCAGAATCCGCGGTGCCGCGCGGCCGGCCGGCGGTCGCGACGATCGACCAGCCACTCGCTTCCAGCTGTCCGGTCATCAGGCCGTCGACCGCCGGGTCGCTCCACAGCAATCGGTTGGAATTTGCCTGCGTGATGTGGTTGTAGGTGAGTTCCCGCTCCCTGAAGAGCGGGCGAAACTGCGGATAGTCCGATTGCAGGCGCAACGCCAGGCGCGCAAGGTCGCGGGAGCTCGAATACTGCTGCGCGTCGGAAAGCCCGGTGGGGTTGGCAAACCGCGTATCGATCATTCCGAGGCGGCGTGCTTCGGCATTCATGCGCTCGACGAACGCGGTCTGGGACCCGGAGGCATGCTCGGCGAGCGCCACTGCCGCATCGTTGCCGGAGGCGATGATCAGTCCACGCAGAAGGTCGTGCACGGACACCGGCCGGCCGGGTTCGACGAACATGCGGGAACCGCTGCGCCCGGGCGCGGCGAAAGCAGCCGGTGATACGTCGACCTGATCGTCCAAGGCGATGCGCTTTTCGGCAAGGGCAATGAACACGACGTAGGCCGTCATCAACTTGACCAGCGACGCGGGCTGCATCCGCAGCGTCGGTTCATGTGCGGCAAGGCTCGCGCCGCTGGCGACATCGAGCAGCAGCCAGGAACGTGCGGAAAGCGACGGAGCCTGCGCCCGGACGGCGCCGGCAGCGACCAGCATGGCCATCATCGCAACGGCGTGGAGCGCGAAATTGAACGAGCGTTTCAAGATTCGCGCGCGCGGGGCGCGTGCCATGTGTCGATGCCCCTTACGATAGCCGGGCGCCGTTGAAGTTCCGCCGGATGACGGCGTGTCTAGCGCTTGCGCAGTGCGCGCAGGTAATCGGCGGCAGCAGCGGCACCCAGTGCTGCGGTGACGAAGCGTTCGGCCTCGCGCACCCGCTCGCGGAAATCCTCGATCGACTTGCAACTCTCGATGCGCATCGACATCACTTCGGCTTCCGGGCCGAGGCGATCGGTGAGTTCGCGTACGGCACGGCGCTTCGCCTCCTCGAGCGTCATCGGGTTGGGCTCATCGCCGCTCGATGGCCCCTGCGTGGTCGGCAGCGCGTCCATCTCGCGCCCGGCCACGGTGGGTACATCGATCGCCTGATTGGCGGAATTGCGATGGATCAGGCCCGCGCCTTCGAGCTGCGCCATCACTGCATCGATTTCGCCCGGGCGCAGCAGGACCGCGAGCTCATCGACGCTGCGCTTGCCATCCACCATGATCAGAACGCGTCGCGTCGTCATCGACAGTTGCGCGCTGCGCATCGCGATTTCCGCGACGCCCTTTGGAGTCTTCGAGAAGACGAGCGAACCGTCCATGTGTCCCTGTCGCCGTCGGCGGCGATTCTGAATCTGTCGCTGTCCGCTCGGGTGGCGGCAACGACCTAGAACTTTTAATGGCTTTGCTGGGCGGCGTCAAATTGCGAGATGCCGCGAATGTGTGCGCTTATTCGCCCTTTAAGCGTGGTCAGACGGCGGTGGAAAAAGTGGTCCGCGCCGGGGATCACGAGCACGGGCAGGCCCTGCGGGCGCGCCCAGTCGAGCACTGCAGCAAGCGCGATCGTCTCGTCGCTTTCGCCGTGGATGACCAGCGTGTCGCTGCGCACGTCGGGCATCGGCCATTTCCCGGCCGCCGCGCCAACGAGGATCAGGTAGTCGGCCGGGCGTCCCTGCTCGGCCAAGGCCCGCGCCGCGCGGGCTGCGACGAAACTGCCGAACGAGAAGCCCGCCAGGGCGAGCGGATAAGTGGATGGCAGTCGTTCGGAGATGTCGCCGAGTGTTGGCGTGGTGCGCACAACATGCAGGAAGTCTTCGGTCTCGCCGTCACCGGCATCGTGTGTGCCGTCTGATGCGCCAACGCCGCGGAAGTTGAATCGCACGGCGAGCCAACCCAGCGCGGGAAAAAGGCGCGCGATCGTCGCTGCAACCTTGTTGTCCATCGTGCCGCCGTAAGTGGGTGCGGATGGCCCACGCAGGCGAGGCCGCCCACCGCCGCGCCAACAGGCCAGTCGAGCGCAAGTTCGATCTGTCCTGCCGGGCCCGCGATCAGACGCTTCTCGGCACGCGGCGTCATCAAATCAGCAGGCGATCAACCACGCGACCTTTGACCAGATGCGAATCGATGATCTCATCGATGTCGTGCCGGTCCACGTAGGTGTACCAGACGGCCTCGGGGTACACGACGATGCAGGGACCCTCGTCGCAGCGGTCAAGGCAGCCCGCCTTGTTGATGCGCACCTTGCCTTCGCCGTTCAGTCCGAGCGCCTTGATCCGCGCCTTGGCGTGTTGCTGCATTTCAGCGGCATGGTGTCGCCCGCAGCACGCCGCGCCGTCCTCGCGTTCGTTCAGGCAGAAGAAGACATGATGCTTGTAGTGGCTCATGGGCGCGGTGCCAAAGAAGCCATTATAGGAACGAACTCAGCCGCGCCCGGATCCGCGCAGGACCAGCGCGGCCGCCAGGAACATCGGCCATAGTGTGGACAGCCAGTCTGCAAGCTGGTTGAAGTTGAGCAGACGACCCTGGCGCCATTCCTGCATCTGCGCCAGATGGTATGGATTGTCAGGGGTTGCGTTGACCGCGACCAGTAGCGCCAGCAACGCTACCCAGGCGAGCCGCCCCTGCCAGGCGCGCGGCCCGCCGGTTGCCGCTGCCAGCGACAGGATGCCGAGCGCGAGCCCGCCGAAGACTCCCGGGGTGAGCCATGCCAACGCGCGCTCCGGACCGAACTGCACCGCATTGGCCAGCGATTTCGCGAGCCAGGGCGGCGCGATGAGCGCTGCTAACAGCGGATAGCGCGGGGCATCCCGGCGCACGACCCAGCACAGCGCGAGTCCCACGGCGAGCAGCGCGGAGGCGACGACGAAAGCTTCGGCAAGTACAAACTCTGCCGGACCGAAGCTCGCGGCATCGGGGCTACTCCACCAGTGGCCGCCGAGTGCGACGAGCACCGGTTCGAGGCTGCTGCGCAGGTCACCGTTGCCGAACAACATCGGCTCCGGATAGATCTGTGCGGCGGGCCATAGGGCGACCGCCATCAGCACCGCGGTGGCATCGCGCTCGAACCAGCGGCGGCGCCACTCGAGCAGGCGGCCGCGGTCGATCAGCGCCGCCGCAAAGGGCGCCACGACCGCCGCGCCGAGGAGCGCGCCGAGCGAGTTGGTGGCCAGGTCGACATTGGATGCAATGCGCGACTCCAGGAACGACTGGCCCGCTTCGATCGTGGCGGCCAGCAGCAGCCCGGCTACGGTCGCGATCACGACCGGCAGACGTGCCGCGTGTCCGCGGATAGAGTGCCAGCACAATCAGCCCGCCCAGAGGCGCGTAGGCGATAACGTTGACGACCAGATCGAATGTTGTGATGTAGCGAGGCAGCGGTGCCGACAGGTACGCCAGCGGAGCGATGCCGAGGTCGCGCCAGCCCGACCAGGGGGCGAGACCGGAATACAGCAGCAGCATCGCGTAGACGGCGCACGTCGACCGGGCGATCGGCGAGGCGCGCGTTCGCGATGTGGGTATCAGGCGGGTAGTGCTCCAAGGGTATCGCTGGCTCG
>CAVQID010000072.1:0-79547 GCA_963712485.1 uncultured beta proteobacterium
CTACGCATTCGTCTGGAACTTCCACAAGTACCTGATCAACCGCGAAGGCAAGGTCGTCGCGTCCTTCCCGAGCAAAATGGAGCCGCTCGACCCGCGCCTGACCACTGAGCTGGAAGGCCTGCTGGCGGCGAGGTAGCGGTCTGCGGTCGATCGGCCACCGACTTCGGCACAATAGCGGTTTCATGAACGCTCCCGACACCATGTACCTCCCGGACGTCCAGTCCGCGGCGGATGCACGCAACCTCGCGATCCAGCGGGTCGGCGTGAAGTCGCTCTCGCACCCGATGATGGTCTCGACGGTGCGCGGCCCGCAGCCGACGGTCGCCTCGGTAGACATGTACGTCGCGCTGCCGGCCGAACAGAAGGGCACGCACATGTCGCGCTTCATCGACGTGCTGCAGTCGCACCGCGACGCGCTGTCGCGCGCCTCCGCGCATGCGCTGCTCGATCGCATGCTGCAGAAGCTCGACGCCCGCGACGGCTATATCGAACTTCGTCTGCCCTATTTCGTACTGAAGACGGCGCCGGTATCGGGCGTCGAAAGCCTGATGGACTACCAGCTGACGCTGGCGATCGAGCGGCGCGCGGAAGCAACGCGTTACACGCAGAAGGTCGTTGTCCCGGTGACGAGCCTTTGCCCCTGCAGCAAGAAGGTCGCCGATTACGGTGCGCACAATCAGCGCGCCCACCTGACCTTGACGCTGACGCTCGAGGACGAGCTCAGGATCGAGGATCAGATCCGCATCGCCGAAGCCGCAGCCTCGTGCGAAGTGTGGGGACTGCTAAAGCGCACCGACGAAAAATACGTGACCGAGCGCGCCTACGACAATCCGAAATTCGTCGAGGATGTCGTGCGTGACATCGCGGCGGTGCTCGATGCGGACCAGCGCGTGCTCGCCTACAGGATCGAAGCCGAGAACTTCGAATCGATACATAACCACTCGGCTTACGCCTTGATCGCACGCGACAAGGCAAATCCGGGCTAGCAGCCCGGCGGGGAGGAGAGGCCCCGCGCCAACGACGGCCCCGCGGCGTGACGCCGCAGAGCGGCCGCATCCATGAGGGAGACTCGTTTTTGAGAGTCGGCCGGACCGCGTTCGCGCGTGTCCGTGGTCCATCCTTCCTGGATACGCACGAATGAGAATTGCAGTCATCGGTTCCGGAATCTCCGGCCTGGGTTGCGCACACGCGCTGCGCAACGACGCGCAGGTGACGCTGTACGAGGCGGAATCGCGCCTTGGAGGCCACACCAACACCGTCGACGTCACGCTCGACGGCATGACCTATCCGGTCGACACGGGCTTCCTCGTTTACAACGAACGCACCTATCCGAACCTGATCCGGCTCTTCGGTGAACTCGGCGTGCCGACAACGAAGAGCGACATGTCCTTTGCTGTCAGCGTGCTGCACGGTCGGCGTCGCATCGAATGGAGCGGTACCGACCTCAACGCCGTGTTCGCGCAGCGGCGCAACCTGGCATCGCCGCGTTTCCTTGCGATGCTGCGCGACATCCTCAGGTTCAACGCGCAGGCGACGCGCCTTGCCAACGGACAGGAGCCGGCAGATCCGACGCTTTCACTCGGCGAGTTCCTCGACCTGCACCGCTATCGCGAGCCGTTCCGCCAGTGGTACCTGCTGCCGATGGCGGCGGCGATCTGGTCGTGCGCGATCGAGACCATGCTCGCCTACCCGGTCACCACCTTCGTTCGCTTCTGCCACAACCACGGCCTGCTGCAGGTGAACGACCGGCCGCAGTGGTTGACAGTCAGGGGCGGCGCACGCCAGTACGTGCGTCGCATCGCCGTCGAACTGCATGAGGTGCGCATCGCCGATCCGGTCATCGACGTGCGGCGCGATGCGGCCAGCCGGCGCGTCATCGTGCGCAGCCGCTCCGGCAGCGCGCTGTTCGACCACGTGGTCCTGGCATGCCACAGCGACCAGGCGCAGCGCCTGCTGGTCGATGCCGACAGCAGTGAACGCGGGGTCATCAGCAATGTCGGCTACCAGAACAATCGCGCGGTGCTGCACACCGACGCCCGCCTGATGCCGGCGCTGCGCCGCGTGTGGTCGTCGTGGAACTACATCAGCGACGGTGCGCCGACACCGTCTGTGTCGGTCACCTACCTGCTGAACAAGTTGCAGCCGCTGCCATTCAAGACGCCGCTGCTGCTGTCGCTGAACCCCACCACCGTGCCGCAGGCGCACACCGTGATTGGCGAGTTCAACTACACGCATCCGGTGTTCGATCGCAAGGCAATCGAGGCGCAGCAGCGACTGCCCGGGGTGCAGGGACGCCGAAATGTGTGGTTTGCGGGTGCCTGGACCGGTTACGGCTTTCACGAAGACGGGCTGAAGTCCGGACTCGCGGTGTCGGCCGCACTTCGGCGAAGACTCGACCGCGCGCCGCTGCAACGCGTCGCCTGACGCCACGCACCGGGACGACCCATGCGATCAGGAAGGCCGCGCCGCGAGGCCGGCGAAGCAGGTCGTCGTCACCAGCTCGACGATCTGCTCATCCCGGTAGTTGCCGGAGAGTTTGAGGTAGTCGGACACCGGGTCGCAGGCGCGAGCGTAGAGCGTGTAAAGCACCACCTCCGGCGGCAGCGACGCGCTGATTTCGCCGCGCGCCTGCCCCTGCTCGATCCAGTGCCCCAACCGGTCGCTGACGTCGATCAGGCGCTCGATATACGCCTTGTTGCGCGTCAGCGCGTCACGCAACGCCGAGCGTGTCGAGGGCAGCGACGGCATCCGGCCCTGCAGGTGCTCGGCAACGGCCCAGCGAACGACGGCCTCGAGATTGGCGACTGGCGCGGCATCGGCCGGCAGCGCCTCGATGGCTTCGAGCGTCCGATCCAGCAGTCGCACCATTGCCGCGGCGGCGAGTGCTTCCTTCGACTCGAAATGCTTGTACAGGCTGGCCTTCGCGATGCCGACCACGGCAGCGACTTCGTCCACCGTCATCAGGTCGTAGCCCTTCTCGGCCAACAGACCATTGACCGCCTGCAGGATCACGTCCTCGCGAAGGCGCTGCTGCTGCTCTTTCAACGTAAGTCGCCGTGGCTCGGCGATGGGGACAGCAGCCATCGATGCTCCTCACGGCCGGCAATCCCGACCGGTTCTGGTGGACTGGTTGAGGGATCATACTACTCCGTTTTAACTTGAACTGATCAGTTCATTGTGTAAACTACATAGACTTCATCGCCCAGACTTCCAATAAATCCAACCGGCATGTCTACCCCTGCGTCACCGCCGATGATCGGCTTCGGCCATATCCGCCACACGCGCTTGCGGCCGGTGGGAAACGCGTTTGCGTACCCCGGTTACTTCCTGCGCCTGCCGCTCCGTGCGCTCGCGGCGCAACCGCAGTTGGCCGGCTGGCTCACGCTGAACGGCCGCGGCGTGTTCGCCGTCAACGACAGCGATCATGGCGACGGGCAGCCACTGCTCCCTTGGATTGACGAGCTGCTGCGCAGCGAGGGCGTGCATGACGCGGACGGCGAGGTCTGGCTCCACACCTTTCCACGGGTGCTGGGCTACGTCTTCAACCCGGTGAGTTTCTGGTTCGCGCACCGCGCCGACGGCTCGTTGCGCGCGGTTGTTTGCGAGGTCAATAACACCTTCGGCGAACGCCATTGCTATCTGCTCGCGCATCCGGAGGGTCGCCCGCTCGCCTACGGGGAGGCGCTGGAAGCGCGCAAGGTCTTCCACGTCTCGCCGTTCTGCCGCATCGAAGGGCGCTACCGCTTCCGCTTCATGCTGAGCCAGCCCGATGGGATCTCGGCGCAGCGCTGGGTCGGCCGCGTCGACTACGAGGACGACGAGGGCCCGCTGTTGATGACCTCGGTGTCCGGAGAGCTCGAAGCCCTGACGGGCCGTGCGGTGCTGCGCGCCCTCGCCGACTACCCGGCGTTCACGTTCGGCGTGATCGCCCGCATCCATTGGCAGGCGCTGAGGCTTTGGCTGAAGCGCGTTCCCTTCATTTCCAAGCCGGAGCCTCCGGCGCAACACGTGACCCGTTAGAGTCCATGAGCCATCTCGCCCACGCCCTCGACGCTCGCATCGACCTCGATACGACTCGCTTTCCTGCCGACGCAAGGCTGGCACTCGGCCTGCTCGAGCGCATGCGGCACGGCCGCCTGGAAGTGACATTTCCGGACGGGCAACGCGCCTACTTCGGTGACCTGCGCTCGACCGAGCACGCCGACCTGACGCTGAAGACCTGGAACGTCGTGCGTGCGGCATTGAAGAGCGGTGACATCGGATTTTCCGAATCCTACATCGCAGGCGACTGGTCGACGCACGACCTGGTGAGACTGCTGGCGTTCTTCGTCGCCAACCGCGACGCCGCGGAACGCGCGATCTACGGTTCTTTCATCGGCCGGATTGCGCATCGGATCCGGCACCTTCTGAATCGCAATACGCGCACGCAGGCCAAGAAGAACATCCACGCGCATTACGACCTCGGCAACGACTTCTACGCGCTGTGGCTCGATCAGCACGATGACCTACTCCAGCGCGCGCTTCGCGCGTGCTGCCGGCCCTCACGACGTCGCGAGTACCGAGGAACTCGAACTGGGCCACCACGCCAAGTACGCGCGGGTACTCGACGAACTGCAGCTTGCCCCCGGTGCGCGCTTGCTGGAAATCGGCTGTGGCTGGGGCGGTCTCGGCCGAAGCCGCCGCACGGCGGGGCCTCGCGGTCAGCGGGCTGACGCTGTCCACGGAACAGCTCGCCTGGGGCCGCCAGCGCCTGGCCAACGCCGGTCTCGCCGGTGAACTGCACTTGCGCGACTACCGAGACGAGAGTGGGCAGTACGACGGCATCGCCTCGATCGAGATGTTCGAAGCTGTCGGCGAGGCCTACTGGCCGTCGTACTTCGCGGCGCTGAAACGGTGCCTGAAGCCGGGCGGCCGCGCGTGCCTGCAGACCATCGTCATCGCCGATCGTCTGTTCGACCGCTACCGCACAGGCACGGACTTCATCCAGCAGTACATCTTTCCGGGCGGCATGCTGCCCTCGCCCGCGGCGTTCCGCGCGCAGGCGCACGCGGCCGGGATCGATGTCATCAACGAGTGCCGCTTCGGCCACGACTATGCGCGCACGCTGGCGACGTGGCGCGCGTCGTTCCACGCGAGCCTGGATCAGGTCCGTGCGCTGGGCTTCGACGACCGTTTCGTGCGCATCTGGGACTTCTATCTGGCCTATTGCGAGGCCGCGTTTGCCCGGGAGAACACCGATGTCATCCAGTACACGCTGGTCCCACGCTGAGCGCGCGCCGGTCGCGCGCGGCTTGCGCGACAGCATTGCGGTGGCGGTGTCCGCCGCCCTGCTCTCGAGCGCGCTGTCCGGCAGCGCCGTGGCGTCGACGCAGCGGGCGGGCTTGGCTCCGGCGTCCGATGCGAGCGTTGCTCCCGATCATGTACGCCGCTACATCGACGATGCGCGCACCCTCGGCGGCGGTCGGCTCACCTGGTTCGGCCTGCATATCTACGACGCGCTGCTCTACGTGCCGCGCACCTTCGATAGCGCCAATCCGTCGGCACAGCCCTTCGCGCTCGAGCTCGCCTATGCGCGCAGCCTCGACGGACAGGCGATCGCCGAGCGCAGCCATGATGAAATCACACGGCTGAAGATCGGCAACGAGGCGCAGCGCACGCGCTGGCTGGCCGAAATGTCGGCGCTCTTTCCCGACGTGCAGGCGGGCCAGCGGCTCGCCGGCATCTACCGGCCGGGCAGCGGAACGCGCTTCTACCTGGACGGCCGTTACCTCGGCGAAGTTGCCGATCCGGAGTTCGGTCGCGCCTTCTTCGCGATCTGGCTCGACCCCCGCACCAGCGCGCCGCAACTGCGCGCCAGCCTGCTGCGGCCCCTGAACTGAACTTGCAGTGACCACCGCACCGCCGCTCGCCGCTCCCGTGCTGGCGCCCACGACCGAACTCGATGGCCGGCCGCGGCGCGAGATGCTCGCGTACGGCGCGCTGGGCGCCCCTCTGGCGATGATGGCCCTGCCGGTCTACGTGCTGGTGCCGAAGTTCTATTTCGAGGCGACCGGACTGTCGCTCGCGATCATCGGCGCCGTGCTGTTGTTGACACGTCTTGCCGATGCCTTCATCGATCCGTTCCTGGGGGCGTGGGTCGACCGCAGCAAGCGTCGCGGCTCCTACCTGCGGCCGGTGCTGATCGCGATGCCGCCGCTGGTGCTCGGTTTCGTGTTCATGCTGATGCCGCCCGGCGGACTGGGCACCGCCGCTGCCACGGCGTGGCTCGCGGTGACGTTGACGGCGGCGTATCTGGGATATTCGCTGGCGTCGGTGGCCTATCAGGCGTGGGGCGCCGAGCTCGCCCACACGGACCATGCACGGGCTCGCGTGGCGGCGTGGCGTGAAGGCGCCGGGCTGGTCGGCGTCATCGCGGCGTCGGTCATTCCCTACGCGCTCGGCGCACCGAGCCTGGTCGCGCTGTTCCTCATATCGCTTGCAGTAGCGCTCGTACTGCTGGTGCGCCACGCGCCGCGACCCGCCGGGCGACCGGACGCGGGCGCTCCCAGCGCGTTACGCGCGGTGACGCTGCCGCTGGCGACCTCGCGCTTCCGCTGGCTGCTGGCGGTCTTCGTCGCCAACGGCATCGCTGCCGCAATCCCAGCCTCGCTCGTCCTGTTCTTCGTCGCCGACCGGCTCGAGCTCGAATCACGGTCCGGCGTCTTCCTCGCGCTTTACTTCATTGCCGGCGCCGCCAGCATGCCGCTATGGATCCGGCTGGCGGAACGGATGCGACTCGAAGCCGTGTGGCTGATCGGAATGATCGCTGCTGTGGTCGCCTTCGTGTGGTCCTACGGCCTCGGCGCAGGCGACTTCGCGGCCTTCGCGATGCTCTGCTCGCTGTCGGGCGTGGCGCTCGGCGCCGACCTCGCCCTCCCGCCGGCGCTGCTGGCGCGCGTGATCGAGGACAACCGCCACACCGGCCAGCATGAGGGCGCGTACTTCGGCCTGTGGAATCTCGCCAACAAGCTGAACCTCGCGCTGGCCGCAGGCATCGCTCTGCCCGCCCTGGAACTGCTCGGCTACACACCGGGCGCACGCTCGCCGACAGCGCTCGCCTCGCTGTCTTTCGCGTACGCGGTGTTGCCGTGCGCGCTGAAACTCGTCGCCGCCGCACTGCTCGCCACGGCCTGGCGCACTCACCGCATCTAAAGGAATCCATGTTCGTCCGCGCCTGCCTTGCCGCGCTCGCCCTGCTGCTCGCGAGTTGTTCGACCGTCGACCCCGAGGTCTACCGCAACGAGAAGCCGGCGCTCGACATGCAGCGCTATTTCAACGGCACGCTGGAAGGCCACGGCATGTTCCAGGACCGCAGCGGCCACGTGCAGCGCCGCTTCGTCGTCACCATCAAGGCGAGCTGGACCGGTGACGTCGGCACGCTCGACGAAGACTTCGTCTGGTCAGACGGAAAGCGCGAGAAGCGCGTGTGGACGCTGCGCAAGGCCCCCGGTGATGCGACGGGCGCGCGCTGGGTGGGCACCGCCGCCGATGTCGTCGGTGAGGCGCGCGGAGTCGTCAGCGGCAACGCGCTCAACTGGACCTACACGTTCAACCTGCAGACCGACAACGGCAAGCGCTACGAGGTTGCCTTCGATGACTGGATGTTCCTGATCGACGACCGCGTGATGCTGAACCACGCGGTGATGAGCTTCTTCGGCTTCCGCGTCGGCGAAGTCATCATTTCCTTCCGCAGGCTCTGATGGCGCTGAATCCGCGCATTGCGAGCTGGCAGGGCCAGCGCGTCTGGGTCATCGGTGCCTCCTACGGCATCGGTGCAGCGGTCGCGCGCCGCCTGATCAACGACGGTGCCCGCGTCGCGATGTCGGCGCGCAGCCGCGAACTGCTAGACGCCATCGCCGAGGGCAATGGCGCTCTGATCGAAGTGCTCGATGTGACCGACCCGGCGTCGGTGAAGAAGGCCGCCAACGCGATCCTCGCTGCATGGGGCGGCATCGATCTCGTGATGATCGTCGCCGGCACGCACATCGAAATGCAGGCCGATACCTTCGACATCGCGCGGGCCACGAGGCTCTTCGAAGTCAACGTCATGGGCGTGCTGCACTGCCTGGATGCGGTGCTGCCGGCCCTGCTCATGCAGGGCCGCGGCGGCGTGGCGATCGTCGCGTCGGTCGCCGGATACCGCGGCCTGCCGAGGTCGCTGATTTATGGCCCGACCAAGGCTGCACTGATCAACCTGGCCGAATCGCTGTACATCGATCTCGCGCCGCGCGGCATTGGCGTTCATCTGATCAATCCAGGGTTTGTCGACACGCCGCTGACGCAGAAGAACGCGTTCAGGATGCCGGCGCTGATCGCGGCCGACGAGGCTGCCCGGTTGACGCTGGAAGGCATCGCATCAGGGCGGTTCGAGACCCATTTTCCGAAGCGCTTCACCAACGTGATGCGGTTGTTGCGTACGCTGCCCTACCCGGCCTATTTTGCGGCGGTGCGCCGCTTCACCGGCACCTAGATTGCCCTAAAAACCCATGGCGGACGATCCGCGCGTCGCGCGCCTGACACGCTTCTTCGAGACGCTGACGCCCGATTCGATTGCCCGGATCGACACGGTGTATGCGGACGACGCGCGTTTCAAGGACCCGTTTAACGAGGTGCGCGGCCTGCCCGAGTTGCGGCGCGTGTTCGTACACATGTTCGAACAGGTGGAAAACCCGCGGTTTGTCGTCACGCGAGCCGTTTCGGACGGCAATGACGCGTTCCTGACATGGGATTTCCTGTTCAGCATGAACCGCTCATCTGACCAACAGCAGGTCATCCGGGGGGCGACTCATATACAGTTCGCTGCAGACGGCCGCGTGGCAGTCCACCGCGACTACTGGGACGCCGCCGAAGAGCTGTACGAGAAGCTGCCGCTGCTGGGCAGCCTGATGCGCTTCCTGAAGCGCCGGGCGGCAGGCTGACGGCGCAGGGAGACAACGATGCTTTTATACCCGGAACTATTCAAGTCGCTCGAATCCGTGCGTTGGAACATGGAGTCCGACGTCCCATGGAACGAATTCGACACTTCCCGCCTGAGCGATGAACAGGCGCGCACGATCAAGATGAACGCCATTACCGAGTGGTCGGCGCTGCCGGCCACCGAGATGTTCCTGCGCGACAACCGTGGCGACTCGGACTTCTCCGCGTTCATGTCGGTGTGGTTCTTCGAGGAGCAGAAGCACGCGCTGGTGCTGATGGAATACCTGCGGCGCTTCCGGCCGGACCTGGTGCCGACCGAAGAAGAACTGCATGCGGTGCGCTTCCCGTTCGACCCGGCGCCGCGGCTCGAGACGCTGATGCTGCACTTCTGCGGCGAGATTCGGCTCAACCACTGGTACCGCCGTGCGGCCGAGTGGCATTCGGAGCCCGTGATCAAGTCGATTTATCGCCTGTTGTCACAGGACGAAGCGCGTCACGGCGGCGCCTACCTGCGCTACATGAAGAAATACCTGGGTGAACTCGGCGATTCGGCCCGCGCGGCCTTCGCCAAGATCGGCGTGCTGATGGCCTCGGCCAAGCGCACCGACAAGGCGCTGCACCCGACCAATCTGCATGTAAATCAGTCGCTTTTCCCGAACGACACCGTACAATCGCGCCTCCCTGATCCGGGCTGGCTCGAGCGCTGGCTCGACGAACAAATAAGATTCGACAAAGAATGGGAGACCAAGGTCGTCGATCGGATCCTGCACAACATGTCGCTGCTGTTCGAGCGCACGTTTACTTCGGTGCAGGATCTGAACCGCTACCGCAAGGAAATTGCGGCGCGGCTGCGCACGGCCAGTTCCCCGGCCGCACAGGCGATCTGATCCGCGCGGGAGACGCTTCCGCGCGCCACGCCGCGCCGGAGTTCCGATGATTCCGCGCCATGTCCCGCTGGTGGAAACCACCCGCGGCGGCACGACCGAGTGCGTGCACTACGGCTCGATTGCCGTCGTCGACGCCGCGGGCCGGCTGATTTCCGCCGTCGGCGACCCGGACTCGCTGAACTTCACGCGATCCGCGCTCAAGCCCCTGCAGGCGCTGCCGTTCGTCGAGGACGATGGGCTGGGCCGCTACGGCTTCACATCACACGAGCTCGCAATGATGTGCGCGAGCCACAGCGGCGAGGCAGTGCACATCGGCATCGTGCAACACATGCTCGCCGCCGCCGGCGTCGATGAGTCGGCGCTGCAGTGCGGCTGTCATCCTCCGGGCTTCTTTGCCGCAACCGAGTCACAGGCGCCGGCAGGCGCCAAATGGTCGGCGCTGTTCCATAACTGCTCGGGCAAGCACGCGGGCTTCCTGGCGTACGCACGCATGCACGGGCAGCCGGTCGAGACGTATCTCGATTCGGGTCACCCACTGCAGCAGCGCATCCGAACGATCGTTGCCCGGTTTGCGCAAGGCGACGGTATCGCCCCGGGCATCGACGGCTGCAGCGCACCAAATTTTGCGATGCCGTTGCGGCGCGTGGCACAGACCTACGCGCGGCTCGCCGCGCAGGAGACGCCGGAACTCGCGGCACTCTTCTTCGCGATGACGCGCCATCCCGATCTGGTATCCGGCACGCGCCGCACCGACCTCGCGATCATGCAGACGGGCGAGGGTGACTGGATCAGCAAGGCCGGCGCCGACGGCATGCAGGCCATCGGCGTGGCGAGCAAGGGCATGGGCATCGCGATCCGCATCGCCGATGGCAGTCCGCGCGCACTGCACGCCGCGACTGTCGAAGTGTTGCAGCAACTCGGCGTGCTCGAGGATTCGAGCGGCACGCCGCTCGCGGTGTATGACTGCCCGCCGATTCGCAACTATCGCGGCATCGAAACCGGCGGCTTCGTGCCGGTGTTCAAGCTGCGCAAGCAGCCCGGCTAGTCGCGCACACCGGCAAGGTCGAGGAAGAACGCGTACTCGCGCGCGACCTCGACAAGGCGCTCGAAGCGTCCTGACTTGCCACTGTGGCCGGCTTCCATCGTCACCCGGAACAGCAGCGGATTGCGGTCAGTCTTCATGGCCCGCAGCCGTGCGACGAACTTGGCCGGCTCGTAGTACTGCACCATCGGATCCCACAGGCCCGTGGTCACCAGCATCGCCGGATACGCTTTGGCGGCGATGTTGTCGTACGGCGAGTAACCGAGCATGTAGTCGTAGTAGCGCCTGTCGCGCGGGTCGCCCCATTGCGACCACTCGTTGGTCGTCAGCGGGATCGACTCGTCGAGCATCGTCGTCACCACATCAACGAACGGCACATTCAATGCGATGCCACGGTAGCGATCGCCGGCCTGGTTGGCGATGACGCCCATCAGCAGGCCTCCCGCCGAGCCGCCCGAAGCAAAGACCTTCGTCCTGGCGCCGTAGCCTTCGCGCACCAGATGGTCGGTGACGTCAACGTAGTCGTTGAACGTGTTGTGCTTGTTCAGCAGGCGTCCCGCTTCGTACCAGCCCTGCCCCAGCTCCGATCCGCCGCGGACGTGAGCGATCGCAACGACAAAGCCGCGATCGAGCAGCGATACGCGGTTGCTGCTGAAGTACGGGTCGTTGGCGAGGCCGTAGGCGCCGTAACCGTCGATGTAGAGCGGCGCACTGCCGTCGCGCGCGAAGCGGTCGCGCCGATACACCAGCGAAACCGGGATGCGCTTGCCGTCTCGCGCGGGAGCCCAGACCCGCTCGGTCGCGTAGAGCGCGTCGTCGTAACCGATCACCGGCTGGACCTTCAGCAGCACACGCTCGGCCGATACGAGGTCGACGTCGAAGGTCGTCGTCGGCGTCGTCATCGACGTATACGTATAGCGCACTGCATGCGCGGTCGCGTCCGGATTCGCTGCCAGGTTCATGGAGAACGCGGGCTCGTCGGCAGGAACCGCGAAGGGCGCTGCGCCACTCGACGGCAGCACGCGGACGCGGCTGTTTGCATCGACCCGCTCCTCGACAGCAATCGCCCGCTCGAACAGCGCGAACGCATCGACCGCGGCGTCGTCGCGCGCCGGCACGATGTCGCGCCAGCGTCCGCGGTCCGCCGGGTTGCCCTCGTGCGCCTCGACCAGGCGAAAATTCACCGCCGCATCGTTCGTCCGAAGGATCCAACGCGCGCCGAGATGGTCGGCATAGGTCCTGATGCCCTCGCGGCGCTGCAGTGCGACGATGGGCGCGACGGTCGGTTCGGCCAGCGGCACGACACGCGTTTCGGTCGTGTCGTATCCCTCCAGCTGGATCATCAGGTAGCGGCGTGATGCACTTCGATCGATACCGGTGAAAAGCTCGGCATCAGCCTCGTCGTAGACCAGGACGTCAGCGGCTGGATCCGTTCCACGCCGATGGCGATAAACAGTGCCGCGCACCAGCGTCTGCGGATCCTGCCGAAGGTAGAACACCGTCTCGCTGTCGACAGCCCAGACCACATCGGCGAGCACCCCGTGGATGCCCTGAGGAAGGACTTCGCCGCTCACGAGGTTGCGGAAGCGCAGCGTGTAGATGCGGCGGCCAACCGTGTCCTCGGTGTACGCCAGCCACTGGTTGTCCGGGCTGACCGCACTGCCGCCGACGCTGTAGTACGTATATGGCCGCGCCAGCTGCGGTATGTCGAGCAGGACTTCCTCGCGTGCCGCGGTGTCCGGCCCGTCCGGCCCGCCGCGCCGGCGCAGCACGATCGGATACTCGGCACCGGCATCGAATCGCCGCCAGGTCCAGTAACCGTTGTCGTACACCGGCACCGAGCTGTCGTCTTCCTTGATGCGTGCGCGCATTTCGGCGACGAGGCGGTCCTGCAGCGGCTGCACCGGCGCGAGCATCGCGTCGGCATAGGCGTTTTCCGCATTCAGGTGTTCGATGATCTCCAGTCGCTTGGCTTTCGGATCATCGTCGCGGAGCCAGTAATACTCGTCAGTGCGATCCCCGTGCGGGCTGCGGACGGTATACGGGACGCGCCTGGCGACCGGCGGCGGCGCCGCAGCCTCAGCGGCCTGCTGCGCCATCGACAGCTCGACTGCACCAACCAGCGCCGCCACAGCGACCGCTCCGGGAAGCGCGCTGCGCCATCGACAGTTCATTCGCAACCCTTTTCGCCTTCATTGCAGCGTCACGATGCCATCCGGCGTCTGTATCCGCGCCGCGATCCGAATCGGCCCCGGGCGCAGATCGATCGCTCCGACGACGCGAAGTTCGCGGAACATCGCGACGATGCCATCGTCGCCGAGCACCGCCGCCGGATGCGCGAGATCGAGCGTCAGCAGCTCGCAGCCGCTCGGCGGCAGCTGGTCGCAAGGGTGCGGCACCGCGCCTTCGGGCGTCGCTGCCCACTGTATCGCCGCCGGCAGCACTCCGCTGAACGGCAGGCTGCCGTCTTCAGGCACGGCGATCTGCCAGTGAAAGTCGCCCCGGCTCATCGACATGATTTCGCCCAGCAGCGGCACGCGCGCGCACGCGGCTGCAATCGACTCGCAACGCAGCACCCAGGTGACGAGCACCGGCCCCGCAGCGAGGCGCTTGTGCATCTCAGGTTCGTCCAGCGCGAACCAACGGTTGCGAGCGGGCGTCTGCCCCTCGGGGTCGATCGCAATGACTTCGAGGTATGCACGCGGGCCGAGTCGGAGCAGCGCGTTATGCGTACCCATCGCCGCGTGCTGGCCACCCGGCTGCGGTCGCGCGCCCAGCTGCCGCTCGACCCACTCGATGCCATCATCGAGTCGTGCACTGGCCACGACGATGTGGTCGAATTCGGAGCGGTTCATCGAGAGATTCTAGAAGGTCCGATGCGAGCGGCGCGCCAGGCGCTCAACGCGGCAGGCGGCCGTCACACATCCACGGCGTCACTACAGTTGCCACGGATCGCGTGTTCGCCGGGCACGACGCGAACACGCGGGTTCGAGCAAGCCGTCACCGACCCAGGATGCCGCGCAGGATGTTGACCGGATCCGTCGGTTTTTCCTCCTGCTTCTTCTCGGCCGGCGGCGCAGCGGTCTCCTGCGACTCGCGCTGCGGCTGCGGCTGGCGCGCCGAGCCGCGCTGCATCTCGCCCATGTCCATGCCGAGCATGGCATTGGCCACGCTCTTCACGCGCAGCTTGACTGCCCACTGCGGCTCCCAGGCGATCTTGGGATCGGCCGGACGCGGCGGATGCGCGAGATTCAGTTCCGAGCCGTACGCGATCATCCGCAGCATGGCGCCGCCACCCTCGGCGAACACGCCCTTGGGCACGGTACAGCGCGTGACATTCGGCTCGAGCAGAACCTTCTCCTTCAGCCAGCGATCGACTGCCGGATTGGTCTGATAGTCGATCAGCCCCATGCCAACCTCGGGCACTTCGCTCGACGTCCAGAACACCATCTCCATCTCGGAGCCGCCCTTCGCGCCCATGGCCGCAATGAAATAGGCCCGTGCCGTCGGCAGCGCCGCCCACTCGAGCTGTGTGGCCCCGCCGGCCGCCGTCTGCTTCAGTTCGATCGCTGGCATCAGGTCCTGCTGCGCGCCGATGGCGAACTTGAACCCCTCCGGAACGCCTTGGCCGGTGAACGCATGCTCGCCGACCAGCGAGGCATTGGCCGGAACCATGCGCGCATCGACATCGTTCGGCCACAACGGCCGCCCCGCCGCGCTGTGCGTTCCGCGCTGGGTTGCGCGACGCGAAACGAAGAACTTGCCGTATTCCTCGGGCTTGGCGGTCGCCATGTCGAGAATGCGTGGCTGACCGGCTCGCACCGTGTCGCCGCAGCCCCAGTAAAGATACATCTTGCCCTTCGGCCGCTCGTACTGGTGCTCGACGACGGTCTCGTCGCCAGGAGTCGGTGGCGGACCCTTCTCCACCTTCGGCGCCACGAGCTGCAACGTGGGCGCGAGCTGCGTGCCGGCAGGCACGGCCTGCAGCGCTTCGGCCAGCGATGGATTGCGGCTGGTGTACAGCGTCACGTCGACCCAGCGGCCGGCCGCGCCCGTCTGCGTCATGCCGAAACTGTTTTTCCCGCCCTGGCCGCCGCCGAACATACCGCCCATCATCGACATCGGACTGGTGCCACCGCCGCCCATCGGCATGCCGAAGCCGCCAAAGGTGGCAACGTCGATCCAGGCCTGCGATACCGGAGGCTTGACGACCTGCGCGGGCGCCTTGGTTTGCGCCCAGGCAGCGCCCGCCGCCAGCATTGCTGCGCTCGCCAGCAGCGTCGGAACCCCCAAAGTCAGCTTCATTTCTTCCCCTCTCGCGTCGTGTGGCCGTTGCCCACGCCCAGGGCGCCGGTCGATTCCTGCAGTCACCTTTTTACACATGATCGCGCAAAGCTGCCAAGGCGTTGGCCACATGTTGACGGCAGTCACAGAAGCGGGCACTCCGGCACCTAGCCTGAGACAGTATCCGGACTAAGGAGGACATAGCCATGAGAGCGCCTTCGCTGCTCGTGCGGGATGTTGCCGTTCGCCTACCCGTCACCGCGCAAACGAGTGAGACGATCACCGACTGCGCCAAGCGGATGCACGCCGAACATGTCGGCTGCCTTGTGGTGGTGGAGAGGACGGACGGCGTCGAGTTTCCTGTGGGCATGCTGACCGACCGCGACATCACCATCGAAGTGGTTGCCTTCGGCCTCGACCCGAATGCGATGACGGCGGGCGACGTGATGACGGAAAAGCCCGCGGTGGTGGAGGAGGACGACGACCTGCTCGACGCCCTCGCGCTGATGCGCGAACGCGGAGCGCGGCGCTTGCCGGTCGCCGGACCCGACGGCGCGCTGGCGGGAGTTATCGCTCTCGACAACCTGCTCGAGGCGCTCGCCGAACAGCTCGACGGCATCATCGGCGTGCTGAAGGCCCAGCAGACCCGCGAGTTGCGCACGCGACCGTAGGAGACTCGACCATGACACCGGCGAACAGCGACAACGCCCGCATCGCCGCGGTGTTCGAGGAGATCGCCGACCTGCTCGAAGTGCAGGGTGAAAATCCGTTCCGCATCCGCGCCTATCGCAATGCGGCGCGCATCGTCGGGCAGCAGGCGCCTGACTTCGCGGCCCGTGCCGCACGCGGAGAAGCGCTTGGGAAGCTTTTCGGCATCGGCGCCGACCTGGACGCCAAGATCCACGAGATCGCCCGCAGCGGGACCTGTGCGCTGCTGCAGGAACTGCGTGCCGCCGTGCCGCGCGGCACTTCATCGCTGCTGCACATCCCGGGGCTCGGGCCCAAGCGCGTTCATGACCTCGCGGAGCAACTGGGCGTGCACAGTCCGACCGACCTCGTCGGGGCATTGAAAAGCGGACGATTGCGCGAAGTACGCGGCTTCGGCCCGAAGACCGAGCAGCGCCTGCTGAACGTGCTCGGCACCCACCGCGGCAAGAAGCCGCGTGTGCCGCTTGCAGTCGCCCGGCGCCAGGCGGAAGCCGTGCTTGCGTACCTGAAGGCGAGCCCGGCCGTGCGCGAGGCGATCGTGGCAGGAAGCGTGCGGCGCCGGCGCGAGACCGTCGGCGATATCGATGTGCTGGTGGCCAGCGACCGCGGCACCGCGGTCACGCGTCGCTTCGTCGAATATCCGGAGCTCCGTGAGGTGCTGGCGCAGGGCGCCAAGCGCGCCAGCGCCGTCCTGGCGAGCGGGCTTCAGGTCGACCTGCGCGTCGTGCCCGCCGAAAGTTTCGGTGCAGCGCTGCTCTACTTCACCGGTTCCAAGGCCTACAACATCGAACTGCGCAAGCGAGCGATCGGCCGCGGAATGAAGCTCAATGAGTACGGCCTGTTCAAGGGCCAACGAAGAATTGCCGGCAGCACCGAGGCGTCGATCTATGCTGCGCTTGACCTGCCATGGGTTGCTCCCGAAAGGCGCGAGATCGCCGTCGCGACCACCACCGAGGAAGACACACGCGATGAAACTGAACTCGTTGGCATTCCATGATCATGGCGCCATGCCGCGCCGTCACACCTGCGAGGGCGAGGATGTCTCCCCCGCCCTGACGATCGACGACGTCCCGGCCGGCACGGAAAGCCTGGCGCTGATCGTCGACGACCCCGATGCGCCAGACCCCGCCGCACCCAGGATGACGTGGGTGCACTGGGTGCTGTACGACCTGCCACCGGCGACGACGGCGCTGCCCGAAGGTGCCGGCGCAGCGGCACTGCATGCGCTCGAAGGACTCAACGACTGGAAACAGACGGGCTACCGGGGGCCGTGTCCGCCGATCGGCCGGCACCGCTACTTCTTCAAGCTCTTCGCGCTCGACCGGCGAATGGAAGATCTGCAGCAGCCGACCAGCGCAGAGCTGCAAAGACGGATCAAGGGGCACGTGATCGAGCAGGCGACTCTCGTCGGCACCTACGAAAAGAGCCGTCGCTGACGTCCGCATCGCGCAGCGTTCCGGGAGCGAGCGGCGACACGCCAGTAGAATTCGCCGCTTTCATGCCCCCGGTTCGTCGATGCTTCCAGAACAAAGACAAGGCATTGCCTCGCTGATCGAGCAGGCGCTGGCGGGCCTCGGCGTCTCCGGCGTCCCGGTCGTGCTCGAACGTCCGAAGATCGAATCGCACGGCGACCTTTCCTGCAATGTCGCGATGCAGGTGGCCAGGTCGCTGAAGAAGAATCCGCGTGAAATCGGCCAGGCGATCGCCGATGCGTTGAAGGTCAACCCAGCCTCAGCTTCGCTGATCGACGCGGTGGAGGTCGCCGGACCAGGCTTCATCAACGTGCGGCTGGCCCGTGCCGCGAAGCAGGAGGTCGTGCGTCTCGCGCTGCGCGAGCGCGAGTGCTTCGGTACGCGCTCGGTGCATGCGGGCCGGCGCGTGATGGTCGAGTTTGTTTCGGCCAATCCGACCGGGCCGTTGCACCTGGGCCACGCGCGCCAGGCCGCGATCGGCGATGCGCTCGCCAACCTGCTTGCGACGCAGGGCTGGCAGGTGTCGCGCGAGTTCTATTACAACGACGCGGGCGTGCAGATCGCCAACCTTGCGCTGTCGGTCCAGGCGCGCGCGCGCGAGTTGCTCGGTGAAACCATCGAGTTTCCCGAGGCCGGGTACCGCGGCGACTACATCGTCGACATCGCGCGCGACTTTCTCGGCGCGCAAGACGGTCACCGCGCGCGACGGCGCGCCGGTAACCGCGAGCGGCGACCCGAGCGACCTCGAGGCCGTGCGCCACTTCGCGGTCGTGTACCTGCGCAATGAGCAGGACGCCGACCTCGCGGCGCTCGGCGTGAGCTTCGATCATTACTTCCTCGAGTCTTCGCTGTACTCCGACGGCAAGGTCGAGGGAACCGTGAAGGCCCTCGTCGACTCCGGCATGACCTACGAGGCCGAATCGGCGCTGTGGCTGAAGACGACTGAGTTCACCGACCTTGCCGGCCACGGCGGCCCGCCGAAGGACGACAAGGATCGCGTGATGCGCAAGTCCGACGGCACGTACACCTACTTCGTGCCCGACGTCGCCTATCACCTGACGAAGTTCCAGCGCGGCTTTACCAAGGTCATCAACATCCAGGGCACCGACCATTACGGCACCGTCGCGCGCGTGCGCGCCGGCGTGCAGGCCGCGGCGAAGAGCCTGAAGCTCGACGTGCCGCATGGCTACCCCGACTACCTGCTGCACAAGATGCTGCGCGTAACCAAGGGTGGCGAGGAAGTGAAGATGAGCAAGCGCGCCGGCACCTACGTCGACTTTGCGCGACCTGCTGGAGTGGGTCGGACGCGACGCGACGCGCTACTTCCTGGTCGCGCGCAAGGCCGACGCCGAGTTCACGTTCGACGTCGACCTCGCACTGTCCCAGTCCGAGGACAACCCGGTGTACTACGTGCAGTACGCGCACGCCCGCATCTCGTCGGTGCTGCAGCAGGCGGAAGAAAAGGGCTACCCGGTACCCGATGCCGCCGCAGCGCTGCGCAGCGACCTGGGTCCGCTGACCAGCGCGCGCGAACAGTCGCTGCTGAACCGCCTGGCGGCGTATCCGGACACGCTCGCCGATGCCGCCGACGAACTGGCTCCGCACCAGCTGGCCTATTACCTGAAAGACCTGGCGGCGGATTTCCACGCCTATTACAACGCCGAACGCGTGCTGGTCGACGATGCCGGCCTGCGTAATGCCCGACTGGCGCTGCTGCTGGCCACGCGGCAGGTGTTGCGCAACGGACTCGCGCTGCTGGGCGTTTCCGCACCCGAAAAGATGTGACCGTAGCGCGGGTCGCGGTCGCCGAGACCCCGCGCCTTCCTCATGCGACTGTGCGAGGAAAGCCGTCGGCCAGCCTGGCTTCCGGCCCCAAGTAAACTGCTTCCATGACCACGCTCCCCAGAAATCTCCAGCGCGGCGGCTCGTTGCTCGGCTTCATCATCGGGCTCGTCGTCGGCCTGGGCGTCGCCGTCGCGGTGGCTCTTTACATCACCAATGCGCCGGTGCCGTTCGTCAACAAGGTTCGGCCGGCCAGCGAGAACGTCAACCCGGGCGCCGGCGGCCAGATGCCCGACCCGAACAAGCCGCTGCAGATCCCGCCGCGCGCACCCGATACCGCCACGGTACCGCCGCCCAAAATGGATTCGGCCACCGATCCGAAAGCCGCACCACCGCCCGCGGAAAAAGGCATGGCGGCGATCCCCGACGACGGTTCGCGCTACCTGCTGCAGGCCGGTGCCTTCAAGTCGCCGGAGGATGCCGATGCGATGCGCGCGCGGCTGGCTCTGCTCGGATATGACGCCAAGATCTTTCCGCGCGAACAGGATGGACAAACCCTGTATCGCGTCCGCCTCGGGCCTTACGGCAACATCGAGGATGTCAACCGCATGCGCAAGACGATGACGGAAAACGGCATCGACGTGCAGCTGATGAAGGTGCGCTGAGCGTGCGGGTGCGGCCCGCCCGTCGGCGCTGGCGAACCCTTGTCAGCGCAGGCGGTCGCAGTACCGTTGTAGTCAACACTGGCCGGTCCACCGGCTGCTCACCTGGAGAATCCGAGATGTCGCTTTCCCGCCGCCTCTTATTGATCGCCTCGGCGATGACGGCCGCCGCCCCGCTGCTGGTATACGGCCAGGCTGCGCCGCGCGTGCCGCAGGACACGAAGGATTACGTCACGCTGAAGACTGCGGTGCCGGTTGAAAGCAGCGGCAAGATCGAGGTGCTGGAGTTCTTCCAGTACACCTGCCCCCACTGCATGTCGTACGACCCGTATGTCACGAGCTGGCGCAAGAAGCTGCCGTCGGACGTCGAATACAAGCGCATCCCGATCGCCTGGGACAACAGCACGATGCCGCATGTACGCATCTACTACACGCTGGAAGCGCTCGGCAAACTCGACGAGATGCACCAGAAGGTGTTCACCGCGATCCAGAAGAACCGCCAGCCGCTGATCAATCCGGATCAGATCGCGGACTTCATGGCGGCCAATGGCATCGATCGCAAGCAGTGGATCGACACGTACAACTCGTTCTCGGTGGCGGCGCGCGCCAATCGGGCCGGACAGATCTGGCGTGCGTACAAGATCGACGGCACGCCCGCGATGGCGGTCGACGGCAAATTCACGACGGCGCCGTCGATGGTCGGATCGCGCGAGGGCAGCCTGATCGTGCTCGATTACCTGGTGCAGCGCGCCCGTACCGAGCGAGGCAAGAAGTAGAAGCAACGCTCCGGTTTCCGTGAACGTCTTCATCACCGGTGCCTCGAGCGGGATCGGCGAGGCGCTCGCTCGCGAGTTCGCCGCGCGCGGTGCGCGACTGGGGCTCGTCGCCCGACGAGCCGATGCGTTGCAGGCACTCGTTGCCGCGCTGCCGGGCGATCACCGGACCTACGGCGTCGACGTGACCGACACCGAGGCCATCGTCAATGCGGGGCGGGCGTTCGACGAAGCGGTGGGCGGCGCCGACATCGTCATCGCGAATGCCGGGATCTCGCTCGGCGTGAAGACCCAGTTCTACGAGGACCTGGCGCAATTTCGCCGCGTGTTCGACACGAACGTGATGGCGATGGCGGCGACGTTCCATCCTTTTGTCGGCCCGATGATGAATCGCCGGCGCGGCACACTGGTCGGCATCGCCAGCGTGGCCGGCATCCGCGGACTGCCCGGCTCCGAGGCGTACTGCGCGTCGAAGTCGGCCGTCATCACCTACTGTGAGAGCCTGCGGGTTGAATTGGGGAAGTCCGAGGTCAGGGTCGTGACGATCTCACCGGGTTTCATCCGTACGCCACTGACGGCGAAGAATCCCTACGGCATGCCGTTCCTGATGGATGCCGATGCTTTCGCGCGCAAGGCCGTCGACGCCATCATCGCCGGCGTGCGCTACCGCACGATCCCGTGGCAGATGGGCTGCGCAACGGTGCTGCTGAAGCTGATGCCGCGCGCGCTCTTCGATCGCCTGCTGAAGCGTCGCAAGCAGAAGCCGCGCGCGGAAGGCGCGCAGTAACCCGCGCGCTTGGCCCGCAGGCTACTTGGCGGCTTCGGGCGGCGTCAGCACCAGCTTGCCGTCCTTGACCGGAATCTGGTTGCCCGGCTTGAACGACGTGCGCACGACGTCTTCCTTGCCGTCCAGGCGGTAGCGGACGTCGTAGCCGACGAATTTCTGCGACGTATCGGTGACGGTCTTGCAGCGCTTCTCCGTCGTCGTCACGACGTCTTTCTCCTGCATGTTCTTCTGAACCCGGTTTCCGGCATAGCCGCCGGCCGCTGCACCGGCGACGGTAGCCACCGTCTTGCCGGTGCCGCCACCGATCTGGTGGCCGAGCACGCCACCGGCTACCCCGCCAATAACGGTACCCGCGACGCGGTGCTCGTCCTTGACCGGCGCCTGCTTCTTCACCTGCACGTCCTGGCATTCCTCGCGCGGCGTGCGGATCGTCTCGCTGACTTCCTTCACCGACACCACCTCGGCGAACACCGGCCGGGTCATCGTCCGATAGCCCGTCGTTGCGACCGCGGCAAGCGCTACCATCGCGGCCCCGCCGATCAGGACTCCCTTGATCATCGATCGATCCATCGTCTGCTCCTGTCCTGCAACTTCCTGTCTGCGCTCAGATCACCAGTTCCTTGTACATGACCAGCGCGTCGACGTAGCCCAACCGCAGATGGTGAAAGGCCCGCGGCAACGTGCCGACGACTGAAAAGCCGAGCCGCTGCCACAGCCTGACCGCCCGCTCGTTGGTCGACGCGACCAGATTGAACTGCATCGCCCGGTAGCCCATCGCGACCGCCTGCCGTTGCGAATGCTCGCACATCGCCGATGCGATTCCGCGGCCTTGCGCCGACGGCGCGACGACGTACCCGCAGTTGCACACGTGGGCGCCCAGCCCCGGCTGGTTGTTCTTGATGTAATACGTGCCGAGCAGCTGCCCGTCGGGTGCGCAGGCGACGAAGCTAGCCGCCGGGGTCTCGATCCAGGCCCGGTGGATGTCGGCCTCGGTGCTCTCGGGCGCGAAGGCGTAGGTATCGCCCGTCTCGAACGTCGCATTCAGCAGCGGCCACAACTGCTCCCAGTCCGCCGGCTCGAAGCGCCGTATCACTGGCAGCGCTGGCGACGACGCGGCCACGGTGCCGGCGGCTCAAGCGACGCCGCGTAACCGTGCGAAACCGGCGGCGAGGTCTTCGATCAGGTCATCCGGGTCTTCGAGTCCCGCAGCGATGCGGAACAGCGGTCCTTCGAACGGCAGCGGCGCTGCGGTGCGTTCCGGGAACACCGGGATCAGCAGGCTCTCGTAGCCGCCCCACGAATAGCCGCGGCCGAAGAGCTCGAGCCCATCGATGAAGTCGATGAAGCGATCGGCCGCGATCGGCTTCAGTGCGACGCCGAAGAGACCGGAGGCGCCGGTCATGTCGCGCTTCCACAGCGCGTGGCCGGGATCGGACTCGAGTGCCGGATAGAGGATGCGATCCACCTCCGGCTGACCCTGCAGCCACTCGATCAGCCGCCACGCCGTTGCTGTGTGCTGGCGCAGGCGCGCCTCCATCGAATGCAATCCCCGGTGCGCCAGGTACACGTCATCGGGACTGGTCGTCAGTCCGTAGTGCTGGATCGTTTCACGCAGCCGCGTCCAGGCGGCCGCGTTGCTCGTCACGGTGCCCATGATGACGTCCGAATGGCCGCAGATGTACTTCGTCGCCGCATGGATCGAGACGTCGACGCCGTGCGCGAGCGGCTGGAAGTACAGTGGGGTTGCCCAGGTGTTGTCCATCATGCTGACGGCGCCATGCTGGCGCGCCACCTCGGCCATCAGCGCGA
This sequence comes from uncultured beta proteobacterium, assembly GCA_963712485.1. GTDB lineage: Bacteria > Pseudomonadota > Gammaproteobacteria > Burkholderiales > Burkholderiaceae_F > JALORV01. The sequence goes on from CAVQID010000072.1 coordinate 23,162, forward strand.
CGTCCTGCATTTCGAACGTGAGCGAGCCGGGCGACTCGAGAAAAAGCACGCGTGTCGTCGGCCGGAACAGCGCCGCGACCGCGGGTCGCCCGCGCTCGCCGACGCGCGGGTCGTAGAACGTCGTCTCGACGCCGTAGCGCACCAGGGTATCGCGGCAGAATCGGCGCGTCGGCCAGTACACCGAATCGGGCACCAGCACGTGATCGCCGGTGCGAACGAACGCGAGGATCGCGATCGTGCAGGCCGTGAGGCCGGACGGAAAGGCCCAGCTCGCATGGCCTCCTTCCAGTTCATTCAGCGCCTGATAGAACGCGTGATGGGTCGGCGTGCCGTAGATGCCATAGGCCACGGGGGCGGCGTCGTCGCCGGCAGTGCGGCGCGCCACGCGCGCCTTCATGTCGGCCACGCTGTCGTGCAATACGGTCGAGCCGCGCACCAGCGGCGGATTGACGAAGTCGAAACTCGCTGCGCGGGTCACGCCCGCCGGTCACCAGCACGGTGCCGCTGCGGCGCCGCTTCATCGTGGACCTCCGAACTCAGTGTGCCGCATGGAAGTGGAACACGCCGTCGCGTTCGGTCCGCACCAAATCGCCCGCGAACCAGAGCGCGTGCAGGTGGGCCAGGCTCTCGCCCAGCGCGAAGGTGGTCTGGTGCAGGTCCAGCGTGCGCCTGAAGAGTACCGGCACGATGCTCGCGGCCGTCTGCGGCGTGGCGCAGGCCGCCAGCACTTCGGCAAGGCGCTCACGGTGGTGCGCGTGCTGCTGCGCGATGCGCTGGTGCAGCCCGGTGAACGGCTTGCCGTGCGACGGCAGCACGAGCGTGTCGGCCGGCAACAGCAGCAACTGATCGAGTGAGTGCAGGTAGCGGGGCAGCGGATTGCCCTCGGGCTCGATCTCGAACACGCTGACGTTGGTCGAAATCCGCGGCAACACCATGTCGCCGGCAATCAGCAGGCGGTGGTCGGCGCAGTACAGCGATGCGTGCTCCGGCGCGTGCCCAAAGCCGACGATGACGCGAAAGATGCGGCGCGCATGCGCCGGTCCGATCGCGATCTCGTCGCCGTCCTGCAGTCGGCGGTACTGCAGCGGCACCGCCGGCACCAGTTGCGGGTAGTAGCCGGCGCCGCGCGCACGAACTTTCGCGAGAGAATCCTCGTCGGCGAGACCGTGGCGGCGGAAGTGCGCGGCCGCGCCCTCTCCGCTGGTGTCGCCGCCCCCGAGCGACAGCAGGCGACCCACCGTGTACTCGGTGGCGGTCATCCACAACGGCGCCTGCCAGCGCGCGTGGTCGCCGCCTCGTGTGAGCCAGTGCGCCAGCCCGAAATGATCGGGATGAAAGTGCGTGCACAACTGCCGCAGCAACGGCCGGCCATCGAACAGCCCGGAGAAAATCTGTTCCCAGGCCGCCTTGGTCGGGTCCGACGTGATGCCGGTGTCGATGATCGTGAATCCCGGGCTGCCGTCGATCTCGTCATCGAGCACCCAGAGGTTGATGTGATCGAGCGCGAAGGGAAGCGGCATGCGCACCCAGTGCAGTCCCGGTCGCAGCGTCAGCCACGCGCCCGACGCCGGCGGCTCGCCCCACGGGTAATGCAGCTCGTGCTCGTTCGGATTCATGCGGCAGCGCGTCCGCTTGACGTTGACGTCAACTGCGGCGATTCTACGCGGCGACCTTCGAATGGCCCGCTCGACGATGAATGCCCGCGCACGGCTCACGCGCACCGCTGCCGATGATCACGAGGCACGCTCGTACTCGATCGCCGAGCTTGCGCGCGAGTTCGACATAACGCCGCGCGCGATCCGTTTCTACGAGGACCAGGGCATCCTGGCGCCGGCGCGCAGCGGGGCCTCCGGGCTCACGCGCGTGTATTCGTCGCGCGACCGTACGCGGCTCAAGCTCACGTTGCGCGGCAAGCGGCTCGGTCTGTCGCTGTCCCAGGTGCGCGAGCTGATCGACATGTACGAGTCACCCAAGGACGCGGCCGCGCAGGCGCGCCGCTTCCTCGCCGTGCTGATGCAGCACCGCGCGGCGCTCGAGCAGCAGCGCGAGGACATCCAGGTGACCCTGGCCGAGATTGCGCAGCACGAGGCGGAGTGCCGTCGTCTGCTGGAACGCGGCAAGCGCTAGACGACGGCCGGCGCGCCGACAATACCGATGACGGCGGCACCGTAGCGCTCCAGCTTGGCGCTGCCGACGCCGGAAACCTGTGCCAGCGCATCGAGCGAGCGTGGTCGCTGCTGCGCGATCGCGCGCAGCGTGCCGTCGTGGAACACGACGTACGCCGGAACGCCATGCTCCTTCGCGACGCCGGAGCGCCACTGGCGCAAGCGTTCAAACAGCGACTCCGCCGCGCCGTCCAGCCCGGCAATGCGCGCCGCGCGCTGCTTTTCACCCCGTCGGCGCGGCTCGCTTACGTGTTCGCGCAGCTCGATGCGATGTTCGCCACGCAATACCGCGCGGCTCGCCTCGGTCAGCCGCAGCACGTTGAAATGTCCATAGTCGACGTCGACGATGCGCTGCGCGACGAGTTGCCGCAGCAGCAGGCGCCATTCGGCCTCCGAACGGTCGGTGCCGATGCCGAATGTGGAGAGCCGGTCGTGCCCGAACCGCGTCACCTTTTCGCTCGCCTTGCCGCGCAGCACATCGACGATGTGGCCCGCGGCAAAGCCGAAGCCACCGGCCTGCTGGCAGCGGTAGATCGCCGACAGCAGCTTGCGCGCGTCTTCCGTGGCGTCGCGCAGCGCCGGCGGGCTCAGGCAGTTATCGCAGTTGCCGCACGGCGCGCTCGCTTCGCCGAAATACGCGAGCAGCCGCACGCGCCGGCAGTCGGCGGCCTCGGCCAGCGCCAGCATCGCGTCGAGCTTCGCGTTCGACAGCCGCTTGTACGCGTCCTCGGCGTCCGACTGCTCGATCAGCCGACGCTGCTGCACGACGTCCGCCAGGCCGTACGCCATCCACGCGTCGGCAGGCAGGCCGTCGCGGCCCGCGCGGCCGGTCTCCTGGAAGTAGCCCTCGACGCTCTTCGGCATGTCGAGGTGGGCGACGAAACGCACGTCCGGCTTGTCGATGCCCATGCCGAACGCGATCGTCGCGACGATCACGCAGGCCTCGTCACGCTGGAAGCGCGCCTGGTTCGCCGTGCGCCTGCTGCCTTCCATGCCGGCGTGATACGGCAGCGCGTCGATGCCGTGGTCCGACAGGAACTGCGCGACTTCCTCGACGGTGTTGCGGGCAAGGCAGTAGACGATGCCCGCCTCGCCCGGATGCTCGTCGCGGATGAACCGCAGCAGCTGTTCGCGCGGCTCGCGTTTCTCGACGATGCGGTAGCGGATGTTGGGACGATCGAAGCTCGCGACGAACACCTGCGGGTCGACCAGCAGACGCTCGACGATTTCCTGCCTCGTCGGGGCATCGGCCGTGGCTGTCAGCGCGATCCGCGGCACCGTCGGGAAACGACGCCGCAGGACTTCGAGCGCGCCGTATTCCGGCCGGAAGTCATGTCCCCACTGCGACACGCAATGCGCCTCGTCGATCGCGAACAGCGCGATGCCTGCGCTCGCCTGCACGTCTTCCAGCAGCCGCTGGCAGCGGTCGGTAAGCAGCCGCTCGGGCGCCACGTACACCAGGTCGATGTCCCCGGCGCGCATGCGTCGCTCGATCGCGGCGGCTTCGCCCGCACCGAGCGCCGAGTTCAGCGCGGCCGCCCGCAGCCCCAGTTCAGTCGAGCGCGGCAACCTGATCCTGCATCAGCGCGATCAGCGGCGACACGACGATGGCCACGCCTGCGCGCATCAGTGCCGGAATCTGGTAAGTGAGCGACTTGCCGCCGCCGGTCGGCATCAGCACCAGCGCGTCGCCGCCGGCGACCACGTGCTCGATCACCTCGCGCTGGAAGCCGCGGAAGGTGTCGTAGCCAAAAATATCCTTGAGAAGAGCGCCGGCGCTGGATCGATCCACCGCCGTAGCGTAACGAATCACGGCGGCGTTACCATGCCGTGCCTCTCCAACCGACGCGCTTCCGCATCGCCGGCAGCGCCGCCCACTGCTGGTGCACCTGATGACCGACGCCGACCCCTCCCCGGTTCCCTCGTCCCGCGAGTTCACGATGCTCGGCATCACCTATGGCCTGTTTGCGATCGGGCTGGTGATGTTCTGGCCGGCTTTCATCGGCCTCGTCATCGCGTACGTCAAGCGTGCCGACGTCGACGGCACGTTCCTCGCGTCACACTACAGCTGGCTGGTGCGGACGTTCTGGTGGTGGATCGGATGGTTTGCGCTGGCGATCGCCGGCATGGTGGCGATGGTGCTGCCGGCGGCGATCGACATGGGGCGCGCGATGCGGGCCACCGACGTGATGACTCTGCCGTGGGAGATGCTGGGCGGCGCCATCGCCGGCGGCACCGTCATCGCGATCGTCTGGTGCTGGGTCGTTTACCGGTTGATACGGGGCACGCTGCGGCTGGCGGACGGACGTCCGGTCCCCTGAGGGCCAAGGCCAAGTTGACGTTAACGTCAACTTGGCCGTAGAGTCGTTCTCCTGCGCGGGACTGCCCGCGCCATGTTCGGCATTGCGCCCGCGCCGCTTCCGTGTCGTTCACTGCTGCCAACCCGGCTTACGCCGCGCGCGTGCGCGACTCGTTCGCACGCCAGGCGGCAATGCAGCTGATCGGCGCGCGTCTTACCGACGTCGAGCCCGGGCGCTGCGTCATCGAGCTGGCGGTACGGCAGGACCTCACACAGCAGCACGGCTTCGTGCATGGCGGGATCGTCGGCATGATCGCCGACAGTGCCGGTGGCTACGCCGGCTTCACGCTGATGCCCGCCGACGCCAGCGTCCTTACCGTCGAATACAAGATCAACATGCTGGCGCCGGCGACCGGCGACGTACTGGTGGCGACCGGCGAGGTGCTGAAGGCCGGCCGGACGCTGTCGATCGTCCGTGCGGAGGTCGTCGCGCTGCAAGGTGACCGGAAAGTGCGCGTGGCAGCCATGCAGCAGACGTTGATGGTGATGCACGGCGTCGCCGACGAAAAGATATGAAATCCGAGGAGTTCCGATGCAGCTGCCCGGCCTGAACTTCCAACTTGGCGAGGACATCGACGCGTTGCGCGAGTCGGTGCACGACTTCGCGCAGGCGGAAATTGCGCCGCGCGCGGCCGAGATCGACCGTACCGACCAGTTTCCGATGGAGCTATGGCGCAAGCTTGGGGATCTCGGCGTTCTCGGCATTACGGTGAGCGAGGAATACGGCGGCGCCGACATGGGCTACCTCGCCCACATCGTCGCGATGGAGGAAATCTCGCGGGCCAGCGCCTCGATCGGCCTGTCTTACGGCGCGCACTCGAACCTGTGCGTAAACCAGATCAAGCGCAACGGCAGTGCGGCGCAGAAGGCGAAGTACCTGCCCAGGCTCGTCAGCGGCGAGCACGTCGGCGCGCTCGCGATGAGCGAGTCGAACGCGGGGTCCGACGTCGTCGGCATGAAGTTGCGTGCCGACCTCAAGGGGGACCGCTACGTCCTCAACGGCACGAAGATGTGGATCACCAACGGACCGGACTGCGACGTGCTTGTCGTCTACGCTAAGACCGATCCGCAGATGGGCGCGCGTGGCATGACCACCTTCATCGTCGAGAAGGGCATGAAGGGATTCTCGGTCGCGCAGAAGCTCGACAAGCTGGGCATGCGCGGCTCGCACACCGGCGAACTGGTGTTCGAAAACGTCGAGGTTCCGGCAGAAAACATTCTGGGCGACGAAGGGGGCGGCGCCAAGGTGCTGATGAGCGGACTCGACTTCGAGCGCGCGGTGCTGTCGGGCGGACCGCTCGGCATCATGGCCGCCTGCATGGATGTCGTCGTGCCCTACGTGCACGACCGCCAGCAATTCGGCCAGTCAATTGGCGAGTTCCAACTGATGCAGGGCAAGCTCGCCGACATGTACACGACATTGATGGCCTCGCGCGCGTACGTCTATGAAGTCGGCCGCGCTTGCGACCGCGCCACCCCGGAGACCGTGCGCCACATCCGCAAGGACGCCGCCGGGGCAATACTTTTCGCCTCCGAACGCGCCACCTGGATGGCCGGCGAAGCGATTCAGGCGCTGGGCGGCAACGGCTACATCAACGACTACCCGACCGGCAGGCTATGGCGGGATGCCAAGCTTTATGAAATCGGGGCCGGAACATCCGAAATCAGAAGAATGCTGATCGGTCGCGAACTCTTCGCAGAAACGATATAAGGCCCCGATTCGGTGAGGCTAACGTGAACGCAGTGAACGTTAAGCGAGCAACAGCGAGCGGCCGGAGCCAGATAGGAGCCGGGACCTCAGAGATCCGAAGGATGTTGATCGGTCGGGAACTGTTTGCTGAAACCATGTAGGGCTTGGGCATGCATCCCTGGCAGCAGCACCTCGAATCGCTGAAAGCTGGATTCCTGCCGCCGGGCATGGCCGACGCGGACACGCTCAGGCACATCAGCGGCCTCGAGTTCCTGCAAAGGATGATCCGTGGCGAAATCCCGGTGCCACCGATCGCTGAGACGCTGGATTTCTACCTGATCGAGGCCGAGCCGGGTCGCGCGGTGTTCCAGGGCCGTCCGGCGCGCGCGCACTACAACCCGATCGCAACGGTTCATGGCGGCTACCACGCCACGCTGCTGGACTCTGCGATGGCGTGCGCGGTGCAGACGCTGTGCGAGGCCGGCCGCGCCTATACGACACTCGAGTTCAAGATCCATTGCGTCAGGGCGCTCACGGAAGCAACAGGTCCGGTGCGCGCGGAGGGAAAGGTGGTATCGAGCGGTCGCCGCATGGCGACCGCCGAAGGCCGGCTGGTCGATGGCGAAGGACGCCTGTATTCGCACGGCACGACGACCTGCATGCTGTTCGACCTGCAGCCCTAGCAGGCCCGGGGCGCGTTCCCCGGCGGCTCATGCGGACGCGCTCCTCCGGTACGCTTCGAGCCCCATGTCCGCTCCACCACTTCCCGACAACTCGGTCGAACGCTCGCCGCAGATCGAGCGCTACTGGCGCGATTTCTGCATCGCCACCGGGCTGCCGACGACCACCGCTTACCAGGCCTGGTATTTCGGGGATTCCGCGCCGATGGCGCACGAACTCGTCGAACTCGTGCTGCACGGCCCGAAGCGCGCCACTGCCGGATTGTCCGAGTTCAACGACCAGATGCCACAGGTCAAGCCGGTGTCCGGCGGCTACTCGGTGGTGACGGAGCACGACGGCACGCCACGGGCGGTGATACGCACGACCGTGCTCGAGCGTCGTCCGTTCGCAGAGGTCGATGCCGCGTTTGCATGGGACGAAGGAGAGGGCGACCGTACCCTCGCGGACTGGAAGAATGGGCACCGCCAGTTCTTCACTCACGAGCTCGCGACGTTCGGGCGCGCGTTCGACGAGTCGATGACCGTCGATCTCGAGCGATTCGAGCTGCTCTACCCCTTCGAGGCCGCGTTGAATCCGATCGACTGCGGTCCGCGCCTGCTGCCCTGCCCGCTGCCGGGGGCGATGGCAACAAGCGCCGCACTGCAGTCGCGCTATTACGCCCGCGAGCACGGCTTCGGTGTTTACTTCGAGACCGGGCGCATGGCCGACATCGCGCAGTTTCTCGCACGCTTCGACCCGCAGCGCGACGGGGTCTGGCTGGCCGTGGACCGCTGTCAAGTATTCGGCACGATCGTCATCGACGGCGGCTCGACCGACGATCCCGACAGTGCCCAGCTGCGCTGGTTCATCACGGCTGATGAGTTGCGCGGCAAAGGCATGGGACGCCGCCTGATGAGCGCGGCGATGGCGTTCGCACGGGAGCGCTATGCGCGGGTGGTGCTGGGTACGTTTGCCGGCCTGAACGCCGCCCGCCATCTTTACGAGGACTTCGGCTTTCGCAAGACCCTCGAGCGACCAACGACGCAATGGGGCCCCGAGGTCCTCGAGCAGCACTGGGAGTGGACTGCATGAGCGTGCTCGGCCTGGGCGCCGAGCAACTGGCCCTGTTCGCGTTTGCCGTGCTGCTGCTCGCGCTGACGCCCGGACCGGTATGGATCTACCTGATTTCGCGCACGCTGACCCAGGGGCGGCGTGCCGGGTACTTCTCGCTGATCGGCGTGATGGCCGGAGTTCTGGTCCATCTTCTTGCTGCGGCGGTTGGACTCTCGGCGCTGCTGCTCGCGCTTCCGGCGGCGTTCGATGCAATCAAGCTGGCGGGTGCCGCGTACCTGATGTGGCTGGCGTGGAACACGCTGCGCGGCGGCGGGTTCAGTTTCACGCCGCAGCCGCTTGATCCGGTGCCCGATCGCGTCCTGTTTCGGCAGTCCTTGACGGCATCGGTCATCAACCCGAAGGTGGCCGTGTTCTACTTGTCGCTGTTTCCGCAGTTTGTCGATCCGGCGGGCGGAGCCGTGCTGCAGCAAAGCCTCGTGCTGGGGGTCGTGCACGTTTCGGTGTCGACACTGGTCGACGGCGCGCTGGTCACCGTGGCCGGCGCACTGTCGGCGTGGCTGGCCCGGCGGCCCGGCTGGCTGCGGATGCAACGCTGGGTCCTCGGCGCGGCCTTCGGCGTCCTCGCGTTCTGGCTCGCGCTGACACCGCGACACCATTAGTCACAATGACGCTCATGTCCGCCGTGGCCTCCGATATCGTGTTCGACCGCTCGATGCCGTCGCCCGCGCGCATCGCCGGCGCGATCCTGGAAGGCTTCAACCGCCACTACCGGCTGTTCCGCTACGTCGCGCAGCAGGCGAAGCCGCAGTACGAAAACGGCGAATGGCACCTCATGCGCACGCGTGCACGCGAACGCATCGACTTCTACGACCAGCGCGTGCTCGAGGCGGTGGCCCGCATCGAGCGCGAGTTCGACCTCGCGTCGCTCGAGGAAACCGAGCACGACGCGCTGTGGCAGGCGGTCAAGCAGCACTACGTCTCGCTCCTCGCCGAACACCGACAGCCGGAGTGCGCGGAGACGTTTTTCAACTCGGTCTGCACCAAGCTGCTGCACCGCGACTACTTCCGCAACCAGTTCCTGTTCGTGCGGCCCGGCGTGGCGACCGATTACATGGACTCGGACCCGCCGTCTTACCGCAGCTACTACCCTGCGGCCGGACTGCGTCGGACGCTGCGCCAGATCGTCATCGATGCGGGACTGGCGTGCCGCTGGGAGGACGTCGAACGCGACCTGCGGCTCATCATCCGCGCCGTGTGCGAAGCGCACCGCAAGGGCGAAGCATTCCGTCGGCCCTGGCACGTCGAACCGGACTGCCAGATACAGATCCTGTCGTCGCTCTTCTTCCGCAACAAGGGCGCGTACATCGTCGGGCGGGTGATCAACGGCACGCGCATCACGCCGGTGGCGGTACCGATCCTGCGCAACGGGCGCGGTCAGCTCTATCTGGACACGGCGCTTTTTACCAGCGACATGCTGGCGACGCTGTTCTCGTTCACACGCGCCTACTTCCTCGTCGACATGGAAGCGCCGTCGGCCTACATCGACTTCCTGCGCACGATCCTGCCGCACAAGCCGCCGTCGGAGCTCTACACGATGGTGGGGCTGGCCAAGCAGGGCAAGACTCTCTTTTACCGCGACTTCTTGCACCACCTGAAGCACTCGACCGACTCGTTCGTCATCGCGCCCGGCATCAAGGGGCTGGTGATGTCGGTGTTCACGCTGCCGTCGTATCCCTACGTGTTCAAGGTGATCAAGGACGTGATCCCGCAGCCCAAGGAAACGGATCGCCAGCAGATCATGGGCAAGTACCAGCTGGTCAAGCTGCATGACCGCGTCGGCCGCATGGCCGACACCTGGGAGTACTCGCAGGTGACGCTGCCGCGCGCGCGCTGCTCGGCGGAACTGCTCGAGGAGCTGCGCAACTACTGCCCGAGCCAGCTCGACTTCGGCGACGGCACGGTGACGATCCGGCACGTCTATATCGAGCGGCGCATGACGCCGCTCAACCTCTACCTGGCCAAGGCGACCGACACTGACCTCGATCACGCGATGCTCGAATACGGCAATGCAATCAAGGAACTGGCCGCGGCCAACATCTTTCCGGGCGACATGCTGTACAAGAACTTCGGCGTCACCCGGCTGAATCGCGTGGTGTTCTACGACTACGACGAGATCGAGTACATGACCGACTGCAACTTTCGCGCTGTGCCGCAGTCGCAGTACGACGACGACGAAATGTCGGCCGAGGCGTGGTATCGCGTCGACAAGCGCGACATGTTTCCCGAACAGTGGGGCACGTTCCTGCTTGGAGACGACCGCATCCGCGCCGCCTTCCTGAAACACCACGCCGACCTGCTGACGCCCGAATTCTGGAACGCGCGCAAGCAGCGCATCCAGGACGGACATCTCGAAGACGTGTTTCCGTATCCCCCCGATCGCCGCTTCCGGCGGCGCTTTGCCTCAGAATTCCGTTCAAGCTGAAGGAGCCCTCCATGAGCGAACCCATCGTCATCGTTTCCGCCGCCCGCACGCCGATTGGCGGCCTGCTCGGTGATTTTTCCCCGTTGCAGGCCTGGCAGCTGGGCGCCGCCGCCGTCAATGCCGCGGTGGAGCGCGCCGGGATCGCCGGCGACAGCGTCGACGAGGCACTCCTGGGCTGCTGCCTGATGGCGGGGCAGGGTCAGGCGCCGGCGCGTCAGGCGGTGCTCGCGGCGGGACTGCCGCAGTCCGTCGGCGCCGTCACCCTGTCCAAGATGTGCGGCTCCGGCATGCGCGCGATGATGTTCGCGCACGACATGCTGGCAGCCGGCAGCGCGAATGTCATCGTCGCCGGCGGCATGGAAAGCATGACTAACGCGCCGCACCTGCTGGTCGGCTCGCGCCGGGGCTATCGCTACGGCGCGTTCACCACCTACGATCACATGGCGCTCGACGGCCTCGAGGACGCCTACGAGCGCGGCAAGGCGATGGGCGTGTTCGCCGAGCAGTGCGTGACCAAGTATTCCTTCACGCGCGAGGAACAGGACCGCTTTGCGATTGCCTCGACCGAGCGCGCGCTGAAGGCCAATACCGACGGCAGTTTCGCCTGGGAGATCGCCCCGGTGAAAGTGCCGGGCAAGGGCGGCGACGTCTCGGTCGACAAGGACGAGCAGCCGTTCAAGGCCAAGCTCGACAAGATCCCGGGCCTGAAGCCCGCCTTCAAGAAGGACGGCACGATCACCGCCGCGAACGCTTCGTCGATCTCCGACGGTGCGGCAGCCTTGGTGCTGATGCGCGAATCGACCGCCGCGAAGTTCGGCCGGAAGCCGATAGCGCGCATCCTTGCGCACTCGGTGCACGCACAGGCACCGGAGTGGTTCACGACCGCGCCGATTGGCGCGATCAACAAGGTGCTGGCGAAAACCGGCTGGAAGCCCGCCGATGTCCACATGTGGGAGGTGAATGAGGCCTTTGCCGCCGTGACGATGGCGGCGATGAAGGAACTCAATCTGCCGCACGACAAGGTCAACATTCACGGCGGGGCGTGCGCGCTAGGACACCCGATCGGCGCCTCGGGTGCGCGTATCGTCGTCACGCTGCTCGGCGCGCTGCGCAAGACCGGCGGCAAACGCGGCGTGGCGGCCCTGTGCATCGGCGGCGGCGAGGCGACTGCGCTGGCGCTCGAACTCGTCTAGCGATCGCAGCGCGCGTTTAGCTCCATGTTCGGCACCCACGACCTGGCCCTGTTCGTTGTCACGGGCCTCGTTCTGAATGCGACGCCGGGCGTCGACATGATGTACACGGTGACGCGCACGCTGCAGTTCGGCTGGCGCGGCGGCCTAGCCGCCGCGCTCGGGATCGGAACCGGCTGCGCGGTGCATGCGGTTGCTGCGGCGCTGGGCCTGGCCGCGCTGCTCGCCACCTCGGCCTGGGCGTTCGACCTTATCAAGTGGGCCGGTGCGCTGTACCTGCTGTGGCTGGCGTGGGGCATGCTGCGCGCGGCATCCGACTCCCCTCCGTCGATATCCGGCGCGCTTTCCCCACCGGAGCTGTCCGCCGCGCGGATCTTCGTCCAGGGCCTGACCACGAATCTCCTCAATCCCAAAGTGGCGCTGTTCTTCCTGGCACTCTTGCCGCAATTCATCCGGGCTGACGCTGCCGACAAGCCGCTCGCGTTCCTGTTCCTTGGCGCCGTCTTTGTCCTGAACGGCACGCTGTTCCTGTTCGCCGTAGTCGCGCTCGCGCATCAGGCGCGGCGACTGGGTGCTAGACCCGGGGTTCGCCGCATGCTGAATCTGGTCGGCGCAGCGCTGTTCGCGGCGCTGGCGGGACGGCTCGCGTTGACCTCACGCTGAGCCCATGAGCACAGTCCTCGTCATCGGAGCATCGCGCGGCATCGGGCTCGAATTCGTACGCCAGTACGCGGCCGAGGGTGCACGCGTCATCGCGACCGTGCGCCGCACCGAAGACGCCGCGAAGCTGCGCGGGCTCGGCGCAAAACCGCTGATCCTCGACGTCGTCGATGAATCGACGGTGGCGGAGTTCGGCGTGCAACTGCATAGCGAGAAGCTCGACGTCGCCATCTACAACGCCGGGGTCTACGGGCCGCGCACCTCGGCGATCGCCGCGCCTGGCGGACTCGACTTCGACAGCGTGATGCACACCAACGTGCGCGCGCCGATGCAGCTGATCCCGCAACTGGTGCCCGGGCTGGCCGCCACCGGCGGCAAGCTCGCGCTGATCTCCAGCCGCATGGGTTCGATCTCGCTGATGAGCAGTACCTCGGGCTGGCTGTATCGCGTGAGCAAGGCGGCTGCCAACGCGGCGTTACGATCGGCGAGCCTGGAACTCGGCCCCCATGGCATCGTCTGCATCGCGTTTCATCCGGGGTGGGTACGCACGGAAATGGGCGGCGCGAGTGCGGATATCGACGCCTCGGCCAGTGTCACCGGAATGCGCCGCGTGCTGGCATCGGCCAATGCGTCGCAGAACGGTAAATTCCTCAACTTCAACGGCGAGCAGCTGTCCTGGTAAATGAGCGAACGGCGCTTGATCTCCTCCGGTTCGGCCTTCGAGGCTGTCGCGGGCTACAGCCGTGCGGTCGTCGAGGGCGACTACGTCCATGTCGCCGGGACGACCGGCTTCGATTACGCCGCCATGACGATCGACCCCGATCCCATCGCGCAGACCCACCAGTGCTTCCGCAATATCGCAGCGGCACTGGAACAGGCCGGTTGCACGCTCGACGACGTGGTGCGGGTGCGCTATTTCCTCGCGGAGGCCCCGTTGTTCGAGCGAGTCGCGCCGTTATTCGGGCAGTATTTCGAGACCGCGCGCCCGGCGGCCACCGCTATTGTGTGCGGTCTTGTCGATGCGCGCATGAAGATCGAGATCGAAGTCACGGCGCGCCGCCGCGCGTGGACCTGACCTGATGCCGCTTCGTCACGCCTTGGCCGTTTCATCGGGGGACTGGTACTGATATGCCGCTGCAGATCTTCATTGTGCTGGTCTTCGGTATCTGCAGTTGGCTGGCGATCGCGATCATCGAGCCGGTGATGCGCAGCTTCGCGATCGAAGCCGGCATGGCAAGCTGGCTGTTCGTCGCGATTCCGGGGCTGCTCGCGATGCTCTTCGCGGTGCTCTCGTACATCAAGGCGGCGGCGCTCGTGACGACGATGGAGCATTCGCTGTCGCGTGCACTGCTGGTGGCGCTTGCCACGTGGATCGCCGTCACCTCGCTGATCGCCTGGCTGTGGTGTCCGTCCCATAGCGCCCTGCGCTGCTTTTCGAACACGCTGATCACGACCGGCATCGTCGGCGGTGGCCCACTGCTGATCGGCGCAATGGTGGCGGGCGGCATCGTCGCCGCGGTGCTGAGGCTGCGGCCTTCCTGGGTGTCGTTTGGTGACAGGCCCAAGCTGGTGCTGGGCGACGCGGACCCGAGTCCGCTGTCCGGGCCCGATGCTCGCTGAAGAGCATCGGCTGCTGCGCGAATCGCTGCGGGACTTCGCGCGCCAGCGGCTCGCGCCGTTTGCAGCCGAATGGGACCGCAAGGCGGCTTTCCCGCGCGAGGCGTTGCGCGAACTTGCCGCGCTGGGTGTGTTCGGCATCGCCGTGCCGGAAGGCTATGGCGGCGCCGGCATGGACTACACCGCGCTGGCGCTGGCGCTCGAGGAAATCGCCGCGGGCGATGGCGCCACCTCGACGATCATCAGTGTGAACAACTGCCCCGTGTGCTCGATCCTGATGGCGTGGGCGAGCGAAGAGCAGAAGCGTCGTTATCTCGTCCCGCTGGCCCGCGGCGACATGCTCGGCGCCTTCTGCCTGACCGAGCCGCACGTCGGCTCCGAGGCCTCGGGCCTGCGCACCAGCGCGACACGCGACGGCGACCAGTGGATCTTGAACGGCGTCAAGCAGTTCATCACCAGCGGCAAGAACGCGGATGTGGCGATCGTGCTGGCGGTCACCGACAAGGCGGCCGGCAAGCGCGGCATCAGCGCCTTCATCGTCGAGACCGCGACGCCAGGTTACGTCGTCGCACGCATCGAGGAAAAGCTCGGCCAGCACGCCTCGGACACCGCGCAGATCCTTTTCGAGGATTGCCGCGTGCCCGCGAGCAATCTGATCGGTGACGAGGGGTCCGGCTACAAGATTGCGCTGTCGGGACTCGAGGGCGGGCGCATCGGCATTGCCGCGCAGTCGCTCGGCATGGCACGGGCCGCGTACGAAGCCGCGTTGACGTACGCACGCGAGCGCGTGGCGTTCGGCCAGCCGATTTTCGATCACCAGGCGGTGCAGTTCCGGCTCGCCGACATGGCCACTCAGCTCGAAGCCGCACGCCAGCTGATCCATCACGCGGCGGCGCTGAAGGACGCCGGGCAGCCGTGCCTGAAGGAGGCGGCGATGGCGAAGCTCTTTGCGTCCGAGATGGCCGAACGGGTCTGCTCGGATGCGATCCAGATCCACGGCGGCTACGGTTACGTCAGCGACTTTCCGGTCGAGCGCATCTATCGCGACGTGCGCGTCTGCCAGATCTACGAAGGCACCAGCGACATTCAGCGCATCCTCATCGCGCGAAACTTGTAGCGGGCGCGGCGGGTTTGGGGTCCGGCGCCCGCCGCGTGTACAAAGACACGACACCGCCTGTCGCTCGGCCCGGACACGAATTCTGACGGAGGTCGCATGCGCGTGATACTGGCGGGCGCAACCGGCTGGGCGGGATCGGCAATCTCGCGCGGCATCGCAAAGACCGGTGATCTTCATCTCGTCGCAGCGATTGCGCGCTCGACGGCGGGGCAGACGCTGGGCGCGGTCCTCGACGAGTCTGCACTGTCCGCTCCCGTGTATGCGACCGCTGCCGAGGCGCTTGCGACGCCCTGTGATGTCTTTGTCGAGTTCACCAAGCCGGGAGCCGCCAAGGCCAACATCCTCACCGCGCTGTCTGCGGGCGCGCACGTGGTGGTCGGCACTTCCGGGCTGAGCGACGAGGACTACGCCGAGATCGATGCG
Organism: uncultured beta proteobacterium; assembly: GCA_963712485.1. GTDB lineage: Bacteria > Pseudomonadota > Gammaproteobacteria > Burkholderiales > Burkholderiaceae_F > JALORV01. The sequence continues at coordinate 38,599 of CAVQID010000072.1, forward strand.
TTCGCGCGCGGACGAAGCCGCGGCGTGCTGGCCTGTGGCAACTTCGCTCTGACGGTCGTGCTGCTGCAGCGCTTTGCAGAAACCGCGGCCCGCTATCTCGATCATTTCGAGGTCATCGACTACGCGCATGAAGACAAGCCGGACGCACCGTCCGGCACGGCGCGCGAGCTGGCATTTCGGCTCGGCCAGGTCAAGGCACCCAACGCCGGCGTGCCGCTCGACCAGGTGCGTGGTCCGCGCGAGGCGCGCGGCGCGACACTTAACGGCGTGCAGGTTCACTCGGTGCGCCTGCCGGGCTATGTGATCGGCGTTGAGGCGGTCTTCGGTGCACCGGGACAGCGCCTGCACCTGGCGCATCACGCGGGCTCCAGTGCGGAGCCCTACGTCGACGGCGCCCTGCTGGCGATCCGCAAGGTCGCGACCCTGACAGGCCTGCACCGCGGACTCGACGCCGTGATGGACGGGTAGCACGAATGACCGGCCCTGACTCGACCGAAAGATTTTCCGACCGTGTCGAGGCCTACCTTGCGGGTCGGCCGCGCTATCCGCAGGAACTCGTCACGCATCTGGAGCGCATCGGTGCATTACCGGCGCAGGGCGTGATCGCCGACATCGGCGTGGGTACCGGATTGTCGGCCGAACCGTTTCTGACGTCTGGCCACCGCGTGGTCGGCATCGAACCGAACGCGCCGATGCGCGCTGCCAGCGCCGAGTTCCTGGCACGCCACGCGAACTACGAGGCCCGCGACGGTACGGCCGACGCGACCGGCCTCGCGGACCACACGGTCGATCTGGTCATCGCCGCGCAGGCCTTCCATTGGTTCGACCCGCTTCGCTTCCGTGCCGAATCTCTGCGCATCGTGCGGCCCGGCGGCTGGGCGGCGCTGATCTGGAACGATCGCGACATTACGGGAACGGCGTTTTTGGCGGGCTACGAGGACATCCTGCTCGAGTTCGGCAACGATTACCGCGCGATCCGCTACAAGCACCAGGGCACGGACGCAATCCCCTTGTACTTTGGCGGAACGGCGCCCAAGGTGGCCGAATTCCGCCATTGCCGCATGATGGATTGGGGCGCGCTCAGCGCGCTGGCTGCCTCCGCGTCCTACCTGCCGGCGCCCGGCCAGCCACGCCACAGCGAACTGATGGCTGCGCTGCGCGCGCTCTTTGATGCGCAGGCAGCCGGCGGCCTCGTCGACATGCGCTACACCTGCCGTATCCATGCGGCGCCGCTCGCCTGATCTCGCGCGGCTCAGCACGTAACATCCGGGTTTGCCGTCGTCCACCCGAGGCGTTCCGTGTCCTCCGCGATCGATTTCTACTTTGATTTTTCGTCGCCCTACTCGTACATCGCGTCCGAAGAGATCGAGGCGCTGGCCGAACGCCACGGCCGGGAACTGCAGTGGCGACCGATGCTGCTGGGCGCGGTGTTCAAGGCTTCCGGCGGAATGCCGCTGACGGAGACCTATGGTCCCAAGGCGCGCTATTCCGTGCGCGACTTTGCGCGATCGGCCGCCTTCGTCGGCGTTCCGTACCGGCATCCGACGATCTTTCCGATCGGCGCCGTCGCAGCATCGCGCGCGGTCCTGTGGCTGCAACGCGAGTTCCCGTCACAGGCGGCGCCCTTCATCCATGCAGTGTTCCGTGCGTTGTTCGTCGCCGATCGCAACGTCGCCGAGCCGGCGGTCGTCATGGAGCTTGCGCGCTCGCTGGACATCGATACGGATCGACTGGCGGCGGCACTGCAGGAGGAATCGATCAAGAACGCGCTGCGAAACCAGGTGGAGCAGGCAGTCGCGCGCGGTGTCTTCGGTGCGCCGACACTGTTCGTCGACGGCGAGATGTTCTGGGGCCACGACCGGTTTGCACAGGTCGAGCGCTGGATCACGACCGGACCATTTTGAGAGGCAACGATGACTGTCACTGTCTACGGCACCCTCAGTTCGGGCAACTGCCACAAGGTGAAAATGGTGCTCGAGGTCACGCGCCAGCCCTACAAATGGCACGAGATCGACATCATGAAGGCGGAAACCCGCACGCCCGAGTTCCTGCGCCTCAACCCGAACGGCAAAGTACCTGTCGTCGCGCTCGACGACGGCAGCGCGCTGGCCGAATCCAATGCAATCCTCTGGTACTTCGGCGAAGGCACGCCGCTCGTGCCCGACGATCGCGTGCAGCGGGCGCAGATGCTGCAGTGGATGTTCTTCGAGCAGTACACGCACGAGCCGGCGATCGCGGTGGCCCGCTTCATCTGCGCCTTCATGAAGCGAACGGACGATCCACGGTTGCCCGATCTGAAGGCGAGAGGCGAGCGCGCGCTCGCCGTGATGGAACAGCACTTGAAGGACCGGCCGTTCTTCGTCGGGCAGCATCTCAGTCTGGCGGACCTCGCCCTGTTTGCCTATACGCACAAGGCTGCTGACGGCGGCATTTCACTCGAGCGCTTTCCGGCCGTGCGCGCGTGGCTCGCACGCTGTCTCGCCGAGCGCGGTGTGACCGAGATGCCTACACCATGAATGAGGGCAGCGCGTGACAAGTCCGATGCAGCAGAGCATGCGCACGCTGGCGCGCGCGAACCGTCTGGCCAACCACCGCCTGCACGAGGCCTGCGGCCGCCTGTCGCAGGATGAGTTCAAGGCCCCGCGGACGAGCTTCTTTCCCAGCCTGTGGGCGACACTGAACCACATCCTGATCGTCGACTGGTATTACATCGCCGCGCTGCATCGCGAGCCGGACATGGCCAATGCGTGGGCTTCCGAGACACCGTCCGACACGCTCGCCGCGCTGGCCGAGGCGCAGAAGATCTCGGACCAGCGCTTGATCGCCTGGTGCGAGAGCGCCGATGACGTCGCGCTCGATGCGATAGTCGACATGGATCGCGGGCAATTCGTCCAGCGCGACCGCGCGCGCGACGTGCTGCTGCACCTTTTCACGCACCAGGTCCATCACCGCGGGCAGGCGCACGCGATGCTGAGCGGAACAAGCGTCAGGCCGCCGCAACTGGACGAGTTCGTGATGCCGAGCGACGCAAAGTTCCGCATCGACGACATGCACGCGCTGGGCTGGCGTGAGGAAGACGTCTATCAGCGATGAATTCCGAACGCGCCGATCGGCCGTCCGCCAGATGACACGCCGTCCGGCCGTAGTCTTCATCCTCATCACGTTGCTGCTCGACGTGATGGGCTTCGGCCTGCTGTTGCCGGTGCTGCCGGCGCTGGTCGGAGAGTTCACCAGCAGCCGCGATGCGCAGACCTACTGGTACGGCGCGATGATCGTCACGTTCGGCCTGACACAGTTCTTCTGCTCGCCGATCCTCGGCGCGTTGTCGGACCGCTACGGACGGCGACCGGTGCTGCTCGGGTCGATCGCCGGACTCGGCGCGATGTTCCTGCTGTCGGCACTCGCAACCTCGCTTACCGGGCTACTGGTGGCGCGTGTGCTGGGCGGCGTGCTCGCCGCGAACTTCGCGGTCGCGAACGCCTATGTCGCTGACCTGACCTCGCCGGAGAACCGTGCGCGCAGCTTCGGCATGGTCGGCGCTGCTTTCGGCATCGGTTACATCGTCGGCCCGATGGCGGGCGGACTGCTCGGAAGCATCGACATCCGCCTGCCTTTCTATGTCGCGGCGGGGCTTTCGGCGCTCAACTTCCTCTACGGGCTCTTCGTCGTGCCGGAGTCGCTGCCGCCGGAGCGCCGCAAGCCGCTGCAGTGGAAACGCGCCAACCCGATCGCCTCGCTACACGGGCTGACGCGGCTACGGGCAGTCGGCGTGCTCGTGGCGGTGATCGCGGTGGCCAACCTGGCGCAATTTATCCTGCACAGCACCTGGGTGCTGTTCACGAACTTCCGCTTCGACTGGGGCCCACGCGAAACTGGGTTGTCCCTCTTCGCAGTCGGCGTGATGGCGGCCCTGGTGCAGGGCGGACTGCTCGGTCGCCTGATGAAATCGCTGGGCGAGCGCCGCCTTGTCATCGCGGGGCTGACGTCAGGCACCCTCGCCTACGTCGCCTACGGACTGACGACCGCCGGCTGGATGATGTACGTGGTCATCGTCGCGAACCTGCTTGCCTTCGCGGTCGGCCCGGCGCTGAGCGCAATCGTGTCGAAGGCGGCCGATCCGAGTGAACAGGGGCTGGCGATGGGATCGCTCACCTCCCTCAGCGCACTGATGGCGGTGCTCGCGCCGTTCATCGGCACACCGCTGCTGGCCGGCGTCAGCCACCTGCCCGCGGGCGACTGGCGTATCGGCGCGCCATTTTTCATGTCGGCGCTGCTGTCGTTCACCGCGCTGATGCTTGCGATCGTTCACTTCCGCCGCCATCGCGCCACTGCGGCGCCGCATGTCGCCGCCGCCACGCGCGGTTAGTCGCGAACAGGCGCCGGCGCTACCATTCGCGATCCGGCGCGGCCGCCGGAACGATCCGGAACAACAACAGATGACGACCCTGCAGTCCCGGCTTAACCCGCGCAGCGCCGAGTTCAAGGCGAACGCCGACGCCATGGAGGCGCAGGCAGCGGACCTGAAGGCGAAGATCACGCAGGTGTCGGTGGGCGGTGGCGAAGAAGCGCGTGCCAAGCACGTCGCGCGCGGCAAGCTGCTGCCGCGCGACCGGGTGCAACTGCTGCTCGACCCGGGCACGCCGTTCCTGGAACTGTCGCAGCTTGCGGCGTGGGACATGTACGACGGTGCTGCGCCGTCGGCCGGCATCATCACCGGCGTGGGTCGCGTGTCCGGTCGCGAGTGCGTCATCGTCTGCAACGACGCGACCGTCAAAGGGGGCACCTACTACCCGATGACGGTGAAGAAACACCTGCGCGCACAGGAGATCGCCCGCGAGAACCGGCTGCCGTGCATCTACCTGGTCGATTCCGGCGGCGCGAATTTGCCGAACCAGGACGACGTCTTCCCGGACCGCGAGCACTTCGGCCGCATCTTCTACAACCAGGCGACTCTGTCGGCGGCGGGAATTCCGCAGATCGCGATCGTGCTCGGCTCGTGCACGGCCGGCGGCGCCTATGTGCCGGCGATGAGCGACGAGTCGATCATCGTCGCCAACCAGGGCACGATTTTCCTCGGCGGCCCGCCACTGGTGAAAGCGGCCACCGGCGAGGTGGTGACCGCTGAAGACCTCGGCGGCGGCGACGTGCATACGCGGCTGTCGGGCGTGGCCGATCACCTCGCGGCGAGCGATGCGCACGCGCTCGCTCTGGCGCGCCGGATCCTGGCGACGACCAACTATGTCAAGCCGTCTTCGCTGGCGTTGCGCGAGCCGCGCGCGCCGCGTCACGCACCGGCGGAGCTCTATGGCGTGATTCCGACCGACACGCGCAAGCCGTACGATGTGCGCGAAGTCATCGCGCGCGTCGTCGATGGCTCCGAGTTCGACGAATGGAAGGCGCGGTTCGGCTCGACGCTGGTGACCGGTTTCGCCTGGATCCACGGCATGCCCGTCGGCATCGTCGCGAACAACGGCATCCTTTTCTCGGAGAGTGCGCAGAAGGGCGCGCACTTCATCGAACTGTGCTGCCAGCGCAAGGTGCCGCTCGTCTTCCTGCAGAACATCACGGGCTTCATGGTCGGGCGCAAGGTCGAAAATGAAGGCATAGCGCGCCACGGCGCCAAGATGGTGACGGCGGTGTCATGCGCGCAGGTGCCCAAGTTCACGGTCATCATCGGCGGCAGCTTCGGCGCCGGCAACTACGGCATGTGCGGGCGCGCCTTTGGTCCGCGCTTCGTCTGGATGTGGCCGAACGCGCGCATCAGCGTGATGGGCGGCGAGCAGGCCGCCAGCGTGCTGGCCACGGTCCGCCGCGACAACATCGAGGCCAAGGGCGGCAGCTGGAGCGCGGAAGAAGAGAAGAAATTCAAGGCGCCGATCCTTGCGCAGTACGAGCACCAGGGACATCCGTACTACGCGACCGCCAGGCTTTGGGACGATGGCGTCATCGATCCTCTCGAGACGCGGGATACGCTGGCGCTGGCACTTTCGGCAGCGCTGAACGCCCCGATTCCCGATACGACCTTCGGCGTGTTCCGCATGTGATGTCGTCGCGATGACGAACAGCGTGTACACGCGCCCCGAGCATGCCGACCTGCGGCGTGCGGTGGCGCGATTCATCGCGGCTGAAGTGGAGCCCCACGCACTCGCCTGGGACGAGTCGGGTGCCACTCCACGCGAGATCCTGCGTGCGATGGGGGCCCTCGGCTGGCTCGGCCTCATGTATCCGGCGCAATACGGCGGTGCCGAAGCCGACATGACGACGAACGTCGTGTTCCAGGAGGCGCTCGCGCGCTCGACATCAGGCGGCTTCGTCATCACGGTGCTCGTGCACACCGACATGGCCAGTCCTCACCTCGCGCATGGCGGCACCGACGCGCAGAAGGCGCGCTGGCTGCCGCGGATCATCGCCGGCGAGCTGATCAGCGCGGTCGCGGTGACGGAACCCGACGCGGGCTCGGATGTGGCATCGATCCGCACGCGCGCCGGGCGCGATGGCGATCACTGGGTGCTCAATGGCACCAAGATGTTCATCACGAACGGCGTGCTCGCGGATCTGGTCTTCGTTGCCGCGCGCACCGAAGCCCATGCGAAGGGCTCGCGGGGCATCTCGATCTTCGCCGTCGAACGCGGCACGCCCGGCTTCCGCGTCGGTCGTGCGCTCAAGAAGCAGGGCTGGCTCGCTTCGGACACGGCCGAACTGGTGTTCGAGGACTGCCGCGTCGCGGCTGATCACCTGATCGGGGAGGAGAACGCCGGTTTCCACGCGATCATGCGCAATTTCCAGACCGAGCGCATTGCGCTCGGCAGCATGGCGATCGGCCACTGCCTGACGGCGCTGGACATCACCCATCGCTACGTCAGCGAGCGCAGGGCGTTCGGCGCCACGTTGTGGAGCAAGCAGACGGTCCGCCAGCGGCTTGCGATGCTGGCGGCGAAGACCGAGGCGGCGCGCCAGCTGCTCTACCACTGTGCATGGCTGGTCGATCAGCGGCGCGATGCCGTTCGCGAGGTATCGATGCTGAAAGCACTGACCGGCGAACTGGTCAATGAGGTCGCCTATAGCTGCCAGCAGTTCCACGGCGGCATGGGTTACATGCGCGAGAGCCCGATCGAACGCATCGTGCGCGACGCGCGCGTGCTCGCGATTGGCGGCGGCGCAACCGAAGTGATGCTTGAAGAAGTGGCAAAGCGATGGCCAGCGTCCGCCTGATGGCCGGCCGTCGTCCGGGCGCGGGTGCCTCGCACGGTCCTCGGCGGATCGGCACACCGCTTGCGCGCCTTTCCTCTGCCGCCGCCTCCATTAGGATGGATCCCCTCGCTCCCCGCTGTCCTCAGGGCGGGAACTGACATGACCACCACGACACTAGACATACACATCAGCCATCGCGTTGCCGTCATCTGGATGGCACGCGAGATCGTGCGCAACGCCTTCAACGAGACATCGATCGCGGAGCTCACCGAAGCATTTCGCACCCTCGGCGCCGATGCCGATGTGCGTGCGATCGTGCTGGCCGGCAAAGGTCCGGCTTTCTGCGCCGGCGCCGACCTCGCGTGGATGAAGCGCATGGCGGAGTTCACCTATGAGCAGAATCGCGACGACGCACTGAAGCTCGCGACGATGCTGCGCACGATTCACGAGTGTCCGAAGCCGGTCATTGCGAGGGTGCACGGCGATGCGTACGCCGGCGGCGTCGGCCTCGTGGCCGTCTGCGACATCGCCGTGGCGGCGATCGGCACCAGCTTCTGCCTCAGCGAAACCAAGCTGGGTCTGATTCCGGCGACGATTGGTCCGTACGTGATCCGCGCGATGGGAGTCAGTGCAGCGCGGCGCTTCTTCCTCACCGCGGAAAAATTCGACGCCTCCGAAGCGTTTCGCATCGGCCTGGTCCACCAGCTGGCACCGCCGACGGAGATCGACCTGCAGATCAACGAGCTGCTCGGCACGCTGATGCAGACCAGCGCCCACGCGGTGGCGGAATCCAAGCGCCTGGTGCGGGAACTCGCCGCGCGTCCGCTGGACGATGCACTGGTTGCCGATACCGCCGAGCGCATTGCCACCATCCGCACCAGCGACGATGGACGCGAAGGCGTGCGCGCGTTCCTCGACAAGCGCAAGCCGCGCTGGAGCGCGGAGTACGAGGCGATGATGGCGCAGGAAGGAGATGATGAAGAAATGTAAGCAAGCGGACTCGGTGTACGCGACCGCTGCGCGGTCGCACGTGCACCTCGTCCGATTAGTTTGCGGATCGGGCTTCGGGCGGCCGGGCGCCCGATCCGGACTTCACTGCGGGGCGGCTTTCGCCGTTGCGGCGCGTGGGCGCTAGAAGATGGACTCCCTCGATCTGACGCAACTGGTGGCGCTGGCGGCGGTGCTCGGTTTCGCGAGCGGGATCCGGTTGTATGCCGTACTGCTGATCGTCGGGCTGGTGGGTTACGCGGGGTGGGTCGATCTGCCGTCGGGCTTGTCCATCCTGCAGCATCCGTTCGTGCTGATCGCCGCGGGCCTGATGTTCATGATCGAATTCGTGGCGGACAAGATACCCGGGGTGGATACGCTGTGGGACGGCATTCAGACCTTCATCCGCATTCCGGCCGGCGCGGCGCTGGCGGCCGGCGTCTTCGGCGCGATGGACAGTGCCGCATGGACGACCGCAGCAGCAATTCTCGGTGGCTCGCTCGCCGCGACCAGCCATTTCACGAAGGCCGGAGCGCGCGCCGCGGCCAATACGTCGCCCGAGCCGTTTTCCAACGTGGCGCTGTCGGTGGCCGAGGATGTCGCGGTCGGCGGACTGCTGTGGCTCGTGATGACCTACCCGTGGATCGCCGCCGCGGTGGTCGGCGTGCTGGTGCTGCTGGCACTTTGGCTGCTGCCCAGGATGTTCCGCTTTGCGCGGCGCATCGTCCACGCACTGTTCGGCACAGCCGCGTCTCCGCCGGCAAGATGAGCGCGGACTGAGTCATGGCCATGTTCCGCAAGATCCTGGTGGCGAACCGCGGCGAGATTGCCTGCCGCGTCATCGCCACTGCGCGCAAAATGGGCATACGCACGGTGGCGGTGTACTCGGACGCCGATGCCGGCAGCCAGCACGTCGCCCGCGCCGATGAAGCCGTCCGGCTCGGCCCTGCGGCAGCGAAGGACAGCTACCTGCGCGGTGACCTGATCCTGCTTGCGGCGCGCGACACCGGCGCGCAGGCCATCCACCCCGGCTACGGCTTCCTTTCCGAGAACGAATCGTTCGCCCAGGCCTGTAGCGACGCCGGCATCGCATTCATCGGGCCACCGCCCTTCGCGATACACGCGATGGGCAGCAAGAGCGAAGCGAAGGCGCTGATGGAGCGCGCGAAGGTGCCGCTCGTACCCGGCTATCACGGCGCGAAGCAGGAGCCGACTTACCTGCATGCACAGGCTGACGCGATCGGCTATCCGGTGCTGATCAAGGCTAGCGCCGGCGGCGGCGGCAAGGGCATGCGGATCGTGAACTCGACTGCTGAATTCGTCGGCGCGCTCGAGTCATGTCAGCGCGAAGCCAGAGCATCGTTCGGCGATGACCGCGTACTGATCGAGAAGTACATCGAGCGGCCGCGCCATATCGAGATTCAGGTTTTCGCCGACGGCTTCGGCGCGGCGGTCTACCTGTTCGAGCGCGACTGTTCGGTACAGCGGCGCCATCAGAAGGTGATCGAGGAGGCGCCGGCGCCGGGCATGACACCGGAGCGCCGCCGCGCGATGGGCGATGCGGCGGTCGCCGCGGCCAAGGCGGTTGGGTACGTCGGCGCCGGAACCGTCGAATTCATCGCCGACCCGCAGGGTCATTTTTTCTTCATGGAAATGAACACGCGCCTGCAGGTCGAGCACCCGGTGACCGAGATGATCACCGGCCATGACCTGGTCGAGTGGCAGTTTCGCGTCGCAGCCGGTGAGCCGCTGACCGCCCTGCTTCCGAAGCTGCAGGAGTCGCTGAAGATCGAAGGCCACGCGATCGAGGCTCGCGTCTACGCGGAAAACCCGGACAAGGGATTCCTGCCCTCGATCGGTCGGCTTACGCACTTCGCGACCCCGGCACACGTCGCGTTCGCACGCAATGCCGACGGCGAACCGTTCCATCGCGCCGCGTCGGTGCGGATCGATGCCGGAGTGCGCGCCGGCGACGAGATCACGCCTTACTACGACCCGATGATCGCCAAGCTGATCGTCTGGGGCGAAGATCGCGCGCAGGCGATCGCGCGCATGCAGGAGGCGCTAGCCGACATGCATATTGTCGGTGTGGCCAGCAACGTCGACTTCCTCGCACGGCTGTTCAGCAACCCGAGTTTTGCGCGCGCCGAACTCGACACCGGTCTGATCGAACGGGAACGCGAGCGACTGTTTACCCATGACGCGCACGACGAACGGGTCGGCAACGAATTGCTCGCCTTCGCCTGTGCGCGCGTACTCGCCGATGATGCCCGGGGCGAGACGACCGACCCGTGGAGCACCACGCACGGCTGGCGGCTCAACACGACTTACACGCGCACACTGACCTTCAAGTCCGAGCGCGGCGTCCATGACGTCGAACTCGAATATGCGCGGGGTGGCCATCGCTTCCGTCATGCCGGCGCGGATGCATCGCTGGCATTGGCCCGCGTCGAGGGATCACAGCTTTCAATCGCGTTCGGCGGCCGCGCACTTACAGCGGACGTCGTGCGGCAGGGTGATGAGCTTCATGTCTTCACGCGCGGCCGGCATCGGGTGCTGGCGCTCGTTGACATCATCGCGCAGTCGGGCGAGCACGAGGCGGGCGGCGGGAAGCTCACGGCGCCGATGCCGGGCAAGGTCATCGCCGTCAGCGTGCACGCGGGTGCACGCGTTGCGCGCGGCACGCCGCTGATGGTGATGGAGGCGATGAAAATGGAGCACGCGATCGTCGCTCCGGCCGACGGCGTCGTCGCCGAGGTTCTTTACGGCGTCGGCGATCAGGTTGCCGAGGGCGTGGAACTGGTGCGTATTACTGCCGAGTGATCTGCGTCGGCGATGACCTTGCGCATCGTTTTCTGCGCGCTCGAGACGACAGCGCAGGTCTGGACCGAGACACTGCGCTCCGCGTTGCAGGATCGTGGCGTCGCGGCGGATGTCTGGTCGCGCGACGCGGAACGAACCCGCGCAGACCCCCATGCGCCTCAGGCAGACGTTGCCGTCGTCTGGCGACCACCCGTTGCGCTATTCGAGGAGCAGACGCGCTTGCAAGCCGTGTTCAACCTGGGTGCGGGAGTCGACGCGCTGCTGGCGCTGCCTGCATTCCCTGAGCATGCAGAGCTATTCCGTCTCGAAGACGCCGGCATGTCGCGGGCACTGGCTGAGTACGTGCTGGCCGCCGTGCTTCGTGTCTATCGTCGTTTCGATCGCTACGCGGCCTCGCAATCCGAACGTCGCTGGCAGCCGGAACCGCTTGCCGCACGTGAGCGCTACACCGTTGGCGTGCTCGGGCTCGGGGTCATCGGCTCCGCTGTCGCTTTGGGACTGGCCCGGCACGGCTTCACGGTGCGCGGTCATGCACGGACGCGCAAGGTGCTCGACGGCGTTGACTGCCGCACCGGCGACGCCGAGTTGCCGAGCTTCCTCGACGGTCTCGACGTTCTCGTAAGCGTGCTGCCGACAACCGATGCGACGCGCGGGATGCTGGACCGCACGGCGCTCGCGCGCCTGGCCCGCGGGGGGCATCTCATCAACGTCGGTCGCGGCTCAGCGCTGGTGGAGCGCGATCTGCTGGAGATGCTCGACTCCGGGCAGCTGGGCGGGGCGACGCTGGATGTGTTCGCGACCGAACCGCTGCCTGACGATCACCCGTTCTGGTCCCGCCGCGAGATCGTCATTACCCCGCACGTGTCGGCTGAAACCGAACTGGCTCCGGCGATCGAGCAGGTCGCGGACAAGCTGGCACGCTGGTCATGCGGGAACGAGGTCACGGGCCGCGTCGACCGCATTCGCGGCTACTGAACCGGGAGCCGCCGCCGTTTCAGCCGTCTCGCCCGGCGCCGGAAGAAGCTGGCTCGCTTCGCGGAATGCAAACTGCACCGCGACTGCCTCGGTTTCGCACGACTCCTCGGCAAGGTCGGCGCCGAAGTAGCGCACCTGCAGGTAGTGTGCGAACTCGTGCGCGAGGGATTCGTCGAGCGACCGCCGCAGGCGGCCGTAGTAACCGGGATCATCGGTCAGGTAGATCTCGTTGCGCGCCACCACATACACGTTCGCGACCCGCGGCGGACGGAAGCGCCACTGCGGTGCGACTGCGTCCTGGAACTGCGTGAGCTGCGTGCTGCTTTCGAAGTGAATGCGTGGCAGCGGCACGTCGGGCCGCAGCGTGACGTTCATCTGGCGCGCGACTGCTTCGAGTATGTAGCGCGGCTCGTGCCGCAGCGTGACCGGCGCCGACGCATCGGCGTCGACGGGGCCGCTCAGCACGAGCAGCGCACCGAATGTCGCCAGCAGCAGTCCGCGCAACGAACGCCGTGCTGCGGCAGCGGAGCAGTGGTGAGAAAGGTTTGACGGTTGCATCGGCAGTTCGCTCCACGGAAGGTGCGAAATTCAGATGCGCCCATGCTGTTCTCCGGCTGGCGCTGGCGCGACAGCAAGTGCCCCCGTCGGCGGACGGCAAATTCACGCTGGCCGTTGCGGAAGGTTCACAAAATGACAACGGCCGCGGAAGCGTTGCGCTCCGCGGCCGTCGATATGGGGTGCAAGATCAGGGCGTGAGGAAGGTGACCGTCGTCGCGTTCACCTTGCCGCCAGCCAGCATGGCATCGACCTTGACGAGATCGCCATTGGAAAGGTCGGCTTCCAAACCACCGCGGAACTGCGTGGTCGCGCTCCAGGTGACCGTCTGCCCGCGTACCACGAAGGTCTTGTCTTCCGCCTTCAGGTCGCTGATCGGACCCATCAGGCGGGCAGCCACATTAGCCACCTGTACTTCGACTTCGCGCGCGACGACGTCGGCGCCGACCAGCTGCGCCCGAACTTCGACACGCTGGCCATTGGCGAGCGGGCCACTCTTGATGACGGTGTTGGCGTCCGTCTTCACGGTGCCGCCGTTGATCGTGAAGCCGGTCGGGGCAACGTTCGAGATCGTGCCTTCGAGATAGATCGACGGGGCCAGCACGGCTGATTTGAACACCACCTTGGTCACCACGAACATCGTGCCGTCGAAAGAGCCTTTGACCTCGACCAGATCGTCGTTGGAGAAATTGGCCTTCGTATCACCCTCGAAGACCGCGTTGGCAGCGAGCTTCATCGCGATGCCGAGCAGCTTGAATTCGCCCTTGGCCGCGTCGTATCCGCTGACAATGCCGAAGAGCCTGAGATCCATGCCTCGCGGCGGCGCGTTGAACACTACGTCGTCGGCCTTGACCGAGGTCCCGTCGATGCGGCCGATGATCGTGACGAACGCGTTGTTGCCCAGGTCTTTCGCGGCGCCGCCGCGGTACCTCGTCGCGGCATCAACTTTCACCGGAACACCGCGGACGACGAACGGTTTATCAAGCGCCGTGAATTCCGTCACTTGACCGGTCAGGAAGACCCGCCGCTGCTCGGATGCCGGGATCAACCAGACGCGCGTCGCGTTCAACGTGACGACGCCCGCTGCCGCACTCAGCGTGCCTTCGACGCGAACAAGTGCCATCAGCTTGATGTCAGTGAACGCCGGATTCTGTCCACCCTTCAGTTCGGCCATGGTCGCGTCAACCGACAAGCCGTTCACCTTGAACTTCTTGCCGTCTGCGGCTGCTTCACCCACGAGACCGCCGATGCTGACTCTGCGTCCGTCGAGCGTCGGCATCTTTACAACCTGGACCGCCTTGGCCATCAGCGTTCCGGCGGCTGGCAGCTGATCGCTGTAGACGTACACGAACACGTCGTTGGCTATCGTCGCGCCCTCGGGCTTCACCACGGCAGTGGTGTAGTTGATCGTCAGATCACCCAGCTTGAACGTCTTTGGGTTCGCAGCGGCGTTCAGGTTCTTCACGAGCCCGCCGGCACGCACCTTGATTTCGCCGGCCGCCGGTTTGACCTCCACGCGCGTCGCGACGACGCTGCTTTCCGCATCCAGTGTGCCGTGCACCTCGACCCAGTCGCCGACCTTGAGCTTGGTCAGGTCATCGACGCCTTCGAAGGCGGTCTTGGCGTCGCCGGTGGTGACTACCTTGATGGTTTGCCCCAGCACCTTGAAGCCGGTCGCCGTCACGGACTCTACCGGGCCGATCGCCGTCGCGCGCACGAAGACCTTGGTGACCTGCCCCGATGCGTCGAGGGATACGTCAACCTGCTGACCGAGCTTCACATCGGCCATCGTGCCGGCGGTTTCGGCGCGCGGATCGACGTCCATTGAAACCGTCGCGTCCGCAGCAGCGTCGTAGTCGACTCCGTCGACCGCGACAGTGCGGGCGAAGCCCGTCACGGTGCCGCTCGCTGTCGCCGGTGCCGAGGTCGGGTCGACCGGCGCGACCGGCGCACCGGAAGAAGGCGCGCCACCCACCGGCGCAGCCGTTGACTCGGTCGAACTTCCCGGCGCCTCGGCGCCACCGCACGCAGATAGCAGCAGTGTCACGACCACCGCCGCGATTCGACTTGACGTCGATCTCATTGTTTCTCCCTGGGAACGAATCTCGTATGCACGACCGCGGCTGGAAGGTCGCGACGAACAAAACTATGCGTGCCCGTCGCGCCTCGCCGCAAGGCGTAGGTTCACCGTGATGCGGTAGACCGATGGGCGGGTCCAGCAGGCTGGACCAAAATGTCGGAAGCAGCGCATGAGTAATGGGAAAATGTGCTCAACCGCTGGTCGGATCGCACGCGAGCTACCATTCAGTTTCGCTGGAGGATGCCGAATGAAACTGCCTTCTCGTGTCCAGATCGTCGACGTCGGCCCACGGGACGGGCTGCAGAACGAAAAGCAGATGATCCCCGCCGACATCAAGGTCGAACTGGTCGATCGCCTGACGGCCGCGGGCTTCCCGGCGATTGAAGTGACTTCATTCGTTTCGCCCAAGTGGGTGCCGCAGATGAGCGACGGCGCCGAAGTGATGTCGCGCATCCAGCGCAGACCGGGCGTCGTCTATTCGGTGCTGGTGCCCAACCTGAAGGGATTCGAAGGCGCGCTCGCCGCCCGGGCCGACGAAGTGGTGGTGTTCGGCGCCGCGAGCGAAGCCTTTTCGCAGAAGAACATCAATTGCTCGATCGCCGAGTCGATCGATCGCTTTCGCCCGGTGGTCGAGGCTGCACTGGCGAACGGCATGCAGGTGCGCGGCGCGATTTCGTGCGCGCTGGGCTGCCCCTATCAGGGAGAAGTCGAGCCGGACGCCGTTCGCCACGTTGCACAGCTGATGCATGACATCGGCGTACAGCACGTCGGTGTGGCCGACACCATCGGCACCGGTACGCCGGAAAAGACCAAGCGCGCGATGGATGCGGTACTGCAGGTCTATGAGCTCGCTGGCGTCTCCGGTCATTTTCACGACACCTACGGCATGGCCACCGCCAATGTCTATGCGTGTCTCGAGCTCGGCATCGCCACTTTCGATACCAGCATCGCCGGGCTCGGCGGCTGCCCATATGCGAAAGGCGCCACCGGCAACGTCGCAACTGAAGACGTGCTGTATCTATTGAATGGTCTCGGCATCGAGACCGGCATCGACTTCGGCCAGGCGGTCGCGACCGGACAGTGGATCAGCGGCATCCTTCAGCGCAAAGCTTATTCGCGTGCCGGCAATGCAGTGACGGCCAAGCTCGCCGCCTGAAAATTCGGCGCGACGGCACCAGAATTACTTCGCAACTGTCGCCCATTTCCAGGGCGAGTGTTCACCGACACGACCGCTCGTCACCGACTAGCGGTGCGTGGCGCTTCGGTACCTGCGACCGGCGGCGAATCACTCGCAATTCGCGCAATTGCCTCTTCCTGCTCTCCGGAAAATTCGCACTGGGACACGGCGTCCAGCGCACGCGAAGGGCCGTTCATCAGTTATCGATGAACCGTTCGCGCTGCCGCGCCGATAGCCCACCAAGGCTGCGTGACTGCGCGGCGACTTCGGAGAGGCAAGGATGTCGGTTAGCGTTTACAAACTGCAACTCTCGACGCGGGCGTCGAGCGTTCGCGGCTTCACGCTGATCGAACTCGTCGTCGTGATGGCGATTGCGGCGATTCTCGCGGCGATCGCGATTCCGAACTACAGCGAATACATCGTGCGCTCCAACCGCTCGGCGGTGCAGTCGTTCATCGCCGATGTAGCGAGTCGCCAGGCGCAGTTCTTTCTCGACCGGCGCAACTACGCGACGACGCTCGTGGCGCTGAACCTGACTCAGCCTGCCGAGCTGGCGGTCCGCTACACGATCGCGATCGACGTCGTGCAGGGGCCGCCACTTACATACACCGTCACTGCAACGCCGACCGGCCCCCAGGCCCACGACCGATGCGGCGTGCTGACGATCAACCAGGCCGGCAACAAGACCGCGGCCGAAGCCCGCTGCTGGTAGGAGAAGACGATGCGAATAATCAGCCGCCCCCGCAGACTGCCGCGTGCCGCGCACGGCTTCACGCTGGTTGAAGCGGTCACCGTGATCGCGATCATGGCGATCCTGACCGGCATCGGCAGCGCGAGTTTCGTGTGGCTTAACCAGTCCACTTCGATCCGCGGCGCAGCGTACGACCTCGTCGCCGACCTCGACTATGCACGCAGCGAAGCGGTAAAGCGCAATGACGACGTCACCGTGCAGCCGATCAATGACGACTGGCGCCTGGGCTGGCAGGTCGTCGTTGGCGGAGAAGTGCTGCGTTCGCGCGACGCCCTCGGAGCGCAGATCGGTTTTGCCAGCGCGCCGGCCGCGCTGACCTTCGACGGCGGCGGCCGCGCGTCGCTGGCGACGGTGCGCAACTTCCAGATCTGCCCGCCGCAGGGCGCTTCGATTCCAGGTCGCATGGTGCGTATCGATCCGTCGGGACTGTCGCGCTCGGCCAAAACGGCCTGCTCCGTCTGACGCCGATGAATCGTCGCCGCGTCATCGCCGGCTTTGCGCTGGTCGAATCGATGGTCACCATTGTGGTGATCGCGTTCGGCCTGCTCGGTGTTGCTGGTCTTGTCTCCCGGTCGTTCGTCACCGAGGCAGAGGCGAACCAGCGCACCGAGGCGCAGCTGCTGCTGATGGACATGACGACACGCATCGAGGCAAACCGCGCCAACGCCGTCACCTATGTCACCGGTGACAACGGCATCACCGGCTACGTTACTGACGCCAACGGCAATCCCGTGCTGCAGAGTTGCGACGCTGCAGGCCTGCTGGTCGATCGCGACCGCTGCGAATGGGGGCAGATGATCGCCGGCGCCGACGAGCGAATCGACGCGCGCAACGCTTCGATGCTGGTCGGGGCGATCGGCTGCGTCTACGAGATCGACGCCTTCAACCGTGTTTATGCGATCTCGGTGGCGTGGCAAGGGCCGAGTGCGAGCACCGAGCCCGCCGGGGACCCGAACTTTGCCCCGTCAGGCTGCGGTCGAAACCTCTACGGCGATGAGGCACAACGGCGCCTGGTCACGACATTGCTGCGCATCGGCACGCTGAACCCCGCCGGAGGTGGCGGTGGTGGCGGTGGTGGCGGTGGACCAGCGGGCGGGGCCGGTCTCGGAACGGGTGGCTGAGGTTCAGATGATGCGCTCGCGCCGCGCCAGCGCCGGCTTCTCGCTGATCGAGCTGATGATCGCGATGACGATCGGCTTGATCCTGCTGACGGTTCTGGGGACGGTCTTCAGCCAGACGTCGTCCGGGCGCGTCTCGCTGGAACGCATCACGCGCTTAACTGAAAACTCGCGCTTCGCCGCTGACGTCATTGGCGACGACATCCGGCATGCCGGCTTCTACGGCAATTTCATGCCGCCGACCAACACCCTCTACGGCGATCCGTTGCCCTGTGACTGGAATGTCATTGATATGACGCAGATCGGCTGGAACCCCAATCTACCGGTGCCACAGTACCCGGCACAGCTGATGGGATTCGACGACCCGGGGCCGGCCGTGGCTGCGCTCGGCTGCCTGCCGGATCGCGTTCCCGGCACCGATGTCCTGCTGATCCGCCGGGTCAGTTCGGCCGCAATACCCGGCGCGGCCGCCGACCTGCGTAATGTCTATATCCAGGCGTCCCAGTGCATCAATGACCCGGTGATGCTGCGCGTATCGAACACGGCGGCGCAGTTCGATCTGCGCACCGCCGCGTGCGATGTCGCGCTGCTGGCACCGGTGCGACGCTATTTCGTGCGCATCTATTACGTTGCGAGCTGCAACGAATGCGCGCCATCCGACGGCATCCGCACGTTGCGCCGGCTCGAGTTCCTCGATGGCGCGCCACGCGTCGTTCCGCTCGCCGAAGGTGTCGAGAACTTCCAGGTGGAGTACGCATTCGACACGAACAACGACGGCACGCCCGAGACGCTGCTGACGACGACCACCGGAGGCGTGACGCCGACGTCCTTCTGGTCCAACGTCGTCGCCGTCCGGCTGCACATGCTGATGCGCAGCACCGAACCGGGCGGCGTGACCTCGCCGTCGGTCTATGACCTTGGCCCAGGACACAACGCCGAGACCTGCCCCGCCAACTTCAAGTGTCGCCTGCTGTCGACGACGCTGCGACTCAATAACGTCGCCGGGCGAAGGGAGGACTGATGCAACGCCGCGTCCGCAACCGTCAGTCGGGTGCCGCGTTGATCGTGGCGATCATCTTCCTGCTGTTGCTGTCGACACTCGCGCTGACCGGCCTGCGCGCGAGCACGACCAACGTGACAATCGTCGGCAACATGCAGGCGCGGCAGGAGGTCATCTCCACCGCGCAGATGTTGATCGAGCAGACCGTCAGCACTGACGAGTTCGCGCGCAACCCGCAGGGCGTATTCCAGGCAGCGCGCATCGACAGCGACTTCAACGGTGACGGGACGGGCGACGCAGTCGCCACACTGGCCGTTCCACCGGTCTGCCTGCGCGCGCGCGTCGTCGCGATCGATGACCTCGACCCCGACAATGAACTGGACGCCGGCTGCTTCGCCAGCGCTGCACTTTCCAATCCGGGCTTTGTTCCGGCCGGTGGCGGGCCGGCCGGTTCGCTCTGCGCGGATACCGAGTGGCACCTGAGTTCGCGGGCAACCGACGCGCGCACCGGTGCTGCCATCACCCTCAACCAGGGCGTCACCTTGCGGACCGCCGTGGTTGGCCTCAATACGGTGTGCCAATGAGAATCGAAGCCCGCCTTTCGCTGCAGGATCGCCTGCTCAGCGCAGCACTTGCCGCCGCGCTGGCCGCGGCCGGTCTCTTCTGGACCGGTGTTGCCCGCGCGGACGATATCGATATTTACTCGCTGCCGAATGTCGAGGGTCAGCGGCCGAACGTGCTGATCCTCATGGACAACAGTGCGAACTGGAGCGCGTCGCTCAAAGGCCTGCCGAACTGCGACGAAAAGTTGGCGAAAGTCGACGTCAAGCACGAGGACACGAAGTTCGGCAAGGAAAAGTGCGCGCTCTACAAGGTGATCTCCAGCATGTCGGTCCCGGATCTCAGTCAGTTCAACTTCGCGCTGATGATGTTCAACGAGTCGCCCGAGGACAGTGGATATCCACGCAAGGCCTTCATCCACGTGAACAGTGATGGCGACAAGGATGCGCTGCTGGACATGATCGCCGGCCTGCACCGCGACAACGACAAGACCAACAATGCCTCCAGCGCGACCAGCTTCTTCGAGGCCTACCAGTGGTTTACCGGCGGCACCGTCTATAACGGCAACAAGACGGCGAACAAGCATGATCCCGCTGCCTTCACCAGCAGTGCGAAGACGACTTATGTCTCGCCCGGACTCGGGTGCGCTCGCAACCACATCATCTACATCGCCAACGGTGCGCCCGCCGACAATGACAATCGCGCGCTTGAACTCCTGAAACGGCTGAACCCGGCCGCCGCACGGATGAACATACCAGTCGCCGAGAACGTGAAGTCGACCGAGGCAGCGAACTGGATCGACGAGTTCGCGGCCTTTCTTTACAACGCGGCCGACCTGGATGGCGCGATCGAAGGCGCGCAGAACATCACCACGCACACGATCGCCGTGACCGGCGCATCCAGCGATGGCAATTACCCGAACTTCATCCGCTGGATCGCGAAGCAGGGCGGCGGGCTGTACCAGCAGGCCAGCAACAGCGACCAGATCATCATCGCGTTCACCAAGATCCTGAACCAGATCCGCGCATCGAACAGCGTGTTCTCGTCCGCCAGCCTGCCGGTGTCCGCGAACACGCAGGGGACCTACCTGAACCAGGTCTACATCGGCATGTTCCGTCCGGACGGCAACGCCCTGCCGCGCTGGGTCGGCAACCTCAAGCAGTACAAGTTCATCTATGACCAGCAGGCCGACACGCTGCAGATGGCCGACGCGAACAACGTCCCGGCAATCAGCCCGACCACCGGCTTCATCGACGAGGACGCGACCAGCTTCTGGACCAAGTCGTCGACTTATTGGCTCAATGTCGAGGCGTCATCGAGCGGCAAGTACTCGCGCAGCGATGCGCCGGACGGTGAAAGAGTCGAAAAAGGCGGCATCGCCCAATGGCTGCGTGAGCGCCACTACACAAGCGCGGCAAGCCGGTTGGTCTTCACTTGCCCTGGCTGGGACTGCGGCTCTAACGTCGACCTGACAGCTGAAGGCAACCCATATCGCTTTAGTACCGCCAACGGCGCACTGTCGCCACTGCATTTCGGGTTAGCAGAGGACGACGTCGCGGCACGCGACCTGCTCATAAACTGGGTGCGCGGCGAGGACAACGTCGCCGCGACCAACGTCGGCAACGAATCGATCGCGAAGGACCAGCTGGGCCAGCGCCCCGCAGATGCGCTGGTGCGGCCGTCGATCCATGGCGACGTGCTGCATTCGCGTCCCATCGCGATCAACTACGGAGATGCACGCGGAGTCGTCGTCTTCTACGGCGCCAACGACGGCATGCTGCGGGCGATCAACGGCAACCAGACCGGCAGCGGCGCCGGCAGCGAACTGTGGGCGTTCGTCGCGCCGGAGCACTTCTGGACACTGCGCCGGCTGCGGGAGAATGACCCCGAGGTGCGCTATCCGTCGACGCCGTCGACAAACACGACCGCGCGCTCGCGCAGCTATTACTTCGACGGGCCAATCGGAGCGTTTCAGAACACGTCGACCGGCGAAGTCTCCATCTTCGCGGGCATGCGTCGCGGCGGCCGTTCGGTGTACGCCTTCAATGTCAAAAATCCGACCCAGCCACGGCTGATGTGGACGATCAATCCGTACAGGTCGGGTTACGGCGCGATCGGCCAGACCTGGTCGATGCCGCGCGTGACGCGCGTCAAAGGCCGTCTTGACCCCGTCCTGATCATGGGCGGCGGCTACGACAGCATTGCCGAAGACGCCAACCCGGCCGGTACGACGACGCGCGGCAGCGGCGTCTACATCGCCGACATGCGCACCGGCGATCGCCTCGGCTGGCTTCCGACCGACTACAGCGTGCCCGCCGACGCCACGCTGATCGACTCGGATGGAGACGGATTCGTCGACCGTGTCTACCTTGTCGACGTGCGCGCGCAGGTGTATCGCGTCGACATCGAGGATGCCGCCGGCAACCCGCGTGAACCGCATGCCTGGGCGATCACGAAGATCGCCGCACTCAACGACAGCTCCACGGGGCTCGACGGCACGCGCAAGGTCTTCTTTGCGCCGGATGCCGTCATCACGCGCAATTACACGGCGCTGCTGCTCGGCACCGGCGACCGCGAAAAGCCGCTGTCGATGACGAGCAATGACCGCTTCTTCGTCATCAAGGACACGCGCGTCGCGAAGGGTGAGCCGCCGAGCGTCTCGCTGATCACCCAGGCGAACCTCGCCGAGGTGACTTCGGCCAACACGGCCGGCCGGGACGAGGAAGGCTGTTCCTACGCGCTCGCGACCAACGGCGAAAAGGTGATCAACCAGCCGATCACCTTCGGCGGCATCACCTACTTCTCGACCAACCGCCCGCTGCCGCCGAGTAGCGGCAGCTGTACGCGTGCACAGAATAAGGCCTACCAGATGCCGCTGGTGTGCCGCAATCCGCGGTCAACCACACTGATCGGCGACGGCCTGCCGCCATCGCCGGTCGTCGGCTATGTCGATGTCGGCCGCGGCAAGCTGGTGCCGTTCGTCATCGGTGGCACCAACGACAAGAACTCGGCGATCGAGGCGAGCCGGGCGAACATCCCGATCCCGGCGAAGCGTCGCCGCTCCTACTGGTTCATGGAGAACCGCGACCGCTGACCGTTGCGACTTGCGGGCCGTATCAGGGGCGGCCCGGTCGGGGCGCGCTATCGTTCGCCCCCGATGAGGCGTCTGATCGAACTGACCGCGGCGACATCGCGCCAACTGGCGCGATGGCTGGTGCGGCTCTTCGTTGCCGTCGTCGGATTCTGCCTCGCCATCGCGCTGGGTTTCACCCTCTACGCGGTCAGCGCTTTGCCGCCGCTGCAGCCCTGGCACCAGGAACTGCTGCACGAGGAGTTTTCGGCGTATCGGCACGCCGACCTCGACCTCGACGGCTACCTGAAGCTCGAAGATCGGCTGTTCGCCGAGCTGGACCGGAAGGTCAGCACATGGGAACGCAACGAGGCGTTCGTGCACAGCCGCTTCAACCCCGCTGGAGTCCTGCGGCGCCTGGCCGGGACCACGCCGTACAACCGTACGTTTCGCCTGCCGGCGCAGCGCCCGGTCGGCGCAGCGCTGCTCCTCCACGGCCTGACCGACTCGCCGTACTCGATGAAGGCGATGGCCGAATCGCTGAATGCGCGCGGATTCGATGTCACGGTGTTGCGTCTGCCGGGACACGGCACGCTGCCATCGATGATGACCGAGATGACGTTTCGCGACTGGACCGCAGCCACGCGCATGGCGGCAAAGGCGATAGCAGCGGGCGTTCCAGCCGGTGGACTCTTCTATGTCGGCGGTTACTCGACCGGCGCCACGCTGTCGCTGATCTACGCACTCGACGCGATCGCCGATGTGTCGCTACGTCGGCCTGATCGAGTGTTGCTGATGTCGCCTGCCATCGAACTGACACCGGTCGCTGTGCTCGCCAATGTCATCGATGTCGCCAGCGTCGTTCCGGTTCCTGTGCTCGAAAAGGTGCGGTGGCAGGAAGTCGTGGCCGAGTTCGATCCCTACAAGTTCAACTCCTTTCCGGTCAATGCATCCCGACAGGTCAATCGTGCGACCCGGTCACTGCAACGCGCATTGCAGCGCGAACGCCGCAGCGGGCGCATCGTGCAGTTGCCACCGGTGACGGCCTGGCAGTCGGTCGTCGACTCGACGGTCGGGTCGAGCGGAACCGTCGATGTCCTGTTCGGTTCATTGCAGGGTCCGCAGCACCGACTGGTGCTGTTCGACGTGAACCGCGGCGAAGCTTTCAGCAGTGTGCAGCGACCGGCCGCGCGCGAGCTGATCGAGCGCACGGTGACCCGGCCGCGCTTGTACACGCTCGACATCGTCACCAACGGCGGGCGACAGCAGGAAGAGATCGTCATCCGCCGGCTTGCACCCGACGGAACGCTCGAAGTCCACACGACGGCCGGGCTGGCCTGGCCGCGTGACCTGGTCTCGCTCGGCCACGTCGCCCTGCCCTTCCCCGGCGACGACCCGGTGTACGGCTTCAGGTCTGGCAGCGGCCGTGACGGCATACCGAGCATCGGATCGTGGCTGCTGCGCGGCGAATCGGGTGCGACGACGATAGTGCTGGGTTCCCTGACCCGGCTGCGCAGCAATCCGTTCTGGTCTGTCGTCGATCGGCAATTAGGCGAGCAGGTCGCCGCCGATCTCGCGCGTGCGCGCTAGCCGGCGCCGGTAAGCCGGGCGCGCCGCATCAACAGCGCGCGCCGGCCCCAGATCCAGACATACTGGACCCCCGAGGCGAACACCGTCGCAAACACGAGCGCGAAGAGCAACGGCAGCATCGCGCCGGCATCGAGCATTGCTGCTGCATCGGCGATGACCGCCGCGAGCACGACGAACTCGAGGGCGGTATTGAGCTTCGAAAGCCAAGTCGGGGCCATCTCCACCGGCCCGAACAGCCGGTGATACAGGAGCGCGCCGCTGACGATGACGATGTCGCGCGTCACCACCGCGGCCGCCAGCCATGGCGGCAGCAACCCCTGCCATGCCAGCGCGAGCGTGACGGTGAGCATCGTCAGCTTGTCTGCGACCGGATCGGCGATCGCGCCGAAGCGCGTGCGCGCATTGAATCGCCGCGCGATCTGGCCGTCGATGAGATCGCTGAGCGCCGAGGCGAGCAGCGTCCAGAACGCCTCGACATAGCGCTCGCCGAGCAGCAAGGTGCCGATGACCGGAATCAGCAGGCCGCGAATGACCGTGATCACGTTGGGCACCTGCCGCAGCGCGCGGCCGGCCATGGCGTCAGAGGCGGGCGACATCTTCGGCAATCCTGCGCCGCAACGCTGCATCGGGCAAGCGGCCCTGGGCGGCTGCAATGTTTTCGCGCATGTGCTCGGGATCCGTCGTGGCCGGTATCGCACAGGTCACCGCCGGGTGCGAAGTGATCCACTTCAGGCAGACCTGCGCCCAGCTCGTACAGCCGATCTCCGCGGCCCAGCCGGGCAGGCGGTGGGCGTTCAGTCGATCCACGAGGATGCCACCGTCGAACGGGCGGTTGATGATCACGGCCGTGCCGCGCGCTGCCGCCAGTGGCAGCAGGCGCGTCTCGACGCTGCGGTCGGCAAAGCTGTAGCTCACCTGCACGAAGTCGAAGTCGGCCCGCTGCAGCGCCTGCTCGAGCGCCGCATGCCGCCGGCCGTGGGAGGTGGTGATGCCGATATAGCGGACGCGTCCTTCGGCCTTCGCCTGCCTCAGAGTGGCGAGGTGGGTCTCCCAGTCGACCATGTTGTGGATCTGCACGAGGTCGAAGCGCGGCACGCGCCACAGCGCCTGCGACTCCTGCAGCTGAGCAACCCCTGCATCACGCCCGCTGGTCCAGATCTTGGTCGCGGCAAACGTCGTCGCGGCACGTCCCAGTTGCGCCATCAGGTCGCCGACCACGGCTTCGGCGCGCCCGTACATCGGGCTCGAATCGATCAGCCGCCCGCCGCCGGCATAGAACGACTCCAGCACCTGGCGTCGCCGCGCGAGGTCAAAACGACTGGCGCCGATGTCGAACGTGAGCCAGGTGCCCAGTCCGACGAGCGGCAGCAACTCTCCCGAACGCGGAATCGGTCGCGTGTTGAGGCTGCTGGCGCGGGCACCACGCGGTATGCCAGTCCCGCAGCCAAGGACAAAGCGGCGGCGTAGAGCACGCGACGACGGACCGGATCGGTGAGCGTCATCGGGTACGGCGTGCGTTGATCCGTGCGACGACGCGCCGCGAGCGGCAGCGCGGCCGTGAGTAACGACGCCGGGAGGCGTCCGCCCAGCAACAGCATGCCGAACAGCACGCCGGCCAGCGGTGCGATGAAGGCGAAGACCGACCGACGCGCTGCGTCATGGCGGGTCGAAGCCAGAACCAGGCCAGGTAAGGCGACGATGACCCCCTGGAACAGCGGCATCGCAATCGTCATGGTGTCGAATTTGACCCCGCCCGGCCCGGCAAGTGCCGCCGATGCCGCAGGGTGCACCAGCGCCGCCGCCAGAGTTGAGTACATCCCCCGGACTCTTCGGCGGAGGGTGCCCGCAAGCAGTGTCGCCCGGATCAACATTGTGGTCGTCGCCCACCAACCGTCGCCGTAACGCCGCGCTGCAGCCCCCCAAGCAGCGTGCAGGCCTTCCGTAGGCAGTCCCGTCCAGCGGCCGGCGCGTCGCACTCAAGGCCATCGAATTCTGCCAGTGCACCACGGGCATCTGGGCCATAGAATCGGCGCCGCTGGAGGATGCTGAATGAGCCCAGAACTCAAACCCGGGATCAGCTACGTGTTTGACTACACGGTTCCCGACAACAAGACGGTGCCCCGCCTGTATCCCGAGTGGCGGGAATTCGGCGAAATGCCGGAGGTGTTCGCCACCGGTTTCCTGGTCGGCTTGATGGAAGGCGCGTGCCAGCTTGCAATCAAGCCGTATCTGGACTGGCCGCGCGAACAATCGCTCGGCACGCACGTGAGCTTCTCGCATCTGGCGGCGACACCGCCCGGACTGACCGTGCGCGTGCGTTGCGAGGTCGTCGCCGTTGAGGGTCGGAAGGTGACGTTCCAGGCGAGTGCGCACGATGGGCACGACCTGATCTCCGAGGGAACGCACGAGCGCTTCATCATCGATGTCGCCCGTTTCAACGAAAAACTCGCGGCCAAGCGCCGCGCTGCCGTTCAGCGTACCCATGGCTGACGTCGTGCTCGACGGCGGCGTGCTCGAGTTCCTCGAGCATCGCCTGATGGTTTCGGCAGCGTCGCGCAGCCTCGACCAGATACCCTCCGTCGTGCGTTGCATCGGCTTTCGCGTCTTCGATCGGCGGCCGCAGCGTCTTGCGGTGTTCGTGCGGTCGCGTTACTCCGAGCGCGTGCTGGCCGACGTCCGGGACACGCAACTCATCGCCGTCGTGTTCAGCGAGCCGAGCACGCACCGCACACTGCAGGTGAAGGGTGACGACGCCATCGCCGGCCCGCTGGAGGAGCGCGACTGGCCGTTGATCGGAGCTCATGTCGAAGCCGCCGTCGCGGAGCTTGCGCCGCTCGGCTACGCGGAGACGTGGATTCGCACGGTCTTCGAAGCGACGCCGGCGCAAATGCAGGCTATCCGTTTCACGCCGACCAGCGCCTATGCGCAGACACCAGGCCCGCGCGCCGGTGCGCTCCTGGCAGGCACACAACCATGACGGGGCCGCCGCTCGAATCGATCCGCGCCTGCCTTGAAGGGGTCATCCCGAGCCTGGTGGCGACCTGCGCGGCCGATGGCGTACCGAACCTCACCTATGTTTCGCACGTCCATTATGTCGACCGCTCGCATGTGGCGTTGTCGTTCCAGTTCTTCAACAAGACGCGCGCGAACATCCTGACCAATCCGCGCGCCACGGTGTTCGTCCTTGATCCGCACACCGCCGCGCGCTACGTGCTGCAGGTTCGCTATCTGCGCACGGAGGCGGACGGGCCGCTCTTCGAACGGATGAAGGCTTATCTGTCTGGGATCGCGTCGCATACCGGCATGTCCGGAGTCTTCAAGCTGCAGGGCGCAGATGTCTACGAGGTGCTCGAGATCGAGCACCTGGCCGGCCCTGAACTGCAGGCGCCTGGCCAGCGCTGCGGTCTGCTGGCAGCCGTACGCTCGGTCTCGACCCTGCTCGGCGCAGCGACGGACCTGCACACCGTGCTGGACGAGGTGCTCACCGTGCTTGAAACCGATCTCGGGATTGCACACTCGATGGTGCTGCTGCTTGAACGCGGCCGCGCGCGGCTCTACACGGTTGCCAGCCGCGGCTACCCCGCGTCAGGCGTCGGCTCGGAAATCCCGCTGGGCCACGGCATCATCGGCGTTGCCGCGCGCGAGGGCACGGCAATTCGGATCTCGCACGGCACCAGTGAGTACGCCTACAGCCGCACCATGCGCGAGGGCGCGGCGCGCCACGGGCTGAAGGACCTGATCGATACCGAAATTCCGCTGCCCGGGCTGGCGACGCCCGGATCGCAGGTCGCCGTGCCATTGCGCGTGAGCGGCTGCGCGGTTGGCGTGCTGTTCGTCGAGAGCCAGGATGACGCACGTTTCAGCTGGGAAGACGAGGACGCACTGGTCACCATCGCCTCGCAGCTCGGTGCGACTATCGCGCTGCTGCAGCAGGCCGCGGAGGCCTCGGACGAGGCACCCGAGACCACGCGGCGAACGGCGGCGCCGCGCGGTGCGCCGGTCACCGTTCGTCACTACGCTGTCGACAACTCGGTCTTCATCGGCGACGACTATTTGATCAAGGGCGTGGCGGGCGCCATATTCCGCAAGCTGGTTCGCGACTACGTCGAACACGGCCGCACAGACTTCACCAACCGGGAGCTGCGCCTCGATTCGTCGATACGCCTGCCGGACATCACCGACAACCTCGAGGCTCGTCTGATCCTTTTGGTTCGTCGGCTGCAGGAGCGGGGCGCCGACATTCGCATCGAGAAGACCGGACGCGGCCGCTTCCATCTTGCGGTGGAGCGGCCTCTGATGCTGGTCGATGCCGGTTAGGCCGGCAGCGCGACGCCGGTCCGGTCCGCCTTTACCGCCGATGCAGCGCTGGCACCGGGCATCGGACCGATTGCCGCGCCCAGCTTGGCCCATTCCCGCGCGCTGAGATGCGACCGCACCAGCTCGAGAACCGCTGCGAAAGCTGCGGGTGGAGCACTGTGTTGCATGCCGTTGAGCATTGCCGCGCGCTCCGGCGCGCTGCTCGCCGGCACCAACCAGCGCAGCGCAATCATCATCGACGCCGGCTTCACCGCGGCGACGAGCCGATCGTGCAACTCGATAACTTCCTGTTCGCTGTAGTACGCAGCCAGCGTCGCGTGATTCTCGGTCTCCTCGACATGCATGTGCTCGAAGTTTTCGGCGATAAAGAGCGCCAGCTGCCGGTAGAGGCGCAGCGCCGTGGGCGCGCGCTCACCGCGCTCGCTACGCTCCAGCGCGCGCGCGGACGACTCGAGCGACGCAAGCGATTCCAGATGCCGGGAATGGTCATCGCGCGACTCGGCGCTGCTTCCCGGACGGCGCGCTTCGAGCGCCGGGTGGATCCACCGTTCCTCGTGTTCGAGGTGCTCCCGTGCGAACTCAATCAGCCCGCGGACCTGTCCTACTACGGCGGCGATCTCCGTCATGTCGTTGGGATCGAGGCGGCCGACCGACACGAGCGTCTCGCTCATGCATGCACGCAGCCCCTTGTGGATCAGGGTGTAGATGTTGAATCGAGCGGCTCCAGCCATGTGAACTCCCGATAAAGTGCATTGAAATTCCAGGGAGAACTGTAGGCGGCGATGACCGTCGCCGTCGCTAAATCGTCGTTAAACGAACCCTAAGAGTTTCGTAAGGGCTTCGCCGGCCACCCGTCAGGTGCGTGAGAGAATGACACGCATGTCGATACCGCCAGCCGCCGCCGGAAACGACTCGGCCGTGCCTTCGCCTTGCGTCTCGATATGCCAGATGGATGCGCGCTCCGGCTTGTGCACCGGTTGCCAGCGAACCATCGAGGAAATCGCCGGCTGGAGCCGTTATTCGGATGCGGACAAGCAGGCGGTCTGGATGCGCATCTCCGAGCGCCGTGCACAACGCTGACAACGAGGTGGCGCGATGACCGTCAGTGCTCCGTCAGCTGCGCTTCCGGCCACCGTGCGCGTCTTCGAGCGCGGCTGGCTGTCGTCCAACAACGTCCTGTTCCTCGACGATGATGCCGGCGCCACACTGGTCGATACAGGCTATGTGAGCCATCGCGAGCAGACCCTTGCGCTCGTCCAGAGCCAGCTCGGCGGACGACGGCTGGCGCGCATCGTCAACACCCACCTGCACTCCGATCACTGTGGCGGCAACGCCTACCTGCAGCAGGCCAGTGGCGCAAGGATCGCGATTCCTCCGGGGCTGGCCGACGCCGTTGCGCGCTGGGACGAGGAGCAACTGACCTTTCGTGCGACCGGCCAGCAATGCGATCGGTTCCGGCACGATGAGGTCATCGTGCCTGGCGACGTGCTGCGCATGGGCGAGCGCGACTGGCAGGCGCTCGCCGCGCCGGGACATGATCCGCACTCGATCATGTTGTGGAATGACGAGGACCGCGTGCTGATTTCGGCCGATGTACTCTGGCAGCACGGCTTCGGCGCCATCTTTCCCGAAATCGAAGGCGAGTCCGGCTTCACCGAGCAGGCCGCGATGCTGGATCTGATCTCACGCCTGCAGCCTCGCCTGGTCATCCCGGGTCACGGCGCGCCATTCACGGATGTCCAGGCGGCTCTGGGCCGCGCGCACCAGCGCCTCGCGGCCCTGTCATCCGATCCGGCCCGCAACGCGCGTCAGGTGGCCAAGGCGCTGATCAAGTTCTATCTGCTGGATGTGCGCTCATTGCCGCTCGAGCAGCTGGTGGAGCACCTCGCCGGTGCGCGTTACTTTGCGGTCATCAACGAACGTTATTTCCGCTGGCCGTTCGAGGAACTGATTGCGCAGATCGTGCGTGAACTGGCTGCGGTGGGAGCCGCGGAATTCAGTGACGGCGTGGTCACCAACCGTGACCACGTCGCCGCGGCGTGAGCTTCAGCGCGAAGCGCTGTCGCTGGTCTCCTTGTTGCTTGATGCTACATAGGTGTAGCCGGACAGCGTGACGGCCGTCACCGTGAAGGTGAACGTGCCGCTCGCCTTGGTGCGCGTCGACTTCACGCTGGCAACGCCGTTGGAGCCGGTCAAGCCGCTCGCCGTGCCCGAGACCACACCGCTCCAGACACCGGTGACCGTCGCTCCCGGCACCAGGTTGCCGTTGCCGTCGCGCACCGTGATCTGCGCCGTCGCGTCAGCATGGCCATTGCGAAAGCTACGCAACGCCACCGTAATCGAATCCACGTAAATCGTTGTGAGCACCACCGGGGTGTTCGCGTTGACGGTCACGCTTTTCGTATCGGTCAGGCCGGCGTTATCCGTGACTTTCAGCGAGGCCGTATAGATGCCCGGGTTCGCGTACGTGTGGCTGGCGCTCGTGGCGACGACCGGCGCGCTGCCGTCGCCGAAATTCCATTCATAGCGGGCAATGCTGCCGTCCGGGTCGTACGAGCCACTGGCCGAAAGGGAAACCGTGATCGGAGCGACGCCCGATAGCGGTGCCGCCGACACGACAGCCACCGGCGGCTGCGATGTCGCTGCCGGCACGGAGCCGCTCACCCGGTACTCGCCGATACTGCCGTAGTTCGAATAGCCGGTCGTAAGGTCACCCTTGCCGACGCCGGTGACCGAGACAAAGTACGTGCCACCCGCGCCCGTGACGCTCAGCGAAGCGTTGAGGCCGTCGACCGGGTTGGCAGTCGCGAGCAGCCCTCCGGCGGCATCGCGAAACTCGGCGCGAATGTCGAGATCCGCTGAACGGCGCGCCGGCGAAATGCTGATCGCCATGGTTCCGGCCCCCGCGACGAATGAAAGGACATCGATGTCGCCGGTGCGCTCGATGAACCCGCCCGCTTCGATCGTCGTCACACCATTCAGTGTCGTGCCGCCGATGCGGCTCGCACTGGCACTCGAGTTGCCGTGATCATCGGTCCGCGCGGCCACGCCATTCGCGGCCATGACCACGTAATCGTCTTCCTTGTTGTTCGCGTTCGGGTACTCGCCCTTGCTCCATTGCACGAGTTCCTTGTGATAGCCCACCCCCATGATCGGCGCCCAACCGGTGGCGCCGCTTCCGTGGCCGGTGTAGTAGCCGGTCGTCGACGTGCCGTCGTGGTGCAGGCCGACGTTATGGCCGGCTTCATGCGAAATCGCTTCGGAGACGTATTTCTCATTTCCACTGCCCAACGCGTCGTAGAACACGAGCGCCGGCTTGTAATAGTCGGAAGCGTTATCGAAGACACCCAGGTAGGCGACGCCACCGCAGCTGCAGCTATAGAACGTGCGTTTGGTGATTAGCACCGTGGTGCCGAAAACATCGTCGCTCGTGCTGCCGCGCGTCAGGCGATCCGCGGGCGGTGCTTCGGTGGTGACATCGACTTCGAACGGCGCAAAGTCCTCCGCCACGCGCTGCCAGATGTACTGGATGCGCTCGAGCTCGGCGGTGCTGAACGAATACGGCACGCCGTCCGTGTCGAACGGCAGCGCTGTGATCGTCGGCAGCGTGCTGGTGTTCCACGCCGTGCCCGTCAACGTTGCGCCGCGGAAGTTGAGATAAATGGTGCGCTTGGACCCCGGGCGACTGTGCAGCATGAATGTCTGGTCGAGGGGCGCCAGGGTTCCGCTGGAGGTCAGCGACGGCGTTGAGGCCGGTGCATCGGCGGGTAGCGGCTCGTCGTAGTCCTCCTGATAGAACATCCGCCCCTGCCGGTCGAGCCAGACGTTCCGATCGCGGCGCAAGATGGATGCGAATTCGGCCGGAGACTTGCCGTACCACGCGGCAACCTCGGGCAGCCGGCCTCCGAGGAGGTCGATGGCGCGCTGGCCGCGCGCCTTCTCAGGCATTTCGAGCGTTGGAAACGGCGGCTTTTGCGACGCCCCCTGTGCCCGATCAACGGCTGGCGATCCCACTTGAGCCCAAGCGGGCGTCACGAGCGCCGCCGCAACGAGCAGGCTCGCGGTCCAGGTCTTCAACACGGAGTTCCCTTCCCGGCCGCAGATAGCGGCCTTGTCGAACCAACGGCCGCTACATGCACGCGGCTGTGGCCAGAACCACCAAAGCCACCAACGACCACATTCCGGCGAACACCGGTATGTCACCGAACGGTACGAGACGATCGTCGTCGGGCGGAGTCATGGCGGCCTCCCGGGGAACTTGAGGTCCCCTCCTCAGGAGTATCGGCAACAGTGACCCGGATGTTTATCGTCCTGACAGACGAACACGCCTTTCGCCAAAGGTAGTACGACGCCTGGATTAGCGTAAGAGGCCGGGTGTAACGTCCGGGGCGCGGTGGCGGCCGCAGCACAGCGTCGGAACCGCTGCAGCGTCCGCAAGGGCAGCGCCGCGGGCCGGCGGATCTGCCCGAACGGTCTGGGGCGGTCCCCGGGGCACCGCTCTTCGCGCCACCATGCCTCACGGGCGCGGAGCGATCTGGCCGGCGCTGAACGTCGGTGCAAACTGCCCTCGGAACGCGCGCAGGCCGGACGGGCGGCCAACACTCCCGGAAGGATTGTGCTGGCCGCGTGATAGCGAGCTGCCGCCTACCTCTTCTGCACGCGCGACCAGAGCCATGTGCGCAGGTTGCTGTGCAAGGACTTACCGGAACCGGGCGAGCGACGCCCATAATCGATGTAACCGGGGGCGCCGATTCCCCTCATCAGACAACAGGAGATGTCCATGAACGAGGAAACATTCAATCTGAGTATTCGCAAGTTCCTGAAGATGGTTGGCGTCAGTTCGCAGCGTGAGATCGAACAAGCGGTGGCAAAGGCCATTGCCGCTCGCACGATCTCGGGGTCCGAATCCTTTCCGGCAACGGTGACGCTCGAAGTCGCCGGCCTCAAGTTGAACGTCAAATTTGACGGCGAAGTCAGACTCGAATAAGTACCGGGGCCCGTGTTCAGCTGGGCTTGCTCCGGGAGCGAGCCGGGGCTTCTCGCGTGACGACAGTGAGGTCGGACGCGCTCTTGTTGCCTGATGCGGCTTTGCTCGTTTCGGCCTTTGGGTCCCGTGCCGAAGAGGGTGTCGGTCGACCAGTCGAGACGTCCGTCGCGACCGCGGGAGCCAAGTTGCATTGATTCCCGGTGGCGTCCATGCCGCCGTCCGTGCCTCCCGAACAGTCGTGGGCTTGGGCCGATAGAGTGAAAAGGGTTCCGACCATAATCGGAATCAGAAATCTTGCGTTCATCCTTGCACCTCGATTTTCAGTGGGGGTCCGGCCGGTTCGCCGGGCGCAGCACGCAACGCGCGTGCATGAACTCAACGATGTTCCGGCAACCACTCGGTGTCGAGCGAGATACTCCGGATCGGACTGGCCGAATATTCACGCTCACTGCGTGACTGTCCACGCGGTCCCGCCGCTTTCGGACGAAACCCTCCTGCGTGGACTCCCCGCGAACGCGGGCGGACTGATCGATAGGTCGGGCATTCGGTCGGGCGGTCGGGCATTGGTGCGGATGCAGGTTGATCCGCGCGGCCATAGAAGCTGCGAGCACCGCGGCACTTCGTTGCAAGCGGCTGCTGAAGCGGTCATCGAGCCGGAGCTATCGGCGCACGGTGGTGTGCACGCGACCAGTGTTGCGTGGACGGGGGTCCCGCCACTGTGGCTTGAACTATCCGCCGGCAGGCGATGCGTCTCGAGGCTGCCGAAGGTCGCTCCAGGCAGCGCCGGAGCGTTGCTCGTTCACCGGCGGGCACGCCAGTTGCCGATGTCCGCCAGCGGGGCAACTTCAAACCATGGGCAGGGACGCGACCGCCGCTTCCGGAACGGGAGACATCAAATGAAGAGTCGTACTTTCACTTTTGCAGTCTGCGCTGGCGCACTCATTTTCACTGCCGGATGTAACAAGCCGGCCGAGGCGCCGCCCGCGCAACCGGTACAGCAACCTCAATCGCCGCCGCCCGCGCAACCGGCGCCGGAGCCTCAATCGCCACCGGCAACACCTACGGCGCCCATGCCTCCTCCCAATGCGCCCACGGGCGATGCGTCGGCCGGTCCGAAACCGGGCCAGGCGAACGACCATTCAAGCCCGGCTTTCAAGAAAGGTGGCAAGGAAGAAGTGGCCAAGTAGTCGTGTGCATGGCTCTCTTCCGGACTCCGGCCGCGGGCTCAGGCTGACAAGCTCGCTTGACCGGATTGCGAGTCGCGGTTCAAGCGGGCGCGGCAATCCTGACTCGACGAGACACCTCCTGAACGACGCGCCGACCAGACTCTGACCAGCGGTCTGGGTTGCGGCGCGGCTCGCCGCTCGCGTTGCTAAAGTCCGGGTTCAAGCTTACTTCGGACCCGGGCCGCGCTGAGTAGCGGTCGATGCCCAAATGAAGGTCTTTGGATTCGCCGGCTGGTCCGGCAGTGGCAAGACCGTTTTGATCGAACGCGTGATTCCGCTGTTGACCGGGCGCGGTCTCGAAGTATCACTGATCAAGCGCGCACATCACGAGTTCGAAGTTGACACTCCGGGCAAGGATTCCTACCGTCACCGTCACGCGGGATGTCGGGAGGTGTTGCTCTCTTCCGGAGTGCGCTGGGCGCACATGCATGAGCTGCGAGGTGCGCCGGAACAGACGCTGCAGCAGTTGGTCGACCGCATCTCGCCTTGCGACCTGCTGCTGGTGGAAGGCTTCAAGCGGCAGGCGATCCCGAAGATGGAGATATTCCGGCGGGCGAACGCCAAGCAAGCGTTACATCCGCACGATCCGCACATAGTCGCGATCGCCGCCGACTGCCGCTTCGACTCGGCGCTGCCGCAGTTCGACCTCGACGACGCCGGCGGCATTGCCGACTTCGTGTGGAGGTTCAACGGGCTCGATTAGCGCCCATTCCGCCCGCGCCGTCTCGGCCGACCACCGCGCATCTGTGTTAGCGCGCTTCTTGCTACTGGCAGGAAGCTGCCAGCGCATTGCCCTGAACTGTCAGCTCGTGTAGCGTCTTTCGTGTGCAGCCGAATTCCAACGCCGCGCGCCGCCGTGAGCTGATGCGTCAAGCCGCTTGCGTCGCCGGCGCGTGGGCGGCCTCCAGCGCGCTGCCGGTGGTGGCGGTCGGCGAGGTGCAGCACTATCAGCGTTCACTGCTCGTCGACGAACACGGCAGGCCGTGGCTGGCACGCCGGCTCAAGCAGGGCGAAGCGTTCCTCTTTAACTACCCGTATGCGTTGACGCCTGTCTTCCTGATCGCGTTCGAGCATGAGGTGAAGCCGGCCGAGCTGTTGACCAAAGACAAGCGGGGCTATGCAACACCGGCGGGCGTAGGCCCGAACAGATCGATCGTCGCGTTCTCGGCGATCTGCGCGCACAAACTGATGTACCCCAAACCGGCGATCAGCTTCATCGGCCTGCGCAGCGGCGGCCGCGGTGAGCCGGCGCACGTGATCCACTGCTGCGGCGACAACTCGCGCTACGACCCGTTGCACGGCGCGCGCGTGATCGACGGACCGGCGCCGCAGCCGCTGGCTGCCGTACTGCTGGAGTGGGAAGCCAGCAGCGACCGCCTGCATGCGGTGGGTACGCGAGGCGGCGAGATGTTCGGCGCGTTCTTTGAAAAGTACGCAACGCAGCTGGAGCTCGAGATCGGCAGCGACCTGCGCAAACCGAGTGGTGCCACCGTTGTCGTACAGCCGGCAGCGAGCTACAGCCGGCAGTGGCAGAGCTGCCGCCGGGCCTGAGCCGGACACACGACAACGCATTGCGTGCGCGAAAAACAAAGCGCCCCGCAGGGCGCCTTTGCATCAGCGTACTCGACCGCTACTTCTTGGCGGCCGGCGCTGCCGGTGGCGTCGAGGCAGCCGCGGGTTGCGCCGGGGGAGTGGTCCCGACCGGCGTCATCGCCGGCGCCACGAACGGACCGGGATTCACGCAGGCGGGTGTCGCTTCAGGCGTGTACGTCTTGCCCTTGGCCTTCTGCTCCTTGAGATAGGCGTCCGCCACCTTGGCCTGTGACATGCACAGCGTGTAAGCGTCGACCTGGTTCGCATGCGCCGCCTTGGCCGCATTCAGCTTCGCCGCCGCCTGCTGCTCAGGTGTTGGATCCGGCAACTTGGCCAATCCAGTCGCTGAAAAAGCGAGGCCACAAAGCGCAATGACGAAGTGCTTCAGCATGACTCCCCCGACGTTACTTGGTAGCTAGCAGAACTTTGTGGCGGACAGGCTCGGGCACCGCAGTCTCTGACACCATGGGACTCTCGGGCACTTTGCCCGCCTTGACGTCGTTGTACCAATGCTCGTGGTGGTGCTTGGCCCATTCGGCCGTGACGTACCCCTCGCGCATCGCGCGGTAGGCGCCCTTCATGCCGATGGTGCCGAGATAGATGTGCACGAAGGCCATTGCAATCGCCACATAGGCCAACACCATGTGGATGACATTGAAGGTCTGCATCGTCTCCCGGGTCTGGCCGAAATTCGGGAAGTTGAGGAAGAGGCCCGAAACAATCAAAAGCGGAGTCAGCAGGACCAGCAGGAACCAGAAGACCATCTTCTCGCCGCCGTTGAACTTGCCCGAGGGGTACTCATGCCCGGTCAAGTTGCCGTAGATGTTCTTCATCCAGACGAAGTCTTCCTTGCTGAGGCGGTTGTACGGCAGGTAGCGGATGATCATCCACACGACGCCGACAATCAGGATCGGCCCGATGAAGTTGTGCAGGTTCTTCGCCGCCGCCCCCACCCACGAGTAGAGACCGTGGCCAATGATCGGCAGCAGCAGCACCTTGCCGAATGTAAGGATCAGCCCGGTGATGCCCAGGGTCACCCAGACGATCGCCATTGTCCAGTGCGCGTAGCGATCCGCCGGACGAAAGCGCTGAATCATCATCCTCGAACCGCTCTCGCCAACAGGAATGGATCCACGGTAAGCATAGAAACCACCCAGCGATACGACGGCCAGCGCAACCAGCAGTCCACCGATGAACGCCACCGGTACGCGCGCCTGCCTCCAGGTCTCGCCGCGCGACTGGATCAGCACTCCACGTTCCGGCGAGTCGCCGACCTGAGTGAAGCCCGGGTCACTGGTGCGAACTTCGCGCCAGAACGGCGCGTTGTTATACGGCTGGGTAACACTTCGCTCGGCTTGCTGGCGCGCGGGGTCCTGCTGCGGCGGACTCGCCGGTTGCGCAGCCGCGTAGCCTGCGAAAGCCAGCACGGCCGCCGCCAGTCCCGCCCGCCAGGAAAGAATCGTCATCTAGCGCCTCCCCCTACTTCGCCGGTATGCGCGCGTAGTCGTTCTGACCCTGCGTGCGCGCCTGGATAGCCGCCTCCCATTCCGCCTGCTTGCCGCCGTACTGCGGCGAATCCCACGGAGAGCCGACCGGCGCGCCCGAGTACTTGCCCGGCTCGTAGCGTGTGACCTTCTGCTCCCCGCAGGACGACAGACCAACCGATATCAGCAGCGCTGCCAGCACCGCGCCCGGCGTTCTTAGCGCCCGCATTATTTCTTCCCTTCTGATGCGGCCGGAGTCGAGCCGCCCTTGGGTGGGCCGTACGCCGTGGCCCAACCGATAACTTCAGAACCCTTGCCGCGCACCGTCACGCGCTCGCGGAAGATGTTGGCGATGACATCGCCATCGCCGGCGAGAAGCGCCTTGGTGGAGCACATCTCGGCGCACAGCGGCAGCTTGCCCTCGGCGATGCGGTTCTGACCGTACTTGCCGTACTGCTCTTCTGCACTGCCCTTGCCGGGGCCGCCCTGGCAGAACGTGCATTTATCCATCTTGCCGCGCGCGCCGAAGGCGCCGGCTTGCGGAAACTGCGGTGCTCCGA
This sequence comes from uncultured beta proteobacterium, assembly GCA_963712485.1. Classification (GTDB taxonomy): domain Bacteria; phylum Pseudomonadota; class Gammaproteobacteria; order Burkholderiales; family Burkholderiaceae_F; genus JALORV01. The sequence goes on from CAVQID010000072.1 coordinate 76,644, forward strand.
AGGGGCAGGCATACAGGCAGTAACCGCAGCCGATGCACTGGTCCTTGTCGTGCAGCACGACTCCGTCTTCGCTGCGGACGAAGCAATCGACCGGGCAAACCGCCATGCACGGCGCATCCGAGCAGTGCATGCAGGCGACCGAGATCGAGCGCTCGCCGGGCACGCCGTCATTCAGAGTGACAACGCGCCGGCGGTTGACGCCCCAGGGCACTTCGTTCGCGTTCTTGCAGGCGGTGACACAGCCGTTGCATTCGATGCAGCGGTTGGCGTCACAAATGAACTTCATGCGGGCCATCGTGAGTCTCCTTGTTTCGTTCTCGAGGCTTCTCAGGCCAGCTTGGCAACCTGGCAAAGGGTCGTCTTCGTGCCTTCCTGCATCATCGTCACCGAGTCATAGCCGTATGTCGTGCTGGTGTTGATTGCCTCACCGCGAACGATCGGCGCTGCTCCGGGGGGATAGCTGTCGAGCAGATCTTTGCCCTGCCACCATCCGGCAAAGTGGAACGGCATGAACACGGTGTCGGGTCCGACCCGCTCGGTCACGAGCGCCATGACCTTGAGTTTCGCACCGGTCGGAGTGTTGACCCAGACCCACTCGCCATTGCGAATGCCGCGGTCGTTAGCCGCCTTCGGATTGATCTCGATGAACATGTTCTGCTGCAGTTCGGCGAGCCACGGATTCGACCGCGTTTCGTCGCCCCCGCCTTCGTATTCCGTCAGACGGCCGGAAGTCATCACCAACGGGAACTTCTCATAGACCTTGTCAGCGATGTTCTTGTCCTGAATCGTCTTGTAAAGCGTCGGCAAGCGCCAGAAGTCCTTGCGGTCGGCGTGTGTCGGATACTTGGCGACCAGATCGGGACGATTGCTGTACAACGGCTCCCGGTGCAGCGGAACAGGATCGGGGAAGTTCCAGACGAAGGCACGAGCCTTGGCGTTGCCGAATGGATGACACTGGTGCTTGGTCATCACGACGCGGATGATCCCGCCCGAAAGATCGGTCTTCCAGTTCTTGCCCTCGGCCGCCTTCTTCTCGTCGTCGGTCAGTTCGTTCCACCAGCCGAGCTTCTTCAGGAACACGTGATCGAACTCGGGGTAGCCGGTGGTGAGGTCGGCACCCTTCGAATGCGAGCCGGCTTCGGCCAGCAGGTTGACGCCATCCCTCTCGACGCCGAAGTTGGCGCGGAAGTTGCCGCCGCCATCCATCACGGTTCTGGAGTTGTCGTATAGGTGAGCCGAGCCCGGATGCTTCATTTCGGGCGTGCCGTAGCACGGCCACGGCAGACCAAAATAATCGCCGTCGCACGGCCCGCCCTTGGCACGCAGCGTCTTCACATCGAACGTGCCCATGTGCTTCATGTGCAGCTTCAGCCGCTCCGGACTCTGGCCGGTGTAGCCGATGGTCCAGGTGCCTTTGTTGATTTCGTTCGCGAGGATGTCCTCGATCACCGGTTCTTCCCAGCCGCCGGCACCCGGCATGGTGCGGATGTTCTGCTTGCCATCCCGCTTGCCCAGCAACTGGTCGCCGAAGCCCCCCTTCTGAGCAAAGCGCAGCATGATCGCGTGGTCGGTCCGCGACTCGAACAAGGGCTCGATGACCTTCTCGCGCCACTGCAGCGAACGGCCTGAGGCCGTTACCGAGCCCGTCGTCTCGAACTGGGTTGCGGCGGGAAGCAGGTAGACCGTACGGTTCGGATTGAGCTTGCCGCCTTCAGGCGTCGGCATCGCTGCCATTGCCGCGGTCGCCGACGGATACGGGTCGACCACCACGAGCAGGTCGAGCGCGTCCATCGCCTTCTTCATCTCGAGACCGCGCGTCTGCGAATTCGGCGCATGGCCCCAGTAGAAGACCGCCCGCACGTTCGGGCCCTGGCCGATCGCATCGTTGGGCTCAAGCACCGCATCGATCCAGCGACTGACCGTCGTGCCGGGCTTGGTCATCATCGCGTCCGAAGCGAAGCGCTTCTTCAGCCAATCGAGATCGACATTCCAGACCTTCGCCCAGTGCGCCCACGAGCCGGGTGCGATGCCGTAATAGCCGGGCAGCGAGTCAGGGTTCGGACCGACATCGGTGGCGCCCTGGACGTTATCGTGGCCGCGGAAGATGTTGGTGCCGCCGCCAGAGACGCCGACGTTTCCAAGCACCAGTTGCAGCAGGCAGGAGGCACGCACGATCGCGTTGCCGATCGTGTGCTGCGTCTGTCCCATGCACCAGACGACCGTGCTGGGACGGTTCTTGGCCATGATCTCGGCCGCCAGCCAGCACTTGCTCCTCGGGTACGCCGCAGGCTTCGGTCACTTTGTCCGGGGCCCACTTCATGACCTCCTCTTTGACCTTGTCCATGCCATAGACCCGCGCAGCGATGTATTCCTTGCCCTTCCAGCCGTTCTTGAAGATGTGATACATCATCCCGTACAGGAACGAGATGTCGCTGCCGCCGCGCAGCCGGATGTAGTGATCGGCCTTGGCCGCGGTGCGGGTGAAGCGCGGATCGACGACGATCATCTTGGCGCCGGTCTCCTTCGCATGCAGGGAGAACAGCATCGACACCGGATGCGCCTCGGCTGCATTCGACCCGATGTACATCATCGCCTTCGTGTTCATCATGTCGTTGTACGAATTCGTCATCGCGCCGTAACCCCACGTGTTCGCCACACCGGCGACCGTCGTGGAATGGCAGATGCGAGCCTGGTGGTCACAGTTGTTGGTGCCCCAGAGCGAAACGAACTGCGCAGCAGGTAGGCCTGCTCGTTGTTGTGCTTGGACGAGCCGATGAAGTAGGCCGCGTCGGGCCCCGGAGCTCCTCGCGCGAATCTTCGACCTGTTTCGCGGTGATCTACGTCGATCGCCTCGTCCCAACTGATGCGCTGATACTTACCGTCGACCAGCTTCATCGGGTACTT
>CAVQID010000073.1:0-24589 GCA_963712485.1 uncultured beta proteobacterium
CAGGGCGCTTTTGAATCAGCGTAATCGACCGCTACTTCTTGGCTGCTGGCGCTGCCGGTTGCGTCGAGCAGCGGCGGGTTGCGCCGGGGGAGTGGTCCCGACCGGCGTCATCGCCGGCGCCACGAACGGACCGGGATTCACGCACGCGGGTGTCGCTTCAGGTGTGTACGTCTTGCCCTTGGCCTTCTGCTCCTTGAGATAGGCGTCGGCCACCTTGGCTTGTGACATGCACAGCGTGTAAGCGTCGACCTGGTTCGCATGCGCCGCCTTGGCGGCATTCAGCTTCGCCGCCGCCTGCTGCTCAGGTGTTCGATCCGGCAACTCGGCCAATCCCGTCGCTGAAGAAGTGAGACCACAAAGCGCAATGACGAAGTGCTTCAGCATGACTCCCCCGACGTTACTTGGTAGCTAGCAGGACTTTGTGGCGGACAGGCTCGGGCACCGCAGTCTCTGACACCATGGGACTCTCGGGGCACCTTTCCTGCCTTGATGTCGTTGTACCAATGCTCGTGGTGGCGCTCGGCCCATTCGGCCGAGACGTACCCCTCGCGCATCGCGCGGTAGGCGCCCTTCATGCCGATGGTGCCGAAATAGACGTGCACGAAGGCCATTGCAATCGCCACATAGGCCAACACCATGTGGATGACATTGAAGGTCTGACGTCTCCGGGTCTGGCCGAAATTCGGGAAGTTGAGCAAGAGGCCCGAAACAATCAACAGCGGAGTCAGCAGGACCAGCAGGAACCAGAAGACCATCTTCTCGCCGCCGTTGAACTTGCCCGAGGGGTACTCATGCCCGGTCAAGTTGCCGTAGATGTTCTTCATCCAGACGAAATCTTCCTTGCTGAGGCGGTTGTACGGCAGGTAGCGGATGATCATCCACACGACGCCGACAATCCAGCAGGTCGCCCGATGAAGTTGTGCAGGTTCTTCGCCGCCGCCCCCACCCACGAGTAGAGACCGTGGCCAATGATCGGCAGCAGCAGCACCTTGCCGAATGTAAGGATCAGCCCGGTGATGCCCAGGGTCACCCAGACTATCGCCATTGTCCAGTGCGCGTAGCGATTCCGCCGGACGAAAGCGCTGATCATCATCCGAACCGCTCTCGCCAAAAGGACGGATCCACGGTAAGCATAGAAACCACCCAGCGATACGACGGCCAGCGCAACCAGCAGTCCACCGATGAACGCCACCGGTACGCGCGCCTGCCTCCAGCTGCTGCGCGACTGGATCAGCACTCCACGTTCCGGCGAGTCGCCGACCTGAGTGAAGCCCGGGTCACTGGTGCGAACTTCGCGCCAGAACGGCGCGTTGTTATACGGCTGGGTAACACTTCGCTCGGCTTGCTCGCGCGCGGGGTCCTGCTGCGGCGGGATCCGCCCGGTCGCGCAGCCGCGTAGCCTGCGAAAGCCAGCACGGCCGCCGCCAGTCCCGCCCGCCAGGAAAGAATCGTCATCTAGCGCCTCCCCCCTACTTCGCCGGTATGCGCGCGTAGTCGTTCTGACCCTGCGTGCGCGCCTGAATAGCCGCCTCCCATTCCGCCTGCTTGCCGCCGTACTGCGGCGAATCCCACGGAGAGCCGACCGGCGCGCCCGAGGTCGCCCGGCTCGTAGCGTGTGACCTTCTGCTCCCCGCAGGACGACAGACCAACCGATGATCAGCAGCAGCGCTGCCAGCACCGCGCCCGGCGTTCTTAGCGCCCGCATTATTTCTTCCCTTCTGATGCGGCCGGAGTCGAGCCGCCCTTGGGTGGGCCCGGCCGCCGCGGCCGTAACCGAGCCCAGAACCCTTGCCGCGCACCGTCACGCGCTCGCGGAAGATGTTGGCGATGACATCGCCATCGCCGGCGAGAAGCGCCTTGGTGGAGCACATCTCGGCGCACAGCGGCAGCTTGCCCTCGGCGATGCGGTTCTGACCGTACTTGCCGTACTGCTCTTCTGCACTGCCCTTGCCGGGGCCGCCCTGCAGAACGGCGGATTATCGATCTTGCCGCGCGCGCCGAAGGCGCCGGCTTGCGGAAACTGCGGTGCTCCGAAGGGGCAGGCATACAGGCACTCGTGGCCCATGCACTGGTCCTTGTCGTGCAGCACGACTCCGTCTTCGCTGCGGACGAAGCAATCGACCGGGCAAACCGCCATGCACGGCGCATCCGAGCAGTGCATGCAGGCGACCGAAATCTAACGCTCGCCAGTCACGCCGTCATTCAGCGTGACACAACGCGCCGGCGGTTGACGCCCCAGGGCACTTCGTTCGCGTTCTTGCAGGCGGTGACACAGCCGTTGCACTCAATGCAGCGGTTGGCGTCACAAATGAACTTCATGCGGGCCATCGTGAGTCTCCTTGTTTCGTTCTCGAGGCCGCTCAGGCCAGCTTGGCAACCTGGCAAAGGGTCGTCTTTCGTGCCTTCCTGCATCATCGTCACCGAGTCATAACCGTACGTCGTGCTGGTGTTGATTGCCTCACCGCGGACGATCGGCGCTGCTCCGGCCGGATAGCTGTCGAGCAGATCTTTGCCCTGCCACCATCCGGCAAAGTGGAACGGCATGAACACGGTGTCGGTCCGACCTGCTCGGTCACAAGCGCCATGACCTTGAGTTTCGCACCGGTCGGAGTGTTCACCCAGACCCACTCGCCATTGCGAATGCCGCGGTCGTTAGCCGCCTTCGGATTGATCTCGATGAACATGTTCTGCTGCAGTTCGGCGAGCCACGGATTCTCGATCCGCGTTTCGTTGCCCCCCGCCTTCGTATTCCGTCAGACGGCCGGAAGTCATCACCAACGGGAACTTCTCATAGACCTTGTCGGCGATGTTCTTGTCCTGAATCGTCTTGTAAAGCGTCGGCAAGCGCCAGAAGTCCTTGCGGTCGGCGTGCGTCGGATACTTGGCGACCAGATCGGGACGATTGCTGTACAACGGCTCCCGGTGCAGCGGAACAGGATCGGGGAAGTTCCAGACAAAGGCACGAGCCTTGGCATTGCCGAATGGATGACACTGGCGCTTGGTCATCACGACGCGGATGATCCCGCCCGAAAGATCGGTCTTCCAGATTTTTGCCCTCGGCCGCCTTCTTCTCATCCTCGGTCAATTCGTTCCACCAGCCGAGCTTCTTCAGGAATACATGGTCGAACTCGGGGTAGCCGGTGGTGATCTCGGCACCCTTCGAATGCGAGCCCGCTTCGGCCAGCAGGTTGACGCCATCCCTCTGACGCCGAAGTTGGCGCGGAAGTTGCCGCCGCCTTCCATCACGGTTCTGGTGTTGTCGTATAGGTGCGCCGAGCCCGGGTGCTTCATTTCCGGCGTGCCGTAGCACGGCCACGGCAGACCGAAATAATCGCCGTCGCAGGGCCCTCCCTCGCACCAGCGTCGCACATCGAACGTGCCCATGTGCTTCATGTGCAGCTTCAGCCGCTCCGGACTCTGGCCGGTGTAGCCGATGGTCCAGGTGCCTTCGTTGATTTCGTTCGCGAGGATGTCCTCGATCACCGGCTCTTCCCAGCCGCCGGCACCCGGCATGGTGCGGATGTTCTGCTTGCCATCCCGCTTGCCCAGCAGCTGGTCGCCGAGCTTACCCCTTCTGAGCAAAGCGCAGCATGATCGCGTGGTCGGTCCGCGACTCGAACAAGGGCTCGATGACCTTCTCGCGCCACTGCGCGAACGGCCTGAGGCCGTTACCGAGCCCGTCGTCTCGAACTGGGTTGCGGCGGGAAAGGGGGTGTAGACCGTGCGGTTCGGATTGAGCTTGCCGCCTTCGGGCGTCGGCATCGCTGCCATTGCCGCGGTCGCCGACGGATACGGGTCGACCACAACGAGCAGGTCGAGAGCATCCATTGCTTTCTTCATCTCGAGACCGCGCGTCTGCGAATTCGGCGCATGGCCCCAGTAGAAGACCGCCCGCACGTTCGGCCCCTGGCCGATCGCATCGTTGGGCTCAAGCACCGCATCGATCCAGCGACTGACCGTCGTGCCGGGCTTGGTCATCATCGCGTCCGAAGCGAAGCGCTTCTTCAGCCAAGCGAGATCGACATTCCAGACCGTCGCCCAGTGCGCCCACGAGCCGGGAGCGATGCCGTAATAGCCGGGCAGCGAGTCAGGGTTCGGACCGACATCGGTGGCGCCCTGGACGTTATCGTGGCCGCGGAAAATGTTCGTGCCGCCGCCAGAGACGCCGACGTTTCCAAGCACCAGTTGCAGCAGGCACGAGGCACGCACGATCGCGTTTCCGATCGTGTGCTGCGTCTGTCCCATGCACCAGACGACAGTGCTGGGACGGTTCTTGGCCATGATCTCGGCCGCCAGCCGCACTTGCTCCTCCGGAACGCCGCAGGCTTCGGTCACTTTGTCCGGGGCCCACTTCATGACCTCCTCTTTGACCTTGTCCATGCCATAGACCCGCGCAGCGATGTATTCCTTGTCCTCCCAGCCGTTCTTGAAGATGTGATACATCATCCCGTACAGGAACGGGATGTCGCTGCCGCCGCGCAGCCGGATGTAGTGATCGGCCTTGGCCGCAGTGCGGGTGAAGCGCGGATCGACGACGATCATCTTGGCGCCGGTCTCCTTCGCATGCAGCGAGAACAGCATCGACACCGGATGCGCCTCGGCTGCATTCGACCCGATGTACATCATCGCCTTCGTATTCATCATGTCGTTGTACGAATTCGTCATCGCACCGTAACCCCACGTGTTCGCCACACCGGCGACCGTCGTGGAATGGCAGATGCGAGCCTGGTGGTCACAGTTGTTGGTGCCCCAGAGCGAAACGAACTTGCGCAGCAGGTAGGCCTGCTCGTTGTTGTGCTTGGACGAGCCGATGAAATAGGCCGCGTCGGGCCCGGACTCCTCGCGAATCTTCGACATCTTCGCGGTGATCTCGTCGATCGCCTGGTCCCAACTGATGCGCTGATACTTACCGTCGACCAGCTTCATCGGGTACTTCAGGCGGTGCGAGTGCTCGGTCATGCCGTGCTCTCGCACCGAAGCGCCTTTGGCGCAGTGCGCGCCGAGATTCAGCGGCGAATCGAACACCGGCTCCTGCCGCACCCACACGCCATTTTTCACCACCGCATCGATCGCGCAGCCGACCGAGCAGTGCGTGCAGACCGTGCGGCGAATCTGTTCGCCGCTGGCCTCCGGCGCGACTTTCGTCTGCGCCTCGGCTGTGCCGATCGCGCCGTACGGGAGCTGAGCCGCGAATGCGGCGGCACCGGCGGTGACGCCGGAGCGCTTCAGGAAGGTGCGTCGATCGATCGTCCTTCCGTGCATACCGGAAACGGCGTGCGCAAGCCGACCCTGGGCCGTTGCGGCCCCCGCGGATTTCTTCGTAAGCATCGGGAGTCTCCCGTCTAGACCTGGGTGGTGCGGTAGTAATGGCGGATGTGTGCGGTTTCGCGATAACCGGCCGGCTTCGGTGCTTCATCGACGTTCGTCGCTGTTGCACTCCTGCGCTCGCCGACGATAGTCGTTGCCACGGCAGCCGCTGCAACAGCGCCGCCGATCGCGACCACCTTGAAGAAGCCGCGTCGACCTGCTTTTGCGTTATCCATGTGTCAGTCCTTGATGCGCTTAGCCATGCAATCTTCCTCCGAGTGTCGACCCTCAGTCAACGCTGACGTTCCCCTAGGGCAATCTGCCCCATCTCGAATTGAGCTAGATCAGATTCCACGAACACTTCGAGAAGCCGAACCGCTGACCGGTAGTAGCTGCTGAGATCGGCCTTGTGCGCTGCATCACAAAAGCCGCGGTAAGCCGGCTGCAGAAACCGAGAAAAGAACGCACGCTGACGCAGCAATGATTGCGCATCGGATCCGGCCGCGACGAGATGCCGCATGATCTCCAGAACGGCAGTGAGGTTGTCTTCCGGATCGGCCGACGCGGCCGTGCGCGCGAGTCCGAGCTGCGCCAGTGTCCCGCGCAATTCGACAAGCAGGATTTCCTTGTGTGAGCCAGGGTGATAGTGCGAAAGGTAAGTCGTGACAGGGGCCTTGCCGACGCCGATGAACATCGTGTCGAATTCCAGTGTCGCGTCCCGCGCCGACGTGGTTGCCGCGGCGGCAGCCAGTTCATTCCAGGCCTGCGCGAGTTCGCCATCCCCCTCGATGCTCCCGGCCGATTGCGCCAGCGCACGGAGCAGGGATTCGTCCGGCCCCGCCGCAAACAAGCGCGCCAGCAGCGCATAGAGCTGCAAGCGCCCCTCGTCCTCGGGTGCCAGGTCCACGCTTGCAGGCGCGCCGATCGCGCTCATCGCTTGACGTCGAAGATCGAAATTTCGTTCTTCGATTCCATCATGTCGATCACGCGGCAGTCGGCGCACATCTGGATACGCCGCAGCGCGGTGCCGGCGAACATCGAATGCGTACTCAGTCGGCCCGTCATTACGTCGATCATCTGCCGCGTGCCGAAAGGCGTACCGCAACGCACGCAATGGAACGGTTCTGCTTCGTTCAGCGTGATCGGCTGGCGGGCCGCGGGCGTCACCAGCAGGCGCGGCACCAGGCTGATGGCCTGCTCCGGACAGGTCGTTTCGCACAGGCCGCACTGCACACAGTTGTGTTCGATGAAGCGCAGCTTCGGCGCGTCCTCGGTGTCCTGCAGCGCGGAACTCGGGCACACGCTGATACACGCCTTGCACAACGTGCAGCGCGACGCATCGACCGCGAGCGTGCCGAACGGCGCACCTGCTGGCAGCGCGATCTGCTCCGGGGGCGCCGACGCCTGTCGCACCAAGTGATCAATCACGAAATCGAGTGTCTCGCGCTTGCGATTGGACAGGTTAAATTTCGCGGGCTCAGCGACGGTCGCTGCCGGCCGCGACGACCACAGCGCCGCCTGCAGCGCTGTGGGGTCTTCGGCACACACCGCCTGCCAGTGTGTGCCGCCGTAGCCCAGTCCGTTGAGGATCGCATCGGCGACGCGCGCCTGCTGGTCCAGCAAAGCGCGGTGCTCGGCGGCGCCGGTCTCGTCGAGGAGCGCAAACACCTGGCTCGCACCGTACGCCACGGCCCCCAGCACGACATCGATACCGATCGTCGCCACGCTGTGCACCTCGATCGGCACGACGCGCGCCGGCAGCCCCTTGCCCACGCGCGCCAGCCGCGCGATGAGTTCACGACCGCTCGTGGCATTGTGGAAGAGCAGCGCGGCGTCCTTGCCACCCGCCCCCCGATACACCGACAGGAGCTTGCGCAGCCGTGTACCGATATCGGCCACGGCGGGGTACGCAAAGTGCAGCGCGCCGGTGGGACACGTGGTCGCACAGTCGCCGCAGCCCATGCACAGGAACGGGTGCGCCCAGATCTTGTCACCGAGGGAGCGGACGGCGTCCGTCGCGCACACGTCGAGGCAGCGCGTGCAGCCGGTCTTGGTGTTGCGGCTGTGCGCGCAGAGCTTTTCGTCATACTGCACATAGCGCGGCTTCTCGAACTCACCCACCATCTGCACCAGCCGCGTCGCCGCCTGGGCCTGCTCCAGCGGGTCGGCGCCGGGCGCCTGGTAGCCGAACGGCTTTTCGGACATCTGCAGCAGCGGCTGCGCCGACAGGTCGAGCACCAGATCGAACTGCTCGGTGCGTGGCGACGCGGCGCGGCCAAAGTCGATTGCACCGATCGCGCCGCAGGCTTTCACACAGGCACGGTGCGACTTGCACCGCATGAGGTCGACCTGATAGGTGAAGTCGATCGCCTGCTCCGGGCACGCCCTGATGCAGGCGTTGCAGCGGGTGCAGACCTCCAGATCGATCGGGTTGCTCGGCTCCCACTGGACTTCAAACTTGCCGAGATAGCCCTGAACGGATCGAGGATTCCCCGACCAGACCGGGTAGCGCCGGATTGCCGGAAGCTCCGCACCGCGGGCCGTCGTGATCAGAACGTTGACCGACAGGCTGTCGGCGAGTTGCTCGGCCCAGGCGACGGCAGCCTCGGCCGGCCCGATGATCAGCAGTTCGCCCTTCGACGCGTACGAGGAAATCGCGACCGGTTGCGGCTCAGGCAAATCCGCCAGCGCGAGCAGGGCGGCGATCTTCGCGGTCGCCGCCGCACCTTCGGCCGACCACCCGGCCGCTTCGCGAATGTTGATGAACTTCAGCTCTGACTTGGAGCCAGCGCCTTCGGCCAGCTGGGTGAACAGCGGAGCCTCCTGCGTGCAGGCGACCGTACACGAAGAGCCTGTCAGCGCCGATGAAAAACCGTCGACTTCCTTGCGGCACAACTCGGTGTAGATCGGAATCGCGTCGCGCCCGAGCGCGCGCCCAAGCGCCGCCCCGTCGAGCGACATGGTGCGATTGCAGTTGCAGACTTTCAGCGTGTCGCCGGGTGTGGCCATGCGGTCTCAGGTGGAAGAGGGATCAGGTGCCGCGGTATTGCCCGGCGGGATGGCCGTCGATGACGACGCTTTCAATGCACTGTCCGGAGGCGCCGCCGACGCTGGCTCAGCGCGCAACGTGTCCACGGGCACTTCGCTGGGCGCCGCTGTCAGCGCCGATGTCGATTCGAAGTTCGCGTCCTCGACAGTAGCGCCACTCGCCACTTCGAGAGCGTCAGGATTCACTGCGTGCTCATGTTCTGCGCCAGCGGCTGCCGCGAGCGACTCCGATTGATCGCCCGCCGCGGCCGCCTTTGCTTCGGCTACTTCCACCTCAGCAAGTTCCGCACCGTGCAGGAAAGCGCGCGCGCTGGGAAGACGCATGCGCAGCGCGGCCGGAAGCGGCTCGAACTGTGTGTAGTCGTCGACATACACGTCCAGCATGTCCATCTGGTTGAAGTGCGGGTCGGCGAAGAGCTTCTTCAGCGCGGCCCGGCGCAAGCCTTCATCAACGGGCTGCTGGAAGAACGCCTGGTAGTCCGAACGCAAGCCATCGAGTGATTCGATTGGCGGCAGCGGGATCTCGGTCGTCGCGGCCGGATCGCGCACAGGCGCAGGCGCCGAGGCTGCGGCGGCAGCGCCTTCGCCGCCAGGGTTCGCCGGCGATGCAGCCGGCAACTCCGGCGCGGCGCCTTCGGCTGGCCGCTCCGTCTCACGCTCCGCGGTTCGCTTTCGTCGCGACCAACGGGCCAGGAACGATTCCGGTTCACTGCTCATTCAGATGCCTGTAGTCGAGCACGCGCTGCGCACACCGGGATGCAGATAGGTACAGCTCCTGCGGAATCATGGATCGTCGCGCTTTGCACCGAGAAACGAAGCCGGCGCATGTCGGCGTTTCTTCTTCTCCGGAATCTGCAGATGCTGCTGCGTGAAAGCCGCAAGCCACGGCAGCCACGCGCTCGGCATCGGCACCGCCTCGACCTGCGCACCGCCGTCCAGGCGCCGCGCTGCCTCGTGGTAGCTCAGCGTGACCCAGCGCGGCTCGGCGCCAGTCTCGGTGAGTTCCCACTCCACGAAGGCAACGGGCTGATCGGTCGTCAAATTCAGATAGTAGCCTTCGGCCTCGGTACGATTGAGTTCGACCTCGAAACCGAGATGCAGCCACTGCTCGCCGGCCGCATTACTTTCGAGCAGCAAAGGCGCCTCATCGCGCGCGCCGTCGCGCTCGATGACCGCGACCGGGACCCAGATTTCGGATGTCCATGGGTTGTCAACGAGATGCCTGGCCATCACGACTGCGGCGGGCCTTCGCAACGAATTCGCGGTCGCTTCGATGTAATCTTCCTTCATGCTGCGAGATTATTCCTGCTTGCGGTTACGGTGTGCAAACTGGAATACGAGCGAAGGGTCTTTGCGAGCAGCGCGAGCACGCGCGATATCGTCGAAGCGCGGCACAACGCTGAAACCCCAGGAACGATGCAACTGCTGCTGACCAAAGCATCCCGCCCGCTGATCTTTCCGGTCGATGCCATCGACGAACGGGGTGCATCAGTGCCGACACCGATCGCCGGCGAGCATCCGCTGACACTGTATGTCGACAAATGCGAAGTCGTCACGCTGATGACGCTGGGCCAGGCGCCCGAGGCGCTCGCCATCGGCTACCTGCGCAACCAGAGGCTGGTTTCGTCGCTCGACGAACTCGCTGCAGTGCAGGTTGACTGGGAAACCGATGCCGTCGCGGTCACCACACGACGAGGCGTCAAGTCGCTGGCGAAGAAGCTCGCGAAGCGGACGGTGACCACCGGTTGCGGACAGGGCACCATGTTCGGCGACCTGATGGGCGAAATCGAGTCGATCCGCCTGCGCGATGACGTGTGCTTGCCCGAAGCGTCGCTCTTCGCCGTGCTCGAAGCCGTGCGTCAGCACGAGACCATTTACAACACCGCGGGCGCCGTGCACGGCTGCGCGCTCGCCTCGAACGAGGGCGCCGACAGCCGGATCCTGGTGTTCATCGAGGACGTCGGCCGGCATAACGCGGTCGACGCGATCGCAGGCCGCATGTGGCTCGACGGCATCGACGGCTCGGACAAGATTTTCTACACGACGGGCCGACTGACGTCCGAGATGGTGATCAAGACCGCGCAGATGGGAATTCCGTTCCTGGTGTCCCGCTCGGGACTGACCGAAATGGGATGGCGCATCGCCAGCCAGGTCGGCCTGACGATGATCGGCCGCGCAGCGCGCAAGCACTATCTGCTCTTCACCGGGCGCCACCGCTTCGCAGCAGCGCGTGCGCCGTGACGACCGAGACGTGCGGGCTGATACTCGCGGGCGGGCAGGGACGCCGCATGGGAGGCGTTGACAAGGGCCTGCAACCGCTGCAGGGAAAGCCGCTGCTGCAGCATGTGATCGAACGCCTGAGTCCTCAGGTCGACCGGTTGCTGATCAATGCCAACCAGAACCTCGAGCGCTACGCAGAGTTCGGCTGCCCGGTCGTGCCCGACCGCATTGGCGGCTTCGCCGGGCCGTTGGCCGGGCTGGACGCCGGCCTCAACGCTACCGATGCCCCTCTCATGGTCACCGTGCCTTGCGACTCGCCGTTCCTTCCGCACGACCTCGTCGAACGGCTGGCGACGGCGCGTAGTGAGATCGATGCCGACGTCGCGGTGGCGCGTACCGGAAGTCAGCCACACCCGGTGTTCGCCCTGATCTGCACCCGCGTGCGTTGCCATCTGGCCGACTTCCTGTCCCGCGGGGAGCGAAAGATCGACCTCTGGTACGCCAGCCTCCGTGTGGTCGAAGTCGCGTTCGACGACGAAGCCGACGCTTTCGCCAACATCAATACACGCGCCGAACTGGCTCAGCACGAGCGCCGCTGATCGCGCCGGTCGTCGCGCTCCGGGCGCACGATGTCGGACTCCTTCGCCCGGTTGCACGTGAGCATGGCGCCGCGATGTGGCCGAGAGGGCGGCGCGGATCAGCGTCCTGCTCTTCGATGAATTTGTCTGGGGTTTCCGTCTTCGCCCTCGCCCCACCAAGGCAACACGTTGGGTACCGAGAGCACCTCGCCGCTGCGAGCCGGCGCGTACCCCGCCAGGGTCGAGAGCCGCCGTAACCAGGGCTCGCTGCGCAGCACCGCCCGCAAGTCGCGAACCGCGGGCTGCGCCAGCATCGCCTTGTCGCACACCAGGAAATACTCTTCCCACAGCAGCGGCACGAAGTCGAGATCGCGCGAGCGCGCCGCCGCCTCGATGCACAGGCCTGCGTCCGCCTGACCTGCTGCCACGGCTTGGGCCACCGCCGCGTGCGATGGCTCCTCGTTTTTATAGCCGACGAGTGCGGATGGAGCAAGACCATGCTGCTCACACAGTGCTTCGAGCAGCAGCCGCGTGCCGGTCCCAGTGGAACGATTGACGAAGCGCGCGCGGCGCGCCGCTACGTCGGCGATCGCATGCAGAGCGAGGGGATTGCCGCGTGCCACGGCCAGGCCCTGAACGCGTCGCGCGAATCCGATCAATTGGTGGCGTTCGGGATGAAGCAGGGGCTTGTAGGTCCGGGCAATCAGGCTGTCGCTCATCGTACGAGGCGGAAGGTGGAAGCCGGCGATCGCACAGCGTCCGGCGTTCAGCTCGTGCAGCGCGTCCGTACTGCCGGTAAAGCGGATGTCAAGGTACAAACAGGCCGGCACACAGTAGTCGGCCAGCAACGCCAAGGCGCTGTCGTGGCTGGCGCGCAGCACAAGCACGCTGGAGGCGGTGTCGAACGCCATCGCGAAGGCCCGCTCCAGATCGGAGTGCAGCGCGGCGATCTGCGGCGCCAGCCGCGCCTGCACCTGTCGCTCGGCCCACAGCAGCTTGTCAGCGAATGCGGTTAACCGCGCCGGGCGACCACGCTCCCAGACGATCAGGCGGTGCCCGAGCTCCTTTTCCCAGCGCTTGAGCTCGCCCCAGACGTGCCGGTACGACTGGCCCAACGAACTCGCAGCGCCCGATATCGAACCTTGGGCGCGTACGGCAGCCAGCATATCCATCAGCGGATTGCGGATCAGCGCCTCGGGCGTCCGTCCGCGCGCCAACACATACGACAGTTCGACCTTGTGCACCACGCGAGTTTGCCGCAAAGCTCGCGGCCGCGAAGGCGACATATGAAGTCGATTGCCTAGGTGGGCCCGTTCAAGGCGGCCTTGACCCCCTCACGCTTGCCTACGATCTGTCCCGCTATGGACACGATCCCGCAGGCGACCGCCGCTGCGCTGTACCTGTTTGCTTCGCTCGACCCGGCGCTTCTGTCAGTGGTCGGCCGGTCGCTGGCGGTCAGCACGAGTGCGTGCCTGCTCGCTTTCGGCATCGGGGTGCTCGCCGGGGTATGGCTCGCCGTGTCCCGCTTTGCCGGACGCGGCGCCGTGCTCGCCGTGCTCAACACCCTGCTCGCGCTGCCTTCGGTGGTCGTCGGCCTGGTCGTCTACCTGCTGCTGTCGCGCTCCGGCCCGCTGGGCTTTCTGGGTTGGCTGTTTTCGTTCCAGGCGATGGTGCTGGCGCAGACGATCCTGGTCATGCCGATTGTCACGGCGCTCACGCGCCAGGCGATCGAGGACGCCGACCGCGTGCAGGGTGAGCAGTTGACCTCGCTGGGTGCCACGCCGCTCGCGCGCGGCTTCCTGCTCGCCTGGGACGAGCGCTACGCGCTGCTGACCGTGCTGCTCGCCGCGTTCGGGCGCGCAATTTCCGAAGTGGGTGCCGTGATGATCGTCGGCGGCAATATCGAAGGCTTCACCCGCGTCATGACGACGGCGATCGCGCTGGAAACCAGCAAGGGTGACCTGCCGCTCGCGATCGCACTGAGCATCGTGCTGCTGTTGGTGGTGCTGGCATTAAACGCGCTGATCGCCGCGCTGCGTAGCTGGCGCGAACGCGTTGACGGAGCGGCCACGCAGGTCGCGCGGGTTGGGGTCGCATGAACCAGGCCTACGAACCGCAGGTCGCCCTTCCGAACACCCAAAGCGAGCGCGGTGCTGCGCCAGCCCTGTTCAAGCTGGATCAGGTCGACGTGCGCTACGGCTCGACGTGGGCACTGCAGTCGGTGAGCCTGTCGATCCGCGCCGGCGAGCGCGTCGCTCTGGTCGGCCCGAATGGCAGCGGCAAGACCACGCTGATGCGCGTGCTGAATGGATTGATCGAGCCCACTGTGGGCACAGTGCAGCGACCCGCGACGACGCGTCAGACGCTGCTGTTTCAGCGACCCTACATGCTCCGCACGACCGCGCAGCGCAACGTCGCACTGGGCCTTTGGTTGCGCGGCGCGCGCTGGGGCCAGGCGTGCAATCAAGCGAACGATGCGTTGGCGCGCGTCGGCCTGGCCGCGCTCGGCGGGCGCAATGCCCGCACGCTGTCGGCGGGCCAGCAGCAGCGGCTGGCACTGGCACGCGCATGGGTGCTGGCCTCCGACGTGATGCTGCTCGACGAGCCCACCGCCAGCATGGACCCGGATGCGCGGCGTGAGGTCGAGGCGCTCCTCGCCAAGTTCGCAGTCGGGCGACTGCAGACGCTCATCTTCAGCAGCCACACGCTCGGTCAGGTCAAGCGGCTTGCAAGCCGCGTGGTCTGCCTGGAAGACGGCCGCATACGCGCTGACCTTCCGGTACAGGAGTTCCTGCGGGCTACCGATACGGTTGAGTCAGGACTTTCAATTGAAGGAGAACCGAGATGACGACATTCAGGAAAGCAAGACTCCTCTTCACGGCGATCCTGTGCATCGCGAGCGGCGCGGCGGGAGCGCAGGGCATCACACTGTCCTCGACCACGTCGACCGAGCAGTCGGGGCTCTTTGCGCATTTGTTGCCGCAGTTCAAGCAGGCCAGCAGCCTGGACGTGAAGGTGGTGGCGGTCGGCACCGGACAGGCACTCGACATCGCGCGCCGCGGCGATGCCGACGCCCTCCTCGTCCACGACCAGGTTGCCGAGGAAAAGTTCGTCGCCGAGGGCTACGGGCTCAAGCGCTATCCGGTCATGTACAACGACTTCGTGCTGATCGGGCCGAAGACTGATCCGGCCGCGACACGCGGTTCGGACATCGTCGCCGCGCTCAAGAAGATCAGCGCCGGCAACGCCGGATTCATTTCGCGCGGCGACAAGAGTGGAACACACAGCGCCGAGAACCGGTACTGGACCGTCGCAGAACTGGCAAACCAGCGCGGCAGCGGCTACAAGGAGTGTGGCTGCGGCATGGGACCGGCGTTGAACATCGCCGCCGCTTCCGGTGCCTACGTGCTGGCAGATCGCGGCACCTGGCTTGCGTTCAAGAACCGCGGCGACCTCGCGATACTCGTCGAAGGCGACAAGCGACTGTTCAACCAGTACGGGGTGATCGTCGTGAACCCGGCGAAGCATTCGCATGTCAAGGTTGCGCAGGCTCAGCAGTTTGCTGACTGGCTGATTTCACGCGCCGGACAGGCGTCGATCGCTGCCTACAAGATCGGCGGAGAACAGCTCTTCTTCCCGAACGCAGGCGAGTAGCACGTGCAGTTACTGCGGGTAGCCGTGCACGGCTACCCGCAGACCCGGGACCGGCGCGCAGCGCGGACCCGCCGGCCTCCTCCGACCGAAGCGCGCGGTTGACCTTCGCGCGAGCGCGGGACGAGTTGCGCGACAATGCCCGCGATGAAGGCTGCAACCCCTACGATCGCCGACGTGCGCATGCACGGCTTCCGACAGCGCAGCGAAGTGCCCGCCGTGCTGGACTGGATCGATCAGCACGCAACTCGGCTCGGTGCTGAGCCGGTTGCGCTCGAGGAGGCCTGCGGTCGTACGCTGGCTGACGAAGTCGTTGCGCCGCTGGATGTCCCCGGCTTCGATCGGGCCGCGATGGACGGCTTTGCATTACGCGGCGTGGAAACGGCCGGGGCCAGCGAATACAACCCCCTCGAGTTGCGCGTGATCGGCCAGGCCATGCCCGGCCAGCCGTTCACCGGGGAACTACCTGCGCGTTCTGCCGTGCGGATCATGACCGGTGCGCCCGTCCCCGAAGGCGTCGACGCGGTGGTTCCGGCCGAGTACGCCACGGAGACCGACGGGCAGATCGTCGTTACTCGACCCGTGGCTCCAGGCCAGCACGTCGGCCATCGCGGAGAGGACCTGCAGACAGGATCGATCGCCCTTGGCATCGGCCGACGTCTGCGTCCACAGGATCTGGGGCTCGTGGCGTCCTTGGGCCTGGACCATGTGAGCGCCGTTAGGCAACCCCGCGTGCGCATGCTCGTCACTGGCAACGAAGTGAAGGCCCCGGGTGCGCCGAAGGACATCTACGACGTTTACGACGCGAACTCTTACATGCTGCGCGGCCTCGTTGCGCGTGACGGCGGCGTGCTGGAAGTGCATCACCGACTGGGTGACGATCCGGACCGGATCCGCGCCGCGACTGCTCGCGCCCGGCGCGGATGTCATCCTCGTGTCTGGCGGCTCCAGCGTCGGCCGCGAGGACTATGCACCGCGCTTGATTGCCGAGATCGGCGAACTGGCGATCCACGGCGTTGCGATGCGACCGTCGAGCCCTGCCGGCGTGGGACGCATCGGCGAGACCCTTGTTTTTCTGTTGCCGGGCAACCCCGTGTCGTGCCTGTGCGCTTACGACTTCTTCGCGGGCCGCGCCCTTAGGCTGCTCGGCGGTCGGTCGCCCGAGTGGCCGCACCGAACGCTGCAGGCCGTCGTTGCGCGCAAGATCGTTTCGGCGATCGGCCGCGTGGACTATTGCCGCGTCCGTCTCGTCGATGGCCGGATCGAGCCGATCGCGCTCAGCGGAGCCTCGATCCTTTCCTCGACGACGCGGGCCGACGGCTTCGTCATCGTGCCGGGGCAACTCGAGGGCTACGGCCCTGATGCGCTCGTCACGGTATTTCTCTACGACTGAACGCGCTCGAACATGGCTATCTCTCCTGAATCCGGCGCGAAAGACGCGGAACCCCTGACGGGGCAGACCCAGTTCCTCAACGTCGTGGCGCGAGACGAGGCCACACTGAGGTTTCGCGAGCACCTGCGGCTCGCGCCGCTGGGCGAAGAGCTCGTACCGCTGGGAGACGCGCTCGGCCGCGTGCTCGCCCAAGATGTCGTGGCTGGGATCGACGTGCCGGGTTTCGATCGCGCTAACGTCGATGGCTTCGCCGTGCAAGCGCAGGATACGTTCGGCGCGATGGAGGAAACGCCGCGCACTCTGCGAGTGAACGACGAAATGCTTGCGCCCGGCATCGTGCCGACCCTGTCTGTGGCTCCAAGTCATGCGACGCCAATCGCCACCGGCGGCATGTTGCCGCGCGGCGCCGATGCGGTCCTGATGGTTGAACATTCCGAACTTGTCGGCCCCGCGGACAACCGGCTTGTTGAGGTCCGTCGGCCACTCACCGGCGGCGAGAACGTGAGCTATGCGGCTACCGACATCGCCCGTGGCGAGATAGTGCTGCGCGCCGGGCAACGCATCACGTCTCGCGAGATCGGCGTGCTCGCCGCGTTGGGGCTGTCCGAGTGCACGGTATTCCGTCGGCCGAGAGTGGCCATTTTCTCCACCGGCAACGAAATCGTTGCGCCGGGGGCCTCCCTGCGACCGGGTGCCGTCTACGACTCCAACGCCGCGATCATCGGTGCCGCTGTCGAAGAGCTGGGCGGTATTGCCGTGCACCTGGGCGTGATCGCCGACAACGAGCCGGCGCTGGCGTCTGCTCTCGCCCGCGGCCTGGAGGAGGATGTCGTCGTGTTCTCCGGCGGTACATCGAAAGGCGCCGGGGATATCTCGTACCGTGTCGTTTACGAGCTGCGCGATCCGGGTGTTGTCGCCCACGGCGTTGCGCTGAAGCCCGGCAAGCCGATCTGCCTCGCGGTCACGGGGGGCAAGCCCGTCGTCGTTCTGCCCGGGTTTCCGACGTCCGCCATCTTCACCTTCCACGAATTCCTCGCACCGGTGATCCTTGCGTTTGCCGGCCTGCCGCCCGAGCGCCGCCATACCGTGCCGGCGACGCTTCCCATGCGCGTCAACTCCGAGCGGGGACGCACGGAATATCTGCTGGTCGGGCTGGTGCAGGGGCCGGATGGTTACTTCGCCTATCCGATGGGCAAGGGTTCGGGTTCCGTGACGACCTTCAGCGGCGCGGACGGCTTCATCACCGTCGATCAGCACACGGAAATGCTGGATTCCGGCAGCGAAGTTGAAGTGACACTCCTCGGCGAGCAACTGGAGCCCGCCGATCTGGTGATCATCGGCAGTCACTGCGTTGGCCTCGATCTGCTGGTGGGCAAGCTGATACGCCAGGGCGTTCGCGCCAAGCTGATGATCGTCGGAAGCCAGGGGGGTCTGGCCGCAGCCAGGCGCGGCGAGTGTGACATCGCCGGCATCCACCTGATGGATCCTGCAACGGGTGAATACAACCGGCCGATGCTCAGCGACACGCTGACTCTCGTCGCAGGCTACGGTCGCATGCAAGGTCTCGTGTTCCGGCGTGGCGATGTTCGCTTCGAGGGAAAGTCGTTCCATGAGGCCCTCGCGGCCGCACTCGGTGAAGCAGGCTGCGTGATGGTCAATCGCAACGCGGGGAGCGGCACGCGCATCCTCATCGACCAATGGTTGGGCGAGAGGAAGCCAGCCGGATACGGCACGCAGACGAAATCCCACAACGCCGTTGCGGTGGCGGTCTCTCAGCAGCGGGCGGACTGGGGAGTCGCAATCGATACCGTGGCCCGCCACTACGGACTCGGCTTCATACCCGTGCAGGAAGAGCAATACGATTTCGTCGTACCGAAGTCTCGGCTCGAGCGCCCCGCTGTACGGGCCTTTTGCGCATTGCTGAACGATCCGCAGGTGCGCCGCGAGCTCGCGTCGTTGGGCTTCCAGGTGCCGCCCGGTTCGCAACGGTAGTCGGCACCCGCCTGCGCCGCGGCTCCGGTAACGCCTGGGTGACGAAGCGCCGGGTCTCGGGGTTGCCACACAGCACACCGAGTGCACCCCGTACGATGCAACTTGGATTCCATCACGATGATCTTCACGCCAAGACAATTCATCGATCGCACCGGCCTCGCTCTCGGCGCCGCATTCCTCACGGCCTGCGCTTCGGTGGGCCCAGGACCATCTGCCCCGGTAAGTCCGGACAAGGCGTCCGCGGTTACGGCGCCGAGTCTTGGGCTCTTTTCCAGGATCAAGGTCCCGGGAGATCGCGAGCCCGTGCTGCAGCTGTCTTCCCGCGGCGTACAGGTGTTCCGTTGCGAAAAGCGCGACGGCGCGCTGGTCTGGGTATTCCGCCAACCCGATGCGGAGTTGCTCGACGCGCGCGGCGCCGTGGTCGGGCGGCATGGAGCCAATTTCTCGTTCGAGCATGTCGACGGCAGTCGCCTTGTCGCGACGATTGCGTCATACGACGACGCACCGAAGTCCACGGACCTGCGCTGGTTGCTGATGACGACGCGCAGCTTCGGCAAGGGAACGTTCGCAGGTATTACCCATGTCCAGCGCGTCGATACTCGAGGCGGGATGCCGCCTGAGCGCTGCGAAGCCGCACAAGTGAACCAGGTTTTGCGTGTCGACTTTGCCGCCAACTTCGTCTTTTACCGACCGAAATCCGACGCCTCTGGCTGACGCTGTAGGCCCGCCCCTGGCTCTGCTTCGGGTCATTTCTCAAAAAGCGTTAAAATTCAGCGTTTTCGGACGCTGTACGCCGGAGGAATGAA
The DNA here is from genome assembly GCA_963712485.1 of uncultured beta proteobacterium. GTDB lineage: Bacteria > Pseudomonadota > Gammaproteobacteria > Burkholderiales > Burkholderiaceae_F > JALORV01. The sequence continues at coordinate 18,996 of CAVQID010000073.1, forward strand.
CATGAACCCGACAGCCTCGACGGTAGGCGCCTATCTGCGCGACCTTCCGCCGGACCGTCGCGTGGCAATGGCGCGTCTTTGCAGCATGATCCGCCGCTCCGCCCGCGGAGTACGCGAAAGCATGCGCTACGGTCTCGCCTTCTACGAACTGGACGGGCCGCTTTTCGCCCTGGAATCCGGCCGTCGGCACATGTCACTGTACGTGGCCGAAAAAGACGTCGTGCTGAAGCACAAGGACGCGCTGCAGGGCGTCAATGCGGCCAAGAGCTTCATCAAGTTCTCGGACCTCAATCGCCTGCCGCTGGACGTCGTGGAAAAGATCGTGCGCGACTCGGTCGCGGCGCGCCGTCAGCGCCTGTCGCAGGGCACTATCCCGACCCAGGCCGAGTTGCTGAAGCTCTGGGGCATCAATGAAGAAGCGGCAGCGCCGCCGGCGACAACGGTCAAGCTTCCGGTTGCCAAGCCGGCTGCGACGATGACCGACGCGATCAACGCGATGGCCAGTTCCGTACGCGAGGCGATGATCGCAGCGATCGATATCGCCACCGGCACACCGCTTCCTTCCAAGCCGAAGTCAGTGCGCAAAGCCGCCGCGCCGAGCCGGGCTGCGGCGCCGGCGCGACCGGCGAAACGGACCACGTCACGCGCGACGACGCGCAGCACGCGAGGCGCCACGAGCGCGAAGAAAGCTGGCGCCAAGAAGGCTGCCGCGGCGCGTCGACGTTAGCGCGCCCAAGCTGGAAGTAGGAGCGGCGCCCAAGGGCGCCGCTTTCATTTCAGCCGCCCACGCGTTCACTGCCCGCGGACGTCGTCGATAACCTTGCCGTCGTTAGGCAGGGAGCCCGGAGCAACCAGTTCCACCGCGCCGCCCAGCTTCGTCACCGCCCGCAGTGTCTCGGCGATGGCGGCCGATAGCGACGCGTCATGCTCAGTCGACTCGACTTTCAGGGTCATTGCGTCCGCTTCGCCGTCGCGCGATACGACGAGCCGCAGTCGTCCGACCCCGCTGTGTCTCCGACCCACCTCCGCAACCAGTTCGGGCCGCACGAACATCCCCTTGACTTTCGTGGTCTGGTCGGCGCGGCCCATCCAGCCTTTGATGCGTGTGTTCGTGCGGCCGCAGGGCGATGGTCCGGTCATGATCGCCGACAGGTCGCCGAGCGCCAGACGTATCCACGGATGGTGCTGATCGAACGACGTCACGACGACTTCGCCCACCTCGCCATCCGGCAGCGGCTCGCCCGTGCCCGGGCGGACAATTTCCACGAGGATGTCCTCGTTGACCACCATGCCCGCGCGTGCGGACGTCTCGTAAGCCACCACGCCGACATCGGCGGTCGCGTACAGCTGATATGCATCGATGCCGCGCGCATGAATCTCCGTCTGCAGCGACGGTGGGAAGGCAGCGCCGGACACCGCCGCCCGACGAATGGATACTTCGCGCTTCGCCATTGTCGCGGCATCCAGCAGGATCTTCAGGAAGTCCGGCGTACCGGTGTAAGCCGTCGGCCGGAGATGCTCGATCAGGTCAAGCTGTTGCTCGGTGTTTCCCGGGCCGGCAGGGATCACGGCGCATCCGATCGCACGGGCGCCACCGTCGAGAATGAACCCTCCCGGCGTCAAATGGTACGAAAACGTATTCAGCACCACGTCGCCCTGACGAAACCCGGCGGCATGCAGCCCGCGCGCGGCGCGCCACGCATCGTCGTGTCGACCCTCCGGTTCGTAGATCGGGCCCGGTGAGGTAAACAAGCGGCCAAACCGCTCGAGGGGATCGACCAGTCCGCCAAAGGGTGGAGCAGCCTTCTGCATCGCCGGCAATTCGGACTTGCGCATCACCGGCAGACGCGAAAGATCCGCGCGGGTGACGATGCTGGCTGGGTCGATGTCCCCGAGCTGCTGGCGCCAGCCGGGCGCCTTCAGCGCCTTGGCGATCAGCCCGGGAAGATGCCCCATGAGATCAAGTTCACGCTGCCGCGGATCGCGTGTTTCGCGGCTGTCAAAATGTTGTGTCATGCAGGCCTCGAATGCGTTTACTGCCCCATGCGTTCGGCTTCGTTGCGGCGACGCTCGGCATCCTGCTGCGCCGCCTCGAGCTTCTTGGCGACCGGGTCGATCGTGGTCTGGCGGGTCGGCAACGGCGTAGCCGCCGGCTCTTTTTCGCGGGGAGCACAGCCCATGCCGCCAAGCGCGAGCAGCACTGCCATGACGCAAACAGCCTCGGCCTTCATGGTGCGTAGCGAAGTTGCATGCCGGAGCGTCGAACAAGCCGCGCGGTCGGCGCGGCCCGGTATCGTCTACAACTTCGCGCGGACCTTTGCGACCGCCTTGCGCACGCGCTGAAGCAGCGAGCCGGCCGTCTTCTTGGCACTGGTCGCGCGCTTCGCCGCCTTCTTTGCGACCTTCGTCACGGCCTTGCGCACTGTCTTCTTGCCGGCCGTTGCCTTCTTCGCAACCTTCCTGGCTGCCTTCTTCGCAGCGGCCGTCGTCTCGGCGCTGCTGCCGCGCTTGATGTCCATCGCGTGGGCGCGCGAATACTGCTGAATATCCTTGAACTTGCCACTCGCATCGCGTACTGCATAAAGCTTCTTTCCGCCGGTGCTGTACATCACTGTGCGACGGGACTTCTTTTTCGCGGCTTTCTTGGCGGTGGCCATCTATGCTCCTCTGGTCGAACGCGGAATGAAGCCGCCGTCGCCAACCCGCGCACGCTGACGAAAGCGCCCGCGCCCGGGAGCGCGGAAAGTCGAAATTACCCGCTGGCTCATGCGAGCCAGCGCTTGCGGCGCTTGTAGAACTTGGCGTCGCGGAAGCTCTTGCGGCCCGCCTTGGACACGCCGAGGTAAAACTCCTTCACATCCTCGTTCTCGCGCAGCGCCTTTGCGGCACCGTCCATGACAACGCGACCGTTCTCGAGAATGTAGCCATAGTCCGCAAACCGCAGTGCGATATTCGTGTTCTGTTCTGCAAGAAGAAACGACACCTGCTCCTTCTTGTTGAGGTCCTGCACGATCGCGAAGATCTCCTCGACCACCTGCGGCGCGAGACCCATCGACGGCTCGTCCAGCAGGATCATCGACGGACGCGCCATCAGTGCGCGTCCGATTGCCGTCATCTGCTGCTCACCGCCCGAGGTGTAACCGGACTGGCTGGTGCGTCGCTGCTTCAGGCGCGGGAAGTACGCATAGACTTTCTCGAGATCCGCGGCGATGTCGGGACGCGTGTTACCGCGGCCCGAAGCACCTCGCGAATACGCTCCGGACAGCAGGTTGTCCTCGACCGTAAGGTGCGCGAAGCAGCGACGACCTTCCATGACCTGCACGACTCCACGTTTCACCAGGTCGTAGGCCGTGAGCTTCTCGATCTTTTCGCCGCGGTATTCGATCGAGCCCTTCGTGACCTCGCCACGCTCGCCGTGCAGGAGGTTCGACACCGCCCGCAACGTCGTCGTCTTGCCGGCCCCGTTGGCGCCGAGCAGCGCGACGATGCCACCGTCGGGCACGGTCAGCGACACCCCCTTCAGCACGAGGATCACGTGGTTGTAGATAACCTCGATGCCGTTAACGTTGAGCAGCGGTGCTGTCACCGTGGACTCCCTGGTCGCTGTGCGCAGCACTCACTGCGTAAATGCTGCGCACAGCCGGCCGCCGGGGCGGCCGACCGTGTTTCGAAGGCCTACTTCTTCGCCGGGGCCGGTGCTGCCTTCACTGCGGCAGGCGCGGCGGCGGGAGCTGCGGTCTTGGCAGGCGCGGCAGCCGGAGTCGCGGTCTTGGCCGCCGCCGCGATTTCATCGGCGCAGCTGCGCATCGTCAGTTTCTTGTCGGTGACGTAGCGCTGTGCCGCGCTCTTGATCATCGGTTTGATGATCTGGTTGTCAGCCTCGTAGAAGTCCGACGTGAAGACCCACTTGGTGCCGTCCCACTGCTGGATGCGGGCCGACCGTGCGCCCGCATGGTCGCGGCAATTCGTTGCCAGCGGCTTCATCACGCCGCTCAGGCCCAGCGCGTCGAGCCGTTTCGCGTCGATGTTCAGGTTCTCGAGGCCGTAACGGACCTGTTCGCCGGTCAGCGGCTTGTTGCCGTAACGCAGCTGCGCCTGGCGCACGCCTTCGACTTGGAGCATCGCGCTGATCATTCCACGCGTGTAAAGCACCGTGCCGACCTCTTCCTGCGGGCCGGTGCCCTGTCCCTTCGCATGCAGCGTGGCGAGGATGTCGTTGTGGACCTTGGCCCGGCCCGCCCCGTGCTGCAACGCCAGGCCGTTGTAACCCTTCGCATCGGCGCCAACCGGCAGCACGTCCGGCTCGGCCGCCGCCCACCACACGCCGTACATCTTGTCGCGCGGGTAGCCGGTAGCCACGGCCTCGCGCAACGCCGTCGAGTTCATCACGCCCCAACCCCACAGGAACACATAGTCCGGACGGTTCTGACGTATCTGCAGCCAGGCCGCTTTCTGCTCGACGCCCGGATGGGTGACCGGCAGCGTGATCAGTTCAAAGCCGTGCAGCTTCGCGCGCTCCTGCAGCAGCGCGATCGGCTCCTTGCCATAGGGCGAGTCGTGATACACGAGCGCGATCTTTTTTCCCTTGAGCTTGTCGGTGCCGCCGTTCAACTTGCCGACGTGCTGCACCAGAACGTCGGCAGCGTCCCAGTAGGTGCCCATCAGCGGGAAGTTCCAGGGGAAGGCCTCACCCTCGACGGATTCCGAGCGACCGTAGCCCGCCGTGATCAACGGGATCTTGTCGGTGGGGACCTTGTCGGTCAGCGCGAATGTGATGCCGGTGGACAAGGGCTGAACCGCGGAGACGAATGGCCGCGACTTCAGGCGCTCGTAGCACTCGACGCCACGGTCGGTTGCGTAGCCGGTCTCGCACTCTTCCCAGGTGATCTTCACCCCGTTCATGCCGCCCTGCGCGTTGACCAGTTTCAGATAGTCGACGTAGCCGTTCGCCCACGGCGTGCCGTTGGGCGCATACGCGCCGGTGCGATACACGAGAATCGGGAAGAACTGCTCGCCCTTGCCGGCCGCCGCCGGAGCGGCTTTCTGCTGCGCCTCGGACGTCGCGGGCAGCGCGAGTGACATCGCCGCTGCCATTCCCGCCACTGCCATCGCAGCGACTCTTGCCTTGAACAATTTGGCCATCTCTGTCTCCATGCTTGTACTGATAAGGGTCCAGCGTTATCTGTAAGGCCGTTTCTCCGTGGACCTCAATGCGGGAACGGCCATAGTCTCAGCTTTTCCTTGCCGATCGCCCAGAGCCGCGCCAGGCCATGCGGCTCGACGATCAGGAAGAACACGATCAGGCTGCCGAAGATCATGAACTCGAGGTGCGACGCGAACGCCGTCGAAATCTCGATTCCGAATGTGGTCGGCACCTGGTTCAGCAGGATCGGCAGCACCACGATGAATGCCGCGCCGAAATAGGAGCCCAGCAGCGATCCCATGCCACCGATGATGATCATGAAGAGCAGGTTCAGCGACACGTTGATATTGAACGCCAGGGGCTCCCATGCGCCGAGTCGGATAAACCCCCATAGAGCGCCGGCGACCCCGGCATAGAACGAGCTGACTGCAAATGCGCTCAGCTTGGCATA
>CAVQID010000074.1:0-120410 GCA_963712485.1 uncultured beta proteobacterium
GTTTTGACGATCAAGTGCGAAGCCGTAATTGTGCAACGCTTTTGCTTTTGCGTTTGCGAGTTTTGGCCCCTGGTCAACTGGCAATTGTTCGAATAGACCCATGGCTTGGCCATGGCTCTTGAGTGCGTCAACCGAGCGATTCTGGGCCTGAAGGGCGAGACCATGGTTCATCCACGCGTTGGCGAGATCATTGCGATATCGGTCGCTCTGGTCGATAGGCAGGGAATACTGTAGGGCGGATGGCCTCGTCGTGGCTCTTGACCGCCTCGGCGAGTTTTTCGGCATTGCCCTGGTTTCTAAGCGCAGTGCCGCGGTGCATCCAAGCGGCAGCAAGGTCATTGCGGTATTGGTCGCTCTGGTCGATGGGCAGGGAAGACCGTAGGCGGATGGCCTCGCTTGGCTCTTGACCGCCTCGGCAATGCGAGCAGGGGAGCATTGCCTTTCAAGCGCGGTGCCGCGGTTCATCCAAGCGGCGGCAAGGTCGTTGCGGAATTGGTCGCTTTGGCCGATCGACAGGGATGTCCTCAGGCGGATGGCCTCGTCATGGCTCTTGACCGCCTCGGCGAGGCAGGCGGTAGTGTTCTGGAGTTCAAGTGCGATGCCGCGATTCATCCAAGCAGCGGCAAGGTCATTTCGGTAATTTTCGTTTTGGTCGATAGGCAGGGAAGACCGCAGGCGGATGGCCTCGTCGTGGCTCTCGACCGCCTCGGCGATACAGGCGGTAGCGTCCTGGCGCTCAAGCGCGGTGCCGCGGCTCATCCAGCGGCGGCGAGGTCATTGCGGTACTGGTCGCTCTGGTCGATGGGCAGGGAGGACCGCAAGCGGATGGCCTCGTCATGGCTCTTGACCGCCTCGGCGAGGCAGGCGGTAGTGTTCTGGAGTTCAAGCGCGATGCCGCGGCTCATCCAAGCGGCGGCAAGGTCATTGCGGGACCGGTCGCTCTGGTCGATGGGCAGGGAAGCCCTAAGGCGGATAGCCTCGTCGTAGCTCTTGACGGCCGAAGAAAGCGGCACATTCTCAAGAACTCCGGCACATTCGTTCCCCAGCCCAAAAAACTTCCAACCTAACCACCACCGGCACCACGCCTCCCAACGCAGCTGTTCATTCTCCGAGAAGCCGGAATTCAATCCGCTTCCCTCAGCGAGATCGTCGTCGCGATTCCTACACTCGGCTTTGCAGAGAGCGGCGATGCCGTCGAAATCGCCGAATCCGATTGCGGCGAGATGGCCCTCCACCTCGCTCGTGAGCGCGCCAAAATCCTCCTCCAAATCGTCGATTGCGGAATCGTTCATTCAAAAAGAAGTCGAAAAGTAGCGGAGAGCGAAAGTGTCAGTCAAGGCTTTACCTGAGCATTCGGGGACTGCCACAAAGTGGGCGCGCCGAGGTCTCGCAATCATACCGCCTTCCTGTCGACCAGACGAAAAATTTGAATAACGCGACTTGGACATCGGCAAATTCTTTCGTTTACTCTTGCCCACATGCTCTGCCCCGACTGCCACTCCGAACTCACACGCGGAAAGAAAGGCTGGTTCTGTGAAGATTGCACAGCGCTGTTTTCATTCGACGATCCGCGCCTGAGCGAGAGGGGCTCGGCTTTCCAGAAGGCCATCCACGGGCTGCCGCATCCGCTGGCCTTACTTCTGTCCGAGTATTCGGAGGAGACAGATCCCTACATCCGCCTGCACCGGTTGTGCGATGCTGGGGAGATGGGCGCGCGGTTTTTGACAGCGGTGGCGCTGGCGGAAGTGGAAAGGCACTTCGAAAATGGGCTGAGGAGCGAAGATCTTCCTGCCGGTCTGAGGGACGCGATCCTAACTGGCATCGAAGGACCGACCTTCGGGCAGTGGATGCGGCTGCTGCGGGAAAGCGTTGCTGCATTGGAAGAAAAGGCCGGGCTCCTCCTGCCGGAACTGGGCCGCACGGCCCTAGCCCTGAAAACCTCGGCGGCTCGAATGCCAATCCGGCGGGAACCCACTTGCTGCCCCTGCGCAACAAGTTGGCTCACGATGCCCGGTTTCCCACGGACACGGCCCCGGCAGTTTCTGGACGATCATGGGCATGCCGCTCGCCTTGAGCAGTGGGTGCTGGAATCGCTCGCGCCTTGCCTGGAGCACACGGAACTCTTCGGGGTCGATAAGGACGGTCAATGGCGGCAGATCATGGGGAGTGCGATCGGAACGGAGATCGGAAACCCTCCGGACGGTCTAAGCCTTGAGCTTGGGCCCGGGGACGTGGCACTGGTGCGGCGCGATCCATGGACGGGCTTCGGCTGACGCCGCTCCAGGCCTTCGGACCTTTGTTCGAGCGTTGGCACGAGCGGATGGAGCAGACCAGCGACGATGAGACTGCTCAAGTGTACGCCCGCTCGGGGGAAAAGGCACGTCTCGATTACACGGCCCTGCACGATTCCATCACCAGTGCCCACGGTGCCGAAGCCTGGTCGGAGCGGTTCCAGGAACTCTTTCCGTTGAGCGAATGGCGCGAGCAGGACCGGGGAACGGGAGGAGAAAGAATTGAAGGCTCAAGTCCGCGGCGAGGTCGTGGCTGAGACACGGCGTTTCGGATTCCGGGACATCGTCAAGCCCCTGCTCGATGGTCCCTTCGTGGGCCGGAATTTGCAGATGGCGCAGCTCCTGGATTGGCTCGATGTGAATGCCGAGGGCGTGGGAGTCGTCTTTGGTCGTCCCGGCATGGGAAAGAGCGCCGTGGCCGCATACCTCAGCACGCAGCTCGATCGAGACTCCCGCGATCCTGAATCCGGTCGCGCCGATTGGCTCTGCCTGCGCCATTTCTTCCTCGCTGCGGATGATCGTTGCCACACCCATTCCTTCGTGCGCGGGGTCCTGCTGCGACTGGAGAAGGCGGGCGAAGAACCGGCCGAACTAAGCCAGGCCCCTGAGAAACTGCGCGAAGTTTTCTGGGAACGCATCGAAAGCTACCTGACCGGGGGCGACACCCCCACCGAATCCGGCGCCCCGCCGCGTCGGCTCGCTGATCCTCGACGGGTTGGACGAACTGGCAGGGCGTGACAGCCTACCCGATCTCATCTTCGAGCGGCAGTTGCCGGGCTGACCTGGCTCTGGTTTTCCCGGCCGGAAGCCGGCGTGCCCGAGGCCCTGGTCGAACGGACCGAGCCGCAGCGTGTGTCCTGATCTTCGGTGAGGAGGGATTGCCCGCCCTGAACGAGCAGGACGTCCGCACCGTGCTCCTGCAGGAACTGGAGCGCGAGCGCTACGGTGTGCTCGCCACCGAGAAAAAGCAAGGCGATCAGCCGGGCGCCAGCCGCAGCCGTTTCCTGTCCGAGCTGACCCGCCGCTCCGCCGGCCTGCCGCTCTACCTGCGTCTCGTCATCGAGGATATCCGTCGCGGCGGATTGATTTCCCCGTCCCGGGACCTGCCCGATCGGCTGGACGAATACTACCGGAAGCTGCTCGACGACCTGCGGATCACCGACGAGCAGGCCATCGTGCCCTACGTCATTGCCCTGCTAGCCCATGCCCGCTCGCCGCTGGATGGGGCCACCCTGTCCCGCCTGATGCGCACCCACAACCTGCGCGAGATCCTAGGGGAAGGCGTGGGAGCAAAAACTCGACGCCGCACTGCGGATCGGGCATGTCCTGCTCAAGCCGGGCTATGTGTCGGAAGGGCAGGAGGGTTACACTCTCTATCACGAGAGTTTCCGCGATTTCCTGCTCCATCATGAAAACCGCGATCTAAGTGGTTCTTTGGAATTGGCGAAGAAGTGGATCGGCCAACTCTGCGGAGATTGGAGGGCATTACCGGAGGACAGTTATGCACGTGCCTATGCGCTGCGTCACGGGCCGACGCATTTCATCGAATCGGAGAATTGGGACGACCTGATTGGGGATGAGGAAAATCCCGGTTTGCTCTGTGACCTGCGATTTATCGAGGCGAAGTGCGCGGCGGGCTTGGGGTATGAGTTATCGGCCGACTACAACGAGACGATGGATTGGCTGCCGGAACTGCGGGAGGAGAGGGAGGCCGATCGGGCGGCACGGCAGAAGTGCGTGGATTATGCGAATGCGCTTGCTGAATATGCGCGGAAGCGGCGAGCTGGAGAAGATCCGGAGTTGCCGGAGCCGCCGAAGGCGTTTGACCTCCTTGAAGGGAGGGGTGTAGAGCACCCTAGCAGCCTGTTGAAAAACGGACGCTTGAATTGATTGCCGTGAGCCGTTGCAAGATTTCGATGGTGAACTGAAGGCCTTGTTTCAAGGCCGTCCTGAAGGAGCCAATCACGTTGAGGATGCCTGCGGAGGCCGCGAGCATAGTTGTTGGAGCCACCAAACCATAAAACGGGCTTTCGCCAGCCACTGTTTCGGCGTTCCCAACCCGAAGAGCTTGCGCATCAGCAGCGACAGATTGTAGGTCAGCGCCGCGGCCGTCAGCCGCTTGGTCAGGTTCTCCGTCGCCGCTCAAGGTCGCCCGTCTCATCCCTCCGTGGTCGAGGACATGGGCAAAACTGCGTTCCAGGTGCTCGCCCCGTTTCGCTAGGAGTGCCTTGCCGCTCTTGCTTTCCACCGCGGCCTGGGCTTTGCGCAAAGTCTTCGCGGGTCACGCTGGCATGGCTTGTCTTTGCGGCGCCGGGATACGTGCGGATCGCCCATCACCGTGCGGATTCCCTCGCTCTGCAACAGCGCACGACTTCCTCCACGCTGAAGTAGCCTTCGTCGGTGGTCAGGCTCTGCCCGAGTCTTCTCTTGCCGGGATCTTCGCAGCAGCCCTCGCCAGGGTTTGGCAGGCTTCCATGCACCCGAACGCCGAGCTCTTCGCTGTCGCCCTGCGTCTGCCCAGCCGCACTTCCGCGCGCGGATGATGGCTCCGCTCTCCAGATCGGTGACGTGCTCGGGCTTGTAGATCATGTCGCAGGCGCCGTCCTTGGTCCGGCCGACCTTGGCCTCGGGGTCGTGCGGATTGACCCAGTCCTCGTTGCTGGTCTTGCGACCCTCGCGCTTCTTGTCGAAGCGGCGCACCGCCTTGGTGTCGTCGGGATCGATCCCGGCCTCGGCGGCGAGCTTTTGACGTAGTCCCAGTAGTCCTCCTCGGTGTTGCGGTGCTGCAGTTCGCGCAGGCTGGCGTTGGCCTCGATGACGCAGGAGTCGATGCCGAGGTGGCGGCCTTTGAGCAGGCCGTGTGGTCGCGCAGGCCCTTGAGCACGAGCTCGAGGGCGGCCTGATAGATCTCCGACGCCGAGACGGCGCGCGGATGACCGACAGGCTGGAGTGATCGGGGGTGGCCTCGGTCGAGGTCGTAGCCGAGGAAGGCGCGCAGCGAGAGGCTGTCGGCGCAGCGGCTGGCGATGGCCCGTTCGCTGGGAAGGTTCTCGAAGAAGCCGATCATGAGCATCTTGAAGTAGACGGCCGGATCGATGCCGGGACGTCCGCCCGCGCGGCGTCTGCGTAGGCGGGCCGGCAGATCTCGCGCACGCCCTCGGCGAAGCCGATGGCATGGAGGGTCTCGTCGAGCTTGCGGTAGAAGGTGCCCGCGGTGGCCTGCGGGAAGGTGTCCCTGCACCACCCAGAACTCCCCTTGCTTCGGGGCCTTCGTGTCGCGCTCCTCGAACATGGCGCAGTATATCCAGAAGGCTTGAATCTGGGAAGGGTTTTTCAACAGGCTGTTAGTGATGAGTTCAGTGGCATCTCGCGAATTCGACAGTTTCGTGAATTCTATCTAAGCCATCGGCATTTGTTTACGAAGCACTGTGACTGTATCTGTTCTATTGCCTTTAACCAAGCCGATTCAGGACTGATTCCTCGCCAAGCGCAATTACTATTATGCGAGTCTCAGAAGCTCTGGCTGTCGCGGCAACCAAGACCGACTATTTCTTCATTTCAGCTAGGGTGTTCCTTCACACTTAAAGGACACAACCATGCCGTTGTCTCTGTGGCAGCGAATCCTGATTTTTCCCGAGCCGTATCGGGTGCTGGAACAAAAAAATGCGCGTATGGGATCTGGAAGGTGGATGCTGCCTCCAAGAGCTTGAGGGACACCATGGCGCAGTATTGGCAGTAACCGTGAACTCAGGTTTCACGCGGGTTCTATCTGGAAGTTTCGACCACACACTTCGACTATGGGATTTAGAAAATGGCCGATGCATTCGGATATTTAGCGGTCACAATGAACCTGTTCAAGCAGTTGCAGTGAGTTCGGATTTTACACGTGCACTATCGGGGAGCTTCGATAAAACGATCCGGCTGTGGGATATAGAAGAAGGCCGCTCCCTTCAACTACTTGAAGGTCATAAAGGCGCAGTTTGTACTGTTGCCGAAACCCTGACATTAGCCGGGCAATATCCGGAAGTGCGGACATGATGCTTCGGCTTTGGGATTTAGAAGAAGGACGCTGCATTCGAATACTCGAGGGCCACGAGGATAGCATACAGGGTGTGGCGGTAAGCCCGGACTTTTTGCATGCTATTTCTGGAGGAGGGGATAAATCGTTGCGGGTGTGGGATTTGGAGAATGGTAATTGCGTTGACGTCTTGGAGGGCCACCAAGGTGCAGTCTATGTAGTTGCCGTAAATCACGACTTTTCACGGGCCATCTCCGGGAGCTTGGATAATACAGTGCGGTTATGGGACCTGAAACGAGGCCATTGCCTTCAAGTGCTTGAGGGTCACCAATTCTGGATTTGGGCTCTGACCGTAAGCTTTGACTTTAGCCGCGCGCTTTCCGGGAGTCACGATCACACTCTACGTCTGTGGAATCTTGAGAAAAGCGGGATATTCACAAGCTCGGTGGTCACGAGAAAGGGATTGGCTCAATGGCGGCAAGCCCAGATTTTTCGCGCGTTGTGTCTGCGGGCGCGGACAACACATTGCGGATTTGGGACCTTGAAGATGGTCGCTGCATTAGAGTGCTTGAAGGGCATCAGGATCGAGTTCAGGCCGTGGCAGTAGGTATGGGCTTTTCGCGAGCAATTTCCGGTGGATTGGATAGGACGCTACGGGTTTGGGACTTGGACAAGGGAGAATGTATTCAAGTGCTTGATTCGGGACAAAGACGAAATCCGTGAAATAGTTCTTGAAACACTTGCAGATCCCCGACGTCCTCCGAGGCGAAAGCTATGGAGCAGGCGGTTGAAGCTGTGGCAGTGAGCGAGGACTTTTCGCGTGCATTAGTTGGGGGGCAGACAAAACACTTCGGGTGTGGGATCTTAGAATTGGAAGGTGTGTCCAAGAGCTTAGGGGGCATCAGGATTTAATCTCGGCAGTTTGTGGCAGCCGGGACTTTTCACGTGCTATTTCAGGAAGTTGGGATGGCACGCTACGAGTATGGAACCTCGAAACCAATCAATGCCTCAAGGTGATTGGGGAGGGGGATAGCGAAATACGGGCGGTGGTTGTGAATTCGGATCTTTCGCGCGCCTTGTCAGGGAGTGGAGATCAGTCGATCCGGGTGTGGGACCTGATGCGGGGAGTGTGTCTTCAGGCGATCCACGCCCATGCGCGCGTAATTCATGCAGTCGCGGCGAGCCCTCACTTTTCGCACGCTCTTTCTGCTAGCGAAGACGGGACTATAAAAGTCTGGAATTTGAAAAATGGGGAATGCATTGCTAGCTATCACACTGGATCTCCTGTTCGTTCGTTGTGTGTGGACTTCGAGAAAGGCCGAGTTGTGTCCGGCTGTGCAGATGGGCAGATTCATAGTCTCAAATTTCGTCGTGGTTTTGATCTGGTTCCGATAGCCTGAGTCGTCTTTGAATGCCCCACACATGCCAGAAATGCGGACGAACTTGGGACGACGACCTCGCCCAAGAAAACGACTTTCTCTGCTCTCGGAAATGTAGTGAACTGGCGACTCCGCGGGTGAAGACATCATCGACCACATCCAAATCGACAACGCTAGGGGAGCCGGGTTCTTTCGCCGCGACGGCACTGCCGAAGCCGAACCATTTACCCTATCCCGCTTCGATTTCCCTGGTGCGACTCCTGGAAGGGATCAAGGGCGGGAATTCGCCTGGGATTGGTGATGCTGTTCAAGGAAACCGTCGAGGCGGTGGTGCGGACCTGTTGCGTCTACTTGCTGGGTGCCTATCTGGTTTCGCCGCAACGGTCGGATGAGCGCGACGAAATTATCCTCGACCTGCTGGTTCGTCCGGCCACGGGGCACTGGATCCAGTTACTGGAGGTGCTTTGCAAAACCCTCCGCGATGAAGCGGCCCCGTGCCGTGGAATCTACGACGTCTTCTTCGAGCGGAAATCGGGAGGGCAGGGCAAGCCGGGACCGGCGTTCCAGTGGTTGCAGACTTTTGTCGCATTCCGTAACGACCTCCATCACGGGATTCGACGTCCCGAAGTGGAATACGAGCGGGAACTGTGCGAGCGTCTGCCCGGTCTGGCAGAAACTGTGGAAGGCCTTGTCTTTCTGGTCGATCATCCGATCCGGCGCGGTGCGGACGAAGTCTGGATGGGGCCGGAACCACCCCAGTGCCGGAGTCAGGGCTCCTCCACCTCCTTTCCCGAAGACGACGGCGCCCTGCACTTCAGCTACCCGGCCGCCGGCGGGCGCAAGATCGATCTCGAGCCGTTCGTCATGTTTCTCGACTGTCCGGATTGTGAAAGCGGGCGCTTGTTCTTTTATGATAGTCAGAAGAGTTGGGGCACCAACGCCCGCAAGAAGCGGGTCTACATGTTGGAATACGCGGGCGGTCATCGTCCGGCCCGGCGTGAACCTTCGGTGCCGTTGGAAGATCGTTTTGGCGAGGAAATGCTCCAGCGGTGCTACAACGCTTTCCGCAAGAAGATGGTGGCTATCGAGCGCTACCTGAAAAACTTTGGCAGCATCGTCGATGCCCACGGCGAGATCATCGGGAGGGAGTTTGTTCGCGAGCAGTTGCACAAGTTTGTTGAAAACCACAACAGCGGAATTTTTCTGCTGACAGGCGAGCCGGGTATCGGCACCGCTTTCCTCGCCAACCTCGTCGAAGCCGAACTGGGACGGGTGCATTTTTTCTACAGGCACACGTCGGGTTTGCGCAACCCGGACGACTGCGTCCAATGTCTTTACCGCAGCTTGCTTAACAAATACAATCTCGAACCGGAAAGCGAGACGAGCGATCCGAAGGAATTGCGGGCCGCGGTGCAGAACCTGCTGCCCAAAGTGGCCGGCTTGCTTAAGCCGGGCGAGCAGGAATGGCTGATCGTGGATGCGCTCGACGAGGCAGCCCTGTCTTCGGAGGACGGAGCCACCGCCATCCAGGTGCTGCCGGCGGAATTGCCGGACGGAGTGTTTTTGGTGTTGTCCTCGCGCCCCGGCAACCCCCACTTGATGGATTTGCGCCAGCGCCCGGATGTGGAAACCTTTCTGCTGGATGCCGATTCAGAAGGGAACAAGGAAGACGCTCGCCGCTACGTGACCGGACGCGTAGGCGATCACTGCGACGAAGAAACTCAGCGCCGCATCGCCGACCGGGCAGAGTGGAACTTCCTGTTTCTCACTTTGCTCTGTGACGCCATCGTTGAGGACGGCTACACACCGGGCGAGATCGACGATTTTCTGGTGCGCAGCGCGAGCCTCCAGGGGTGGTATGCTCACTACTGGCGAACGGCTCGAGCGTCGCTTCGAGGACGAACCCGATCGTCTCAAGGAGATCGCTGATGTGATCGGCGCCATCGCCGCCGCAGGCGAGCCGGTGACGCGGAACAGGTGTGCGAGAGCTTATCTCTGTCGGCTGCCCGGTTCCTTGATGGGCGCTGCGGTTCATCGGCCAATATCTCGATGTGATTCCCGTGACCGTGGCCCGCACCGTCATGGCTTGCGCGAGATGGTGCTCTATCGCCTCTACCACTTCAGCTTCCGCGAGTTCATCCTCACCAAGGTCCACCCCGACCTCGCGCCCTACCACCGCCGCTGGGCTAAGTTGCTCGATCAATGGCAAGAGCTCGACGGTCACGAGCGCGACTACGCTCTGCGGCATCTCCCTAGGCACCTGATCGAGTCGGAGCGCTGGGATGAATTAATTGGGGATGAGGAAAATCCAGGCCTGCTTTGCGATTTGAGATTCATCGAGGCGAAGTGCGCGGCGGGTATGGGGTATGAGCTGGCGTCGGATTATAATGAGGCGATGGCGAAATTACCGGAGCTGCGGGAGGAAAAGAGAAGGAGCGGGCGGCGCGGCAGAAATGTGTGGATTACGCGAATGCGTTGGCCAATCACTGCTCCGCTCAACCAAGGCGAGCCTCGATACTACGGTATTTCCGGTCTCTTCGATCAAAGCCCAAAGGTGGAGGATTGTTAGGCTTAAGCCGTGGCACTGAGCTCCGACTGCGCTTTTCAATTAGGTGGGGGCTCTACGATGGGATAAAGCGCTGGAAAGGTGGGAATGTGGCCTTTCCAGAGCCGGCCGAAGGCGGTGGAGCGGTCGCCGGAGTTAGACTCGGAGAATGAGGCACCATCGAGAAGAGCCTAAATATGGGCGAACCGATTGCGGCGGTTTGCCGGGTTTTATATCGGTGATCGCCACGTGATCGCCAAACACCCTGGCTGGACCCTCCCAATGGCGGTTAACCAAGCGGAAAGCGGACTGATTTTTCAGCAGGGGGAAGAGGTTGTTGGGTTCAAGCAGCCGCTTATGGCTGCGTTCCGAGAGACGGCCTCCCGATTCACCCTTATACCGTGACTGCACCACAGTGCTGAAGGACACGCAGGGAAGGTCACGGCGGTGGCAGTCAGTGCCGACTTCACTCTTGCCATTTCGGCCAGTCGTGATCAGACCCTGCGGTTGTGGGATTTGCAGAGCGGTCTTGCAGGGCGGTGATCGAGGGCCACACGGACTGGGTCAATGCCGTAGTGGCCAGCGCCGACTTCACCCTTGCCTTATCCGGAGGTAATGATGGGACCTTGCGGTTGTGGGACCTGAAAAGCGGGGAGTGCCGGGCGGTGCTCAAGGGCCACCTATCCTTGATCTCGGCGGTTGCGGTCAGCGCTGACTTCACCCGCGCGATTTCGGCAAGTTGGGATTGGACCCTGCGGGTGTGGGACCTCGAAAGTGGGTCCTGCCGGCGGTGCTCGATGCCCGGGCAGGGATTGTCTGGGAGGTGGCGGCCAGTTCTACTTCACCCGCGCACTCTCGCGTAGTGACGATGGGACCCTGCGCTTGTGGGACTTGGGACGTGGGACCAGTCGAGTGGTTCTTGACGACGACGAGTGCACGTTCAGCACCTTTGCGGTCAGCGCCGACTTCAAAAGGGTGATCTTGGGTAGTTCTGACGGGACCCTGCAAGTGCGGGATTTGGAATGTGATGCCTTTCGGGTGGTGCTCAAGGGCGCGGGCTCGGTCAAATCGGTAGTGGCCAGCGCCGACTTCACCCGCGCGATCTCGGCCAGTGGAGGGGGGGGCCTGCAGGTGTGGGACTTGGAAAGAGGCGTCCGCCTAGCCGTGCATGAAGGTCACGGGGTCTTGGTCGAGGCGGTGGCGGCCAGCGCCGACTTCACCCGCGTGATCTCGGGCAGTTGGGATGAGACTCTGCGCGTGTGGGACCTGAAAGGGGGGGGGTGCCCGGCGGGGCTCGATGGCCACGCGGGCGAAGTCACGGCGGTGGCGGTCAGCGCCGACTTCACCTGCGCGATTTCGGCCAGTGAGGATAAGACCCTGCGGGTGTGGGACCTCGAGAGCGGGGCCTGCAAGGCGATTCTTGAGGGACATAAGGACGGGGTCAATGTGTTGGCGGTCAAGAGCGACTTGACCCGCGCCCTCTCTGGAGGATCCTATGGAACCCTTCGTTTGTGGGACTTGGAAAGCGGGTCCTGCCGAGCGGTGCTCGAGGGCCACGATCGCCACGTCAGTGCGGTGGCAGTCACCCCTGACTTTACTCGCGCCGTCTCGAGCAGTTTCGATTACACCCTCAGGTTGTGGGACTTGGAAAGCGGCTCCTGCCGCGCAGTTCTGGAGGGTCACCAACAGTTTGTGGGTGCACTGGCGGTTAGCGGCGACTTCACCCGTGCCCTCTCGGGAAGTCACGATGGAACCCTGCGATTGTGGGACCTCGAAAGCGGCATTTGCTTAGCGGTGCTTGACGGGCATACAGACGAGGTCAGTGCGGTGGTGGCGAGCGTCGATCTCACCCGCGCGATCTCGGCCAGTAGGGATCAGACGTTGCGGGTGTGGGACCTCGAAAGCGGAACTTGTCGGGCGGTACTCGTGGGCCACGTCGTGGGTGAATGCGGTGGCGGTTAGCGCCGCATTCACCCAGGCGATCTCGGCCAGTATGGGTGTTGTGGACAAATCCGACTTCTCTCGCGAAGTCCCTGCCAGGGGCGGTTATGCGGCTGTGGAACCTGGAAAGTGGAGCATGCCTTGCGGTGCTAGAGGGGCACGCAGGCGAGATCCGTGGGGTGGCGGTGAGCGCCGACTTCACCCTCGCGATCTCGGCCAGTTCTGACAAGACCCTACGGCTATGGGACTTGGAAAGCGGCGTCTGTCGGGCTGCCTACTACTCCGGATCTCCCTTCCAATCGATCTCTGCCGATTTCGGCCGCGGTCGCATCGTTTGCGGTACCGAGGATGGCCAGATCCACATCCTGACCCTCCGCCAAGGGATGGAGATCGTGCGGCTAGACGAGAGGGCCGCGACCATGACCGATGACGTTTCTCCGAAAAAACAGTCGGAGCGATGCCCTACACCTCCGAGAGCTGAAGACGACCTGCGGGCGAAGATCCGGGGAACAAGATTCGCCCGTGCTAATGAGGGGTGGAATATTGAAGTCTGGACAGGTAATTGCGGGGGTTCAGTTGGATCTGACGATCAATCGTTTGAACTCTCTCCTACAATCCGTTTGAATGGGAGGGCAATTAAGATATGAGCGATCCCGCATCTGATTCGAGTGATTTCTCCCCCCTAGAAATACACCATCGCTTCGTTTCCGTAGGACATCTGTTCACGGCGGAGAAGGGAGACCGCTGCGATTCAAAGGCTGCGGAACATCTCCTTTTCGAGAACGAAATTGCGACCGACGTGGGGTCAGTGTGTTTTGGGGTGAAAGGGGAAAAGCGGATGATCTTTGATCATCATGAAAAGGAGATTCCCTACCCTTGCGCTTCGGTGGCAGTCGCGGAAAACGCTGGGGCAATCCGCGAGTGGGCGCAGGGAAGGTCGGGCGCGATTTGGATCGTGACGCACGCTCCACCCGATTTTGATGCGCTTTGCAGCGCTTTTCTGGTGCGCTGCCTGATCGATGGCTCGCTGGGGAATCTGGACCAGCTATCCCTTCCCGAAGGCCAGGATTGGTTCGCCCCCTCCGTGGCTCCCGACAGTGAGCACGGGTGGGCGATCTTGATGGCGTCGTATGCGGCTCACCTGGATCAAGGCCGAAAAATTCCGGTTCGACGGGAACACAGTCTTCATTCCGTGTGTTATGCAGCCCTCGCGAGAGGACGTGATTTTCGTGAGAACGGGTTAAGTGCGTTTTTTGAGGTGGTGAGAGAGCGTATTAAGCAGGGAGAAAACCCGTTCTTCGACGGCCTGTTCAGGCACACGACCGCATCATTCTGGAGATCCAAACGAGATTTGGTGCGGAAGTGGACCTCTTGAAAGGGGAGATCGGAAAATATGACCGTGATGTTTCCAGGGCTGAGAAATCTATCGTCAGAGTCCCGGTATCGGAGGATTGGACCGCGTTTTATCGCCAGGTGTCGGGCTTGCCACTACTGGAGCAGGATTCCAAAAGTGGTGAGTTGAGTTTTTCTAAAGACCATGCAGAGGCGATGTCGAAGAGATCGACTGGACACGCTTGATGCAATCTGGATCGAGAACCCCGAGTGTCTGCTTTTCAAAGAATGGGCTCGGGAAGATTATCAAAATTCCTCGATGGGCCGTGGCGGAGTTGTTCGGCAATCCTGTCGCGCATCCTCTCGATACCGGCGGTGAGGAATTGACAGGCGAGATAGTCGCCGTAGCGATCGACAATCAGGCCCGGCAGACCGTCGGCCTCAGAATAGATCAGGCGGCACGCGTCTGTTTCCGATGAGGCGAGTAATGTCTGCCGACGTGAAATGGACTCCGTAATCTGACGATCCCACCAACCGCCATCAATGGTCTGGTTTTCATCCCAGGACAGGATTCGGAGGGCGATCTGGGATCGTGGGTTCACGTAAGCATGAGCGAGGAACTCGCCATTTGCCGAGTGAACGCGTACAATGTCCCCCTGGTGTCGGCGAGCTCTCGAACCGGTCCATCGCGCCCGAGAACAGCCACGGGTGGCGGTGATAGACAGACTTCTCACGTCCGGGTTTCAAGATGATCGCGGCTGACTTTGCCATCGCAACGGACAATAATGGGTATGAAGCGGGACGCTGGAAGCCTGATGTTGCCCCGCAATCCCGGGAGTTGGAGATGATACTCGAAAAGGTGACTGTCGGCCCGTTGCTGGAAAACTGCTACATCGTGGCAGATGAGCAATCCTGCATCACAGGGGGTGCAATACCTCAACATCCCGATCCCGTTCGGCAGTCCGACTGCGCAGGACTTCGCGGCCGTGTCCGCAGCGCTGACGCGATACAAGGGCAAGAAGGTCCTGGTTCACTGCCAGGTCAACATGCGCGCCTCGACGATGGTCTTTCTGCATCGGGTCGTCGTCGACAAGGTTCCGCCGGACACGGCGTACGAGTCCGTCGCTGCGGTATGGTCGCCACAGGGACCCTGGAGGCGGCTCATCAGCGATGTATTGCAGCAGCATCGGATCGCCTTTGAACCCTACTGAGGGCAAGCACGCGTTTCAAACCCGTCAAGCGGAGCCCCAATGATTCGCGGTTCATGTCTGTGCGGCGAGGTGCGCTACGCGCTCGAAGGCGTGCCGCAGTTCATCAATCACTGCCACTGCTCGATGTGTCGCAAGGTGCACGGTGCGGCATTCGGCAGCTTCCTGCACGCGGAGGGTCAGGGTTTCCGCTGGCTTGCCGGCGAGCTGTTCGTGACGAGGTACACGTCGTCGCCCGGCAATGAACGGGCGTTCTGTTCGCGATGCGGGTCGAACGTGCCGATCCTGGAAGACGAGGGATCGCACGTCATCATCCCGGCGGGCACGCTTGATGACGATCCGCAGGTTCGCCCGGTCGTGCACATTCACACGTCTTCCAAGGCGCCCTGGTTCGAGATCACGGACGCCTTACCGCAGTTTGCGGAATTCCCGCCGGATGCGTTCTGGGCTTGGCATGAGTCGCTCCAGCCGTCAGCGATCGATTCAGGGGGCCGTGGAGATTGATGAAGACAATGGCTGCAGACTTCACGGCGTCGGTGGATGAGCTTTTGCAACGGTTGCCCGGCCCGATCACGCCGAAGTGGCCGGAGGGCGAGCGCTTTGTCCGCGCACTGGCGCACGGCTCGATGTCGGTCGAGCTCTATGCGCCGGTCAACTCCGATCCGCAAATGCCGCACGCGCAGGACGAACTGTATTTCGTGCATGCGGGCACCGGAGTCATTGTGCTGGGTGGCGAACGGAATGCGTTCGGTCCGGGGTCATGTTTCTTCGTTCCCGCCGGCGTCGAGCATCGCTTCGTGGAGTTCAGCGTGGATTTCGTCACGTGGGTGGTCTTCTGGGGACCGGCAGGGGGCGAAGGCGCAATCGCCGCAGAGGCGGCGGGCTAGGGACTGGGTGGATCCTTCTCGCATCCTCGGCCTGTTCATCGCCTGGCCCGCCCTCGCGCTCGTTCCCGCGGCAGTGTTCGGTTTTCTCTACCTTCGCAGCCGCAGCCGGCTTGCCCTCGTAGCGTCCCTCGCGTGGCTGGCTTATGTGCCCTATGAACTGGGAATGAAGCTGCGGATCCTCTGCAGTGGCGAGTGCAATGTCCGGGTCGACCTGCTGCTGTTGTATCCGCTGCTTGCGCTGCTCTCCGTCGTGGGTCTTGTTGTGGTGGCGCATGCGCGCCGAGGCAGGGCTCGTTGAAACCGCGTTGGGCGGCGAGTTTGCACCCTGCGGCAGAGCTGCAGCGGGATGATTGCAACCGTGGCAGATGAACTCGCTTATCCGGCGGCGGGACCGGGACTGCTGCGGCAGGCCCGTCGATATGACGTGCCGGCGATCCAGCGCGTGCGGCACTCAGTACGGGAGAACCGGCTTGTTTCGCGGACAATCAGCGACGACGACGTGATCGCTGCAATCGAGGTGAGTGGTCGTGGTTGGGTGATGGAAGTCGACAACGCGATCGTGGGTTTCGCGATTGGCAACGCCGTCGATGGCAATGTCTGGGCGTTGTTCGTCGATCCGGCTCACGAAGGCCGCGGGCATGGGCGTCGCCTGCACGATGCGATGGTCAAATGGATGAAGTCGCAGGGACTACGCACGCTCTGGCTGACGACCGAGCCGGGCACGCGTGCCCAGGCGTTCTACGAACGCGCAGGGTGGAGCAGCCGCGGATTGCAGTCGAGCGGCGAACTGCGATTCGAACTCGATACGAGCGCGCTGGCCGGGTTCAGCGGAGGTGAACGTGGTTGATCCCGTCGCCGGGCTTGAGGGTGGATGCACCTGCCGCCAGGTCCGATACCGGCTGACTTCGGCACCGCTTTTTGTGCACTGCTGCCACTGCCGCTGGTGCCAGCGCGAAACGGGATCGGCCTTCGCATTGAATGCAATGATCGAAAGCGATCGTGTCGAATTGCTGTCAGGCGCAGTGGAGCTTGTCGACACCCCCTCCTTCAGCGGCAAGGGGCAGAAGATCTCGCGGTGTCCGCGGTGCCACGTCGCCGTCTGGAGTAACTATGCTGGAGGCGGCGACGCGATCCGGTTTGTTCGCGTCGGCACCCTCGATCATCCCGACCGTCTGCCTCCCGACATCCACATCTTCACGGCCTCTAAACAGCCGTGGGTCGTGCTGCCGCCGGGGATGCCAGCTGTGCCGGAGTATTACCGCGCGTCCGAGTACTGGCCGAAGGCGAGCCTCGAGCGCCGCGCGGGCCTGGTCGCCCGCGTCCAGTCCCGATGAGGAAAGGTGTGCCAGCGCAACCGGAAACCGAGAGCGGAGACATTGTCGTGCGGCCGCTGACCCCATCACGCTGGCCGCATCTCGAGCAGCTGTTCAACGCGTCGGGTTGTTCGGTCGCGCGTGGCTGCTGGTGCATGTACTACCGTCAAAGTGGCTCTGGCGCGCCGCTGGCGCCGGGCCGGACGCGGGCGCAGGCGCAGCGTGATGCACTGAAGGCGCTGGTGCTGACCGGGCGGCCGCCGGGCCTCATCGGCTACCGCGGCAGTACGCCGGTCGGATGGATCTCTCTGGGTCCGCGCGAGGAGTTCGCGAGGCTGGCGCGTTCACAAGTAATGAAACCCGTCGACGACGCTGACGTGTGGTCGGTCATCTGCTTCGTCGTGCCGGCGCGTTATCGCGGACAGGGCGTGGCCCACGCGCTGCTTGCGGGCGCCATTGACTACGCGCGTCGGCGCGGTGCGACCGTGCTGGAGTCGTACCCGGTCGACGTGGACGCGCCGGTTCGCGGCGACTCGATCTGGTTCGGCACGACATCGATGTTCGTCCGTGCTGGCTTCGTCGAAGTCGCACGTCGCAAGCCGCGTCGCCCGGTGATGCGCTTAAAGGCGGTCTGAGCAGCGTGGAGCGGGACCGCAGCCGCTCCTGTTCGACCGATCGGATGAGTGGCGCCGCAGGCGCTTGTCGAGCTGAACCGCTGTGATAGACTGATTTCCAAGTCAGGTTTCCGTCGATATTGGGGTACGCACTCGACCCGGATCGACTTGAGTTGCAGGATCGTCCGACTCCGCGCTCGGCAGGCTTCAAACAACGACACGCCCGCCGCTCTCCGCGGTCTTCGAACTCCGCTTCCATAGATTTCCAGGCAATTGATCGCGTCACGACCGGCGCGCACTCGGACGTTAGTGAGGCCGATGCGCGACGTGGGTCGGTCCCATGCCAGATGCTCTCCGAACGGGAGACGATGAATACACAAGAAGCCAAGGTCGTGCTCGAAGCGGCGCTCCTGACCGCGGAGCAACCCTTATCGCTCGCCGAAATGAGGCGCATGTTCAACGACGAGCTCAACGCCGATACCTTGCGGGTGCTGCTCGACGAGCTTCGTTCCGACTGGTCCGGGCGCGGTGTCGAACTGGTCGCGCTGGCCTCCGGGTGGCGGTTCCAGAGTGCAGCTCTGATGCGCCCTTACCTCGACCGCATGAACCCTGAAAAAGCGCCCAGGTATTCGCGCGCGGTTCTCGAGACGCTGGCGATCATCGCCTACAGGCAACCGGTCACGCGCGGCGATATCGAGGAAATCCGCGGTGTGACGGTGTCTTCCCCGGTGATAAAGGCGCTTGAAGAGCGCGGGTGGGTTGAGGTCATCGGGCACCGTGAGGCGCCGGGTCGCCCGGCCCTGTTCGCCACTACCCGTGCATTTCTCGACGACCTTGGCCTGCGCTCGCTCGATCAGTTGCCCACGCTCGAAGACGGCATGACCGTTGCTCCGGAGTTTGAATTGCAGTTCTCGGATGCGCTGCG
Organism: uncultured beta proteobacterium; assembly: GCA_963712485.1. Taxonomy (GTDB): domain Bacteria; phylum Pseudomonadota; class Gammaproteobacteria; order Burkholderiales; family Burkholderiaceae_F; genus JALORV01. Next base: position 18,454 of record CAVQID010000074.1, read on the forward strand.
CAGCGAAGCGGCACCGCCGTCCGAACCACCAGCCCAGGGCGACGCAGAGCCGTCAGCCGGGGCGACTGCGGCGGCGCAAGCCGACTTTTCCGCTGAACCAGCACCTCCACCGATCCACTCGGCCACTCCAGCCTGATCCCCCTCCGATGAATCCATCCTCGCCCAGCGACGACGACCAGACCCCGCCAGGAGCGGCCACGCCCGCAAACGAGCCGAGCGGCACGCCGGCGCACGCCGACGACGATAGCGACACGTTCGCCGACGAAGTCGACGGCAATGTTGCGGCGGGCGCCGAGAGTGAGTCGGACGTCGAGGGCAACGGCGCGACGAAGCCGCGCTCGCGCGGACGCCGCCGCCGCGGTCGTGGCGGTCGCGGCGAGGCCGATCGCGGCGAGGCTGATCGTGCCGCTCCCACGCCGGCCGCCAGCGCGGATGCACCGTCCACGCCGGCGCTGCCGCTCGCTGGGGAAGGCGACGACATCAATCTGGCAGCCATGGCGGAAGCCGCACTGTCGCGCGATGTTCTCGAGAGAGGTCGCCGTGCCGCCAAGCAGGCGCTGAACTCGCAGTCGGAAAAGCTGCACAAGGTGCTCGCCGATGCGGGTATTGGTTCGCGTCGCGATATGGAAGAGATGATCATTGCGGGCCGGGTCTCGGTCAACGGGCAACCCGCACACATCGGCCAGCGCGTGATGCCCAACGACCAGGTGCGCGTGAACGGCAAACCGTTGCAGCGGCGACCGGCCGGCGGCCGACTGCCGCGCGTTCTGCTGTACCACAAGCCTTCGGGTGAAATTGTCACGCAGGATGACCCCGGCGAGCGCCCAACGGTGTTCGAAAAGCTGCCCAAGGTCTCGGGTGGACGCTGGGTCGCGGTTGGTCGTCTCGACCTGAATACCGAAGGCCTCATCCTGTTCACGACATCGGGCGAGCTAGCCAATCGGCTGATGCATCCGCGTTACGAAGTCGAGCGCGAATACGCGGTTCGCGTCATCGGCGAGCTCACGGAATCGCAACGCCAGCAACTGCTCGACGGCGTGCAGCTCGAAGATGGGCCGGCGAAGTTCAGCAAGGTCGACGATGCCGGTGGGCAGGGTCTCAATCACTGGTATCGGGTTGCGCTTAGCGAAGGCCGCAACCGTGAAGTCCGTCGGATCTTTGAATCCATTGGGCTGACCGTCAGCCGGCTGATAAGAATCCGCTTTGGTGCGATCCAGCTGCCGCGCACGCTTTCCCGCGGCCGCTTTTACGAGTTGGCGCCGGAATGGGTCCAGGCCTGGGTGCACGACCTCGGTATTGCCATCGAGGAAGTTCGCAGTCGGGGCACGGGACAGCCACAGTCGGGCAAGGGCGGCCGTGGCAAAGGTGGCCCGGGTCGCGGGCGGCCGTCGGGTCAGGGTAAGGGCTTCGGCCAGGGTCAGGGCCAGGCCTTCAACCAGCCGCAGAGCTACAGCCCGATCAGTGGCTATGGTCAAAGCCAGGGATACGGTCAGGGCCAGGGCCAGGGCCAGGGTCGTGGACAAGGCGTCGGTCAGGGTCCGGGCGCAGGTCGAGGCAAAGGCAAACCGCAGGGTAACCGCCCGCCACGCCAGCCCGACCCGATGACGAGCAGTGTCAATTACATCGCGGCGGGTCACGGCCTGCCCAACAACGGACGGCCGGCGCGCTTCCGGCGCGGCAAGCCGCCGCGTCCCTGACAGCGCGCTGTCGGCAGCGCCGTCTGGCCCGCGCTTGTTGCGCCGCGGTTACACCACTATAATGCGCGGTTGCCGAAGTGCGTGTTGACCGAGATGCGGTCAGCAGGCGTCGGTTGCGCGGTACAGCTGCAGCCGCGCAAGCCTGTTGAATTCGACGGATGGGCTCTTGGGCCCATTTTTTATTTCCGGGCTGCATTGCGTGCAGCCGGCGGCTTTTGCAGGCCACGCCGTTTTTGGGGTGATCGGGCGATGGCAGGTGTTGCAGGCGCGGTGGCGCAAACGATCGGGCGTGCGGTCGAGGGGCTCGGATACGAGTTCGTCGACGCCGAGCGTCTCGCTAGCGGGCTACTGAGAGTAACGATAGACCACGCAGGCGGTATTGGACTCGCCGATTGCGAACGTGTCAGTCGGCAGCTGACGCACCTGTTCGCGGTCGAGGACGTGGACTACGCGCGGCTCGAGGTGTCGTCGCCGGGGCTGGATCGGCCGTTGAAACTGGCTCGCGACTACGTGCGCTTTGCCGGCGCGGAGGTGCAGGTGCAACTGTATGCACCGCTGGTGAGCACGGGAGGGCGGCGGCGCCTGCAGGGGCGCTTGCTGGAACTGACCGGCGCGGCGGGCGCGGAGAAAGTGCGCATGCAACTCGCCGGTGACGACGCGGCCAAAGATGTGGCGGCGCCCGGTCGGGAAAAAGTACGCAAGCCGGCAACTGGAAAGCGGCCGGTCAGGAAAGTGGGAGCAGCGGAGGGCGCGATCGTTGAGTTCGCGCTCGCTGACGTTGAAAAAGCGAAGCTGGTACCTGAATTGAACTTCAGGGGCGGGGGCAAGGAGTAGACCGCAATGAGCCGAGAAATACTGCTGTTGGTCGATGCGCTGGCGCGCGAGAAGAACGTTCCCAAGGAGACGGTCTTTGGCGCGCTCGAGTCCGCGCTGGCGATGGCGACGAAGAAGCTGTTTGCCGAGGAAGACGTGGACATCCGCGTGGCGGTGGATCGCGACACCGGGGAGTACGACGCCTACCGTCGCTGGCTGGTCGTCCCGGACGAAGCGGGACTGCAGGAACCTGGCCACCAGATCATCCTGTCGGACGCGCGCGACCAGATCGCCGACATCGAGGTCGACGAGCACATCGAGGAACTGCTGCCGCGCCAGGACGTTTCGACCGGTAGGCGCTTCGCACAGGACACCAAGCAGGTGATCCTGCAGAAGATCCGCGACGCCGAGCGCGAGCAACTCCTCAGTGACTTCCTGGCGCGCGGCGACCAGATCGTCAACGGGACCATCAAGCGGATGGACAAGGGCGACGCCATCATCGAGATCGGCAAGGTCGAAGCCCGCCTGCCGCGCAGCGAGATGATCCCCAAGGAAAACCTGCGCATCGGCGACCGCTGCCGCGCCTTCGTGCAGAAGATCGACCGGCTCGCACGCGGGCCGCAGGTGATTCTGTCGCGCACTTCGCCTGAGTTCGTGATGAAGCTCTTCGAGTTCGAAGTGCCGGAAATCGAGCAGGGCCTTCTGGTGATCAAGTCCGCGGCCCGCGACCCGGGTGTACGCGCCAAGATCGCCGTGTGGACCAATGACCGCCGCATCGACCCGATCGGCACTTGCGTCGGCATGCGCGGTTCGCGCGTGCAGGCGGTGACGAATGAACTCGCCGGCGAGCGCGTCGACATCGTGCTCTGGTCCGACGATCCGGCGCAGTTCGTGATCGGCGCGCTGGCGCCGGCCAACGTGAGCTCGATCGTCGTCGACGAAGACAAGCACGCGATGGATGTCGTCGTCGACGAAGACAACCTCGCGATCGCGATCGGTCGCAGCGGCCAGAACGTTCGCCTGGCTTCCGAACTGACGGGCTGGCAGATCAACATCATGACGGCCGAGGAATCGGCGCAGAAGCAGGAGAGCGAACAGGTCGGCGTGCGCGAGGGATTCATGGCGAAGCTCGATGTCGACGAGGAGATTGCCAACATCCTGATCCAGGAAGGGTTCTCCACGCTCGAAGAGATCGCTTACGTGCCCGTCAACGAACTGATGGAAATCGAGTCGTTCGACGAGGAGACGGTCGAGGAGCTGCGCAATCGCGCACGCAACGCATTGCTGACCGAGGCGATCAAGCGCGAAGAGAACCTCGAGCAGGCCGAGAAGGACCTGCTCGAGCTCGAAGGCATGGATGCCGACCTCGCCGCGAAGCTGGCTGAGAACTCGATCCGCACGCGCGACGATCTCGGCGAGCTTGCGGTGGACGAACTCACCGAAATGACCGGCATCGATGATGAGCGCGCCAAGAGCTTGATCATGGCCGCGCGCGCTCACTGGTTCGAGTCGGCGGAGCAATAACCGGCGGCACGGGCCGACCGGGATGCAGGAATAGGGAACGTTATGGCAAGCACTACAGTGGCCCAGTTTGCGACGGAACTCAAGGTTCCGCCGCAGTTGCTGCTTGAACAGCTGAAGTCGGCCGGCGTCGTCAAGAGCGAGGAGGGCGATGCGCTCTCCGACGACGACAAGGCGCGCCTGCTGGAGTCGCTGCGCAAGGCCCACGGGGGCGAGGCCGCCGAGAAGAAGAAGATCACGCTGACGCGCAAGCAGACCACCGAGATCAAGCAAGCCGATGCCTCCGGCAAGGCACGCACGATCCAGGTCGAGGTCCGCAAGAAGCGCGTGTTCGTCAAGCGCGACGAGGCCGTGGTCGAGCCCGAGGCTGCGCCGGCTCCGGTCGCGCCGGTCATCGACGAGGCGGAACTCGCCAAGCGCGAGGAAGAGGCGCGGCGTCAGGCCGAGTTCACCGCGCGGCAGATGCAGGAGGCGCGCGAGAAGGCCGAGCGTGCCCAGCGCGAACTGGCGGCGGCGCAGGAGAAAGTACAGCAGGACGTCGACGGGGCCCGCGAGCGCGAAGCTGCTGCGGCCGCCGAACTGGCGCGTGCGGAACAGGCAAAGCGCGATGCAGACCGTGCGGCCAAGGAAGCGGCCGATGCGCAGCAGCGCGCGCGCCGTGCTGTCGAGGACGAAGTCGCCGCCATCAAGACGATGATGGCGGCGCCCAAGAAGGTCGCCAAGGCTCCGGAGCCCGCGACCGCCGGAACGCTGCACAAGCCGGCCGCAAAGACCGAATCGAAACCGGGCGAAGCGAAGAAGGACGACAAGAAGCCTGGCGTCAAGGAAGTCAAGAGCGGCAAGCTCGCGTCGAGCTGGTCCGAGGAGCAGCAGAAGAAGCGCACGCTCAAGACCCGCGGCGATGCGTCGGGAGGCACGGGTGCCTGGCGCGGTCCCAAGGGGCATCGCAAACATGGCCGCGACGAGTCGGAAGGCGCGTCGATGGCGCTGCCGTCGGAACCCACGGTGCGCGATGTCTCGGTTCCGGAAACGATCACCGTGGCCGACCTCGCGCACAAGATGTCGGTGAAGGCGGCCGAGGTCATCAAGGTACTGATGAAGCTGGGTCAGATGGTGACGATCAACCAGGTGCTGGACCAGGACACCGCGATGATCGTGGTCGGCGAACTCGGCCACAACGCGATCGCGGCGAAGCTCGACGATCCTGAGGCGCTGCTCGCCGAGAGCGAGGCCACGACAGCCGCGGGCGTGAGCGAGGCCGAGCCCGAGCCGCGTCCGCCGGTGGTCACGATCATGGGTCACGTCGACCACGGCAAGACCTCGCTGCTCGACTACATCCGCCGCACGAAGGTGGCAGCGGGCGAAGCCGGTGGCATAACGCAGCATATCGGCGCCTATCACGTCGAGACGCCGCGCGGCATCATCACGTTTCTCGACACGCCGGGCCACGAGGCCTTCACGGCGATGCGCGCGCGCGGCGCGAAAGCGACCGACATCGTCATCCTCGTCGTTGCGGCCGACGACGGCGTCATGCCGCAGACGAAGGAAGCGATCGCGCACGCGAAGGCAGCCGGAGTCCCGCTGGTCGTCGCGCTGAACAAGATCGACAAGCCTGAGGCGAACCCGGATCGCGTCAAGCAGGAACTGGTCGCCAACGGTGTCGTGCCCGAGGACTACGGCGGCGAGTCGCCGTTCATTCCGGTATCGGCGAAGACCGGCGCCGGCGTCGACGACCTGCTCGAGAACGTGTTGCTGCAGGCCGAGGTCCGCGAGTTCAAAGCCGTGAAGAACGGCCCGGCCAAGGGCATCGTCATCGAGTCGCAACTCGACAAGGGTCGTGGTCCCGTCGCGACCGTGCTGGTTCAGAGCGGAACGCTGAAGCGTGGCGACGTCGTGCTGGCGGGTTCCAGCTTCGGCCGCGTGCGCGCGATGCTCGACGAGGCCGGCAAGCCGATCCAGGAAGCGGGTCCATCCATCCCGGTCGAGATCCAGGGCCTGTCCGACGTTCCGGCTGCCGGCGACGAGCTGATCGTGCTCGGCGACGAGCGCAAGGCGCGCGAGATCGCGCTTTACCGCCAGGGCAAGTTCCGCGACACCAAGCTCGCGAAGCAGCAGGCCGCCAAGCTCGAGAACATGTTCGAGAACATGGGCGAGGGTGCTGCGCGCACGCTGCCGCTGATCATCAAGGCCGATGTCCAGGGATCGCAGGAGGCGCTCAACCACGCGCTGACGAAGCTGTCCACCGACGAGGTCCGCGTGCAGGTCGTACATGCGCAGGTCGGCGGCATCACCGAGAGCGACGTCAACCTGGCGCTGGCCTCGAAGGCGGTCATCATCGGCTTCAACGTGCGCGCCGACGTATCGGCACGCAAGCTCGCCGAGGGCAATGGCATCGACATCCGCTACTACAACATCATCTATGACGCTGTCGACGACGTGAAGGCGGCGCTTTCCGGCCTGCTCTCGCCGGAGCAGCGCGAACAGGTCCTGGGCATGGTCGAGATCCGCCAGATCTTCCGCGTGCCGAAGATCGGTGCGGTCGCAGGTTGCATGGTGCTCGACGGCGTGGTCAAGCGCACTGCCAGCGCGCGCCTGCTGCGCGACAACGTCGTGATCTGGACCGGTGAACTCGACTCGCTGAAGCGCTTCAAGGATGACGTCAAGGAAGTGAAGGCCGGCTTCGAGTGCGGCCTCAGCCTGAAGGGCTACGACGACATCAAGGAAGGCGATCAACTGGAGATCTTCGAGGTCCAGGAAGTAGCTCGGACACTCTAGAGCAGGGCGCTCGCGTTGTTGCGAGCCCTTGCCGTACGTCCAAGTACTGTCTGCGGGCTCGCGCCTAGCGATCGCCCCGCTCTAGAGCATCCGGTTGTAAGGGCGTGAGTTGTCGGGGTGCAGGAAAGAGTCATATGAAGCCAAGCAGGAAGCCAGGTCGCGGTTTGCGCGTGGCGGATCAGATCCAGCGCGATGTTGCGGAGATGATCCAGCGCGAGGTCGCTACCGAGCGCGCCGGGCTCATCACGCTGACCGGCGTCGAGGTCAGCCCGGATTACGCTCACGCCAGGGTGTACTTCACGACGATCGGCGCGCCGGTGGAGGCAGCCCAGCACGTGCTGAACGAAAAGGCGGGCTATTTCCACTCGTTGCTGTTCAAACGACTGTCGATCCACACGATTCCAAAGCTGACCTTCGTGCACGATGCGACTGTCGAGCATGGCATCGAGATTGATCGGCTCATTGCGGAAGCCAATCGCGGACGGCCCGACTAGGGGAGGCGCTGTGGGCAAGCCGCGCGGCGCGCGCGTGGACGGAGTGCTGCTGCTCGACAAGCCGCCCGGACTGACATCCAACCGCGCGCTGCAGACGGCGCGCAGGCTGCTGGACGCAGCCAAGGCCGGGCACACCGGCACGCTTGATCCGATGGCGACTGGGCTGCTGCCGCTCACCTTCGGTGAGGCAACAAAGTTCTCGGCAGACCTGCTGGATGCGGACAAGACGTATCGTGCAACCTTGAGGCTGGGTGTCACGACGACGACCGGGGATGCCGAGGGCGACGTCACCGGCACCAGGGCGGTGGAAGTCACCGACCCGGCCATGGAGGCGGCGCTGCAGGGCTTCGTTGGCCGCATCGCGCAGGTGCCGCCGATGTACTCGGCATTGAAGCGGGACGGCCGGCCGCTCTACCAGCTGGCCCGTGCCGGGGTGGAGGTCGAGCGGCTGCCGCGGGACGTCGTGGTGAACCGCCTGGTCGTGGTCGAGCGCGAGGGCGAGACGCTGACCGTGGAGGTCGATTGCAGCAAGGGTACCTACGTGCGGGTGCTGGCCGAGGACATCGGACGGGCGCTCGGCTGCGGCGCACACCTGACGGCGTTGCGTCGCACACGTGTCGGTCGGCTGACGCTGGCCGGGGCGACAACGCTGGAGGTGCTCGAGGCGATGGCGCTGGACGACCGGAGGGCGCTGCTGCGGCCGGTGGACTCGCTGCTGGAATCGCTGCAGCGGATCGTGCTCGACGATGAACTGGCCCAGCGCTTCCAGCTCGGTCAGCGACTCGCGATCGAGGCGCAGCCACGCGGCGAACGGGTGCGCGTGTATGCGCCGGATGAAGTACTGCTGGGTACGGCCAACGTCACCGAATGGGGTGTGGTGGCACCCGAACGATTGATTTCGAACGAGAGAATACCGTCATGAAACGCCAATTGCGCAACGTCGCGATCATCGCGCACGTCGATCACGGCAAGACCACGCTGGTCGACAAGCTGCTGCAGCAGTCCGGAACCTTCCGCGAGAACCAGCACGTTGCGGAGCGGGTCATGGATTCGAACGACCTCGAGCGCGAGCGCGGCATCACAATCCTCGCCAAGAACTGCGCGGTCGACTACGAGGGAACGCACATCAACATCGTCGATACGCCCGGACACGCGGATTTCGGCGGAGAAGTCGAGCGCGTGCTGTCGATGGTCGACGGCGTGCTGCTGCTGGTCGACGCGGTCGAAGGGCCAATGCCGCAGACGCGCTTCGTCACGCGCAAGGCGCTGGCGCAGGGCTTGAAGCCGATCGTCGTCGTCAACAAGATCGACCGGCCCGGCGCACGGCCTGACTGGGTCGTGAACCACATGTTCGATCTCTTCGACAAGCTCGGGGCGACCGAGGAGCAACTCGATTTCCCGGTGATCTACGCCTCGGCGCTCAGCGGCTATGCCGGCACGAGTCCCGATGTGCGCAGTGGAGACCTGAGGCCGCTGTTCGATGCCATCCTCGCTCACGTGCGTGTGCGTGACGACGACGCCGATGGCACACTGCAGCTTCAAATCTGTTCACTCGATTATTCCAGCTACGTCGGCAAGATCGGCATCGGGCGGATCACGCGTGGACGCCTGCGCGCCGGGCAGGAAGTGCTGGTGATGCACGGCCCGGAGGGTGCGCAGAACGCACCGACCACCAAAGGCAGGATCAACCAGGTGCTGACCTTCGAGGGCCTCGATCGCAGACTGGTCGACGAAGCCATCGCCGGCGACATCGTGCTCATCAATGGCATCGACGACATCGGCATCGGCTGCACACTGACGCCGGTCGACGCACCCGATGCGCTGCCGTTGTTGAAAGTCGACGAACCGACGCTGATGATGAACTTCCAGGTCAACACGTCGCCGCTCGCGGGACGCGAGGGCAAGTACGTCACCAGTCGCCAGCTGCGCGAGCGTCTTGAACGCGAGCTGAAGTCGAACGTCGCGATGCGCATGAAGGAGACCGACGACGAGCAGATCTTTGAAGTGGCCGGCCGCGGCGAGCTGCACCTGACGATCCTGCTCGAGAACATGCGGCGCGAGGGCTACGAGATGGCTGTTTCGCGTCCGCGCGTGCTGTTCAAGGAAGTCGATGGCGAGAGACTCGAGCCGTTCGAGATGCTGACGGTCGATATCGAGGAGGCCAACCAGGGCGCGATCATGGAAGAGCTAGGCCGTCGCAAGGGCGACCTGCAGGACATGCAGCCCGATGGCAAGGGGCGCGTGCGCCTGGAGTACCGCATTCCGGCGCGCGGCCTGATCGGATTCCAGGGCGAGTTCATGACGCTGACACGCGGCACCGGCCTGATGAGCCATGTGTTCGACGACTACGGTCCGATACGTGCAGGCGAGGTCGGTGAGCGTCGCAACGGCGTGCTGGTGAGCCAGGACGAGGGCGAAGCGGTCGCCTATGCGCTGTGGAAGCTGCAGGAGCGCGGACGCATGTTCGTCAGCCCCGGCGACAAGCTTTACGAAGGCATGATCATCGGCATTCACTCGCGCGACAACGATCTGGTCGTCAACCCCGTACGGGAAAAGAAGCTGACCAACGTGCGTGCCTCGGGCAAGGACGAGCACATCGATCTGGTGCCACCGATCCAGCTGACCCTCGAATCGGCGGTCGAGTTTATCGCCGACGACGAACTGGTCGAGATCACGCCGCAGAGCATTCGACTGCGCAAGCGGTACCTGAAGGAACACGAAAGAAAACGTGCTCAGCGCGAGGCAGCCTAGGACCGCGGAGAGCTGTAGCGTGTTCCTTCAGGAACCGCTGTGCGAATAACGGGCTCCCCCTCCGCCCTCCCTCCGCGAGGGAGGGAACCAAGATCAAAAGCACAACGTGGCTCACGATCCGGCCCATCCCCGCGCGCTGATCCTGATGATTAGCGTGCCAGGTACGCGGTACGGCCGCATTCCCAGCGCAGGGCGCTCGGACGAGGACACCCTTCCCAGCCCTCCCTCCGCGAGCGAGGGGGCTGTGGCCAGACCATAGTGACGGCGGACGCATCCCACCGTCGCGCATTAATCCTCATGGTCATTGCTCCATTGTTGTGGAGCATCGCCGGCGTGGTCACGCGCAACCTGTCGCCGGAGCTGCAGGCGTACGGGCGCTTCGAGATTACGTTCTGGCGGAGCCTCTTCGCGGCAACGTTCGTCAGCGGCTACTTGCTGCTGGTTCGCCGGGACTTTCGCGGGGCGCTCGCGCGCGCCGGCCGCGCGGGGCTGCTGTCGGGTGGACTTTGGGCGACGATGTTCGTCTGCTTCATGCTGGCGCTGACGCTGACGTCGACTGCGAACACGTTGATCGTGCTGGCGGTTGCACCGCTCATTACGGCGGTGCTGGCGCGAGCGGTGCTGAAGACACCGATTCCGCTGCGCACCTGGCTCGCCATCGCGATTGCGATGGCCGGCATCGTCTGGATGTTCGCCGGTGGACTGCGTATCGAGTCGCCGACCAGTCTGCTCGGCATGCTGATCGCCTTTGGCGCGCCGCTCGCCTCGGCGGTCAACTTCGTCTTGCTGAAGAAGCGCGGGCAATCGGTGGATCTGATTCCCGCCGTGCTGCTCGGTGGCCTGATCTCGGCGACGCTGATGTTGCCCTTTGCAGCGCCGTTCATCGCGTTGCCACGCGATGTGATCCTGCTGGCGGTGCTCGGTTTCTTCCAGCTGGGCCTGCCGTGCATGCTGCTGGTGATCGCCGCGCGCCATCTTTCCGCCACCGAACTCGCGCTGCTGGCGTTGCTCGAAGTGCTGCTGGGGCCGCTGTGGGCCTGGCTCGGCGCGGGCGAAGTTCCGGCCGGCACGACTGTACTTGGCGGAGCACTGGTCCTGGGAGCGCTCGTGCTGAACGAGTTGGCCGCTGCCCGCGGCCGCGGCGCCGGCAAGGCGCGGCTCGGCTGAGAGCCGCGCGATAATCGCCGACCAATGTCTTCGACGACTCACTCGACCGACGCACCGCTGCCCGTGCGGCATGTGGCGCCGAGCCAGCCCATGGTCTGGCTCACGCTGGGATGGCGTGACTTCATGCGCAGCCCGCTCGCCGGACTGGTGCATGGGGCGTTCGTTGCACTCGGCGGCTGGGTCGTGCTGCTGGTGTCGCTGCGCTACGGATGGGTGGCTCCGGGTGCATTTTCCGGGTTCGTCATCGTCGGTCCGATCCTTGTGACCGGCCTCTACGAAATCAGCCGCCTGCTGTCACGCGGCCAGCGCGCGGGTCTCGCCGAAGCCGTTACCGCATGGCGGCGCGGCACGCGACAGCTGGTACAACTCGGCCTCCTGCTTGCGCTGCTGGGAACGTTGTGGGTCGGGGCCTCGGCGCTGCTCTTCACACTTTTCGCAAAGGCACCGCTGCGCGGCCCCGTCGAGTTCCTGCGCTACGCGGTCGCCGAGCAGGGCAACCTGCTTTTTTCGCTCTGGGCCATTCTCGGCGGGCTCGGCGTGGCGATCGTGTTCGCACTGACGGCCGTCTCGCCACCGCTGCTGCTCGGGCGCCGAGTGGGTTTCAGGCAAGCGCTGCTGACCAGCGCCCGCGCGGTCGGCGAAAATCCGCTGGCGATGCTGCTCTGGGCACTGGTCGTTCTCACGGCGACATCGCTGTCGCTGGCCACCGCGATGCTGGGTTTCCTTATCACCGTTCCGGTGCTCGGACACGCTAGTTGGCACGCCTATCGCGACCTGGTGGACGTCGAAGGCGTGCCGCTACGCCATCCCTGATGGAAGGCACGCTCTTCGGACTGACCGAGGAACGCATCGCCGAGTTGGGGATGACCTGGGGCATCGGTGGCTTCATCGCGCTGATGCTGTTCATTATCTGGAAGCTCGCGATCGAATCCAAAGCGGGTCGCTTCGGCACCTTCGTGCTGTTCTTCGTGCTGGCCTTTGGCATTCTCGGTTTCGTGGCGAAGTCGGTGATCCAGTGGATGCTGAAGCTCTAGCGTCGGCGACGGGACCCGCCGGCGCGGACACGCGCTGGCGCTTCTGCGTCGCGCCGATGATGGACTGGACCGACCGGCATTGCCGTTACTTTCACCGGCAGCTGTCTCGGCGGGCGCGGCTGTATACCGAGATGGTGACGACCGGAGCGCTGCTGCACGGCGATGCGGAACGCCACCTGCGTTTCGATCCGACGGAACACCCGGTCGCGCTGCAATTGGGCGGCAGCGAGCCGGACGAGCTGGCGCGCGCGGCGCGCCTCGGTGAGCGCACGCGGCTATGACGAGATCAACCTGAACTGCGGCTGTCCGTCGGAACGCGTGCAGCGCGGTGCCTTTGGCGCCTGTCTGATGGCCGAGCCGGTGCTGGTCGCCGAATGCATCAAGGCGATGCGTGATGCCGTGGCGGTGCCGGTCACGGTCAAGCATCGCATCGGCATCGATCGAACCGAGGACTATGGCCTGGTCCGCGATTTCGTCGGCGCCCTCTTTGACGCGGGTTGCGACGTCTTCATCGTGCATGCCCGAAACGCCTGGCTCAGGGGGTTGAGCCCGCGCGAGAATCGCGAGGTGCCGCCGCTGCGATATGGGATCGTTCACCGACTCAAGCGCGACTTCGCCGCTGCGAAATTCGTACTGAATGGCGGGTTGGCGACGCTTGACGCTGCGACTGCCGAGGCGGCCGGACTGGACGGCGTCATGCTCGGGCGCGCTGCCTATCACGATCCCTATCTGCTTTCACGCGTCGATGCACTGGTGTTCGACGATCCGGCGCCGGCGCCCACCCGTGCCGAAGTTGTGACGCGCATGTCGCTCTATCTGCAGCGGGAGGTCCACGACGGTGCGGCGCCCCGCCAGGTGGTGCGCCACATGCACGGTCTCTACCAGGGGCTGCGCGGTGCACGCCGCTGGCGCCGACTGCTCGGTGATGCCGCCTCGCTCGACGCGGCGGGAGCAGACATCCTGCAACTGGCGCTGAGCGCTGTCGAACGGCCGCTGCGGGCGGCTGCCTGACCGCTAACTGGCGGGACACACCCTGGCCGCGTCGGCCTCGTGCTTGGCAATCTCCCGGTCGGCCTTTTGCATCTGCTCGATCGTTGCCGCACGCTGGTCCAGCAGCGTTGCCCGCGCGGTGCGCGCATTCTCAAGGTCGTGTTTTGCGCGCTCGCAGCGCTCGCGTTCCTTGGCCTGCTCCTTGTCCTGCTGCTTGTTCTTCTCGAGCGCGGCGCGTTCGACCTTGGCCTGCTCCTGCTCGCGTGCCTTGTCGATTGCCTTGGCGTCGGCGGCATCTTTCTTTGCCCGCTCCTTCGCCGCCTTCTGTTCGTCGACGGCGACCGGGGGCGACGTGTTCACCTGCCGGACCGCCGATGTGCCTTCGGGACAACGCGTGTTGGAGTAGGTGACCTTGCCGTCGGCCGACTCGCAGCGCTGCACCCCCTGCGCCCCGACTGGCGCAACTGCGCTCGCCAGCAGGAATGCCAGGCAGACTGCCGACAACGACGGCTGCGGTCGGTCTGCGATGCTTACGGGCTGCATACGCGACGATACTCGGCAGAGAGCCTGGCGGCATGCTGATCCATCTGTTCCAGATCGTCCAGCGAGTAGTACGGTCGGTTCACGAGCATGTTGCGCATCCGGTGCACTGACTGGATCTCACCCTGCAGATACGAACAATCGGCATTGCGCTGCTGCTGCAACTGCTGCTGTTGTTGCTGGGACGCTGCAGTCTGCTCTTGGCGACGCTGGTCGGCCATTTGCCGGACTGCCTGCGCATCCCGGGCCGCTCTTTCGCGCGCGGCCTGCTGGGCTTCGGAAGTCGGCGCGGGTGCCGCCTGCAGGGCCTTGATCGGTTTAGTGCCCTCGGGGCAATCGGCGTTGGAGTAGGTGATCTTGCCGCCGGGGCCCTCGCAGCGCTGGATCGTCTCGGCGCGCCCGGCACCGGAAAGTGCGAGTCCCAGAAGCAGGGCAAGCAGGGCTATCGAGCGCTTCATCGCCGCGAGTCTAGCCAAGCGACAAAAAGAAGCCGTCATCACGGCGAACCCGCGATGACGGCCTCGTCGGATCGATCGCTTACTGGGACGCGCCGATCGCCGCGCGGACCGCATCGGCCGCGGTCTTGTTGAAGCGATATTGATAGTCGTACACGCTGGCGCCGGCCTGGTACAGCTTGCCCGGACGCACGCCCGGCAGCCCCTTCGTCGGCTCGACGAAAGCGATGCGCGCTGACTCGCGCTCGACGTTCGAGACGCCGGTGTCGAGCGGATCGACCTGCGCCGGGAACGACAACACCACGGCTTTCGTCCCGCCTACAGTTCGCTCTTCCCACTCGCCTTGCGCCAGGACTTGGTCGGTTGCCTTGTCGCAGAAGAGTGTCCCGGCCTTTGCAGGGTAAAGGACCACCTCACCCTTCTTGGCGGCGCCGGACTGCTTGAAGAACATCGCGTAGGGCTTGGCGCCCTGGCGGTCTTCGTAGGCCAGGCAGTACGGGATCTGCTTGGAGAAGTTGCCGACGAACTGTGCGGTGTTGGTAGCGCCGGTAAACGATTCTCGGCGCGGCAGCATCAGCACATCATCAAAGAAGCGCGCCGTCGCGAGGTAAGCGACCGACCCCTTCGGAAAACGCGTGCTGCCCGCCTTGGCCGCTTCCTGCTTTGGATAGTTGTCGGGCGTGCGCAGGAACAGAGAAATCGGCATGTCTGAAACGTCATAACCCTGCAGCGTCACCGCCATGCGCAAAGGTGCCTGGCCGGCGTAGACGATATAGAACGAACCGTCCGGCGCCGGGATCGCGAAATTCGGTCGACCGAGCGCGCGGCGTTCGCCACTGAGGACCGCGTGCGCAACATCGATGTTGCCGTTGATCGTCGTCTGGTTCGCGTCTGAACTCGTCTCTGCGAGCGGGTAACGGTTGCCTTCCCCGGCAGCGCCGGCAACGCGCATGTTCGAAACCTTGGTGCCCTGGAAGTAGTACAGGCCGTCGCCCTTCAGCGCATCGAACGATGGCGCGGCGATTGGCTTGACACCGGGGACCGGAACGGGCTTGGGCGCCGGACCGTAGACCACGACTTCGGACGGCTGCTGCGCCAGCGCCCATGAAGTGGCCAATGTGGCCAGCGCGCAGGCGCCAAGCTTGGTGGAACGAATCATTACTGCCTCCCTGGAAAGACACGTGCATAGACCGGTAGCGCTGGCGCGAATGGTAATCGCTGCCTGAAATCTGGTACTTCCGAATAAAGGGGGGAAGGCGCTCCCATGAAGGTGGGACTCAAGCGTGGGCAGTTGTCGCGCGGCACTCGGCTACACCACTTTCCCGGGATTCATGATCCCGAGCGGATCGAGCGCGTGCTTGAGCGTCCGCATCAGCTGCAACTCCACCTCCGACTTGTAGCGCGCGTTTTCTCCGCGCTTCAGCTGCCCGATCCCGTGCTCCGCCGATATCGATCCACCAAACGCATGGACCTGGTCATGAACCGTCTGGTAGACGGCAGGTTGCAGCGCAACGAATGTCGCTCCATCCATCCCGATCGGCGGGCTGACGTTGTAGTGCAGGTTGCCATCGCCGAGGTGACCGAACGTCACCATGCGCACCGCCGGAAAGCGCTGCTGCAGCAGCCGGTCGGTGCCCTCGACGAAGCGCGCGATTGCCGAGATCGGCACCGCGATGTCGTGCTTGATGTTGCGTCCTTCGAGCGCCTGCGCTTCCGAAATGAGCTCGCGCAAGGACCACAGCGCGCGGGCGTGGGCGATGGACTGCGCGATGGCGGCGTTGGTGGCCAAGCCGGCTTCCATCGCGCGCTCGGCAAGGGTTTCGAGCATGGCAGCCGCGTGCACCTCGTCCTCGTGGTCGCTCAGCTGCACGAGTACGTGATGTGCGCTGCGTTCGTTGAACGGCGAGCGGTGACCCGGATAATGGCGCTCCACGAGTGTCAGGCAGAGATCGTTGAAGCACTCGAACGCCGTCAGTGTTGCTCCGCAGGACTGTTGCGCGTGGCGCAGCAGCTCCAGCGCGGCAACCAGCGAAGGCACCGCCAGCAGCGCAGTGGCCTGCGCGCGCGGCATCGGGAAGGTCTTCAGGCAAGCCGCCGTGATGATGCCCAGCGTGCCTTCCGCGCCGATGAAAAGATCACGCAGGTCGTAGCCCGTGTTGTCCTTGCGCAGTGCGCGCAGGCCATTCCAGGCTGCGCCCGAAGGCAGCACCACTTCGAGCCCGAGGCACAGTTCTCGCGCATTGCCGTAGCGCAGCACCTGCACGCCGCCCGCGTTCGTGCTGAGGTTGCCGCCGATGGTTGCGCTGCCTTCTGCCGCAAGTGACAGCGGAAACAGCTGGCCGCTTTCCCGGGCAGCGTCCTGCACGTCGCGCAGAACGCAACCGGCTTCGACGACCATGCTGCCGTTTTGCGCATCGACCTCGCGAACGGCACGCATGCGTTTCATCGCCATAACGATCGCGCGTCCGTCGGTGTCCGGCGTCGCTCCGCCGACGAGGCCGGTGTTGCCGCCCTGCGGAACGATCGGTGTGCGGGTCTGCGCGCACCAGCGCACCACGCGTGACACCTCGTCGGTCGATCCGGGCAGCACGACCGCGACGGCGCGGCCGGTGTAGCGGCGGCGCCAGTCGACCAGGTACGGCGCGGTGTCGCTCGCGTCCGTCAGCACCTGCGGCGCGCCGACGATGGCACGCAGTTCGTCAATGGCGTTCATCGCTCGCCCTGCGACTGCGGGCCGCGAGCTTCATCGGTCGCAGATACACCACCGCACCGACGAGGAAGACCGCGACCAGGGCGAGTTCGAGCAGTGCCAGCGCGGCAGTAGGCCCCGCTTCGAAAAGCCGCGCGCCGCCTTCGAACAGATAGATCATTGCGATGAAAAGTGCGACCTGCATCGCATAGGGACCGCCGCGAACCAGTGCCGGCAGCACGATCAGCAAGGGCAGCACCTTGATCGCGAGCCACGAACCCCCGGGGCGCAGCGGTGCGAATACGAGTTCCCAGGCGAGGCACAGCATGATCAACGCGATCCATGCAGCAAAGGCCCACCACCAGCCTGCGCGTTGGCGCAGCGTCGTACCGGGCAGCGGGCCGAGCATTCCGCACCTTCAGGCGGCCAGTCGCAGCGCCGTGCGCGCCAGCCGAACACCAAGCGACTGCGTCAGCCTGCGCTCCTCGTCAGTTAAGACCGGTGCCGCACCGTGCCTCGCAATGTGGCTAGCTCCATAAGGGGTACCGCCGCTGCGCGTGGCCATCAAGTCCGTCTCGGTGTAGGGAATGCCGAGAACCATCATCCCATGGTGCAGCAGCGGCACCATCATCGACAGCAGGGTCGCTTCCTGCCCGCCGTGCAGGCTGCTGGTCGAACAGAACACCGCCGCCGGTTTGCCGGCCAGTGCGCCGGAAAGCCACAGGCCGGAGGTCGAGTCGAGGAAGTGCTTCAATGGTGCAGCCATGTTGCCGAATCGAGTGGGTGAACCGAGCGCCAGGCCGGCGCAGGTCTCGAGGTCGCTCAGCTCTACGTACGGTGCACCTTCGGCAGGGATTGGCGGCGCCGCCTTCTCGGTGATCGGCGCGACCGGCGGAACGGTGCGCAGTCGTGCATGGACGCCGTCGACCGTGTCGATGCCGGCGGCGATGGCTTCGGCAAGCCGGCGCGTTGCGCCTTGGCTGGAGTAGTAGAGAACTAGTATGTCCACGGAGGGGCAGGGCTGCCGTCGCGTTTGCAGATCGACGTTCACGCAGCGGCGTTGAGCGGAACCGTATTATAGAAACCGCGTCGCGTCGGCCGCCGTTGGCGGGTGCGGCGGTTTACATGTCCCGCCTCACCGCCGCCCTCGACTCGTTTCCCAGGCTGAAGTCCGCCCGCGAAGTGGCGTTGTTCGCCTATCGCCGCGGGCGCGAAGTACGCCTGCAGCAGGTCGCGAGCAGCCTCACCTTTACGACGCTGCTGTCGATCGTGCCGCTGTTTGCGGTCGGCCTCGCCATTTTCAGCGCGTTCCCGCTCTTTGCCGAGTTCCGCGATGCGCTGCAATCGCTGGTATCGAAGACGCTGCCACCGCAGATCTCCACGACCGTTCTGCGCTACATCGGTGAATTCGCCGACCAGGCGGCACGGCTCACGGCCGCCGGGCTGGTCCTGCTGGCCTTGGCCGCGATCGCGATGATAATGACCGTCGATCATGTGCTGAACGACATCTGGCAGGTCCGCGCGCGACGGCCGTTCGGCCAGCGCATCCTGATCTACTGGGCAGTGTTGACGCTGGCGCCGATCCTGATCGGCGCCAGCCTCAGCGCCAGTTCGTACGTCTGGTCGCCGTCTGCAGCGGAACTGAAGCGGATCCCGTGGCTGCTGCGCGGCCTGCTCGATTACGCGCCGCTGGTCCTCAGCGGGCTCGCCTATTCGGCGCTGTATGTGTTCGTTCCGGCTCGCAGGGTGCGCTGGCGCGACGCGCTGATTGGCGGCTTTGTCGCGGCGATCCTCGCCGAACTGCTGAAGGTCGGCTTCGCATACTTCATCGCGCGCGGCTCGGTGCGCTCCGTTTATGGCGCGTTCGCCGCGCTTCCCCTCTTCCTGCTGTGGATGTACCTGTCGTGGTATGTGCTGCTGTTCGGTGCGGCAATCGCGGCGACGCTGCCGCGGCTGCGTGCGAGGCGGTTCGCCGATGAACTGCGCGCGGGCAACGCTTTCGTGACCGCGCTGGCGCTGCTGCGGCAACTGCTCGAGGCGCGCCGTGCCGATCGTCCTGCCGTCGGGGCTCAGGTGCTCGCACTGAAGGCACGCACCGATCTGGTGGATGCCGAGTGTCAGCTCGAAACGCTGGAGCGCCTCGGCTACGTGCGCCGGTTATTGACGCCGCGACGCCGTGGCGAATCGTCCGAGTGGCTGCTGTCGTGTGATCCGGCGCGGATGACCCTGCGCCCGATGTTCGAACGCTTCGTGATCGATCCGGGCAATCTGCTGCTGGCGCTGGATCGGGAAGGACTCGGCACGCTGCTGACCGGCTGGATCGATCGCGACGACTGGATCAACGCACCGCTGGAGACGAGCCTGGCGGTTGTCAGCGCTGCGGCGTCGCCTGGCGACTGACCGTTGCCACGGCCTGAGGAGCGGGCGCGACGATCAGATCATGAATGGGAGCCGCCAGACGGGCTAGCCACTCGCCGCCATCCGGATGCTCGGCGATGCCCACCAGAACGAATCGCTTGCCCTGGCTTTCCACCAGCGCACTGTCGGCATGGAAGTGCTTCCACGAGCCTGACTTCCGATAGATTTCCGCGCCGGGACGGGCCTCGAGGCCCTTGACGAACTTATGGCGTATGCCGGGATTGGACAGGAACTGCTTCATCAGCGCGTTCATCGGCGAACTCAGTAGCCGATCGTCCGCGAGCATCCAGTACAGGCGGGCCACCTGGAACGCCGTCGCGCCGTGTGACAGGTTTTTCAACGGGTCGCGCCGTGCTGCCGGTTCCGGCCCGTAGCCTTTGCCGACCCACAGACCGCCGCTTCCCGCGCGGTCGTAAAGGGCAAATCGGGACGACTGGAGTATTTCCTGCAGGCGGTCAATGCCGACCCAGCGCAGCACCCGCGTCGCATCCTCGTTGCTCGAGAAGCGGATCATGTTGGTCATCGCCGCCGTCGTCACGGCGTTGATCGTTAGGCGTCCCGCTTCTGCCTCCGCAAGGGCACCGAGCAGGATCGCGACCTTCGGCATGCTGGCCGCGTACATCATGCGATCGCCATTGAGCATGGCAAGCCGCGGCGCGGCCGGATCAGTCACATCGACGAGGGCAAGCGCAAGATGCCCATGGGCGACTTCGTTGCTCAGGCCGACGTCGGCGACGACGCGCTCCATCGCGGCCTGCAGCTCAGGGCTGCGAGCGTCGCGCAGGTTCGCGAGCGTGCCTTCTGCGGAGGCCGGCCCTGCCAGGAGGGCCAGCGCGGCGACGGCACTGCAACGGGCAATGAGATTCCGGAGAAACGACATCGATCGATTGGCTGCGAAGCGAGCGGATGCGACACGATCCACAGCGGTCGGCCGTCCAGTGCAGGAGGGGAGACTCGCGGGCGCGCGCGAAAGGCTGCATTGTACTCGAGCGGCGGGCCGGCTTGACAGCGCGTCGTCGTTGCGAAAGGGGCACGCTACACCGGTTTACTCGGGCTTTGGCGCTAAGAGATCGTCCCCGACCAGCATGGCCACGCGTGCTGACTGCAGGGCTGAGCAGGCAAGCTTCGATCTCGAGGAGCCATTCCTGCGCGATGGTAGTGTTCGTGAGCTCAAGTTCGACTGCGAAGCCCCTGACCCATGTCGGCCACGTCGCTGCCAGCCACTTCCAAGTCGTCGCTGGACCGGTTCCTGTCGCTGTTTGCCGATGTGCGCCACGGCGAGAGCGGGCGACTGTTGCTGCTGTTCCTGAATGTCTTCCTGATCCTTACCGCCTACTACGTCATGAAGCCGGTACGGGAGGCGCTGATCCTCGCGCAGCCTGGAGGCGCCGAGATCAAGAGCTACTCGCTGGCGCTGCAGGCGGTGTTGCTGGCGTTCGCTGTCCCGGCCTATGGTGCGCTGGCCGGGCGGCTGTCGCGCCGCCGGCTTATCAATGTCGCGACGGCGTTCTTTATCGCCTGTCTGCCGCTGTTCTTCCTGGCCGCGGAGCAGCGCTGGCGGGTGGGCGTGCCGTTCTTTCTCTGGATCGGCATCTTCAGCCTGATGGTCATTGCGCAGTTCTGGGCCTACGCAAATGACATCTACACGCCGGACGAAGGCAAGCGGCTGTTTGCGCTAGTAGCATTCGGCGCTTCGTCGGGCGCGGTGTTCGGGGCGTTCATTTCGGGCGAGCTCATCGGCGTGCTCGGAGTCCACGCAATGCTGCTGGTGGCAGCGGTCATCCTTGCGGCGAGCCTCATCGTATTCAACATCATCGACATCCGTGAAGATGCAGTCGGCAAGAACCGACGGGACGCCAGGGCAGTCGAGGCGCCGATCGGGAACGGGAGTGCCTTCGGGCTGGTGATGCGCAATCGCTACCTGCTGCTGATCGCCGTGCTGGTTCTCCTGCTGAACTGGGTCAATGCGACCGGTGAATACATCCTTTCGTCGATCGTGCGGCGGGCGGCCGACAGCGAGATTGCCGCGGGACTGCTATCACCGGCGCAGGAGGGCGCTTACATCGGCGCGTTCTTCTCGCAGTATTTCCAGATCGTGAACATCGCCGGTATGGTGCTGCAGCTGTTCGTCGTATCGAGAGTGGTCAAGTACCTTGGCGTCCACGTGGCGGTGTGCGTCCTGCCGGTGGTGGCGCTCGGAAGTTACGCGATCGCGGCGCTGCTGCCGTCGCTGGCCGTCATGCGATGGGTCAAAACGGCGGAAAACTCGGTCGACTATTCGCTGCAGAACACCGTCAATCAGATGCTCTTTCTGCCGACGACACGCGAGGAGAAGTACAAGGCGAAGCAGGTTACGGACAGTTTCGTCGTCCGCTCCGGCGATGTGCTGTCTTCGGCAACGGTTTTCATCGGGACGTCAGTGCTGGCGCTGGGCACGTCGCAGTTCGCGTGGATCAACGTCGTGCTCGTTGCGGTCTGGATCGCCGTGGCAGTCCTCGTGGGGCGCGAGTTCCGGCGGAAGTCGGAAGCTTCGCGGGCGGGGAGCGCGTGACAGTCGCATCGTCGCCGATGCAGCCGCCTGCCGCGCGGCGCAACAGGCAGTTGTCGCTGTCGACGCAGATTCTCATCGGACTTGCGCTGGGTCTTGCGGTCGGCTTGTTCTTCGGCGAACCGGCAGCGGTGCTGCAACCGCTGGCCGACATCTACATCCGGCTGATCCAGATGACGGTGCTGCCGTACCTCGTCGTCACGCTGGTCGTCGGGCTCGGCGAACTCGAGCCTGAACAGGCGCGCAGGCTCGGCCTCTACGGCTTGAGCGCCATGCTGATCGTGGCCGCCTCTGCAATGGTGGTGGTCGGCGCAATGCCGTTCGCCTTTCCGCCCCAGCAGAACGCTTTTTTCTTCAGTCACTCCTTGGTCGAGCCGCGTCAGCCGCTGGGCCTGATCGACGTTTACGTCCCGTCCAATCCCTTCAATGCACTCGCCAATTCGATCATCCCGGCCGTGGTCCTTTTCAGCTCGGCGGTGGGCTTGGCGCTGATCGGACTCGAGAACAAGCAGAGCCTGCTCGCGGGACTGCGGACGCTCGAAGGCGCGATCGTCCGCATCACCAACTTCGTGATCAGGACCACACCGTTCGGCGTTTTCGCCATTGCGGCCGTGACAGCGGGCACCATGGACATTGGAACGCTGCAGCGACTGGAGGCCTACTTCGCCGTCTTCATCGTTGCCTCGCTGCTGCTTGGCTTCGTCATCCTGCCGATGATCGTGATGATCCTCACGCCGTTTTCCTATCGGCAGGTCGTCGGTGTAGCCAAGGATGCGCTGTTGACGGCGTTCATCGCGCAAAGCGTCTTCATCGTGCTGCCGATCCTGGTCGAGCGCATCGAGGCCCTCCTCGAGCGGCAGGGAATGCGGACGCCGGAGACCGTTTCAACAGTCCGCGTGCTGGTGCCCATTTCGTTCATCGTGCCGAACGCCGGCCGGCTGCTGACGCTGCTGTTCGTTCCCTATGGCGCGTGGCTCGCAGGCTCCGGCCTGGCGCCGGCGGACTACGCGGGACTTTTCGGCGCCGGCTTCTTCGCCTATTTCGCCAAGGCGCAGGTGGCGCTGCCGTTCCTGATGGATCTCGTCGGCGTACCGCACGACATGTTTCAGCTCTACATCCCGACCACGATCATCACCGGAAAATTTGACTCGATGGTCGCAACGATGAGCCTGATCGTCGTCGCGCTTTGCGGCGCCGCTGCCAGTGCCGGGTACCTGCGACTGACTTTGGTGCGCATGCTGGTGTTGGCGGGCGTTGCAGCGGTTGTGCTGCTGATCGCGGTCGGCGCTACACGGCTCCTGCTCGCTTCGACGATCGACACCACCTATCGCAAGGACAAGGTACTGACCGGCATGCATCTTCGCCGCAGTTCGGTCCCGGTCGTCGTGCACGACGACATCGTCGAGCCCGACGAGTCGCGGCTTTCGGCCCTCGAACGCATCCGCGCACGCGGGGCGCTGCGCGTCGGCTACGTACCGGACCGCCTGCCTTTTTCATTCATCAATGCCCGGCAGGAGCTGGTTGGCCTGGATGTCGAACTCGCAGGCCGGCTCGCCGAGGACATCGGGGTCGGGTCGGTCGAATTTGTGCCCGCGCGGCACTCGACGCTGGCGCAGCTCTTGGTGGAGCGCCGCGTCGACCTGGTGATGAACGTTCCCTATCTGCGCGGCACGCTGCCGATCATGGTCTTTTCGACGCCGTACCTCAACGCCGACGTGGGATTCGTTGTCAAGGACGCGCGGAGGCACGACTTTGCCACCGTGGATTCGATCCGGAAGCTCGGAACGGTGACCCTCGGAATCCCGGTGCGTGAACGATCACTCGAGGCGGGCCTGCGTGAGTACCTGAAGGGAACTGAAGTCCGGTTCGAAGACTTGGGCTCACCCTATGAATTCCTGGCCGGCTGGCGGGAAGACATCGATGCTTTCGTCACGCTTGCGGCGAGCGGCGCCTCCTGGTCACTGCTCTACCCCAACTACTCGGTCGTCGTGCCACAGCCGCCACCCGCGGCGCTGCCGCTGGCGGTCGGCATGCGTCAGGATGACCGCGACCTGCATGCCTTCGTCGACAACTGGCTCGTCGTCGAGCGTGCGGGTGGCACACTGCAGCAGGCCTTCGATTACTGGGTCCTCGGCAAGGGCGCGGAGCCGACTGGACGTCGCTGGTCAGTGATGCACGACGTTCTCGGCTGGGGACGCTAGGTTCGGCTGTCCGGAAACCCGATCACAACCTTCATTTCAAAGCTCTGAGGTCCTGGATGACGACTTGCACTTCCCTCGGCCGCGCCGCGATCGCCTTTGGCGCCTTTCTGTTGATCCTTGCCTCGTCCGCCCTGTCGGCGGAGACGGCAAGCATGTCGTCACCGGAGTCACGTGCGAAACATCGCCAATGGATCGTGGAGATGAAGGAAGCCCCGCGCGGACCGTTCTCCGGCGTCAAGTGGTACTGCAAGGACGGCACGGTGTTCCCGCCGACCGAGTACGCGTGCGCCAAGCGTGGCGGCGGTGTCCAGCACGGCGAGTGGAGCGACCGCACCAAGGAGTTGAGGTCGCAGGGCTACAAGGTTGCGACGCTGCTCGCCGGCATCGATGCGTCGAAGGCGGTGGCGGCGCCCGATTTTGCCGACAGTTATGCTCAGCTGCTGGTCGAGAAATTCCTGGTCGCCACCGACAACGGCTGGATCATGCGCCGCGCGCTGTTCTACCGCGGTGCACTGCAAGAGGAGGACGAACGTGAAGGCGCGCGCACCCTGTTGCAGACCATGGCGGCGCGGCCCGAGTGGACAGGCTTCCGCTTCGTCGCGCTACGCACCGGTGTACGCATGTTGCCGCACGGACAGGACACCGCGTCAGCGCAGAAGGTGAGGCAGATGGCGGCGACATTGTCCGACCGCGACGCAGGCTTCGCCTCGCTGCGCGCGAAGATCCATGGCACGCCGGAAGCCAGCGATGCCGAACGCGTTCGCGCCTACGCCGCTGCTGCGAAGCCCGAGCTGCGCGCCAGCTACGAGGAACTCGCCGCGGAGATCGATCGCGTCTATCAACCGAAGCCGCTCGATCAGACGCTGGAAAGCGCCGCGCGCGGGTTCAGCCGCGAGCCGGCCGTGCAGAAGTCGCTGAACGAGGCGCGCGCGACCTACCTGCGCGACACGGACATCGTCAGCCGCTACCGCCTGACAGCCGACGTGCTGATGTCATTGCGTCGCAGCCTGCCGACGATCAAGTCCGCGCCGGATCGCTTGCGTGCGCTGGACCTGTCAATAGCCGTCGAGGAAGAGAACCTGCGGCTCGGCAACACAATGCGCGCGGCCATCGACAAGGCGCCGCGCGGCGGCAACTTGATCCTGATGCGCGCCGCCGCCGACGCTGCCTTTGGCACCGGCCTGCTGAACGAACGCGAACGCAGTTCGCTTCAAAAGTCCTTCGAGACGCTCGGCGCGCCCGAGGTGCAGTTGCGCGCCTACATGGCCGAGCTGCGCTACCTTGGGCTGGTGCCCGGCTGGGGCACGCAGCAATTGCGCTTCCAGTTCGGCGAGGCGATGGACAAGCTGGCGGAAATCGAGCCCAAGTCAGAGCTCTTCGTCCAGGACCAGCTGCGTGGCAGCCCGCTGCTGTTCTATTCGCAGGCGCTCGACGCACTGAACCGCGACGCCAACCGGCAGGCCGGCGTACGCAACAGTGTCTTCGGAAATGAAGTCGCGTCCGGTTTCAACGCGCTCAATCCGGGCATCGCGCGGGGCGTGTTGCACACGAGCCCGGAAATGCAGCGCGCCGGCCAGTTCCGGGCTGACGGCATCTACGTACTGCCGGAAACGGTGGCTGACCTGCCGCCAATCGCCGGCATCCTTACGGCGGGCGCCGGCAACCCACTGTCGCATGTGCAGTTGCTCGCGCGCAACCTCGGCATCCCGAACGTCGCGGTCGACCAGTCCGTGTTGCCGACTCTTCAGCAGGCCGACGGCCGACGGGCCGTGATGGCCGTGAGTTCCGGCGGACTGGTGGAGATCGCGGACGACGGCCCGCAGTGGGACGCGGTGCTCGGCAAGGCGACCCAGGCGGCCGCCACTGCCATGTTCGAGCCGGACCTGAAGAAGCTCGACCTTTCGGTTCGCACCTTCGTCAGCCTCGACACGCTGCGCGCGAAGGATTCGGGCCGCATCGTCGGGCCGAAGGCGGCCAAGCTCGGAGAACTCAAGGCGAGTTTCCCTGATCGCGTCGCGCCCGGTGTTGGCATTCCGTTCGGCCTGTATCGCGCGACCGTCCTCGACCGCCCTTACAAGAACACCGGCAGAACCGTGTACCAGTGGATGGTCGAGAGCTTTCGGAAACTCGAGGCGATGCCGGCCGGGTCGAAGGAAGCGGCGCAGGCGGCCGAGCAACTGCGCGCCGAAATCTACTCGACGGTCATGAAGACCGACCCAGGTCCGCAGTTCCGCGAGCAGCTGCGTGCCGCGATGGCGAAGGAATTCGGCGCCGACTTCCGCGGTGGCGTGTTTATCCGCTCCGACACCAACGTCGAGGACCTGCCGGGATTCACCGGAGCGGGGCTGAACCTGACGCTCTTCAACATTGTCGGCTTCGACAACGTCGTGAAGGGCATCCAGGAGGTCTGGGCCTCGCCGTACACCCAGCGTGCCTGGGCGTGGCGCCAGGCGCACATGAAAGGGCCCGAGCACATCTATCCCGCGGTGCTGCTGCTGCGGACGGTGCCGTCCGACCTGTCCGGCGTGATGATCACGCAGGACGTCGACAGCGGTGATCGCAGCATTTTGTCGGTGGCCGTCAACGAAGGTGTCGGCGGAGCGGTCGAAGGTCAGGCGGCCGAATCGGTACGCATCGACAAGCGCACTGGCAGCGTGCGCCTGATGGCCTCCGCCACCTCGCCACGCCGCATGGTTCCGCAGGCGACGGGAGGCATCGCCAAGTTGCCTGCGTCAGGTGCCGAGACCTTGCTGAAGGCCGATGAAGCAAAGCAGTTGATCGCGTTTTCTGACGAGATCAACAAGCGCTTCCAGCAAGTCGACGAACGTGGACAGTCCGCCGCGGCGGATGTGGAGTTCGCATTCGTCAACGGTCGACTCTGGCTGCTGCAGATCCGACCGTTCAATGAAAGCCGGCAGGCGCAGGCGAGCGCCTATCTGGCGAAGATGGACCAGTCACTGGAAAAGAACCTGAATCGCACGGTGAACCTGCGGGAGCCGCTCAAATGACTTCGATCTCTATCGGTCCCAGGCTGGCGGGCGTCATCTGCGCATTGTCATGCGTACTGCCGGGGTCGGTCGCGCACGCGTATCCCCTCGATGCCTACCCGGAAACCGGAATCCGTCGACTCGAAGGCCTGCGCCTCGCCAACGAAGGCAAGTTAGCCGACGTCAAGCAGCCCAAAGGAGCCATGCTGCCGCTCAAGGCGGTCGACCTCAGGCTCGTCGGCTCGACGTTCGACCTGCCGCCGCCGGATCCGGAGTTCAGCCGGCAGCTCACCGGTATCCTCGGTGGCAGCCTCGCCGGCTATGGCGTCGCAGTACTCGACCTGACTGACGCTGCCAAGCCGCGCTACGCAGAACACAACGGCAACTACCGGCAGAACGTCGGCAGCGTCGGCAAGATCGTTGTGGCGCTGGCGCTGTTCCAGGCGCTGGCGGACGTCTACCCGAGCGACATCGGCGCTCGGCAGCGCATCCTCAAGACCGCGATGGTGACGGCGGACGGCTTCTCGCAGTACGACCACCACACGGTGCGCATGTTCAACGTCGAAACCAAGGGGCTCACGCGGCGCGCGATCCAGGTCGGCGACAAGGCCACCCTCTGGGAGTACGTCGACTGGATGATGTCACCCAGTTCCAACTCGGCCGCCGGCATGGTGATGCGCGAGGCGATGCTGCTGCGCCAGTACGGCACCGCGTATCCGGTGCCGGAGGCGGAGATCAAGCGCTTCTTCACCCAGACGCCGAAGAGTGAACTGACGGCGCTCTACGAGAAGACCTTCTTCGAACCGGTCACTCGCAACGGACTCGATCTCGAACAGCTGCGGCAAGGCAGCTTCTTCACCGCGACCGGCAAGCGGATCGTGCCGGGGCCGGGCGACAGCGCCGGCACCGCGCGCGAACTGATGCGCTACCTGCTGCGGATGGAGGAGGGGCGTCTCGTCGACGAGTGGTCCAGCCGCGAGATCAAGCGGTTGATGTATGTCACGGAGCGCCGGATCCGCTACGCCAGCGCACCGTCACTCACCGACGCGGCCGTCTACTTCAAGTCGGGCTCACTCTACGAGTGCACGAAGGAACCTGACTTCCACTGTGGGCAGTACATGGGCAACGTGAAGAACTACATGAACTCGATCGCGATCATTGAATACCCGGCCGGCGAGCGGAAGCTGCACTACATGGTGACGCTGATCACGAACGTGCTGCGCAAGAACTCGGCGGCCGAGCACCAGGCGCTGGCGACCCGACTGCAGCAGCTGATCGTGACCAGCCACGGCGGGAAGTGAACGAACGAAGAATTCGAGTGAAGTAGTGGCAGGGGCCTGAATGGCAGAGTGCACGCTGGATGCGTCGCGGCCGTAATGTTGCTGATGGACACGGCGGCGCATGCAGACACCGTCAACGCACGCTGCGAAATCTACTCGAAGGGGGCGGACAAGGCCTCGGCGGTGCTGCCGTGCACGTTCTCGCAGCGCCAAGGCCATGTCGCGATCGACCGTGCCGACGGCGTGCGGCACGAACTGGAGCCCAGGGGCGAGCGGCCGGGCAACTATGTCGACCAAGCCGGCAAGCCGGCGTATCGGCAGAGCGGGCTGGGAAGTCGTGGGCAGATCTTCCGGCTCGCAACGGAATCGGTCTATATCTACTGGGACACAGCGGGTCTGCCCGGACAGACCGCGGCGGGCGCGCGCGTCACGAAGTGACGCTGATCACCAACGCGGCGGCCCCGAGTACGAGCGCACCGGCGATGCGGTCGGTCCAGCGGGCGTAGCGCGGATCAGTCGCAACACGGCGTGCGCGGGACGCGAGCCAGCCATAGCCGGCGAGGATGAAGAACTCCGGAACAATTGAGCCGGCAGCCAGCCAGACCATCTGCGGACCGATCGGGAGCCGCGCGTCGACGAACTGCGGCAGGATCGCGACGAAGAAGATCAGGGTCTTCGGATTCGCCAGCTGCAACGTGAGCCCGGCGAGATAGAGGTCGCGGCGGGCGCTGCTGCGCGCAGTTGCTTGCGACACCGTGATCGGCGACGGCCGCCCGAACAGCGCCGACAGTCCGACATACACCAGGTAGGCCGCGCCGATCCACTTCACCGCACTGAAGAACTCGCGCGACGCGGCGAGCACGGCGCCGAGCGCTGTTGCCGAGATGGCAAAGTAAATGGCGTTCGCGCTGAGGATGCCGAGGCTCGCCCACGTGGAGCGCCGCGCGCCGTGCGCCAGGCCGCAGGCGATGATCAACATGACCGCCGGCCCCGGCGACAGGGACAGCGCCACTTCGGTGAGCACGTACAGCCAGTACGTGTCCCAGTTGACGGCGTCGAGCAACGCGCGAGTCCCGGGATCAGTTCGCGGTCGCCGACGACGGCGCGAACGCACGGGCGGCGAAGTCCTTCAGTGCCGCGAGGACTTCATCCGGACGTTCGGCCATCAACGAGTGCCCGCCGCTGTCGAGTTGAGTGACGGTCGCGTCAGGGCAGGCCTGGATCAGTGCCTGCGCGGCGCGCGGAGGTGTCATGGCGTCCTGGCTGCCCAGCACGAAGAGGGCGGGGCACTGCAGTGCCTCGGCCGCTTCGAGGCCGCCGACGTAGCTGTTGCATGCGGCGAAGTCGATCGGCAGCACGTTCGGGCCCGTCCCGGCGAGCGATGCGCTCCATCAGGCGCAGGTTCTGCCAGACGTTCGAGAACCCGGGGCCGGGATTGCAGGGCTTGCGCTCGAATGCGCCGATGGCGGCGCTGTGCGACCAGACGTTGATCATGTCCATGGCTTGTGGCACGTCGCTGCGGGTTGCATCGAGCAACGCATCGGACACGCGCATCGGAAAGGCGGCCGCTACCATCGCGACGCCGGCCACGCGATCCGCAACGCGCCGAGCGAGCTCGAGCGCAATCAGCGATCCCATGCTGTGGCCGATCAGCAGCAGTCGCGCGGCGCCGCTCTCGACGATGCCCTCGCACAGCCGGTCGGCGATCGCTTCGACGCTGGCAAGCGGCGGTCCGTCGCTGCGCATATGACCCGGCAGGTCGAATGCGAGCACGCTGTAGCCATGATGGGCAAAGTAGCGGCTCTGCAGGATCCATACGCTGTGATCGTGCTGCGCACCGTGCAGGAACACGACGGTGGGACGCGCCGGGTCGAATGGCCGGCCGCCGGTGTAGGCGTACAGCCGCGAAGTCGTGAGCAGAGGCATGTTCAGCCGACCTTCTGCGCGCGCTTGAGCGCCTGCGAGAGATCCTCGATCAGGTCCACCTGATCTTCGAGGCCGACCGAGAGCCGGATCGTCCCTTGCGTGATTCCCGCGGCGGCCAGTTCGTCGTCCGGCACGCGGAAGTGCGTCGTCGATGCCGGATGGATCACCAGCGACTTGGCGTCGCCGACATTGGCCAGGTGCGAGAACACCCGCAGCGCTTCGACGAAAGCGCGGCCCGCCGCGCGTGAACCCTTCAGGTTGAAACTGAATACCGCGCCGCACCCTCGCGGCAGCAGGCATTGCGCCAGTGCGCGGTCCGGGTGCGACTCAAGCTCCGGATAGGCGACGGACTCGACCGCCGGGTGCTTGTTGAGAAACCCGACGACGGCGCGCGCATTGTCGACATGGCGTTGCATGCGCAACGGCAGGGTTTCTATGCCCTGCAGCAGCAGGAAGGCCGTGTGCGCGCTCATGCAGGCACCGAAGTCGCGCAGGCCCTCGCGACGGGCCCGCAGCAGGAACGGTGCAACCGTGCTTTCCTCGGCGAAGTTCATGCCATGGAATCCCGGGTAGGGCTCGGTGATCGTCGGAAACCGCCCGCTGGCGAGCCAGTCGAAGGTGCCACCATCGACCAGCACGCCGCCGATGGCCACGCCGTGGCCGCCGAGGAACTTGGTGGCCGAGTGATAGACGAGGTCGGCCCCGTGATCGAAGGGGGTCATCAACCAGGGGGTAGTGAAGGTCGAGTCGACCAGCAGGGGCACGCCGTGTTCGTGCGCAATGGAGCTGACGGCCGGGATGTCGAGAACGTCCAGGCCGGGATTGCCGAGCGTCTCCCCGAACAGCAATTGCGTGTCGGGCCGGATCGCGGCGCGCCAGGCCTGCAGGTCGCGCGGATTCACGAAGGTCGTTTCGATGCCGAACCGCGCCAGCGTGTAGGCGAGCAGGTTGTGCGATCCGCCGTACAGTGCGCGGCTGGCGACGATATGGCTGCCGGCGCCCATGATCGTTGCAATCGCCAGGTGCAATGCGGCCTGCCCGCTCGCTGTCGCAATCGCGCCCACACCCTTTTCGAGCGCGGCGATGCGCTCCTCGAATACCGCAACGGTCGGGTTCGAGATGCGCGAGTACACGTGGCCGGCGCGCTCCATGTTGAAGAGTGCGGCCGCGTGGTCGGAGTCCTCGAAGACGAACGAGGTGGTCGCGTAGATCGGCACCGCGCGTGCCCCGGTGGTCGGGTCCGGCGGCTGGCCGGCATGCAGCGCGAGCGTGTCGAAACCGGGATAGCGGACAGTCATGGCGGTGGTCGGGCACGGGGAAACGACGATGATGCCAGTGTCTCGAACGCAACCCCCGGGTTCGGTCAACCCGCGTGCACGCCGCTAAACTGCACGGCCCGATGGATACGCGCGCCCAGCTTTATGCCCCGGTCGAGCCGCACGACAGCGGCATGCTGGCGCTCGATGACCTGCATACGATGTACTGGGAGTCGGTCGGCAACCCATCGGGCGTGCCGGTCCTGTTTCTGCATGGCGGTCCCGGGGGCGGCTGTTCGCCCGAGCACCGCCGTTTCTTCGATCCGGAGTTCTTCCGCGCGGTGCTGTTTGACCAGCGCGGCGCGGGCGCGTCGACCCCGCTCGGTGCAGTCGAATCCAACACGACACAGCAACTGATTGCCGACATTGAACTGCTGCGCGAATACCTCGGGGTGGAGCGCTGGCTGGTGTTCGGTGGGTCGTGGGGCAGCACGCTAGGCCTCGCCTATGGGCAGGCGCATCCGCATCGCTGTAGCGGATTCCTGCTGCGGGGCATCTTTCTCGGGCGGCAGAGCGAGATCGACTGGTTCCTGTATGGGTTGCGACAGATCTTTCCCGAGGCGTGGCGAAACTTCGCCGGCATGCTGCCCGAGGAAGAGCAAGGCGACTTGCTACAGGGTTACCGCAGGCGCCTGTTCGATCCCGACCCGCGCGTGCAGCTGAGTTTCGCGCGCGCCTGGAGCGAATACGAAGGGTCGTGCTCGACGTTGCTGCCGAACCCCGAACTCGTGCGCCACTTTGCTGCCGAGGCGCTGGGGCTGGCACGCCTCGAGGCGCATTATTTTGCGCATCGCTGTTTCCTCGGCCCCGACGAGCTGCTGCAGAACATCGACCGCATCCGACGGCATCCCGCCTCTATCGTGCACGCACGCTATGACATGATCTGCCCGATCGTCAGCGCCGACGATCTGGCCCGCGCCTGGCCGACGGCGCGATATACGATCGTGCCCGACGCCGGTCACTCGGTCTGGGAGCCGGCCGTTAGGGCTACGGTCATCGCCGAGCTCGAACGATTCAAGTCGGTTTTGGTCTGACTCCCACGATGCCGCGCTTTGCCGCCAACATCAGCCTTCTGTATCCCGAGTACCCGCTGCTCGAGCGCATCGGAGCTGCTGCCCGCGATGGCTTCGCCGCGATCGAAGTGCAGTCGCCCTATGGGGCGGAAGCCGCCGACTTTCGGCGTGCGCTGGACGACGCACGCGTCGCGCTGGCCTTGATCAATGCACCGGTCGGCGACTTCGCCGGCGGCGAACGCGGATTGGCGGCGTTGCCGGGTCACGAAGAGGCGTTTGATGCCGCGCTCGGGCGCGCGTTGGACTATGCGCGCGCTACTGGAGCTCCCCGCGTTCACGTGATGGCCGGAACGCCAGGGCCCGATGTTCCGCACGCCGAAGCGCTCGCCGTCTACGAGCGCAACCTGGCGCAAGCCTGCGCGGCTTTCGCGCCTTTCGGCATCCGCGTGACGATCGAGCCGATCAACCCGCACGACTTTCCGGGGTACTTCCTGAACCGGTTGCCGTTGGCCGTCTCCGTCATCGAGCGGCTGCCGGTTCCGGGGCCGTTGCTGCAGTTCGACTTCTATCACCTGCAGATCCTGCAGGGCGACCTCATTCGTCATCTACGACAGCACTTTGCGCTGATCGGTCATGTGCAGATCGCCGGTGTGCCCGACAGGAACGAGCCGGATACCGGCGAGATCAACTACGTCGAGATCTTCCGCGAGCTGGACCGTCTGCGCTATTCGGGATGGGTCGGGTGCGAGTACCGGCCGGCCAACGTGGAGCCGGGTGGCACATCTGCGGGATTGGGCTGGCTGCGCCGCCTCTGATTTGTGCTTGTTTGTCGCAGATCGCGGGGCTAGCATGGGCCGATCGCGCGTCGATGTTTCATACCCGGAGGACAACTCATGAAGGTCAGCGACATCCTGCGGGTCAAGGGCACTGCGCTCTACACCGCAACCCCGGAAACTCCGCTCGCCCGCGCGGTCGCCGTCATGGCCGAACTGGACATCGGCTCGGTGGTCGTCATGGAGTATGGGGAACTGGTCGGCATGCTGACTTTCCGCGAGGTCATCAATCGCATCCATGCCAATGGCGGCAGCGTCGGCGACGTCAGCGTGCGCAGGGTCATGGATGACTCGCCGCTGACGGTCACTCCTGAGACCGAAGTCATGGAAGTTCGTCGCTTGATGCTCGAGCGCCATGCACGTTACCTGCCGGTAGTCGACGGCCGCACGCTTGCCGGCGTGATCTCTTTCTACGATGTCGCCCGTGCGGTTCTCGAAGAGCAGAGCTTCGAAAATCGCATGCTCAAGGCCTACATCCGCGACTGGCCCGAGCCGGAAGAAGGCACGGCGCGCACCAATTAAGTCTTTTCGGTAGACCATCTGCGGGCGAGTCCGGGGCCGGGTCGCGGTTGCTGCTCGCGTAGCGATTCCCGCGCCCTGACGGCCTGTTCCGGGCGTTCTGGGCTGAACTAACTAACGCGGCCCGTCACATGCGCGAAATCCGTCTCGGCGATTGTTTGCCCCAAAAAACGGCGTGAACTGCCGCTGGGCGCGACGAACTGCAGCAGGCGCCGACGAGCGACAGAAGTGCGGCTGAAGGCGACGAAATCCGCTTTGCAGTTCACGCCGCGATTTCTGCGGCCCGTCGCAAGTCGCTCGAAACCGTGGCCTCGTCTGCCTACAGTGCACTCATCGACAACGCAGCACCGCACTGAAAGGACCGAACCATGAACGCCGCCGCCACCCCGAGTTTCTCGACCCGCCTGACCGCTTTTGTCGTCGCGCTGCTCGCCAGCGGCGTGGTGCTGGGCAGCACCGTCGCCGGCATGCAGCCGCGCGAAGCAGGTGCCCGCCAACAGGTCATCGCGCTGGAGCGCGTGACGGTGACCGCTGCGCGGGTGAACTGAGCGCGACGCGCACGGCGCGCCGCGCCCGGTCCCGCGGCGTTCGCCCGCGCGCAGGGCAGAACCCGATCTACCGCATCAGGCCATACGACAAAGCCCGGCTTCGGCCGGGCTTGGTCTTTGTGGCGATCCCAATCCGCCGCCCGCGCTTCGCATGTCGGCGTTTCTTACATGCGGACTGCGCCGCACAACGGAAGACGCTCGAAATCAATCACTTGGCCAGCGGGCGTGAACCGTGCTTACGGTCGTCCTGCCTGCGCAACAAAAACGATTCAAGAGTGCGCCGGCCATATTGACCACATGCTTTGTCCTTGGGAAGGGATTCATGAGAACGTTTACACCTCGTCGCGGCAGCCGCCGGCCGCTCGGCGCATGCTTGCTGGTTTCATTCATTGCGATTTCGGCATTCGTGTCGATATCGGCACATGCGGCGCTCGTCATCAATTACCCCGATTTCTCGGACGTGAGCGGGCTCACGATCAACGGCAATGCGGCGAAGGTGGGCAATGTTCTGCGGGTGACGCCGGCAAACTTCAGCCAGGCCGGCAGTGCGTTCTCGACGAACAAGGTGGCGCTGAGCAATGGCGCCTCATTCAGTACGTTTTTCCGCTTCCGCTTCACTGATCCGGGTGGCGCGTGTGACGGCTTCGGTTGCGGCGCGGACGGCATCGTCTTTGCCGTGCAGACGGTCGCTAACGACGTGGGTACCGGAGGCGGTGGCATCGGCTACCAGGGAATTCCGAACAGTGTCGGTGTCGAGTTCGACAACTGGTTCAACGGCGGGATCGACATCAACAGCAATCACGTCGGCATCGATCTGAACGGCAACGTCAATTCGGTGGTGTCGACGAATATTGCCGAAGCCGACCTGAATGGCGGCGACGTCTGGAACGCCTGGGTCGATTACAACAGCGTGACTGACCTGCTCGAGGTTCGCCTGACCCGCTTGGCGGCCCGCCCGGCCGCGGCATTGCTGTCGTACACGGTGGATCTGGCCTCGATCCTCGGCTCGACCGACGCATTTGTCGGTTTCACCTCGGGCACCGGCGCCGCGTTCGCCAACCACGACATTCTGTCGTGGCAACTGATCGACAACTACAACCCGATCACGCCGGTGCCTGAGCCTGCCGGACTTGCGTTGCTCGGGTTTGCGCTGGCCGGACTCGCGACCCTGCGGCGGCGCCGGAAGTAAGCGTCAGCTGCAACTCTCAACAAAGCCCTGCCTTGCGGGGCTTTTTCTTGTTCGAAGAATCCTGCCCAGTCGCGCTCTTCGCACTGCATGGTCTTTTGTCGCCGCTGGCCAGCCTGAAAAACGGGGCACTCATTACCGCACTGGGAGGAGAGGAGTGACAGCAGCTGCACAGAGCGTCCGCGTTTTCGGCTTTTACCTGGTCGGCCTCGGCGCCGGGCTCGTGCTCGCACCCAACCTGCTGCTGGGGCTTTTCGGAATGCCGCCCACGACGGAAATCTGGATCCGCGTTGTCGGCATGCTGGTCGGATTTCTCGGTTACTACTACATCCGCGCCACGCGGGCAGGCCTCACGGCCTTCTTTGGGTGGACCGTTCCGCTGCGGCTGTCGGTACTGCTGTTCTTCGGTGCCTTTGTACTTCTCGGCCTTGCCCCGCCGGTGTTGCTCCTTTTCGCACTGGTCGACGTTGCCGGAGCGCTCTGGACCTGGCGCGCACTCCGGCGCTGATTCAGCCGCGCTCGGCCGCGTCGACCACGGCAACGGCGGACATATTGACGATCCGACGGACTGTCGAAGCCGGCGTCAGGATGTGAACCGGCTGCGCGGCGCCAAGCAGGATCGCTCCTATCGTGATGCCGCCGCCGGCGGTGATGCGCAGTGCGTTGTAAGTGATATTGGCGGCGTCGACGTTGGGCATGATCAGCAGGTTGGCCTCGGCCTCGAGCGGAGAGTCCGGCATCGAGCCCTCGAGTACGGTGTGCGAGAGGGCCGTGTCGGCCTGCATCTCGCCATCGACCGGAAACTCCGGGCTGCGTGCACGGACCAATTCGAGCGCGTCGCGCATCTTCACGGCGGAAGGCAGGTCGGAACTGCCGAAGTTCGAGTGTGAAAGCAGGGCGACGTGCGGCGCCATTCCGAACCGCTTCACGGCCTCGGCGGCGAGCAGTGTCATCTCCGCAACCTGCTCCGCGGTGGGATCCGCGTTCACGTGCGTGTCGCAGATGAAGAGGTGCCGGTTCGGCAGCACGAGCAGCTGCATCGCGGCGAACGTGTGCGCACCGGCCCGCAGGCCTATGACCATGCGCACATAGCGCAGGTGGTCCTGATAGGCGCCGACCGTGCCGCACAGCATCGCGTCGGCATCGCCCTTGCGCACGAGCATCGCTCCGATGAGTGTTGTGCGCGTGCGAATCTCCGACTGCGCGAGGGTGCGCGTGACGCCATGGCGTTTGCCGAGCTGGTAGTACTCCAACCAGGTATCGCGGTAGCGCGGATCGTCGAGCACATTGACGCATTCGACATCGGTACCGAGCCTGAGCCGCAAGCCGTAGCGCTCGATGCGGGTCGCGATCACATCGGGCCGACCGATGAGGATCGGCTGCGCGATGCCTTCGTCAACCACCACTTGCGCGGCGCGCAGTACGCGCTCCTCTTCGCCCTCGGCATAGATGAGCCGCTTCGCTGCCTTCTTGGCGGCGGCAAACACTGGCTCCATCGTGCTGCCGGACTGGTAGACAAAGCGGCGCAATTGCGCGCGATAAATGACGACGTCCGCCAGCGGTCGCGTCGCGACGCCACTGTCCATCGCGGCCTGCGCAACGGCCGGCGCAATGCGCTCGATCAGCCGCGGGTCAAAGGGCTTGGGAATCAGGTATTCGGGTCCGAAGCGCAGGCCTTCGGCGCCGTAGGCGCTGGCGACCTCGTCGGGTATCTCCGCATGCGTGAGGTCGGCGAGTGCCCGCACGGTCGCAAGCTTCATCGCCTCGTTGATCGTCGTTGCGCCGACATCGAGCGCGCCGCGAAAGATGAACGGGAAGCACAGGACGTTATTGACCTGGTTCGGATAGTCGGAGCGGCCGGTGCCCATGATGACGTCAGGCCGCACAGCGTGCGCCTCCTCCGGCATGATTTCCGGCGTCGGATTGGCCATCGCCAGGATGATCGGCTTCGGTCCCATGACCTTCACCATGTCCGGCTTCAGCACGCCAGGACCCGAAAGTCCGAGAAAGATGTCAGCGCCGGGCATCGCATCCGCCAGCGTGCGTGCCTTTGTGTCGCGCGCGTAGCGAACCTTGCTGTCATCGAGTCCGGTGCGCCCGCTGTTCAGCACGCCCTTGCTGTCGGTCACCAGGATGTTTTCCTGCTTCAGGCCGAGGCTGACCAGCAGGTCCAGGCAGGCAATTGCCGCCGCGCCGGCACCGGAGCAGACGAGACGCGCCTTGGCAATATCCTTGTCGACGCAGCGCAGGCCATTCAATACCGCGGCCGCGGCGACGATCGCGGTGCCATGCTGGTCGTCATGGAAAACCGGGATCTTCATCCGCTCGCGCAGCTTGCGCTCGATATAGAAGCACTCGGGCGCCTTGATGTCCTCGAGGTTGATGCCGCCGAAGGTCGGCTCTAGCGCGGCGATGATGTCGACCAGCTTGTCCGGGTCGTGTTCGTCGAGTTCGATGTCGAAGACGTCGATGCCGGCGAATTTCTTGAAGAGGCACCCCTTGCCCTCCATCACCGGCTTGCCGGCCAGCGGCCCGATGTTGCCGAGGCCAAGGACCGCCGTGCCGTTGGTGACGACCGCGACCAGGTTGCCGCGTGCCGTCAGCGTGTGCGCCTCGCGTGGGTCGCGCACGATCTCGTTGCATGCTTCGGCGACTCCGGGCGAGTAGGCGAGAGACAGGTCGCGCTGCGTGACCATCGCCTTGGTGGGTACGACCGAAATCTTGCCGTGCGTCGGCAGGCGGTGGTACTCGAGCGCGGCATCGCGCAGCGTGTCGGTCATCGTGGCTCCTCCGGTAGGCGCCCGCGTGCGGCAAGCGATGGCTTTGTCGGACGGGCGCTTCGTTCTGATTCTTCTGCAAGATTACGACCTCGCGCTGCTCATGCCAATCTGCCACCTTGCAGCCACGCGCATGGGCGCGGTGTATGGCTGACATAATCCGGCGCCGACCCGGCCAGACGATCCGACACCCGACCGCGCCTGCATTAGCACCCAATCCGTGAGCGCCAAGAACCAGTTCAGCCTGCTGCGCGAGCGCCGATTCGCGCCGCTATTCTGGGTGCAGTTTCTCGGCGCGGCGAATGACAACATCTTCAAATTCGCGTTTACGCTGCTGGCAACCTACGCAGCGACGCGCTGGGGCGGGATCGAGCCACGGCTGGCGGGGTTCGTGATCGGTGCCCTCTTTATCGCCCCGTTTGTTCTCTTCTCCGCGACCAGCGGGCAACTCGCGGACAAGCTCGAAAAGTCCTGGTTCATTCGCCGCGTGAAGGATGCGGAAATCGTCGTCATGCTGATCGGCGGCGCCGGTCTGGTCCTGCAGTGGCCCGCAATGGTTTATGTCGCGGTCTTCCTGCTAGGCCTGCAGTCGACCGTCTTCGGTCCGGTCAAGTATTCGTACCTGCCGCAGCAGCTTGATGCACACGAGGTGACCGGCGGCAACGGCCTGGTGGAGATGGGCACGTTCGTCGCGATTCTGCTGGGCACGATCGGAGGCGGCATGCTGATCACCCAGTTCGGTGATCAGGGGGCGCTCGCGACGGCGGCGATGGTGCTTCTATTGGCGCTGCTCGGGCGCCTCGCTGCGCAGTTCGTTCCGCACACGCCGGCCGCCGATCCGGCCCTCGTCGTCAACTGGAATCCGTTCACGGAAACCTGGGCCAACCTCAAGATCGCTCACGGCAATGTCGCGGTGTTCAATTCGCTCATCGGCATTTCCTGGCTGTGGTTCTTCGGCTCCGTTTTCCTGACCAGTTTCACGCCGTACGCGCGCGAAGACCTCGGCGGCAGCGAAGCGGTGGTGACGTTACTGCTGGCGGTGTTTTCGATCGGCGTTGGGGTCGGCTCGCTCGCCTGCGAAAGATTGTCCGGGCGCCGGGTCGAGATCGGCCTGGTTCCGCTCGGATCGATCGGCATGACGATCTTTGCCGTGGATCTTTACTTCGCGTCGATCGCCTTTCGCCCCATGCAGGATGGCGGACTGGCACACTTCCTGGCGAGTTCGGGCGCCTGGCGCATCGTCGTCGACCTCGCGTTGCTGGCGATGTTCGCAGGGCTGTATTCCGTTCCCCTGTACACGCTGATCCAGACCCGGGCCGACAAGTCGCGCGTGGCGCGCATCGTCGCGGCAAACAACATCCTGAATGCGCTGTTCATGGTCGTCGCGTCGGTCATGGCAGCGGCGCTCTTGCGAGCGGGGTTGACGATTCCGCAACTGTTCCTGGTGACCGCGCTGATGAACGCCGCGGTGGCGCTTTACATCTACCGACTGGTGCCCGAATTCCTGCTGCGCTTCCTGGCGTGGATCCTCGCTCACACGATCTATCGGGTGCGTTCGGTCGACACCGACCGCATCCCGGCGGAGGGTGCCGCCGTGCTGGCCTGCAACCATGTCAGTTTCGTCGATGCGGTCGTCATCATGGGCGAGAGCCCGCGACCGATCCGCTTCGTCATGGATCACCGGATCTTCAAGATCCCGCTGATGAACTGGTTCTTCAGGAACGCGAAGGCGATCGCGATCGCGCCAGCGCGCGAAGACCCGAAGATGCTCGAAGCGGCCAACCGGCGCATCGATGCGGCGCTCGCCGATGGTGATCTGGTCTGCATCTTTCCGGAGGGCAGAATCACCTACGACGGGGAACTGAGTCCGTTCAAGCAGGGTGTCCAGAAGATCGTCGAGCGCGTGCCGGTCCCGGTGTATCCGATGGCCCTGCGCGGCCTCTGGGGTTCGTTCTTTTCGCGCTACGGCGGAGCGGCATTCTCGAGGCCCGTGGAGGCGCGCCTGCGGCGCGGGTTCCGGTCCAAGCTCGAGCTCATTGTCGGCGACCCAGTGGCGCCCGAGCTCGTCACACCCGATCTTCTGATGGAGCGGGTGGCCGTGCTGCGCGGTGACGACCGCTGAGCGCGGTGCGGGCCACTTACAATCGGCGACCTGCTCCGCTTCGCGTTTGACGACGCATTGAAGGCTACATGGCCGGCTCCACCTTCGGACACCTGCTCCAGGTCACCAATTTCGGCGAATCGCACGGACCCGCGATCGGCTGCGTGATCGATGGCTGCCCGCCGGGTATGCCGCTCGCCGAATCCGATTTGCAGCCTGATCTGGATCGTCGCAAGCCCGGCACGTCCCGGCACGTGACGCAGCGGCGCGAGTCCGATCGCGTCGAGATCCTGTCGGGCGTCTTCGAGGGCCGCACCAGCGGCACGCCGATCGCGCTGCTGATCCGTAACGAAGACGCGAAGAGCAAGGACTACGCGGACCTCATCGATACGTTCCGCCCGGGCCATGCCGATTACACCTACTGGCGCAAGTACGGCGTGCGCGACCCGCGCGGTGGCGGCCGCTCATCGGCGCGCCTGACGGCGCCGATGGTGGCGGCTGGGGCCGTGGCGAAAAAATGGCTGCGCGAAAAGTACGGCACGCAGATCCGCGGCTGCTTGGAACAGGTGGGAAGCATCGCCATCGCTTTCGAATCGTGGGACGAGGTCGATCGCAACCCGTTCTTCGCAGCCAACGCCGCAGTGGTTCCGCAACTCGAAGCGGCGCTGGACCAGCTGCGCAAGAGCGGCGACTCCGTCGGCGCGCGGCTGCGTGTGGTGGCCAGTGGCGTGCCGCCGGGACTGGGTGCTCCGCTCTTCGACAAGCTGGATGCCGACATTGCCTACGCGATGATGGGAATAAACGCAGTGAAGGGCGTCGAAATCGGAGCCGGTTTCGGGTGCGTCACGCAGCAGGGTTCGCAGCATGGAGACGAGCTGCTGCCGGATGGCTTCGTTGGCAACAACGCCGGCGGCATGCTCGGCGGCATCTCCAGCGGTCAGGACGTCGTGGTCTCGATTGCAATCAAGCCCACCTCGAGCATTCGGGTGCCGCGTCGCTCGATCACACGCGCCGGCGTCGCAACGACGGTGGAAACGCATGGCCGCCATGATCCCTGTGTCGGCATTCGCGCCACGCCCATTGCCGAGGCGATGCTGGCACTCGTGCTGATGGACCACGCACTGCTGCACCGGGCCCAGAATGGCGACGTTTACCACGGTGTAGCGCCGATTCCTGCGCGGTCGTCGTCCGCCTGATGAGTGAGGTATTGACGCCGGGGCCGTCCACGTGGCGGCTCGGCGCGCTCTTTGCCGCTTACTTCGGGCTGGTCGGGCTGCTGGCACCGTACATGCCGCTGTACTTCCAGGCGCGCGGACTCGACGCCTTCGAAATCGGCATGCTGGTCGCGCTCGGCCAGGTGATGCGTGTCATCGGTCCCAATCTCTGGGGCTACCTTGCCGACCACGCGACGCGGCGCACGCCGATCCTGCGCGCGACCGCCGTCGCGCTGATGCTGTCGTTCTGCCTGCTGTTCTTTCCCGGCGGCTTCGCGTTCGTTTTTGGCGCGATGCTGCTGCTCAATCTATTCCAGACCGCGACCATGCCGATCGCCGAAGCGCTTGCATCTGCGCGACTGCGCCCCGGCGACGACGCGGCGAAGCGCTATGGCAGGCTGCGCCTGTGGGGCTCGACCGCGTTCGTTGTCGTGGTCATCGCAGCCGGTCCGCTCTTCGATCGCTACGGCATCGCCACCGCGCTCTGGCTCGGTGCCGCGCTGTGCGCCGTGCTGGTCGTGGTCGCATGGCAGGTCGAGGAACAGGCGCCGAGCGAAGGTACTCACGAGCGTGTCTCGGTCAGCCGTCGGCTGCGCGAAGCTCGCGTGCGCTGGTTCCTGCTGTCTGCGGCACTGATGGTGTTCGCCCACGGGGCGCTCTACACCTACCTTTCGATCTACCTCGCCGAACTCGGCTACAGCAAGACCGCAATCGGCGTCTTCTGGGTGATCAGCGTCGTCTTTGAAATCGCTTTCTTTTTCACGCAGGGTCGGTGGTTTGCGCGCTTCGGCGTGTATCCACTGCTGTTCGCAAGCTTCCTCGTCGCCGCGGTACGTTTCTTGCTGATTGCTGAACTGGCAACCCTCTGGTGGGTACTCGCCTTGGCCCAGCTCCTGCATGCCGTGACCTTTGCAGTCCATCACAGCGCGTCGGTACTCACGATCCAGCGCTGGTTTCCCGGCCGCGCCGCGGCACGCGGCCAGGCGGTTTACATCAGTGCCGCCTATGGCCTCGGCGGTACGGCCGGCAGTCTCACCGCCGCCTACCTATGGACACTGGCGGGTCCGCAGTGGGCCTTTGGCGCGGGCAGCGTGGCGGCGCTGATGGGTGCGTGGGCCGTGCGTCAGGCGCAGCGCCACGATACGGTCGGGGCCGGTCCGCACATCGTCGATGTTTCCTCGAATCGGAGTCTCGAACCATGAAGCAGTCTCTTGCTCCGCGCTGGCTGCGCGGTGTTGCGCTCGGCGCATCGGTTAT
Organism: uncultured beta proteobacterium; assembly: GCA_963712485.1. Classification (GTDB taxonomy): domain Bacteria; phylum Pseudomonadota; class Gammaproteobacteria; order Burkholderiales; family Burkholderiaceae_F; genus JALORV01. The sequence goes on from CAVQID010000074.1 coordinate 61,504, forward strand.
GACGCTCGCCTCCTGCCAGACGGTGCAGACCACCGAGTCGGGCGCCGTCGGTGTTGACCGCAAGCAGACGATGACCTCGCTGGTCACCAGCGAAGAGGTCGAGCGTCAGGCGAGTCAGCAGTATGCGCAGGTCCTGGCGCAGGCGAAGCAAAAGGGGCTTCTCAATCAGAATCCGCAACAGGTGCAGCGCGTGCGCGCTGTCGCCGCGCGGCTGATCCCGCAGGTCGCCGTGTTCCGCAAAGACGCCGTCAACTGGAAGTGGGAAGTGAACGTGTTGAGCTCGAAGGACATCAACGCCTGGTGCATGCCCGGCGGCAAGATCGCCGTGTACACGGGGCTGATGGAGCGGCTGAACCTGACCGACGACGAACTCGCGGCCGTCATGGGTCACGAGATCGCGCATGCGCTGCGCGAGCACGCGCGCGAGCGCATGGGACGACAAATGGCGACGCAGACAGCGACCGCCGTCGGTACCATGGCGCTCGAAATCTTTACCGGCGTGCGGCTGGACCCGGAGCTTGCCGGGACGTTCTCACAGGCAATGTTCGTGCTGCCGAACAGCCGCGAAAACGAGCAGGAAAGCGACTACATCGGCGTCGAACTGGCGGCACGGGCGGGATATGACCCGCGCGCCGCACTGACGCTGTGGCAAAAGATGGGGCAGGCAGCCAGCGGCGGCCCGCCGGAATGGCTGTCAACGCACCCGAGCAACGAGACCCGGCTGCGTGACCTGCAAACCTACGTGCAGAAGGTCACGCCGCTCTACGAAAAGACGCGAAGCGGCGCTTCGGCGAAGTAACGTGTTGAGCCATCGAGCACAGGTCAGGCGAGCACGAGTTCGGTGCGAGCGGTGTAACGCGTCGCCTGCGCGAGCGGGTGCGATCGATCCTGTGTCGGCCCGATGCTGAGCAGCAGTGCCTGCTGCTCTTCCGGGGTCAGGCGGCTGAACAGGAAGTCGCGGGCGTTGCCGGCTTCGCCAGGCAGATACAGTTGTGTTGCGAAGGCCGGGCCGTTGCTCGGCTGAATGCGCACATGGATGTGTGGCGTCCGGCCGGGATAGGCGACTGGCATGATCGTGCGGAATCGAAACGCACCGCCGCCGTCGGTGCGGTCGATACCATAGCCCTGGAAATTGGGGTCGCGTTCACCTTCGGCCCCGCCGGCCGGATGGTGATAGACCGACATCGCGTCGCATTGCCAGATTTCGACCGCGGCCGCGGTCACGGGCCGGCCGCCGCGATCGAGCACGCGGCCTACGAGAAACACCGGTGTGCCCCGGGTCAGGACCCGATCGCCGTCGACCACGATGAGATCGGCGTCGGTATCGCGTGGCCGCTCGCCTGCATTGCGGGGATAAAACGGTCCGAGCGTCTGTGACGGTGATGGCCGCGCGCCCGACTGGCCATGGCTCAGCGAAGCGAGCGGCGCCAGCGTGGCACCCGCGAGTCCCGCAACGAAGTGACGACGCTCCAGAGTTGATCGATTGTTCGGACGGTCCACATGAGCCTCCGCGGAAACGGTCAGCAGCGTAGCGTGAGACCGCGCGACAGTCGTGGCGTTCCGTGCGGCAACAGCGGCGTGCCGTGACGGCGGCAGACGTCGCCGATCATGTCGGATGGCATAATCTTTATTCTGCGCGCCCGCTTCCGGGCGCTGCGCCGCCAACCGGGCGCGGCCAAAATCTCAGTGCGAACCCTGTACGACAAATTGTGGGACGACCACGTGGTGCATGTCGAAGACGACGGCACCACGGTGCTGTACATCGACCGCCACCTGGTTCACGAGGTCACGAGTCCGCAGGCATTCGAAGGATTGCGCGTTGCCGGGCGGGCGCCCTGGCGCGTCAGTTCGATCGTCGCGACCGCGGACCACAACACGCCGACCACCGGATGGGACCGGGGCTACGACGGCATCACCGATCCGGTGTCGCGCGAGCAGGTCGTGACCCTCGATTCCAACATGCGACAGTACGGCGCGGCGGCGTACTTCCCGTTTCTCGACAAGCGCCAGGGCATCGTGCACGTCATCGGGCCGGAGCAGGGCGCCACGCTACCGGGAATGACGGTCGTCTGCGGCGACTCACACACCAGCACGCACGGCGCCTTCGGTGCGCTTGCCTTCGGCATCGGCACCAGCGAGGTCGAGCACGTGCTCGCGACGCAGACGCTGCTGATGAAAAAGGCGCAGAACATGCTCGTGCGCGTCGACGGCAGGCTGCCGGCCGGCTGCACGGCGAAGGACATCGTGCTTGCGGTCATCGGCCGCATCGGCACCGCGGGCGGAACCGGCTACGCGATCGAATTTGCCGGCAGCGCGATCGAGGCGCTGTCGATCGAAGGACGCATGACGATCTGCAACATGGCGATCGAGGCCGGCGCACGTTCCGGACTGGTTGGCGTGGACGAAAAGACCATCGAGTACGTTCGTGGCCGGCCGTTCGCGCCGCAGGCTGCGATGTTCGAAGAGGCGGCAGCGTACTGGCGCTCGCTGCGTTCGGACCCCGGTGCGCGCTTCGACCGCACGGTCGAACTGCGCGCCGAGGAAATCAGGCCGCAGGTGACCTGGGGCACGTCGCCCGAGATGGTCACGACGATCGACGGCTTCGTTCCGGATCCGGAAGCCGAGAAGGATCCCGTGAAGCGCGACGGCATCGAGCGCGCGCTGCGCTACATGGGCTTGACGCCGAAGACGCGCATTGCCGACATTCGCGTCGACAAGGTGTTCATCGGTTCGTGCACCAATTCGCGCATCGAGGACCTGCGTGAGGCAGCCTGGGTCGTGAAGCGGCTCGGCAAGCGGGTCGCCTCGACTGTGAAGCTGGCGATGGTCGTGCCGGGTTCCGGGCTGGTGAAGGCCCAGGCCGAGCGCGAAGGTCTGCACGAGGTGTTCCGCGCCGCCGGCTTCGAGTGGCGCGAGCCGGGCTGTTCGATGTGCCTGGCGATGAACGCCGACCGGCTCGAGCCGGGCGAGCGCTGCGCGTCGACCAGCAATCGGAACTTCGAGGGACGCCAGGGAGCCGGAGGTCGCACGCATCTGGTCTCGCCAGCCATGGCCGCCGCGGCGGCGATCGAAGGTCACTTCGCCGACGTCAGGAGGCTCCAATGAAGACGCTGGTGGTACTGATCGCTGCGGTCATCATGGTCACGGGCTGCAATACCCTTGCGGGCTTTGGCAAGGATGTCGAGGCTGCCGGCAGCGCGATGGAAAAGGCCGGCAACAAAGGCAAGAAGAACTAAGGGCCGCCGTGGATGCTTTCACTGTTCACACCGGGTTGGTGGCGCCGCTGGATCGCGCCAACGTCGACACGGACGCCATTATCCCCAAGCAGTTCCTGAAGTCGATCAGGCGAACGGGCTTCGGCGAGAACCTTTTCGATGAGTGGCGCTATCTCGATCACGGCGAGCCCGGGATGGACCATGCGCGGCGACCGCTGAATCCGGACTTCGTGCTGAACCAGCCGCGCTACGCGGGTGCTTCGATCCTGCTGGCCCGCAAGAATTTCGGCTGCGGCTCGTCGCGCGAGCACGCACCGTGGGCGCTGCAGCAGTACGGATTTCGTGCCGTCATCGCGCCGAGCTTTGCCGACATCTTCTACAACAACAGCCTGAAAAACGGCTTCCTGCCCGTTGTGCTGCCCGAAATGGTGATGGATCGCCTGTTCCACGAAGCCGCCGTGCACATCGGCTACTCGCTGACCGTCGACCTTCCGCGGCAGGTGGTACTCGAGGCGGATGGCCGCGAGCACGCGTTCGATATTGCACCGTTTCGCAAGTACTGCCTTGGCAACGGACTGGACGACATCGGCCTCACGCTGCGCCACAAGGACAAGATCGAAGCCTTCGAGCGGCGGCGGCTGGCGCGGCAGCCGTGGCTGGTCAAGTCGGTCTAGACATCGCACTCGTTCCGGCAGGCGGGCAGGAGCGGGGTGAAGAAGAAGCCCCGCGCGAGGACGAGATGAAGATCGCGGTTTTGCCCGGAGACGGCATCGGCACGGAAATCGTTGCCGAAGCAGTGAAGATCCTGCGCGCACTCGATGAGCGCATCGAGTTCGAGTTCGCCGCCGTCGGTGGCGCGGCTGTCGACGCGCATGGACATCCGCTGCCGGAGTCGGCCCTCAAGCTAGCGCAAGCGGCCGACGCCGTGTTGTTTGGTGCGGTCGGGGACTGGAAGTACGACAAGCTCGAGCGCGCGCTGCGTCCGGAACAGGCCATCCTCGGGCTACGCAAACACCTCGGCCTGTTCGCCAATTTCCGTCCCGCGATCTGCTACGCCGAACTGACCCAGGCGTCCAGCCTCAAGCCAGAACTGATCGCCGGCCTCGACATCCTGATCGTGCGTGAACTGACGGGAGACATCTATTTCGGTCAGCCGCGGGGTCGCCGCACCGCACCGGACGGACCTTTCGCCGGCGCGCCGGAGGCGTTCGACACGATGCGTTATAGCCGGCCGGAAATCGAGCGCATCGCGCATGTGGCATTCCAGGCGGCACGCAAGCGCGCCAGGAAGGTGACGAGTGTGGACAAGGCCAATGTGCTCGAAACGTTCCAGTTCTGGAGGGATGTCGTGACGGAAGTCGGGGCCGGCTATCCCGACGTCGAACTCGAACACATGTATGTCGACAACGCCGCCATGCAACTGGTGAAGGCGCCGAAGAAGTTTGACGTCATCGTGACCGGCAACATGTTCGGCGACATACTCTCCGACGAGGCGGCGATGCTGACCGGCTCGATCGGCATGCTGCCCTCGGCGTCGCTTAACGAGCGCAACCAGGGCCTGTACGAGCCGTCGCATGGCAGCGCGCCCGACATTGCCGGCAAGGGTATCGCCAATCCGTTGGCGACAATCCTTTCGTCGGCGATGATGTTGCGTTATTCGTTGAACAGGCCCGAGCAGGCAGACCGGATCGAAGCGGCGGTGCGACGGGTGCTGGCGCAGGGGCTGCGTACCGCGGACATTGCGGTCGCGGGCGCGAAGACGGTGGGTACGGTGACGATGGGCGATGCCGTCGTGGCCGCCTTGGCGCAGTAGTCAGACGAAATCGAGGAAGCCATGAAGGTAGGAATCGTGGGGTGGCGCGGCATGGTCGGCTCCGTGCTGATGGAGCGTATGAGCACCGAGCGGGACTTCGACCTGGTCGACACGACGTTCTTCAGCACGTCGAACGCCGGTGGTGCCGCGCCGTCGGTGCCGCGTTCGAAAGGGACGCTGAAGAATGCCGACGACATCGACGCACTGTCGGCGCTCGACACGATCATCACCTGCCAGGGCAGCGACTACACGAAGGAGATCTATCCGAAACTGCGCGCGACCGGGTGGAACGGCTACTGGATCGACGCCGCGAAGACCCTGCGTATGCAGGATGACGCGGTCATCATCCTCGATCCGGTGAATCGTCCGGTCATCGACGCGGCGTTGAAGCGCGGCATCAGGAACTACATCGGCGGCAACTGCACGGTGAGCTGCATGTTGATGGGCGTCGGTGCCCTGTTCAAGCAGGACTTGGTCGAGTGGATGACCTGTACTACCTACCAGGCGGCGTCGGGCGGCGGCGCACAGCACATGCGTGAACTGCTGACGCAGTTCGGCACGCTGAACCTCGAAGTGCGCGATCTGCTGACCGACCCGGCCAGCGCGATCCTCGAGATCGACCGGCGCATCACCGGAAAGCAGCGCGCGCTCGGCGATGACGAGACGCAGCACTTCATCGTGCCGCTCGCCGGGAATCTGATTCCGTGGATCGACGCCGATCGCGGCGACGGCACCAGCCTCGAGGAGTGGAAGGGTGGCGCGGAGACCAACAAGATCCTCGGCCGCGGCCCGGGCTTCGGTGCCGTCGCGACGCCGATCGATTCGATCTGCGTGCGCATTGGTGCCATGCGCTGCCACTCGCAGTCTCTGACGATCAAGCTCCGGCGCGACGTGCCGCTCGCGGACATCGAGGACATGATCCGCGCCGACAACGCGTGGGTGAAGCTCGTAAGTAACACCAAGGAAGCCAGCATTCGGGGCCTTACCCCGGCCGCGGTATCGGGCACGATGTCGATTCCGGTGGGACGGCTGCGCAAGCTGGCAATGGGGACCGACTATCTCGGAGCGTTTACGGTCGGGGACCAGTTGCTGTGGGGAGCAGCTGAACCGTTGCGGCGCATGTTGCGAATTCTGCTGAACGCTCTTTGAAGCGTCCGGCTCCGCGCAACAGGCGCACACAACACGCTTGGAGACCGCTTCTTTAATTTCTCACATAAAGGCGTGAGTTACGGCTATTTCTAAGCTTGCCGCCCTAAGTCCATGATGTTATGTTCGAAAAACGTTTCAATAAGACAGGGGGCGGAATGCCATCCCAAAAATTTGCGCGCGCGCCCATGTGGTGCGCGCTTTCGCTTGCATTAGGCCTGGGGCTGACCAGCCTGGAGGTCGATGCGGCGGGACTTGGCCGCCTGTCGGTGCAATCCGGGCTGGGGCAGCCCCTGCGAGCTGAACTGGAGGTCACCTCGGTCGGGCGCGATGAAGCGCCGACGCTGCAGGTCCGCCTGGCTCCGCTGTCAGCGTTTCGTGCCGCAAATCTCGAATTCAATCCGGCACTTACGAACATCCGCTTCGCGCTCGACCGGCGCCAGGACGGCAGCTACACGGTGCGCATCACGTCGGCGCAGCCGGTCAACGAGCCGTACATTGACATGATGGTCGAGCTCACCTGGGCGACCGGGCGCGTGATCCGCGAATACACCGTGCTGCTGGATCCGCCGGCATTGAAGACCCAGCCGGATATCGTCGCTCCGGCCGCGCCGCCGGCACCGGTTGCTGCTGCACCTTTGCCCGCGCCGGCGCCCCGCGCTGCTGCGCCTGCGCCTGCCGCGCCGCCGGCCTCCGCCGCCGCGCCGATGACGCCGCCGGCCGAGAAACCCGCCGCTGCGGCGCCGTCGACCGCATCGGCCGGTAGCTACATGGTGAAGTCCGGTGACACGCTGGGCAAGATCGCCAATCAAAATAGAAGTGCTGCTTCGCTCGACCAGATGCTGGTGGCACTGTTCCGCGCGAATCCCGACGCCTTCATCGCCAAGAACATGAACCGGCTGCGTGCCGGCGTGCAGCTGACGATTCCGTCGGATGCGGAAGCCGCCGGCATGGCGGCCCCGGAAGCACGCCGCGAAGTCGCGGCGCAGAGCGCCGACTTCGCGCAGTACCGCAGCCGCCTGGCGCAGGCCGCCGGCGCTGCCCCGGTCGCCTCCGCACCGGCCGCCGCGGCAGGTGGTGGACGCGTGACGACAAAGGTCGAAGACAAGAGCGCGGCCGCGACCCCCGGTGGGGATCAGCTGAAGATCGCGCGCGCGGACGACAAGGGAAGCGCCGCTGCGGCGACTGCGAAGGCAGACGAAGCGGCAGCCAAGGCTCGAGCGCTCAAGGAAGAGCAGGAGCGCGCAGCCCAGCTGAAGAAGACCAACGAGGCGATCCAGAAGGCGCTCGAAGTCCAGAGCAAGGCCGGCGCGCAGGCGCAGAAGCAAGCGGAAGAGAAGAAGTCGGTGGCTCCGGTCGCAGCGGCCACGCCGACACCCGCGCCGGCACCGGCTGCCGCGGCGGCGCCGACTCCCGCACCGGCGGCCGCCCCGGTCGAACCGCCAAAGGTTGAAGCACCCGTGGCGGCGGCGCCGGCACCAGCACCGGCACCGGTCAAGAAGGCTGCACCGCCGCCGCCTCCCCCGGCGGAGGAACCCAGTTTCATCGGCGACCTGCTCGGTAATACGACCACCCAGTTGGGGCTGGCCGGGATCATCGCGTTGCTCGCGGGTCTTTTCGGCTGGAGCTGGTATCGCAAGCGCAAGGCCGAAGGCAGCGGCAAGTTCAAGGATACCGGCGAAGGACTGCAGGCCAACTCGCTCTTCGGCGCCACCGGCGGACAGAGCGTCGACACGGGCACCAGCACGTTCAACTCCAGTTTCATTCCCGCCGCCTCGCAACTGGATTCGAATGAGGTCGATCCGGTTGCAGAAGCCGATGTCTATATTGCCTACGGCCGCGAAGAGCAGGCCGAGGACATCCTGAAGGAAGCACTGCGCATGCAGCCCGACCGGCATGCGGTGCGCGTGAAGTTGCTCGAGATCTACTCGCGTCGCGGCGACAAGGCGGCCTTCATGACGATGGCCGAGGACTTGCGCGATCGCACCGGCGCGGTCGGTGAGGACTGGGAAAAGGCGATCAAGCTCGGGCATGCGGTCGATCCTGCTCACCCGATGTTCGCGGGCGCCGTGCTGACCGACACCATGGGTCGTGGTCCCACGACCGGTTTCCGTCTCGATCCGAATACCAAGGGCCGCGGTCCGTCGACGCTGGGCGGCGGCCCGACGTCGGGACTCGACCTCGGTGGCCTGCGCGGCGCCGACTCCGTGATGCAGGCCTCAGGCAATGCGCCGCCGCTGACCAAGATGGTCGTCGACACGCGGATGACGGGGGCGGACACGACGATGTCGACCGGCGATACGAAGATGCCGGCCGACACGAAGCTTTCCGGTCCCAACACGACGTCCGCACCGACGACGCAGTTCCATGCGACTCTTCCCGGCAGCCAGCCTTCAGCCGGCCTGACGCCGCCGGCTCCGGCGCCTGCCGCCGCGGCGGACTTCTCGTCGCTCGACTTCGATCTCGGACCAACCAAGATGAATCTCGAGCCACCGACGAAGATGCCGACGATGGACGAGCCTGGTTCGAGGACGTCGGACGTCGACTTCGGTTTCGCGCCGACTGCTCCGATCGGCCGCACCGAGCCGCCGGCGCTGGCAGACCTCGATATCGCGCTCCCGAATACCGCGCCGAATCTGCAGCCGACTGCTGTGGGCGCAGGATTGATTCCGGATCTCGACCTGAATATTCCTTCGACCCGGATGCCCGTCGCACCGGCGGCGACGGAAGCCCTGTCGCGGCCAACCGTCATCGGCAAGAAGCAGCCGGTCACGGCTGACGTCGGTGCCCTGCCCGATGAGCAGGCGCAGCGGCTGACCGCCAACACCGATCAGGCGACGGTGCCGCTGATCGATTTCGACCTGTCCGCCGTCAGCCTCAACCCGACGACCAAGCGCGGCGAAACCGAGCCGGGAAGCGCGTTGGCGCAGCAAATGGCGACCAAGCTCGACCTTGCGCGGGGTTACATCGACCTCGGCGTCAAGGACGGCGCACGCGAACTGCTCGACGAGGTGATGCGCGATGGAACGCGCGAGCAGCGTCAGGCCGCAGTCGAGTTGATCAAGCAGATCGAAGGCTGAACACAGCGGGCATAAGCCCGCCGGGCCGCCCCCAAGGGCGAATCCCGAGCGCGCGTTGCGCGAGGGTGGTTCGGATGAGCCCGCCGGGCCGTCCCAAGGGCGAATCCCGAGCGCGTTGCGTGAGGGTTGTTCGATGAGCCCGCTGCCAATTCTGGTGCGCATCGCGCTCGGCATCGAGTACGACGGGGCCGGCTTCAACGGCTGGCAAACCCAGTCGGACCGCCGTTCGGTCCAGGACACGCTGGAAGGCGCGCTCGGCGCGCTGGCGGGTCAGCCGATTTCGACCATCTGTGCCGGCCGCACCGACGCCGGAGTCCACGCGATCGATCAGGTTGTTCATTTCGATACGGCTGTCGATCGCCCGCTGACCGCGTGGGTACGCGGCACCAACCGTTTTCTTCCCGCAACGGTTTCGGTCCGCTGGGCGCGCAGGGTCGGCGACGATTTCCATGCGAGGTTCGGCGCGCTGCGGCGTAGCTACGACTACTGGATCCTGAACGATCCGGTTCGCTCTTCCCTCGCGCATCAGCGCGCGACATGGGTATTCCGCCCGCTCGACGTCGAGCGCATGCAGCTTGCCGCAACGCGATTGCTGGGCACGCATGACTTCTCGTCGTTCCGCTCGGCCGAGTGCCAGGCGGCGTCTCCGGTGCGTGAACTGCAGCGCCTGGACGTTCGGCGGTTCGGGCGCTGGGTGACGGTACGCGCAACGGCCAATGCGTTCCTGCACCACATGGTGCGCAACATCGTCGGCTCGCTGGTCGCGGTAGGGACCGGGCGGCAGCCGGTGGAATGGCTGGGCGAACTGCTTGCGGCGCGCGATCGATCGCGGGCTGCGGCCACGCTTGGCGCCGAGGGGCTCTACCTGGCGCGAGTCGAGTACGATGAACGATTCGAACTACCGGCTCCCAACGCAGCCGCTCCGAACCGCTTCGATGCGTACGCGAACAAAGATCTGTGGCCTGACGCGTGAAGTCGACGTCGAAGCGGCAGCGGCCGGCGGCGCGGACGCCGTAGGGTTCATCTGCTATCCGAAGAGTCCGCGCTACGTGATGCCAGCGCGACTGCGCGCGCTGGCCCGACATCTTCCGCCATTTGTCACCCCGGTGCTGCTCTTCGTAAACGCCGCCGCCGATCTCATTGAAGACGCGGTCGCCGCAGTGCCGGACGCGATGCTGCAGTTTCACGGCGATGAGCACGAGCCCGCCTGCAGCCGCTATGGTCGGCCCTATATGCGCGCGCTGGGCATGGATACCGGGGTCGATTTGTTAGACTGGGAACGTCAGTTTCACTCGGCCGCGGCGCTGATCGCCGATGCACCGTCGGAAGCCTACGGCGGCAGCGGCCAGACGTTCGACTGGGCGCGCGTACCGTTGCGGCGTTCGAAGCCGCTGGTGCTGGCGGGCGGCCTTGACGCAGTCAACGTCGGTGACGCGATCCGGCGCCTGCGTCCGTATGCCGTCGATGTCAGCAGTGGCGTCGAGGATGCGCCGGGGATCAAGAGCACCGCGCGTATCAACCAGTTCATCGCGGCCGTTCGTGCCGCCGACCAGGGTCTTGCATGAAGCCTTACGATTTACCGGATCAGCGCGGGCACTTTGGACCGTACGGTGGCATCTTTGTCGCCGAGACGCTGATGCACGCGCTGCAGGAACTGCGCGACGCCTACGCGAAATACCAGCACGACCCCGAATTCATTGCCGAGTTCGACAATGAGCTCAAGCACTACGTCGGGCGCCCGAGTCCGATCTATCACGCCCGTCGCTGGAGCGAAATGCTCGGCGGCGGGCAGATCTACCTGAAGCGTGAGGATCTGAACCACACCGGTGCGCACAAGGTCAACAACACGATCGGACAGGCGCTGCTCGCGCGGCGCATGGGCAAGCCGCGCGTGATTGCCGAAACGGGGGCCGGCCAGCATGGCGTAGCTACCGCGACGGTCGCGGCGCGCTACGGCATGAAGTGCGTGGTCTACATGGGCAGCGAGGACGTCGGCCGGCAGGCCGCCAATGTTTATCGCATGAAGCTGCTCGGCGCCGAGGTCGTGCCGGTGGAAAGTGGTTCGCGCACATTGAAGGATGCGCTGAACGAAGCAATGCGCGACTGGGTGACGAACGTCGAGAACACGTTCTACATCATCGGCACCGTCGCTGGACCGCACCCGTATCCCATGATGGTGCGCGACTTCAACTCGGTCGTCGGCAAGGAATGCCTGCAGCAGATGCCGGAAATGGTGGGACGCCAGCCGGATGTTGTCATCGCCTGCGTCGGCGGGGGCAGCAACGCGATGGGAATCTTCTACGACTACATCCCGCACGAGCAGGTGAAGCTGGTCGGCGTCGAGGCGGCCGGCGAGGGACTGACGACGATGCGCCATGCCGCAAGCCTGCAATGCGGCACGCCCGGTGTTCTGCATGGCAATCGGACCTATCTGCTGCAGGATGAAAACGGCCAGATCACCGAGACGCACTCGGTGTCTGCCGGGTTGGATTACCCCGGTGTCGGTCCCGAACATGCCTGGCTGAAGGACAGCGGGCGCGCCGAATACGTCGGCGCCACGGATGACGAAGCACTCAGTGCGTTTCACGACTGCTGCCGCATCGAGGGCATCATTCCGGCGCTGGAATCGAGCCATGCACTCGCCTACGCGACGAAGCTGGCGCCGACGCTGCCCAAGGACAAGGTGCTGCTGGTGAATCTTTCGGGTCGCGGCGACAAGGACCTTCACATCGTCGCCGAGGCGAGCGGGCTGGAGTTCTTCTGTCGCGCTTCGTGTCGCGAGGCCACGATGGAATTCCGCCAGCGCCACGGCGGGGCACGCTGATGTCGCGCATCGCCCAGCGGTTCGCAGACCTTAAGGCGGCCGGCCGCAAGGGCCTCATTCCGTACATTGCCGCCGGCGACCCCGATCCTGCATTGACGGTGCCGCTGCTGCGGGCGCTGGCGCGCGCCGGGGCGGACGTCATCGAACTTGGCGTGCCATTTTCTGATCCGATGGCCGACGGCCCGGTGATCCAGCGCGCGACTGAACGTGCGATCCGCAACGGTGTCGGACTCCGCCAAACTCTTGCCTTCGTGTCGGAATTCCGCAGGACGGATGCAACGACACCGGTCGTGCTGATGGGATATGCCAATCCGATCGAGCGCATGGGCCGACGCGAGTTTGCCGACGCGGCGCGCGGCGCCGGGGTGGACGGGGTGCTGGTCGTCGATTACCCACCCGAGGAGTGCGCCGAGTTTGCAGCCGAAATGCGCGCGGCAGCCATCGACCTCATCTTCCTGCTGGCACCGACGTCGACTGACGAACGCATCGAGCACGTGGCGCGTCATGCGGCGGGGTATATCTACTATGTCAGCCTCAAGGGCATCACCGGGGCGGGGCATCTCGATGTCGCAAGCGTTGCAGCGCGGCTTCCGCTGATCCGCCGACACACGGACATTCCGGTCGGAGTCGGATTCGGCATACGCGATGCCGCCAGTGCGGTGGCGGTGGCCGCCGTGGCCGACGCCGTGGTCATCGGTTCGCGGCTGATCCAGGAACTGGAATCGACGCCGCGCGACCGCGCGGTGGATGCAGTGGAGGCGTTGTTGCACGAGATACGTTTGGCACTCGACAGTGCGACGATCAAGGAGGCTGCATGATCCTGCTTCGCCCGTTCGTCGGCATGAACTGCGGAGGTCTGCGATGAGCTGGATCGACAAGATTCTTCCGCCGCGAATCAAGCGTGAGGAGGGCTCAACCCGCAAGGTGGTTCCCGAAGGGCTGTGGACCAAGTGTCCCGGGTGCGAGGCCGTGCTCTACAGCCAGGAACTCGAGAAAACCCAGATGGTGTGCCCCAAGTGCGCACACCACCTGCGTATCGGCGCGCGGGCGCGTCTGGATGCGCTGATGGATGCCGAGGGCCGCTATGAAATCGGCCAGGAGGTGCTGCCCGTCGATGCGCTGAAGTTCAAGGACAGCCGCAAGTATACGGAGCGCCTGCAGGAGGCGATGGAGGAAACCGGAGAAACCGACGCGCTCATCGTCATGGGCGGATCGATCCGTGCCGTGCCGGTCGTCGTCGCCTGCTTCGAGTTCGACTTCATGGGCGGTTCGATGGGTTCGGTGCGTCGGCGAACGTTTCGTCCGCGGCGTCCAGACGGCCATCGAGCAGAAGGTGCCGTACATCTGCATCACGTCGACCGGCGGGGCACGCATGCAGGAAGGTCTGCTGTCGCTGTTCCAGATGGCCAAGACCACGGCAATGATCGCGCGGCTCGCCGAGGCGAAGCTCCCGTTCATTTCGGTGCTTGCGGACCCCACGATGGGCGGCGTGTCGGCGAGCTTTGCGTTCATGGGCGATGTCGTGATCGCCGAGCCGAAGGCGCTGATCGGCTTTGCGGGTCCGCGGGTCATCGAACAGACGGTGCGGGAGAAGCTGCCCGAAGGTTTCCAGCGCGCCGAGTTTCTCCTGACCAAGGGTGCGATCGACATGATCGTCGATCGCCGCGAAATGCGAGACGAGATCGCGCGCCTCCTCGCGCTGCTCCTCAGGCAGCCGGCAGACGCCATCAGCTGAAATTCGTGGGCGCCGGCGCAGTGCGGTCCGGCGGCTGATTTCTTGACGACTCCCTCGCTCGCCGATTGGCTCGCGCGCCTCGAACGCCTGCATCCGAAAGGCATCGACCTCGGCCTCGATCGCGTACGGCCGGTCGCCGAGCGACTCGACTTGGACCTGAAAGCGCCGGCCATCGTCGTCGGTGGAACCAACGGCAAGGGATCGACCTGCGCGATGCTCGAGAGCATCCTGCGCGCCGCCGGCTACCGAACCGGGCTCTACACCTCACCGCATCTGCTCGACTTCAACGAACGTGCGCGCATCGACGGTAGCTCCGCGAGCGATGAACAGCTGGTCGAGCAGTTCGAGGCGGTCGAGGCCGTCCGCGGCACGAGCTCGCTGACGTACTTCGAATTCACGACGCTGGCTGTACTGCGACTCTTCGCAGCTTCCCGGCTCGATGCGGTGATTCTCGAGATCGGCCTGGGCGGACGTCTCGACGCCGTCAACCTCGTCGATGGCGACGCGGCCATCGTGACCTCGGTCGCTCTGGACCACATGGACTACCTGGGCTCGACCCGCGAAACGATCGGTCTCGAAAAGGCGCACATCTACCGCGCGGGACGGCCGGCAATCTGCAGCGACCCACAGCCGCCGCAGTCACTCGTGGAGCACGCGGAGCGTATCGGCGCCGATTTCTGGCGATTCGGCCGTGACTTCAATTACCAGGGTGATCGTCAGCAATGGGCCTACGGCGGACGCGAAGTGCGACGAACCGGCTTGCCGTATCCGGCACTGCGCGGCGCGAACCAACTGCTGAATGCATCGGGCGCGCTGGCGGCGCTCGAAGCGCTTTCGGATCGATTGCCGATATCCCAGCAGGCGGTGCGGCACGGCCTGCTTACCGTCGAGATCCCGGCGCGCTTTCAGGTCCTGCCGGGGCGGCCCACCACCATCCTCGACGTCGCGCACAACCCTCACGCGGCAGCGGTGCTCGCCGAGAACCTGGACAGCATGGGTTTCTTTCCGGTGACGCACGCGGTCTTCGGCATGCTGCGTGACAAGGACATTGCCGGCGTGGTTGCGCGATTGGGCAGTCGCATCGACCACTGGCATGTCGGTTCGACCCCGGGAGTGCGCGGAGCCTCGGCGTCCGATGTCGCTGCGCTGTTGCGGTCGGCCGGCGTTGGCACCGCACCTGGACAGTCCATCACCGAGCACTCCCGCGTTGCGGATGCCTATCTGGCTGCACGGGACTCAGCGTCGGCCGATGATAGAATTCTTGCCTTCGGTTCCT
This sequence comes from uncultured beta proteobacterium, assembly GCA_963712485.1. Classification (GTDB taxonomy): domain Bacteria; phylum Pseudomonadota; class Gammaproteobacteria; order Burkholderiales; family Burkholderiaceae_F; genus JALORV01. The sequence continues at coordinate 76,593 of CAVQID010000074.1, forward strand.
TCCTCACCGTTGCAGACGTCATGCGTGCAATCCGCTCGCCCGTCACTTCGAGTCACTGAGGATCTCGACTGGAGCGTGGATGTCCCTGGCTTTCTGGCGTCGCAAGAAAACGGCCGCTGACGCCAATGGTCCCCGCTCCTCCCGCAAGGCAGTTTCCGACGACGATTCCGCGCGTGCCGATCCGACGCTGGCGTTGCGCGCACGCGCGCGGCGACGGCTGATCGGCGCGGCTGCGCTGCTGCTGCTGGTGATCATCGTCGTGCCGATGGTGCTCGATCCGGAACCCAGGCCGGTGGCAGACAACATCCCCATCGATATTCCGAGCGAGAAGACAAAGTTCTCCCCGCGACTTGCACTGCCGCCGGTTCCAGCGCCCGACAACGTTCCGCTGGCGCCGCCGCCCGATGCAGCACCGCCAACGGCGGCCGGAGCGGGCAAGGCCGCACCACCGAGCGCAGCGACGGAAAAGGCGGCCGACAAGTCGGCGCGGCCGGCGGAAACCGCGAAGTGGGATGAACAGCGTGCACGTGCGGCGCTAGAAGGCAAAGCTGCGGCCGACCAGGTGCCGGTGACGGCCAAGGGCGGCAAGTTCGCGGTGCAAGCGGCCGCGACATCGACCGAGGCCGCCGCACGCGAGTTGAGCGAGCGCCTTAAGAAGGGAGGCCTCGCACCATATACCGAGCGCGTCGACACCGCAGAGGGAGCGCGCTATCGAGTTCGCGTCGGTCCTTATGCCAGCCGCGAAGATGCGGACAGGGTACGCGCTCGCCTGAAGACCCTGGGCATCAATGCCAACGTCGTCAGTTCCTGAGGCCCGATGACGGCCGTCGACTGGGCGCTACTCGTCGTGCTCGGCCTGTCGGTGGTACTGGGACTTTCCCGCGGCGTCGTCCGCGAACTTTTCGCGCTGAGCGGCTGGATCATTGGTGTCCTGCTGGCGCTTCGATTCGCCGAGCCTCTCGGCGTGATGCTGCCGCTCGATCTGCCGCTGGCCGCGCGCACCGCGCTGGCCGGGCTGTTCATGGTGGTTGGGACGCTGCTGCTCGCGGCACTGGTCGCTGCGATGCTGCGGGCCGCACTGGCCGCCGCCAAGCTGTCTCTTGAAGATCGCATGCTTGGCGGCATCTTTGGTGTGGCGCGTGGCGCAATCCTCATCGGCCTCGTTGTGCTGCTCGCGATGGCAGCAGGCGCGCCGCGACAGTCATGGTGGCAGGCTTCGGCGCTTTTGCCGTGGTTGCAGGCGAGCGTACGATTCGCCTCGCCGTTGTTGCCACAGTCCCTGGCGCGCTACGCGCCGCATCCTTAATGACAGGGGAGTAAGGCTGATGAGCCGTCACGCTCAGTTCGTTCGTTGCCCCTTGCAGGGGTACCCGGTGCGCTTCGGGCGGCCGGACGGGCAGGTATGAAGCTCCCCCACGCTCGCTTCGCTCGCTGCCCCCTGAGGGGGCGCTCAGTGCCCTGCGGGCGGCCGGAGGGGCACTGACATGTGCGGAATCGTCGGAGTCGTCGCGACCGGGCCGGTGAATCAGCTGCTCTATGACTCGTTGCAACTGCTGCAGCACCGAGGCCAGGATGCGGCCGGCATCGCCACCGGCGCCGACAACACCTTCTCGATGTGGAAGGGCAACGGCATGGTGCGAGAGATTTTCCGCACCAGAAATATGCGCAACCTGGCCGGCAATGCCGGCATTGCCCATGTGCGCTACCCGACTGCAGGATCGGCGACCAACCCGGAAGAGGCGCAGCCGTTCTACGTCAATGCCCCTTTCGGCATCACGCTCGGCCACAACGGCAACCTGACGAACGCCGAGCAGCTCAAGAGCGAGATGTTCCGTATTGACCGACGCCACATCAACACTACGTCGGACTCGGAAGTGCTGCTGAACGTGCTCGCGCATGAGCTGCAGGAGCAGAGCAGCAGCTACACGCTGGATCCTGCGACGATTTTCCGCGCAGTCGCTGGCCTGCACCGCCGTGTTCGCGGCGCGTACGCCTGTGTCGCGCACATCGCCGGCCACGGCATCCTGGCTTTCCGTGATCCTTACGGCATCCGGCCGTTGTGCTACGGCGTCAACGAAACCGACGGCGGCACCGAATACCTGGTCGCGAGCGAATCTGTCGCGGTGGAGGGCCTGGGATTCAAATTCGTTCGCGACGTCGGTCCCGGCGAGGCCGTGTTCATCGATCTCGACGGCAACTTTTATGCGCAGCAGTGTGCCGAGCGCTACTCGCTGAATCCCTGCATTTTCGAGTATGTCTACTTCGCCCGACCGGATTCCGTCATCGATGGCGTGAGCGTGTACGCGTCGCGCCTCAAGATGGGCGAACACCTCGCCGAAAAGATCAGACGGCAGTTTAATACCGGCGACATCGACGTCGTGATGCCGATCCCGGAAACGTCGCGGCCGGCGGCGATGCAATTGGCCATGAAGCTCGGTATCGAATTCCGTGAAGGGTTCTTCAAGAACCGTTACGTGGGCCGCACCTTCATCATGCCGGGACAGGCGGTCCGGCGTAAGAGCGTCAGGCAGAAGCTGAACGCGCTGCCGACCGAGTTCAAGGGCAAGAACGTGCTGCTGGTCGACGACTCCATCGTGCGCGGCACCACCTCCCGCGAGATCGTGCACATGGCGCGCGAGGCGGGTGCCAATCGGGTCATCTTCGCATCGGCGGCGCCGCCGGTCCGGTTTCCGAACGTGTACGGTATCGACATGCCGACGCGCAGCGAACTGATCGCGCATGGCCGCTCCGACGACGATATCGAGCGGATGATCGAGGCTGACGGGCTCGTCTACCAGGACATCGATGCGATGAAGGCCTCGGTGTCGGAAGTCGGTCCGCATCTGACGAGCTTCGAAGCCAGCTGCTTCGACGGTGTCTACATCACCGGGGATGTGACGCCCGAGTATCTCGACCGCCTCGAGGCGAGCCGCGAGGCGAGTCTGGGAGGCGACGGCGAGCCGCGCGCGCAACTGAACCTGAACCTTGCCTCGTTGGACTGAACCGTCGTATACAATCCCTGCATCGCGCCGATTTGAAGTCTCAGCTTGCGGGCGCTTAACAAATACGGCTAAAGCGAGGGGCTCCAAGGAACCCGCTGCGCTTCTGCCGGCGGGTTTTTTTATGGCCGACAAAATGTCTGACGAGTTCGACTTCGAGACGCGCGCCGTGCGCGCCGGCACGCTGCGCTCCGCGTTCAACGAACACAGCGAGTCCGTGTTCCTGACGTCGAGCTTCATCTTCGACAACGCCGCGCAGGCCGCCGAGCGCTTCTCCGGCGCCGATGAGGGCTACGTCTATTCGCGTTTCACCAATCCGACCGTGCGCATGTTCGAGCAGCGACTCGCATCGCTCGAGGGCGCGGAGGACTGCATCGCCACCGCCTCCGGCATGGCGGCCATCATGTCGACGTGCCTGGCGACGCTGAAGATCCGGTGATCACGTCGTCTGTGCGGCAAATGTCTTCGGCGCAACGGTGCAGTTGTTCACCGGCGTGCTGGCGCGTTTCGGCATCGAGACGAGTTTCGTCGATGCGACTGATCCGGCTGCCTGGCGCGCCGCCGCCAACGCACGCACACGGCTGCTTTATTGCGAGACGCCTTCCAATCCGTTGATGGAAGTGACCGATCTCCCGGAATTTGCAGCGCTCGGTCGTGAAACCGGTGCGATCACCGTGGTCGACAACTGCTTCTGCACACCGGTGCTGCAGCGCCCTCTCGAGTTCGGCGTCGATGCAGTGATCCATTCGGCAACCAAGTATCTCGACGGCCAGGGTCGCGTGCTCGGTGGCGCCATCCTGGGATCGCGCCGATTCATCCGCGAGCAGGTACTGCCGGTGCTGCGCACCACCGGCCCCAGCTTGTCGCCCTTCAACGCCTGGGTCCTGCTGAAGGGTCTGGAAACGCTCGCCGTCCGGATGCGCGCGCAGTGCAGCGCCGCGCTGGAGCTGGCACAGTGGCTGGAAGGCCAGCCGGGAATCACTCGCGTGCATTTCCCCGGCCTCGCGTCGCACCCGCAGGCCGCGCTGTGCGCACGCCAGCAGTCGATGCCCGGTGCCGTTATCGGGTTCGAAGTCGAAGGAGGTTCACCCGCGGCGGCGCGCGAGCGCGCCTGGGCCGTCATCGACCGTGTCCGCCTGATGTCCATCACGGCCAATCTCGGCGACACCCGCAGCACGATCACGCACCCGGCGACAACGACGCATGGCCGCATCAGCCCCGAGGCGCGGGAGCGCGCAGGCATCGGCGAAGGCCTGATCCGCGTGGCGGTCGGGCTCGAGTCCGTCGCTGATCTGAAGCGCGACCTGGCGCACGCCCTCGGATCCTCATCCGGCGGGTAGTGCGTTCGGATGACCTGCGCGCGCGGAAGGTGGCGCGCGCTAGGACGTTAGGCGGATCGAAAGTCCCCGTTCGCTCAATGAGAATTCGTCGTGCGGCGCGTAGCTGCGCGCGTTCGGCCGCGCACTTTCAGCGCCAGCTCCGGGGAGGTCGGATTGTCAAAGCGGTGGGAACTCAGGGGAGTCATGCGCATTGTCGGTGCACTTGCGCTGCTAGCGTCCGCTTCGTCATCGGCGCAGACGGCAGGCGATTCAACGGCGGGACAGCAACTGTTCAACACGACGTTGTCCCCGCAATGCGCGGGTTGTCATTCGACAACCAACGCGGCGGCCGCCAATTCCCTGACGATCATTCGCACGAACATCACCAACCGCGCAACTTCGGCCGGTGCTGCAGGCACGATGAGTTTCGCGAAGGCACTCGAAGCGCTGGACCGCGGACTCACGGGAACCAGTCTCGGTGGCGCGACCACCGGAATGAATGGCTTCTACACGTTGACCTCCGTTCAGCGCGGCGATCTTGCCGCCTACATTGCCGGTCTCGCCGGTCCCGCCCCGATCCTCAGCTACTCGCCCAGCGGTGGCGCCATTTTCGCGGCCACCGCGGTCGGCGCGACGACGAGCGCAACGGTCACGATCAGGAATAGCGGGACTGCACCGCTGACGTTCGCGACGAACAATGCAGTGACGCTCGCCACCGGCGGCGACGCGGCCGACTTTCGCGTCTCGTCATCAACCTGTCCCGGCATCACGCTCGCGCCGAACAGCGGCAGCTGCACGATCAGTGTCAGCTTCACTCCTGCGGCAGGGTCCTCGCTGACGCGTACCGCGGCGATCGGGCTGACGACGACGACCAGCACGTCGCTGGTGCCGATGGCCGGCTCCGTCGCTGTCGCGACAGCGGCGCCACCGACCGGTAGCGCAGCGAACCCGCCGAGCTCCGGCGGAGGCGGAGGCGGGCTTGAAGCGTTATGGGTTGGGTTACTACTTCTGGCGGCAGCCGCTCGTCGGCAACACCGGCTGAAACGGTAAAGAGTGCAGTCAGAAGACCGCTAATCAAGGGAGAACTTCGATCATGGATCGCCACGCTCTTATGAAAACGACGACCTTTGCTAAAGGACCTCCGATGGTTCGCATGCTGCTCGGATTGTTGATGGGACTCGCAGCCACCTCGGCCTGGTCGCAGAACGCCGTCGTCGGCAAGCAGCTTTATCTCAACACCAACGGCTCGCCGCTGAGCTGTGGGTCGGCCGGCGCGTGCCACGGCCCGGATCCGGCTCTCAGACTGAGGGGGATTGAAAAGGGAACGACCGGTGCGGCGATATTGAACGCGATCAACTCGAAGAACGAGATGAAGTTCCTGGCGAATGCTCCGTACACGGTATCCGCGCAGCAAGCCGCGGACATCGCGGCGTACATTGTCAATCCGGCGGCAGCGAACAGTCCGGCCCTCTCGGTGTCTGCGACCGCACTGACTTTTGCGTCGACCCAGATCGCCGTCGCGAATTCCACGTCGATGCCAGCAGGCATCACGGTGACGAATTCTGGGGGTGCCGCGCTGACCATTAGCGGGATCGCCAAGGGCGGTGCCAACGCCGCCGACTTCAGTGCCACCGGTAGCTGCGTCGGCGCCTCCGTATCGGTTCCCGCCGGCGGCACCTGCACACTCAGCGCAACCTTCACGCCGGCGGCCGCGGGTACGCGCAGCGCGACCTTCGTGTTCCAGTCGAACGCCGCCTCGAATCCGACGATCACGCTATCCGGGACCGGAGCCGCTGCCGCGACGCCGAGCCTGATGCGCAGCGTTACGTCGATCACGTTCAACTCGCAGACGATCGGCACGACCAGTGCGGTCCGCGCGGTCGTGCTCACCAACAACGGCACGATGCCGGTGTCGATCACGCAGGTCGCTGCCGCGCCGACGCCCGAGTTCGCGGCAACGGGGGCCTGCGTCGGTACGCTCGCCGCCGGCGCCAGCTGCACGATGAACGTGACGTTTACGCCGTCGGCTTCCGGCATGCGTAACGGCAACCTGACGATTACGTCGAATGCGACCGGCTCGCCTCACGCGGTCACATTGACCGGTCCGGGAGTGCTTACGCCGACCGGTGCCGCTGCGATCACATCGAGCGCCTTGAGCTTTCCGCAGACGGTCGTCAGTTCCGCGGCGACTCCACTGCGCGCGACCCTGACGAACACCGGAAACGCAGTGCTGAACATCACGTCGGTCACGATCGCCGGCGCAAACGCAGCTGACTTTCGCCTGGGCGCCGGCAACACCTGCGCGGCCGGGGCGCTGGCAGTAAATGCAAGCTGCCAGGTCGAGGCCGAGTTCCGTCCGACCTCTGCGGGCAACAAGACCGCGGACGTTGTCGTTGCCCACAGCGCCGGCACCACGACGGTTGCGCTGGGCGGCATGGCCGCCGAGCCGGCGGCGGCGACCGCCCCGGCGCCGGCAGCGGCGCCGTCCTCTTCGGCGCTGGCTCCTTCGAACGTCGGCGGTGGGGGAGCGGTGAACCCGTCGTACGGCGTGCTGCTGTTGTTGTCCTTGCTCGCCGTGGGTAGGCGCGAGCGGCGGCCGATGCCGCGTTAGGCGAAACCCCAACGAAATGGCGGCGCCTCCGGGCGCCGCTTTGCTTTGGAGCCGGGGTTTTTGTAAAGTTGACTAGAATAGTCGGGATTAGTATAATTCCGACGAAATTTATCGGGAATCTTCGTGGGGCCGTTGGGTCAGAACGAACGCCTCCACCCGAAAGGACTGCGATGAGACTGACTACCAAGGGCCGGTTTGCCGTAACGGCCATGATCGATCTTGCACTGCGAGAGCACAACGGACCGGTGACCCTGGCCGGCATCAGCCAGCGCCAGAAGATTTCACTGTCGTACCTGGAGCAGTTGTTCGGCAAGCTGCGCCGCCATGAGCTGGTCGAGAGCACCCGCGGGCCGGGCGGCGGTTACACGCTGGGCCGCGTAGCGAAGGACATTACCGTCGCCGATATCATCTTCGCGGTCGACGAGCCGCTCGACGCAACGCAGTGTGGTGGCAAGGAAAACTGCCTCGACGACCAGCGCTGCATGACGCACGACCTCTGGGCTAATCTGAACGCTCGCATGGTCGATTATCTCGACTCGGTAAGCTTGGCTGACCTCGTCGAACAGCAGAAGGCGCGCGTCGAGAAGGCCCCTGTCGGCAACGCCGTGTTGCACGATAATCGCGCTCGGGCGCGGACCGAGTCCGATGAGAAGAACGAGACCGCACTGACGTAGCAGGGCAGGGGGATATGCAGCTTCCGATCTATCTCGACTATTCGGCGACGACGCCGGTGGACCCGCGCGTGGTCGACGCGATGATTCCCTGGTTGCGCGATCACTTCGGCAACCCGGCTTCGCGCAGCCATTCCTATGGCTGGGAAGCGGAGAAGGCCGTCGAGACGGCTCGCGAAAACGTGGCCGCGCTGGTCAACTGCGATCCGCGTGAGTTGATCTGGACCTCGGGGGCGACCGAATCGATCAATCTGGCAGTCAAGGGCGCGGCGCATTTCTACAAGGACAAGGGCAAGCACCTTGTCACCGTGAAGACCGAGCACAAGGCGACGCTCGACACGATGCGCGAACTCGAGCGCGAAGGCTTCGAGGTCACCTACATGGACGTCGAGCCTGACGGACTGCTCGACCTGTCGAAGCTCGCAGCCGCGCTGCGGCCGGACACGATTGTCGTCTCGGTGATGTTCGTCAACAACGAAATCGGTGTTATCCAGGACATTCCGGCGATTGGCGAGCTGTGCCGCGGGCGCGGCATTATTTTCCACGTCGATGCCGCCCAGGCGACCGGCAAGGTGGTCGTCGACCTGTCGCAGCTCAAGGTCGACCTGATGTCGTTTTCGGCGCACAAGACCTATGGACCGAAGGGTATGGGAGCGCTGTTCGTGAGGCGCAAGCCGCGCGTGCGGCTCGAGGCGCAGATGCACGGCGGCGGCCATGAACGTGGCCTGCGGTCGGGCACGCTGCCGACGCACCAGATCGTCGGCATGGGTGAGGCGTTTCGCATCGCACGCGAGGAAATGGCGACGGAAAACGAGCGCATCCGCATGTTGCGGGACCGGCTCTGGACCGGACTGTCGCAGATCGAACAGGTTTATCTGAACGGCGATTTCGAGCAACGTGTACCGCACAACCTCAACGTCAGTTTCAACTTCGTCGAGGGCGAAAGCCTGATCATGGCGATCAAGGATGTCGCCGTGTCGTCCGGCTCGGCTTGCACGTCCGCGTCGCTGGAGCCATCGTATGTACTTCGTGCGCTCGGCCGCAGCGATGAGCTGGCACATAGCTCGATCCGTTTCACCGTCGGTCGCTTCACAACGCAGGAAGAGATCGATTACACGGTCAGTCTGGTGACGCGCCAGGTGGCGCGGCTGCGGGAAATGTCGCCCTTGTGGGAAATGTACAAGGACGGCATCGATCTGAATTCAGTCCAGTGGGCCGCCCACTGAGTTTGCAAAGAGGCCAACATGGCATACAGCTCGAAAGTTATCGATCACTACGAAAACCCACGCAATGTCGGTTCGTTCGACAAGGGCGATGACAGCATCGGTACCGGCATGGTCGGCGCGCCCGCGTGCGGCGACGTGATGAAGCTGCAGATCAAGGTCAACGAGCGCGGCATCATCGAGGACGCACGTTTCAAGACCTATGGCTGCGGTTCGGCGATCGCCTCATCGTCGCTGGTGACCGAGTGGGTCAAGGGCCGCACGCTCGATGACGCGGCAAAGATCCGGAATACCCAGATCGCCGAGGAACTGGCGCTGCCGCCGGTGAAGATCCACTGTTCGATCCTCGCCGAGGACGCCATCAAGGCGGCGGTCGACGACTACCGCCGCAAGCACGGCCAGCCCGCGCACGTCGCGGAGCCGAAGGCCGCCTGAATAGCGCGAGGAGAGCGAGGCAATGGCAGTCACGATGACCGAACGTGCGGCTGAACACGTCGCGGGTTTCCTGCAGAAGCGCGGCAAGGGCGTGGGATTGCGCCTCGGCGTGCGCACGACCGGGTGCTCGGGCATGGCATACAAGCTCGAGTACGCGGATGCAGCGCACCCCGAGGACCAGACGTTCGAGTGCCACGGAGTCAAGATCCTGGTCGACCCGAAGAGCATGGCGTACATCGATGGCACCGAACTGGACTTTGTCCGCGAAGGGTTGAACGAAGGCTTTCGCTTCAACAATCCGAACGAGAAGAACCGCTGCGGTTGCGGCGAGTCCTTCAACGTCTAGATCGCGCGGCACCGGCGCGCCGCTGCTCGCGCCGAGTTGCATCATGTCCCACCCCGACCACTTCGCGCTGTTCGCGTTGCCTGCCCGCTTTGCGATCGATGAGAGGGCGCTCGAAAGTGCGCACAAGGCCGTTCAGTCGAAAGTGCATCCCGACCGCTTTGCTTCCGGCACGGCTGCTGAGCGGCGCGTCGCCATGCAGTGGGCAGCGCGCGCCAACGAGGCCTACCGTACGCTGAAGTCTCCCTTAGCCCGCGCTGCCTACCTGTGCGAGCGCGCCGGCGTTCCTATCGATGCCGAGTCCAACACCGCAATGCCCGGGCCATTCCTGTTGCAACAGATGGAATGGCGTGAAGCCGTCGAGGAGGCGCGCCGTTGCGGCGACGCGGTGCAGTTGGCCGGCCTCGAGCAGACCATGACGGCCGAACGCAATCGCCTGATCGGCACGATTGCGGATGCGATCGATCGCGACGGCGATCACGCCGCTGCCGCGCGCCTGGTACGGCAACTGATGTTCATCGAGAAGTTCGGCGAAGAGGTGCACGCGGCCGCAGACGGGCTGGCGCACCCGCGCGAGGCGTCTGCCTGATGGCCCTGCTGCAGATTGCCGAGCCCGGCGAATCGGCCGCCCCGCATCAGCACCGGCTTGCTGTCGGTATCGACCTCGGAACCACCAACTCGCTCGTCGCCACCGTACGTAACAGCATTCCGGTCGTCCTTGACGACGCCGAAGGACGCGCGCTGCTGCCTTCCATCGTGCGCTATTTGCCCGACGGCAACGTGGAAGTTGGATACGAAGCGCAGAAGCATCAATCGCTGGATCCGCGGAACACCGTCGTATCGGTCAAGCGCTTCATGGGACGCGCACGATCCGATGTGCTGTACATCGAAAGCATGCCGTACGACTTTGTCGACCGCGCCGACGACGCGCCCGGCATGCTGCAATTGCGCACGGCGGCAGGGATCAAGAGTCCGGTCGAAGTCTCCGCGGAAATCCTGAAGGTCCTGCGCGCGCGTGCCGAGGCGGCACTTGGCGGCGAGCTCGTCGGCGCCGTCGTCACCGTCCCCGCCTATTTCGACGACGCACAGCGGCAGGCCACCAAGGATGCCGCGCGGCTCGCCGGACTCAATGTCCTGCGCCTGCTCAACGAGCCGACCGCGGCGGCGATCGCGTACGGGCTCGATCACGCGGCCGAAGGCACCTACGCGGTGTACGACCTCGGTGGCGGGACCTTCGACATTTCCGTGCTGAAGTTGTCCAAAGGAGTATTCGAGGTGCTGGCCACCGGCGGCGATTCGGCGCTGGGCGGCGACGACTTCGACCATCGACTGTTCTGCTGGCTCATCGAACGGGCCAGGTTGCTGCCGCTGTCCCAGCATGACGCGCGCGCGCTGATGGTCAAGGCGCGCGAGGTCAAGGAACAGTTGTCGGGTGAAATGGAGGTGCGCGCCAACGCGGTGCTGTCGACCGGCGAGGTGGTCGATCTGCCGGCGTCGAGCCGCGATTTTTCGCGCATGACGCAGCCGCTCGTGGACAAGACACTTGCGGCCTGCCGCAAGGCGCTGCAGGACGCCGGCATCAAGCCGCACGATGTCGATGGGGTCGTCATGGTCGGCGGTGCCACCCGCATGCCGCACGTGCGCAAGGCCGTCGGCGCTTTCTTCGGCCAGACACCGCTGACCAACATCGATCCGGACAAGGTCGTTGCGCTCGGCGCGGCGATGCAGGCCAACCTGCTGGCAGGCAATCGCGCGGCGGGGGATGACTGGCTGCTGCTCGATGTCATTCCGCTGTCGCTCGGTCTCGAGACGATGGGCGGACTCGTCGAACGGATCATTCCGCGCAACTCGTCGATTCCGGTTTCGCGCGCGCAGGAGTTCACGACGTTCCGCGACGGCCAGACCGCGATTGCGGTGCATGTCGTGCAGGGCGAGCGTGAACTCGTTTCCGACTGCCGGTCGCTGGCGCGCTTCGAACTGCGGGGTATTCCGCCGATGGCCGCGGGCGCCGCGCGCATCCGCGTGACGTTCACCGTTGACGCGGATGGCCTGCTGTCGGTGGCTGCGCGAGAAATGGTCAGCGGCGTCGAAGCAGCGATCGCGGTGAAGCCGTCGTATGGCCTCTCCGACGACGAGATCGCACGCATGCTGCAGGAATCGTTCGGCTCCGCCGACGACGACATGCGTGCCCGCGCACTGCGCGAGCAACAGGTCGAGGCGCAACGTTTGATGGAAGCCACACTCGCCGCGCTCGCGGCCGACGGCGACCTGCTGACGGCGGACGAGCGCAATGCAGTCGAGCGCCTGCTGGCCGAGGTATCCGGCCAGCTGCAGCGCGAAGACGTTGTTGCCATTCGTCAGGCGACCGAAGCATTGATCGCGGGCACCGACGACTTCGCCGCGCGTCGCATGGATCGCTCGATACGCGCCGCACTGGCCGGGCGCACGATCGAGGAACTGGCGAAGTAGCGCGTCAGCAGATGCCGAAGATCACTGTATTGCCGCACGAGGAGTTGTGCCCGGCCGGCAAGGAATTCGAAAGCCCATCAGGCGTGTCGCTTGCGGATGCGCTGCTCGACCACGGTGTCGATATCGAGCACGCGTGCGGCAAGGTCGCAGCGTGCACCACGTGCCACTGCATCGTCCGCAAGGGTTTCCAGTCCCTGCCTCCGGCTGAAGACAAGGAAGAAGACCTGCTCGACCGCGCCTGGGGCCTCACTCCGGTGTCGCGACTGTCGTGCCAGGCGATCGTGCAGGACGCGGATCTGACGGTCGAGATTCCGAAGTACAGCATCAATTACGCCAAGGAAAAGGTCTAGGCGCGTGTTGGGGTCGATAGGGCAAGGCATGCGACGAGCGGAGCAGACAATGAAGTGGACCGATACGCTGGAAATCGCGATGGCGCTCGCCGAGGCCCATCCGGACGTCGACCCGCACACGATCCGTTTTATGGATCTGCGTCGCTGGGTTCTCGAACTGCCTGATTTCACCGATGATCCGAACCATTCCGGCGAAAAGATCCTCGAGGCGATCCAGATGGCGTGGATCGAAGAGGTCGAGTGAGTGTCACGCTCGAGACCTGCGGCGGCCATCGGATATTCGCGGTCGCGGCACCGTGCTGGACCCGCGGGCGCGGTCAGGTACGTCGAGCCGGCCGCCTGGTGCGGATCGTGCGCAGAGACCCGCGCTAGAACTTTTCGGCGCGAAAGACGCCGACGTCGGCGGTGAACATCGCCACCTGGAAGTGCTCCGCGTAACTGCCGAGAACGTGCGCTGCCAGCGCCTTCGCGACCTCGGCGTCGCAGACGACTTTCATCTCGATTGAACGGTCGGCTTCCCAACTCGCTTCGCGCTCGCCGCGTTCTCCGCCCCCGCGTACTTCGGTAATCGTGTAACCGTGCGCGCCGAACTGCCGCGCATCGCGGATCAGGTTCTTTTCGAGAGCAGCTTCGGTGATGATGACCAGCAGTTTCTTCGCATGCGTCTGCATGACTAGCTCCCGAGCCAGCGCGCGTACTGGAGATAGATCGGGATCCCGATCGTGATGTTGAAGGGAAACGTAACGCCGAGCACCAGGCCGATCGACAGCGCCGGATTTGCCTCCGGAACGGCCACCCGCATCGCCGTCGGCGCTGCGATATACGACGCGCTGGCGGCCAGCGTGGCGAGCAGCGTCGTGCCACCCAGACTCAATCCCAGGAGGTGGCCGACCACGCTGCCGATGAATCCGAGGACGAGGGGCACGATGATGCCGAAGGCGACCAGGAAAGCGCCGGCGCGGCGCAAGTCGCCGATCCGGCCGCCGGCAACCAGTCCCATTTCAAGAAGAAAGAGCGCGAGCACGCCCTTGAAGAGCCCGAAGAACACCGGTTCGATCGGCGCCAGCGCCTGGGGCCCGGCAATCGCGCCGATCACCAGGCCGCCGAGCAACAGCACGACGCTTTTGCCGAACACCACCTCGTGCGCGAGCACGCCCCAGCGCAGCGGTTGCCGTGTGCTGCCCCGCGCCGCAAACGCGCGCGCCAGCACGATGCCCACGACGATGCCCGGCGCCTCCATCAGTGCGACCAGCAGCGGCATATGCGGTTCGCTCGGGATGCCGGCCTGGAGCAACAGGCTGGTGCCAACGGCAAACGTGACCACGGAGACGGAACCGTAGTGCGCCGCGATCGCAGCGCTGTCGGCGACCGTCAGGCGGCCGGCCGCACGCAGCACGGGATAGAGCATCAGCGGAATCGCTGCGCCGAGCGCCATTGCGGCCAGTGCGCTGGGTAGAACGCCCGCGGCGGTGTGGCGCGCGAGTTCGACGCCGCCCTTGAGGCCGATGGCCAGCAGCAGGTAGATCGACAGCGTCTCGTAAAGCGCTTCCGGCAGCCGCAGATCACTCTTCGCCAGGCGTGCGACGACGCCGAGAATGAAGAAGAGGACGACCGCGTCGATGATCACTCGTACAGTCCCGGCGGGACGGCGAAGCCGCCGCGTCGAGTCAGACTCTCGAGCGTCGCGAGCGCCGACTCGAGCGTGAATGCATCGCGTTCGATGGCCTCGACGACGTCCGGAAGCGACTGCCGCTCGATCGCCGCGACCTCGCCGTCCTGATTGACGCACGGCGTGTCGGCGGCCAGAGTCGTTTCATAGACGTGAATGCGTTCGGATTGGTAGCCCTCGGAAACCGGGCGACGCACGTGAAACGTGCGGCCGTGATGGACTTCGAGGCGATCGAGTTCCAGTCCGGCTTCTTCCCAGGCTTCGCGTTCGAGTGCCTGCTCCAGTGTCTCCTCTGCAGGCACCATCCCGCCGACGAGGTTGTCCCAGGTCCGGGATCGATCGACTTGTGTACGGATCGACGCGCGACGACCAGCGTGCCGTCATCGGCGAACGCGTTCAGATGGACCGCCGTCGTCGAGATTCCGAGCGCCCGGCACGCCGCACGCTCGATGGTCGCAAGAGTCGGCCCTTCGGGCCGCGCCCGGATCGCCAGCGACTCGTCGCGCCAGCCCCGCACGAGCCCGGCGTCGCGCAGTTTCAGAGCGGCATCGCGCAGCACGACACTGCGCGACGTTGTATCCAGGGTGTCGTCGAGCAGGTAAAGCATGCCGGAGCGCTTTTCGAACCCCGTGGCGCGCGCGATCAGGAACTCCGCGACGTGGGCCGCGGTCCAGCCGACCGTGTGGCCGGCCATGACGAGCGGCAGCAGTGACGGCGGCCGCGGCGGCTGCGCGCGCGCCTGCAGGCGGCTCGCGAGCGAAAGCAGCCTCGCCGCGTCCGGCATCAGTTCTCCGGTCGCATGTGCGGGAACAGGATGACGTCACGAATGCTGGGGGCGTCGGTCACCAGCATGATGAAGCGGTCGACGCCGACGCCGCACCCTGCGGCGGGGGGCATGCCGTACTCGAGCGCGCGCACATAGTCGGCGTCGTAGTACATCGCTTCCTCGTCGCCCGCCGCCTTGGCCTGCGCCTGCTCGTTGAAGCGCGCCGCCTGGTCCTCCGGGTCGTTCAGTTCGGAAAAGCCGTTGGCAAGTTCGCGCCCGGCGATGAAGAGTTCAAAGCGCTCGGTGATCTCCGGGCGTGAGTCCGATGCCCGCGCTAGCGGAGATACCTCGACCGGATAGTCGACGATGTAGGTTGGCTGGATCAGCTTCGACTCGGCGACCTCCTCGAAGAGCGCGAGCTGCAGCGCGCCTAGTCCGGCTTCCTCCGAATGCGTGCTGCCTTTCGCGCGCAGTTCACGATGCAGGTACGAACGGTCGGCGAGCTGTGCTTCGCTGTACTGCGGTGCATGCGTACGTATCGCCTGCGCGGTGGTCATCCGCGCGAACGGCCGTGACAGATCGATAGTCTGGCCCTGGTACTGCAACACGGCGGAACCTGTGGCGGCAATAGCCGTGTGCCGCAGCAGGCGCTCGGTGAAGTCCATCATCCACGTGTATTCCTGGTACGCGGCGTAGAACTCCATCATCGTGAATTCGGGGTTGTGACGCGGACTCACGCCTTCGTTGCGGAAATTGCGGTTGATCTCGAACACGCGCTCGAAACCTCCGACGACCAGGCGCTTGAGATAGAGCTCGGGTGCGATGCGCAGGAACATGTCGATGTCGAGCGCGTTGTGATGCGTAACGAAGGGCTTGGCCGCCGCCCCACCGGGGATCACCTGAAGCATCGGCGTTTCGACCTCGAGGAAGCCCTCGGCGACCATGAAGTCGCGCATCGCCGCGATCGCCTTGCTGCGAATCAGGAATGCAGCGCGCGTTTCCTCGTTCATCATCAGATCGACGTAGCGCTGCCGGTAACGCTGTTCGCGGTCCTCCAGCCCATGGAATTTGTCGGGCAGCGGCCGCAGCGCCTTGGCCATCAGGCGCAGTTGCCGAACGCGCACCGAAAGCTCGCCCTTCTGTGTCTTGAACAACACACCGTTGGCCGCGATCAGGTCGCCGATGTCCCATCGCTTGAACTCTTCGAGGGCGGCGTCGCCGGCCTCGTCCCTGGCGATGAAGAACTGAATGCGGCCGCTGACGTCCTGGACCGTGGCGAAAGCCACCTTGCCCATCACGCGCTTGAGCATCATCCGGCCGGCGACGGCCACTTCGACGTTCGCCTGCTCGAGCGCCTCACGCTCGACCTGTCCATGGCTTCCGTGCAGGTCGCCCGCCAGATGGGTCCGGCGAAAGTCGTTCGGGAAGGCCGGTCCGCGGCTGCGCAGTTCCGCGAGCTTGGCACGCCGCTCCGCGATGATCTGGTTTTCGTCGGCAGGGGCCGAAACAGGATGCTCGTTCATGGGTTCAGGCGTCGCGTGCGTCAGCGACCGGTTGGGTTCCGAAGTCGGATCGCGCAAGGAAGGCAAGGACGCGAACGGCTGCTTCGTCGGCGGCGGCGAGCTGGCCCGCTGACTTCATCTCGATGAATCGTGCCTGATCGGGAAAGCCGGCGCCGTCCGCTGCACGCAGCTCGCCCTGCATATCGGTATCGATGACGCCGGGCGCGAGCGAGACGATGCGGACCGGATGTGGCCGAAGCGCCTCGTCGAGCGCCGTCACGCGTGAAAACTGGTCCAGGCCTGCCTTCGCTGCACAGTAGGCGGCCCAGCCGGCAATGGCGCGGCGTCCGGCTCCGGAGGAGATGTTCAGCACGCGCTTGTCGATGGCCCAGTCGCGCGTCGCGCGGAGGAATGCAGCAGTCAGCAGCAAAGGCGCTTCGAGGTCGATGCGCATGACGGCGGCGAGCGCCTCGGCCTCGATGCGATCGATCGGCCCGACCGGACCGACGATGCCGGCGTTGTTGATCAGCGCGGCAGCCGTGAACGCCGATCCGGCATGCTGATGCAGCCAGGTCTCGAGCCGTGCTGAGGCGCCGACATCGTGACCGACATCGACAGCCCACTGCTCGAGTTTCGCTCCGGCCGCCGCCGCCCGATCCTGCAACGCCGGGTTCGGATGGCGGGACAGGGTCAGAAGGTGCATGTCGGCGGCGAGCAGACGCTCGGCCATCGCGGCGCCGAGGCCGCGTGATGCGCCGGTCAGTATCACCAGTCGTTTTGCAGTCGTCATGGGACCGGAAGGTAGCCGAGATCCGGCATGCCGTGGGCGGCTGACCAGGCCGGATAGTCGTCGAGCGTCAGTCCGAACATGCGGGTGTCGCGTACGCGCCCGTGATGATCGCGCGTCTCGGCCCGCAGCAGGCCTTCTTCATTCATTCCGGCACGGCGCATGACGGCGGCGCTGGCGTCGTTGCCGGCATCGCACGAACCCCAGATGCGGTTGACCTGCATGTGGTCGAATGCATAGTGGATCTGCAGTCGCACGACATCGCTCGCCAGCCCGAAACCGCGCGACGGCGGCACCAGGAAGTAGCCGATCTCCGCCTTCGGCGTCGACCAGTCCGGGACATGAAAGCCCGCGCCACCGAGGTACGCGTCGGTCGACGAATCGAAGATCGCCATCGGCATGGCACGCCGCAGCGCGAATTCCGCATTCATCCGCCGGGCGTAGGATTCCGAGTCGTCGACGCGCTGATGGCGGCGCGGCCACTCCATCCATTGCATCAGTTCGTCACGGTGCGGTGCCAGGGCGGCAGAACAGCGCTGCGCCGTCGCCGAACCGGTAGCGACGCAGCACGATGCGCGCGGCTCGTCACGCCCTCCGGTAGCGACAGCAGCTCCGGGTGGTCGACCGGCGGGCGCGACCATCAGACGCCCTGCTTGAGGCTCGCCTCGATGAAGTCGTCGAGGTCGCCGTCGAGCACGGCCTGCGTGTTGCCGATCTCGACGTTGGTACTGAGGTCCTTGATGCGCGACTGATCCAGCACGTAGGAGCGGATCTGGTGGCCCCAGCCGATGTCGGTCTTCGATTCTTCGAGCTTGTTCTGCTCGGCCAGGCGCTTGCGCATTTCGAGTTCGTACAGGCGCGACTTCAGCATCGCCATGCATTCGGCGCGGTTGCGGTGCTGCGAGCCGGTCGTTCTGGCTCTGCACGACGATGCCGGTCGGCAGCGTGCGTGATGCGTACCGCGGACTCGGTCTTGTTGACGTGCTGGCCGCCGGCGCCCGAAGCCCGGTAGACGTCGATGCGCAGGTCGGCCGGATTGATGTCGACGTCGACGGTTTCGTCGACCTCGGGATAGACGAACACGCTGGCGAAGGACGTGTGGCGGCGCGCATTCGAATCGAACGGGCGACTTGCGCACCAGCCGGTGGATGCCGGTTTCGGTGCGCAGCATGCCGTAGGCGTAATCACCGCTGATCTTGATCGTCGCTCCTTTGATGCCCGCGACCTCGCCCTCCGACTCGTCGAGCAGTTCCGGCTTGAAGCCGCGCCGCTCGGCATAGCGCAGATACATCCGTACCAGCATGCCGGCCCAATCCTGGGCTTCGGTGCCGCCGGCGCCCGCCTGGATCTCGATGAAGCAGTTGTTGGGATCGAGCGGATTGTTGAACATCCGCTGGAACTCGAGGTCGGCGACATGCTTGCCAAGCGCCGCAACGTCCGCCTCGACCGAAAGCAGGCGTGGCGTCGTCATCGTCGCCGCGCCGCCATGTCGAAGAGTTCGCCCGCATCCTGCACGCCGCCGGACAGCGCGCGCATTTTCTGCACCACGAGTTCGAGCGTCTTCTTTTCCCGGCCCAGTTCCTGGGCGCGCTTGGGATCGTCCCAGACCTTCGGATCCTCGAGTGCGCGGTTGATCTCCCCGAGTCGCTGCTCCTTTACATCGACGTCAAAGATACCTCCGCAGTTCGGCAAGGCGCCCGCGCAGGTCGGCGACGGTGCCCTCGATCTGGTTCAGTCGTTCGGCTTCCATGGAGTATCTCGATGTCCAAAGCCCGTCATTATAGGAACAGGGTGGCGACACCGTCGGCATCGCTCCAGCAGCGACCCGTGGCGACGTAAACTGCGCGCCTGCTGCTGTACCCCTGCGAATGATCGAGTCGGCTGCCACGTCGGTGACTTACCTGTTCTCGGATATCGAGGGCAGCACGCGCCTTTGGGAGGCCGATCCCGCCCGAGCTGCCCGTACCGTCGCGTGGCACGATGAGCTGTCGCGCGATGTCGTCCGCCGGCATCGCGGCACCGTCGTCAAGATGACCGGCGATGGGCTGCACGCGGCGTTCGACGATCCGGCCGACGCGGTGGCGTCGGTCATCGAGCTGCAGCTTGCACTGGGTGAGCAGAGTCCCGAGCGGGCGCCGCTCAGCGTCCGCTGCGGGCTGCATCTTGGCGCCGACCAGCGGCGCGACAACGACTTCTACGGCCCGGCGGTCAACCGGGCGGCGCGCATCATGAGCGCGGCACATGGTGGCCAGATTCTGGTTTCCAAGGCGGTCGCCGAGCGCGTCGCGGAGCGGCTGCCGGCCGATGTGCTGTTGCGTGACCTCGGTGCCGTTCGGCTGCGCGACCTGGGCGCTGCCGAGCAGCTGTACCAGCTGGTGCATCCCAGGTTACGGGCGGCCTTTCCGCCGCTGCGCTCGATGGCGAGCACGCCCAACAACCTGACGCAGCAACTCAACTCGTTCGTCGGCCGCGACCACGAGATGGAACGGGTCCGGCAGCTGCTTGCCAACAGCCGACTGCTGACGCTGCTCGGCATGGGCGGACTGGGCAAGTCGCGACTGTCGATGCAGGTCGCCGCCATCGTTCTCGAGGATTACCCGGATGGTGTCTGGTTCGTCGAACTGGCGGCGCTGTCGGACCCTCACCTGGTCCCTCAGGCGGTCGCCTCGGTGCTCGGAGTCAAGGAAGCCCCGGGCGGCACGGTGTTGGACACGTTGGCTCGGTATGTTGCGGACAAGAAGCTGCTCATCGTCCTCGACAATTGCGAACATCTCGTGCAAGAGTGTGCCGAGCTGGCCAAGCGCCTGCTGCAGGCCGGACCCCAGGTGCGCGTGCTGGCGTCGAGCCGTGATTCGCTGCGGATCGCCGGGGAGACTGTATTTCACGTCACGCCGCTGCAGGCCCCCGGCGCCGATGCGCAGCTCTCGGCTGACGCGCTGCTGCAGCTGGAGTCGGTGCGACTGTTCGTCGACCGCGCCACTGCCGTGCAGCCCTCCTTCCGTCTCACCGAGAACAACGCCGCCGCGGTGGCCGAGATCTGCCGGCGGCTCGACGGAATTCCGCTCGCCATCGAGCTCGCCGCGGCGCGCACGCGGGCCCTCAGCGTAGAGACCATCGCAGGACGCCTGAAGGATCGCTTCAAGCTGCTGACCACCAGTGACCGTACCGTGCTGCCGCGGCAGCAGACCTTGCGTGCGCTGATCGACTGGTCGTACGACATGCTTGCGCCCTCCGAGCAGACTCTGGTGCAGCGACTTTCGGTTTTCGCCGGCGGATGGACCCTCGAGTCGGCCGAAGCCGTCTGCAGTGGCGGCACGATCGGCGCGGATCAAGTTCTCGATCTGCTGGCGAACCTGGTCGACAAGTCGCTCGTCGAACTGGATGCCGAAGGTAGCCGCTACCGGATGCTCGAGACGGTCCGCCAGTACGCAGCCGAGCGGCTCGGTGCTTCAGCCGACGAAGCCGTGACACGTTCACGGCACCTGGCCTGGTGCCTTGCTCTCGCGGAGCGCGCTCGCGCAGGCCTCATCGGACCGGAAGCCGGCCGGTGGCTCAATGAAGTCGATGCGGAACGGGAAAACTTCCTTGCCGCACATCGCTGGTGTGACGACGCAACGGACGGCGCCGTCCTCGGTCTCGAGCTGATGCACTCGCTCAAGCTTTACTGGTATCAGCGCGGGCTGTTGACGCTCGGCCACCGACTGACGCTGGAGGCGCTTTCGCGCACCCCGCCTGACGAGCGCAGCATGCAGCGCTGCCGGGGACTCGCCGACGTCGGCCAGTTCTGCAGCTTCCTGGGGCGCCACGAGGAAGCTCAGCGCTTCCTCGACGAAAGCCTGGCGATGGCACGCGAACTGGGCGATCACAACCGCATCGCGGCTGCACTGCAATCGCTCGGCTACGCATGCCAGGCGGTCGGTGATCTGGTTCGTGCACGCGAGCTCTTCGACGAAGGCATCGAACGCGCGCGGGAAGTCGGCGACCCGCGCCAGCTCGCATCGGCGCTGGTGTGTCGCGGCCAGTTGATGCGGCAGCAGCATGAGTACGACGGCGCCGAGCGGCTCTATCGTGAAGCGACCGACCTTGCGCGAAGGCTGGGCGATCAGGAAAGCGTCGCCATCGGGCTGTTGAATCTGGCGATGGTCGCGATAGAGCGGCAGACACTGTCGGAGGCGCGCCCCCTGCTACGGGAGGCACTGCTCGCCGCACTGGCCACCCGGTCGCAGGTGGTCGGCCAGGCGGCGCTCGATGTGATGGCCGGCTACTCGGCGGCCGATGGCTGTGACGAGGACAGCGCCCGGTTCTTCGGTGCCGCCGAAGCGCAGGCGCAGCGCTCCGGACTTCAGCGCGACAGTGCCGACGCCGGCTTCCTGCTGCCGCGCGTCGCGCAATGCCGCTCGTCGATGGGCGCCGACCGGTTCGCGAGCGCGGAAGCCGAAGGCGCCCAGTGGGGCTACGAAGTCGCGCTGAAGCGGGCTGTCGACGACCTGTCGCGAGCCTCCAGCCCGCACGGTGCTACTGGTTGACGATGATCGGGTCCCGCGCGATGGGTCGATTGTTCCGGTCCAACAGGTGGATCGTGTACTTGAACCGGCCATTCCTGGAATTCTTATTGACGCAGGTGATGTGATTCGGGCCGCCCCGGCAGGACCTTGGCAACTGGTCTTGTTCCGCCCTCAAGCTTCCCCCGGCGGTCAATTCGCCGTTGATGACAATGCCGTCCGGATCGAAGCGGTAGTCGGCCCCCCGCGGAAGTTGCCATCGAATGACAACGTTGGGACCCATCTGCCGCCGAATGACAACCGGGTCAACATCGACCTGGATCTGATCGCCGACCAGAGTGACTGTCACCAGCGGCGGCGGTTGCGCGTCGACGCCGGCACTCCAGGCGCCGATGGCCAATAGCACACCGGCAAGCAATGTGTTCTTCATCTTCTCCGCTCCTCCTTGATTGCCCTTGTGTCGGCCTGACCGCCGACCGGCGAACTTTCAGGGCTTACGTGCCGGCCGTCAAGCGTCGCCGAGGTGCTCGATAACCAGCGTAAGGCGACGCTGGTTGTTGAACTCATCGACCGTCGGCCGATAGGCCAGCATCACCTGTTTGGGCAGCGGCTCGGTTCTGCGGAACCAGATCCCGTTGAAGCGTCGACTGTCGAGCGCCAGTGCGAGCTTCAGATGCTTGTCCTTGACGAGCCGCTGTTCGAGCACGGTGAACTCGTTGGCGAACAACGGCGGCGGGAAGCCCTGGCCCCAGACGTGCTGCTCGCAGGCCTCGACCAGGCCCAACGAGAACTCGTCCGCTGCGAGGCCGCCGTCGGTGGCGATCGTGCGTTCGAAGATCGAGCGATCGCAGGACGACCGGGTGGCCTCTTCGAAGGCCGCGACGAAGTTTTCGTACTCGGCGGTCGTCAGCGTCAGTCCGGCGGCCATCGCGTGGCCGCCGAAGCGCTTGACGATCGTCGGAGCGACCTTGGTGACGAGGTCGAGCGTGTCGCGCAGGTGCACGCCCTCGATCGAGCGGCCTGAGCCGCGGAGTTCGCTCTCGGAGGCGCGAGCGAATGCAAACGTCGGCCGGTGAAATCTTTCCTTGACGCGCGACGCCACCAGTCCGACCACCCCCTGGTGCCAGCCGTCGTTATAAAGGCAGATCGTGCTGCGCCGTTCCACCTCCGCGGCATCGAGTGCGCTCAGCGCGTCGAGCTGCATATCGCCCTCGATGTCGCGTCGCTCGCGATTGAGGTCATCGAGCTGGCGCGCCAGCTCGAGCGCGCGCTCGAAGCTGTCCGTCGTCAGGCACTCGATGCCGACCGTCATGTCGGTCAGTCGCCCCGCGGCGTTGATGCGCGGGCCGATCGCGAAGCCGAGGTCGGAGGCCCGTGCCGCCCGCGGCTCGCGGCCGGCGACCTGGAACAGCGCGGCGATCCCCGCATGCAGCCGGCCGCCGCGTATGCGCTGCAGCCCCTGCGCGACCAGCACGCGGTTGTTATGGTCGAGTCGCACGACGTCGGCCACGGTGCCGAGCGCGACGAGGTCCAGCAGCGCATCGAGGCGCGGCTGCGACTCCATACTGAACCGGCCGCGCGCGCGCAGCTCCGCCCGCAGCGCCAGCAGCACATAGAACATCACGCCGACTCCGGCGAGGTGCTTGCTCGGAAATCCGCATCCGGGCTGGTTTGGATTGACGATGCACGCAGCGGCCGGCAGCACGGCGCCGGGCAGGTGGTGGTCGGTCACCAGAACTTCGATGCCCAACTCGTGCGCATGGGCGACGCCCTCGACACTGGCGATGCCGTTGTCGACCGTGATCAGCAGGTCGGGCTCGCGCTGCGCGGCCAGATCGACGATTTCCGGCGTCAGTCCGTAGCCATAGTCGAAGCGGTTCGGCACAAGATAGTCCACCGTTGCCTGCGTCCCCGTCGCCAGCATGCGCAGCCCGCGCAGGCCGACGGCACACGCGGTTGCGCCGTCACAGTCATAGTCGGCAACGATCAGCAGCCGCGCATCGGCTTCAATGGCATCGGCAAGCAGGCGGGCCGCGGCGTCGACATGGGCGAGGGCACCCGGCGTGACGAGTCGCTCGAGCGTGAGGCGCAGCTGGTCGGTGCTCGTGACGCCGCGCGCCGCGAGCACGCGCGCGAGCGCCGCCGGCATGCCGTCCGCCGCCAGCCGCCGCGCGACCATCGGGTCGAAATCGCGTGCAATCAGCCGGGTCATTCGGCCAGCGCCTCGGCCACTGAAGCGCGGCGCCAGATTCTCAGGCGATCCGAAGGTCGTGCGATCCAGGTCTTGGTCCGGTGCCGGCCGCAAAGCACGATTTCCAGTGTCGCCGCCGGGGGCAGCGCGCCAAGCCGATGATCGACGGTGCTGATCGCTTCGATCCAGCTTGACCAGTCGCCGGCACGGGCTGCGGTGAGTGCATCGTCCCAGACCAGCAGCGCGTCCCCCGTCACCGCCTCGGCCGCGTCGGCAACGCCTGCGCCGGCCGCAGCGGCGATCCCGCGCAGTTCGGCCCGGTCGCTGTGAACACGCGGCCAGCGCAACGGTGGGTGGCGTTGCCATGTTCCACCGCCATGCAGCCATAACGCATTGATCGGCGGCTTACCCTGAGACTCGCGTGCCTGATTCACCGGGTGATCATGCCAGCGCATCTGGATCTCGTTGTGCAGGCGTGTCCAGCGGCCCGAGTCGTTGTCGCGCGAGGCGATCTCGAGCGGCCGCCCGATCACAGCGGACAGAGGCAACGGCGCCATCGACCAGGGCGCCTCGGTGCACAGGAACCACTTTTCGCCGGCCCGCACGAGCGCGCAACGGTCATCGCGCAATGTCTCGTTGGCAGCTGCAATCAAGGCGTCGGAATCGACCTCGGTCGGCGATGCACCCGCCAGTTCGTGCACGATAAGACTGTCACGCCCGACGGCGACGTGGATCGGGTCGGCATGCCAGAGGGTTGGCGCGGTCGGCGGGGTGCCCGTCAACGCTGCCCACGCATACGGCGCGGTCGGCGCAGCCTGCGCGACGCCGAAGACCTGGGTAGCGATCCAGTCTGCATCGGCACTGGCCGTCGACGACATGGTTTCCGTCTGCTGGGCTGCGCGTGCCAGACGTTGCTGCAGAGCCGGCATCTGCGCTGCAGCTGCAAGCTCGACGGCGAGTTCTGCTGGGACAAGTGAACCGGTAAGCATCAGCGTCAAATGCATTTGCGCCGATTCTACGAGCCGAACACGGCGACACGACGAGTGACTGCGCCGGCGCACGATGCTGCTTGGATACAATCGGCTCGCCTCGGCGTCACATTCCCTTGAACCTTCCCTACGAACTTCGCATCGGGCTGCGCTACACGCGCGCCGGGCGGCGCGCACGGCGCCGCAACGGCTTCATCTCGTTCATCTCCGGTATTTCGATGATCGGAATCGCGCTGGGCGTCATGGCACTGATCGTCGTGCTGTCGGTGATGAACGGATTCGTGTCGCAGGTGCGCGATCGCATGCTGTCGGTCGTGTCGCACATCGAGGTCTTCTCGCTCAACGGTTCGATCGACCCGAAGGAGGTTGAGGCCACCGCCCGGCGCAACCCGGCCGTGATCGGCGCCGCGCCGTATGTCAGTGCGCAGGGCCTGCTGACGCGCGGAGATGCGGTGCGCGGCGTGCTGGTGCGCGGCATCGATCCTGCGACCGAACCTTCGGTGTCCGACATCGCCGTGCAACTGCGTGGCGAGCCTCTCACAGCACTGCAGGACGGGGAGTTCGGCATCGTCCTCGGCGGCGAGCTGGCGCGCGCGCTGGGCGTGAGCCTCGGCGAGAAGATCACGCTGATCGCTCCGCAGGGGCAGGTGACACCGGCCGGCGTCGTGCCGCGGCTCAAGCAGTTCACGCTGACCGGAACCTTCGATTCCGGACACTTCGAATACGACAGCGCAATGGCGCTGATGCACATCGGCGACGCCGAGCGCCTGTTCCGCGTCGACGGGCCGACGGGCGTGCGCTTGAAGATCGACGACATGCACCGGGCTCCGGAGGTCGCGGCGCAGCTTGTCAAGACGATGCCGGCGAACCTGCTGATACGCGACTGGACCCGGCAGAACCGCAGCTGGTTTGCGGCGGTCCAGGTCGAGAAGCGCATGATGTTCATCATCCTGGCGCTGATCGTGGCGGTGGCCGCCTTCAACCTCGTGTCGACGCTGGTGATGACAGTGACGGAAAAGCAGGCGGACATTGCGATTCTCCGCACGCTCGGTGCCACGCCTCGCAGCGTGATGGCGGTGTTCATGGTGCAGGGCGCATTGATCGGTGTCTTCGGCACCTTGCTTGGCGTCGCCGGCGGACTTTTCGTCGCAAACAACCTGGACAGCATTTTCCCGACGATCGAGCGTATCGCCGGGTTCCCGCTGATCCCGAAGGACATCTATTTCATCAGCTCGTTGCCGTCGGACCCCCGCGCCAGCGACATCGTGCCCATAGCGGTCATCTCGATCGTGCTGTCGCTGCTGGCAACGCTGTATCCGAGCTGGCGCGCCTCGCGCGTTCGTCCGGCCGAGGCGCTTCGCTATGACTGACGTTGCCGTACTTTCGGCGCGCGACCTGCACAAGTCGTATCGCGAGGGCGCGCTGGCGGTTGATGTGCTGTGCGGCGCCGAACTGGACATCGCGTCCGCCGAGATCGTCGCCATCGTCGGTGCGTCCGGATCGGGGAAGAGCACGCTCTTGCACGTTCTGGGGGGACTGGATGCGGCCGACCGTGGTGCGGTGCTGGTCGAGGGCCAGGACCTTGCGCGCATGAGCGACGCCGCGCGCGGGCGGCTGCGAAACGAGCGGCTGGGCTTTGTCTACCAGTTCCATCACCTCTTGCCTGAGTTCACCGCGGTCGACAATGTCGCGATGCCGCTGGCCATCCGCCGGATGAGCCTCGGTGAAGCGCGCATCAAGGCAGAAGGCGCCCTGGCTGCAGTCGGACTCGCTGCGAGGCTCCGACACCATCCGACCGAGCTGTCGGGCGGCGAGCGCCAGCGCACCGCGATCGCACGGGCGATCGTGACCCGGCCTGCGTGCGTGCTCGCGGATGAACCGACCGGCAACCTCGACCGTGATACGGCGCGCGCCGTGTTCGGCGTCTTTGTCGAACTGGCACAGCAGAATCGCACGTCGGTGGTCATCGTCACGCATGACCCGGAACTGGCTTCACGATGCGATCGTGTACTGCGCCTCGAGCACGGACAGTTGCAGCCCGCCTGAACTGGTGGCGTGTAACAGTCGATTCGCGAGTGAAAGGCGGGCCCGAGCGAGCCCGCATTGAGCCACTGAGCGCGAAGCAAGCCGCGTCGAACAGCCGACGCATACTCGCAAGGCGAGCGACAAAGCAATCGGCCGCTCCGGCCCGCAAGGCACTTATGAACTGGCTGTTACAGGCCACTAGGTTCGATCGGTTCCACGCCGTCGTCGCGCCTGCCACGTGCGGCGCAAGTGCATGCTCCATAAGGCGCGGACGATGCCGTAACCCAGCATCGACAGCACGCAGGCGAGCAGGAACACGCCCAGCGCCAGCGGCGGACCCAGGCTGATCATCCAGTGGCCGATGGACTCGACCGAGGCAACGGGGGCCGACCAATCCCACTCCGGGGGTGGCGTGACCGGCCGGGATGCGGATGCACCAAGCACAAAAGTGCCGATCTGGTAGGCAACGAGATAGAGTGGAACGATCGTCAGCGGGTTCGTATAGAACGTGGTGACGAGCGATACCGGCAGATTGACGCGAAACAGCACGCAGGCAATGCCCGCGCCAACCATCTGCAGCGGACCGGGTATGAGTCCGCAAAACATGCCCACGGCAACGCCGCCGGCCGCCGACCGGCGATTCAGGTGCCACAGCGAAGGATGAAACAGGCTGTCGCCGAACATCGACAGCAGGCGAACCTCGCGCACCTTGTCGACGCTGGGCATGACCCTGCGAAAGAACTTCCGAAGCATCGGTGAAGTCTAGCCGCCGGCAATCGCTCGGCCCTGCGGCATGCGGGAATCGGTGCTTACACTAGCCTGCATGTGGATCGACACACACTGTCATCTGGATGCGAACGAGTTCGACGCCGATCGCGACGATGTGGTTTCGCGGGCGCGCGCGGCCGGCGTGTCCATGCTGGTCATGCCGACTGGCCACGTCGACGATCAGGCCAAGGTCCGGGAGATCGCCCACCGCTACGGCTATGCCTACGCGCTCGGCCTGCATCCGTTGTGGCTCACCGGCGTACCGGAGGTCGACGTCGATCGGCTGCGCGACGCCGTGCTCACCGCCGTGGCCGATGAGCGCTTCGTTGCAGTCGGCGAAATCGGCATCGATCTCGTCGAGCCGGGCGATGTCGCGCGCCAGGAGTGGTTCTTTCGCGAGCAGCTGCGGGTCGCCCGCGACGCCGGCGTGCCGGTCATCGTCCACGTGCGCCGCTCGGCCGACCTGCTGCTCAAGCATCTGCGTCGCATCGAGGTGCCGGGCGGCATCATTCACGCCTTCAACGGCAGCGCGCAGCAGGCCGGGC
Organism: uncultured beta proteobacterium; assembly: GCA_963712485.1. Taxonomy (GTDB): domain Bacteria; phylum Pseudomonadota; class Gammaproteobacteria; order Burkholderiales; family Burkholderiaceae_F; genus JALORV01. The sequence continues at coordinate 104,757 of CAVQID010000074.1, forward strand.
AATTCGTGGCGCGAGGCTTCAGACTCGGTTTCGGCGGCTCACTGACCTATACCGGTTCGGAGCGCATAAGGCGCCACGCGGCTCAGCTGCCGCACTCCGCCTGGGTGCTGGAAACTGACGCGCCATACATCGCGCCATCCTGGCGGCGCACCCCTGACGCCGTCGAACGAACCGAACCGGCCGATCTTGCACGGATTGCCGCAGAGCTCGCGAGCCTGCGGAAGGTCGACGCACCGATGCTGGCGCGCCAGAACCGCGACAACGCGATCGCCGCGTTGCCGCGCCTGGCTCGGCTGGTGGGCAGACCTTTGTAGCGCGTTCATGCCCGTCGCTGCGCTCGTCGCGTTCGTGCTGGGTGTCTGGGCGCTGCAGACACAGGCCGACCTTCCGGTGCCGGCCTTGCTTCAGCTCACGACCGTCGCTGCAGTGGCCGTCGCGGTCGTCAGCTTCCGCGCCAGGCTGCACGAACGCAGCGCGGTGGTTCTGGCCTGCATCGCCATGCTGCTCTTCGGTTTCGGCTATGCCGGCCTGCGCGCCGAGCACCGTCTCGCCGATGAACTGCCGTTCGCGGACGAAGGTCGCGACATCGAAGTGACCGGGGTCGTCGCAAGCCTGCCGGTGCGACTCGACCGGGGCGTCCGCTTTGAGTTCGATGTCGAAATGCATGACGCCGGCGCCGCTGTGCCCGATCGGCTGCTGCTCGGGTGGTACGTTGCCGGCGAACCGGTTCGGCCCGGCGAGCGCTGGACGTTCATCGTGCGCCTGCGGCGTCCGCATGGCGCGCTCAATCCGGGTGGAGTCGACTTCGAGGCGTGGATGCTCGAGCGCAACCTGCGCGCGAGCGGCTATGTCCGAACGACTGAAGGGGCGATGCCGCGACGCCTGGAGTCCATGATCTGGTCGATCGAGACTGCAATATCGCGTGCCCGAGCCGTGTTGCGCGATCGCCTGCTGGCCCATGTGCGCGACGAACGCTACGGAGGAGTGCTGGTGGCACTCGTGCTCGGCGACCAGCGCGCCATCGCCGACAGCGACTGGACGATTTTCAATCGCACTGGCATCGCGCACCTGGTCAGCATCTCCGGGCTGCACATCACGATGATCGCCGCACTCGTCGGCGCGATCGTTTCGGCGCTGTGGCGCCGCAGCCCCGTTCTATTGCGCCGGGCACCGGCACAGTCGGCCGCGGTCATTGCCGGCATGGTGGCGGCGCTGCTCTATGCCGGTCTGGCAGGCTGGGGAATACCGGCGCAGCGAACGGTGCTGATGCTCGCGGCAGTCGCGTTGTCGTGGATGCTCCGTGCGCGCGTCACACCGGTCGCGGCATTGGCCGGCGCCGCCTTTGCGGTGTGTCTGTTCGATCCGTGGGCGGTCAATGCCGCCGGATTCTGGTTGTCGTTTGGCGCGGTGGCCGCGATTGTCTGGGTCGTCAACGGCCGTCCTCCCGCCTCAGGATCGTGGAGTGCTGGAACACTGCGTACCGCCGCGCGCGTACAGGTCGCCGTGTCGCTTGCGCTCGTGCCGGCGACGGTGGTGATGTTCCAGCAGGTTTCGCTGGTCGCGCCGGTGGCGAACGCGCTGGCGATCCCGATCGTCAGCTGGGTCGTCACTCCGCTGGCGCTGGTCGGGGCCGCGCTCGCCGCACTGCCTGAAACGCTCGGCTCGATCGCGGCGCCGCTGCTGCTGGCAGCGAATGCCATCTTTGCGTGGCTGGCGAGTGCATTGACGGCATTGGCCGCACCGGCGTGGTCGGCGGTCGCGGTCCCGTCGCCCCCGGGGTATGTGACGGCATTGGCCGTGTTGGGCATAGTCTGGCTGCTGGGTCCGCCGGGTTGGCCGGGCCGCTGGCTCGGGGCCGTCGCGCTGCTACCCATGTTCGTCTGGCCCGGCGAGCGCCCGTCACCCGGTGCGCTGTGGCTCACGGCCCTTGACGTGGGGCAGGGCTCCAGTGTGGTGCTCGAAACGCGTGAGGGAGCCTGGCTCTACGACACGGGTCCACGTTATTCGCAGGACAGCGACGCCGGCGAGCGCGTCGTGCTGCCTTATCTGCGAAGCCGAGGTATCCGGGCACTCGACGGCATCATCGTTTCGCACCTCGACCAGGACCATTCCGGAGGTGCAGCGTCGGTGCTGCGCGGCATCGGGTTCCGCCGACTGATCACGTCGATATCGACGCTGCATCCGGTCACCGGAGTTGCACGCAGCGCACGCTGTGTCGCCGGAGACCAGTGGAGCGAAGCCGGCCTGAGTCTGCGCGTGTTGCACCCGACAGTCGCGGACTACGGCCGTCGGCTTTCGACCAACGCGATGAGCTGCGTGGTCCACGCGCAGCTGGGTGACGTCGGCGTGCTGCTGACCGGCGACCTTCCGGCAAAAGAAGAAATGGCCCTGGTTGAACGCGAGCCCGCACTCCGGTCCACGTGGATGATGGCCCCCCACCACGGCAGCCGCTCTTCTTCGAGCCCGGCGCTGCTTGATGCGGCAGGGCCGGCCTTCGCGGTGGCGCAGGCCGGGTACCGTAACCGCTTCGGCCATCCCGATCCTCAGGTCGTCGCGCGCTATGCCGGCCGTGGCGTGCAACTCGCGCGTACCGATCATGCGGGAGCCGCTCAATGGCGCTTCGCTGCCGATGGCGCGGTCGAGTTTCGCGCGTGGCGCGCCATTGCGGTGCGCTATTGGCATAACCGCCCCGGCGCGGGGCGCGCTGTCCCGACAGCGGACGAATTCAGCGCTTCCGCCGAGGAAGGGGAGCCCCTCCAGCCGTTTTTCGGGATGCCATAGTTCGAGAGACTGGTGTACATCTTGCTAGACTGGTTTGGCACCGCGTCGGGGGGCGTCGGACCATAACGAGAATCATTCAGGCCGCCGCATGAGCAAGCCTTTTGACGAGATGTACAGCGCCGACGGGCCGGTGCGTGAGCATTACCGAGAGTTCCAACGATGGCTCGCCGAACAGAGTCCGGACACGATGCGCAACAAGCGCGCCGAGGCCGACCTGGTTTTCCGACGCGTGGGTATCACGTTCGCGGTGTACGGCGACAAGGACGAAGAGGGCATTGGTACCGAGCGCCTGATTCCGTTCGATGTGGTGCCGCGCATCATCCCCGCGGCGGAATGGCGTCAGCTTGAAGACGGCCTGCGACAGCGGGTCCGCGCGCTCAACCGCTACATCCATGATGTCTATCACGGCCAGGACATCGTGCGCGCCGGCCGGATTCCGGCCGACGAGATCTTCCGCAATTCGCAGTACCGCCCCGAGATGCATGGCGTCGATGTCGCCAGCGACATCTACACGCACATTGCCGGAATCGACGTGGTGCGGGCCGGTGCCGGCGAGTTCTATGTGCTCGAAGACAATCTGCGCGTTCCCAGCGGAGTCTCGTACATGCTGGAAAACCGCAAGATGATGATGCGGTTGTTCCCGGACCTGTTCGTGCGCAATCGCATCGCGCCGGTCGCGCACTACCCCGATCTGTTGCTCGAAAATCTGCGGTCGGTCGCACCGCAGGGCGTCGATGACCCGCTGGTCGTCCTGCTGACTCCGGGCATGCACAATTCCGCCTACTTCGAGCACGCCTTTCTCGCGCAGCAGATGGGAATCGAACTGGTCGAGGGGCAGGATCTCTACGTGCAGGACAACAATGTTTACATGCGGACCACGCGGGGACCGCAGCGCGTCGACGTGATTTATCGCCGCATCGACGATGACTTCATCGATCCGCTGGCGTTTCGCCCGGACTCCCAGCTCGGGGTGCCGGGCCTGCTGTCGGTGTACCGCGCGGGGCGGGTGACACTGGCCAATGCCATCGGCACCGGCATCGCCGACGACAAGTCGATCTACGCCTATGTGCCGGAAATGATCGACTTCTATCTCGGCGAGAAGCCGATCTTGAACAACGTCCCGACCTATCGATGCCGTCGGCCCGAAGAGCTTGAATACACCCTTGCGCACATGGCCGAACTGGTTGTGAAGGAAGTCCATGGCGCGGGCGGCTACGGCATGCTGGTGGGTCCGGCCGCGACCCGTGCGCAGATCGAGGCATTTGCCGATCGCGTGCGCGCCAACCCGTCCAACTACGTGGCGCAGCCGACGCTCGCGCTTTCCACTTGTCCGACCTATGTGCAAAGCGGCGTCGCGCCGCGACATATCGACCTGCGTCCGTTTCTGCTGTCGGGATCGCAGGTCACGATGGTGCCGGGCGGACTGTGCCGGGTCGCATTGCTCGAGGGTTCGCTGGTCGTGAACTCTTCGCAGGGCGGCGGTACCAAGGACACCTGGGTGCTCGAGCGATGAAGCGAACGTCAGAAAAGCCCGCGGGGGCTGATGGCATCCGTGGCGAACCGACGGCGCGCCGCGTCACCGACCAGATCGACCCGTACGCGCTGATCGATCGCGCCGAACGATTGCTCAATACCGATCCCCATGATGCCGTGATGTTCGCGTTGCGTGCGCAAAGTGTTGCGCGCGCGCGGGGTGCGGAAGCCCTGATGGCCCGCGCGCACTACGTGGCCGGTGCCGCGCTCGCGCAGACCGGCGACTGGTCCGGCGCAATCCGCCAGCTGTCGCATGCCGAGCACATCTACCGTGCGCAGAACGACGTTGCCTCGCAATGCCAGGTGATCATGCAACTCGCTGCCGCGTGCAGCGAACTCGGCGAATATCCCGAGGCACTCGACGGTTTCACCCAGGCCGAGCGCCTGGCGCGCCAGCATCGTGACCATGCGGCCGTGAGACGTGCGCTGGTGCAGACCTCCAGCGTGCACACCGTTCTGGGCGACTTCTCGGCGGCGCGGGAGTGCCTGAGATCGGCGCTCGAACTGCCGTCAGGAACGGCAGCCGACGAAGGTATGGTGGTGTTGCAATTCGGGCTCGTCGATGTCAACGAGGGACTGAAGGCCGCACTTGCCGGTGATGCCGACTCGGTGTCGCGGCGAATGTCCGAGGGCGAGGAGCACTTCGACGTCGCTCTCGAACTGCTGTCAGGGACGACCGACCGCTCAACGACGATCGCGGCGCGCACGCAGCGCGGCGCGGCGCGCTGCTGGCTGGGGGATTTCGCCGGAGGGCTTGCCGATCTGCAGGAGGCCGGTGTGGAAGCCGCGCGTGGCGGCTTCCGTCTGCGCGAAGTCCAGGCGAAACTGGAGCAGGGCTACCACCTGATCGCCGCAGGACGCGAAGGCGAAGGCCTCGCGTTGCTGCGCCCGGCGTTCCAGCAGGCCGAGGAACTCGGCGACCTGAAGCGCCCGGCCGACATGCACGAGCGCCTTTCGGCACTCTACGAGGCCCGTAGTGACTTCCAGCGCGCACTGTTTCATCACAAGCGCTTCGTTGAGGTCAAGACGCGGCTGGACGGCCGGCTGTCGACACAGCGTGCGCGCCTGCACGAGGCGCGAGCTGAGCTGGTCAAGCTGCGGACGCAGACCGCCGCGTTGCACGCGCGCACGCAGGATCTCGAGAAGTCACGCTCGCGGCTCGAGCGGCTGGCACTGGAAGACGAGCTGACCGGCCTTGCGAACCGTCGCGCGTTCACGAAGGAACTCGAGAACTGGTGCGGACGCGCCCGCGCCGGCCAGCTGCGCTTTGGTCTCGTCGTCGCCGACATCGATGGCTTCAAGCAGATCAATGACACGCATTCGCACGTTACCGGCGACGTCGTGCTGCGCCAGCTGGGCAACGTCATCCGGGCCAATCTGCGCGACATGGACTTCGCCGCTCGCCTGGGCGGCGACGAGTTTGCGCTGCTGCTGGCCGACAGCGAGGGCGGGGCGGCGCGAACCGTGATCGAGAGGATTCTGCAGGCGGTGCGAAACATGCCGTGGACTCAACTCGGCGAGGGACTCGCGGTCACGCTCAGCGTGGGCCTGTGCGAATCGGCCGATTTCGGCGATTCGAGTGAACTCGTGCGCCGCGCGGACGAGGCGCTGTACGGGGCGAAGGATGCCGGCCGCGACCGGCTGCACATATGGAATGCCGATCGTGCTTAGCCGGACGGCCGATCACCTGTACTGGATGGCGCGCTACATCGAGCGCGCCGAGAACACGGCGCGCATGCTGGACGTGAACCTCTCGACCAGCCTGCTGCCGCAATCTGCGCAGGCAGCTGAAGGCGGCTGGCGCGCGATGCTCAGCATTTCCGAGCTGCTGCCGGAGTTCGATGCCAAGTATCCGTTGCTGTCGCCACGAGAAGTCATCGACTTCATGGTGCGCGATCCCGGCAACACGTCGTCGATCTATTCCTGCCTGCAGGCCGCGCGGGAGAATGCGCGCGCAGTGCGTGGGTCCCTGACGACCGAGGTCTGGGAGACGCACAACGACACATGGATTGGATTGCAGCGCCTGCTGCGCGAGCGGCTGCTCGAGCGCGATCCGCAGGAGTTTTTCGAGTGGGTGAAGTTCCGCTCGCACCTTTCACGCGGCGTGACGATAGGCACGATGCTGAAGGACGAGGCGTTTTACTTCATCCGGCTCGGCACATTCCTGGAGCGCGCCGACAACACCGCCCGGCTGCTCGACGTGAAGTTTCACAGCGTGGCGGCGCCGGGCCTTTATGCCAGTGCGGCGGCCGCGAACGCGCAGGAACAGCACCTGGACTTCTATCACTGGGCGGCGATACTGCGTTCGGTGTCGGCCTTCGAGATCTACCGCAAGGTCTACCGGGACGTGATCACTCCATCACGCGTCGCGGCGCTGCTCATCCTGCGCGGCGACATGCCGCGATCGCTGCTGTCCTGCCTGAACGAGGTGTCCCTGAATCTCGAGATGGTCCGGAACAGCCGCTCCGGCGAGACCGAACGCCGGGCGGGGCTGGTTCGCGCCGAGCTGCGTTATGGCCGGATCGAGGACATCCTGGCGCAGGGGCTGCATCCGTATCTCACGAGCTTCCTGGAGCGCGTCAACGACCTCGGCGGCCGCATCAGCCAGGACTTTCTCGTGCCGCTGCAGGCGGCGTAGCGGAGCGCATGCGGCTGTCCATCCTGCACCGTACGGTGTATCGGTATACCGCGCAGGTCGTCTACTCGATTCAGCAACTGCGCCTGACCCCGCGCGCCGAGCCGCACCAGCGCACACTGCGCTGGCGACTGCACGCGCCGGGTTCGCTGACCCCGACCACCGATGCCTATGGCAACCTGATACACACGCTGACGATGACCGAGGCGCATGGCGAAGTGCACATCGAGGCACGCGGTGAGGTCGAGGTCGATCCGCTTGTCGACGGTCGCCTCGACCAGGTGGAAGGGGGTGTGCCGCCGCAGTTCTTCCTGTCGTCCACGCCGCTGACCGAGCCGGATGATGCCGTGACCGCGTTTGCCAACGACCGACTGCGGCAACTTCATGCCGCCGGCCTGGTGGCGTTCGCGAGCGAGGTCTGCGATGCGGTGGCCTACCAGACCGGCACCACCGCGGTGACCAGCACCGCACGCGAGGCGCTGGCGCTGGGTCGCGGCGTCTGTCAGGACCACGCGCACCTTTTCATTACATCATGCCGATTGCGCGGCCTGCCGGCGCGCTATGTCTCGGGTTACGTTCACCCGGGTGACGCTCCGCACGCGGCCAGCCATGCCTGGGCCGACGTCTACCTCCCGGACGAAGGCTGGGTCAGCATCGACGTCACCCATCGCGCGTTCGCCTCGGAACACCTGTGTCGCCTGGCCGTCGGACGGGACTACGCTTCAGCAGGCCCGGTCCGTGGGGTGCGCATCGGGGGCGGCGAGGAGGCCATGGAGGTGCGCGTTAACATCCGACCGTTTCCATTTTCCGCGTCCGAGCACGAGGACCGACAGGCGCAAGAATGACGTACTGCGTGGCGATGCGGCTCGACGCCGGCCTGGTTTTCCTGGGGGACTCGCGTACCAATGCGGGCGTGGATCAGATCTCGACGTTCCGCAAGATGACGGTGTTCGAGCATCCCGGCGAACGCATGCTCGTGCTGATGTCTGCCGGCAACTTGGCCGTCGCTCAGGCGGTGCGGCAGATCCTGTGCGAGCGCATCAGCCCCACCGATTCCAGCGTCTGGAACGTCAAGACGATGTTCCATGCGGTGCGGATCCTTGGCGAGGCAATCCGTGAGGTGCACGAGCGCGATGCCGAGTCGTTGAAGGAGTTCGGCATTGAATTCAATGCCAACTTCATCCTCGGCGGGCAGATCCGCGGCGAGGGGCTGCGGCTGTTCCAGGTCTATTCGGCCGGCAACTTCATCGAGGCCACGCACGAGAATCCGTACTTCCAGATCGGTGAGTCTAAGTACGGCAAGCCGATCATCGACCGCGTGGTCCAGCCGACGACACCGCTCGACGAGGCGGCCAAAGCCGCCCTGATCTCGATGGATTCGACGCTGCGGTCAAACATCTCGGTGGGACTGCCGCTCGATCTGCTGGTCTACGAGGCCGACTCGCTGCGCGTGACCAAGTTCGTGCAGATCGACAGCTCGAACCAGTACATGAGCATGATCCGCAACACCTGGGGCGCCCGCCTGAAGCAGGTCTTCACGGAGATACCGGATCCGACATGGCGCGACTCCACTGCCGCCCCTGGGGCACCACGGCTCGAAACCGACGTGTCGCAGCCGGTGCGTGCACCGCTGCCGCCGTTTCTCAGCGCTGATGCTGCGCCGGCCCAGGTGCAGCTGGTTGCCAGCGCTTCGAACGGCCCCGCGCTCGAGTAGGACGCGCCTGCCGGCCCGTTACTGCGCGCACCAGCCGCCGTCGACGTTCAGCGCGATGCCGCGCAGCTGGTCGGCGGCCGCTGAACACATGAACACGGCTGCGGCCGCCAGCTGCTCGGTCGTGACGAACTGCATCGACGGCTGCTTCTCGCCGAGGAGCGATTTCTTGGCGTCTTCCTGGCTCGAGCTTGTCACGCGCCGCGCGAGCATCGACCTGCTTCTGCACCAGAGGCGTCAGCACCCAGCCCGGGCAAATCGCATTGCAGGTCACGCCGGTCGTGGCGGTTTCCAGCGCGGTCACCTTGGTCAGGCCGATGATGCCGTGCTTGGCGGCGACATAGGCCGACTTCTCGGCCGACCCGACCAACCCGTGCACCGAGGCGACATTGACGATGCGGCCCCAGTTGGCCTGCTTCATCTTCGGCAGCGCAAGGCGGGTCGTGTGGAACGCCGACGTCAGGTTGATTGCAATGATCGCGTCCCAGCGCTCGGTCGGGAAGTCTTCGATCGGCGCGACGTGCTGGATACCGGCATTGTTGACGAGGATGTCGACGCGTCCGAAGGCACTTTCGGCCGCGCGGAACATCTGCTCGATTTCCGCCGGCTTGCTCATGTCGGCGCCGTGGTACAGCGTGCGCACGCCGTGCTGCTGAAGCTGCTTCTCTGCCGCACGAATCGCGTCAGGCTCGCCAAATCCGTTGACGACGATGTGGGCGCCTTGAGCCGCCAGCGCGTCCGCGATCGCGAGTCCGATTCCGCTGGTGGATCCGGTCACCAGAGCCGTTTTTCCTTTCAGCATCCGAACCTCCCTGTGTGCGCAGCGAGTATGCCACCGGACGCTGACTACAATGCGCCGCACTCCCAACGGTTGCCCTCGCCCATGGAACCCCGTCTTCACAGCGTCCAGTGTCTCAGCCCTGTCGGCTTTCACCGCATGGTCTATGCCGAGTGGGGCGAGCACGACAATCCCGATGTGCTGCTATGCGTACATGGGCTGACGCGAGTGGGTCGCGACTTCGATCGACTTGCACGCGCCATGGTCGATCGCTATCGGGTGATCTGTCCCGACGTTGTCGGCCGCGGGTTAAGCGACTGGCTGCGCGATCCAATGTATTACGGCATTCCGCAGTACGCCGCCGATATGGCGACGCTGATCGCGCGCCTGGATGTCGACCGCGTCGATTGGGTCGGCACTTCGATGGGCGGTCTGATCGGCATCGCGCTCGCCGGCCAGGCGCAGTCGCCGATACGCCAGCTGGTGCTCAACGATGTCGGTCCGCGCCTCGGTCCGATCGCCATTGCGCGGATCGCCGGCTATGTCGGCCAGCCGGTCTCGTTTGCCAGTCTGGATGAGGCGGCGGATTACCAATCGGTCGCCGCCGCGCCGTTCGGGCTCAAGACCCGTGATGAGTGGCGGGAACTCGTTGCCCCGACGCTGCGCCAGGACGGAGAGCGGTATGTGTTCCGCTACGACCCTGCGATCGCATTGCCGTTCAAGACGACGACCCCTCAGGCTGCAGCCGCCGGCGAAGCGGCAACGTGGGTACTCTACGATCGCATCGAAGCGCGCACGCTGCTCGTGCGCGGGGCGGACTCAGACCTGTTGACTCCTGAGACTGCTGCCGAGATGGCGAGCCGCGGTCCGCGGCCGCAGATCGTCGAAATACCCCGAGTGGGTCACGCGCCGACCTTCATGCCGGCCGGCGAAATCGAGCTGGTGCGGCGCTTTCTGCTGGCAGCGACAACTTAGAAGATGCCGCTTGCCAGGCCGGCGGCCATGGCGGCGCCGAGTTCATGCGCGCGGGCCAGGTCTTCGGCGGGCACGACCTTGGCAGCGAGAATCTGCTCCGGGGTTTGGGCGCCGTTGCGAATCACGAGCGCAGGGGCGATCTCTCGCAGACGCAGCCCGGTGGCGATACGCTGCACTTGGCGCGCTGCGCCGGTGCCGTCGGTTCCTGCTGCGATGATGGTGCAATACGGACGACCATTGATCCGGTCCAGTACCGCGTAGTACACGCGATCGAAGAAGTCCTTCATCAGGCCGGCCATCGTTGCCAGGTTTTCCGGCGTCGCGAAGAGGAAGCCATCGGCAGCCAGCACGTCGGCGGCATCGGCCTCAGCCGCGCGCAGGATGCGCAGTTGCACCTCCGCCTCGCTGCGCGCGCCCGCAGCCGCGGCGTGCGCCAGCTGCTCGGCCGCTCCGGTCAACGAGTGGTACACGATGAGCATGGACTTCATCGCGAGCCGACCGGGTCCTGACGGAAGAACGCCGCAAGCAGCCGATACCAGTCCGGAAACGCCGCCTGCAGGCGCTCAGGCTCGACGAAGAAGGCTTCGGAAGAGACCGCGAAGAACTCGCCATGGTCCTGGCCTGCATAGGCGTCCAGCGGCAGGTGCGCGTAAAACGCATCGGCTTCGCTGGACTCCGGATCGAGGCTTGGCGGCAATTCGCTTTCGACAAGTTCGAGTTCGGCGACGAAGCTTTCGTACGCATCCGACAGCGCGGCGCGCCAATCGGCGGGAGCCAGATCCGCATGCAGTGCTGGCGCAAACGGAGGAATGCCGTCGGCGTCGCCATTCAGAAGGTCGAGCTTGTGGGTGAATTCGTGAATGACAACCGAATACGCATAGCCGAGCTCCGTGCTGGCCCTCTGCGCGTCATCCCAGGACAGCAGGACCGGCCCGCCGTCCCACGCTTCGCCCGAAATCGGCTCGGTGTACTCGTGGACCACGCCTGCTTCATCGGTGATGCTGCGCGGGACGAGGAATTCGCCCGGATAGACCACGATGCTGCTCCAGCCTCGATACCAGTCGAGTCCCAGATGCAGGATCGGCAGACAGGCCTGGGCAGCGATGTTGAGCTGCATTGCCGCCGTGAGTTCGAGTCCGGCCGCGCCGGACATCTGTTTGCTGCCGAGTAGCTGCCCGGCGCAGCCGCGCAGGCGAGTACGTTCGGCGGCAGTCAGGCGGGCCAGGAAGGGCACCGAGGCCAGCGTGGAATCCCACAGTGCATCGGGCACCGCAACGGGTCCCCGCGCAAGGCGATCAAGCAGGCTTCTAAGCATGGCGGAATTGTGCCGTAACGGCCCGCTGACACCGGCGGGATAATCGCGACATGACACAGGTGCAGATCGAGGCTGAAAGGCGACTGGCCGAAGGCGGAGGGGCGCTCGACCTCGAAGGCACGCGCGCGCTGGTGCAGCCGCTTTATGCCGGCAAGTCGCTGCGCACGGGCGAGCCCTTTGCCGCGCACGCGGACGGCATCGCGGCAATTGTGTCGACGCTGCGGCCGGATGCCGATCTGCTGGTGACTGCACAACTCTTCGGCATTCATGACGTGCTTCGCGACCCTGGCGACTGGGTTCGCAGCCATTTCGGGCCGACCGTTGCGCAGCTCGTCACCGACCTGCGCCAGCTGATGCGCCTGTCCGAGCTGACTCGTACTCGCGAGGAGGCGAGCGGGCGCGACAATCCGGCCGACCAGCCGGAAGCGCTGCGCCGCATGCTGTTGGCAATGGCGAATGATCTGCGGGTCGTACTGCTGCGGCTGGCCTCGCGCCTGCAGACGCTGCGGTACTACGCGCTGAGCAAGCGCGCGGGAGCCGAGCCGTTCGCACGCGAAACACTCGAACTTTATGCCCCGCTCGCGAATCGGCTCGGCATCTGGCAGCTCAAGTGGGAGCTCGAAGACCTGTCGTTCCGCTTTCTCGAGCCCGAGACCTACAAGTCGGTTGCGCGCATGCTCGATGAGAAGCGTGTCGAGCGCGAGTCGTTCATTGATGGTGCCTTGCTGAGGCTGCGCCAGATGGTGGCGGATACCGGGCTGCGCGCCGAGATCAGCGGACGCCCCAAGCACATCTACAGCATCTGGAACAAGATGCGCACGAAGGGACTGGCATTCGAACAGGTCTACGACGTGCGCGGGTTACGCGTCATCGTCGACGAGGTGCCGCAGTGCTACCAGGTGCTCGCGCTGGTGCACTCGGCGTGGACGCCCGTCCAGAGCGAGTACGACGACTACATCGCGCGGCCGAAACCCAATGGCTACCAGTCGCTGCATACGGTTGTCGGTGACGACGCCGGCCGCACGCTCGAGGTGCAGATCCGCACCCGGCGCATGCACGAGCATGCAGAACTCGGTGTTGCGGCCCACTGGCGCTACAAGGAGGGTGGCAAGGGCCGCGAGGATGACGAGCAGCGCGTCGCCTGGTTGCGTCAGTTGCTGGCATGGCGCGACGAGGTCAATGCGCCGCCGGCCAGTGGTCGCTCGCGCGAGGAACGCATCTACGTGCTGACGCCGCAGGCTCGTGTGGTCGAGTTGCCGGTCGGTGGCACGCCTATCGACTTCGCGTACCACATCCATTCGGAACTGGGGCACCGTTGTCGTGGCGCACGCGTCGATGGCGCGATGGTGCCGCTCAATACGCCACTCGCGAACGGCCAGACCGTCGAGATCATTTCCGCGAAGACCGGTGGGCCCAGTCGCGACTGGCTCAACCCGGAACTCGGCTACCTGCACAGTGCACGTTCCCGCGCCAAGGTGCGCCAGTGGTTCAACGCGCTGGAGTTCGAGCAGTCCGTCGCAGCGGGGCGCGAGATCGTCGAAAGGGAACTGCAGCGCCTCGGCAAGACCGCGGTCAAGCTCGAGGAACTCGCGCGGCGGCTGGGTTTCGACAAGGTGGACGATCTTTGCGCTGCAGCCACCAAGGAAGAGTTCAGCATTCGTTCGATCGAGCAGGCTCTCGTGCCGGCTCCGTCCCATGACGAGTTTCCGCCGCAACTGCTGACCGGCAAGCCGCGCGAGGCACCGGCGGGCCGCGGCAAGGTCCTGGTCGTTGGCGTCGATTCGCTGTTGACGCAACTCGCAAGATGCTGCCGGCCTGCACCGCCGGACGAAATCGGGGGCTATGTGACGCGCGGCCGCGGCGTGTCGATCCACCGCACCAGTTGCTCCAATCTGCAGGCGCTGATCCAGCGTCAGCCGGAGCGCGTCGTCGACGTGGCCTGGGGGCGCCAGGTCGATGCCGTGTATCCGGTGGAAATACTCGTCATGGCGCAGGACCGCCAGGGGCTGCTGCGCGACATTTCCGAGGTTTTCGCACGCGAAAAGCTCAATGTCATCGGCGTCGGCACGCAGAGTCAGCGCGGCGAGGCACGCATGGCGTTCACTGTTGAGGTGGGCACGGCGGGCGACATCGCTCGCGTCTGCGCGCTGCTGCGCGACGTTTCCGGCGTGTTCGGAGTGCGCCGCCGTTGACGGCCCCGGCGCTTCAGTTGGGCGTCGAGGCCCTTTCGGCCGCGTCGCCCTGTGCGGCGAGCAGCTCGAAATGGCGCGCATAGCGCGGATGCAAATTGCTGAGCGAAAGCCACACCAGGAAGTCCGCGGTGTTGAAGTCGGGATCCCACGCGGGCTCGCCGCAGATGCGTGCTCCGATGCGCAGATAGCCCTTCAGCAGCGGCGGCATTTCGCTCGACGTGGCCGCTTCGATGCGCTCGTACGGGAACGGCAGGTGGGGGAACACCCGGTATTCGGGATCGGTCAGGTATTTCTGCAGGTCGAGTCGAACGCGCGCGGCCGTGTGTCCGCCGTCGGCGAGTGAAACGCTGGCGCAGCCAATCAGGTGGTTGTAGCCGCCCGCCTTCATGTAGTGCGCCATGCCAGCCCACAACAGCAGAATCGTGCTGCCGGAGCGGTAGTCACGATGCACGCAGGAACGACCGACCTCGACCATCGTCGGGGCAATGTGGTGCAGGCGGGACAGATCAAACTCGCCTTCGGAGTACAGCCGCCCAAGCTCCCGCGCGCGGTGGGGTGCAAGGATCCGATAGGTACCGACCACACGCAGCGTGTCGAGGTCACGGACAATCAAGTGATCGCAGTAAGGGTCGAAGTCGTCGGCGTCGATGCCGGTCGTGCCGTCGCCCACCTTCGCGCCCATCTCCTGCGCAAAGACCTTGTAGCGCAGTCGCTGAGCGTCCTCGATGTCGCTGGCAGAGTGGGCGAGCGCGACACTCAGGCGCGGCTCCGGAGAGCCCGCAGTCGGTATCACGACTCCTGAACTGCCGTCTGATCTTGACATGGCTGCAAATGGAAGGGTGCCGCGTCCCAGCTCAAGCGGCGTGCGTACGCCACTGATCTCACCCACACGACACGCCGACATGTTGCGCAACAGCACCGGCAGTGTCAATCGCCGCTGCCCGTCGCGGGGGGTCGAGAGACGCGGCCGCGCTGATATACTCACGCCCTCTTTAGGCGCGTAGCTCAGCTGGTTAGAGCACCACCTTGACATGGTGGGGGTCGTTGGTTCGAGTCCAATCGCGCCTACCAGGATCTCCATATTCTTAGAGGACGCGGAGAAATGCTTCGAACTCGATTCAGCGGCGGTTAGTTTCCACGGCACGAGTTCGCCCAGAGAAAGTGCGGCTCGACCGCACTTTTTTTTCGCTTGGAGATTTCGATGGTTTCAGTTCGACTGCCCGATGGTTCGCTGCGCTCCTTCGATGGGCCGGTGCGTGTCGCCGACGTGGCCGCGTCGATCGGCCCGGGTCTCGCGAAGGCCGCCTTGGCCGGCCGCGTGGACGGCAAGCTGGTGGATACGTCACACCTGATCGAGCGTGACGCGGAACTTGCTATCGTCACGGAACGCGACGCCGATGGACTGGAAGTATTGCGCCATTCGACGGCCCACCTGCTTGCGTATGCGGTGAAAGAGCTTTTTCCCGAAGCCCAGGTCACGATCGGGCCGGTGATCGACAACGGCTTTTACTACGACTTTTCCTTTCCCCGTGGTTTCACGCCCGAGGATCTCGAGGCAATCGAAAGGAAGATGGCCGAACTCGCGAAGAAAGACGAGCCCGTCGTGCGCGAAGTCTGGAAGCGCGACGACGCGGTGAAGTTCTTCGAGTCGATCGGCGAGAAGTACAAGGCCGAGATCATCGCGTCGATCCCGGCCAACGAGGACATTTCGCTGTACCGCGAAGGCAACTTCAT